>NZ_LQWY01000036.1 GCF_001643235.1 Domibacillus aminovorans
GTAGTTGGGGGTTTCCCCCTGTGAGAGCAGGACGCCGCCAGGCAACGAGAAGAACAGCGACAGCTGTTCTTCTTTTTTTTAATTAAAAATTAGAGGTGTAACTATAATGGAAATAAGTAAATTTATGAAACAAGCAATAGACTTAGCAAGAGAAAACGTAAAGATAAAACATGGAAGACCCTTTGGAGCAGTAATTGTAAAGCATGGGGAAGTCATTGCAACAGGTGTTAATGATATCTTAGAAACCCATGATCCTACTGCTCATGCTGAGATCCAAGCTATTCGCAAAGCTTCTCAATACTTGCAGACAGCACAGCTTACAGGATGTGAATTATATGCGAGTGGTCAACCTTGTCCTATGTGCTTAAGTGCCATACACTTGTCAGGAGTGAAGGCTGTTTATTTTGCTTATTCTAATGAACAAGCTACGGAATTCGGGTTATCTACAGCCCATCTATATGAGCAAATGGCGCTCCCTATTGAAAAGCAATCCTTACCGATTAGGCAAATAGAGAATACTACAGATTCTGAACATCCTTATGAATTATGGGATAATATAAAAAGAGTAAAATAACAGTAACACAATAATACTTGTTTTATTGTGTTACCTTAGGAGTACCAAGTAAGTGGCAGAGCCACCAATTTTTATTGGTGGTTCTTTGTTCAGGAGTGATTGCTACTTTCTTTTTTTCAAAGCAGCAAATATAGTAATTGGAAATATGCAAAAGTTAGCTTTTGTTTAAGAAATGCAATCATTGGAATTTCTTTTTGCATAGGAAATTACATTCATACAGTAAATTGGTACGCTTAGGATCCCATCCTTATCCTATAAATTGTGTTAATTCTCGATTCAATTTTTCACGTTCTTCCCACATCAAACCGTGACCGCTATTTTCGAACGGAACAAGCTTGGAATTTTTAATTTCTTTATTTTGCGCTACAGCAAGTGGGTACAAACAAACCTTGTCATGAACACCGTGAAGAATGATCGTTGGAACACGTATTTGTCTAAGATCAGAGAATAAGCTTTCGTCTCTAAACGAAGTGGCAACTGCTGCGGTAGACCAGCCAGCTGCCTGTAATCCCATTTGGAGGAACCATTGGGAGAAGGGCTGCGTTATATGCAGGAAGAAAAATTCGCCTTCAAAGTCTTGAAGCATTTTAGGACGGTCAATGTACGTATTCTGAATGATGTTCGTGACCGCTTCTTTTGGAAGTCCGTAAGGAAAATCAGGGCGTATCGTCAAGCTGGGCGCTGCAGCTGCGATTAAGGCAAGTTTAGACACCCCATACCCGTTATGACGTGTCATATATCGCACGGAAATCGCTCCACCTACAGAGTGACCTGCGAGCGTGAAGTTTTGTAAATGAAGTTCATCCACCACTGCCCGCACATCATCGGCTAGCCGATCGTAGGAGTAGCCGCTCGATGGTTTGTCCGAGTTGCCGAATCCTCTCAAATCCATGCCGATGCAGCGATAGCCGAGAGAAGGCAAGTGATTAAACTGGTATTCAAACAGCTTATGGTTTGCTGGCCAGCCGTGTATAAATAAGATTGTTTTCTCACTTTCCCGATTCACATCTTCTACATAAATATTTACATCTGGTTCTACTCTTAAATAATACCCCACTGCAATTCCTCCTTAAAAAATTATCACTTAGAAGGTTATTCAATTTGGTTAAGGTAAATAACTTTTCAGGAAAAAATGTTTTCCTTTGATCATTCGATTAACCTTGTATGACAAATGACTTATACAATATACAATATACGATTTTAAGATATGGAAAGTAACAATCAATGTATAAGGTATGGGATTAGATATAGATGTCCTAGCATGGGCTGGCGAAATTTCCTTGTGGGCTTTTTTCTTTTCTAAGAAAAACTTATGATAAGATAATCTCATAAATAGAAGGGTGATGGGCGCGATGGAGATGAAGATTATGATCATTGAGGATGATCTGGCGATTGCCCGACAGATGGAGATACGGTTTGGACAATGGTCGTTTCAGACAGTGTTGCCGGTGTCTTTTCATGATGTGATGGCGACGTTTTTAAAGGAAGAACCGCATTTGGTTATTGTAGACATACAGCTGCCTGCTTTTGATGGCTTTCATTGGTGCCGGGAAATTCGGGCGGTGTCGACGGTTCCGGTTCTGTTTTTGTCATCGAGGGATCATCCGATGGACATGGTGATGGCGATGCAAATGGGTGCGGATGATTACATACAGAAGCCGTTTCATATGGATGTGCTTGTCGCGAAAGTGCAGGCGCTGCTCCGACGAGTATATGCATATGGTGATGAGCCGGCGGATGCGCTGCAGTGGAACGGGGCGGTGATTGATTTGAAAAAAGGAATGATCCGTCATGATGGAGAAGAGGTGGATTTAACGAAAAATGAATTGTTTATTTTAACGGTGCTCCTCGATTCGCGTGACAGCATTGTTTCAAGAGAAACAGTAATCAAGAAACTTTGGGATGATGCACAGTTTGTCAATGACAATACGCTGACGGTGAACGTAACGAGATTGCGGCAAAAGCTGGTGGGCATTGGGTTGGAAGGATCGATTGTCACGAAAAAAGGGCAGGGCTATATGGCTGTGACTCTGTCATGATTAAGCTGTTTTTAAAGGATCGGATGAGCTGGATTTTCTTTTTTATCTTATGGGTTGCGGCAGGAGATGCTCTTATTTTGCTTGATGATGGGATTGTCATTGAAACGGAATCACTCGTGTACTGGAATGGGTTCCAGCTAATGTTGTTTTTTCTTTTTTTGACATGGCGCTATATAGTCGAAATGGCCTTTTTCCGCTCGTTAATAACGATGCAGACGCATGAGGTACGCGACTGGAATGAAGCAGTACCGGAAGCCCATTCGGGAGTGGAAGATATTGCACGGGAAGCCATTCTCCATGCATCCCGCTCCTTACAGACACAGCTGTCCCAATTGAAAGCGGAGCAGGCGGATCATCTTGATTACGTCACGTCCTGGGTGCACGAAGTAAAGACACCGCTGACGGCGATGAAATTAATTCTGGAAGAGAAGCCGGATCTAGATGATGTACTTGATCAATGGATCCGCATTCATGCACTCGTCGATCAACAGTTGCACGTGGCCCGCTTGGCGGAATTGCAGCGGGATTTTATGATAAAAGACGTTGCACTGCAGTCGATGGTCGTGCCGGAAATACAGGATCTCGCAAAATGGTGCATCGAAAAAAATATTGAAATTAATTTAATTGGTGTGGATAAAATCGTCACAACTGACCCGAAGTGGTGTCGTTTTTTAATCAGGCAAGTTCTCTCGAATGCAGTGAAATACAGCCTGGTTGACGGAACGATTCATATCGAAGGTGTGAACAACAAAGACGGGCAGATCTCGCTTCGCATCACAGATGAAGGCCGCGGAATCAATCCTGCTGATTTGCCAAGAGTGTTTGAAAAAGGGTTTACCGGTGATGCGGGCCGGAAATCGAATGCGGCGACCGGACTCGGGCTGTATTTGGCGGCTGTGGTCGCGGAAAAATTAGGTCACCGTATTCACATTGAATCTAAAAAGGGGACGACTGTGACGATTACCTATTTCCCAAGAAATCCTTTCGACGAAGTGACAAAAATGTAACATTCACTCCCTGTTTTGTCATGTGAATCGAACGACTGGGAGTACAGTCGCGGTATACGATGAAAATAGAAAAAAACAGGGAGGCACAAGATGAACATTTTAGAGGCAAAACAGGTGCGAAAATCATTTGGATCGAGAAATCAGGTGTATCAAGTGTTAAAAGGCATTGATCTCAACGTACGAGCGGGAGAATTTGTCGGCATTATGGGGCCGTCGGGTGCCGGGAAAACGACACTCTTAAACGTGCTGGCATCGATTGATCGGCCGACAGAAGGTGTGATCGAAATCGGCGGCTCGGACATTGCACGTATGAAAGACCGTGATTTATCCAATTTTCGCCGTGAGAAACTCGGTTTTATTTTTCAAGATTATAATTTGTTGGATACGTTAACGGTGAAAGAAAATATTTTATTGCCACTGTCGCTCGGAAAGCAAAATCGAATGGAGTCAGAACGGATGTTCGTTGATATTGCGAAAGCGCTTGGCATTACGGAACTGTCGGATAAATACCCGAATGAAATTTCCGGCGGCCAAAAGCAGCGGACATCGGCAGCGCGGGCGCTTATTAACAATCCATCGCTTGTTTTCGCGGATGAGCCGACTGGTGCACTTGATTCGAAGTCAGCGTCATCGCTTCTTGGTAATCTGGAAGGAATTAACCGGGAACGGAATGTGACGATTATGATGGTTACCCATGATCCGGTCGCATCAAGCTATTGCAGCCGAGTGGTATTTTTAAAAGATGGGCAATTGTATACGGAATTATATCGCGGCGATAAAGAGCGGAAAGATTTCTTCGGGGACATTATGAGTGTGCAAAGTGCGCTCGGGGGTGACGGCTATGACACTGTTTGATCTCGTCCGGCGCAGCATGCGGAAAAATATTAAGCATTATTATTTGTACTTCTTCTCGTTTATTTTTAGCGTTATGCTGTATTTTGTGTTTGCGACGCTGCAGCATGATGAGTCGGTCATAAAAGGAGCGGAGTTGTCGCTTCGCTTAGATCAGTCTTTTAAAGTGGCTGCGTATTTGTTGTTGGCAATTGTTGCGGTGTTTGTTTTGTACGCCAATTCAATTTTCTTAAAACGGCGCAGCAATGAAATTGGTATATATCAGTTGATTGGGCTGACAAGAGGCGGAGTTGCCCGCATGCTTATGATCGAAAATATGTTGCTTGGCATAGGCGCGCTTTTAGTCGGGATTGCGACAGGTATCGTCGTTTCGCGTGGATTTTTGCTTTTGCTCGTCAAGCTGATGGGAAAAGAAGCATTTATAGAATTATCGATTTCCATTCCAGCGATTATGCAAACAGCTATCGTTTTTATTATTCTCGTGGCCGTGACATCTCTTCAATCATTGCGGGTTGTGTATAAAAGCACATTGATTGATTTGTTTACAGCAAGGCGGACAACCGAATTGTCAAAACAACCAGGTAAAATTAGTCAGTTGCTATTTGGTGTGCTCGGCATTGTGTTGATTGTATTTGGCTACTGGTATTCAGGGCGTATGGTGAACAGCTATTTTATTTTGAATGCCTTTATCGTGCTCGCTGCGACGATTTTCGGTACATTTTTCTTTTTCCGCGCAACGGTCGGATGGCTTCTCCATTTATGGAGAAAACGAAAAGATGGCCACTTGGCGTTTCGTGATACGCTTTCCACTGCAGCGATTATGCATCGGATGAAAAGCAATGCGCGTTCATTGACGCTTATTACAACGTTGTCTGCCATGACACTAGGCATGATCGGTGTCGCGTATTCCCTTTATTACTCTGTTGAAAATTCGACGCGCGGCATGTTTCCATACGATTTTGCTTTTCAAAATCAAGCAGAATTCGCTTCTTCATTTGAAAAAGAATTAACCGCAGCCGGCATCTCTTTTGAACAGAAAGAACTCGCCTCTGTGGAACTTCCTGTCGATGTAGCAAAGTTGCCTAGTCAGGCGAGCGCTTATTGGGCTGATTTAAAAGCATCTGTTTTTTCAAATGATTCACTTGAGCAGGCAGGGATGACAATTGTAGATCCGACAGGCGGTGCTGTTTTATTTGATTCATTTGCCAATAGTGACATGTTTGGATCGAATGTCGGATATGATGTCACACTTAAAATGCCGAACAATGAGCTGGATATTACGATTAAAGAAGTCGAAGAAAAACTTGCAATGAATACCGATACAAGCTTTTATCAGCTGGCAGTTGACCGTACCACGTATGAAAAATTAGCGTCAGGTGCACAAGAAGTACCATACCTGGTGTTCACACTTGGGCAAGAAGAAGACAGTAAAGAAGCGACAGCCATTTATAAAAAAGTAGTGCCGGAAAAGGAACAGCGGGTTGTTTACTATGATATGCTGGCACAGCAATTTGAAGCGAATGGACTGATGGTCTTCATTACCGGTTTTCTCGGTCTTGTCTTCCTGTTAACAACAGGCAGCATTCTTTATTTCCGTCAGATGACAGAAGCCGAACAGGAAAGACAGACGTTCCGCACACTACGTCAGCTCGGTTTTTCCATTCCAGATATGATGAATAGCATCATATGGAAGCAGCTGTTTATTTTCGGATTACCGCTCGCAATCGGTATTCTGCACGGCATTTTTGCGATTAAATCAGCTTCATCTTTCTTATTTTCGGCAAGCATTTTATTGCCGGCAACAGTTGCTTTTATCGTATACGCAGCTATTTATGCTATTTTCGCGGCGTTTACGATTGGCTACTACCGGAAAATAATGAAAGATGTTTTATAAGTGCAGAGGCACCTTCAAAAGAATTCTTTTGAAGGTGCTTTTTGTATTGAACAATCATTAAAAGGTTTTGTATCTTAACAGTAATATAATGTAGAAATCATTTTCTGTTTGGCAATAGAAAATGAGTTTTTGAAATAGAGAGAATTTGACTGGGAAATCAGTACAGTGGAATAATGTGGACAAACAGAGAAGAGAACGTAATATTTTTCTTGCTGATACGCTCGCATTGATCCTCTACTGAATACGAATGTTAATATAATGATTGAATAATTGGAAAAAAACAGGGCAAACTAGTAAAAAAAGAAAAGGGGGATTTCGTATGCCGAAAATTGTCTCGGTCAGCACGTTTCATCCACCGCATGAACTTATGCAGGGGAAGGTGATGGACTTTGTACGGGAATTGTTTCAAGAAGACTTTCAAGATATCGAACGACTGCTGCCTGTCTTTCAAAACGGCCAAATTAAGAAGCGCCATTTATCTATGCCTCTTGAATGGTTTCGTCATGAACATAGTCTAAAGGAACGGAATGATTTATATATTAAATTAGCGACACAATATGGAGTAAAAGCAGTGGAGAGCTGTTTAAAAGACGATCGTTTTTTACAAAAACCAGTGTCCTTTGGAGAGATCGATGCTATTTTCTTCATCTCCAGCTCCGGTATGGCAACACCCGGGATTGAAGCAAGAATTATGAACCGGCTGCCATTTTCAGCGGATACAAAGAGGATTCCCATCTGGGGTCTTGGCTGTGCGGGAGGGGCAGCGGGTGTCAGCCGTGCGCATGAATACTGCCTGGCGTTTCCAAAAGCGAAAGTGCTCGTTCTTTCGGTCGAATTATGCAGCTTAACTTTTCAACGAAACGATCGTTCCAAAAGTAATCTGATTGGCACATCATTGTTCGCGGACGGTGTTGCCTGTGTACTCATCGCCGGTGATGCCGCGGATGTGAAGACAAAGTGGCTTACGCCATCCATTTTGCGTACAGAATCAAAACTGATGCCTGATTCGGAAGATGTGATGGGATGGGATATGAAAGACAGCGGTCTTCATGTTATTTTTTCACGTGATATCCCGTCGATCATTCGCAGTTGGCTCGGTGGGTTTGTCGAGACGTTTTTACAAAAGCAGAATCTTTCTATCGATAAAATCGAGCATTTTGTTGCCCATCCAGGCGGCAAAAAAGTGCTCGATGCGTATGAGGATACACTTCATCTAACAAAAGAGAAAACAGTACACGCTTGGGACGTACTGTCTGAATTCGGTAACATGTCTTCACCAACTGTTTTATATGTGCTTGAACGCTTTATGTTAGATGAGGTGAGGAAAGGGGATTATGGATTGATGGCAGCACTTGGACCGGGATTTTGCGGAGAATTAGTTCTTCTGGAATGGGGGAAGGAAACATGACACTGTTCTTATTCGTAATCACTGTAGTGTGTCTGCAGCGTTTTGTCGAACTTGTTGTTGCAAAACGAAATGAAAAGTGGATGCGTGAACGGGGAGCCTATGAAGTTGGTGGGGGGCATTATCCGTTGATTGTTTCTCTTCATGTAGGCTTTTTCATTAGCTTAGCAGCTGAAGTGATCTTATTGGAAAGATCCATAAGCGATTGGTGGCCGGTATGGATGTCCCTGTTCTTACTTGCGCAGGCTGGCAGAGTGTGGAGTCTCGCTTCTCTTGGCCGTTTCTGGAATACGAAAATTATTATTTTACCAGGTGCGCACGTTGTAAAGCGGGGACCTTACCAGTGGATCCGGCACCCGAATTATACCATTGTTGCTGCTGAAATTCTTGTTTTGCCACTTCTGTTTCAAGCGTACTATACAGCCATTATCTTTTCAGTGCTGAACATGATGGTACTATCAATCCGGATTAAGGTCGAAGAAAAAGCACTCATTGAGGCAACAGATTACAATAAAGTGTTTAAAACAGACTAACGACGAAGGAGCAGCAATTAGGGAGGATTTTATGAGCGTTTCAGTTGGAAGGTAAAGAATAATATAAGATGTCTGTCTCCATGGTGTGCTAGTTGTACTTTGGAAACAGGCATTTTCTTCTATCTTCAAATGCTGTATGATGGAAAAACCAGATAAATAGATTGGTAGGGGAAAAATGTGAGAGAGTCTGTTTTGGAAAAGCAGCAAGTACACAGCCGTTCGAAACGCGTATGGATGGCACTGCTGCTCGGTTCGTTGTCAGCGTTCGGTCCATTGTCGATTGATATGTATTTGCCGTCATTGCCGATTTTAGCAAATGATTTGCAGACGACAGCGTCGATAGCCCAGCTTAGTTTGACTGCTTTTTTAATCGGTCTTGCAGCGGGTCAGCTTGTGATGGGGCCGCTCAGTGATGTGCAGGGGAGACGGAAGCCACTTCTAGCAGGCCTCGTCGTATTCGCGATTGCGTCTATGTTATGTATGATTGTGCCGTCGATCTGGGGATTAATTGCGATGCGGTTCGTGCAGGGTGCGTCTGCTGCAGCTGGAATCGTTATCGCACGTGCAGTTGTACGTGATATGTATGATGGGCCGGAATTGACAAAGTTTTTTGCGCTTTTAATGTTAATTAACGGTGTTGCACCAATTGCCGCACCGGTTGTCGGCGGACAGCTATTGGAATTTGTTTCGTGGCACGGCATTTTCGGTGTGCTTGCGGCCATTGGTATCATTATGGTCATGGCTGTCTTTTTTGGGATGCCGGAAACGCTTCGGGACGACCGGAAATCAGCGGGCGGATTAAAAAATACGCTTGTGACATTTAAAACATTGCTCGTTGATAAAGTATTTATGGGTTATTGTCTGGCCCAAGGGTTTGTCATGGGAGGAATGTTCGCGTACATTTCAGGTTCACCGTTTGTTCTGCAAGACTATTTCGGCTTGTCGCCGCAAGAGTTCAGTTTATGTTTTGCAGCAAATGGTGTCGGAATTATTATTGCATCGCAAGTAACTGGGCGCCTCGCGGGGAAAGTGAAAGAATCCGTGCTGCTCGTATTTGGTTTATCGATGGCACTTGGCGGAAGCAGTATGATGTTTTTAATGCTTCTTATGAAAGCTCATTTAATAGCTGTATTAATTCCGTTATTTTTCTCTGTCGCAAGCGTTGGTGTTGTAGCGACAGCATGTTTTTCTCTGGCGATGCAAGGAAAAGAAAAAACGGCTGGTGCTGCGTCTGCACTGCTCGGTTTAATGCCATACATTTTCGGTGCCACGGTTGCACCGCTTGTCGGCATTGCTGGTGGCGGAACACCGCTCCCGATGGGGATGATTATGGTATCGTGTCATCTGGCAGCTATTGCATCATACTTTTTACTGTGCCGGCGAAGAACTTAAAAGGAGGCCAAAGATTTACAATAAAAAGATAAATGCTTGTTAGGAAGAGGTATTTATAGTGGGGAAAAGAATAACGGTTTACTTTGTAGGTTTAATCATCACTGCACTAGGAATTGCGCTTGTTGTTCATTCTGATGTAGGGGCGGGTCCGTGGGATGCTGTGGCGGTTGGATTAAAACTTCATTTCGGATTGACGATTGGCATGTGGTCGATTATTGCACAAGGGTGTGTTGTGCTCATTACGGCCATTATCGAGCGGGCGAGATTTCAGTTCGAATCGATCTTGGCGATTATGCTGCGGAGCTGGTTTCTCGATCTCTGGTTTTATGTCATCTTAAATGATATAAATTTTACTTCATCCCCTGTGATACAATGGATGACATTTGCGTTAGGTGTTTTTGCAGTCGGACTTGGTATCGGTATTTATGTTGAAGCAGAACTGCCGAAAACACCGCTTGATGGATTGATGCTCGCGCTTAGCAATACGTTTGGCTGGAGTCTTAGCACAGCGAGAATTTTGATTGAATTGACAGGTGTCGCGATCGGATTTTTACTGGGTGGACCAGTTGGCATTGGCACAGTCATCATTGCGTTGACGCTTGGCCGAATTATCTCGGTTGTAAATCGTAGTATGAAAAAACACATTGTCATGCCGGGTGTATCTACATAAAAAAGGGGCTGTATCATAAGCCCCTTTTCTAATGGAAATAATCAATGATTGCGCCCGAAAAAGCTTTATTTTCGCGATGAATTCATTGTAAAAATACTAGAATATGTTTTAAAGCAAAAATAGGGTTGTTCCTAGTTAGTTATTCATTGACATTTAGGATAGCTCCTTGTTCGGAGGGGATCAGTCTCCGCCTCCGCCATCTCCACCTCCGCTGTCCCCACCACTACCGCTATCTCCAAAGAAGTCGCCTCCGCTGTCCGAGGAGGAAGAACTGCTTCCTCGCGGTATGCTCCATTTCCAAGTTTCTGAAACGTAACGAACAGGTTCTTCATCTGATAGGATTAAAAACGTAAGTGGCGCAACAGCTGCGAGTTCCGTATCCAGCATTTTATGCGATACCGGTTTTTTTGCCCGCAGAATTAGTGACCGTACTGTCCATTTTTCAATGTCACTGTTCGGCATATTCCGTTGTATTCGGAACTGCCTGCTGTCTGCTTTCACAACAGCGGCTTCGCTTGATAACAAGAAGCGTGGTGTTAAGAAATACAAGACGGCACTGAGCAATATAAACAGTACGAGCCACAATGCTGCATCTACATCGTACAGCATAGCAGCCCCAAGGGCGGAACCTGTAAAGAAAATGGGTGCAGGCCAGCGTTTTTTTGGCTTCCGCCAAATAGTTATCATGAGCACCAGTCCGATAGTTCCATATACAATCATCGTAGACATTTCTAATGAATCAATCACATATGTGTATAACATTAACCCGAATACAGCCAGCAGTACCCATCCTTTTAAAAACCGCGGCAGCCGATCACTCATGACGCCGTCTTCTTTCATCTCATCAATGACATTATCCACCCATTCTTGTTCGCGCTGTTTAAATGTCTGCACTTTTTTCTGGTAATTGCGAAGAGTCGTATTTCGCGTTTTTTCATTTTTCGTTGCACCGGCTAAATCATGGACAGTGAAGGTGTTGCGTCTTTTGAAAAAAATCATGACCAGCTTCTTTTCGCAGTCAGACAATCGCTTTCGATCTCCCGTCAATGTGAAATGCAGCGTGTTGTTCGGGGAATCCGGATCTTTATAAAAACGGCCGTGCGTCCGGCTTACCTGCACAGATGCGAATCCTTTTTCAACAAGTGAATAAAGTCCAGCTAAAAAGGCATAATGATCCGTTTTCCCAGCTCGATCAATCATATACAAATAAAGAGGGTCATGATGGATCAGCGATGATGAATCACTGCGCCCACCATGAAACCTTACGAACATGACAGCGATTGCTCCCGCAAAAACAGCTGCGGATAATACCATCAATAGTATCTCGAGGTTGTCTTTTTGCTCTTCCTTTTTATAAAAAGATTGGGCGAGTGTGTTTTCCGCGTCGACCGCTTCTGTAATCGTCATCGGTTCGGCCCTTTTTGTTTGTCCGGTCATCATGGACGAAGGAAATAAAACACGAACTTCGGTCAGCGAATAAAGCATGGAAGCGGGCGTTGTAAAGCGGACGACTTCTGATCCTTTTTCTTCTACCATCCCGAGCCGATCGTGAAAAAATGCATAATATTGAGAGGGCTCTATTTCTTCAGGAAAGACGATATCAATCGTGACGTTTTCCAATGTTTCATCGTGATTCCCATCTGTTCCGAAAAAAGGAATGGTGAGATCGCTGTATGTATCGTACGAGTGAACGGCGTTTTTAAGTTCATAAATGTAAAATACTGATTTCGATGTGTTTGCTGTGGGAAGTGCTGCATAAAATGTGTTGTCCTCCTGTTCCACAGGCAAAGCACGCAAATCATTTTGGCTGACAAAGCCAGGCTCTGCACTCGTATTCGTTAATTCGTATGCTTCAAAATATTCCACGCCGTCGTGTCCCACTTTATGAATGGAGCGCCTAACCCGTTCATAATCTCCATTAAATGTGTAATGGAAAATTTCATTTACAAGTACGTCTCCGTCAGGTTGAATCCAGGTTCGAATGTTAACTTCATCCATAGAATAAGAGCGGGCGTGAACAGATGGTGCAAATAAAAAGAGAAAAAGAACGAAAAACGCGAGTTGTTTTTTCAATAGAAGTCGCCTCCTTATACAAGATGTTACGATTGTTTAGAAAGAAAAGATTCATAGAGCAGGAAAAATAATGAAAAAGACTCACCGCTCATCGAATCGCGGCGAGTCTTTCGTATACTTGTGACAATGTATTGATTCCTAATTTTTGTAGCTTATCAATATAGACAGCCCATAAAGCGGCGGTGAGCCGGGCATCACCAAGTGCATGGTGGCGTCCAGTGACGGTAATTTGATTATGTGTACAGCAGTCTTCCAGCCGGACATATGGGTTATCCGGTTCAGCAATACGGTACATGAATGACGTGTCGATGAGCCGGTGAGAAAAAGGGGTGCGAAAGTATTTTCGGCTTGCGTACTGCATAAACGCTTTTTCATGGCTTGCATGATGGGCAACGAGCGGAGACGCTCCGCTAAATTTGAAAAATTGTTCAAGCGCATTAGCCGGCTCTGGTGCATTTTTTAATTCTGCTTCATCAAGACCGGTTAGTTCTTTAATAGAAGGAGGAAGAATCTTTTCGTAACGAACGGGCGAATAGTATTCATCTTCTACTTGACAGCCGGTCACTTTCACGGCACCAATGGACAAGATTTGATCACCTTTATCGGGGTGAAAGCCGGTTGTTTCCAGATCAAAGACAATCACTTGCAATTCATCAAGTGGAATCGAAGTCGTCTCCTTCGTTCGCAAATCCCGCTGTAAGCTACGCATAAATGCTATATCCTGCCGGCCGCCCTGTAAACCGGTAAATCGGTTGCCGCTCAAATTTTTCATAAAATCGTTAAAGCCCATGGTTGATCATCCTTTTTCTACAAATCGCTGCACGTAATGATGAAGTGCCTCTGCCGTTTTTAAAATGTGACGCAGTTCTTTTTTTCGGATCGGTCCGAGCGTGTCGATATGAATGTAATGAGAGCTGTCATAATCGGATGCATTTTTGAGCGCACGAAGTCGAAAGTCCAGTAGCATCCGGTACGCCTCTTCACATTCGTCTATCCGGCTTGCATGTGCAGAAATTTGTTTTAATGCTTTCATTCTCATCAATGTCGAGGAAGATTCGATTCCTTCTTTGACAGCTAGCACGCGGATCGCATTGACATACGGGAAAAATGCCGCCTGTTTTAAATTGAGTGCACCTGTATGTTGACCGTTTTGTTCAGTGAAAATCTGTCCGAACAGCCCAACGGATTTTTTCATATATTGAATGTTTTCGAAAAAACGTTTCAATAAATACCGATCGTTTTGTAACAATGTTGAAATTTGTTTTTTAAATGAAGAAATATATGTTTTCTCCCCGTAGAGCACCCGCGCATCGCATATCATATGAAGCGAGCGAATCGTATCAAGTGTTTCCTCTTCGATCCATGAATGAATCTGCGTTTCCCATCCTTCAATCGATCGGCACCAGACTGGGTTCGAACTCATGACTTTGCCTTCGCAGTACGGATAGCCTACCTCATATAAACCATCTGAAAACGTTTGGCCGAGAGTGAGAAAATAATCCGCCGCATCATTTGTATGAAGTTCATATATCATGCCGTGATCTTGATCGCTGAGTGTTCCTTGTTCACACCGACCAGCACTGCCGAGTAAAAATAATGTGAATAGGCAAGGCGGAGCACCGTTTGTTTCTTCATGCTTTTGTAAGGCCGTTAAAAATACCTTCATCATAATCGCATCGTGAAATGCATTTAACCGCTGTGTTGAATGAAGGTATTGCTCCATGCTTGAGTCTTTTGCAAGGCGGATGTCTGCGTATGTGTGGGCACGCGTCGTCATACCTAAACACATCCTTTTTAACTAATAATACGCAAAGCGGAGCCGCTTTGCGCATGAATTATATTATTTTTCTCCTGATATAGTTTGATTTGTATGATCAGCAAATACTTCTGGATAGCCGTAGCTGCCGTGTTCACTCATATCAAGGCCCATAATTTCCTCTTCTTCTGAAACTCGGAGTCCGCCAAGTGCTTTCTTGATGGCGAAAAGAATAATGAATGACGCTGCGAAAGCGAAAGCGCCGCTGACGAATACGCCCATTGCCTGTACACCGAGCTGTGTGAAACCACCGCCGTAGAAAAGCCCAGGCCGACCGACCGTTGCAAGTTCTGGTGTAGCGAAGAAACCAGTGGATAATGTACCCCAAATACCAGGAATACCATGAACAGAAAGGGCGAAAATGGGATCATCAATGCCCATTTTTTCGATCAAACGTGCACTGTAGAATACGAGTACACCGGCGATTAAACCGATAACGACCGCTGCCCATGTGTCAACGAATGCACATGACGCGGTAATCGAAACAAGTCCTGCTAGTGCGCCGTTTAAAATGGTTGGAATATCGGACTTGCCAAGAACAACCCATGAAATAATCAATGCTGAAACAGCAGCGGCACCCGCCGCGAGGTTCGTGTTCAGTGCAACGTATCCGAAAAAACCGCCATCGACTGATAATGTGCTGCCTGCGTTAAAACCGAACCAGCCAAACCAGAGAATAAGGACGCCAAGTGATGTGAAGACCTGATTGTGACCGTGAATTGCATTAGCAGAACCGTCTTTATTAAAACGGCCAATACGTGGTTTAAGCAAAATCGTTGCGGCAAGTGCAGCCATTGCACCTGTTAAATGTACGACGGTCGAGCCAGCAAAATCTTGTTTGCCGTGCTCAGCCAACCAACCGCCGCCCCAGATCCAGTGAGCGACAACTGGATAAACGAGTGCTGAAAATAAAATTGTGAAGAGGACGTAGACAGAGAGCTTTGCACGTTCCGCGAAACCGCCGAGCGCAATTGTGACCGCGATCCCTGCGAATGCCATCTGGAATAAGAAGAAGACGGGGGATGATAAATTCATATCTTCAAGTTCATAACCGGAATAAAAGAAGTTCGATAATCCGATGAAAAAGTTTGCGTTATCTCCGAAGATGAAAGCAAATCCGACAGCCCAGAAAACGAGGCAGGCAAGACCGAATGTGAAAACAGTTTTACCGGCAATATGTCCGGCATTTTTCATGCGTGTTGACCCCGCCTCCAGCATAATGAACCCGGCAGCCATAAAAATAACTAAAATGGCACTAAGCATAACCCACAGACTGTTCATTAAATACAACATATCATCCATTTTTAACATCTCCCTGAACGTTATTTTTGATAACTAAATTATGTTATGTTTTATAACATGTACTTATGATATGTGGGGAGTAAAGATTAGTCAATAGTTTTCTGAACATTTTTAAAATTAATGTTATAAAAAGTAACATATAAAAGGACGGGATTATTTAAAGTGGTTTTAAATGTAGAAAGATTCTCTGGAAAGCATTATTTCCTAGGGAAGTTTTTGTATTATCCTTCAAACGAAAACGTAAGTATAAAAGGAATAAGAAAAACTCTTCCAGGCCGATTCTTATATGGTACACTTGGAATGGAATTGGAAAATGACGATCGTGTATTTTGTTCATCATTGTGGAAATAGAAAGGTAACCATACTGGCCGCTTATTTTATTATGAGCCGGCAGAAAGGGGTTTGGGAATGAGCTGGTTTGGGGGAAGTTATGAAGAGTATGACTTCAATATGTTTTCAGCGAGTCATTTTACTGTGCTAGCCATTTTAATAATAATTGTCGGTTGTCTCTATATTTTTAAAGAACGGCTGAAGTCATCACAATGGAGAAAAGCTGAAATAGGGACAGCTGTTTTCTTGTTATTGCTTGAAATGATGTATCACGTCTGGATGATAGTGAATGGCAACTGGCAGCTCAGCCATGCTATTCCACTGGAACTGTGCAGCATTAGCTTGTTCCTAGCTATTATTTTATTAATTAGTGAAAAGAAACTAGTGTATGAAATTTTGCTGTTTACAGGATTGCTCGGTGCATCGCAGGCGCTTTTTACGCCGTACTTAAATTATGACTTTCCACATTTTCGCTTTTTTCATTTTTTTATGACGCATCTGCTTATTTTCTGCATCCCGCTTTATTTTACGTGGATAAAGGGATATAGACCATCCATTTATTCTGTTGGTAAAACGATGTTGTTTTTAAACATATTGATGCCGTTTGTGATGATCGTGAACTGGCTCACAGGCGGCAATTATTTGTACCTAAGCCATAAGCCTAAAAGTACAAGCTTGCTTGATCTGCTCGGCCCCTATCCGTGGTATATCGTCTCACTAGAGTTGCTCGCGTTCAGTTTAAGCATTATTATCTGGCTGTTGTTACGACAAAGAGAAAGAAGTTTGCCGGTGGAGAAACCGTTCCGCCGCCGTGCTTGAAAAAAGCGGGAGATTTATCCACCCGCTTTTTTGTATGTTCTTTGCTTTTGCTGTATTAAAAAGAAAAAGACGCCGAGCAGGAGAACAGCAAGCAATGTTGCGCCTACAGGTTCCCCAAGAATGCTCATTGAAATGGTTGTCGCATCGACGTAGTTTAGTAGCCAGTTATTAATGACATGAGCCACTGTCGGGACGATGGCGAGCAATAGAAAAATGCCCCATTCCCGCGTGTTATGGCCGCCAAAAGCAACTCCTGTCCCCAGGTTATATGCAATTAAAAAAATCGATGCAAAGGCAAACACACAAAAACTATAAATCCAGTGCGATACTTTACGGACGATGTTTTGGCCGATTAATAAGTAACCGACAACTACAATGACACTTAAAAAGGATAAAATATCTCCTGAAATCGCTTCACTGCTTAAGCCGAAATCGTCCCATCCGATCATAACAGTACCAATGATGGCGATGCCCATCGTCATAAAGGCAGCGGCCGTTGTACGTTCCTTAAACAGAAAAAAGCCTCCGATAAGAGATATAACCGGCTGCAGGGTCAAAATGATGGTCGAACTTGCGACCGTTGTCAGCTTCAGAGAACCGAACCAAAGAACAAAATGTAAAGCGAGAAAGAGACCGGAGAAACATAATAAAAGCCAGTCTTTTTTTGTGATTTCACGAAAGTCCGCGCGCTTCTTGACAAAACGGCTACCAAAAATAATGATAAAAGAGACTTATTGATAGAAAGAAGGCTTTCGTGTGAACATATATATACTCATCGGGATCGGCGGCATGATCGGAGCGGTTTTGCGGTATAGCGTCAGCATATTAACGGTTTTATGGTGGAGCGGCTCATTTCCGGTTGCGACACTTTTAGCTAATTACATAGGCTGTTTTTTATTGCCATTTCTCTCGTTCAAACTAAGCGGTGTAGTATCAACGGATGTACAAAAAGCGATCACAACAGGTGTGATTGGTTCTTTTACAACGTTTTCTGCATTTAGTATTGAAACGATTGCATTGTTTGAATCTGGCAACATATTCGAAGGATGGCTGTATCTTTTTTTAAGTATTATAGGTGGACTCGTTTTTGTGCGGCTCGGTGATAGAAAGGGGCGCCTGATATGATTTTCGTTGCGATAGGTGGTTTTTTCGGGGCAATCGCACGTTTTTGGCTTGGAAATCATTTGAATAAAGGATCATTTCCGTATGGAACGTTGTTTGTGAATGTCAGTGGTGCCTTTTTGTTTGGTCTGCTGATTGGGAGCGGGATAGAAGGGAACAGGCTGCTTCTATGTGGGACAGGTTTCCTCGGTGCCTTTACGACGTTTTCAACGTGGATGTTGGAAGCGGATAAAATGGAAATGAAAAAAGCGGTTTTTTATATTATGTTAACATGTGCAGCCGGATTTTTCGGCTCATGGATCGGTTTGTAAGACAGTATAAATGAAAGAAAAACGTATGCTGTGCTATACTTTCTATGTAAAGTAAATGATAGAAGGGACGCGGGGAAATGCAATTTGTTACGTTAAATAATGGAGTTAAAATGCCACAGCTTGGATACGGTGTATATAAGGTAGAAGACGAGGAAGCGACGCCAGCTGTTTTGAAGGCCATTGAGGCAGGCTACCGTTCAATCGATACGGCAGCCTTTTATGGAAACGAACGTGGTGTAGGCAAGGCGGTACGGGAATGCGGTGTACCGCGTGAAGAGTTATTCATTACAACAAAAGTGTGGAATAGTGATCATGGTTATGAGAAGACGCTGAAAGCTTTTGATGAAAGCATGGAGAAGCTTGGTCTTGATTATCTTGATTTGTATTTGATTCACTGGCCGATGCCAGCTGAAGATACATATGTAGATACGTACAAAGCGCTTGAAAAATTATACGCAGACGGACGTGTGAAAGCAATTGGTGTATGTAATTTTAATATTGATCATTTGCAGCGCCTATTGAATGAGTGTGAAGTGAAGCCCGTTTTGAATCAGATTGAATGCCATCCGTACCTTGTTCAAAAAGAGCTGAAAGCATTTTGTCAAGAGAACGATATATATGTGGAATCATGGGGTCCGCTTATGCGGGGCGGCGCTATTTTTGAAAACGAAGCAGTGCAGTCGATTGCAAAAAAACACGGCAAAACACCAGCGCAGGTTATTTTACGTTGGCATTTGCAAAACGGATCAATTGTCATTCCGAAATCCGTGACACCATCACGAATTGAAGAAAACATCGATGTCTTCGGCTTTGAATTGACGCAGGGAGATATGGATCAAATTACAGCTCTTGACCGCGGTGAGCGAACAGGCCCAGTGCCCGCTGAATTTAATGGTAAGTAAAGAAGGCTGCCGGAAGAAATTCCGGCAGCCTTTTCATGATTGAAAAGCCGTTATTGTTCACGCTTATTGGAATTTAGTCACATTCGAGTGATATGACGATGCTTACTAAAATATTCTCGCGTTCAAACACTGTCCCGTTCGATTAATTTATACGCTATTTCACGATGTGAAACAGTATCCTCTGAAATGGCTAGTTGAAAAGCGATTATTCCGAGCTGCTTCAGGGGAAGTTCTATCGTCGTGATGCCGAGCGGTGCGGCGATAGCATGATTGTCAAATCCAACGACGGCCACGTCTTCCGGCACATTAAAGCCTAATCGCTTACACTCTAGTATAAATCCTACCGCAACAAAATCATTCGTGATCAGCATGGCAGGAGGAGGGTCATCAAGTGCTGCCCATTCACCAGCAACACGTGTGCCATCTTCAATCGTCAATGCTTGATCAAAAATCCACTTATCTTGCACATGCCCGAACGTTTCTTCATACGCTTTTTTACGAGCTTGACTACTTTTTCCGTCCAATCGGAAGACTGTGTAACCAATTTTTGAATGCCCTCTTTCAATAAAAAAAGAAATAGCTTCTTTAAACGCTTCATATTGATTTACAAAAACAGATGACATCTGTTCACCGGAACTAGCTTCGCACAATACGATATTCCCATATGCACTGTAGTCTTCCACTAGTTCAATCGGACACTCCCGCGATGTAATGATAATCCCGTCTACCTGCTTTAATTTCAGCATGTTAAGTGCATCAATTTCTTGAGCGATGTCATAATTCGTTTGCACAATCATTAATTTAAAGCCGCTTTTTTCAGCAGCGGATGCTATGCCATTTAAAATGGTTCCGAAGTAAGGATGGTTTACAAATGGCAAAATGACGCCGATTGTCTCCGTTTTTCCACGTGATAAATGAACGGCATTAATATTTTTTTCGTAGTGAAGCTGTTCGGCAGCGTTGAGTACTGCCAGTCTTTTTCCGTCACTTACATAAGGATGGTTATTCAACACGCGCGAAACTGTAGCAGTTGACACCCCGGCGATCCGGGCAATATCGTGAATATTTCCCATTGTCATCCCTCTTTTTTAAAAAAGTGCTTGCTCTGAAATGCGTTTCACACTTTACAGTTTAAAAAACAAAAGAGGGAGTGGCAAATATGTTGGGGATTTTTATGTTGCTAGTACTTAGCGTAGTTGAAGTGATAGTGGCCAGGGCTGCACTGAAAGCAGGCGGAGAAGAAGTTAAAATACAGCAATTTGAGGAATTTTTCGAAAGGGAACACAAATCATAATTATCACACACCGGCTGAGTGAAGCTGTTTTTTAATAACAACTTGCAAAAAGAGTTATCCTCGCATATAATTAGTAATTATAAAATTAATAATTAGTAGGAGAGAGCCAATGAACGATTACGATTCCTCAAAATATCGAACACCGGACGGTTATACAGCGGATATTGCAGTTTTCACGATTCTGTCCGAAAAAAAAGAAGAAAAAGCACCGCCGGATATGACGCTTCATATGATGCTCATTCAGCGTGCTGAAACAGACAGTGAAGGCAATCCGAATTTCGAAGGAGGCAAATGGGCGATTCCAGGTGGCTTCATTCAGCTGGATGAAACTGGAATACAAGCTGCTGCCCGAGAGTTAGTGGAAGAAACAGGTGTTGAAGGACTTCACATTCGTCATTTTGGTGTCTATGATACACCAGGACGTGACCCGCGCGGTTGGATTATTTCGAATGCGTTTTATGCCATTGTACCAGAATCAGCACTTGCCAGTCGGCGAGCCGCTGATGATGCAGCGGACGTTCAATTGTTTAGCATCGAAGACGTATTGAAACTGGATTTGGCGTTTGATCACCGCGATATTATTACGGATGCACTGACCATGATCCGTTCGGAAATGATCCGGACAACGACGGCGAAGAACTTTTTACCAGAAGAGTTTACGCTCTCTGAATTGCAGCGGGTGCTGTTGACGGTAACAAATGATCCGAAGATTGCCTCCGATCCGGTCTTTTTCACGAGAGCACCGAAACTGCCATTTATTGAATTGGTGCTGGACGAATCGGGACAGCCGAAAAAAACGACGCGCCATTCGTACCGGCCGTCACGTCTTTACACATTTAATAAAATTGATATGATCGAATCCATTTATGGGTGAAAAATGAAGGGATGGGTTTCAAATGAAACGAGCGCTACTCAATATTGATTACACATATGATTTTGTTGCCCCAGACGGGAAATTGACGTGCGGGGAAGCGGGCCAGGCGTTGGAAGGTGAAATTGTCCGGCTGACGGAACAGTTTGTCGGAGACGGGGATTACGTTGTCTTTGCGGTGGACGTTCATGATGAAAATGATCCGTATCATCCAGAAACAACGTTATTTCCCCCGCATAACATTCGCGGTACAACAGGGCGCAGCCTATATGGAAAGCTGCAAGATGTGTATGAGAAAAATCAAGACCGTGACAACGTGTATTATATGGACAAAACACGCTACTCAGCTTTTGCGGGTACCGATCTTAATATGAAGTTGCGTGCTAGAGGGATTACGGAAGTACATCTTGTCGGAGTCTGCACGGATATTTGCCTCTTGCATACAGCAGTTGATGCGTACAACAAAGGATACGAAATTGTGATTCATGAACAGGCCGTTGCCTCATTTAACGAAGCGGGCCACACTTGGGCACTCGGTCATTTTACAAATACGCTCGGAGCGAAAAAGGGGGAATAATGAATGAAAACGTACATGGATGATAGTTTAATGCTGCATACAGATTTATATCAAATTAATATGGCGGAAACGTACTGGCGTGACGGCATACATGACCGCAATTCCGTATTTGATATTTATTTTCGGAAACTGCCTTTCCGTAATGGATACGGGGTGTTTGCTGGTCTTGAACGAGTAATATCGTTAATTGAGCAGTTTGGTTTTACAGAAAGCGACATTAATTATTTACGTTCAACAGGTTATCAGGAAGACTATCTTGAATTTTTAGGAAATATGACATTCACCGGTACGATCCGATCAATGCGTGAAGGGGAAATTGTATTTGGCAATGAACCGATGATGCGCATTGAAGCACCGCTTGCGCAGGCACAACTGCTTGAAACGCTGCTTTTGAATGTCATTAATTATCAAACGCTTATTGCGACAAAAGCATCTCGCATGATGCAAGTGATAGGGAATGGAACGGCGAGTGAATTTGGCACAAGACGAGCGCATGAAACAGAGGCCGCGGTGTGGGGAGCTCGTGCTGCGTATATTACGGGCTTTGCTGGCACGAGCAATGTTCGTGCGGGTAAATTATTTGG
Source organism: Domibacillus aminovorans (assembly GCF_001643235.1). GTDB lineage: Bacteria > Bacillota > Bacilli > Bacillales > Domibacillaceae > Domibacillus > Domibacillus aminovorans. The sequence continues at coordinate 22,368 of NZ_LQWY01000036.1, forward strand.
GATTCCAGTATCCGGGACACATGCTCACGCAATGGTACAGGCCTATCAGGATGAATATGTAGCATTTACGAAATATGCCGAAACACACCGCGATTGCGTGTTCCTCGTTGATACGTATGATACACTGCGCTCTGGTGTACCGAATGCGATCCGTGTAGCAAAAGAATTTGGTAATAAAATTAACTTTAAAGGTATCCGGCTCGACAGTGGCGACCTTGCCTATTTATCAAAAAAGGCAAGGGAAATGCTGGATGAGGCAGGATTCCCAGATACGCAAATTATGGCATCCAATGATCTTGATGAAGAAACGATTATGAGTTTGGGCGCCCAAGGAGCAAAAATTGACGGCTGGGGAATTGGTACGAAGCTCATTACTGCATTTGACCAGCCTGCGCTTGGCGCTGTATTTAAACTCGTCTCAATTGAAAATAAGCAAGGTGAAATGGTCGATACGATTAAAATTTCTGGTAATCCAGAAAAAGTGACGACACCAGGTAAAAAGAATGTCTATCGCATCATTAACAACGCCAGTGGCCGAGCAGAAGGCGATTACATCGCGTTAGAAAATGAAGATCCGCAAAAGGAAGAAAAACTAAAAATGTTTCATCCACTACACACGTATATTAGTAAATTTGTAACGAACTTTACGGCTCGCAATTTACATGAAGATATTTTCCTCAATGGGAAACGGGTGTATGAGCTACCGTCGCTTGAAGATATTCGTCAGCACGTTAAAAAAGGTTTGGATGTTTTTTGGGATGAATATAAGCGTCCTGTTAATCCGGAGCAATATCCGGTCGATTTAAGTCCGGCATGCTGGGATCATAAAATGCGCAAAATTGAAGAAATGCTGCCACAGTCAGCAAGATAAGAAGAGGCTGCTCGAAGTTAGTTATTCACTGATTTCGGGCAGCTTCTTCTATTCATTTGAAAAGAGTAATGAAGACTTGCTTTAACTGATTTTCATCATAGTGAATCATTCATTCGTTTCGATCAAAATAGCTTGCAGGCCATACAGAATGATAGGGTATTTATGCTCTTTGTCGAATATAGATAAGCTGTAAGGTGAAAAGAGTGGAGGATAGATATGACGATTATTGAACTGAACGGGCTTACAAAATATTACGGGAAAAACCGTGGAATTGAAGATGTTACATTTTCAGTGGAGGAAGGAGAGATTTTCGGTTTTATCGGACCGAATGGCGCTGGAAAGAGTACAGCGATCCGGACTCTGCTTAATTTGATTTATCCGACAAAAGGAAGTGCGATGATTATGGGGCGTGATGTTGTGAAAGACTCACAGAAAATACGGAAGTTCACCGGTTATTTGCCATCTGAAGTGCATTATTATGAAGACATGAAAGTGAAAGAGTTATTTGCGTATTCTGGCGGATTTTATAAAAAAGACTGCGCCCGGAACGCATCGTATTTAGCTGAGAGGCTGGAGCTTGACACAAGCCGAAAAATTGAAGATTTGTCATTCGGCAACCGGAAAAAAGTCGGCATTGTTCAAGCGATGCTGCACGATCCGAGGGTGCTTATTTTAGATGAACCAACTTCGGGCCTTGATCCACTTATGCAAAACGTCTTTTTTGACCTGATCAGGGAAGCGAGAGACAAGGGGGCGACGATATTCTTTTCTTCTCACTATTTAAGCGAAGTGCAGAAATTATGTGACCGTGTGGCCATTATAAAAGAAGGGCGTCTCATTAAAGTTGAAAATATGGAAGACATCCGTACAAATCAATTTAAAAATGTCTCACTACTTTTTCATGATGCAAGCAAAGCAAATGTGAACATCGATGGAATGTTGCAGAAAGAACGAATCCCGCATGGCATCCGCTTTTTATACAGTGGATCAAGCCGGGCGCTGCTCGATCAATTGAAAACTGTGCCATTTGATGACATTCTCATTGAAGAACCTTCGCTTGAAGAAGTGTTTATTCACTATTATGAGAAAGGCGGCGTGGAATCATGATTTATAAGCGTGAAGTGAAACAAGCACAGAAAGCATTATGGATCTGGATCATTGCGCTCGGTGGCATGTCATTTTTAATTATGAGCGTGTATCCGCAGTTTGCGGCGAATAAAGAGCAACTAGACGATATGATGAAACTATATCCGGAAGCGATGTTAAAAGCATTTAATATGGACTCGCTTGGCTTTGATACACCACTTGGATTTTACGCGATTGAAGGATATTTGTTTGTCACATTGTTCGGCAGTATTTACGCGGCAATGATGGCGGGGAGCATGATCGTAAAAGAGGAGAGCGAGAAAACGGTTGAGTTTTTGCTGTCAAAACCGGTCAGTAGAGGACGGATTGTAGCAGAAAAAGCACTCGCTGTTTTCACGAATTTACTTTTGTTCAACATTGTTCTTTCTTTAATCAACTATGCCGGATTCCGCTATGCGGGGGACGAAGCAATTGATATGAAGATCTTCTTCATGATCTCGCTTGCGCCATTCTTGCTTCATTTGACGTTTGCGGCGATCGCGTTTGCGATCTCGGCGATTATGCGAAAAAGCCGGGCAGTCACATCGATTTCACTGGCGATTGTGCTTCTCTCGTACTTTTTCGATATCGTACAGAGTATTGCAGAGAAATTCGAGCCGCTGAAATATGTGACGCCGTTTGAATACGTGGATTCAGCTTACATTATCGAACATACGGCTATCAAGCCGCTGTATGTTAGTCTTATGGCCGGTATTGTCGTCATATGCGTTTTGGTCGCCTACGCCGTTTATAAACGAAAAGATTTATCGGTTTAAAGGCGGCTATATGCTTCGTCATCACAAATAATAAACAATCGGGCATCGTTTGGAATTGGTTCATCGAGTTTGGACATAAGAGATAAGTCTTGATGATTCGCGACGAGAAGGATACCTTTTTTAGCGAGTGCATTTTTCGCATCACGATATGTCGTCCAGTCCGACTGTTTCGGAATATGATACAAATCATGTCCGTCGTTGCATGTCAGCTGACGAATAATTTCGCTCGAACCATTAAATAGCATGGAGCGTGCAGCGAGATGGGCTGCTGTATCATTCGGTGTAATAAATTCTTCTACATTAGCATGAGTAAACGCGCTGATATGTTTAGAATCAGCCACTTCGCAGATCGTATATATGTTTTGATCATGTTTTTTCGCCGTTGCTTCCAGTGTGGAAGCAATGAGCAGCGTTAATCCATCGGCAGCTGATGAGTTGCGTGCGTCATCCGGTGAAAAAATCATCACCGATTTTGCTTGTAATAAATTGGCCTGCATTAATGTTGATTCTGCTGCCGGTGCGCCTTTCACGAAATCAACACGTTCATGTAGAAAAGGCGTTTTTTCGGTCACTTCGTCAATAATAACAGCACGAATGTCAGGAAAAGATTCAAGTAATTCGTTTAACGCAATCTGCGCCCGGTTCGTCCAGTTAATAAGTAAAATATGATTTTCGCGTGTAATTTGCAATCGGCCTTCCTCCTTCATCCGTTTTCGCACGCTCAATGTGTCAATAACTTTGCCGATCAATACCGTCATCAAGCCGATGCCAATGACATATAGAAACATCGCAAATAGTTTGCCAGGTACTGTAGCCGGGAATACATCCCCATAGCCAACCGTTACGACCGTTGTCATTGTCCACCATAATCCTTCAAATGGTGAGACAAATGTTTCCGGTTCGACATAATACATAAAAAAACTGCTGAACAAAATAAGTGTGGACGTGGAGAAAAATAATGTCCAATTGCTCATATGAACAGCTTTAAAAAACAATTTGCGGAAGAAAATCATGAAGTTTTCACCTCCAAATATTTCATGTGCTAATTAGCCTTTTTCTCCAAAGAACAGCCAATTTCCTTTATTTTTTTCGTGCGAATTAGTTTACTTTTGTCTGAATATTATGTATTTTGATGATAAGACAAAATGGAACAGGAGGAATTTGACATGCTGTTTCAAAAAGGAAAGCTAAAAGTTCGTGCGTTGGAAGAAAAGGATCAGGAGCTGCTAGTGAAATGGTTATCTGACCCAATCGTGTTGGAGTTTTATGAAGGGCGTGACAACTCGTTTGATTTAGAAAAAGTGAAAGCGCATTTTTATAACGATGAACAAGACATCACCCGTTGTATCATCGAATTTGAAGGCGATGAAATTGGCTATGCACAATACTATCCACTCTGTGAGCAGAAACGAGAATTATATGGCTATGCAGATGACGAATCTGTTATTTATGGAACCGATCAATTAATTGGAGAAGTCGATCATTGGAATAAAGGAATCGGTAAAGTGCTTGTCAAAGCGATCGTTGAATATTTAGCGAAAGAAGAGCAAGCAAAGAAAATTGTAATGAATCCGCAGTCGTGGAATGAGCGGGCCATTTGTTGTTATGAAAAGTGCGGATTTAAAAAAGTGAAGCTTCTTCCTGAACATACATTGCATGAAGGAAAGAAAAATGATTGCTGGTTGGTTGAGTACGAAAACTAAACATAAATAAAAAAGTAGAAGATGCTTGCATCCACAATAAAAGGCTCAACCATCATTGTTTTGATGGTTGAGCCTTTTATTGTTTTTCATCCATGTTCAAAAAGAATGACATATGATACGATGAAAATCGTTCACACATGAAGTAACCTTTCGTGAGAGTCGAAAGTGACATATATATAAGAGGTGAAGTATGGAGTTATCTGTTCAAAAAATGAAAAAAGAATGGTTTGGCAATGTAAAAGGGGATTTGCTATCGGGTCTTGTTGTCGCCCTTGCGCTCATCCCAGAAGCGATCGCATTTTCGATCATTGCCGGTGTCGATCCGATGGTCGGCTTGTATGCATCGTTTTCAATGGCTGTCGTGATTGCTTTTATGGGTGGTCGTCCGGCGATGATCTCTGCTGCGACCGGTGCGATGGCGCTCTTAATGGTCACACTCGTAAAAGATTACGGGCTGCAATATTTATTTGCGACGACGATTTTAACCGGTCTTTTGCAAATAACGTTCGGTTTTTTGAAAGTGGCCCGGTTTATGAAGTTCGTCCCGCGATCGGTTATGATTGGATTTGTCAATGCGCTGGCTATTTTAATTTTTATGGCACAAGTGCCGCATTTTATCGGCGTATCTGCTATGACGTATGTGTTTGTAGCGGCGACATTGGCGATTATTTATTTGCTGCCGCGTATAACAAAAGCCGTTCCATCACCGCTTGTGGCGATTGTTGTGATGACAATTATTGCGGTTGCTGCCGGCTTCGATTTACGGACAGTCGGAGATCTTGGCAATATTAGCGGCACGCTTCCGTCGTTTTTCTTCCCAGATGTCCCGCTCAATTTTGAAACGCTGTCCATTATTTTCCCAACGGCGCTGGCAATGTCGATCGTCGGCTTGCTTGAGTCATTATTAACAGCGTCCATTGTCGACGATATGACCGACACGGAAAGTGATAAAAATAGAGAAGCGCGAGGTCAAGGAATTGCGAACATTGCGACCGGTTTACTTGGCGGCATGGCAGGATGTGCGATGATCGGACAATCGGTTATTAATGTCAAATCTGGCGGCCGAGGTAGACTTTCGACATTTACAGCAGGCATCGTTCTTCTTTTGTTAATTATTGTATTAAGCGATATCGTCATTCAAATCCCGATGGCGGCGCTCGTCGGCGTGATGATCATGGTGTCGATCAGCACATTTGACTGGGCATCACTGACAACAGTACGCAAAATTCCGATCACGGATACAATCGTCATGGTCGTCACAGTAGCTGTCGTTGTCTGGACCCATGACCTGTCAAAAGGTGTATTTGCCGGTATTATTTTAAGTGCGTTGTTCTTTACCGCAAAAATATCGAAAGTAAACGTTACGAAAGAAGCGGGCGATTCAAATGAAAAGATCTATCGCGTAACAGGACAAATTTTCTTCGCATCAGTGACCGATTTCTTAAATGAATTTAATTATAAAGAAGAAGTAGATAAGATTGTGCTTGATTTAACAGAAGCAAATATATGGGACGATTCGGGGGTCGCTGCGATTGAAAAAGTGATCATGAAATACCGGGAAAACAGAGTTCCGGTTCAGTTAATAGGATTAAACGGACAAAGTGCCCGTCTCATGAAGCAAGTAAATGTTTAATAGTGGAACAGCGAGTCAATGATGGCTTGCTGTTTTTTCTGTTGACACATGAAACCAAGCGTGATACTATTATCTCGAATTAGAGATAAATTAAATTGAGATAATGGACTGGAAGTGATCAGAAATGAATTCTGGATTGAAGGCGTTAGTTGTGTTAATGCGAGCCTCACAGATGGTTCAGGATGTATTGCGAAAAGACATTAAAGCGTATGGGTTAAATACAACAGAGTTTGCGGTGCTTGAACTTTTGTATCATAAAGGCGATCAGCCCATTCAGCATATTGGCAAAAAGATATTGCTTTCAAGCGGCAGTATTACCTATGTCGTCGACAAACTTGAAAAAAAGGGACTGATCGTTCGTAAAGACTGCCCGAAAGATCGCCGCGTCACCTATGCTGTTCTCACTCATTCAGGAAAAAGGTTTATAGATGAAGTATTTCCTAGGCATGAAAAAACAGTTGATTCAATTTTTGAAGAGTTGTCAGAAGAAGAGCTGGAAACCGTCACTTGTTTATTGAAAAAAATAGGGCTTCATGCAAGTAAAAAGTAATTTTTTGGATAATATCTTTAATTAAAAATATATGGATATGAGATATAAAAAAGAAGCGTACGAAGAGCAAATGTACAACGATAGGAGGGAGAAAGATGACTAAAAAAACAGTAGGTATTCATCACATTACAGCGATTGTCGGTCATCCTCAGGAAAATGTTGATTTTTACGCCGGTGTTTTAGGGCTTCGTTTAGTGAAAAAAACGGTCAATTTTGATGATCCAGGAACCTATCACCTTTATTTCGGCAATCATGGCGGCAAGCCGGGAACCATTATTACATTTTTCCCTTGGGTCGGCGCTCGCCGTGGAACGATCGGTTATGGACAGGTAGGCGTCACATCTTATGTTGTACCAGAAGGAGCCATTGGATTTTGGGAAAAGCGATTGGCAAAATTTAATGTTTCATTTATAAAAACAGAACGTTTCGGTGAACAGTACTTACAATTTGATGATCCCCATGGCCTTCGTTTAGAAATCGTTGAACGGGCAGCAGGAGAAGAAAATGAGTGGACATTTGGTGGTGTGACACCGGATGTGGCGATTAAAGGATTTGGCGGTGCTACATTATTGTCTGCACAGCCTGAACAAACGGCCGCATTGCTGGAGAAGGTGATGGGTCTGGAATTTATTGGACAAGAAGGAGATTTGGTGCGCTTTCGCTCTTCTGGAGACATTGGCAACGTGATTGACATTAAGACAACACGAAGCGGCCGTGGTCAAATGGGTACGGGTACCGTTCATCATATCGCCTGGCGTGCTGATGATGATGAAGATCAATTAAAGTGGAAAAAGCACGTTGAGCAGCATGGATACGGAGTGACGCCTGTGCAAGATAGAAATTACTTTAATGCCATTTATTTCAGAGAGCACGGAGAAATTTTATTTGAAATTGCGACGGATCCACCAGGATTTGCTCATGATGAGTCACAGGAAACAATGGGTGAAAAATTAAAACTGCCGGCGCAATATGAAATTCACGGAGAGAAGCTTGAGAACACTTTGATCCCTATTGAAGTAAGAGAACTAAACGGTTAATACATGTCAGCATTTTTAAAAAATAATAAATAAAAATGAATTGGAGAGATGATTAGTGTCAGTAAAAGCAGAAGCAGGAACCCTTATTTTACGGGTGGTATTAGGAATTATCTTTTTTGTGCACGGTTTAGTGAAGTTTCAAGGGGGAATTGGGAATACTGTAGGATGGTTTGACAGTATTGGCATTCCAGGAGGAATCGCTTACATTGTAGCGATCATTGAATTAGTTGGTGGTATTGCATTAATCGTTGGATTTGGAACGAAAATTGTGTCAGCTTTGTTGGCGTTGCTTATGATTGGCGCTACCTTGAAAGTGAAATTGGCCGTCGGTTTCCTAGGCAATGGGCAAATGGCCGGATATGAATTAGATTTAGCATTACTAGCTATCGCACTGTACCTTGCGATCAATGGCAGCAAAAAATACTCACTTGGTCAGCTGATAGGGAAAAATCAACACTAAGATAGATTTTTCAAGGGAACGGACATAATACGTAAAGCAGATTTTCAAAAATAAATCGGCGGTGAAGGAAATGGGATTTTTAAGTAAATTATTTGGGAAATCATCTAATCATAGGGAGGAACAAACAATGGAAAATGTGAAATTAGCGGTGATCTATTACAGCTCAACAGGAACGAATTATCAAATGGCGAAATGGGCAGAAGAAGGCGCGAAAGCTGCAAGTGCTGAAGTGAAAGTATTAAAAGTACCTGAAACGGCTCCACAGTCAGCGATTGATTCAAATCCAGCCTGGAAAGCGCATGTAGAAGAAACGAAAAGTGTTCCAGAAGTAACGTTGAATGATCTTGAATGGGCGGATGCCATTATTTTCAGCATACCAACGCGATTCGGAAATATGCCTGGACAAGTAAAACAATTTTTAGATACAACGGGCGGCCTTTGGTTCCACGGAAAGCTTGCAAACAAAGTGGTTAGTGCGATGACATCCGCACAAAATGCGCATGGCGGTCAGGAAGCAACGATTTTGGCACTTTATACGACAATGCACCATTGGGGAGCGCTCGTTGCATCACCTGGTTACACAGATCCGGTAACATTTGCGGCCGGCGGCAATCCGTATGGTACAAGTGTAAGTGTTGACCAAAATGGCAAAATGGTAGAAGACGTACAGGCTGCTGTTAAACATCAAGCAAAACGGACTGTGACAGTAGCAGAATGGGTAAAAAAAGGGAACCAATAAGTGAATAATGGTGAACCGGTGTTATACCGGTTCGCTTTTTTTGTCGACAAAATGATACAATATTTTTAAAAAATTGAATGGAGTTCTTGTTTATGCTGCAATTATTGAATGCATTGCTCGGGAAATGGATGCCTATTTTGACACCGATTAGTGTCGTAACAGGGATCATCGCTGCCGAATACTTGCATTCGTGGGTGTTTATTGTCCCATGGCTATTTGCTTTTATGACGTTTGCAGGCAGTGTGAATTCGAGTTTTAACATGCTTCATCATACGATGACCCATCCGTTTCCAATTGTGATAGCACTCGTTACGTTGCATATTGTTGCGCCGGTGTGGGCGCTTGTCGTTGGGCAGATCGTTTTTCCACATGATCCATTGACCGTAACAGGGATCACACTAGCGCTTGTCATTCCGACCGGGATTACGAGTATGATCTGGGTAACGATGTATAAGGGAAGTGTATCGCTGTCGCTGGCGATTATTTTGATTGATACGATGTTGTCGCCTATTATCGTGCCGTTCAGCTTATCCGTTTTAGTCGGAAGCAATGTTGAAATGAGCTTTATGGATGTGATGAATGGACTTTTCTGGATGATTGTCATTCCGTCACTGGCAGGGATGGGTGTAAATCAATGGCTAAAGGCGGAACGGGCAAGCCGTATCAGCCAGAAATTATCGCCATTTTCAAAACTATCATTGCCGGTTGTCGTTGCGATCAATAGTTCAGTTATTGCCCCCTATATGAAAAACATCAATTTGGAATTATTAGGAATTTTGGTAACGATCTTTCTCATTGTATTATCTGTCTATTTATTTTCGTGGGGGATTGCTTATGCATTTAAACAAAGCAAAGAAAATACAGTTGCGATCATTTATACAAGCGGCATGCGCAATTTTAGCGCCGGCGCGGTCATTGCCGTTAATTTTTTTCCACCAAAAGTCGCGGTTCCAGTTATCGTCTGTATGTTGTTCCAACAACTACTCGCTGCTTTTCACGGCTATTTAATCACGCAGGTGTATGAAAAAAGAATATTCAAGAAATCCGAGCAAAAACGCCTATCCTCATAAAGGACAGGCGTTTCTTTACTTTTTTCGTTTTGCATTCTGTCTTTCCAGATGTGCTTCAGTGATATGTTCAATGTCACTGCGCATAAGAAAGAAGGTAATAATGCCAGAAAACACAGAAGCTCCAATTGCAATCAATGTGCGTGTCTGCGCGTCAATCATTGAAAAGTCTTTATTTAACATCCACGTTGCAATCGAAAAAACGAGGACTATAACTGGAATGACAAAAATAAATCGTTTCATTAACTGTCTGTCCGTCCTTTCACGTTCTTTTTTCCAGTGTAGCACAACTCGCACGCTGACTTTTAATAAAATATATCGAGCCAGGGACTTTGCATTAAAAAATGTAGATTTAGTCAGTATTATGTTGATGACAATAAAAAGCAACCATGAACCCCGGCTGCCTACAAATTATCCTAAAATCTCTTCAATTTTCTTTAAATCTTCATCTTCATTCAAATGTTCAAATAAGTTATGACCGCCTACTGCATTCGTACCGAGACCAATTCTTGAAATGTTGAGATTCGTTTTCTTGAGTGTCGTGTACTGCATCTTGACCCCTCCCAATTTACCTTCTATTTCACATTACAGGAATAAGATTTTATGGTCAAAGAAGATGACTGGAAAAATGGTGGAAACCTAGCGTACCAAATCTAAGTGATATGGAATTGTGTGCTCCGTTTTCGCAGGAAAATAGTGAGGTTATTACCTTTTAACGGTCTGTCGTTCTCTAGATCGTGTCTACCAGTAGACTCAAGAGCAGGAAGGACTTAATGCCAGCCGAATGATTCTGACAGTTCGAATGTACTCTTTAAAACGAATTGACTAATAGTAGTATCGAGCGTTTCAGGTATCAATTGCGTAAAGCCAACAATGGTAACAGCGCCCACTAATTCTTTTTTATAATTTAAAATAGGCACGCTGAACGATGAAACGTGATCGACAAGCGGTTCGACGGCGTATGAAAAATATGTACGCCGAATGATCTCGAGTTCCTGTTCAAACTGTTCTTTCTCATCATCTGTTAGTTTCTGTAGTTCGTTCGTTTTCCATTCAAACACATCCGATGAATGTTGAAACGCAGCGATCAATTTACCTGAAGATGACAGCAATGGGAGCTTTGCACCAATTTGTGCGCCGATATTTAATCCGTAACTGGCACTCCATATGTTGGCGATGACAGGTCCGTCATGCGTCCAGACAGACAATAGAACAGTCAGTTTCGTATGGCGGCTAATGTCTTTCAAGTACGGGGTGACGCGACTGATGACATCTTCACTTCCAATGGCTGCATTGCCGTATTCAATCAATTTGCTGCCAAGAAAAAAAGATCCTTGTTTCTTATCACGGTACAGCAGGCCGAGCATCGTTAACGTATTTAAATATTTATATAAATTGCTTTTTGTGATGCCAGTCAGTTCTTGAATTTCAGTAAATTTAAGCGGTTGGCCTTGTTCAATAAGCGTTTCAATAATATGAATACCAGTCTGCAATGATCCGATAACCGGCAGCGGTTTATTCGTTTCCATAGTGATACTCCTTTCGATAATTTTTTTCACATAATCATGGCATAACTTCAGAAAGCTGTCCAATTGAACAATATTGTGATTTGAATGTTGACAAATGTAAGCGGATACGATAAATTTTATATAAATAATGAACAGTGTTAACTAAAAGTGGAATGAGGAGGAGTTCTAAAAAATGAAATTAGTAACATTTACACATAATGGCGTAACACGTATTGCGGCTCTTGAAGGAGAAAAAGTGGTAGATCTAAACGCTGCCTACAAAGCAAAACTCGCTTCTGAAGGGAAAATTCGTGCAGCTCAAATTGCAGAAGCATACGTACCTGCCGACATGACCGGATTTTTGCAGGGGGGTGCTGAAAGCCTTAGTTATGCAAAAGAAGCAGTGGCTTATGCGCTTGGAAACAATGAAAGTGATGTACCGCTTGTATTCGAAAAATCACAGGTGAAAATTGGGGCTCCTGTTCCAAACCCAGGGAAAATCTTCGCTGTAGGGCACAACTACCGTGAGCATATTCTTGAAATGGGACGTGAACTTCCTTCTCATCCAGTTGTATTTGCTAAATTTGCTAATACGCTGATTGGGCCACAAGATGATATTCCTTTCTACCCGATTTCAGAACAATTGGATTATGAAGCAGAATTTGCGTTTGTGATTGGGAAGAAAGGTAAAAATATTTCAGAAGAAGATGCACTTGATTATGTTGCAGGTTATGCAGTAGCTAACGATGTTACTTATCGTGACTTCCAACGTCGTACACTCCAATGGTTACAAGGTAAAACGGTCGATGGCAGTTTGCCAATGGGGCCTTGGATGGTGACTTCGGATGAATTGACAGATCCGCAAAGCTTGGAAATGGTTCTAACAGTAAATGGTGAAGAACGTCAACGCACTAATACGGCGAACCAAGTATTCACGGTTAAAAAATTAGTATCATTCCTATCTACCATTGCTACACTAGAGCCTGGTGATATTGTAATTACAGGAACTCCTGGGGGGGTCATTCAAGCAATGGATCCGCAAGTATGGTTAAAAGATGGCGATGTAGTTCGCATTGAAATTGAAAAAGTCGGTGTTTTAGAAAATAAAGTACGCGCTGTAAAAGGAGAGTAATAAGTATGACACAAAACGCGATTACTTCCGTTAGCGAGTCAATTGATCGTATTATCGAAACGGTTAAAGGATTATCAGAAGAGACGATTCGATGGAATCCAACTGAAGATGAATGGTCCATTATGCAAATTATGGCCCACATTGTTGAAGCATTGCCTTATTGGGTAGAGGAAATTGATCAACTTGTTCAATCACCTGGAAAAGAGTGGGGGAGAAATCATCTGCATGAGCCTCGTTTAGAAGCTGTAAGGCCTGCCACAGTGGACGCGGTGAGCGTGGATGAGATGTTGCAAAAATTAGAAAAAGTTAAACAACAGGTAAAAGACGGAATCGAAAACTTAACTGCTGAGCAGCTGGCAGCTGAGGCACCAAGCAAAAATCCTAACTTTGGTACGAAACCACTTTCATTTATTATTGATCATTTAATTGACCAGCATGTCAATAAACACGAGGGTCAAATTCAACGTAACTTATCTAAAGTAAGCAAGTAACTATTATAGGGGGGTTATAAAGATGGCAGAAACAACTGAATTTATGAAAAGTCAAATCGTACAAGACTTCACGAAAGATATTCGCCAATATAATCTTGGTCCACTATGGGAAGCAATTCCAGCATTGATGCATAAATCACCAGAACCACATGCAAAAGCGTATCTTTGGAAAGCCAGTTTACTCGAGAAGAAGTTAATGGAAGCGGCTCAAATTTTCACTCCAGACCGTGGCGGGGAAAGAAGAGCGATTTATTTACAAAACCCTGGTTTAGATTATCGTCAGCCTTGGGGGTGGGCTTCTACAACGCAAACTCTTTATGCAGCGGTTCAATTGCTTCAACCTGGTGAAGTGGCTCCTTCTCACCGCCATTCCCAAAATGCACTCCGCTTCATTACGAAGGGAGAAGGCGCGTATAGTATTGTTCAAGGTGAAAGAATCTTCATGGAAGAAGGAGATTTCTTAATTACACCGAAAGACCTTTGGCATGGTCATGGTCATGAAGGAACAAAACCGATGATTTGGACAGATGTTCTTGATATACCAACCATTTATGCGTTGGGTGGCACATTCTTTGAAAACTATCCAGAACGAATTGAACAACCGAAAGTACCGGATAACTACGGTTCACAACGTTACGCTGCAGGTATGTTACGTCCTGTTACGGATCGTAAACCGTCTACTGCACCATTAGGCTCATACAAATGGGAACACACGCATAAGGCGATTGAATCATTAAGTCAATTTGACCCGGATCCATTCGAAGGATATGCTGTAGAATTCATTAACCCTTCTACTGGTCAAACAGCGAACCCAACGATTGCTGCTTGGATTCAGAAGTTTCCTAAAGGCTTCCGTACGAAAGCACAGCGTCATACAAGTGCATCGATCCATCAAGTTTATAAAGGCTCTGGATACAGCATTATTAATGGTGTTCGATTCGATTGGGAAGAAGGAGATTTCCTTGCTGTTCCAAACTGGGCTTGGGTTGAACATGTGGCAGCGGAAGATACGTATTTCTTCACTGTTAATGACCTTCCAATCATGGAAAAATTCGATATTGAAAAACAAGAAGCGTATGATAAAAACAATGGTCAACAAGAAGTGACATCTGAGTTCAAACCTTTCTTACCTTAAAAATGAAAAGTATTGCTCGTTGATGTAGTCATCATCAGCTTTTGTAACAGATAATAATTGATCAGATAATATCTTAATACACGAATAGGAATTTGCCTGCTGCTGAAGTTTAGCGGCAGGCGCTTTTTTGCGTTGTTTTGGAAGCAAAAAAGCGGAGCGGATTCGCACGATAAAATAAAAAACCATTCAGTGAAGAATGGTTTTACGGACGGTGACCGAATGATGCTGACACTTTATTGGCCTGCCGGATTACATACTGACTGATTTCATCGTCGGCATTGGTCGGAATAAGCGGTGTAAACCCGACGATGGTTAATGCACCGAGTAAATTTTTTTCAAAGTCAAGAAGAGGTACGCTAAATGATGAAATGTGCTCAATGAGCGGTTCTACTGCGTATGTGAACTTGTTTTTTTCTATCTCTTCGCGCTCGGCGATGAACGTTTTTCGTTTTACTTCCGTCAATTTGCTAAGCTCTCGCAATTCCCATTCCCGTGCTTCCGTTTCGTTCATAAAAGCAGCAAATATTTTTCCGGAAGATGATAGTAGAGGCAATTTCGCACCGATTTGAGCGCCAATGTTAATGCCATAATTAGCGTTCCAGATGTGGGCGATAACTGGACCATCATGTGACCAAATTGCCAGTAGTGTTGTTAGAGACGTTTGCTGGCTGATGTCCTTTAAGTGAGGAATAATACGGCCAATGATGTCCATGTTGCCGAGTGCTGCATTTCCATATTCAATCAGCCGACTGCCAAGTGAATACGCATTTTGTACGGGATCGCGGTATAAGATACCGGATTGAGTAAGTGTGTATAAGTATTTGTACAAATTGCTTTTCGTCATCCCAGTTAATTCTTGAACATCAGAAGACTTTAATGGTCTTCCCTGCTCTAGAAAGACATCGATAATATTAATGCCAAGTTGCAGTGATTGAATCCCTTGAGGACTTTTATTGTTTGTCATATAGTCCCTGCCACTAAAAACATAGATAAATATAGTGATTCATCTATACTAGACTATTCGTGCCTTTTTTAGCGCAGAACTCACCTCTCTTTCAATGGTTGTCTGTTTAATCTATATCGTAAGGTGAAGGACCAAGAAAAACAAGTAGAGATAATGGGTATGTTGAAAAAAGGTATACTTTTGCTAGCTTTTTATATCTAATTAATACGCGTAGTTTCAGAATAACAAAAGTATATTAAAATTTTTATTGAAACATAGTCCAATATCATTTATACTCCTATTAAGAACCGCTGTTCATTATTTTTATAATTGGTGATTATAAAAATAATGAAAATTATTTCTTGAAGCGTGAAAAGTAAGCGCTTTAAATATCTTTGAATTCGAATTGGAGGGATCATTTGTATGGCAAAAGTCAACACAACTGAAATTATTAATAATAGTAAATTTAACCGCTTTCATTTTGGGCTGTTAGCATGGTGTTTTCTGATCATTTTATTTGATGGATATGATTTAGTTGTTTTTGGAACGGTTGTTCCGAAGTTGATTCAAGAGTGGAACTTATCGACGGTCGAAGTAGGAGCGATGGGTAGCTACGGATTATTCGGTATGATGTTCGGTGCGATTTTTTTAGGGATTTTGGCTGATCGAATTGGTAGAAAAAAAGTAACAGCTATATCGCTCATATTGTTCAGTTTATTTACCGTATTATGCGGGTTTGCAGATGATCCGACTACTTTCTCTATTTATCGCTTTATAGCCGGTTTAGGACTTGGCGGTATTATGCCAAATGTTATTGCGCTATTAACGGATTATTCTCCGAGAAACATGAAAAGTATGACCGTTTCTATTGTTCTTTGTGGATATTCTGTTGGTGGGATGCTTGCACCAACACTAGGAATTTTGATTATGCCGACACTTGGATGGGAATCTATCTTTTGGTTTGCTGCACTTCCATTAGTGTTTTTACCGTTGATGTATAAAAGTCTTCCAGAATCTTCAGTTTACTTAGCTAAAACGGGTAAAAAGGAAGAGCTGTTTCGCATACTGAAAAAAGTCGACCCTAAATTTACGTATAGTAAAGATGATGAGCTCATGGAACTTCCAGTAATGGAATCTAAAGTTCCAGTTGTAGGATTGTTCCAAGAAAAACGAGCATTAGGTACGGTTATGTTTTGGATTGCTTCCTTTACTTGTTTGTTAATGGTATACGGTTTGAATACATGGTTGCCTAAATTAATGATTGAAGCGGGTTATGCGTTGAATTCAAGCTTAGGTTTCTTGATTGCGCTTCAAGGTGGAGCGATTATAGGGACGCTCATTATTGCGCGTCTATGTGATAAATATGGTTCTAAAAAAATGCTTGTACCAATGTATGCTTCAGGTGCAGTTGCCCTAACATTGCTTGGATTTGGCGGAAATACATTTGTCATTTATTTATTGGTAGCGGTTGCAGGAGCTGCTACAATTGGGGCTCAAAATATTGTTCAAGCTTATATATCACAATACTATTCACCAACTATACGTTCTACAGCTCTAGGAATGTTTTCTGGAATTGGTCGAATGGGTGGAATGCTTGGTCCGATATTAGGAGGATTCCTATTATCCGTTACATTACCGATTCAATTCAATTTTATTGCGTTTGCTATACCAGGTCTGATTGCGGCTATCGCTTTATCTTTCGTTCCTGCAAAGCAAGCTTACTATCTTAATCAGACCAATAGATCTGATCAAGAGAAAATCAAAATAGCAGAGGCTAAATTAGTGGAGTAAGCAATTATTTGACGTGAGAATTAAATAAAGAATGAGAAAAGCAGGTATGATTTTTCATCACACCTGCTTTTTTGTTTTATATTTTCTTTTCATGTTCGTCATCTTTTACTGAAAAAAGCAGAATATTGTAAGGGGAATGGCCGAATTTCACGAAAAATATTGACATAAACAAAGAAATAGCTTAGAATTTATATTAATGATGTACTAAGTTCTCTATTAGTGGAATAAAGAAGGAGGAATTTATATGGAGCATGTAAGCGAAGTAATCGTAGTTGGCGGTGGTATTGGTGGACTGGCAGCAGCACTTGGTGTGGTCGAAGCAGGGAAAACTGTAGCTGTTCTTGAACAAGCCCCCCAATTTGGAGAAGTAGGCGCAGGCATCCAACTTGGCCCAAATGCAATGGCGGTTCTGGATCGTTTTGGACTGGTTGATGAAATTAATAAATTGGCTGTATTCCCGAAACGTCTTGTATTAAAAGATGTGTATACAGGAGAAGAATTAACAGTATTGGATCTTGGTGAGGAATTTCAAGAACGTTACGGTCAGCCATATATTGTTATGCACAGATCCGATTTGCATAGAGTGTTGCTTGAAGCGTGCCAAAAATCGAATAAAATTACGTTATTCAATGATCAAGCTATCCAATCTGCAGATGAAAATGAAAGCGGTGTCTTAGTAACGAACCAACGAGGTGAAACATTTGCGGCAGAAGCATTGATCGGGGCAGACGGCCTTAAATCGAATATGCGAAAACTATTTAGCGACGATGAGCCTATTTGCTCTGAATATGTTGCATACCGCGGTACAATTCCAATTAATGAAATCTCAGCAGATAACAACCTTGATGACGTAATTATGTGGATCGGACCGAATCTTCATCTCGTTCAATATCCAGTTCGCCGTGGTGAACTATACAATCAGGTTGTTGTATTTAAATCGTTTGAATATAAAGAAGGATCAGAAGACTGGGGTACACCTGAAGAAATGGATAAACGCTTTGAAGGATGCCATCCGCTCGTTGTCAATGCTCTGTCATTCATTCAGCGTCAAATACGCTGGCCGATGTACGACCGCTTACCAATTGATAACTGGACGAAAGGGAAGATCACACTTCTTGGCGACGCGGCTCACCCGATGCTCCAATACTTAGCGCAAGGTGGATGTCAGGCGCTTGAAGATGCGGCATGTATGGCAGATGAACTGTTGAAAAATGAAAACGATTACGAAACGATTTTTCAAAACTATCAAGAACAACGTATTCCACGTACAGCAAAAGTGCAAACAACTGCAAGAACGTGGGGCGAAATTATCCATGCAGAAGATCAGTTGTCTCTATTGCTCCGTGATACGATCTTCAAGTCACGCGAAGCAAATGATTTCAGCGCAACGGATTTCCTATATGGATTCCAAAAAAATTTAGTAAGATAAGTGAAAGGGCCCTGTGATTCAGGGCTTTTTTTAGTCGAAAGAATAGATAGGAGAAGGCGTTGAAATGAATGCCGCATCAGCTATTCACTTATTTCGCTTGTAGTTTCTAAAAGGAAAAGGCGTGACGGAATGACATTTAGAATACAGGGAATCCGAACGTCTACAGCAGGTAACTCTGCTGGTTTGACGATGGGGTTGCGGATTTTCTGAACGGGAAAGCCCATCGTCTTTAGACAGGGGAAGAGAGTGAGGTCGAACGAGGTGTGTCTTTTGGCACGTCAATCGTTCGGATTTTTGTTATTTCAACACATATCACTTGTTTTAAGAACGTATATTCTGTTACAATAGAAGGATAAAGCGAGGAAGGAGGGCACAAATATGTTTGTCACGCATTCATTTCGAATTCCTTATGATAAAAAGGTATACGACGAATTAAGAATTATGCAGCGGGAAGCCGCCTCCGTCTGGAATGATATTGTTCGGGAAGCGACTTCTTATTATTTCACTTGTAAAAAGTGGCTGAGTAAAACAGACATTCAAGCGATTCGAAAACAAACCTATGATCTTCATTCTCAAACGGTTCAAGCGATTGCGGATAAATACGTGGCGAACCGTGAAACGATCCGACAGCTGCGAAAAGTGGATAAAAAGGCTAACTATCCGTGGCGTAGAAAATATTATTATTGTATTCCTTTAAAAAAAGCGTCCATGACTGTTTCAAAAGATACGATCACGATTAAAAAAGCCGAATATGGATACGCCCTTTCAGACTTGTTAACCAAAAAGAAAAAGAAAAAGTGGAATGAAAAGGTTCCAAAGAAAAATAAAACCGTTGTTCTTCCTAATCTTTCAGAGGAAGATATGGAAAATTGCAACTATGCGGAAATCGTATGGAGAAACGGGGCATATTGGTTTTGTTATGCGGTATCTGTTCCCGAGAAAGACATTTCCTCTTATGATTTTAAAGCAGCGGGCGGAGAATTAGGAGAAATTCATGCCGTCACGGTGGCAACGGAGAACAAAGCTTTATTAGTGTCAGGACGGGCGATGCGGAGTCTTTCTCAATTTCGTGCAAAAGCATTAGCTGATTTGAGCAAGAAAATGTCTCGTTGTCAAAAAGGATCGAACCAATGGAAAAAATATCGGCAGGCGAGAATTCGCATCCGTCAAAAAAGTAAACATCAGCTCGAACAATTGGAACATAAGACAACCAAAGAAATTGTCGCGTTTTTAGAAGAAGAAAACGTCACGAACTTTGTGATTGGGCATGTATCCGGCATAGAGAAA
Organism: Domibacillus aminovorans; assembly: GCF_001643235.1. Taxonomy (GTDB): domain Bacteria; phylum Bacillota; class Bacilli; order Bacillales; family Domibacillaceae; genus Domibacillus; species Domibacillus aminovorans. The sequence continues at coordinate 42,045 of NZ_LQWY01000036.1, forward strand.
AACACGAAGAAAAAGAAACAAAAGAAGAATAAGATCAGAAGACAACAACTTTCTTTGTGGAATCAAGGAAGAATCAAGCAAAAACTCACGTATAAAGCGCAATTAAAAGGCATTGCCGTGGAAGAAACAGAAGAAAGCTATACGTCACAAGACTGTCCGTTTTGCGGGGGAAGACACCACGCTAAAGGACGAAGATTTGGTTGTTCTGTTCACAAAACAGAAATCCATCGTGATGTCAATGGGGCACAAAATATCGCCCGTAAAAAACACCACATGGCCGTCAAACCGCTTTTATCGGTTATCTACAAGCAGCCTGTATGGTATAAACGTTTTTTGTCAGAAGAACAAAGACAAAAAACGAAACATCCGAATGATGAACCGAAAAAAGAAAAACGTATCGCCAGTCGAATGGCGTAGTTGGCACAGACCTTGCCCTCTTGAAAGACTGTTTTTCTCTCAAGAGTTGTTCGCCCAAGTCTCGCCACTGCCTCTTCCTTTGGGATTGTGTAAGTGGGATGTTTGCGAAAAAGAACCCCACGGCTGAAGCCGTGGGAGTGGTCAGTGGAAGTAGCGGTAATATACCTTTTTACTTTCTTCTACAGAGGATACACCTTGTATAAAGACACGGCCATCTTTAAACGCGGTAACCGTATAAGGTTCCTTTTTAAAGGAGAGTAAAAAAGCATTTTGATGCGTTACATCGGCATTTTTTTTCACATTTTCAGATAAAAGATGAAGGTCGCGCCGATCAATGCCAGCTGGCCGGATTTGGACGGTATCCCGTCCGCATAATACAGCAAACTTTGTTGATTGTTCATATGAAAGAAATGGATAAACCGGATTTGCCCCGCATGATGGGCAGTCTGGTTTTTTTAGTCGGGCTACATCAACGGATGAAAACTGATTCGTCCATAAATCAAATGAAAAAACCGTACCGCGTAAAGCATCGGCATTGCCTGTTAGCCATTTTAATGCTTCTGCGGTCTGTGCAGAAGCCGTCATTTGAACAGCAGGAGAAATAATCCCAGCTGTATCACACGTAGCACCTGCTTGAGGAATTGTATCCATTAAACAATGAAGGCATGGCGTTTTTCCGGGGATGACAAGTAGTGACAGACCGCCTGATGCGACACAAGCGCCGTATACCCACGGGATTTCATATTTTTGAGCAGCATCGTTAATGATAAAGCGGATGTCGAAGTTGTCGGTGCCGTCAATGATGAGGTCAACAACTTCACGAGATAAAAATCGCTCAAAAAAATCAGCATCTGCGTCAAGAGTCAATGAATCAATGATGATGTCCGAGTTAATCGACAGAAGCCTTTTTCTTGCAGCGTCCGCTTTTGGTATCCGATCAATCGCATCTTGCTCGGTGTATAAGTTTTGACGCTGTAAGTTGGAAAAATCAACATAATCCCGGTCAATGATTGTGATGCGGCCAACGCCGGCACGGACGATCATTTCGGCATTCGCTGCACCGAGTGCACCAGCTCCAATAATTAAGACGTGCTTATTGCGAAGTGCTTCCTGCCCATTTTTTCCGATCCCGGGGAATAGTACTTGGCGCGAATACCGTTCGGTCAAAGTACACTCATTCCTTCCAGTGGGCTTGAAGCAGCAGCATGCATCTTTTTCGGGATACGTCCAGCTTCAAATCCGGCACGTCCTGCGAGAACGCCGTATTTCATCGCTTCAGCCATTCTCACTGGGTCATTTGCACCCGACACAGCTGTGTTAAGAAGGACACCATCGGCACCGAGTTCCATCGCTTTTGCCGCATCAGAAGGCACGCCAATTCCAGCGTCGACAATAACCGGTACAGAAGACTGTTCAATAATGTAACGGATGTTGAGCGGATTGATAATGCCAAGACCTGTGCCGATTGGCGATGCACCTGGCATAATCGCGTGGCAGCCAAGATCCTCAAGCCGTTTTGCGAGCAGCACATCATCTGACGTGTAGGGCAAAACGATAAACCCTTCTTCAAGCAGCATTTCAGATGCTTTTAGTGTTTCAATCGGGTCTGGCAATAGCGTTTTATCACAGCCGATCACTTCGACTTTAATCATGTCACAAAGTCCGGATGCTTTTGCAAGTTTTGCGATGCGGACCGCTTCTTCCGCTGTTTTCGCGCCAGCTGTATTTGGCAGCAACGTATAGTTCTTTACATCAATCTTTTCTAAAAAGTTCGGTTGATTTGGTTCGAAAATATTCATCCGGCGTACCGCAAACGTTAAAATTTCTGATTCTGATTTTTCTACCGCTTCTTTTTGAATATCGAAATTCGGGAACTTCCCGGTTCCGAGCAACAATCTAGATTTAAATGAATAAGGTCCAATGTTTAACATATTATCCGCCTCCTACAAATTGAACGATTTCAATCCGGTCGCCATCACTGAGCGCCGCATCATCGCGTGTTGTTTTGTCTAAAATCGATTGATTAAGTTCAACAATAGCCATTTCTTTATTCAACTTAAAGTGATCAAGCAAATCGCGAACTGTTGTGACGTGATCTGGAAGTTGCACGTCACGTCCGTTTACGGTCATGTTCATACAAGTAATTCCTCCTTTTTTGTTTGAAACCGGAACGGAGAGAAAGGAGCAAGAACAGCGGCTGTTTTTTCACAGCCATTCAAATACCGTTCCATTAACACCCCGGTTACAGGACTTAATAAAATACCATTCCGATAATGACCTGTGCATATGGAAAGGCCTTTAATCGAAGGATGGGCGCCGATAATTGGCAATCCATCAGATGATTGCGGTCTCACCCCGGTCCACGTACGGTCAATGATCCCTTCGTCAAGCACTGGCAAAAGCCGCGCCGCCCGGTTTAATAAAGAGCGGATGCCGCCTGCTGTAACAGATGAGTCAAACGAGCCGGGATAAGATGTCGCACCAATCAACATTTCCTTATTGCGCTTTGGCACGATATAACAGCCATCAACGGCAAAAACGGTTTTTACAGGCGCCGCTTCGCTCAGTTTCACTGATATGCATTCGCCTTTTACCGGAATGATCGGAGGCATGAAATCCGCTTCCGCAAATAATGTACCGCTCCACGCGCCGGCCGCATTAATGACCCGGTCTGAATGAAACACTCCGCGGGTTGTTTGTACACCGCATACTGTATTCGCTTCCACTACGACGCGAATGACAGCCTCTCGTTCGTACACGTGCACACCAGCATTCACCGCCGCCTGCAAAAACGCGCGGGCAAGCAACGGTGCTTTCACCTGATTGTCTTTTTCTAAATAAATGGCACCGGCTGTTTCAATTGACATACATGACTCTACAGACGGCACATCATCTGGTTCGAGCCACTTAACAGATGCATCTTTGCCGGATAAAAAGGCATACTGCTTGAGAAGAGCTGGCTTATCATCGGCTGTAGCCGCTACTTTTAACAGTCCGGCTTTGCGCAATTCAATATCTACACCGGACTCTTCGAACAACTCATCGCGAAGATCCGGGAACATCGCCCGGCTTTCAAGTGCTATATTCATAAGCGGGTTTTCATACTCAAATTCATTTTGCGCACCGAGCATTCCGCCTGCTGCAATCGACGCTTTGCCTGCTGTACCGGCGTCAAACACCGCCACAGACAAACCAGATTTCGCTAGCCGGTAGGCAATTGAACAGCCAATCACACCGCCGCCAGCAATAATGACATCGTATCGTCTCATCGTTTTCACTCCTCTTTTTTAAAAAAAGCAGAAATCATCGCCGCACCAGCCGCGCCCGCTTCAATTACTGTTTTCACGTTACCGGAATGAATGCCGCCGATTGCGATGACAGGAATAGAAACGGCCTTTGTTACACCGCGCAGCGCATCTAGTCCGCGACCAGGGAGACCTTCTTTTGAAGGGGTCGTGAAAATATGGCCGAAGTAAATGTAGTCAGCGCCATCTATCTCTGCTTGTCTCGCTGTATCCACAGAATGAACAGATTTGCCGGCCTGGATGTCTGGGTGGGAACGCTTGAATATTTTCAAGCGTTCATCGAATTCTGTAAAGTGGACCCCTTGTAATCTATAACGAACAGCGATATCAGGGCAGGAATGAACGATTAATTTCTCGGGCGAGATGCCGCGTTTTATCATGTGCTTTATTTTTGAATCAATGTCTGTTTCAGATAACTGCTTTTCGCGTATACAAATCGCTTCAACATTTGGATAAAGAGAGGCAGCAGTCACTATGGCTTTTTCAGAAAGGCCGGTACCGTCCGTTACTGCATGAATCAAATGCATCATCTCCATTTTTAAACATACAAAAAGCGCTGCTTCCCAGTATGGAAAGCAGCGCTGTATAAATAACACAATATAAATAAAGGTCTCGCCACTTTCCTACGCCAGTACGAACTAGATCAGGTTCCAGGAATCCCAAAGTAATCACTTTGATCTCAGCCTTTTTAAAAGGCACCTCCAGTGGATTAATATTCAGTTTTTTTTAGCTTATCATAGTATTCAGATAATGTCACCTATGAAAATGATTTGTAAAAGCACAAGACAAAATGACGGAATTTATTTGAAAACAAGCTTTATTTTATTTTTTGTAAAAATATGTCGTGAAATATGTTTCATAACATGCGCATATAGGGAATAGAATAAAGGTAATAAGAAAAAAGGGGAAGCCGTATGCATACAGAGAAGGAACAAATGATATGGATTGAACGGTTAATGAAAAAAGGGATTTTTAAATATGGTAACCGTCAGCTTTATGAATTAACGGTCGATGAATTGATTCATTTAAATGATGGAAACAAACAAATAAATAATTAAGAAAAAGCTCAAACGCAGTCCGTCGCGTTTGAGCTTTTTTCTTTTTTTAGCGTTGAGTAGACACCAGGTTCACGGTTCTCTGCGTAATAAATAAGTGGAATGTGCCGGTTAAAAAACGATGAAAATGAATCCGATAAAATGAGTAAGGGAGCTCTATTAATAAAAAGCCGAGTGATACGACAGTGATCAGTTATATGAATGTATCTTGTAGGCAAACAGCATTTCTTTTAATGTCGCATGTTTTTTCTCTAAATTGCGCGGTTCTGGCAGTCAGCCCGCCAATTTCATGCGTTTGCTGAAAAATATATACCAGAAAAAGTGTAAACTTTTCTTTTTACGTATGAAAAAGAGAATGGCGGGTAATAAGAAAAGAGATGTTTAAAATAGAGGAGATGACTGTTTGAATTATATAATCTGGATTGGCAGCTATGCGAAAAAAGAAGAACCAGGCATTTATAAGGTAAATGTGGATACGGACAATGAAAAGTTAAACGTGACGGGCCGATACGCCGGTGCTGAAAATCCATCTTTTTTAGCAGAAGCAGACGGATATTTATTTGCGGCATCCGAAATGATGAAGGGTCAGGTAGCTCTTTTTAAAATTGATGAAGAAGGATTGGATAGACGAGCGACAGCAGATGCGGGTGAAATGGCGCCATGTCATATTTATGCAGAAGACACATCAGCCTGGACCGCCAATTATGGGGGATCAGTGACAAAATATGAACGCGACGGCGATCGCTTGACGAAAACGGCATTTGTGAAACATGAAGGAAGCGGGCCGAATGCAGAACGGCAAGATGCACCGCATGTTCACTCTGTTACACCGTTTCCAGATGGGTTGCATCTAGTCGTATGTGACCTTGGAACCGATACGCTTGCTGTATATGAAAAAAATGAACTTAAGCTCGTAAAGGAAGTGAAAACAGCACCGGGTTCGGGACCACGAATGGCGCTTTTTCATCCGGACTTGCCGGTTTTATATGTCATAAATGAGCTAGATTCAACTGTTTCAATTTACAAGGTGGAAATTGGCGGAAATATTATGCATTTAGACACAATCGCTGCGCTTCCGGCTGGATACACCGGCGTGCATACAGGTGCTGATCTACAATTTAGTCCCGACAAGAGGTTTCTATACGTGTCTATTCGTGGATGGAACGGGTTTGCTATTTTTGATATTCAAGGAGAAGGTGCACTTTCACAGCCGCGTCACGTAGAAGGAGCGGGGAAAACACCACGCAGTTTTTACGTGTTGCCGGACGCACCGTATTTAGTTACAGCTTATCAAGATTCAAATGAACTTGCCTTGTTTAAAATAGAGGAAAATGGGTTACCCGTTTTTATAGAAGAGAAAGTTACGATTCGAGAACCAGTATGCGTCATTAAGAAAGGAGAAAAATAAATGAATATTTCGTTAAAAGGAAAAACAGCGCTCGTCACAGGCGGGGGTTCCGGCATTGGCCGCGCAACAGTCATTCGTTTTGCAGAAGCGGGAGCCAATGTCATCCTTCTGGATCGGAGCCCGGAAAATTCAGATGATCTTGTGAAAAAAATCGGCGAAGACCGTGCTTTGCATGTAAAAGCGGATGTGTCAAAAGCAGATGAGATGGAAAAAGCGATTAATGAAGCGGCTGCGAAGTGGGACGGCATCGATATTGTATTTGCAAATGCCGGACAAAATGGGACATTTACACCGCTTGAACATTTGGATCCGGACGACTGGAATTCCGTTATAATGACGAATTTAACCGGCACCTTTTTAACGTTAAAATATTCTATACCTTATTTGAAAAAAAATGGTGGAAGCGTCATTATTACATCGTCTATTAATGGAACAAGGACATTTAAAAATTTTGGCTTTTCTGCCTATGCAACAACGAAAGCGGGTCAAGTCGGTCTCGGCAAAATGGCTGCTGTTGAACTCGCACAGTTTAAAGTGCGTGTAAACGTTATTTGCCCAGGCGCGATTGAAACGAATATTGATGAAAGTACAAATATGGAAGATGAGAAGCTGAAAGAAATTCGTATACCAATTGAGTATCCGGAAGGCAATCAACCGCTTGCAGGAGGTTCTGGAAAGCCGGAACAGGTCGCGGATCTCGTTCATTATTTGGCAAGCGACGCTGCAAGCCATGTGACCGGCTCGGTCATTTATGTAGATGGAATTGAATCACTATTATGATTTTTCCGGTAAAAATGGAAATTTGTCGAAACTTTTTCAAATCACTTTCGTATTGAAGATGTATAACCCCTAAACGGGGAATTCAAGAACGGGAGAGGATTAATTTGAAAAAATGGGCACAATTCTTGGCGGCAGGTGTATTAACGATGGGGCTTTCAGCCTGTGGTCAAACAGCAGAACCAACGCCGGAAACGAGTAAAGATGCGACGAGTGATATGACGCTGGCGGAAGTATATGACAAGTCAATGGCTGTATCGAATGAAACGAAAAGCTTAAGTGCTAAGATCGATATGACGCAAAACATGGAACAGCCTTCTCAGGACTTATCAATGGAAACCATCTCTGTTATGGACATGGATATCATAACGGATCCGCTCGCCCTGCATCAAACAGGCACAACGACGATGAAAGTGGATGGCTCAGAGGAAGCAGAATCGATGAAAACGGAAATGTACATGACAGAAGCTGGCTTTTTTATGAATGATGAAACGACAGGTCAATGGGTGAAGATGCCGTCAGAAATGTATGATCAAATTACAAAAATGTCGAAACAGCAATCGGACCCATCACAGCAGTTAAAGCAGCTTGAGGCCTTTAAAGATGATTTTACATTTGAACAGACAGACAGCGAATATGTGTTGAAGTTAGCAGCAGCAGGTGAAAAGTTTAATGCGCTCATTGAAGAACAGATGAGCCAGTTTATGCCGACGCTTGAGGGAGAAGAGGGCCAGGCAATGATGGATCAAATGCTGGCCGGTATGAATATCGAAAAAGTAGATTACACGATTTATATCGATAAAGAAACGTTCGAGACAACGGCAGTCGACATGATCATGGATATGACGATGGAAATGGACGGCGAATCGATGAAAATGAATCAGGTCATGAATGCCAACTACAGTAATTACAACGGTGTAGAAGCGATCATAGTACCAAAAGATGTTGTGAACAACGCGCAGGAATTACAGCTATAATGTTTCGTACAACCCCCGTTTTTAAACGGGGGTTTCTTGCGGATGGAGAACGGGAATGAGGGCATTATTAGAATAGAGAAAGAGGTGAATGATATGAGAATCCCGGAGGAGCTGGCAGAACAGGGAAAGAAGAGAATTGCACTGTATCCAGTCGAAGGATTTGTATACGGAAGCGGCCCGGAATATGCAAAAGTGATGCTTGTCGGTGAAGCACCCGGTGAAACAGAAATCGGCAACGGCATTCCGTTCAGCGGACGCGCGGGTAATGAGCTGATGAAGTTTCTGGAGATAGCCGGTGTCACAAGAGAAGAGGTATACATAACGAGTGCCGTCCGGAGCCGTCCCTATAAATGGGGTGAGAAAAACGGTCCAGACGGTACGAAAATTAAACGAAAATATAACCGGGCGCCGACAAGCGGCGAAATTCTAGCTCATGCGCCGCTCTTAGATTATGAAATTGAACATGTAAAAGCCCCAGTGATCGTCGCACTTGGCAACATTGGCTTAAAGCGGCTCATCGGCAAAGAGAAAAAAGTATCTGAACTTCATGGTAAATTGCTTATTCAGCCTGTTTTGCGCTTGAATGGAGATAAATATGAATGGACGGGAAAAGAATACAGGATCTTTCCAACCTTTCATCCGGCAGCGATTTTTTACAATCGTCGTTTATTGGAACTTATTCATTCTGATATGAAAAACTTGCGTGAATTACTCGGGAATCTTCCGGTGAATGAGCAGTCCGATTAAAACGAATAACATAAGAGAAGCGAGCGCCACTCGGCTCGCGATATTGCCATAGCCAGCAAGTACGAGCGTGATCGTCCCGTACATGAGCGGGCCGACAATCGCCGATAATTTGCCTGAAAAAGCGAACAAACCGAAAAACTGGCCGCGCTTGTCCTCAGGTGACAGTTCAATAATGAAAATGCGCGATGTCACCCAGACTGCGCCAAGTGCGACGCCGAACAGGCTGCCGGTTACCCAGAACATGGGGCGGTTAATCGCAAATGTGCCGAGCAGCAGAGCGAAGAATAAAATAATGCCAACATAAAAGACGGCCTTTTTCGCGCCAACAGCCCGGGTAATATAGCCGAAAATAAACGAGCCGATAATGCTTGAAATCGTCGATACAAGATAAAGCAAAATGAATTCGCCGGATGTAAAACCGACAATCGCTTTTGCATATAAAGCCATCATGGCAATCGCCGTGGCAATTGCGTCATTAATGAAAAAGTAGACAATCATAAACAGAAAAATCGGCCGGTAGCGGCGCATATCTTTAAACGTATGCCAAACATCGTGGTAACCGGCGAAAAATGGCCGTTTTTCTAAGGCAGGACCCGGTGTTTCTTTGTATAAAAATAGCATCGGCATCGTAAAGATGAAAAAGAGAACAGCGGTCGGAATAAAAGCATCTGCATAATTGGCTTTACTTACGAGCGGATAGACAGCTAATCCGACAAGCGTCCCCATATAACCGACTGCGACTCCAAAGCCAGACAGCACAGCCATCGTGTCTTTCGTCCCGATATCAGGCAGCATCGCATCGTAAAAAATTAAACTAGACTGATAAAAGAACTTTGCGGCGACAAATAACGCAACGACTGCGGCAAATGCTGCCGGAAGTCCGCCAAATTGACCGAGACTGAGCGGGGCTATCAAGCCCATTAAAGCAGTGAAGATAATGGCTGCCAGCGCAAATACCATGACGTATCGTTTTTTTCGTCCCGTCCGGTCGATCCATACACCGAAGAGCGGTGAAAATAATACGAGGAAAAAGCTTGATACGGCATTCGCATAAGATAAAAATGTACTGGCAATTTGATCGAGCCGTTCGTCACCCCCGGCTACTTCCTGCACGTAAAATGGGAAAAAAATGGTCGTAATATTAGATGAAAAAATAGTATTTGCAAAATCGTAAAGCGCCCATGAAAGTACAGGAAGGGTTAAAAATAATTTCCAGCTCTGGCTTTTTTGCATAAAACACCTCCATCTTAATACTAATTCGCACTTTAATGAATGTATCCTGCCATTTTACAATAACTTAATGTTTAAACCAATTAATCTTATGTGAATTTAATCGATTTTCAGTTATACTAAAATTAAGTAAGCATCTTTTTCCGTTTTGCGTTAAAATAAAACGGAACATTATACATAAAGTGAGGGAAAACACATGGGAAAAACATTTATTTTCGGTCATAAAAATCCGGATACCGACACAATCTGTTCTGCGCTTGTTTATGCAGACTTGAAAACGAAGCTAGGCTTTGACGTAGAAGCAGTCCGTCTTGGCGATGTAAACGGTGAAACAGAATATGCATTGAAACAGTTCAATACAGTAGCACCACGTTTAATCGAAAAAGCAGCATCTGAAGTCGAAACGGTTATTCTTGTCGACCATAACGAACGTCAGCAAAGTGTTGACGATATTGACGACGTGCGGGTTCTCGAAGTCATCGATCATCACCGTATCGCAAACTTTGAAACAGCTGATCCGTTGTACTATCGCGCTGAGCCGGTTGGCTGTACAACAACGATTTTGAACAAATTGTACAAAGAAAACGGTGTAGAAATTGAAAAAAATATCGCTGGCTTAATGCTGTCTGCGATCATTTCCGATTCTCTTTTATTTAAATCACCGACTTGCACAGAAGAAGATGTAAAAGCAGCGAAAGAATTAGCTGCAATTGCTGGTGTAAACGCAGACGAATATGGTCTTGATATGTTGAAAGCAGGCGCTGATTTAAACGGAAAAACAGCCACAGAGCTTATTTCAATTGATGCGAAAGTATTTCCAATGGGCAGCAAAAAGGTTGAAATTGCTCAGATTAATGCCATTGATCCAGCTGACGTTCTGGCTCTTAAAGCAGATCTGGAAGAAGCAGTAACAAATGCGATTAATGAAAAAACATTGGATCTGTTCCTCGTAGTCATTACGGACATTTTAAACAGTGACTCGGTTGCGATTGCGATCGGAGCGGAAGCATCTGCTGTTGAAGAAGCATACAATGTGAAACTTGATAACAACACGGCCCTTTTAAAAGGCGTTGTATCACGTAAAAAACAAATCGTTCCAGTTTTGACTGAAATTTTGCAGGCGAAATAAGATCATCCAGTCCTTTCGAAAAGGATCTCCTTTTCGAAAGGTTTTTTTATAGAAAAAAGAATGCTTACTCCTCCAAAAAAAGAAAACGCTTTCAGTAAGACCGCTTTTTTTTTGTGTGAAAAATAGTTATAATAAAGGAAATAGAGTGTAGGGGCGTGGACGCATGGATAATGAACCAATGACGGAACAGGAAAGTCTGCTTCAAAAACAGCACCGAAGATTGACATTTAGAAGGTTGATTAAACGGATTTTATTTATTTTTATCGGTGCTGTTATGATGGCGGTTGGAATTGAAATTTTTCTTGTTCCGAATTCGATAATGGACGGCGGAATTGTCGGGATCTCTATTATTTTATCGAAATTGACAGGTGTGAAACTCGGTCTGTTTTTATTCTTATTAAATATTCCTTTCTTTTACCTCGGATATAAGCAAATCGGAAAGACATTTGCGTTATCGACGGTTTTCGGTATCGCGATTTTATCGGTTGCCTCCACTTTTTTTCATCCAGTCCCCGCGTTTACAGAGGACATTTTACTGGCAGCGGTATTTGGTGGGCTGGCGCTTGGAGCGGGTGTCGGCATCGTTATTCGTTATGGAGGCTCGCTTGACGGGACAGAGATTCTCGCCATTTTAATTAATAAAAGACTGCCTTTTTCCGTAGGTGAAATTGTCATGTTTTTTAACATTTTTATTTTTCTATGGGGTGGATTCGTATTCGGATGGGACCGAGCGATGTATTCCGTTCTTGCCTATTTTATCGCATTTAAAACGATTGATGTTGTTATTCAAGGTCTTGATGAATCGAAATCAGCATGGATCATTAGCGATCAATACCAGGAAATCGGGGAAGCAATTATTGCCCGCCTCGGACGCGGTGTGACCTATTTGAACGGGGAAGGTGCATACACCGGCGATCATAAGAAAGTTATTTTTTGTGTGATTAACCGCCTTGAAGAAGCTAAACTAAAATCGATCGTGGAAGATATGGATGAAGGTGCATTTCTTGCGGTAGGGGATATCGCTGAAGTGCGTGGCGGTCGATTTAAGAAAAAAGATATTCATTAATAAGGAGTGTTCCGGGCAGAGTCCGGGGCATTCTTTGAATTTGTAGTTGGTGAATAAACAGTTCAAGCTTCAAAGTCAATGAGACTTTGAAGCTTTTTTATTTGATCAGAAGTGAGTATCGAATGTGAAGGAAACATAGATGCTTTTATTCTAAATTGATTATAATGTGACTAAAAAGGAAAAAAGAAATTAGTTGCATATATAATGAAACTTTTAAATTTTTTAAACGTATTCATTCACATACTGTATAAAAAAGGAGAGGGTATTTATGTTTGGAAAAGTAGCAGCGGATGTACTTGGATTGAGCGATGTTGGAGCGGTTATTAAACCAGCGGATTACGATAAGGTAGATGCTGATGATTACATCATGCATGAAGATAATGAAAAAATTTATTTTTTAATTAAATCAAAAGCAGATGAGTATTGCTTCACGAATCTCGGTCTCGTTCACGTTGACGGTGCGAATGCCGTTAGCAAAAAGAGAATGCTGCGCCGATTTAACTATGTCACGAATCGCGTCTCGAATGTCATGCTTGAGACGGCAGGTACAGTTGACCTTGATGTGGAAATTAAATTTACACTCGGCAATGAAACGTATTCAATCGACGTGCACAAAAAGCATCTTGAAGAATTAAAAGATTTGTATAAGGCATTATTGAAAATTGCCGAAATGCAGCATGAAAATGAGATGTATCTTGGCTATTCACAGCAAAGTCTTGATATGTCAGCAAGCAGCGTTCAACATATTACAAAGACGCAAATTGATCTGGCGGGCGAATTTGAAAAAATAAATAATTATGCATTTAACTGGTTAGTGCAATCAAGTTCAAGGTACCGCGTAAAAGATTTTGGGAAAGTGTTTGAAAAATATATTAATAACTGAATATAAATGCATGCATAAAAAAGCGATGAACACTCAACAGAGCGCTCATCGCTTTTTAATATTCGACTGTTAGAGATTCAAGTTCAGATTGTTCACATGGAACGACGGTATAGCCAAGCTGTTCGACCTTACTGGTCATATTTTTAGAGCAGTCGGGGCCAACGACTAAAAAAGTACGGTCGCGCTGTACCTTTTCATGGATCATTGACAGCATGCCGAAAAGAGCTGATGTCTTTTCTTCTGATAACGTCTGTGTGAATGAAGACGTCGATTCTGTTACTGGGATGATCCATAGCTCACAAGCATCTTCGGTTTGTAACAGCTGTTCAAAGACTTCTGCTTTTTCAAGCGGTGTTCTCATCGTGTCGTCGCGAAGTTCATATACTTCTTTATCGATCATCACATTTTCTGCGAACGGGCGGCTATCTTTCTGATCAAAAACTTTAATGTCCAATTTAGACGGTTCAAAATGTTTATTCATCCATTTCTCTCCTCTGCCCTGTCAAACAGGTCTATCTCTTTGTTTAAACTCATATACCCGTTTTCAGAGAAGAATAAACCATTTTTATACGATCGTCAAAATTTCTTTTAAACGGCCAATCGTATGATGTGGGTTTGCTCCATCAATGATTTTGCCTTCACCATGATCAATCCAGACGGATTCTATGCCGGCACGCGTTGCACCAAGAATATCCGTCCCTTGATTGTCACCAACCATAAGAGCGTCTGCTGCTTCGACATTCATTAGTTTCAGCGCATGATCAAAAATTGCTTTTTCCGGCTTGCCAAACCCGAAATGGCCCGAAATTAAAATATAATCAAAATAAGGGACAAGCTCCGGAGTCATCGTTAATTTTTCTAACTGAAGGGAAGGCGCTCCATTTGTCAATAAAAGAAGACGGTACCCTTTTTCACGGAGTTCATTAAGTACCGTGAACGTTTCTTCATAGACAAATGGTGATTCGCGGCGAACGGAACGGAAACGCTCACGTGCCCATTCAGCTTCAAAAGAAGGGATACCTGCTGCAGACAGGCCATTTTTCCACGTTTTTAGCTGATAATCCGCAATGTTTTCACCCATATCACGGAATAGACTATAATGAACGTCGCCAAAATCACCCCACAGTCCTTCAAATGGGTTAATGCCAATAGAAACCGTCACTGGATAAAAAGAATACGTTTCATATTGTGCATGAGCAGCAGTACGGACATGCTGTTCAATCTCTCCAGCATCTTTTTCATATTTTTCGGCAATCTCACCGCACGTTACGTCAAATGCCGTTTGAATGCTTTTTTTATCGTTGAGAAGTGTGTCATCGAGGTCAAAGAATAGTGCTTTTTTCAAAATGTTGTCTCCTTCATATATGCGTAGTCTAGGTGCTATTTCGACAAAAAGCGTAAAAATCCTCCTTTTCGACGTGGAAAAGATAAAAAAGGGGGCGGAGTATAATCGGGAATACGCTGGACCGGAAGCCGAGCTATTTTTTCAGCCAGTTCTGTATGTAGCGCCAGTATATGTGCCTGCTGTTCTTCAAGTGCGCAAAGGCGTCTGTCAATAATCGAGAAAAATGCGTTTTGTCCAATAAGATTTGCTGCTTGACCCGGGGGCAATTTTTTGGAAGAAGCGGTTTCGATCATGCGCCGGAGCGTCGCCAGCTCTTTTTCATCAAACAGCCGTTCATTGCGTTTGCCTGTTTCAAATCGAAACCCTGCCCCTTCAAGTGCCATCACATATTTGCCAAGCGTCGACAGGCTGATCTCAAGCGCTGCTGCAACTTCTTTTGCACTGTACCTTTCAGCCAATTGTATCCCTCCGTTTCCTATTTATCTTTAATTCTTTCTTCGTCCGCTCGTATATTCCTTTCACTAATTTTAGCGAAAAAGCACACATGACGATGTTCTTTTCGTCAATTTTCGGGTATACCATGCTTAGGTGAAGAAACATGAATTTAATAAAGTGGTTTTACACAAAGCGATATAACATAAAAGCAATTTATGCCGAGTTTCCGAATTCAACCGTCATTTTTCGGCCTATCAACCGATATTACTTCGTTTATAATGTCAACTGGTCGGAGAACGATCCACCTGTGACGAAAGAAAATCTTGAACAAATGGAACAGGGATTAAATGACGAACTAGGCACCGGTCACTTTTACCGTAATCGCAAATCAAAAAAACAGGGGGTCCCCGCAGTGAAAAAAGCGATGATTATTGTTAATCCATCATCTGGAAAGGAGCAAGCAGAAGAACACATTGATCAAGTAAAGGAACAGCTTGAAAAATCCGGGTATAACGTTGATATACGTTTGACGGGAGGGGAAGGAGATGCGATGCGCTTTGCAAAAGAAGGGTGTGATTCAAAGTATGATGCTGTTATTGCAATGGGCGGCGATGGGACGATGAATGAAACGGTCAATGGCCTTGCCGAACAGCCGTATCGTCCTGAGATGGGTGTCATTCCTCTTGGAACAGTGAACGATTTTGCACGTGCGCTCAATGTGCCGATTGATCTGATAGAAGCGATTGGCGTGCTAGGGGGCAAGACGGAATTGGCGGATATCGGTAAAATAAATGACCGCTATTTTTTGAATGTTTTAGCACTAGGAGGCATTGCTGAAGCAACTGGTGAAGTCACATCTGAACAAAAAACATCAATGGGATCGCTTGCGTATATTATCGAAGGATTAAAAACATTGACGGATAAAACACCATTTACGATCACAGTGGAAGCAGATAGCGGCACATATGAAGAAGAATCGCTTCTTTTTTTAGCAGCATTGACGAATTCGGTCGCTGGCTTTGAAAAGCTTGCACCTGATGCTAAAGTAGCCGATGGACAGTTTCACTGCTTTATCGTGAAAAATGTGGCGCTGCCTAAATTGCTGCGGATTGGGGCAAATTTATTAAAAGGAGACTTTCAAAAAGATCCTGATGTCATTTATTTCACATCGGAAAAATTGAAAATCAGTTCATCGCTGGAGTTGAAAGCAAATGTAGACGGTGATATGGCGGATACTGTGCCGTTTGAATTAAAAGTGCTTCCAGGTCATTTGACTATTTTTACTTCTTAAAATAGCTGGACGGGCTGTTGTTTTTGCAGATGACAATTGAATCAGATCATTATTTGCGTGTTTTTAATGCTTTATTTTTTGTTATACTCAGAAAAATGAAACCGAGGTATAATTTGTGCGTACGTATATGTGAGGTGAAAAGCAAATGAGTTTTTTTAAACGTCTGTTTAAAGGAGCGGATGAAAAAATTCCCGAAACGAAAGATCGTACGCTTTTAAATGTACGTGTAGGCGATTTCGTCACATATGATCTTGCCGATTATGAAGTGACTGGCAAGATTCACTATAACGACAGCGGTTATACGTGGGATGCGTACCAGTTGGCAGCAAGCGGGAAAGTAATCTGGCTTAGCGTTGAGCTTGATGATGAGCTTGAAGTGGGGATGTATGAAACGATTCGCCTGCCGGGGCTCGAACCGGGTACGCGAAAAGTGACGCATGACGGCCGAACATATTATTTAGAGGAACAGGGCCAGGCATATGTAAAAGGAGAAGGCCGCAGTGAGAACGTCCACGGAAAAAATGTGGACTATTATGACTATATGGATGACTCGGGAGAACATTTTTTATCTGTTGAAGTATGGGGCGGAGATGTGGAAGTCAGTTACGGATATGAAATTGAAGAATATGAAGTGACCATCTTGGCAGGAAGCTAAACAAATTGGAGGAGATAACATGTTTCAATTTTTTAAACGTGTACAGACATATGTTGGATCAGAGCTAAATGCGGCACTTGAAAAAGCAGAAGATCCGGTTAAAATGCTTGATCAATTTATGCGGGAAATGGCGGCGGATATTCGTGATGCGGAAACAGCTGTAGCGAAACAGCTGGCAAATGAAAAAATGTTGAAAAAGAAATACGATGATGCGAACAGCATGGTGGAAAAGCGCCAGCAGCAAGCAATTGACGCTCTTGAAGCAGGCAATGAAGACTTGGCACGCCGCGCGCTCGAAGATAAAAATGTTCACGCTCAGCAGGCGGACTCCATGCGTACCGCGCACGAACAAGCGGCATCAGATGTTGCGATCCTGCGCGATAAATTGTCTGAAATGAAGCGAGAGTACGAGGAAATGCGCTTGAAAAAAGATTCCTTAAAAGCGCGTGCGGAATCTGCAAAAACGAGAACGAAAATGAACCGTGCGATGTCATCCGTTGGCGGTGATGAATCACGCCGCGGCTTTGAACGGATGGAAGAGAAAGTGATGCAGTATGAAGCAGAAGCGGAAACATCAGAAGATTTGCGTGCCGAGTCGCGCAGCCTTGATGATGAACTGGCTGCTTTGAAGAAAAACAGTGCTGTTGATGATGAACTGGCCGCACTTAAACAAAAGCTCGGAAAAGAATAAGGAACCGCGGCCCGCATAGATGGGCGGGCCGTTTCTGTTCATTTGGAGTGTTTCATTTATGATAAAAAAAGGATGGCTAACCGGAACGATTGCGTTTGTCGTGTTTCTTGCTGCGTGCGGATTGTCAGAGGCCGATGATTATATTGATGAAAATTATACGTTCGTCGACGCCGTTCAAAACAACATGAGTTCAAATGACCGTGCACTTGTATACCGGGTAAATAAAAGTGTCCCGGATACAGCAGCAGAATTGATCGAAGTACAGAAACCGGAACAAATCGGTGAAGAAGTAGACGGTAGGCAAGTGCTCGTCTATGATGATGAGTTTATTATATTAACAGAAGATCCAGACAATCCAGGATCGACACTTGTTGAAGTAGCAGAAGATGAGTTTGTCCGTACGCATTACAATCCCGGTTTCTTTTCGGGCATGCTGCTAGGCTCGTTTTTAAATGGCCGTTTCGGTTCAAACTGGGAGCGGACGCAGTCGAACAAGTGCCGTCAAAATAACGATGATTGCTACTCGGGCGGTGGATACTACGGTTCATTTTCATCTGGTACATACGGGAGAGGCTCCGTGTTTCGAGGTGGCGGCCCAGGATCAGGCAAGTAATAGTATATTAAGAGAGGGGATTCGGTTGTGAACCCATTTTTGTTGACGTTTTTGTATTATGCGATTGCCATTGCAATCGTGGTAGTAGGTTTGGTGATTTTTGAACAGATAACGAGAAAGTATAAAGATTGGGATGAAATTAAAGGCCGCAATGCAGCGGTTGCGTTGTCGATTGGTGGAAAAACTATCGGTATTTGCATCATTCTTACGTTTTCTATTTTCCACAACGATACGATATTAGAGACGGTATACTGGGGATTATTCGGAATGGTGCTTCAATTAGTAGCCTATGTTTTATTTGAACTATTCACAAGAAATTTTTCAGTGGAAGAGCAGTTGAAAGAGGGAAATCTAGCAGTAGGTATTGTCTCATTTTCTGTTTCCGTTGGCCTGGCGTTTGTTATTGGCGCCTCGATTTCGTAAGGCGGTGCTCACATGACTGAACAGGAATCCATCCGGCAAAGCCGTTCGATTTATTACGCATCAGGTATCGTATCGATTTGCGGAATTATATTTGAAGTGCTGTTCGGTGCACTCGGTTCGTACATTTTAGGAGATGGAGTGAAGCAGTATACGCTCACCATCTCCCTTTTTTTAACCGGAATGGGTATCGGCGCATACATAAGTGAAAAAATGACGAATCATTTGATTGCATCATTTATCTGGATTGAATATGGTATCGGTCTTGTCGGTGGTTTTTCATCGATGCTGCTCTTTGGCGTAACGGCATATTTGCCAGACGGGACCGATGCCCTTTTTTTATACAGCGTTACATTATTAGTTGGAACGCTTACCGGTGTAGAACTGCCGATTTTAATTCGGAAAGCAAATGAGATTGGCGTTTCACTGCAAAAAAGTGCAGCGAAAGTACTGTTTTCCGATTATGCCGGCGGGTTAGTGGGCGGACTGCTCTTTTTATTTTTACTCCGTCCGTACTTTGGATTAGTCAAAACATCGTTTCTCGTTGCCCTTATTAATGTAGCTGTTGCTCTTTGGATAGTATTCCGTTTTAAAAAAGAATTGAAACGATTCACGTTACATGCAGTATCAGGTGTTGTATTTTTGCTTATTTTAATCGCAGGTGCATTATTTGGAGAAGAAGCAGCTTTTCATTTTGAACAAAAATTGTATCATGATCCAGTCGTGTATTCCGAGCAGACAGCGTATCAGCAAATTATTTTGACGCGTGAGCAGGGAGATACACGTCTTTATTTAGACGGGCAATTACAGTTCAGCTCTTCAGATGAGCATCGATATCATGAAATACTTGTGCATCCAGTTATGTCTGCATCCAAGCGTCATAACGATGTACTTGTCCTAGGCGGCGGCGACGGGCTTGCCATGCGGGAGTTGTTGAAATATGAAGATTTGGGAAAGGTGACACTTGTCGATCTCGATCCAGCAATGACAGAAGAGGCGCGAACGAATCACTTATTGACGGAATTAAATAAAGGTTCGCTTGATGACAGTCGTGTGAATGTGGTGAATGACGATGCCTTTCAGTTTCTTGAAGCAGCGGATAGTTTATATGATGTTATTATCGTCGATTTACCGGATCCCAATAATGAATCGCTGAATAAACTGTATACGCAGGAATTTTATTCGCTTATCCGCAATCATTTGCAGCCAGATGGTGCTTCGGTGATACAGGCGACAAGCCCTGTTTTTGCGCCGGAAGTATATTGGACGATTGATAAAACAATTAAAGAAGCCGGATTGAAAACGGAAAATTTACATGCTGATATTCCAAGCTTCGGCGGGTGGGGATTTATTTTAGCATCGCGTGAACCCGTGCAGTTATCTAAACTGAGTATTATGGACGATACACGCTATTTAACGACGGATATGCTGCCAGCGCTAGCAGAATTCGGCAAAGATGAGGATGCCCATATAGAAGATGAGAACGGCCATCCAGTGACGTTAAAACCGAATACATTAATACGGCCGAATTTAATTGAAGTCTATGAAAATTCGTGGCGTTATTATTGAAAAGAGCCGCCCCAGGTAGTGAGGCGGCTCTTTTTGCGACTAAATCAAAATCAAGGTTTTGTTATTCTGTCGCTGCGAGCAGCTGTTCATTTAAGGCTTTCAATTCTAATTCCATTGCTGTCAACATTTCTTCTGCTTTTGTCGTGCCATGTCCAGTTGATTCCAATTTTTCAATATCACCTTGCACACGCATATAATCCATTTTCAGTTCGGCAATTTTATATTCAATTTGTGATTTTTTCATCAGAATCCCGCCTTTATGATGTTTCTTTTATTTTACATGTGCAAAATAAAAAAGGCCACTGCACTGAGCAGTGTACCCATGCTTATTTTAAAATTAAGAAGAGACAATGAACTCGAATGCGAGGTTTAAGAAAAACACCGTATGGACCGCCGCAAAAATAAGTCCTTGTTTATTTAAACGCTTCATCAATACTCGATCCATATTAATCACCTCATAAATAGTTTGTAAAGATATAATACTATATGTTCACAAAAAATTCAAAACTTTTTTACTTATTTGGTACAAAAAAATAAAAAGAAGCAAATTTCGCTTCTTTTAAAGGATTGGAGATAGTAATCTAGAAATGGATTCTTTAAACTTAATCATTAAAGAGCGCTGTTGATACAATTCAGGTGTTAATTCATACGAAACGAGCATATCATCCATAAAAATTTTTGCGAGCGCTTTGCCGCTTTCATAATCATACATGAATGCATTCACTTCAAAATTTAACCGGAAGCTGCGCACATCAATATTAGCTGTACCGACCGAACTTAACTTATCATCTACGACAATCGTTTTCGCATGAATGAATCCATCATCATAAATATAAATTTTTGCCCCGGCTTTCATAAGTTCACCCGCATATGAATACGTCGCCCAGTAAACAAACATATGATCAGGTTTATTTGGAATCATAATTTTTACATCAATCCCAGACAAAGCAGCGATCCGAAGTGCATCTAAAATACTCGCATCTGGAATGAAATAGGGAGTCTGAATGTAAATGGACTTTTTAGCGGTTGTAATGAGTTTAAAGTAACCGCTTTTAATTTGCTCCCATTCAGAGTCCGGGCCGCTTGTGACCACTTGAAGTGCGACATCGCCTTTTGTTACGGGTGCAGGAAAAAGTCGTTCCTCATACACAAAGTCATGCTGTTTTGACGCCTGGTTCCAGTCTAATATGAATCGTGTCTGAAGGGCATGAACAGCACTGCCTTTCACGCGCAAATGTGTATCACGCCAGTAACCGAACGATGGATCTTTTCCTAAATATTCGTCACCGACATTGAATCCGCCCACGTAGCCAATCTGTCCGTCAATAACAACAATTTTTCGATGATTACGATAGTTAAGGCGTAAATTAACATAAGGAATGGGCGACGGGAAGAAAACTTCTACAACGCCTCCCGCTTCAATCAATTCTTTAAAATGGCGCCGTCTTAACTTTCTGGAGCCTAAGTCATCAAAAAGCACACATACTTCAATACCTTCTCGTGCTTTTTCAGTTAAAGCATGAATTAATTTTTTTCCAAGTTCATCAAAGCGGAAGATGTAATACTGAAGGTGTATATGGTCTTTCGCATTGCGTATATCCTTTATTAATGCTTCAAACTTAGCGTTGCCATCTATATAAATATCGACGCTGTTATCTTCAGATAAAACAGCGTCATTGTGACTGAGCAGCATATACACCAATTTTGCGTTTTTCTGGGTATGTGGGTTGGCGAAAGGAAAAACACTTCCTTTGATGGCTTGTTTTTGATGGTCGATCTGCTCTTCAATGCCGACTTTCTTTTTATCATCCCAATCAAACAGGCGGCTTCTGCTTAAATTTTGTCCGAAGACGAGATAGAGAAAAAAACCAAGAAAAGGTATGAAAAAGAGTACCATAAGCCATGCCCAAGTTGCACTAGGATCACGTCGTTCAAGGAAAATAACGACTACGGCGAATGTAACATTCAATGCGAATAAAGTATATGCAGCCCATGGCCAGATTGGAATACCGATCGTCACGTTTATCACCGACCTGTTTCAAAATTGTTCTTGCTGTTTATTATACAGGAAAAAAATCAGAATAAACCGGATTGAAATTAGCGAAACGGGGAAAAAGAAGAATACATCTAAAAAAAGTGAAACAATTTTTTATATAAAACGTATAAACAAAAAAACATTAAAGGATGGATAACGATGAAGAGTGCAGATAGGACTCGCGAAATAGTTGA
This sequence comes from Domibacillus aminovorans, assembly GCF_001643235.1. Classification (GTDB taxonomy): domain Bacteria; phylum Bacillota; class Bacilli; order Bacillales; family Domibacillaceae; genus Domibacillus; species Domibacillus aminovorans. The sequence goes on from NZ_LQWY01000036.1 coordinate 64,287, forward strand.
TAAAATTGCCCGGCTCGGTGTAAAAGTAACAGCGACTAAATCCAGATTGGAGCTTTGGAAAGCCTTGCAGGGCAATTGTGAAACGGCTGGTTGCGCAAAGATGGTCACGTCTTATCATATCGGATAAGAAAGATGGATCGTTATGCGATTTGAAAAAGTCCGGAAACGATTTCCGGACTTTTTTTCATGAACGACGGCGTATTTTTTTCACGTACCAGACAATCGCAGCAACAAACAGAATGGCAAGGATTGCATATACAACGTTTGAATACACATCCATATAATCAACGATTGTATGCCATGAATCAGCAAATGCTGCACCGAGATTCACAAGGATTGTATTCCATATTAGTGTTCCGGCTGTCGTGAAGATTAAAAATAAAAAGAAGTTCATGTTCGACATCCCAGCTGGAATAGAGATTAAACTGCGGATAAGGGGTACCATTCGGCAAAGAAATACAGTCCATACGCCATACTTATCAAACCACTTATCCGCACGATGAATATCTTTTTTTGTCACACGAAGAAAACGGCCATACCGATCAATAATTTTCTCTAAATTTTCAACATCAATTAACAGGCCAATTCCGTATAATATAACGGCTCCAATGACTGATCCAGCTGTTGACGCTAAAATAACGCCGGTGACCGTCAAATCCGTTGAGCCGGTCATGACACCACCAAATGTTAAAATGACTTCAGATGGAATCGGTGGAAATAAATTTTCAAGGGCGATTAAAAAAAAGACACCCCATAATCCGTATTGCTCCATCATTGATATAATCCAATTTTCCATGGCCATTCCTTTCCCACAAAAGATTTACGCTTAAGATGAAATTATAGCACTTTACGCTTCTTCTTCACCATTAAAAAGACCCGCATTCAAAGCGGGATTGATGATGATTCTTTGCCGAATATATTGATAAGGGTTGTTTCGAGTGAATGTTCTTTTTCAAAGCGGTACATTTCAATCCGTTTTTTCCATTTACTGCGCTCGATGTCACTGTCAATAATCGCCGTAATTTGCTGCTCAACCGGTTTATCATTGGTTAATTCATAAATAAGCTGCCGCTTTTTTAAATAATCCGCATTGAACTCTTCCTGCCCAGGGAGGGCACCTGCAATAAAAACAGGCAGTTCTTTTTCAAGAACTTCACTGACAGTAATGCCGCCTGGTTTTGTAATAATGGCAGATGCCTCTTCATAATACCGGTTCATATCTTCACGGCTGTTCATATAAGGAAGTGCTTTAATACGCGGATGATCGAGAGACATGATTAATTCACGCAGTTTTACATTATGCCCGCATAGGACGTTATACGTGTAAGAAAGTGTATTGCCTTGCAAATTGTCCAGCAGTTTTTCGAGGTGGCCAAGCCCGCTGTTTCCACCGGCGACAAGAATAGAGCGGTGTTCGGAATGCACATGTTCCACTTCGAATGAAGGATGCACAGGAATACCGGTTACGAAAATTCGATTTCCTGGAACATCGAATTTTGCAAGCCATTTTTTTGCTTCGAGATGAGGGACAAAATGATAGTCGATGCTTCGTTTTCCCCACACATCGCTGACGAAAAAGTCAGTGTACACATTAATGACAGGTACATCTATTTTTCGCAGTCGTTTTAAATGGTTTAATAGCTTTGACGGATAACTGTGCGTACAAATAATATAATCTGGCCGTTCTTTTTCAATGATGCGGGCAAGACGGAACTCAAAATATTTATCCCACACGTGAATGGACATCTGTTCATTTCGCTTACCGTCAGGTGTATAAATAAACGATTTATAAAACTTGCTGTATGATTCGGGTTTTTTGCTGATCCACTGCATGTACATTTTTGAAACGACTGTTTCAAGCGATTCATGGCAATAGCTCAATAAATCTACCGTTTTAATTTGGACGTCAGGTCGTATACAAGTAATGCGTTCAATAATGGCTTCCGCTGCTTTATGGTGACCTGAAGGCAGACGGAATAAAGGAAGTACAATAATTTTCATATAGTTTAGACTCCTTTAACGGCTGGAATGTGATGATTTTCTCCACTTTAAAATAAAATGAATCATAAAGACGATGAAAAAAAATGCACCGGCGATACTTAAATAGATCGGTTCAATTTGAATGTACGAACCGATCAGAAAACCGGCTGATATATAAATCAATACCCACGTAAAGGAACCTAAAACGGAAAGAGCTATAAATGCAGGAATAGAAAATTTTGTAATACCGGCGAAGTAAGGATTAAACTGACGAATACCGGGGATAAAAAATCCGACTAATAATGATTTTGATAAATTCCAGTGCATAATCGTTTTATGGAGTTGCTTTTTCGTTACACCTAAATATTTACCATACCGGTCAAGGAGCGGCTGCCCGATCATTCGTCCGAGCGTGTAGCTAATGAGCATGCCCGTAAAGGCTCCAGATGTTAAAACAGCAACAGCATAAGCAAAGGAAATGGAGCCGTTTTTCGCAAGCATACCGATATAGACAAGCAGACTTTCTTCCGGTGCGGGAATGCCAACAATGCCAAATAGGCCGGTGAAAAATAAGATAACGTATCCGTATTTTGATAAATAAGCAAAGATTAATGATTCCATTTAAGCCCTCTGTTTGCCAATCAAAGTAGTAACTGTAACGAATTCGTATTGTTCAGAATCTTCATCGGATAAAAATAAGTGAAGTGCTTCAATCATCATACGCGGAGCCGTTTTATGGGCACCGAAAGTGTTTCCGCTGTCATGCAATGTAATAATAGCGCCGTTTGACCGGGCATTGCGTAATTTATCTGCTAGTTTTCGGACAGTCATATTTTTTTTCCAGTCACCCGGTATGGCTGTCCACATAATCGTCTCAAACCGTTTTGCTTTTGACAGCGTCACTGGATTGAAGTGTCCCCAAGGTGGCCGGTACAATGTAACACGTTCCCCGGTAATAGCAGATACTTTTTCTGAAGCACGAACGAGCTGATGATTCATAGCGGAAGGTGATAGCAGCCAGTTGGAAATGTGCCGGTCATTATGAATACCGATGTCGTGTCCTTCCTTCTGTATACGACGTATTAAATCCGGATGACGTTCTGCTTTTTTGCCAACAATAAAAAATGTCGCTTGTACATTGTATTTATGTAATGCCTCAAGTAGAAGAGGTGTATAAACTGGATCTGGACCATCATCAAATGTCAGTGCGATTTGTTTTCGGTCGTATCCGCGTTTTTTCACACGTGTTGAGCATGTTCGTGCCGCTGCAGTCGGAATAATCGTCCACGCGGCAGCGAACAGAAAAGCCGTTTGTACGATTCTTTTCATAAAAACCTCCAGTTTTTTAAAGTCCTGTCTTTTAGTCAATTCCTATTATAGAAAAAATAAAACCCGCTGAAAAGCGGGTTTTAAGCATTATTGGGTGCAGCTATTGAGATAGCCGATGGATCCACGGATGATTCGATTCGTTTAACAGCGGTCACCGGCTTGATTTCGAGTTGACGAATTTGATGATCTTGCATTTCTAAAACAGTGAATAAAAATCCACTATATTCGATCGTTTGACCGCATTGAATATCGAAATTTTCCGTCAGCATCCAGCCGCCAATCGTATCAACATCGTCATCGTTCATATCAATGCCTAGTAGTTGTGCTGTTTCAGATACAGACAGTTTGCTGCTAGCAATGTAATGATGCTCACCCACTATTTGAATGACGGGTGGTGCAGCAATATCGAATTCATCGTGAAGCTCGCCAACAATGACCTCAACAATATCTTTAGCCGTGACGAGCCCTGCAGTGCCACCATATTCATTAATTAAAATGGCCATCTGCATGCGTTCTGCTTGCATTTTCGCGAGCAGCTCGTGAACAGGGATAGAATCGATGACACGAATGACGGGACGGATAAAATGCTTAATACTTTTTGCTCCCACTACAGGATCAGATACGTATTCTGCGATGACTTCTTTAAAATTCACAAAGCCGATGACTCGGTCTTTATCACCGTCAATGACCGGATAACGTGTGAATTTTGTTTCTCGGAACAAGCTGATGCATTCTTTGACAGTCTCATCTTTTGGCATATAGGCCATTTCTGTGCGAGGCACCATAACTTCTGTCGCACTTCTGTCACCTAAGACAGAGAGAGTATTGTCATTATGTGCACCGCTTATTTCAGCGAGCAAAGCAGAGGAGCGCCCTGTCGAGGGGGGTCTCCAGTTTCATTTTTTTCTCTTCTTTTCATAAACCGGATGGCTGTAAACGATAGTGCTACAAGGATAACAGCAATAAGTGCAATCCATATGTCCAATCAGATTTCTTCTCCCGCATGGTGCGAAAGAAGAAGTCACCTCCTATAAAATATGATGATCAAATTTGAAAAATCAGCAGAATATAATGCAATGTTTACCGTCAATGTCCCATTTGATCACCTTCCTTCATTCGTTTCATTCTTTAATATCTCTATTATATTAAAGACAGATAATTCGGTCAAATACCGTAATCATTTCTATAACAGATGTGCTAAAAACCATGAGGCAATTGTAAAGTATGTGATAAGTGAAAAAATATCATTAATTGTTGTAATAAGCGGTCCGGATGCGACTGCCGGGTCGATGTTCATCTTATATAAAATGAGCGGGATAATCGTACCAGCAAGCGTTCCGATGATTAATGTAAGCAAAAGAGAGGCACCGACGACAAATCCGAGAACGGTACTGCCCTGCCAGAAAAAAGCGATAAAAAAGATTAGGATGCCACATACAGCACCAATGATCAACCCAACACCGAATTCCCGCATGATCAGCTTCAGAACTGTTTTCATATCAATATCACGTGAAGCGAGCCCGCGGACGACAACAGCAAGAGACTGTGTACCGGTGTTGCCGGTCATACCGGAAATCATCGGCATAAAATAAGTAAGCGCAACGACTTGATGGAGTATATCTTCAAAGCCAGAAATAATGTTGCCAGATACGAGTCCGATAAATAAAAGCAGTACGAGCCATGGAAGGCGTCTGAATGATGCGACACCGGCTTTCGTATCAAAGTCAATTGATTTACCGGAAGCAGATAATTTTTCAATATCTTCATTTGCTTCTTGAATAACGACGTCGATAATATCATCAAACGTGACGATACCGATTAAAACATTGCTCTCATCGACAACTGGAATGGCAAGGAAGTCATATCGTTGAATGAGACGGGCAACTTCTTCTTGATCTGTATGCGCACCGACCGAAATAACACGTGCGTACATAATATCAGCAATTTTTTCATGGGTATCTGCCAAGAGCATGTCACGGTAAGAGACAACACCAACGAGTTTTTTATGATCGTCAATGACATATAAATAGTTGATTGTTTCTGCGAACTCAGCGAAACTTTTCAATTTTTCAACAGCTTCTCTCACTGTGTATGAATGTTTAATCCATACAAAGCGGTTTGTCATAAGGCGTCCAGCTGTTTCTGAAGGAAAGCTCATCATATTTTCAACGATGGTCGATTCTTCTTTTTTCATACCGGACAGGAAAATTTTAATATTTTCCGGTGACATGTCATCAAGAAGAGAAGCAAGGTCATCGTTGTCCATATCATCGAGTACTTTTCGGGATCGTTCTTTCCCGACATTTTTGAGCACGATCATTTGTTCGTCGCTTTCGAGCTCCTGGATCATATCGGTCAAAATCGGAATCGATAAATGAAGCAAAAACCGCGTTTGATGTTTTTCCGGCAGGTTGCGATAGATGGCTGCCATATCGTACGGGTGAAGTTCATCAATTAAATGCTGCAGGTCCGTTTTTTTGCCTTCTTTTAAGAGCTTGATGACGAGCAGGGTGAGTTGGTCTTCGGTTAAGTTCGAAATCACAGACAGGGGACCCTCCTTTTTGTGAAATTTCAGCTGCACATCTAGTATAAAACGAAATGAGGACAAAAGTTTCACACATTTTGTGAAATTCATTGTAAATTTACGTACGAAGATGAACGAATTTTGATAAAATAACAGTATAACAAAAAAAGATAGAGGCAGCTATGCAATTCGTCGCGATGTGGAGGTCATATGATTGAAAAGTCCCGGAAACATGAAAGAACTGATTTATATACATTTACACCCAATTAATCAATATGTCGTATCGTATGGAATTGAATTTCAAGAATTTATAAAGGCCATTCCGGAGACACCCCCGCATTTGCTATTATTGAAGCACAAGTTTGAGGATAGTGACTTTAATATGCATACCCGTTTCGATTACATTGAACCGGATGGACTGAAAAGTTTATTGAAGGAAGATGTAGGAGAGTATGGCGATTTTTGCTGGGTTGATTTTGAGGATATAGATGGACTGAATGAACTAGAAGGAAGCGAAATTGCAGAACTTCTTTATCTGGCCCATAGCAAGGAGCATTTGCGACGTCCGTTTTACATCAAGTTGAACAATCGTTATGCGTACTTATCGCACGATGATGAGTGGTTCAATAAAACGTATTATCGTCAAATTCCTGATTTTTACAGCGTGCTCGGTAAAGTGATTTCATTAAAGCTCGGTTTCTTTCGTAGTGAACGGTCATTTTTTGCTTTGAAGAAAGGATCGGCGTTTCCGCCGATCCCACCCGGAATGATTGCACTTGCCTGTGGAGATATGAAAGAAGGAATTGTCATTTCATTGGCAAAAGCGGAGCAGAGCCGCTCAAAGGTGGAAGTGCCAATTTGGGTTGTCGGTGATCATATTAATATGGACGATGTGTTTGACGAGTATATGACCAGTTTCAGAACATTGCCAAATGCCCGGTTCGTGTTTGATAAGAAAACACATGAGTGGAGCGTATTTTCACAATAAAAAACGGATTCTCACATTGAGAATCCGTTTTTTAACGAACAAGGACAAGTGTCACACTTTTAAACGATGCTCCATTGATGTTTGTGTTTGCTTATTCGTTAAGCTGTCGACTACTGATGTAATCGCACCATTGCCTGTTACGTTACAAGCTGTGCCGAAGCTGTCTATGGAGAATAATAATCATGATGAAAAAGGACAGACGGAATATTGTTATTCTTCAGATGAAAGAAGCATAATATATAATTTGAGTAAGAAGTCGGATGGAAAGTTTATTCTTATAACGGAAAAGCATGGTAAAATAGAAAATACCGAAATTTTTGGAGGCTTATAATGAAAAAGAAACTTGGATTACTTTATGGGGGAAAATCAGCGGAGCACAACGTATCGCTGCAAACAGCGAAAGCAGTGACAGCGGCGCTTGATTTATATAAATTTGATGTATATCCTATATACATTTCAATTGATGGGACATGGACAGAGGGAGAAAAACTAGAAACGCCTGCTTCCACCATAGAAGAATTACAGTTAACTGAAAATGGTGGGACGGAACATGTTCTTTCTATGCTTGCACAAGGAAAATACGATGTTGTTTTCCCGCTTTTACACGGACCGAATGGAGAAGACGGTACGGTTCAAGGTCTGTTGGAAGTGTTGAATGTGCCATATGTAGGGAACGGTGTGCTCGCTTCATCTGCTGGCATGGATAAAGTGATTATGAAAAATGTCTTTGCGCAAGCGGGATTAAAACAAGTTGGCTATACACACATGACTCGTACAGAATGGGAACAAAATAAAGAAGCAGGTTGTGCATTAATTGAACGTGAAATCGGCTGGCCTTGTTTTGTAAAACCAGCAAATCTTGGTTCAAGTGTCGGTATCAGCAAATGCCAAAACAAAGAAGAACTTATAGGTGCAATGGAAGAAGCATTTCAATTTGACCGAAAAGTCATCATTGAAGAAGGGGTCGTTGCCCGTGAAATTGAAGTGGGGATCCTCGGAAATGAGATGCCTGTCTGCTCGGTGATCGGTGAAATTGTACCAAAAAAGGATTTTTACGATTACAAGGCGAAATATGAGGATGAAGATACAGCGCTCATTATTCCCGCTGATCTAACGGATGCTCAAAAAATGGAAATGGAACAATTAGCGATTCGTGCGTTCCGTTCACTTGACTGCTCAGGACTTGTCCGTGCTGACTTTTTTTTAACGGAAAGTGGAGATTTATTAATTAATGAAGTGAATACAATGCCTGGCTTTACACCATTCAGTATGTTCCCGCTTCTTTGGAAAGAAGCAGGGGTTGAATATCCACAGCTTATTGAAAAGATGATTGGCCTAGCGGTTGAACGTCATATAGAAAAACAAAAGATTAAATATACGGTTTAAAGGTGGGCGCTCATGATTCGCAAAACGGTTGAGCAGTTAACGAAAATGATAAATGTAGAAAATGATGTAACAATCTGGCATGAACGGTTCATTGAAGGCGTGTCAATTGATTCGCGTGAAGTAGAAGGAAGCTGTTTGTTTGTTCCTTTTACTGGTGAAAATACAGATGGACATAAATATGTGCGGCAAGCGATTGAAAATGGCGCAGGAGCGGCCTTGTGGCAAAAGGATATACCGGGAGCACCGGAGGATTTGCCGGTGCTGATCGTAGAAAGCACATTGCTTGCGCTCCAGCAGCTGTCAAAAGCATATCGTGATTCACTTAACGTGAAAGTCGTCGGTATTACTGGCAGCAACGGCAAGACGACAGTTAAAGATATGACGGCCGCCGTGTTTGCCGAGAAATACCGTGTTCAAAAAACAGAAGGTAATTATAACAATCATATTGGTCTGCCGTTAACGATGCTGTCATTACGTGAAGATACGGAAGTTGCCGTGCTTGAAATGGGCATGAGCAACAGAGGTGAAATTGAGCTTTTGTCAAAGCTTGCTACACCGGATGTGGCCATTATTACAAATATCGGTGAATCCCATTTGAAAGATCTTGGCTCAAGAGAAGCAATTGCAGATGCAAAATTGGAAATTTCAGCGGGTTTATCGAGTGAAGGAACACTTGTTTATTTAGGCGACGAACCGTATCTTACTGAAAAAATGACTGAAGAAGTGCTATTTCAAACGATAACATTCGGTCTGGGTGAGTCGAACACATTTTATCCTGTATCTGTTGAACAAACGGAGAATGGAAGCATTTTTTCTATAAATAAAGAACCGTCCGTACGATTTGATTTACCTGTACTTGGTCAACATAACGTCACGAATGCGCTCGCAGCTATTGCAGCGGCCAGCCTGTTTGCTGTGCCGTATGAAGATATGGCAGCAGGTCTCCGGAAAGTGGAACTGACGAAAATGCGGATGGAGTGGGTGAAAGGTAAAAAGGGTATAAAGATAATAAACGACGCATATAATGCCAGCCCGACATCGGTAAAAGCAGCTATTTCACTCGTATCGGAACTGCCTGGCTATGACCGGAAAATAGTCGTTCTTGGTGATATGCTTGAACTCGGCCTTGATGAAGAACTGTTTCATTATCAGACGGGTCAGGTGATTGATGGAGATAAAATCGATTACTTATTTACGTATGGTGCACTCGGCCAGTTTATTGCAGCTGGAGCGAAAAATGCACTGGGTCCGGACAGAGTTTTTGCTTTTCAAGACAAACATGAATTAATTAAAGCAGTCGATGGTGTTCTAGAAGGCGGCGAACTGCTGTTAATTAAAGCGTCAAGAGGTATGAGATTGGAAGAAGTAGTAGACGGACTGTCAAAATAAGATGTGGAAAGCGGTGAGCAGTCATGATTGGCTGCCTTTGTATACATGGGTTTACAGGAGCGCCATATGAAGTAGAGCCGCTTGTGGATTACTTGCAGCAACACACGGACTGGAAATTCGTTGTGCCTCTTTTACCGGGGCATGGCGATACGTTTTCGTTGAAAGATAGTACTTGTACAGACTGGATTGACTGTGCTGAATTAGCACTTCAAAAACTGTTTGAGGAATGTGAAGAAGTGTATGTGATCGGCTTTTCGATGGGAGGATTAATTGCTGCATATTTGACCGCCCGCTACTCGATTAGTAAACTTGTGCTGCTCAGCGCGGCAGCGAAATATGTAAATCCGGCGCAAATAAAAGAAGACGTTCGGGAAATGGTGCAGGATTTGCGCAAAAAGCAGCTTCATGAAAATGAATTATTTTTGCGTTATCGGGAAAAACTGATTATAACGCCGCCGGCCGCCGCGCGTCAGTTTCAAAAAGTAGTACGTATCGCCCGCCCAGAATTAAAGAAGATTACAGTACCAGTATTTATTGCCCAAGGAACAGAAGACGGTATTGTTCCGGTCACAAGTGCAGAATATATTTACAAGCGCCTTTCATCAGCTGAGCGGCACCTTTATTACTCTCCAAAAGCGAAGCATTTAATTTGTCATACAGGAAGTAAAAAAGAACTTTTTGAGAAGGTATTTACTTTTTTGTGCAAGTAACGTAGAGTTATAAAAATGCGCATTGAAAATTCGGACGTGGAATGATAAGATACAATAGACATGTTGCTCTTCGCATGAACGTAGAAGGGTATTTTTTGTGCGGACAGCAGTTTAACATAGAAGGAGAAGAAACTATTGACGAAATTTAAAGATTTAAACTTAAGCGCTGAGACGCTAAGAGCTATTGACAAAATGGGCTTTGAAGAAGCGACACCAATTCAGGCGGATACAATTCCATTAGGCCTTGCAGGAAAAGATATTATCGGACAGGCGCAAACGGGTACGGGTAAAACGACTGCTTTTGGTGTACCAATGGTTGAAAAAATCGATACGAAAAACGATTCAATCCAAGGTCTTATTATTGCGCCGACACGTGAGCTGGCAATTCAAGTATCAGAAGAACTTTACAAAATCGGCAGCGGAAAACGTGCACGTGTATTAGCTGTATATGGTGGACAGGACATTCAACGGCAGATCCGTGCATTAAAACAACGTCCACACATTATCGTTGGTACACCAGGACGTATTTTAGATCATATTAATCGCCGTACATTGAAACTTGAAAATATTCAGACGCTTGTTCTTGATGAAGCAGATGAAATGTTGAACATGGGCTTCATTCAAGACATCGAATCCATTCTTTCAAATGTTCCCGAAGAACGTCAAACGCTTCTATTCTCGGCAACAATGCCAGGACCAATCCGAGCGATTGCAGAACGTTTCATGAAAGATCCAGAAATGATCCGTATTAAAGCGAAGGAAATGACGGTTTCAAATATCGATCAATATTTCGTGAAAGTGCAGCAACGCGATAAATTTGACATTCTTTCTCGTTTAATGGACGTTCAAACACCTGAGCTAGCGATCATCTTTGGCCGTACAAAACGCCGCGTAGATGAGCTTTCAAATGCACTTAGCCTTCGCGGTTACCAGGCAGAAGGAATTCACGGTGACTTAACACAGGCGAAACGTCTAACTGTGTTAAACCGCTTTAAATCCGGGAAAATCGATGTACTTGTCGCAACCGATGTTGCAGCACGCGGTCTGGATATTTCAGGCGTCACGCACGTTTATAACTATGACATTCCACAGGATCCGGAAAGCTATGTTCACCGTATTGGCCGTACAGGTCGTGCCGGTAAAGAAGGGATGGCGATTACATTCGTTGATCCGCGTGAAATGAGCTATCTTCGTGAAGTGGAACGTACAACGAAAAAACGTATGACGCCAATGGAAGCTCCAACGTGGGACGATGCACTCAGCGGTCAGCAGCAAGCAGCTGTAACGGAGCTTGAAACAACGATTACAAAAAATGAATTGACAGAATATCGTACATTTGCAAAAAATTTGCTTGATCAATACAGCCCTGAAGATATCGTGGCAGCTGCTGTAAAATTGATCACAAAAGAGCCGGACCGTACACCGGTTCACATTACAAATGAATCTTCACTTCCGCAAAAACGTGATAATTTCCGCAGCAAGAATTCTGGCGGCGGCTATCGTAAATCAGGCAGCGGCGGTGGTGGTCGTCAAGGCGGCGGACGTTCTTATGGAAACCGTGACCGCAAAGGCGGTTCGGGTGGATCAGGCGGCGGCGGACGTCGTAAATATTCTTCAAATTAATAAGAAATGAGCCGTTCCGGTCTATACTGGAATGGCTTTTTTTTGAGAGGAATGTGAACTGGATGATAAAAGGAATTGGCATGGATATTGTGGAGATTGATCGGATTCGCCGTTTGATCGAGCGGCAGCCCAAGTTTATTGAACGTATTTTAACACCGCAGGAACTGACGTTTTTTCACGATAAAAACGGAAGCCGTCAGTGGGAATACGCAGCCGGCCGATTTGCAGTGAAAGAAGCTTTTTCAAAAGCAGAAGGAACAGGCATTGGTGAGCATTTATCATTTCAAGATATTGAAATCAGTTCAGACGATAAGGGACGACCGATCTTAATTCGTCCTTATTCAGAAGGTGTACATATCACAATTACACATAGCCGTGAATATGCGGCAGCAGTTGTTGTGATCGAATGAATATTGCCCTAAACATCCTCATATAGTGCTTATGAGAGGGGTGCGGCAATGAAAAAGTGGATTGGCTTACTAGCAATCGTTTTACTCCTGGTATCTGCCTGCGGAGCGCCGACGAAAGAAGATGTTGTGACGGAGATTAACGAAAAAGCAAAAAACGCTGCCGGATATAAAGCGAAAGCCGTACTTGAAATTCAAGCCGGCAAAGAAAAACAAAGCTATAACGTAGACATCTGGAATAAGCAGCACACGTATTACCGCGTTCATCTTGCTTCTGTTACTAATAAGCATAGTCAGACGATTTTAAAAAACAAATCAGGCATTTACGTTATGACACCTTCACTTGGTAAAAGTTTTAAGTATGATAATAATTGGCCGGAAAACAGCAGTCAGTCTTACTTATTTGAATCACTCGCTGCAGATATACAGGCAGATGGAGAAGCGACATTTAAAGAAACAGCCAAGCATTATGTATTTGAAACGAAAACACGCTACACAAATAGTAAGATTCTGCCGCGTCAGCAAATAACATTCAATAAAGATGATTTGACACCAGTGATGGTCAAAGTGATGGACAAACAGGAAAAACCCGTCATTACTGTTATTTTTAAAAATATGGATTTAAATCCAACATTTTCAAAAAAGGACTTTGAGCGGAAGGAAACGACAACAAAAGAAACAGCAGGTTCGGTGGAAGAAGAATTCACTGTTCATTATCCAGTCGCTATAACGGATTCCACGCTGATTGATGAAACGAAAATAGGGGATAGAGTCGTGTTAACATATGGAGGAGACAAGCCATTTACACTTATTCAAAAAAGAGCATCCGCCTTAAATGGACAAAGTGTCGTTTCTGCATCAGGTAACATGACGGATATGGGATTTGCAGCCGGTGAATCAGCAGAAGGATCGTTAACCTGGGTATATAATGATGTTGAATTTATGATGGCATCCGACGTGATGACGAAAGGTGAGATGGAATATACGGCAGCTTCCATGCAGCCGGGTGCAGTAAAGTAAAGGACGGCGGTCATAGTTTACCGCCGCTTTTTTTGCGTGTAAAATAGAAGTGCAAGTATCATGACTTTGACAAAATAGGATGTGAGGAAGATGGATTATTATCGCGATACATGGGCGGAAATAAATCTTGACGCAATAAAGTGGAACGTCGCAAAAACAATTCAACATTTAGCAGATTCAATGACAATGTTTGCTGTTGTAAAAGCGAATGCGTATGGCCATGGCAACGTGCAGGTAGCAAAGGCTGCGCTTCGTGCAGGGGCAAAAGGGCTGGCGGTTGCTTTTTTAGATGAAGCATTGTCACTAAGAAAAGCAGGCATTACAGCACCGATCCTCGTTCTCGGTGCCAGTCGTCCTAATACTGCGGGTATTGCAGCAACACATAATATTTCTTTAACCGTTCATGAAAAAGAATGGCTGACTCATGTGCATATGGAAAAAGGTCAAACGCTGCGCGTACATATTAAATGTGATACAGGAATGGGCCGGATTGGTGTGAAAACGATAGATGAATTGCAGTCGATCATCGATAAACTGAATCAATCTGAATCATATGTATTCGAAGGTATATTCACTCATTTTGCGACGGCAGATGAAGTACATACAGCTTATTTTGAAAAGCAACTTCAGACTTTTCAAGAGCTTGTTTCATCTATTTCAGAAAAACCGCGCTATATTCATTGTGCAAACAGCGCTGCAACACTTCGTTTTCAAGGTGCTGGTGTCAATACAGTACGATTTGGTATTTCGATGTACGGACTGACGCCATCTCTTGAGATTCAATCATTACTACCTTTTGAGTTGAAGCCGGCTTTTTCTTTGCATACGAAACTTATCCATGTGAAACAAATGCATGAGGGGGAGAAAGTCAGCTATGGAGCGACGTACGAAGCGTCAGAAGGAGAGTGGATCGGTACATTGCCGATTGGATATGCCGATGGATGGATTCGCAAGCTGAGCGGGCAGGAAGTGCTCGTTGATGGCAAGCGGACACCGATTGTTGGCCGAATCTGTATGGATCAGTGTATGATTCGCCTTCCGCAAGAATATTCTTGTGGTACGGAAGTTACGCTTATTGGTCGCCAAGGTGATGATGAAATAACAATGGATGAAGTGGCAAGAAAACTCGAGACGATCAATTACGAAGTTCCGTGTGTCATCACCGCGCGTGTTCCACGTGTCTATAAGGAGAATGGACAAGTCGTTCATGTATCTAATCCGTTGTTGTAATCAGTGTGGGCTACTCCTTATTCACTGTTATACAATATTTTTCAATTGCCTCTTCCATCCTAGAACATGCAATGGTATGATGTCTATGACAGTAACAAAAAAAGAGACGTGTGTAGTGATTGGTGGAGGTGTAGTTCTTGTCTGAATCCAGTACGACGACAGATGTGTTAGTAAACTTGCCCAAGCAGTTTGTAAATGAACTTGACTGTTTTGCGGAGCAGGAAGAAATTAGCCGGAGTGAATTTATTTATCGAGCTACAAAAATGTATTTGCGTGAACGAAAAAAGCGTCATATTCGTGAATCTATGCGCCGCGGATACATGGAAATGGCGAAAATCAACCTTGCTATTGCTTCTGAAGCGATGCAGGCTGAATATGAGGCAGGCAACACAGTCGAACGTTTAGTAAGTGGAGGATAAACCGTGTGATCGTAAAACGTGGTGACGTATATTTTGCAGACCTGTCTCCTGTTGTCGGTTCCGAACAAGGCGGCGTCCGGCCTGTTCTTGTCGTCCAGAACGACATCGGGAATCGGTTCAGTCCCACTATTATCGTTGCGGCCATTACAGCTCAGATTCAGAAAGCCAAACTGCCAACGCATGTCGAAATTAATGCTGAGCGGTACGGTTTTGAAAGAGATTCCGTCATTTTACTCGAGCAGATCCGGACAATAGATAAGCAGCGGCTGACAGATAAAATAACGCAGCTAGACGATGGAATGATGGAGAAAGTGGACGACGCCTTGCAAATTAGTTTAGGTCTTATACAATTTTAATGAAGGCATCTACGGGGAAACCGTGGGTGCTTTTTTTTATGAACCTGAATTTCCTGAATTTTTTGTAATAAGCAGAGGGTTCTGCTTTTTAATTGCTCTTATAACCTTTATAATGAAAATAATGAACGTTTTTGACGAAACCGCTTGCGATGTGCTGCAACGGAATGATGATTGGAGCGAACTGAATGCGTAAAACAATTTATCAATATGTATATTCTCATAACGATGAGATTTTAAATGAATGGATTGAACTTATGCGCAAAGAAGCAGACGAACGGGCTATTCAGACAATGTCCGATCATATGTTTATTAAAACAAGTGCGGAATTTGTTGAGCTAGTCATGTCGAATTTTTCAGAATCTGTAGAAGCATTTCATGATCGAGCTATCGAATTCTCAGAAAAAATTGTCCGGCTAGGCTGGCCGCTGACGATGATGACAGATGGTTTGCGGGTGTTTGGACAAATTGTTGAAGATAGAATGAAAAAAGAAGGAAACATTGATCATAACAGCTATGTCGAATTTGCTGCTGAAATTAACAACTGGATGTTCCCCATGTATAAAACGATTACACAAGCCTACACAACATCATGGGAGCGGACCGTTTCTCTTCAAAAAATTGCGCTTCAGGAATTGACTGCACCCCTTATTCCGGTTTTTGATAAGATTTCGGTTATGCCGCTTATCGGAACGATCGATACGGAACGGGCAAAGCAAATTATGGAAAATTTACTTGAAGGAGTTGTCAATCATCGGGCGGAAGTCGTTTTAATCGATATTACAGGTGTACCAGTTGTCGATACAATGGTCGCGCATCATATTATTCAAGCAGCAGAAGCGGTCCGTCTCGTCGGTGCGAAATGTACGATTGTCGGCATTCGTCCCGAAATTGCCCAGACGATCGTCAATTTAGGCATTAATCTGGAAGATGTGACAACGACGAGTACACTGAAAAAAGGTGTCGAGCAGGCGCTAACGCTCACGTCAAGGAAAATTGTGGAGGTGCAAGAATGAACATGAGAATTCCGATTTTAAAACTGCATGACTGTTTACTCGTTTCGATTCAATGGGAACTTGATGATCAGACGGCGCTTCAATTTCAGGAAGACCTTCTTCATAAAATTCATGAAACGAGTGCACGCGGCGTTGTTATCGATTTTACATCTATTGATTTTATAGATTCTTTCATTGCGAAAGTGCTTGGTGATGTGATTAGTATGTCAAAGTTGATGGGCGCGAAAGTGGTCATTACTGGTATTCAGCCAGCTGTTGCAATTACATTGATTGAACTTGGTATTCACTTAGAGGGAGTTATGACTGCACTGGATCTCGAAAAAGGTTTGGAGAAACTTCAACGGGAACTGGGGGACTGAAATGATGGACTCTAGTGTTAAAATAATAAATGAATGGGATATCGTAGCGGCGAGACAGCTTGGTAGAAATGTCGCAAAAGAGCTTGGCTTTGGTATCGTGGATCAGGCCCGTATCACGACTGCGATCAGCGAATTGGCGCGTAACATTTATTTATACGCAGGCCAGGGGGAAATTATCATAGAAAAGGTAGAGAATGGAGCAAAGAAAGGAATGACGATCATTTCACGCGACGCAGGACCGGGCATTTCCGATCTTCGCAAAGTAATGGAAGATGGATTTTCGACTTCTGGTGGACTTGGCGCAGGGCTGCCGGGCGTTAAGCGGCTGATGGATGAATTTTCAATCGAATCCACTCTAGGAGAAGGTACCCTTATTCAGTCGGTGAAGTGGCTCAGGTAGGAGGTAAAGGATGAATTTCAGAGACACGATGCTCGATAATTATAAAGAAATATTAAAAACATATATTAGCGATCAAACTGAACAGGCACTTTATTTGAGTGAGAAGTTCAGCAGAAAATTGCTTGAATGTAAAGTGTCTCCAGAAGAAATGATCAGTCTCCATAAAACATCTATTATGGAGTTGGAGCCTGATCTGCCGGAATCATTGCTTTTATCGCTTGATATTTTGCTTGAAGTGATGATGGCATATGGTCTTGCCTACCGTGAACATCAAAGTTTACGCACCATTCAGCGGGAATTGATTAATGAAATTGAAGTGGCTGCGAGCATGCAGCAAACCCTTCTTGGTACACAGATTCCTCATCTTTCTTCTCTGGATATCGGGGCAATCAGTGTGCCGGCTAAGCAGATGAGTGGGGATTACTATCACTTTGTTTCCCACGAAAACGGTGCAATTAGTGTAGCGATTGCCGATATTATCGGAAAAGGAATTCCTGCTGCACTTTGCATGTCGATGATTAAATATTCAATGGATAGTATGCCGGATGACAGTCAGGCGCCGGGAGACGTGCTGGAGCGCTTGAATCGTGTCGTTGAACAAAATGTAGACCCGACGATGTTTATCACAATGTTTAGCGGGTTATATCATCCTGAAAATCATACGTTCCATTATTCCTCGGCTGGGCATGAACCAGGCTTTTTTTATAACAGTGAAAAAGGGATATTTGAAGAATTAAAAGCAAAAGGCCTGTTACTTGGTGTTGATAAAAAAGCGAAATATAATGAATACGAAAGAAAAGTAGAAGTAGGCGATGTTATTTTGCTCATGTCAGATGGTGTAACAGAATGCCGGACGGAAGATGGATTTTTAGAAGTCGATACACTTATTGGCTATATAGAAAAATACATACAGCTCGGTGCTCAGGATATTGCTGATAAAGTTTACAAAGAACTTGAATATTTACAGGATTTTCAGCTGCGTGATGATTTTACGTTGATTATATTAAAACGAATAGCATAACAGGGGTTTACCATGCAGGTAAGTTGGGTAAAAGGAAGGTATTGAAAGCATAGAGATATCTAGATATTTTATTAAAAGGTGGTTTAATTTGAATGAACATTTCCATTGACGTACGAGAGCAAGAACTGCAGACAACGATCACACTTGCAGGTGAAATCGACGCATATACAGCACCGAAACTGCGTGAAACAGCTTTTCCATACACTGAAAAACAATATGCGAATGTCGTGATTGATTTGTCCGGGGTTTCATATATGGATAGTACAGGTCTTGGTGTATTCGTAGGCCTTTTTAAAAGCTTAAATGCAAATGAAGGAACGTTAAAACTTGTTGGCTTATCAGACCGTTTAAAACGTCTTTTTGATATAACAGGACTCGCAGACATCATGAATATTAACTCTGTAGCAGAAGGTGGCGTGTAATGATGGCAGTAGTTGACTACATCGAAATGAAAATCCCGGCAAAGCCGGAATTCGTCGGAGTCACTCGTTTAACACTGTCTGGGATTGCCAGCCGAATGGGCTTTTCTTACGAGACAATTGAAGATTTAAAAATTGCAACGAGTGAAGCGATCACGAATGCTGTCCAGCACGCGTACAAAGGTGAAGAAGGCGAAGTGCTGATCGGTTTTGGCTTATACGATGATCATCTCGAAGTCGTTGTTTCCGATAATGGGAAAAGTTTTGATTTTCATAAAACAAAAGAGTCGCTCGGCCCCTATATAGATCATTCTGTAGAATTTTTACGTGAGGGAGGATTAGGCCTTTACTTAATCGAAACATTAATGGATGAAGTAAAAGTGCATCAAAATGAAGGGATCACTTTGTTTATGACTAAGTATCTTGAAGGAGAGCAGGTGGAGATGGATGCAGAAACCGTCTCGACCTAACCAAGCTGCAAAGCTTCAGGCCATAGACTGGATTAAAGCATTTCAGGAAAACGGTGATCAAGAAGCACAGGAAAAGCTTGTTAAACATTATCAAGGCCTCGTGGAATCAATCGCACGTAAATATTCAAAAGGCCGCTCCCATCACGAAGATATCGTTCAAGTAGGCATGATGGGATTACTAGGTGCGATTCGCCGCTACGATGATTCATTTGGCAAAAGCTTTGAAGCGTTTGCGATCCCGACAGTCGTCGGTGAAATTAAACGCTTCTTACGTGACAAAACTTGGAGTGTGCATGTTCCGCGCCGGATTAAAGAGCTTGGGCCAAAAATTAAATCGGCAAATGAAGAATTAACAACATCGTTGCAGCGTTCGCCGCGTGTCGACGAAATATCGCAATATCTTGATATTTCCGAAGAAGAAGTACTCGAAGCGATGGAGATGGGGAAAAGTTATCAGGCACTGTCTGTCGACCACTCGATTGAAGCGGACTCGGATGGCAGTACGATTACGCTTCTTGATATTGTGGGAAATCCTGAAGAAGGCTATGAGCGTGTTGATCAGCGTCTTGTGCTTGAAAAAGTATTGCACGTCTTGTCTGAACGTGAAAAGCAAATCATTCAGTTTACTTATTTGGAAAATTTAAGTCAAAAAGAAGCCGGTGACAAGTTAGGTATTTCTCAAATGCATGTATCAAGGCTGCAAAGACGGGCTATTAAAAAATTGAAAGAAGCGATTCATGCAGAGGCGTATTCAACGGGGCATCTATCTTGATGGAGCATATGAAAAATACATTCATTGAGATGATTGCTGGCAGCCATTCAAAAGATGGGAATTCTTTTTGTGGAGACACGTATTATGTTGATCAGAAAGACGATGAATTTATTTGTCTGCTTGCTGATGGTCTTGGAAGCGGCAGATATGCCTATGAATCCTCATATGCTGCTGCTGAAGTGGTAGAGCAGAATTGGCACTCGGAGACGATAGAGAGTTTGATGGAATTGATCAATCAATCGCTTTATCAAAAACGAGGAGCAGCTACTGCTCTCTTTAAAATCAAATTCAGCACCCGTCAATTTGAATATAGCTGTGTCGGTAATATTCGGTTTTATTTATATGGACCGGATGAGAAGTTAACATACCCACTCCCCGTTACCGGCTATTTGTCTGGGCGTCCGCAGCGTTACCGGATGGAACGGTTTCCGTATGAGCAAGGCAGTAAATTTCTCGTTCATTCAGACGGCGTGAACTTGTTGAATACGAAAGAATTAATGCGCTATCGAACAATAGAGCAAATCGCTGCTGAACTCAACGAGGTAGCGGCAAAATCAAATGATGATGCAACGTTTATCGTTGGAAACCTGCTGTGATTCAGCGGGTTTTTTATTTTTTTGATAAAATGAAATTATTCAATAAAAGAAGCGGAGGCTTGGTGATGGAAGAGCAATTATTAAAAGCGACAGCAGCAGATACGAATATCGTATTGAAAAATGTACGTGCAGTCATTCAATTAACGGAAGAAGGGAACACGATTCCGTTTATTGCCCGCTACCGAAAAGAAATGACCGGATCACTTGATGAGGTAGAGATTCGAACTATACTTGAACGATTTACATACCGGAAAAACATGGAGCAGCGTAAAGAAGATGTGATCCGTTCCATTACAGAACAGGAAAAAATGACACCTGAACTCGAACAGCATATAAAAGCAGCGGCCACATTACAGGCCGTGGAAGATTTATATCGGCCATACAAACAGAAAAAGCGAACGAAAGCATCGATTGCGAAAGAGAAAGGGCTTGAACCTTTTGCAGAATGGCTTTTGACCTTTCCAGAGCAGGCAAATGTGAAGCAGGAAGCCGCGCAATACATGTCAGATCAGGTGACAGATGTAGAAGAAGCTATTGGGGGCGCGTCTGATATCATTGCTGAAAAACTAGCAGATGATGCATCCGTCAGACAGCGCATCCGTCTTGATATGATGAAATATGGGAAAATAAAAACAGAATTAAAAGGCGAAGACGAAAAAGAAATATTTAAAATGTATTATGAATATGAAGAAGCGATCAGTAAAATTGCGCCTCATCGCACACTTGCTGTGAACCGTGGCGAGAGCGAAGATGTGTTGAAAGTCAGCATTGTATTCGATGAAGAGCGGGTCATGCGCTTTTTAACAAAAACGTTTATCACAACGGACAGAAGTGAAACAACATCGATCGTTATTGCTGCTTCACGTGATGCGTATAAACGGTTAATCCGCCCGTCCGTTGAGCGTGAAGTGCGCAATGAACTGACGGAAGTTGCAGAAGAACGAGCGATTCATATTTTCTCTGAAAATTTGAAAAACCTGCTTCTGCAGCCACCTTTAAAAGGAAAGATTGTTCTGGCTGTCGATCCAGCTTACCGAACAGGCTGTAAACTAGCTGTCGTCGATGAGACGGGGAAGGTACTTTCTATTAACGTGATCTATCCGCATCCGCCAAAAGCGAAGAGAAAAGAGGCAGAGGAGCTTTTTAAACAAATCGCCGATCAATATGAAGCGGACATCATTGCGATTGGAAATGGAACCGCTTCACGTGAATCGGAGCAATTTGTCGTTGAAATGATCCCGAAGCTGAAAAAACAGACGGCTTATATCATTGTGAACGAAGCAGGCGCTAGTGTGTATTCCGCGTCTGACATTGCCCGCGATGAATTTCCAGATTTAAAGGTGGAAGAACGCAGCGCTGTGTCGATTGCGAGACGCATTCAAGACCCGCTCGCAGAACTCGTTAAAATCGATCCACAATCTATTGGCGTAGGTCAGTATCAACATGACGTTTCACAAAAAAAATTATCCGCTTGCCTTTCATTTGTCGTTGAAACAGCAGTCAACAGAGTAGGGGTGGATGTAAATACAGCCTCTCCATCATTGCTTGAACATGTAGCTGGACTAAATAAAACCGTCGCTCGTAATATCGTTCAGTATCGTGAAGAAAATGGCAAATTCCAAAAGCGTGCTGTCATTAAAAAAGTGCCGCGTCTCGGTGGGAAGACATTTGAGCAATGTATCGGTTTCTTACGTATTACGGGGGGAGAGGAACCGCTTGACCAGACATCTATCCATCCGGAAAGCTACAAAGAAGTGTCCGCTTTATTGAAAAAACTGGGCTTTACTAAGCAAGAAATCGGAACGGAAAAATTGGCTGAATCACTGCGATCACTCGATGTGCAGCAAGCAGCTGTGGATCTTGATATCGGTGAGATTACATTGCACGATATTATTGAATCGCTACAAAAACCAGGGCGCGACCCACGCGATGAACTCCCAGCACCATTGTTAAAAACAGACGTATTAAAGATGGAAGACTTGAAAAAGGGAATGGAACTTGAAGGAACGGTAAGGAATGTAACGGACTTCGGTGCGTTTGTAGATATAGGGGTAAAACAAGATGGTCTCGTCCATATCTCTAAATTAAAAAAAGGATTTGTGAAGAATCCATTTGACGTTGTGTCAGTAGGTGACATTGTAACGGTCTGGGTTGAGAGTGTCGATGCAGATAAAGAACGGATCGCACTAACGATGGTTCAGACAGATAAGCAATGATCATAACGGATGAAATGGTTCAGCAACTGACAGAACAATTGTCGCTTCAGTTTTTCAAACGTCCATTTCGACATAAAGCATATATAAATAAACGGCTGCGCACAACCGGCGGCCGTTATTTACTCCATTCACATCATATTGAAGTAAATGAAAAATATGCAATGGAGTACGGCGAGGAAGAATTGATTGGTATTATAAAGCATGAGCTATGTCATTATCACCTACATTTACAGAGAAAAGGGTATAAGCATGGAGATGCTGATTTTAAAAAGCTTTTGATAGAAACGAGTTCTCCTCGTTATTGCCGGGCACTGCCAAGGAAAGAAGAGAAAAAGAAGGTACGTCAGGTTTTGCACTATTGTTGTCTAGAATGTGGGATTGTTTATAAACGATATCGGAAAATGAATGTATATAAATATGTGTGTGGAGCATGCCGGGGACAAATATCAGAAATAACTGATTAACGTATTGACAAGAGCTGTCTCAATTGCTATCTTAGTTGAGCAGCTTTTTTTAATTTATTTCTTTATAAAAAAAGTATTGACGAAAATTGAAAAAAAAACTATAATGTTAATTGTCGATAAGGCGCTATTGTCGTTCCGCAGTAGCTCAGTGGTAGAGCAATCGGCTGTTAACCGATCGGTCGCAAGTTCGAGTCTTGCCTGCGGAGCCATATTCATTTGGGGAAGTACTCAAGAGGCTGAAGAGGCGCCCCTGCTAAGGGTGTAGGTCGGGTAACCGGCGCGAGGGTTCAAATCCCTCCTTCTCCGCCAGAGTAATATTTTTATAAAGGCCCCTTGGTCAAGCGGTTAAGACACCGCCCTTTCACGGCGGTAACACGGGTTCGAATCCCGTAGGGGTCATCGTCGGGAAGCCGGCTTTTTTCAAGGCTTCTCTTCTCTATGTGATTTTTATGTTTGGTCCGGTAGTTCAGTTGGTTAGAATGCCTGCCTGTCACGCAGGAGGTCGCGGGTTCGAGTCCCGTCCGGACCGCCATTTTCATTTTGATTGGGCTATAGCCAAGCGGTAAGGCAACGGACTTTGACTCCGTCACGCGCTGGTTCGAATCCAGCTAGCCCAGCCATTTTGAGCCATTAGCTCAGTTGGTAGAGCATCTGACTTTTAATCAGAGGGTCGTAGGTTCGAATCCTACATGGCTCACCATTAAGTTTTTTAAAAAAGTGTTGACACACTGGCATGGCTCGTGTAACATATAATTCTGTTGGTAAGGGAAATTAAGGTGTGTAAAATGCTTAATGCGGTCGTGGCGGAATGGCAGACGCGCTAGGTTGAGGGCCTAGTGGGGGCAACCCCGTGGAGGTTCAAGTCCTCTCGGCCGCACCATTATAATAAGCGCCCGTAGCTCAATTGGATAGAGTATTTGACTACGAATCAAAAGGTTAGAGGTTCGAGTCCTCTCGGGCGCGCCATATGAATTTTAAAAAACGGGAAGTAGCTCAGCTTGGTAGAGCACTTGGTTTGGGACCAAGGGGTCGCAGGTTCGAATCCTGTCTTCCCGACCATTTCTTTTAATGAAAAGGTCGATCAAGCGGGTGTAGTTTAATGGTAAAACCTCAGCCTTCCAAGCTGATGTCGTGGGTTCGATTCCCATCACCCGCTCCATAACTGATTGAACATTGAAAACTGAACAAAATCAATAAAAACGTCAACG
>NZ_LQWY01000037.1 GCF_001643235.1 Domibacillus aminovorans
GGTTAAGTTGAAAAGGGCGCACGGTGGATGCCTTGGCACTAGGAGCCGATGAAGGACGGGACTAACACCGATATGCTCCGGGGAGCTGTAAGTAAGCTTTGATCCGGAGATTTCCGAATGGGGAAACCCGCCATCCGTAATGGCATGGCACCCTTGCCTGAATACATAGGGCAGGAGGAGGCATACCCGGGGAACTGAAACATCTAAGTACCCGGAGGAAGAGAAAGCAAACGCGATTCCCTGAGTAGCGGCGAGCGAAACGGGACATAGCCCAAACCAGAAAGCTTGCTTTCTGGGGTTGTAGGACACTCTATACGGAGTTACAAAGGAAGAGGATAAGTGAAGCGGTCTGGAAAGGCCCGCGAAACAAGGTAACAGCCCTGTAGCTGAAATCCTCTTCTCTCTTGAGTGGATCCTGAGTACGGCGGAACACGAGGAATTCCGTCGGAATCCGGGAGGACCATCTCCCAAGGCTAAATACTCCCTAGTGACCGATAGTGAACCAGTACCGTGAGGGAAAGGTGAAAAGCACCCCGGAAGGGGAGTGAAAGAGATCCTGAAACCGTGTGCCTACAAGTAGTCAGAGCCCGTTAATGGGTGATGGCGTGCCTTTTGTAGAATGAACCGGCGAGTTACGATTTCATGCAAGGTTAAGCAGATGATGCGGAGCCGCAGCGAAAGCGAGTCTGAATAGGGCGAATGAGTATGAGGTCGTAGACCCGAAACCAGGTGATCTACCCATGTCCAGGATGAAGGTGAGGTAACACTCACTGGAGGTCCGAACCCACGCACGTTGAAAAGTGCGGGGATGAGGTGTGGGTAGCGGTGAAATTCCAATCGAACCTGGAGATAGCTGGTTCTCTCCGAAATAGCTTTAGGGCTAGCCTCAAACGAAGAGTTCTGGAGGTAGAGCACTGTTTGGACTAGGGGCCCATCCCGGGTTACCGAATTCAGACAAACTCCGAATGCCAGAAACTTATGTTTGGGAGTCAGACTGCGAGTGATAAGATCCGTAGTCAAGAGGGAAACAGCCCAGACCACCAGCTAAGGTCCCAAAGTATACGTTAAGTGGAAAAGGATGTGGAGTTGCCCAGACAACCAGGATGTTGGCTTAGAAGCAGCCACCATTTAAAGAGTGCGTAATAGCTCACTGGTCGAGTGACTCTGCGCCGAAAATGTACCGGGGCTAAACGTATCACCGAAGCTGTGGATTGATATCGTAGATATCAGTGGTAGGAGAGCGTTCCAGCTGCTGTGAAGCTAGACCGTAAGGACTGGTGGAGCGTCTGGAAGTGAGAATGCCGGTATGAGTAGCGAAAGAAGGGTGAGAATCCCTTCCACCGAATGCCTAAGGTTTCCTGAGGAAGGCTCGTCCTCTCAGGGTTAGTCGGGACCTAAGCCGAGGCCGAAAGGCGTAGGCGATGGAGAACAGGTTGATATTCCTGTACCACCAAGCATCGTTTGAGTGATGGGGGGACGCAGGAGGATAGGAGATCACGCAGCTGGATACGCGTGTTTAAGCAGTTAGGCTGGAAATGAGGCAAATCCCGTTTCCGTGAAGGCTGAGCTGTGATGACGAGGGAAATTAAGTACCGAAGTCTTCGATTCCACACTGCCAAGAAAAGCCTCTAGCGAGATGTAAGGTGCCCGTACCGCAAACCGACACAGGTAGGCGAGGAGAGAATCCTAAGGTGAGCGAGTGAACTCTCGTTAAGGAACTCGGCAAAATGACCCCGTAACTTCGGGAGAAGGGGTGCTCTTGCGGGTGCAAGCCTGCGAGAGCCGCAGTGAATAGGCCCAGGCGACTGTTTAGCAAAAACACAGGTCTCTGCAAAGCCGCAAGGCGACGTATAGGGGCTGACGCCTGCCCGGTGCTGGAAGGTTAAGAGGAGGGCTTAGCGCAAGCGAAGGTCTGAATTGAAGCCCCAGTAAACGGCGGCCGTAACTATAACGGTCCTAAGGTAGCGAAATTCCTTGTCGGGTAAGTTCCGACCCGCACGAAAGGCGCAACGATCTGGGCACTGTCTCAACGAGAGACTCGGTGAAATTATAGTACCTGTGAAGATGCAGGTTACCCGCGACAGGACGGAAAGACCCCGTGGAGCTTTACTGCAGCCTGATATTGAATTTTGGCACAGTCTGCACAGGATAGGCAGGAGCCTTGGAAGCCGGAGCGCCAGCTTCGGTGGAGGCGCTGGTGGGATACTGCCCTGACTGTGTTGAACTTCTAACCCACACCCGTGATCCGGGTGGGAGACAGTGTCAGGTGGGCAGTTTGACTGGGGCGGTCGCCTCCTAAAGTGTAACGGAGGCGCCCAAAGGTTCCCTCAGAATGGTTGGAAATCATTCGCAGAGTGTAAAGGCACAAGGGAGCTTGACTGCGAGACCTACAAGTCGAGCAGGGACGAAAGTCGGGCTTAGTGATCCGGTGGTTCCGCATGGAAGGGCCATCGCTCAACGGATAAAAGCTACCCCGGGGATAACAGGCTTATCTCCCCCAAGAGTCCACATCGACGGGGAGGTTTGGCACCTCGATGTCGGCTCATCGCATCCTGGGGCTGTAGTCGGTCCCAAGGGTTGGGCTGTTCGCCCATTAAAGCGGTACGCGAGCTGGGTTCAGAACGTCGTGAGACAGTTCGGTCCCTATCCGTCGCGGGCGCAGGAAATTTGAGAGGAGCTGTCCTTAGTACGAGAGGACCGGGATGGACGCACCGCTGGTGTACCAGTTGTCTCGCCAGAGGCATCGCTGGGTAGCTACGTGCGGACGGGATAAGTGCTGAAAGCATCTAAGCATGAAGCCCCCCTCAAGATGAGATTTCCCATTACGCAAGTAAGTAAGATCCCTTGAAGATGACGAGGTAGATAGGTTCGGGGTGGAAGTGTGGCGACACATGGAGCTGACGAATACTAATCGATCGAGGACTTAACCAATAACA
>NZ_LQWY01000038.1 GCF_001643235.1 Domibacillus aminovorans
TGCCTTTTTCTCTAAATCGGAGATTTTAATTTTCATGGGAGTTAAAGAAGTTTATTTAAATCGATTGATTGAAAAAGGGGAAATGTTTTGTTCAGTCTTCCCTGAAATAATCAATTCACTTAAAATCTGTCCAACTACACTGCTAAATTTAAAGCCATGTCCTGAGAAGCCTGATGCAATGGCAACGTTTGAATAGGTAGGATGCAAATCGATAATGAAATCTTCATCAGGAGTCAGTGTATACATACAGGTTTTACCGTACTTCAATTGTTGTGTAGAAGGCATATAGTGATGTAAAAATTGTCTTAAATCTGTCGCGTCTCTCTCTAGTTCACCAAATCCCAGGATGGCATCATCTGGATTGATTGTTTCTCCTCCATCATGTCGGCCTACTTTTAATCCGGAACCATCGATGCTTGGAAAACCATAATATTGTCCTTGAGATGTCTCAAACGAAAAGGCTGGAAAATCCTTATGATTATATAAATCTTCATTGACATCAAACCAAGCAAATGTTTTTCTTACTGGATTTAGAGGAAGATTTAAATCCAACATGGAAAGGAGGCTTCCTGACCACGCTCCTGCTGAAACCACTAACGCATTAGCGCTAAAAGTTTGATCCTCGGTTTTGATGGTAACTCTTTTATCATGAACCAATAATTCTTTCACTTTACTATTGGTTAAGATGGTAGCTTCGTGTCGCTCTGCAAGTTCTCGATATGCTTCAAGGCATTCCTCACATTTCAGCACTCCTGATGTTGGTTCGAAGCAACCAATGTACTTGTTCGGTAAAGTGATGCCCGGCCAACGCTTATTCACTTCAATTGAACCTAAAATCTCAAGTGGCAATGAATAGGTTTTTGAACTTGAGATGATGTTCTGGATAAAATCCGTTTTTTCGTGGCCCACGTTTAGAACCCCGGTTGGGAAAAATAATTGTTTTCCCGTCACTTTCTCTAAGTCGTTCCATAATTCTTGAGCCTTGAGCGCCAACGGAACATATTCTTCACCTTCACCATACGCATGCCGAATAATTCTCGTGTCTCCGTGATGACTCCCTTTGTTATGGGGCGGGTTAAAGGAATCTACTAATAACGTTCTTTTCCCACTCTTTGATAAAAAATAACCTGCCGCCATCCCCATCGAACCTGCTCCAATTACAATTACGTCATAATGCATAGTACGTTACCCCTCCTTGTAATAAATCCCCCTGTAACTAAAGTATTAAGTATTGGCAAATATTCTCCTGAAATCAAAATTTTGTGGATTTAGTGAAGAATAATGTTGTTATGCCAATAGAAAAAATTTATGATCCAATCAGTAAGAAAGCAATTGGAATTCATCACTTTGCAGCTGCTTTAAACAGCGTAGTATTTTTAGTTGGAACACAGTTGTCTGACTATGGTGGCTGGGCAGGCGATGTGATCTCACTCTCTCGTTTTGTACCACGAAGGTGCTTATAACTCAGTTTATGATGCAGCTATGGATGTAATAGATTCTAGTATTGGTTCTTTTCCATCAGACGATTTGATTGCTGGTGTGGATGCGTTAAATACTGGACAAATACTTATTAATAGTAATAATACTTTACGTTTATACCAGATGCAAAAAGCACGACAAAAACAATAAAAAAATATGTATTGATGATGTTCTGATAAAACCATGAATCAAGCATGGTAGTTAATCTTCTTTATCGGTTTTAAAATAAACTGCGAAGCCAAGGAATCGCTTCTGTAGTGAAAAAAGTGTAAATGACCGCAAGCTAACAAAGAAAGGCGGGTTCTGGTGCAAATAATTGGGGAAGATATAAAGAGGCGAAAAGTTTCCTAGTGGAATCTGGTCTTAAGCAACAATTCCAAATAGTTGATGAATGAACGTTATTTGATTTTGGACAGAGTTATCCCTTAGAAGGGGTTGCTTCTTTTTCAGCATATGCATCGCTTCCACTCCATAAATAATCCGTTTAGCCGTTCGGAAGGACTTCAATCCTAACATAGAATGAACTCGCTTTTTGATAAAACGATGATCCTGTTCCACGATATTGTTTAAATATTTCTTTTGTCTGAGTTGCATGCCTGTCGGCATGCTTTTTGTTTCTTGTAAGGCTTTGATGGCTAGAGGATAAGCAGGGTTTTTATCCACTGTTATGACACGAGGTTTCGAAACATGAAAAGACCGCAAAGCTTTCTTGAAAAAGCGTTTTGCAGCCTTGTAGTCTCTTGTTTTACTTAGGTGAAAATCGATGGTGTTTCCTTTCCAATCGACAGCACGATACAGGTACATCCATTGACCTTTTACTTTGACATACGTTTCATCGACTCGCCAGGAGTCATTTGTTTGCTTAAGATGACGCCGTACTCTTTCATCTAATTCCAGTCCATATTGATGAACCCAACGCATAATCGTTGTGTGAGCCATCGATAAGCCCCGTTCTTCCATCATCTCCACCACATTACGAAGGCTTAAGTTGTACCGCAGGTACCACCTCACTGTTAACAAAATAATGTCAGGCTGATCATGTTTCCACTTGAATAAATGTTGCTTTTTCATACTGATCACGCACCTTTTTTAAAGTAATAGTACATGAGAAAAGTGCTCCAATAAACAAAAGAGGAATTGTCGTAGGCGCTACAATTATGGTTTTAACTCAATTTGTCATGGCGGCTATTATGACCATGACACCGGTTCATATGGGACACCATGGCCATGGTTTGAGAGAAGTCGGGTTGGTCATAGGTTTTCACATAGGCGCCATGTATTTTCCTTCGCCTTTGACAGGCCTGCTGGTAGATAAAGTCGGTCGTACTACTGTGGCTGTTGCTTCGGGTGTCACACTTCTGGCCTCTGGTATGCTAGCGGCTTTTGCACCGGCAGACTCAATGGTGCTGCTGATCTGCGCATTAGTCTTGCTTGGTGTTGGCTGGAACTTTGGCTTAATAAGCGGAACGGCTCTCATTGTAGACGCAGCACATCCATCTATCCGCGCAAAAACACAGGGATCGGTTGATGTCTTGCTTGCATTATCAGGTGCCTCAGGAGGTGCGCTATCAGGAATGGTAGTTGCTCACTCTAGTTATGCAGCACTATCACTTTCTGGAGCTGTTTTGTCACTGTTGCTTATTCCTGTAATTGTTTGGTCTCGTAAGGCTCAAAGCAAAGAGCTGATATAAAGTTTTTCTTAATCAAATTCCTTATTCTTTAATGAGTCTTTCTTTTAAGTCAGTTATCGAAAGAGCCTTTTACTCAACAGTTTTGGTCAACTGTTGGTTAAGCCAACGTAATTCCTGCTTACATTTATAGGCGTAATGCACATCAATTCTTTTAAATAACGTTTCAATATTCCACCATAATTTTTCCAGTTATCTTTTAAAGTTCTAGAATATGATACAATATATTTCACGAAATGATATATAGGTGGGAAAAATGATAAAACATCCCAATAGATATTCTTGGCTCAGTTATACAGCATTTATTTTAGGTATATTACTGGCTGCTTCACCCGTGATTCAAGCTCAGATCGTATCCAAAGAGATGAGAAGAAGCTTCTTACTTTTGTTGATCTTATTTTAGGCCTCATCATGCTTGGTTTTGTAAGTTTTCTTCTCTACATACCGGGTCATAAATTCTCCAACGTCACATATTTTATTTCGCAAACGCTGCTGATTTAGTAGTGTTTGCAGTTTATATTCAGCTATGCCGCAATATGAATGAACTGTTGAGTAATAACCATCTTGTTTTTTCTTTCTTGAACTATTGCACTCGCTAGTTGAATAAGTTTTTATATAGTACAATGAGAGAATATAAAGCTTTGACAATAAAAAATGATTAACTTTTTACCATCAAAATATGCTAATAGAAACAGGGGGATCATTATGCCATTATCAAATATAAATCTATACACTTGGAAGCCATTTTCAACATCACCGCCACCACCGTTTACTCCAGCTGTTGGGTCAGCACTGAATAAGCTTATATTTAAAACAGATTAAGAATCTGCGAAATATAAGCTGTTTCGCAGATTCGAAGGAGTAAACGATGAAATCTAAAATTCAGTTTATATTATCAATGATCATCTTTGGTACGATTGGTTTAGTTCAAAGATACATTGATTTATCTTCGAGTGAAACAGCTTTACTAAGTAGTTCAATCGGGTGTCTATTTTTAATGTTCGTATTTTTTACGATGAAAAAATCCATTCCGTGGAAATTAGTGGAAGCGAATGCTTTCGTCTTATTTCTTTCTGGTATAGCATTAGGAGGGAATTGGATTTTCCTCTATCAATCTTATGATCATACAACCATTACTAACGCAACATTGGGGTATTACTTTGCTCCTGTGTTTGTCATGATTCTCTCACCAATCATTCTTAAGGAACAATTACCGATCAAAAAGATGGTTTGTATTGGTGTTGCGATATTAGGGATGGTATTGATTGTTGGAAATGGTATCAGTGCGTCTGGAAAAGGGGATCTACTTGGGATCTTTTTTGGATTAGTCGCAGCTGCATTTTACGCTGCATTAATGTTATTAAATAAATTTATTTACAATATGGACAAGCTAGAAATTACCATCATCCAGCTCGGAACAACTGCGTTACTTCTCTTGCCATATGTGCTTTTTACTGAGGGAGTCAGTATCTTGGAAGTAGCAAGATCATCCATTCCTTTTATCATCCTATTAGGGATTGTTAACATGGGTATTGGATTTTGGTTATTTTTCTCAGGGATGCAAAAACTAAAGGGACAGAGCATTGCAATGCTCAGCTATGTAGATCCATTCGTAGCTATCCTGATTTCTGCTGTTATCTTGCAAGAACAAATGACAGCTGTTCAAATGCTTGGTGGAGCGCTTCTTTTAGGCTCAACATTTGTTAGCGAAAATAAATCAATCACATTTCCAAAACGATTCATGAAAGTCCCAATTAAATAACGTACAAAACAGCGAGAACCATTTGGTTCCCGCTGTTTTTGTATGATAAGATACTCAACAGTTTCGGTCTACTGTCGAACGGTTCTGGTGCAAATATGGTAGTTATTAAAAAAGACGTATGAAACTTTATCAGAATCGCTAGTTAAGCTGATAGACCAAACAATTGATGGATGAACGTTATTTGATTTTTGACAGAGTTATCCCTTAGAAGAAGTTGCTTCTTTTTCAGCATATGACCCCATAAATAATCTGTTTAGCCGTTTGGAAGGACTTCAATCCTAATATAGAACGAACTCGCTTCTTGATAAAACGATTTGAATAAATGTTGCTTTTCCATACTGATCACGCACCTTTTTTAAAGTAATAGTATTAGTATCTCCAAGATTTAAAGATGATTTGCAACTGTCCCTAAGTTTTTGCACCAGAACCGTTTTTATTTATTTTGAAAGTCCGTAGCATGCCAACCTTCCCTTTTTTAAGAAACGACCTTGACCAGAACAGGATTCGATCCATTCCTTGGGATTCCGGTTTGGGCAGCGTTTCAACGATTATGTCCCATCATAAGGATAATTTGCTGTCTCATACAGCGTGGGAATTTATGAGTATGGTGAGGGAGCATGCAGTAGGATGGAGGACGCAAGAATAGGGAGTCTCTTCATTTTTCTAAATTTCACAAACACGATTTTGGTTAAGTCTATTTACAACATTTAGGAAGCATACTTACTTTTCCTTTTTCAGATGAGTTATGCTACAATGTTTTTATTAAATGATAGAAGGGATGATGGGTGGACGATGGACAAATAATCTTATTTTTTAAATTTGAAATCGCATATTTCAAATGATACGAAATAGGATTAGTCTGCCCATTTTCTATAAACTGTAGAGCTATTTAATGAAATAGCTTATTTGAGCAATGTGAAAATGCGACTAATCCTTCCAAATGAATTGGGAGGGTTTTTTATTCTCCCTTTAAAGAGAGGGATAGATTTTATGAAAGAATTACTAAAATTACGAAATATCAGCTTTGAAATAATGGATCTTACAGTTTTTGAAGACGTAAAAGCTAGTGTACAACAAGGAGATATCATCGGAGTCATTGGCAAAAATGGTGCTGGGAAATCTACCTTGTTGCAATTAATTAACAATGGCTTAGTGCCAGCAAAAGGACAAATTCAATGGCTACAACAGAACTTGAAAATTGTTTTGGTCGAACAAGAAACCGAGTCATATTCTTCCGAAGCAGTGACACATTTAGAAGGCACTTTACTAGAGAAATGGCATGTACCAACCCACAATTTTTCACAATTAAGTGGCGGAGAAAAATTGAAAGCACGACTTGCAAAAGGTTTTTCAAAAGATGCACACCTTTTACTATTAGACGAACCGACAAATCATCTCGATGAACAAAGTACGGAGTTCCTCAATGAACAAATTAAGAATTATAAAGGTACCATTATTATTGTTTCGCACGATCGTTATTTTTTAGATGCTGTTGCAACAACAATTTGGTCGGTTGAAGGTAAAAAACTTATTGAACATAAAGGTAATTATTCTAGTTATATGGAGGTTCGCGAACAGAAAAGACTTACTCAGCAACGAGAATATGAAAAACAGCAAAAAATGGTTGAACGCATTGAAGCGCAAATGAATGAGCTCACTTCTTGGTCGAAAAAAGCTCATGCACAATCGACAAAAAAGGAAGGCTTTAAAGAACACTATCGCGTAAAAGCAAAGCGCATGGATGCACAAGTAAAATCAAAACGAAAGCGTCTTGAAAAAGAGCTTGAAAAAGCAAAAGCTGAACCTGTTGAGTCAGAATATAATGTACGCTTTTCAATTAAAGCAAATAACAAGGTAGGAAAACGGTTTTTAGAAGTTAAGAATTTAACAAAGGCTTTTGACGGACGAACACTATTTAAAAACGTCAATTTTACGATTCAGCATGGTGAGAAGGTTTCAATAATAGGTCCGAATAGTAGTGGAAAGACAACTTTATTGAAAGTAATTGTTGGACAGGAAACCTTTGCGGGCGATGTATGGATTTCACCATCTGCAAATATTGGTTATTTAACGCAAGAAGTGTTTGATTTACCACTTGAACAAACACCCGAGCAGCTATTTTATAAAGAAACATTCGAAGCGAGAGGAAAAGTTCAAAATTTAATGAAGCATTTAGGATTTACAGCGTCTCAATGGACAGTGCCAATCACGAACATGAGTATGGGTGAGCGTGTAAAGTGCAAGCTGATGGCGTATATATTAGATGAAAAAGATGTGCTTATTTTAGATGAGCCGACAAATCATCTTGACCTACCTTCACGTGAACATCTTGAAAATACATTAGCACAATATAATGGTACACTGCTTGTTGTTTCACATGATCGGTACTTCCTTGAAAAAACGACTAGCAGTAGACTGGTATTTTCAAATAATAGCATACAGAAGCAATTGAAAGAAACATCTCAAAAAAGAGATAATCTCGCTGAATTACGTTTGAAGCTTGAAACAGAAAGACAAGAAGTTTTAGGGAAGCTATGCTTTTTAACTTCAAAAGATGAAGCATACGCGGAACTTGACAAAAAATTTAAAGAACTCACGAAGCAAATAAATGAGCTTTAATCGAAGAAACTTATAATTGTAAACTTTTATAAGCTTAGTTAAGTAAGGATAAATAATTTATTATAGTCAATCCTTAAACGTGGGCTTGCTAAAATCTGAACGAACTTGATTATGCTAATGATGAACTATTTATGTTCGAAAAAAATCTGTTTGCTGGTAGGACACCTATATGAATGTAAAGAAAAAATCCAGTGAGGAATTTCATTTCTCTCTGGATTTTTTCTTTTGATAACTCTAGATTAAATGATTATATTTATTCTTTCGATATCAATAATTAATCGACCTTTTTATCCTGTCTTACGGCTGTTTTTCTTTGTGTTTTTTTCGATTCCGGACACAGGCCTCAGCACAAAATAAGTGGCTGTTACTTCTTATTGACAAATCCGTTAAAAAAATTTAATATGAATAACTGATATTGAAAATCATTTTCATTTAAGTGGATAAGGTAAAAGAGATAAGTTTATTTGTATATAAATGATTTATCTATTGGGATTCCTGTTGAAAAAATCACATTGATGTTTAAGTTATTTACAAAAGCGATGCTGATCATTAAAGCATCAATGCAGCGGCTGAAGGAGGATAAGATGTTAATACAGAAAAGAGTTTATTGCTTTAAAAAAGGCATTCATATTCGTACCAATACGAGGAAGCAAGTTGAATATGAAACAGGACTGGAGATTATGATCATTATTTTATCTGGAACGGCAGAAGTTCAATGTGGAAACCAAGTGTTCAATCTTGAGAACAACTCAGTGTTGTTAATAAAACCTCAGGAAAAGGTAAAGATTCGACATACAGAGGGAACTGAACTTATTTATGACTTGTTCTTTTTTTCAAGTTATAAGCTGACAGGAGTAACAGAGGAAGAGCTAAGTTATCAACGCTCGGCTGATTTATTTCCGCAGAGTGGTTTGTTTTATCATCCGGCTTCAGCAGAGGTGAAAAATTTAGCAGCTCAGCTGATTAAAATATTTGCTAAAGAAGCTGATAATTCAAAAGCTATTTATTTGTTGAACGAATTAATTGCAAAAATTGAGGTTGAATTCAATTTATTTCAACAGCGTACATTTAATTCGTCTTTTCATTCGGTGCTGCAATATATTCACTCACATTCTCATCAAGCCTTGTCAAGGGACTCCGTAGCAAAATACTTTGGCTATCATCCAAACTATTTTTCTGAGCGGTTTAAAAAAGAAACAGATTGGAGTTTTTCTGACTATTTAGCGCACATTCGCATGGATAAGGCGAAGTTCTTTTTACTTGAACATAGTCTGACGATTGGGGAGGTTGCGCGCAAAGTTGGTTATCAGGATGGTCTTTATTTAAGCAGAAAATTTCGTAAAATGACTGGGATGTCGCCGACTGAGTTCAGAAAAGGAAGGAAATTTGAGCGAATCGCTACCCTTCAGTTTACAGGGGCATTGCTGGCGACAGGAATAAAGCCGGTCGCTGTTCTCTCATCGTATGATAATGTCCCTGAGCTGCTGAAAGAGGAAGTAATCTCATCGATCCAATTAGCCCCTGACAGACTGCCTACTATCGAGCAATGGCGTGATCTTAAGCCGGATTTGATTATTGCTCCTACTTATTTATATCCAAATCAAAAGATGATCGAGGAGATGGAGTCCGTAGCACCAGTAATGATGCTTGATTGGGATACATATGACCGTTTGGAAGAAGTACAGCTGATCGGACGAATCGTTGGAAGAGAAACGCAAGCGAATGAGTGGATTCAGACATTTCGGGAAAAAGCGGAATGTGCACGGGAAATGCTGAAAGGGGTGCTAAAAGAGGGAGAGACGGTCGGGCTTTATGAGTTATATTGGACCGGGGATGTAGGGATATGGAAAGCGACTGCAAGAGGAGCTTTCAATCTTTATACAATGTTGAAGTTGACTCCTGCCAAGCGTATTCAAAAGGAGGTATTGAAGCCTAATAAGCATCTGATGATTTCCGAAAATGAACTTTCTGCTTATGCAGCTGACCATATGTTTGTTGTGGTCGATTCTGTAGAGCAAGCAGCAAGAATCTTTGAACGTGAAATTTGGCGTCAGCTACCGGCAGCAAAAAACGGACAAATCTATCTCTTACGCCTTGAAGATTTTTGGGCGAGTGAAGGTGTCGCTTTGGAGAAACAATTAGATATTCAAGTGAAATACATCTTGGGCAGGTCGTGAATCTGACATTTGTCCATATTGAGTTAGTTATGATTGTCCATATCTTTTTTAAATCGCTCTTGTTACAATTATAAATGAAAATGGTTATCATTATCATTTATAGCGAAAGAGGGAGCATACTTATGAAAATACACAATAATCTATGCATACTACTAACTGTTATTTTTCTTGCTGTATTGACAGCCTGCAGCAGTAACGAGGGTAGCCAAAGTTCAGAGAAAAAAGCAGGAGATAATAAGGCTGCTGCTGAAGAAACGCGGGTAGTCGAAACGGTTAATGGAGAGGTGATAATCCCGGCAAATCCAAAGCGTGTTGTGGCACAGGAGGGATTGTTAGCTACGCTCCTGGCTTTAGATGTAAAGCCAGTCGGAGCAGCAAGTAGGTATCTTCAAAATCCCCATATTAAAGATTTAGTTGATGGAGTAGAGGATATTGGTGAAGGAACAGACTATGAGAAAATTCTTGAGCTTGAACCAGACTTGATTATTACTCAATATGATGATCCAAGTAACTATGAGAAGCTGTCCCAAATTGCGCCAACGATTGTCTATCCATATTTAACGTTTAATAATGTTAAAGAAGAGATGGAAGAAGTCGGAAAACTACTTGGGGAAGAAGAGAAAATGAAGGAATGGGAAATACAGTTTGATGCAAGAATGGCAGCAGCTAGAGAAAGAGCACGGGCAGTCGTCGGTGATCGGACCGTATCGCTGATCGGAGCATATGATAAGGATATTTATGTGTATGGAGATAGTTTATATCGGGGCGGTGAAGCATTGTATCAGCATTTGCAATTAACACCGACTGATGCGATTGCTAAAAATGTCATTGGAAATCCGGATGAATTCCTTAAAATCTCATATGAAGTATTGGAGGATTATGCAGGAGATTATATCTTCGTAGATGAGTCTAATGGTGGAAAACTCGATAAGGAAAGTCCGATTTGGAACAATCTTGATGCAGTAAAAAATAACCATGTAATGTTCCCGGACCCGGATCGCTTCTGGCCGTATGATCCGATTTCTGTGGCAAACCAAGCTGAGGAATTTGCCGACATGCTGGAAGCGCTTGAGAAATAGTTTTATTTGATAAAACCATCTATGTGCCGTCGCAGATGAAATCGTATGTAAAGAAGCTTCACTAGTATCTTGAAACATAAGAGTTGTTTTATAATTTTTAATTGATAATGATAGTCAATTTCGTTTTGGTGTAAATATTTTAAGTTAAAGGTGAATGGATGATGGGAATGACTGCAATGAAAATAGAAGAAACGGAGATTGAGATAGCGGAACCTCAGCTACGTTCACGTCCGTTAGCCGCCACGATCATTATGACAGGAGGCATTGCCGCACTTATATTTAGTATAGCTCTCTCCATTTCTTTTGGAGCAGCTGATATTAAATTATCTGTTGTATGGGAATCTGTTTTTCATTTTAATCCTAATTTAAATGATCATCAGATTATCAGGGAATTGCGGTTGCCTAGAGTACTAGGGGCAGTAATAGTAGGCGCAAGCTTTTCGGTTGCTGGCGCCATTATGCAGGGAATGACAAGAAATCCGCTTGCTGATTCGGGGCTGCTCGGTTTGAATTCTGGTGCAGTATTGGCGCTTGCGCTCTGCTTTGCTTTTTTCCCAGGGCTACCGTACATGTACTTAATTATGTTCTCCTTTATCGGAGCTGCAGGAGGAGCGGGACTTGTATTTGGAGTTGGTTCCATGACAAAAGGTGGTTTGACACCGCTGCGTCTCGTGCTTGCCGGTGCGGCTGTCAGTGCTTTATTCGGTGCGTTAAGTGAAGGAATTGCTTTATATTTTAGGATCGGGCAGGATCTTGCCTTTTGGTATGCGGGCGGAGTAGCTGGGACAAAGTGGGAACAATTGGAAATTATGCTTCCTTGGGTTGGTGCCGCGATTCTTGCTGCCATTATGCTTTCACGATCTATCACGCTGCTCAGTCTTGGTGAGGAGATTGCCTCCGGTTTAGGGCAAAAAACGAAAACGGTTAAGTTTGCGGGAGTGATTATTGTCCTGATATTAGCTGGATCCGCTGTTTCGGTTGTTGGTGCAGTTGGATTTGTAGGGCTTATCGTTCCGCATTTAACCAGATATTTAGTCGGGGTAGATTACCGCTATATTATTCCGTGTTCAGCCGTACTTGGAAGCTTATTGCTCCTATGGGCCGATTTTACCGCTAGGATGATTAATCCCCCTTATGAAACACCGATCGGGGCTTTAATTGCTTTAATTGGTGTACCATTCTTCCTTTACCTTGCCCGCAAAGAAAGGAGAGGACTATAAGTGGAATTATCTGATTTTTCACCTGCTGAAACGAAGAGAAGAAAAAGGAGTATAACGACATTGTCTGTTTTTTTAGTTTTAATTGTTGTTGCCTTTATTATCAGTGTCAATACAGGGCATATCCGATTAACACCAATAGAATTAATTAGAACTTTATTTGGAGCGGGTACGGACAAGCAGGAGCTGGTTTTGTTTGATTTTAGGCTTCCACGTATTATCATTTCTGTTCTTGTCGGGGCTGCACTTGCTGTTTCTGGCTGCGTCATGCAGGGGCTTTCCCGAAATGCATTGGCAGATCCCGGAATCCTGGGAATCAATGCCGGAGCAGGGCTCGTTGTGATGCTGTACGTTGCTTTTTTTCCAACGCAAACTGTTAGTTCTGTGCTGCTCCTGCCAGTATTAGCCTGGCTGGGAGCTGGTCTGACCGCTGCGTTAATTTACGTCCTTTCTTTTAAAAAAGGCGAGGGTTTGTTACCTACTAGGCTCTTATTGACAGGAATTGCTGTTGCTGCAGGTATCAGTGCGTTTACGATTGTGCTAACTTTGCGCCTCTCACCAGAGCAATATCAGTTTGTAGCAACATGGATGGCCGGAAGTATCTGGGGCTCTAACTGGAAATTTGTTGCGGCACTGCTTCCGTTTATTGTGATTTTATTGCCATTTGTATGTTATAAAGCTCGCGTGCTAAATATATTAAGCCTTGGCGATCAGATGGCTGTCGGACTAGGAACTTCTGTAGAAAAAGAAAGACTGGTTCTTCTTGCAGCAGCGGTTGGATTAGCAGGATCTTCCGTTTCTGTCAGCGGCGGCATTGGGTTTGTCGGATTGATTGCTCCCCATCTTGTTCGCCGTCTGATTGGTCCGAAACATCAATTTCTGCTTCCTGGATCTGCCTTGGCAGGAGCACTGCTCGTTCTAGTAGCTGATACAATTGGACGTTGGATTATACAGCCTTCGGAAATTCCAGCAGGTATCGTTGTCGCGGTGATTGGAGCGCCTTACTTTTTATACTTGCTTGCCCGCTCAAAAGCTTGACGGTTCTAACGAAGGGAGATCTTACTCAATATGTTAAGACAATTTTTTTCTTATTACCAGCCATATAGATGGTTATTTACTGCCGATTTTACTTGCGCAATTTTAGCGGCCTTATTGGAGCTTGTTTTTCCTTTAGCGGTTAATAAAGTGATTGATGACTTACTGCCAGCCGGCAACTGGAGTTCAATTATATGGGCATGTGTCGGCTTGCTTGGGATTTATGTGCTTAGCTCTTTCCTACATTACGTTGTTACATATTGGGGTCATATGCTTGGGATTAATATTGAAAGGGATATGCGGAAAAAATTATTTGACCATGTCCAGAAGCTGTCTTTTCGATTTTTTGATAATAATAAAACCGGTCATCTCGTTTCACGGATGACCAATGATTTAATGGATATTGGTGAAATTGCCCATCATGGCCCGGAAGACTTGTTTATTGCGGCGATGACTCTGTTTGGAGCCTTTGGTTTAATGTTGTCGATTAATTGGAAGCTTGCTGTGCTGACATTCATTATTATTCCATTCTTAATTTGTCTATCCATTTATTTTAGCAAGAAAATGTCGCGTGCATTCAGCCAAATGTTTGCTGATATTGCCGATTTTAATGCCAGAGTTGAAAATAATGTGAGCGGCATTCGGGTCGTAAAAGCATTTACTAATGAAGATCACGAAATTGCACAATTTGGTGTAAACAATGAGCGGTTCCGTACAACGAAGCTTGTTACTTACAAGGTGATGGCGTGGAACTCATCGGTCAGCCATTTGCTGATGAAAGTCGTTTCGTTATTCGTTTTAGGATGTGGTACATGGTTTGTGATCGAGGGAGAAATGACATTTGGAGAATTTATGGCTTTTGTGCTTCTTTCCAATATCTTTCTTACACCGATTCAGCAAATTAACTCTGTTATTGAAACTTATCCAAAAGGAGTAGCTGGCTTCCGCCGTTATCAGGAGTTGCTTCACACCGAGCCTGATACGGAGGATATACCTAATGCGATTGATGTTAAACATTTAAACGGAGATATTGAATATAAAAATGTTACGTTTGGCTATGAAGGAAAAGAGAAAGTGCTCAATAATATTCATTTTACTGTCAGTAGAGGAGAAACTGTAGCACTTGTCGGACCATCAGGAGCTGGCAAGACGACGATCTGCAGTTTGCTGCCAAGGTTTTACGGCATTGAGTCAGGCAGCATTACGATTGACGGCATTGATATTCAGGAAATGGTGCTTCAATCATTGCGCCAGCAAATTGGGATCGTGCAGCAGGATGTGTTTCTCTTTGATGGAACGATTCGGGAAAATATTGCCTACGGAAAGCTTGATGCGACTGAAGAGGAAATTCGAGATGCCGCAAACCGGGCACAAATGGAAGATATTATCCTCGGACTGCCAGATGGATTGGATACATTAATTGGTGAACGCGGCGTCAAATTATCAGGAGGACAGAAGCAGCGGCTTTCTATCGCTCGGATGTTCCTGAAAAATCCGCCGATTCTCATTCTCGATGAAGCGACATCTGCGTTAGATACTGAAACGGAGGCAGCAATCCAGAAAGCCTTAAATAAACTGTCCCAAGGCAGAACCACGCTTGTGATTGCCCATCGCCTTGCTACGATTAAAAATGCTGATCGAATTCTAGTTATCACGGAAGAGGGCATTAAAGAGCAAGGAACACATAAAGAACTGCTTGAAGCAGGAGGTACATACAGCAGACTGCATCATGCACAGTTTCAAATGTAATTCGTAGTTCCTTCCATAATTCGCTGGAAAAAGCGGATTTTAGAAGATGATTAGATTGATAGGAGGAGAAAGAAAATGGCTGATCGTTTATCAACTAAAGACTTAACTATTGGCTATGGGGAAAATATCATCGTCGATAAGCTGAATTTGTCTGTGCCGAATGGGAAAATTACCGCTTTAGTAGGAGCAAATGGTTCTGGCAAGTCAACTATTTTGAAAACGATGGCACGTATTATGATACCTATTAATGGGGGAGTAATGCTTGACGGGCAGATGATTCATAAGAAGTCAACAAAAGAAGTGGCTAAGGATTTAGCCATTTTGCCGCAAAATCCAATTGCACCAGATGGATTAACCGTATATGAGCTGG
Organism: Domibacillus aminovorans; assembly: GCF_001643235.1. Classification (GTDB taxonomy): domain Bacteria; phylum Bacillota; class Bacilli; order Bacillales; family Domibacillaceae; genus Domibacillus; species Domibacillus aminovorans. Next base: position 15,176 of record NZ_LQWY01000038.1, read on the forward strand.
TCGGCTATGGCCGCTATCCGCATCAGAAAGGGTTAGGCACAATGACCAAGGAAGACCGGAATATCATTCATTGGGCGATTAAAGTAACTGGAATGACAGAATTTTATGATCGAGCTGTTGACCAGTTATCAGGAGGGCAACGCCAGCGAGCATGGATTGCGATGGCGCTTGCTCAGCAGACAAGCATTTTGTTTCTTGATGAACCGACGACTTTCCTTGATATGGCTCATCAGCTTGAAGTTCTGAAATTGCTGCAAAAGCTGAATGAAGAAGAGCAAAGAACGATTATTATGGTTGTTCACGATTTGAATCAAGCGACTAGATTTGCCCATCATATGGTGGCAATCAAATCAGGAACAGTGGTGAGCGCAGGAACACCAGAAGAGGTGGTCACTCCTGATGTGCTGCGCAAAGTGTTTGCGATCGAAGCGGATATTATCACTGACCCACGCACAGGCGGTCCACTTTGCCTGCCTTATGAGCTGACAGATGGGGTAGAAAAGAAACAAATAAACATAAAAGAACCAGCAGCTGTTTGTTAAAAAATCAGTGCGGGGTTGTCTTGGAAAAGAGTCAAAAAACACCTCGCTCTTAGTAAAACAGAGAAGAAGGGTTGAGTTAATATGATGAAACAGAATGTAAAAAGAATAGGATCATGGCTTTTTATTTTATGCTTGATGTTCATTCTTGCCGCTTGCTCAGGTGAAGGAGCAAGCAGTACAAATACAAATGAAGCGAAAGAAGAACTGACAACAGAACAAGGTACAAATAAGACACGAATCATTTCCACGGTAACAGGCGATGTTGAAGTACCTGTCAATCCCGAACGCGTAATTGTCGATTGGGATCTCGGTCATGTACTTGCACTTGGAGTCGAACCAATCGGTGCTTCCAAAACGATTCTAGATTATGGTCAATTTCTTACGCCATATGTAACCGATCGGACAGAGGATATCGGACAGGATGGACAAGTGTCGGTGGAAAAAATGATTGAATTACAACCAGATTTAATTATTACTTGGGACCGTAATGCGGTTGAACAATACAGTAAAATTGCCCCAACGGTCGTATTTGAAACACAAAATTATGACAACATTCATGAAGAAATGACGGCAATTGGGGAAATTTTGAATAAACAAAAAGAAGCAGAAGAATGGCTTGCTAATTTTGATGAACGGGTCGCAGCCACTCAGGCAAAAATCAAAGAAGTGATTCCAGAAGGCGCTACCTTCTCTATTATTGACGTAGGTACGACTAAATCGACCATTGTTGTCGGTGAAACAGGAGAGCGAGGTGGAGATGCCCTATATCAAATTTTAGGAGTTACGCCGCATCCGCTGGTCAAAAGCGAAATCATTGATAAGAACGAGAGCAGACTCGATGTATCATGGGAAAAAGTAGACGACTATGCCGGTGATTATATTTTTATGATCACAACAGGTGACGATACCCAGCCAGAATTGCCGAGCGTTTGGAATTCGCTCGATGCTGTGAAAAATCATCATGTATATGAACTAAATATTAAAAAATATTTCACTAGTGATCCATTATCAGCACTGTTACAAGCAGAGGAAATGGCTGAAATGTTAGCAAAAGGGAATTAAAACATTTCGTAATAGTAATTTGAACTAAAGGATCATAGTAATTTAGCCATAAAGGAGAAATCAAAATGAGGGGAAAAACAATTTTTTACCCATTATTCATTGTACTATTACTTTCGGCTATTTTAGCCGGTTGTGGTGAAAAAGTAGCCAATACCTCTGATACACAGCCCAAGGATAATCAGGAGGAAACAACAAGAATCTATAAAGATGTAACAGGTAGAGAAGTAGAGATTCCGATCAATCCGAAGCATGTATTAACGACGCAATACCTCGATGCAATGTTAGCGCTTGGCGTTAAGCCGATTGGAGCACCTACTCACGTATTGGATAACGATTATTTAGGTGAATTACAAGAGGGTGTAGAAGACATTGGAAGTCCTTTTTCCATAGAGAAAGTGTTGGAATCAGCACCTGACTTAATAATTTCTGCGGATCCTGAAGAAGTGGAACAGTTAAGCAAAATTGCACCGACTGTTGTGATTCCTTGGCAATACGGCGATGTATATACTCAACTAAATGAGGTTGCTCGCATCTTAGGAAAGGAAAAGGAAGCGGATGCTTGGCTCGCAAATTTAAATACAAAAGCAGCTGAAGGTAGAGAAAAAATTGCTAGGGATTTTGGAGAAGATGAAGTTTTTTCCATTTTCATGACATATGGTAAAGATAATTTAAGACTTTATGGTGCACGGAATATAGGTCATGTGTTTTACCGATTATTAGAATTGACCCCTCCACCCATTATTCAGGAAAAGCTTGTGAAAGATCCTAATTTTGCAGAGTTTGTTTATGATGATATCTCGATGGAGAAGCTGCCTGACTATGCAGGTGATCATATTATTATGTTAGCCTATGATCAAGAAACAAAAGATGAAGGAGGTATGTTCTATCAAATTGAAAACAGCGCTTTGTGGAAAAACTTAGCTGCTGTACAAAATAATAAAGTCAATTACATTGATGATGATCCATGGTTTACGTATGCACCGATTGCCATCGAGAAGTCATTGGATGAAGCGATAGAGTTATTATCCAAATAGAATAATCCCCCCACTTAATTTTCATCAGAAAATTAAGTGGGGTTTCTAACGTATTGAACATTTCTGGCACTTAACGTTAGTGGAGCTGTCAGATCAGTGAGTTAAACACAGACCCAGCTCCGCTATCCCATTGTTTTTATGATGGAGGGTGGCATTGTTGAAGGTCATGATAAGTTTGTTAGTTATACAAGAAGCTCGCAGCAGGCTTCATCGTGCTCAATTTGGAATCTAATATAAATAAGTATGGGGGAATCGAGATGGCGGAAGAATTAGAGTTATTTGATGTAACGATTATTGGCGGAGGACCTGCAGGGTTGTATACAGCTTTTTATAGTGGAATGCGTGATTTAAAAACTAAAATTATTGAGTATGGACCAAAGCTTGGGGGCAGAGTACTCATTTATCCTGAAAAAGTGATTTGGGATGTTGGTGGAGTTACCCCAATTCTAGGAGAACAATTAATCGCTCAGTTAGAAGAGCAAGCGAGAACTTTCGATCCAACGATTGTGTTGAATCAACAAGTCGTTGGGTTGGAGAAATTGAAGGACGGAACCTTTATTTTGACGGCTGCAACAGGTGAGAAGCATCATTCGAAAACGGTGATATTAGCTGTAGGATATGGTGTCTTAACAATGCAAAAGCTAGAAATTGAAGGAGCAGACCGCTATGAGGTAACAAATTTACACTATACAGTACAAGAACTGGAGGTATTTCGTGACAAACATGTGCTGATCTCTGGAGGTGGAAACTCAGCAGTTGACTGGGCAAATGAATTAGAAACAATCGCTGCAAGTGTAACAGTCGTCCATCGGCGTAATGACTTTGGAGGACATGAAAAGAATGTCATCAAGATGAAAGAGTCTTCTGTGGATGTACGTACGCCTTATGAAGTGGTACAGCTGCATGGTAATGGAGATACCATAGATCAGGTATCCATGTCCCATATAGAAACAGGTGAAGTCGAGAGAATCACTGTGGATGCGGTCATTGTCAATCATGGTTTGAAATGTGATTACGGTCCATTAACCGAATGGGGATTAGAAATGAAAGAGGATGTAGCGATTGTGAATAGCAAAAGGGAGACAAATATTCCTGGTGTATATGGTGCTGGAGATTTCATTGACCATGAGAGCAAGGTGAGATTGATTGCAGGGGCATTCACGGATGGAATACTTGCGTTGAATAGCGCTAAGTTACGTATTGAGCCGGATGCACCGAAAGTAGCGTATGTGTCCTCACATAATATCCGATTTAAAGAAAGAAACAAAAAGCTTGGTTTAGATGACGAAAATTATAGAGATGTAGAAGGATAATAGAGAAGTCTTGCTTAAAGGCATTATAATGGGACAAAGATTTCCTTCGTCGATTAAAGTGAAGCTAGTTCATTTCGAAATAAGTTGATTTTGAGTTGATCAACCATGCACGTGGTGGAACCACCAGTTTCTCATCATACTCTAAAAAGCAATTTGCTGAATATGACATGGTTATTAAGCAGGATGGGCGGATGCCGTCGCTGTCAGGCGAACCGAATGTCGAGTATCCAGTAGATACCGTCACCCGCGGGCCATCTAAAGAAGGAGGGCGTTACGGAAAATGGAATGCTCGTTGTCGCTGCCGCTTCTGCTGATTTTTCTGAAACAAGTGGAGAAGGACTATTTTTCGACGCTGTGAATTACACATTTCCAAAAGCGAATGAAAAACTCAAATTCGGCCAGCGGGTCTTAGTGGAGTTTTCAGGTTTTATTTTGGAATCATACCCAGGGGCAGGGCGGAGCCAAACTTGTCACCGTGCTCCCGACGTACCAGCTAAAAGGAGCGGACTTAACGGAAGAAGAAGTCGTCCGACAGGTGATTGAGAAAAAACAGGACGACAGTGGCTTTACAGCAGCCATCAGCGATGTGACATTTAATGAAAAAACCGACCAGTGGACCGTGGGGTTCACAGAAACATTTGCCCCGAAGGAGAAAGAATTTAATATAACAGCGGACGATCAAAAATAATTAAGAAAAGCCAACCAATTTAAGCCTACTCCTTTTGACAAAGAGTAGGCTTAAATTGGTTATTTCGTTATTTTACTTAATCGTTAATTAGTACTTATACAAAAAAGAACCTTCTTTTCTTATGATGCATACATCGCTTTTACTTTTTTCTGCAACTCATCATCATCTAAATATTCATCATATGTGACTGATTTATCGACGATGCCTTTCGGTGTAAGGTCGATAATACGATTAGCTATCGACTGTACGAACTGATGGTCATGAGAAGCGAAAATGAGTGATCCTTTAAAGTTGATCAACCCATCATTAAGCGCTGTAATCGATTCGAGATCGAGATGGTTCGTTGGCTCATCAAGAAGCAAAACGTTTGAACCGGACAGCATCATTTTTGACAGCATGCAGCGAACCTTTTCGCCACCAGAAAGAACGCTTGCTTTTTTCAATGCTTCTTCGCCCGAGAAAAGCATCCGGCCAAGGAATCCACGCAGAAAGCTTTCACTTTCATCTGCCGGAGAATATTGACGAAGCCATTCCACAAGCGTCATATCCGATCCATCAAAGTAATCGGAGTTGTCTTTCGGGAAATAGGCTTGTGTCGTTGTCACACCCCATTTGTAAGTGCCTTCGTCCGGCGCCATTTCACCTGCTAAAATTTTAAAGAGGGTTGTTTTCGCCGCTTCATTTGTACCAACAAGGGCAATTTTATCATCTTTGTTCATAATAAAACTCACGTTATCAAGCACTTTAACACCGTCAATTGTTTTTGATAAACCTTCTACACGAAGGATATCATTGCCGATTTCGCGTTCAATCTGAAATTGAACGTACGGATAGCGGCGTGATGACGGGCGAATATCGTCAAGCGTAATTTTTTCGAGTGACTTTTTACGTGATGTTGCCTGTTTTGATTTTGATGCGTTTGCGCTAAAACGGGCAACAAACGCTTGAAGTTCCTTAATTTTCTCTTCTTTTTTCTTATTCGAATCCGCTTGTAGTCTTTGTGCTAATTGGCTGGATTCATACCAGAAATCGTAGTTACCGGCGTAAATTTGAATTTTTGCAAAATCAAGATCGGCTATATGCGTACACACTTTATTCAAAAAGTGACGGTCATGGGATACGACGATGACCGTATTTTCAAAGTTAATTAAAAATTCTTCCAGCCAACGAATAGCCTGAATATCAAGGTGGTTGGTCGGCTCATCGAGTAAAAGAACGTCAGGTTTACCGAACAAAGCTTGTGCAAGAAGTATTTTTACTTTGTCTGAACCGTCTACATCTGCCATCTTCTTATCGTGAAGTGATTCAGGAATTCCAAGACCTGACAACAAAATCGCCGCTTCGGATTCTGCTTCCCACCCGTTCATATCTGCGAATTCACCTTCAAGTTCTGCAGCACGCATTCCATCTTCATCTGTGAAATCCGCTTTCATATAAATAGCGTCTTTTTCTTTCATCACCTCATATAAACGGGCATGGCCCATCATGACTGTTTCAAGTACACCAAAATCTTCATATTCAAAGTGATTTTGTTTTAACACAGCAAGCCGTGAATCTTTCGGGATCGATACGTGGCCTGTTTGCGGCTCAAGATCACCTGACAAGATTTTCACAAATGTGGATTTACCTGCCCCATTCGCACCGATCAAGCCATAGCAGTTACCTGGTGTGAATTTCAAGTTAATATCTTCAAACAATTTCTTATCGCCAAAGCGAAGACTAACATCTTGTACTGTAATCAAATTTTTTATCCTCCCAAAATGAATTCATCAAATCTAATTATATCATCACCTGACTGAAAAAAGAACATATACAATATTGAATGCACTTATTAGAAAGATAAAATGAGTTTTTTTAATCCCGAGTATATAAATGGGATTGACTTTACACCATTTTCTGATAAACTGAATTCATCCATAAAGAGACATAATGAATGGGGTGGAACAAATGATTACGTTTGAATCATGGAATGACGCGCAGGCACAGATTCCTGACTTTCCAGCAGATTCGGAAACGAAAGGTGCGCTTGAAACGCTGCGATGGGCCTATGAGACATATGGAGAGAAACTCGTTTACGCTTGCAGCTTTGGTATTGAAGGCATTGTCCTTATTGATTTAATTGCACAAATTAAACCGGATGCTGAAATTGTTTTTCTCGATACCAATTATCATTTTAAAGAAACGTACGAAACGATTGATAAAGTAAAAGCACGGTATCCACAACTAAACATCCGTATACAACAGCCTGACCTGACTATTGAAGAGCAGGCAGCACAGTTCGAACCGGATCTATTTAAAACAAATCCGAATAAATGCTGTGAGATCCGTAAAATCATTCCGCTTCAAAAAGCACTCGCGCCATCGACAGCCTGGATTTCAGGACTTCGCCGCGAGCAGTCGGAATCAAGAGCCAATACGAATTACTTAAATCTTGATAAACGATTTGAAAAAATTAAAGTGTGCCCCCTTATTCACTGGACGTGGAAAGAAGTATGGCGATACGTAACGAAGCATGAGCTTGACTACAACGTTCTTCACGATCAAGGATATCCTAGTATTGGCTGTGCACCGTGCACAAAACCAGCATTTTCAATTGATGACATTCGTTCTGGCCGTTGGGACGGTTCGGGAAAAACAGAATGTGGTCTGCATACAACGTAATTTTTTTTGAATACAATACCAAGTATCTATATATGATTTTAACTATATCGGAGGTTTAACACATGACAAACATTGCTGCCCATGGAGGCCATCTAATTAATCAGTACCAGCCAGATCTTGATTTGTCCGGAATTACGAAAGAAGTGGAGCTTGACGCTACAGCATTAAGCGACCTTGAATTAATCGCAACCGGCGCATTTAGCCCGCTCACCGGATTTTTAACAGAAAAAGATTACGACCTTGTCGTTAAAGACATGCGTCTCGCAAACGGTACAGTATGGAGCCTGCCGATTACACTTCCTGTCACAGATGCATCGGACTACACAGTAGGTGATGCTGTTCTATTAAAACAAAAAGGCATTGTTTACGGCGTTTTAAATATTACCGACATTTATAAACCTGATCAAAAATTCGAAGCACAAAACGTGTACAAGACGACTGAAGAAGCGCATCCAGGCGTGAAAAAGTTATATGACCGAGGCCATATTTATCTTGGTGGACCGGTGACGCTTGTCAAACGCATTGAGCGTAAACAATTTGCAGAGTTTTACTTCGATCCTTCTGAAACACGTCGCATTTTTAATGAAAACGGATGGAACAAAATTGTTGGGTTTCAAACACGTAATCCGGTTCACCGGGCGCATGAATACATTCAAAAGTCAGCGCTTGAAATTGTAGATGCGCTTCTATTAAATCCGCTCGTTGGCGAAACGAAATCAGATGATATTCCAGCTGATATTCGTATGGAAAGCTATCAAGTATTGCTTCGTGACTATTACCCGGCGGACCGTGTGAAGCTTGCTGTATTCCCAGCCGCAATGCGCTACGCTGGACCGCGTGAAGCAATTTTCCATGCAATTGTCCGTAAAAATTACGGCTGTACTCACTTCATCGTCGGCCGCGACCATGCAGGCGTTGGTGATTATTACGGCACATACGAAGCACAAGAAATTTTCTCAAACTTTACGGCAGAAGAAATCGGCATTACACTTTTATTCTTTGAACATAGCTTCTACTGCGAAAAATGCGGCAACATGGCGTCTTCGAAAACTTGCCCGCACGGCAAGGAAGATCATGTGATTCTTTCTGGTACAAAGGTGCGTGAAATGCTTCGTTCCGGTCAAATTCCACCGGCAGAATTTAGCCGTAAAGAAGTGGTTGAAGTATTGATTCGCGGAATGAAAGAAACAGCGCATAGCTAAGGGGGAGAATCATAATGGCTGAAAATATCGTCTGGCATGAACAATCACTAACAAAAGAAGAACGCCGTACAAAAAGTGGACACCATAGCTCGGTTCTTTGGTTTACTGGGCTGTCTGGTTCCGGCAAATCGACTGTTGCGAATGCAGCGGCACGCCGCTTGTTTGATCTTGGTGTGAACACGTACGTCCTTGATGGGGATAACGTTCGCCACGGTTTAAATAAAGATCTTGGTTTTTCCGATGAAGCGCGTAAAGAAAACATTCGCCGTATTGGTGAAGTAGCCAAGTTATTTGTAGACAGCGGTCAGCTCGTCTTTACTGCGTTCATCTCGCCATTCCGTGAAGACCGCGATACCGTTCGCGCTCTTCTTGAAGATGGTGAATTTATTGAAGTATTTGTTGAATGTCCGATTGAAAAATGCGAAGAGCGTGATCCAAAAGGATTATATAAAAAAGCACGAGCAGGTGAAATCCCTGAGTTTACAGGAATTACATCTCCTTATGAAGCACCAGATAAACCAGAACTTGTGTTAAATACCGATCAGTTCACTGTTGATGAGTGTGTCGATCAGCTTGTTGATTATTTAAAGAGTAATAACTGGTTATAATTAAAGAAATCGTATAACAAGCGGGGAAACGGTACAGGCCGTTATCCTCGCAGGTGATGATTTAAAAGTATTCAGCCAGGTCGATGATGAGCTAGAGATGTTTTATGTCTTGCTCCCTGACTAGGAAGAAATTACGGTGTATGAAAAAACGCATCCGCGGTGGAGCAGGCTTCATATGGCCTGCTCCCGGAACGGATTCGAAATAGAGAAGATCAACGCACAATGAACGGGGAGGTGGCACGATGGGCAAAATTTGGCTTGTCGGTGCAGGACCGGGTGATCCGGATTTAATTACAGTAAAAGGTTTAAATGCAATCAAGCAAGCTGATGTCATTTTGTATGACCGGTTAATCAGCATGGAACTGCTTGATCATGCTAAAACAGGAACCGAGCTGATTTTTTGCGGAAAACTGCCGGACCGTCATTTTGTTCAACAAGAAAACATTAACGAACTTCTTGTTAAACATGCTAAAGAAGGCAAGCAAGTCGTCCGTTTAAAAGGCGGCGATCCATATGTCTTCGGACGCGGTGGTGAAGAAGCAGCGTTCGCTGCCCATCATGGCATTGCATTTGAAGTAATCCCTGGTATTACATCAGGTATTGCAGCCCCTGCCTATGCCGGTATTCCTGTTACTCACCGCGATCATGGTGCATCGTTTGCCATTGTAACCGGCCACCGAAAGACAGGTGCGGATGAAGAAATGAAATGGGCCTCTCTTGCCAAAGGAATCGATACAATCGCCATTTACATGGGCGTTAAAAATCTCCCTTACATTCAAGAGCAACTCATCAAGCATGGTAAACCGCCGGAAACACCAGCTGCTCTTATTCACTGGGGGACGACGGCGAAGCAGCAAACAGTCACAGGCACACTCGTAAACATTTATGAGGTCGCTCAAAAAGAAGGCATTACAAATCCAAGTATGATCATTGTCGGTGAAGTCGTAAAAATGCGGGATCAACTGCAATGGTTTGAAGAAAAAGATGGAGCTTTGACACGAGGGGGCAGTGAACAATGAGAGCAATCCTCTACATTTGTCATGGTACCCGTGTAAAAGAAGGAGCTAAGCAAGCAGCGGCGTTTATTGAAGAAACAATGCCGCTTGTCGATGCTCAAATTCAAGAAATCTGTTATTTAGAGCTTTCAGACCCATCGATTGCGGAAGGTTTAGCGAGATGCGTACAAAAAGGGGCCACGGAAATCATTGCCATGCCGTTTCTTCTGTTAACAGCGGGTCATGCGAAAAAAGACATTCCAGAAGAACTTAAAAAAGCAGCACAGCACTATCCTAATCTTATGATCCGCTACGGACGCCCGCTTGGTGTGCATGAACATATTGTTGATGTACTAATCGATCGAATGAAAGAAGCCGCACCTTTTCAGGAAGATGCATGTGTATTGCTCGTTGGACGTGGAAGCAGTGATCCCGAAACGAAACAGGACTTCGACCAGATTAGCCGTCTTTTTAAAGAAAAAACCAAGTTATCCGATGTATATATCGGATATTTAGCAGCCTGTGAACCAACGTTTGAAGATGCCTTGTATGAATTAGCTGCAATGAAGTCAAGACAGCTCTTTATCGTCCCATACTTGCTTTTTACAGGCATTTTAACGAAAACAATGGATCGTGAAGTGAGAAAACTTCAAACAGAGGCAGAGGTGCATTTATGCCGTCATCTCGGCTACGACCCAATGCTTGGTCAAATACTGGCACAGCGTGTTGAAGAAGCGTTTTATGAGGTACCGTCATGTTTCCAATCATGATTGACCTTACTGATCAAAAGGTTGTTATTGCAGGTGGCGGACCGATCGCGCTTCATAAAATCGAAAACCTGCTTCGTTTCGGTATTTGTGCACATATTATTAGTCCTGAATTTCATCCATCGATTGAACAGCTCGCCGCCAAAGAAAAAGTCATTCTACATCGAAAAAAAGTGGAATGGAACGATTTAAAAGATGCTTTTTTAATCATGCTTGTAACAGATGATAAAGAAGCGAATGAACAAATGGCGGGACTTGCCAAAGAACATGGAAAGCTCGTTGTACATGCCGAACACAACGATCTTGGCAATGCACAAATTCCAGCCGTTCTCATTCGTGGCAAGCTCATGATCAGCGTCTCAACAGGAGGCGCAAGCCCTACTTTATCGAAAAACATCCGCAATCATCTCGAAGATCAATTTGATGAACGATATGAAACGTATCTTGATTTTTTATATGATACAAGACAGTATATAAAAAAACATGTCGACAGCCGCCATGAACGGCGGATATGGCTGAAAAAAGCAGCAGATTCACATTATCTCGATTACCCGGAAGAGCGGGAGCGGTACATAACAGAACTAACATCTGCTTATCCCGCTTTGTAGACAACAGGAGGAACAGTTATGGAACGTTTTTTAATTCTCGCACTCGTCGGACTTGCTGCTCAGCTCGTTGACGGGTCACTCGGAATGGGCTACGGCCTCACATCAACCACATTATTGCTCTCAGCAGGTATTGCACCGGCCATTGCATCTGCTTCTGTCCATATGGCAGAAGTCGTCACGACCGCCGCATCAGGCATGAGCCATCGACGTTTTGGCAACGTAGATAAAGCAATGCTGAAAAAATTAATTATCCCTGGCTCAATCGGCGCATTTGCCGGTGCCACTTTTTTGAGCAATTTGACGGGAGATAACGTGCGGCTTTACGTTTCCTCTTTTCTTCTTTGCCTTGGCCTCTACATCCTGGCACGGTTTTTATTTTTTCAGGACGCTCGCAAACAAAATCCAAAACAGCTGACGAACCGCTTTTACGTTCCACTCGGTTTTGTAGGTGGGTTTTTCGATGCTAGCGGCGGGGGAGGATGGGGACCGATCGCAACGCCTGCTCTTTTGTCTCAAAAAGGGATGCAGCCGCGTATGGTGATCGGAACCGTTGCAGCGAGCGAATTTGCCGTTGCGGCGTCTGCGACAATCGGCTTTATGATTTCTTTAGGGCCATCACAGATCAATTGGCTCTGGGCAGGAGCGATCATGCTTGGCGGTATTATCGCAGCCCCATTTGCAGCCTGGATCGTTAAAAGCTTACCGACACGCGTTTTAGCAGTTATCGTCAGCGGTATGCTAATCATGACAAACTTAAATGCGATCTTAAACTACACAAGCATTTCTGTTTCAGCAGAGAAGTATATCTTTATCGCGCTTGTCGTCATCTGGATCCCACTTATTGGTTACATGATCAAAAAAGAGCGAATATCAGGAATGGATAAACACGTGACTATAAATGTAAAAGAGAAAACATCCTAATGGATGTTTTCTCAGCTTGTAGACAAAGTCTTCATTTTGAAGACGATGTCTGCAGGCTTTTTTTGTATAATAAAAACATCAAAATCTTGTGGGGGAATTTGTATGTTATCCAAACGACTTGAAGATCATCGGAATCAAATGGAGGTTGTCGCACTCAACCAGCTTGTGCCGAACGATCACTTGGTTCGTAAAATTGAGGCGGCGATCGATTTCGATTTCATTTATCCATTGGTGGAGGGTATGTATTCTACGGAAAACGGACGGCCGAGTGTTGATCCCGTTGTACTCATCAAAATGGTGCTCGTGCAGTATCTGTTTGGCATCCGTTCGATGCGCCAGACGATTAAGGAAATCGAAACGAACGTCGCTTATCGATGGTTTCTTGGCTATGGTTTTTCGGAGAAAATACCTCATTTCTCCACCTTCGGTAAAAACTATGTCCGCCGTTTCAAAGATACCGACCTGTTTGAACAGGTTTTCTACCGGATTCTGAAAGAAGCGATGGAAAAGGGTTTTGTTGATCCTTCTGTTGCCTTCATTGATTCTACGCATGTAAAAGCGAGTGCGAATAAAAAGAAATTCGACAAGAAAGTCGTGCGTGTAGAAGCGAGAAGCTACCAGGCACAGCTGGATGAGGAAATTAACGTAGATCGTGAAGAACACGGAAAAAAGCCATTTCCCCCACAGGAAAAGGAAGAGACGAAAGAGATCAAAGTTAGCACGACCGATCCTGAAAGTGGCTACTACGTAAAAGATGAGCGTGAAAAGAGCTTCGCCTATTCCTTTCATACCGCCTGTGATGCCAACGGTTTTGTTCTTGCTTCCCATGTCACTGGTGCCAATGTTCATGACAGCCGTATATTTACCGAGATTCTGGATACCGTTATGGAAAAAGTCGCAAAGCCTGTCGCTGTCGCAGCCGATGCCGGATATAAAACACCGCATATTGCGAAGTATGTAACGGACCTGGAGATTCTGCCTGTCCTGCCGTATTCGAGACCCCGGACTCCAAAAGGCTATTTAAAAAAGAGCGACTTTGCGTTTGATGAACACTATGACTGCTATATTTGTCCTGAAGGACAGGTGCTTCCTTACCGGACTACAACCCGTGATGGATACAGGCAGTATGCCTCTGATCCAAAACAGTGCCAGGACTGCCCGCTTTTGTCGATGTGCACGTAAAGTCAGAATCACCTGAAACTGATTCACCGGCATGTGTGGGAGAGCTATCTTGAAGAAGCCGACCACATGCGCCATACGCCGCATAATAAAGAAATCTACGCGAAACGCAAAGAAACGATTGAGCGGGTCTTTGCGGACGCAAAAGAAAAGCATGGCATGCGCTGGACAACCCTCAGGGGACTGGGGAAATTATCCATGCAGGCGATGCTTACTTTTGCTGCCATGAACCTCAAGAAACTGGCCAGATGGTCGTGGAAGTCTCCACGGCCAGCTTGAGAAGAGGGGCTTCAACACGTAAAAAAGACAAAACCGCCTCAAATCGGAGATTTGAAAGCGGCTTTGTCTACAGTCTGAGAAAACATCCTAATGGATGTTTTCTCTTTTTCATTTTGGCAAGGGAATATTCCAGTGTGAAGAGGACGTATTCTATTTTACACTGGATGAACTCATATCATTGTTAGAAAAGTTAGAAAACCGTTATTCAGGAAATGTACAAGAAGTTGTGGAAGAAAGAAAAAATCAGCATGAGTTGAATCAAAAGCTAAAATCTCCTCGAGTTATGACCAGTGAAGGAGAAATTATTACTGGAAAACTGCGGGATGTTAACGCACCAGAAGGAGCTATCGTAGGCACAGCCGTTTCTGCAGGTGTTGTAGATGGTGTTGCAAGAGTCAATCTCAGACCGGACCGGAGGATGCAAAGCTCAATCGTGGCGAAATCTTAGTTGCTCCTTATACTGATCTACTGATCCTGGATGGACGCCATTATTTACTTCAGTTGTTGGACTCATAACGGAAGTCGGTGGAATGATGACTCACGGCTCTGTGATTGCACGTGAATACGGTATTCCAGCAGTTGTTGGAATCGAAAAAGATACGGAAATTATTAAAGATGGTGCCTATATACGAGTGGATGAAACCAATGGCTTCGTGCAAATATTGGAGGGTAGTTCTAGTAAATAAAACAGTGATCTTTTTTGAACTTGTTTTTGCAACTGCTACAAACACGTTAATATTCACCGACCTGAATCAGTACTTATTTCTAATGTACGTTATCCTGAAGATCACGAAGATTATCAATGGGCATTACGCAAGTATTTAAATACCGATAACACAAATACACATAACTGGCAGCGAAAAAGCCAAACAGGATAAATTTGCTGCCAGTTCAATAATCATATAAAAAAATTCATTTTTTCTCAATATTAAAAGTTTACTTTTGAAATGAGATATAATTTTATAACTAATGATAATAAATATTATGTTAACTTCAAACGAACATAAGAGGATTTAGGAACTAGCGCTTCAAGTACCTATAATATATTATATCCTCCCCTTACTTTGTTTAATTTGGGGTCCATCCTCATAAGTCGACTAAATTACATAATTCATGGTATCGAACTTAATTCTTAGGGATCGACCGTATAAAACTCAGGAGGTCTGATAATTCGGATGATTTTCTCTTTTATTTAGAGATTGAGAAAAATTACTCCGTGAACACCCTTAATCAACATTCGAATTCATGGACCACTGGGTCACGTTAGCCTTAGATAACATAGCCATTTATTAAAAAAACCTTTTCCTTTTTTCTATCCGAATTTTAATACAATACTTATAGTACTAATCTGCCCCGTTAGTGCCATAAGAAAAAGGCTGCCTCAGCAACCTCTCTTATTGAAGTAAAGCACCCGTTAGTTCAAGTACAATCATTCACAATCATGCTAACCTGCCTCTTGGTTCCATAATAAAAAGAACCGCCCGCAGGCAATTGTAAGATACCAATATGAATTGCAGTTAATAATCTAATCTACTTCGATGCTGAGGCCAAAGTGACTTCGGGTATTGTTACCTTGTCATAAAAATCTACAAATTTATCCCGATCTGCACTGTCACGGTAAGCCATGGCGACACGCGGGTGTTCGTTAAGCACACCAGAGATCATGTAAGGGATGATATAGCCCCATTCCCACTTTTGACGCATTTCTAACATGTGCTTTTCAATGACGCCTAGAACTGGCTTAATTTCATAACGTGGTTTTTGTATGTAGCTAACGAGAAGCTCTGTGTTACAGTTACCCGCCGCACGACCCATGCCATAAACAGATGAATCAAGGAAAGTAACCCCATTTTGCATCGCAGTTAATGTATTGGCGAATGCCAGCTGCATATTGTTATGCGTATGGATCCCAAGCTGTTTGTTAGGAATCATCGATTGAAACTTTTTCACTTGATGCTCAATATCCGCAGGATCCAAGCTCCCAAAGGAGTCCACGATATACACAACATCTACGGGGCTTTCTTTCACCATTTCAAACGCTTCAATAAGCTGATTCTCAGGCACGCTGGATAAAGCCATAATGTTGAGCGAAGTCTCATAACCCAAATCATGGAACATTTGTACAAGCTCTAAGCCTTTATCCACTTCACGGACATAGCATGCTACTCGAATCATATCTAAAACACTTTGTTCACGCGGCAGAATGTCATTTGAGTCTACACGCCCGATATCTACTAATGCAGATAGCTTCGTGAACTTTTTCTCAGGGATAATTTCTTTCAGGAAATTATCGTCAAGAAATCTCCACGGATTGGGCTCAGTCGCGTTAAGAAGCCTCGCTGAGTTTTTGTAGCCGATTTCCATGTATTCAACACCTGCTGCACTTAGGCCATTATACAGGTCTTGAACAAATTCAATGCTGAAATCCCAATTGTTGACTAAACCTCCATCACGGATGGTACAGTCTAAAATTTTGCTGCGGTGTTCCATAATTGTAACTTCCTCCTGTTGATTAAGCTCATTAATCATATTATTTTTTAATATTTATGCTTTATATCATGATTCATTTAAAGGTGTCAAACTTATTTTTCAAATGGTGAACGATCTAAACTGTAATGGGAGAATTGACAATTACGTACATTGGTTTAACAACATTCGAATTCATGGACCACTGGGTCACGTTAGCCTTATTGAATTCAAGCTAAAGTTCTGGATGTCCGCTCATTCCATATTTTAATTATTGAAGGAGGGGCCTTTATATTTTAACACCATTCAGCCTTTCATTCATGAATGATGTTAAAATTCGATTGGCCTTATTTTTTCATCACACACATTGGATTAATATTCACCCCTCAGAATGTAAATGCGCTATTTATCGTCAAAATATTCAACACCCTGTATTTCTATTCAAATCAGGAGCAAATGAACTGATTTTGTTGTTGCTCTATCTATATCTTTAAAGCACGAGTTACTTTAAAAAAGGATTGTGATCTAATTCCTGACCAATCGTTGTGACACCATCGTGTCCAGGTAATACATATGTATCTTTAGGCAATATTAAAAGTTTGTTATGGATACTTTTTAAAAGTTGTTCTTCTTGACCGCCTGGCAGATCTGTGCGGCCAATTCCACCCTCAAAGAGCGTATCTCCGACGATAATAAAGCCATCTTCCTTAAAATAAAAGCTAACGCCTCCTGGAGAATGACCGGGAGTTTCATACAAATAAAAGGAGATACCTCCAATTGAAAGCTGTCCATCTTTTGTAAACAACTGATCTGCCTGGTTCACAATGATTGGCTGAATCCCTTTATAATTAGACGATCCATTTAATGAAGGATTCGACAACCATTTTTTTTCGGCTCGATGAAGATACACAGGTGTGCTGTAACATTCACGGAGCGAATCTACTGCACCGATATGATCAAAATGGGCATGTGTAAGCAGGATCGCCTTTGGCTGCAGCCCTTTCTTTCTTATAAACTGACGAATTTTATGTTCCTCTTCGCCAGGATCGATGATTAAACAAGACCTTTCATCGTTATAGACAATATACGCATTTGTTTGAAGCGGCCCAAGTGGCAGCTGAATCCATTCCATCGTGTCACCTCTTAGTTATAAGTGTACCATGATTTATATAAAATTTTAATGAATTGCCGCATTAAATTACCCTTCAGATGTATAACCATTCCTTTTATATGTCCATACTGATAAAACGCTGAGAAAATAAGATGGGAGGATGGAAAACATTTTTATTGGTATGCTGACAATCAAAATTGTTGTCGGTTTTGCCTTCTTGTTTTTTATTATTAACTTAACAGGTAAAACCTCTATTAATCAATTAAGTACATATCACTTAGTTTTTGTATTAGTACTTGGGGATTTATTAGGAAATACTTTATATGACGAACAAGTAAAGGTTTATCAATTTTTATACGCAACCGGATTATGGACACTTTGCATGTTGGGAATAGAGTTTATCACACAAAAAAAGAAATCGACACGTTTTCTATTAGAAGGGAATCCATCTATTCTCATCCGGGATGGTATCTTGGACCGAGAGATGCTTAGTAAAAATAAATTAGATATCAATGAAGTAGCAAGTTTACTTCGACAAAATAATGTATTTTCCGTGCGTGAAGTCAAATACGGTATATTGGAACAAAATGGTAATATAAGTATATTGCTGAAATCTAAGTATGAAAATCCGAAACGACAAGACCTTAATCTTCCAGAAAACCCTGTAGATTTGCCAGTCAGCTTGATTATCGATGGCGAAATTTTGTTGGATAACTTACAGGAAATTGGATTTGATCAAAAATGGTTGAAGAAAGAATTACAGGCTAATGGATATCATGATGAAAAAGGGATCTTTTTTGCAGATTGGCGGGATAGTGAAGGTATTCATATAAGTCCTAAGTAGACATTTTCATCTTTTTAGCTAAAAAGCCACTGATTCGAACTCGAAATAGTGGCTTTCATCATGATTTACCCTTTTAAAATGTGTTCCACTTTATCAATGACTTTTTGTAACTTTTCACTGTTTTTGCTGTACATATCCTTGGCTTCTTCTTTTTCTGTTCCAAGAGCAAATAGCTCTAAGTCCGCCTGGCATTTTTTCATTGTTGCGAGCAGTAAAGGCATTTCTGTAGGAGGCGGGACTTCAATTTTATCGTCAAAAAGGTCAACGGTTAACTGCCCATAAGAATCCACCTGTCCAAGAAAGACATTTTCAATCGTAACGCCCAGTTTGTCCAGTTCGGTGTTTAACCAATTTCTGCTTTGATTGATGGTGGACAATGGCTCATCCAGTATTTTCCCATCCATTATTACAGTTTGTGGCTCTTTTATAGAAGCGACTTGTAAGTTTAAATCTTTAGGCGTTAACGGTTGGTTTTCTTTTTTAAGTAATATGCTCAAATCACCTGCCGCCTCTAATACAGCAAATTCAACATCAGAAACTTGAAAAACATCTTTTTTTCGAAGTAATTCCAATAATTCATCTATTGTATACCTTTCCTTTTTTAAATTTTCTTCCATAATTTTCCCGTTTTTAATGAAGACAACCCCTCTTCCTTCCATAAAATCGCGAAAGGCTTTGTTCTTTAATGAAATGAATCCAACTAAAAAG
Source organism: Domibacillus aminovorans (assembly GCF_001643235.1). Classification (GTDB taxonomy): domain Bacteria; phylum Bacillota; class Bacilli; order Bacillales; family Domibacillaceae; genus Domibacillus; species Domibacillus aminovorans. The sequence goes on from NZ_LQWY01000038.1 coordinate 34,164, forward strand.
GGTATCCCTGCAAAAATGGCCAGTCCTAGAAGACCATGCATAATGTTTTTTTCAACCCCTGTAACCAATTCCCCACCGATGCTTCCGATGGTAATACCAGTAACATATTCAAAAAAGGACAATTGAGAGAGCTGCCTTTTACCAAGTAACTTCGTCGTGGCAAAAAGACCCGTTAAAAACAATAAACTTCGCAGTACTACTTGTAACCACTCTGGCACTGCCTAACACCTCCTGCACACTATAATCCTTTTTTAAAAACCTTTATACTGAGGTTCTTCTCGTTCTAATTCTCCAATCCGTTTTTTTAAATCGGTCACAATTTCGTTTACTTCCATCATTGCTTCGTGCAAAGTCCGCCTGGATTCATCGTCTTGCGTTCGCGAAGTTAAACTAGATAAGCTGGCTTCTGCGCCTTTGAGGCTAGCTAGACATTGTTTCACACTTGATGCAACAGTCATCCTATACTCTCCCTTCTTTTTCATTTAAATATCAAAGGTGTCCCTTACAAAGAACGGAATACGATCAGATTGTGTTATTCATTCCCATATTCAATCGACACGGCATGAGCGATACAAGGTATCGTTTCACCTTGCTGAAAACTTAATGGAGACAATAAAGCCCCTGTCGCGACAACGAGCATTCGTTTGAATTCTCCTTTTTTCATGCGGTTTAACAAATGACCATACACAACCGTTGCTGAACATCCTGGTCCACTGGCTCCAGCCAGAACCGGCTGCCCTTCCCGATAAATCATCAGTCCACAATCCTTATATTGCTCTTCTTGTATAGGAGTCCCATGTTTTTTAAATAAATCAAGGGAAACTTCATGTCCAACTCGTCCAAGGTCTCCCGTTACAATCAAGTCGTAGTAGGAAGGATCGAGATTTCGTTCTCTTAAATGCGCCTCTATCGTATCGACGGCTGCCGGCGCCATCGCCCCTCCCATATTTAATGGATCGGTCAACCCCATATCAACGACACGGCCGATCGTTGCAGACGTCACGCGGGGACCTTTTCCCTCATCACTCAACAAAGCAGCTCCAGCCCCTGTTACTGTCCATTGTGATGTAGGCGGTTTTTGCGCTCCGTATTCAGTCGGATAACGAAACTGCTTTTCAACCGCTGCGTTATGACTCGAAGCCCCTGTTAATAAATATTTGGCTCCTTTCGTGTTTACGATATAGGCGCCAAGAGCGAGCCCTTCCATAGAGGTTGAGCAGGCACCAAATAAACCGAGATACGGAGTCCCCAATGTCCCGCTGGCGAAACTTGTCGGTGTCATTTGATTAATGAGGTCTCCTCCAAGAAGAAACTGAACTTGCTCTTTTCTCAGACCGCCTTTTTCCATTGCTTTTTGGCAAGCTTCTTCAAAAAGCACTCGATGGGCCTGTTCATACGTATCTTGTTTTAACCATAAATCAGAATGAAGAAGGTCAAAATCATTCGCAAGCATCCCGTTCGCCTCGAATGGTCCACCTACCGTCCCAGTAGAGATAATAACTGGCTTTTGATCAAAGACCCATGTACGATGACCCGCTAACATTAAAAACCACCCCACTGTATCAAAATGATTTTAATCGTAGCAACCACGAAAGCGGAAAAAACGCCGAACAAAATGACAGAACCGGCTAATTTAAACATGTTACCGCCTACACCTAGCACAAATCCTTCCGTCCGGTGTTCAATAGCAGCAGATATGACGGCATTTCCGAAGCCGGTAACTGGTACAGCCGATCCCGCTCCTGCAAATTGAGCAAGTCGATCATAAACACCAAAGCCCGTTAAAAGCATAACGATGAAAATTAAAGTTCCTACCGTTGGATGTGAAGCTGTTTGTTCGGTAAAATTGAAAAAAAATATATAAAAGAATTGGATGGCCTGCCCGATTAAAGAGATCAAACCACCTATAAAAAAAGCTTTTATGCAATTACGAACAACAGGTCTTTTTATTTCCCTCTGCTTTTGAAGAACTTGGTATTCCTGTTGAACAGGTGTTAATTCTTTCTTTTGATTATTTGACATATTTGTACCACTTCCAGTTCTTTTTTCTTGTATGTGCCTTCAAATTGATAAATGGGAAAAAAAGGCTGGTGAGAATAACCAACCTTTTCAGATCACTATTACTGTTTGTATTGAGGCTCTTCTTGTAAAATTTGCTCAATGCGCGGAGAGAAATTATCAATAATTGTCTGTGCTTGCTGAGCAGCATTCTGGTAGAGCGTTTTCGCTTGTTGATTATCCGTACTAAGCGCAAACGTTTCAAAGCTTGCTTGGACCGTTTTAAGTCCGGCCATTGTTTGCTTTACATCATTAATTACTGTCATATTTAATTCCTCCTCGAAATCATTAAGAACAATATTAGGATGAAGTAAAAAAGTTTTTTTATGAATTGAAAATATATCCACTGACGAAAGCCGATTTTCTCATATCGATCATTCGCTCAATTAAATCGGTTTTATTTTTTTGGAAAATCGGGTATAATGGTGTTATAAATTTATTACATTAAAAAAGACCGTTTCGATGCTACAACATCGAAACGGTCATACAATAGTTGGTTCCCTAATAGGAGTCGACACCAAAGCAGCTAAAACCGCCTGAGCCGACGAAACTCAAGGGCGGTTTTAGTCTTTTTTATAAAATGACAGAATCGACACAACCAGACCTGCAAACGTAACAGCGAACATAAGTGATTGAAAGACTGTCATACGGCATCACCTCCTCTCCACAATAAACATGGAGAAAGCATGCGCCGACCACCCTTGAGAAAACCTATACTATTGTTTCTCCATTATAACATCCTTTCACTCCCGGAAAAGAATCGAAATGTCTGTTTTTTTATCCCTTTGCAAGACAGATATTCAGCATATATATTATTCATCAAAAAACAAACAGGCTCCTAAGAATCTGCTTGTTTTTGATTACACTCCAATATACATTGATCCATTGCTTTATTTATTAAGAATAGGGTGTCTTTTCAGGCAACTGATCGTTGAGAGCCCAATTTCCAATATCACGAATTTTATAATCAATCGGATCATGCAATGTGTGAGTTCTTACGTTTCGCCAAAAACGGTCAAACTGATATTGAGCTGAGGTAGCCCTTGCTCCCATTACTTCAAACATCCGATTCGTCACCTCTAAGGCTGTTTTCGCAACGGCAACTTTTGCTGTTGCAATGATGATCCCACACTCTCCTCTTTCCTGCTCTGTTAACGACCCTTCTTTTTCCCATACATCTTGCAAGGTATTTGTGGCATGTTGAGCCAGTGCAGCTGAAGCTTTTAATTGAACGAACCATTCTCCATATTGGCGAATGGTATAGGGATCACTTGTTGCTTTCTCTACGTGAGAAGTCAGCCAAGGCCGAGTCACCTTTTTTGTATAGTTCTTTGCCTCTTCAAATGCCCCTTCCGCAACGCCAAGCATCACATGAACTAAAATTGTTTGGGCAATGTGTGTCCGTAATGTAGGAAATAAACTTTCGAGATGTTGTTCATAAAAATCAAGCACTTCCTCTTTCTTCAGTAACACTTCATTAAAAAGAACAGTCCCGCTGTCTGTTTGCCGCTGTCCAAAACTATCCCAATCATCTTTTATGATAATTCCTGTCCGGTTAGTCGGAATAACCGCAATAATCGGCCGATCATGATCTGGGCTCTTTGCTGAAATCAATAAACGGTCAGAATCTTTTGCACCTGAACAAAAGCTTTTTTTCCCACTCAATAGCCATTGAGATCCTTCTTTCTTCAGCAGCAAATTTTCATCTCGAGGATTAAAGGCATTTCCCCAAAACAAATTCTTTTCGGCTGTTTCTGCGTAAAGCTTCTCTTTCTGTTGTTGAGATCCGAACAGATGGACAGATGTCAAACATAAAAAATGATATCCGAATAAATGGGCGATCGATCCATCTACTTTTGCGAGTTCACGTGTTAGTTGAAAAACAGTTTTCCATTCTTCTCCTTTTCCTCCTAGAGAGGTCGGAATAAGAAGTGAAAGTAATCCACTATCACGCAGTAGATCGCGCTCGACTTTTGCTGTTCCTCCTCGTTTATCTCGCTCGATTGCCGTTTTAGCAAATTCCATTGCTAATGAATTGGCAATCTGAAGGTAATCACGTTTTGTTTCTGTCGTTGCTATATTCATTAATACAAGTCCTCCATTTTCAAATCAGATATATTTTTGATTTTCATGCACCTCTTCTCAAAAAGAGAGGCTCCCCATTCAAGATAAATTTCATCTTGAATGGGGAGCCTCCAGTAATCCGGTTGGCCTGCTAAATTTTCAAAATCTTTAATGACATTTTAAAACAAATTAAACCTATAAGTCAAGTGGTAATTAATATTTGATTTTGAAACATGAATAAATTACCAAAGATTCGGGTAGGAGCCTCCTGAAATGACAGATGAAAACTATTTGTCTTATCTACGTAAAATTGGCAATGTACAGCAGCGAAAAGAGCCTCCTGATTTAATGATCTCTGAAATATCTACCTCAATCACATCATACCCCCGCTCTGTAAGGCGATTGTTTACATCATGATTTCCCATTAAACTAAACACTTTTTTTCGTCCGATTGAAAGCACATTCGTTCCAAGTGTAAACTGTTCTTTTTCAGTCACTTCGATCAAATCAAATCGCGATGATAGCATCTTTACAGTATTATGATCAATCGCTTCTGGAAAAATTAATGCCTCATTTGGCGAGATAATATTAAAAACGCAGTCTAAATGCAAATATTTTTCATTAAATGAAATGGGGATTATTTCGTAATCAGGGAGTATGCTTTTTAACTGATGAATCGCTCCTTCATTTGTCCGGCTGCTTATCCCAATATAGAGAATGTTCCCATCAACAATAACATCTCCGCCTTCAATCGAATGTTCACTCAGATTAAGAAATGAAATATGCTCTGTTTTAAGCCATTTTTGCAGTTCATTTTCCTCTCCTTGCCTGATGTCAGCTGCCATTTCAGCAGTAAAAATTGTTTGGCCGATTGTAAATCCAATATCTCTTGTGAAAACTTGTTCCGGGTAGCGCTGGAAGGATGGAAGCTTAATGACTTCTACCCCGTGATCGCTAAGCAATTGACTAAATTGACCGTGCTGTTTCATCGCACGACCAATATTAATATTTTCGTTTTTAAAATGCTCCTGTGTTTCATTAATAACCTCACGAATGGCCATAAATTGAGGTTCACATAAAATGACTTTTTGGAGTTCATCATATTCGTTATTACATTGAATTCGCTTAGGTTGATTTGAAACAACTATCATTTTGTACCCTCCAGGACGTATATATTTTCAATATATTCTTCCCTTCTGTCATACAAATGTAAACAAATGTTCTTTCCTTTTATGATTTACTTATCCATTAAAGGATATTTTAGGAATATTAAATTTTACTTATTTCTTCCCTTATAATACTGATCGATTAATTGGTCCAATCGCTGTAAATGAAACGTATATTCCACTATAGAAGAGGCAATAATGAATAGCCGCAATTTTTGATCTTTGTTTTGGATGTACCGTTCCAATGCTTGTTCGAAAAATATTCCGCTTTGGCCCGATATACCCTGGTCAATACGATCTTCCTGCTCTTTTATTTTCCCCTCATATTTCAAAAATAAATATTCGTGATACCTCGTCAGCTGTTCAAGATGTGCGTCGAATAGATGATCTTCCTCGTCTGTCGCCTTGCTCTGAAAATAGTGCTCTTCAATGTTTTCTAATACTTCTTCCCCTTGTTGAAGCGTTTTTAACATTTGTTTAAATACAACGATTTCTCTCACATCGACCGGTTTTAATTTTGCCATTTTTGCTCTTTCTTCATCGAAGATCTTAAATTGCTCTTCTAACTTTCGAACGTCAGTCTGTAACTTTTTGCTGTGTTCTTGAAATGATGTCTCAGTCATCTCGTTTGAAATAGCTGTGCGTAGAAGCAACGACATATTTTGGAAAATGGACTGCGCTTTTTCCAAGTAATTTACCTTGTATTTTGGAGGTAATATGAAGAGGTTAACGAGCAGCGCTGATCCAATCCCAACCATAATAATGAAAAAGCGGTTCATCGTAAAAAAGAGCTCCTCATTTCCTGGCGCACTCATAATTGCTAACACCGTAACGAGTGTGAGCGGGATCGTACTTTCCATCTTCAATTTTAAACTTAAAGAAATAACCAACACGATGACGAATCCAATTATAATTGGATTATCCCCTAAAAAATAAATTGAAAAGAGAGCAACTGCTGCACCTAATGTATTCGTTATAATCTGGTCAAACATTTGTCTCCATGTACGATAAATCGACGGCTGGACCGTGAATATCGCGGCTACTCCTGCAAATACAGCAGGTTCCAAATTCAAAATAAAGCATATGTATAATGCCAATGTAACAGCAATCCCTGTTTTCAGTACACGTGGTCCTAAAGTCATCACTCTATCTCCATTCTGTTAAATATACCAATAAATAAAGACACTTCCACTTGATTTTAGTGAAAGTGTCCGTATAAATAAAGACACTTCCACTTGATTTTAGTGAAAGTGTCCGTATAAATAAAGACATTCGTATTATAACACTGAATATTTAACGTACTTTCTCATTATGCTGTTCCATTTAGATCTTAAAATATTTTTTTACGATCACGTTCCTCTTTTAATATTTCAACAGCTTCTCTGAAACGCTGTGAGTGGATAATTTCTCTTTCTCTTAAGAAACGGAGCGAATCATTCAAATCCGGATCATCGGACATATCAATAATCCACTGATAAGTCGCTCTCGCTTTTTCTTCCGCTGCAATATCTTCATATAAATCAGCAATCGGATCTCCTTTTGCTTGAATGTAAGAAGCGGTAAATGGGACACCCGCTGCATTATTATAAAACAAAGCGCTGTCATGAGCGACATAGTGCTCACCGAGTCCTGCATCTCTTAACTGCTGTGGCGTTGCATCTTTTGTTAATTTGTAAATCATCGTTGCAATCATTTCCAAATGAGCAAATTCTTCTGTCCCAATGTCTGTTAGCAGACCAATTACTTTTTCCGGAATTGTATAACGTTGATTTAAATAGCGGAGAGCAGCCGCAAGTTCACCGTCTGCCCCACCATACTGCTCCGTTAAATATTTGGCTAAAGTGGGGTTACAAGTGCTGACTTTTACAGGGTATTGAAGCTTTTTTTCATAACTCCACATTGGATTCCCCCCTTTTCCATTTCGTTATACTTGCCACGGCCACGGACCACTTTTCCATGCCCAAAATTCAGGTGTACGATTAAGGCTGCCTTGTTGAAGAGGACCAAATGCTGACTCGAATTTTTCTTTAAGCTGTTTGCTGTAATGAGCAAACTGATTGTATTGCTCGATCGCTTGCGTATCAGTCGGATGAGTGTCCAAGTATAGAGTCAATTCAATGAGAACAAAGTCGGCCACTTGTATTTCTTCCAACTGCTTATAGTACTCTTGAGGTAATGTTTTATTCATGTTCCTTACCCGCTCTCTTCTTATAAGGATTTTCGTAAAAATCATAGAAAACAGGCCACAATGTACCTCTTTTCAATGCCTCTATAGGAGAAAACTGCGGAAGATTTGGCGGTTGAAATCCTAAATATAAGTTTGGTGGAGTGCTATAATATTTGCGTCCAATGGGTGGACAGGGATCACAGGGACTGTGATATGGAACGTACGACTTTACTTTTGTAAACGTCTTTGGATTACTTTTCATTTTTCCTCACCTCACTAAATGACTTGCTTTGTAATCATATACATTTCCTTCCTTGTATATGCTAGAACATTATATTAAAGGTGGGAAAAACATGCCCTTTTTACACAAAACAATCTCGATTACGATAGGAAGCTTCTTATTAGGTATTGGGGTGAATGTTTTTCTTGTTCCTTATGAATTACTGGATGGGGGAACCATTGGAATTGGTCTGATCTTGCACTATTTGACAGGCATAAAAATCGGGTTCGTCGTGATTATCATGAGCATACCTATTTTTATGTTGGCATGGATTTATAACCGCGCCTATTTTTATAACAGTCTTCATGGAATGATGTTTTCCTCGTTCATAATCGATGTGCTCTATCCACTGCATTCTTTAGGAACTAATTTGTATCTAGCTCCTCTTACAAATGCTGTGATCGGGGGGATCTTTGTAGGATCGGGGATTGGCCTCATGCTTCGGTTTGATACGAGTATTGGCGGAACTGATTTGCTCGGTCAAATGTTCGCCAGGCATCTAAACATGAATCCAGGAATCATGATTTTTCTTCTTGATTTCTTCATTGTTTTTACCGGAAGCATCATCTTTTTAAAGGGTTCCCCCTTCTTATCCTGCCTCACCGTTTGTTGTGTAGGGATCATGACCAGCCTGTTTTCAATAAAGAATAAAGCAGTAAAGTAAAATCAAGATTTTTTGCTAAACACTTTTATGTAGTATTAAAAACAATCCCGCTGTCATGAAGACAACGGGATTGTTTTTAATTAACGTGCTGCAACTGCCACAGGAGCTGGTGCATATGATTGCATGATCGCCTGCATATCTGTAATTGGAAGCTGCGGCACTTGATAGTAGCCATTTTTATTTTGATAAATCGAGATCTCATACGCCATTTCGATACAGTTTGGAATCGAATCAGCGAGCACACGGCGTACGACAGGATTTGTCGTTTCCATCGCAGCACCTGTTTTTACTGTAGCTAATGATTTAGCCGTGCCAAGCATCCATCCAGAAATGATCTCATCATTAATTTCACTTTCTGATTGAATCGGTTTTTTTGGCTGAGTTGGTGTCAGTCCAAATTTGAATGTGTTGTTCTCTTTCATCATATAAGTTTTCGTCGGTACGGCCGGATCTTGACCGGATTGGAAACAATCTACAATCGTATTGTACGTCTGATGCATAAATTGATGCTGACGATCCAGTATGTCGAGCAATTCCTGATCCTTTACTTTTGACCGGAGCACCGTGTATTTGTTTAATGCGCCGATTGTGCATGATAATACTTCATGGACATCAAAGATCTCATGTGCACCATGGTTAAACTGTGGGGAAATATTCATGTGTATTCGCCTCCTCAAGATTGTGGTACGCGCTTATTATGGAGCAACGATTCTTTTTTATACGATGAAATTATTTACTGACATTGGCTGCTTGTGAAATGAAAATAACGCCGATCACAATGCTGTCTTTTTCCTCTTCCTTATGTGAAAATGAACAATAACGTCAACTATTTACAAATGGAAAGGGATAAGATAAATGAATAAAAAAGAGCTAGAAAACAGTATAATTGAAAATTATCAGCGTGATGAACAAATGATGGTATTTATTTTCGCTCAGTGGTGTGTCAATAACGATTTTGATCCAATTGAACTGTATACGCAAGCCTATCCGAATCAAGCGGCTAACGACGCACTAAAACAAGCCGTCGAGTTAACCGTACCTAAAGAAGAAGCGGGTACTATTGCAAATGAAACGTTGTTAAACGTGCTGTCGCTATATGGAAATGACGATCTGTCGTTTATCGTGATGGAAGAAATGAACAAACGGAAAAAATAACTAACTGTCTTTTGACCGGTTTTATTGTAGAGAGTAAGCGAACGACCGTGCGAAAAAGACAGTTATTTGTTCTGCGGGCATCGGCTTTGCAAAAAAGTAGCCCTGTGCCTCATGGCAGTTCATTTCTTTTAAAAAGATGACCTGTTCCATCGTTTCCACTCCTTCTGCAATGACATTTATTTTCAAACTTTTAGCGAGTGTAATGATCATCGCCACAATGGCTTTATTCGTATCATCCAGTGTTTTGACGAATGTCTGGTCAATTTTAAGCCGATTAATCGGAAAATGACGAAGCGAACTGAGTGAACTATAGCCTGTCCCAAAATCATCTAGACTAACATGAATATTCAACTCTTTTAATTTTCGCAGCACAGAATGAAAAAATTCACCTTCAACTGTCATGCTTTCCGTTATTTCAAGGTCCAGACAGTCAGGCGATAAACCGCTTTGCTCAAGCACCTCTTTCACGTTGTCGACAAAATTAGGCTGTGTGAACTGTCGTACAGAAACATTGACGCTGATCCGGACAGCTGGAAAACCGACATCCTGCCATTTTTTATTTTGATGGCAGGCTGTTTGCAGCACCCAATTGCCAATCGGCACAATTAAGCCTGTTTCTTCGGCAAGCGGAATAAAGTCAGCGGGTGAGACCGTACCGAGCTTCGGATGTTCCCACCGAATAAGGGCTTCCACACCTAACAAGCAGCCCGATTGAAGATCGAATTGGGGCTGATAATGCAATTGAAATTGGCCACGTTCAAGGGCTTTATGCAACTCTCGCTCAAGCATCATTTTCTTCGCATTTTTTTCATCGAGTTCTTTTGTAAAAAATTGATAATTATTTTTGCCCATCTCTTTCGCTAAGTACATGGCTGCATCGGCATTTTTAATCAGTGTCTCGCTGTCTTGTCCGTCATCCGGATATATGCTAATGCCCATACTTGCCGTCACGAAAAGTTCTATTTCATTAAAGGACATCCGTTTCCCTATATGACGGATCATGCGCTCTGCTATTCCTTCTGATTCTTTGCGGCATACACCAGGCAGTACAACAGCGAACTCATCTCCACCAATGCGAGCGACCATATCGCCTTCGCGAAGACACTCTTCAAGACGTCTTGAGACCGTACTCAATACTTGGTCACCGATGGTGTGGCCCATCGTATCATTAACATGTTTAATTCGATCAAGATCGATGAATACAACTGCAAACGGATCATGGCGGGCAGAAGATTCAACTGTTTTCATGTGTTTTTGAAAAAGACGGCGGTTTGGAAGCCCCGTTAAGTAATCGTAATAAGCGACATGATAGATCGCTTTTTCCGCTTTTTTTCGCCCTGTAATATCGGTAGCTGTCCCGACTACTTCGATAATTTGGCCCTTCTCAAAGATAGGCGATAAGTGAATAAGAAGCGTATGTTTGAAAATTCTGACTTCAAAGTCAACAGCTTTTCCTTTATACGCTTTAGCGAAATAGAATTTTGTTTTTCTGACCACTTTTGCTGAAAAAAGTTCATCTAGCTTCTTCCCTTGCACAAAACTTGTCGTATAGCCTAAAGGCTCCAAAATTTTCCCTTCAAGCAATATTAGCTGAAATTCTCCCTCATCCGTCTGCCTATATTTAAAAACGGCATTTTGCAAGTTTTTCACTGTTTGTCGAAAGTCATTTTTCAGTGCCGTTTTCAGTTGTTCTTCCGCTTTTTTTCGGTCGGTAATATCACTTCGTATCGAGACAAACTGGTAAGGAGAGCCATGATCATCAAGAAACGGCACAATCGTTGTGCTCACCCAGTACTCTGACCCATCTTTCGCCCGGTTTTTTATATCGCCTTGCCAAATATCACCTTGCTTGATCGTTTTCCACATATACTGAAAAAACGATTTGGGATGAAAACCCGAATTGATGAGGCGGTGCGTTCGTCCAATAAGTTCACTACGTTCATATTGTGATATTTCACAAAAACGATCATTCACATAAGTAATGACACCGTTTTCATTTGTGATCACTAAAATAGATGACTGATCGAGTGCGTAATGAATATCATGCAAGTCTTTCACAACACGGTCATATTGAATGGGTACTTCGTAATGAGTTGTTCTTAAGTAAAAAAGAGTGTAACTTTTATCCATTTATAAATCTTCCTTTCATAAAAAGAAAAAACATACATATTTTTCATTATAAGTCATATAGTCCTTTTTAACTACAAAAATCGAATTGATATGGATCAATTCGATTTTTCTTCATTATTTGCTGGTTGTTTTCGGCTGCCAACTCGATTTATCGTCATCTTCAATAATGCCGAGCGCGACATCTGCAATTTCTTTTTCCCTTAGCAATCGGTCTCTGACTCGGAATTTAATGTCGTCCGCTTCTGCAAGTGAAAATCCTTTACGCAGTTCGATAATTCCGTCAATATGATACGAGCGGCCTTCCTGTAAAATGCGTAAATGATGAATGTCTACCGTATCCGCGTCTTCTAAAATAATCTTTGCTACTTTTTCCTCTACTTCAATAGGAGCTGCCACACCGATAAGGCCTACCATGTTGTCATACCCAACGCGGAAGGCAACAAAAACCATCAATAATCCGATTATTATTGTTATAACACCGTCCGCTTCTAGAACGCCAAAAAACTGTGCGAGCGTAATCCCGATCAGCGCTAAAAATGCGCCGGATGTCGCAACGAGATCTTCATAAAAGACAAGACGCGTTGCCGGTGATGCTTTGCCGACATTTCGAAACACCTGAGTCAAAATATTGCCGCTTTTTTCAACGTGTGCTTCTTCTAAAATTTCTTTCATCGCTTTAAATAAAATAAATCCATCAATGATGATGGCCGCTGCGAGAACAGCTACATTTAATAAAAAATCTGTAGCTTCTTCTGGATGCTGAAGCAATTTCCATCCTTTTAAAATCGTTTCGTATGCCATAATTGTGACGACGATGACTGCGATCATACAAAAGATGTTAACAACCCGGCCGAACCCGATTGGAAACCGTTTTGAAGGCTTCATCTCCGCCAGTGCACTGCCAAAATACACAAATCCCTGGTTCACAGTATCTGCTAGTGAATGCATAGCCGATGCAAACATCGTGCCGCTTCCGCTGAACGAGGCCGCAAAAAACTTCAAAATCGCTAACACCATATTGCCAATTGCTGCAATACCTGAAGATGTATTTCCCCTTTTCAATAGCTGAACGATCGCCATATCTGCCCTCCTATTTTTCTATATATCCCTATACCCTAGGAGTGTTTGTTTATATCCTGACCTTTATTAAGGTTTTTATAAATGAATAAATAAAAAATTTAGAAACCGATGAGATAAATTAACAAATAAACGATTCTATCCTTAAAAAAGTCGATCCCCTAATATACAGGAAATCGACTTTTTCATGTGTCTTGTTTTATTCTACAAGAATCGATACGGCACTATACACTAATAACAAAGCCATAATAATATTAAACTGACTTCTATACTTTGTTAGGTACATTTGAAACAGTGAACCAAACACACTCCAACACATAGTACTAAGAAAACCAACAAAAGCGAGAAATAATGAATATACTAGTAAGCTGAAATTGGAAGTGTGATATGGAAGGATAAAGGTTGATATTGCTGTTATGCCATACAAAATACCTTTCGGATTTACGAATTGTAAAAGCATACCTGAAAAAAAACTGTTATTCTTGTCCCCTTCATGGCCTTTATCATTATTTTTACTTAACATTATTTTTATAGCCAGATACAACATATAGATTGCAGCTAAGATAATCATAATAAATTCAATTTTTGGAATGAAATTTTTAAGCAGTAGATTAAAATAACTACACAATAACATTATTACAAAGAAGCCTGCACCTACTCCTAAACAAAACCTAAGTGTCTTTTTAAACCCGTATTGATTAGCAAATAACATTGCCATAATGTTATTAGGACCTGGAGTAAAACTAGTAACAAAAACATATAGAAAAAACGACAATAAAGGCATATTGGCCCTCCTTCTGTAACGTATGTTATAATGACTAAAATACACATTATAACGATTTACTTTTTATTGTACAATATGACCGTTATATTGTAAACGAGGAGTGTACTTATGGAAGAAATAAATCTTATCATTGCAAAAAACTTAAAAGCCTTGAGAGAAGATAAAAAATTAAGCCTTGAGAGGGTCGCAGAGCTGACTGGAGTAAGTAAAACAATGATTGGTCAAATTGAAAGAGGCGAATCGAGTCCCACTATTACAACTATCTGGAAAATTGCAAATGGCTTAAAGATCTCTTTTACTTCTCTAATAAATAATCCGCAACCAGATACCATAGTTATTTTAAAAAGTGAAGTTCAAACATTATCTGAAGATAACGGAAAGTATCGAGTTTATCCCTATTTTCCCTTCCAAGATGATAGACGCTTCGAAGTTTATTCAGTTGAGATAGAAAAAGGCGGGTTTCTAAATGCGGATTCGCACAGAGGAGGAACTGAGGAATTTTTAACTGTTTTTGATGGGGAATTAACTGTCAGTGTAAATAACATTAAATATATAGTAAGAAGTGGTGATTCTATCAGATTCAAGGCTGACAGACCCCATAACTATCATAATTCAGGGGAAACATTAACTCGATTAAGTATGATTATATATTATCCAGTTTAAAAAACCTGGTTCTTACAGAAAGGGACAGCTTGTAGACAAAGTCTTCATTTCGAAGGTGATGGTGGAAGGATTTGTATGTTATCCAACCGAATCGAAATCAAAAGGATAGATGATAGCAGACCATATCAGCTTTTATCTATCCTTTTTGTAATACAAAGGAGAAAACCGCAGCACTTAAAAAGTGATACGATTCTTGAAGACGCATAGAAGACATTTTAAAAATCAAATTCATCTGGATCAGGACCACTGCGTACATTTTCATTCAATTCATCAATTTGCTTAACTTCCTCTGTCGTTAATTCAAAATCAAAGATATTTCTGTTTTCTTCAATACGTGATTCTGTCATTGATTTAGGAATGGTAATGACTCCATGCTGTAGATCCCATTTTAAAATAATTTGTGCAACTGTTTTATCATATTTTTTCGCAATTACTTGAAGAATTTCATCATTTAGAACCTCACCATTCATAAGTGGGGACCATGCTTCTACCCGTATATTATTCTTTTCACAATAATCTCTTAGTTCTAGTTGTGTAAGACGAGGATGAAACTCAATTTGATTAATAACCGGTTTTACTTCAGCCTTCTGAAGTAAGTTTTCCAAGTGGTGGATTTGGAAATTACTTACGCCAATTGTTCGTACTCGTCCTTCTTGATAGAGCGTTTCAAGTGCTTTCCATGAGTCTAGATACTTATTCTTTCCGGGCCAATGAATTAAATATAAGTCTAAATAATCAAGCCCCAATTTTGACAAGCTTGTTTCATAAGCAGCAATGGTCTCCTCATAAGTCAGACCATCATTCCAAACTTTTGATGTAATAAACAATTCGTCTCTGGTGACAATCCCTTCTTCAATCGCTTGTTGAACGCCAAGACCGACACTTTCTTCATTTCCATAAACCTGTGCTGTATCAATACTTCGGTATCCTTTTTTGATTGCTGTCTTCACGGCTTTCACTAGATCAGACCCATTGTTTACACGAAAAACCCCATATCCAAGTAATGGCATTTTAACTTCATTATTTAATGTCGCTGTGTGTAAATCCATATTGAACACTCTCCTCTTTTTTTCTTGATTTGCACGAATGGCGGTTAATATTAAGGCGCCAGTGACTGTGTGAATAAAATCCATTGAATCTGTGTAATGCCCTTCCGGCAAATGCTGTGACTGCAAGTGCAAGTAATGCATACAAGTTCCATTGTCTAGTTTCTTACATAGTGTCTCCTGCATTCAATATGTTAACTTTTACTTGCCAAATGTTCCGGAACAAATGTTATTATGAATGAAACAAATCTAAATAGAAAGTACGTACTTTTTTGTTATATAGGTACCTTTTAGTTCCTGTGAATATACGTTCTATAAACTCTAATGAGAGGCTGTTTGATATGGTAAAGAAAAAGTATAATATTTCTGTCGAAGCGACGCTTGAAGTGATTGGAGGAAAATGGAAGTGTGTAATTTTATGTCACTTGACACATGGAAAAAAACGAACAAGTGAATTAAAACGATTAATGCCCAATATTTCACAAAAAATGTTGACACAACAGTTACGCGAATTAGAAGAAGATGGAGTGATTAATCGAAAGCTTTATCATGAGCTTCCTCCTAAAGTAGAATACGAATTAAGCGAATATGGAGGAAGCTTAGAACCTATCCTTCACGCCCTATGTGGTTGGGGAGAAGCGCATATTATCAAAGTATATGGTAATAAAGAAGATTATTTAGAGAACAATGTGTTAAACAAATAATTACCACCGTCTGCATCATATATAACACGCCAATCGGCTGTTCGTTAATAGCGGACGAAAAGTGGCCGACGATCTCTTTGCAATTCTGCAATAGTTCATCATCTTTCGTCAGTTTTGCCAGATGCCACAGTTGGAGAGATGCTATACTGTTACCGGATGGCAATGCACCATCGTACACGTTTTTCTCCCGGACACTTAATGATTCTCCATTAGGTATTTTTGATAAAATTTTTGATTCTGTACAATTAAATGATACAATATAAAAATAAAGAATTTAGCAATGATTGACATTTTAATACTTAGGAGTGAAACAAATGTCTGTTGATGTATATATTAATTTTAATGGGAACTGTCGTGAAGCAGTAGAGTTTTACGCACAGGTATTTGGAACAGAAAAACCACAAATTATGACCTTTGATGAAACACCACCTAACCCAGAATTTCCTCTGCCAGATGAAGCAAAAAATTTAGTAATGCACACAAGGCTTGATATTGATGGAAGCAATGTTATGTTTTCTGATGTTTTTCCTGGTATGCCTTTTGTTGAGGGTAACAACATAAGCCTTGCATTAGTTAATAAGAATATGGATGAAATTAAATCTATCTTTAATAAACTGAGAGAAGGCGGCACTGTAGTCATGGACCTTCAAGAAACATTCTGGAGTAAGCTCTATGGTCAAGTAATAGATAAATTCGGAATTAATTGGCAATTCAACTATGATAGTGGAGAAATGAGAATGTAATTTTCTCGAGACATTTTCAAAAAGGATATATATACTTTTTGTATTTCTAATACTGCTATACCCTGTTTTATCTAGTTGAGGATGTTACGGGATGGGATTAAAAGAAGTAATGAGATTATGACTAATAAGCTGAAATGGACAAATAATACTATTTGCAGGAAGGATTCTCCCTTCCTGCTTTTTTGTGGAAAAGCTTTTCCGCATTATTGGTGGAATCGCCCTATTTACTGTCTCCATTTAGTAAATTGCTCGATTTAGTTTGTATTTATTTCTACTAATGGCTTTATTTTCTTAATCAAAAACGCTTTTCTGATCACTAATGATCATATAGCTATTTCTTTTTTTTATGTCGGGCTGAAGATACCGTTCTTCCATCAGTTTCTATATTCGTCGTACCTTGTCCTTTGACTTCTGGTGAACCTAATTCTGCCTTTGATGGGTCTTTTTTCCGTTTTCCCATTTTATCACCTCCTCCCTTAATTGTCTCAATTAGTTCCTATTTTTATTCTCTGAAAAATGCAGTATAAAAACACGATTGAAAAGACAATCTATAAACGGTCAGCTGGACCCCACTTGTTTTTTAAAAAAGTGAGAAACTTACTGCCCATTAATGCGGGATTAACATGAGGAGGTATAATGAATGGCGAAAAAAATTGCCGTGGAACAGTCATTAACAAATATTACCGAGGCTCTTCGAGAAAAAGGCTATGATGTGGTGGATTTAAAGTCGGCCGAGGACGCAAAAAATTGTTCTGCTTGTGTTGTGACGGGGATAGATTCAAACGTAATGGGGATACAAGATATCTCAACACTAGCCCCTGTCATTGAGGCAAGCGGCTTGTCGGCTAATGAAGTTTGCCGACAAGTGGAGGAGTTACCTGTCTAATAACAAATAAAACCGGGTCTAGACTTTGCCTAGGCACCCGGTTTCTTTTTCAAATTTTTTCAAAGTATCCCTTTTCGATTTGCACTTGTACTTTAAATTGACTGCTGCTGCGTGGACCTTTTAAGAAATCAATCGTTTCCTCGAGAGACAACTGATCGGAAATGAGATGGTTAAGTTGAATTCGTCCTTCTTTCACCCAGTGGTAAGCAGGTAGAAATGTATGATTAATGGCCATAGAACCCAAAATTGTCCAATCTTGATTGTATAATTTAAATGGATCCAAGGTTACTTTTGCATCTTGAGGCGTAACACCAAATTGTAAATATTTCGCCGCCTTTCCAAGATAGCCAAATGCCGTTTCAATCACAGCTGGAATTCCAGTAGCATCTACGACAACATCAAATCCATTCGGATATGTTTCCTTATTCAGGTGTTTTTCGATTTCTTGACTCAGTACGCCTTTCGTAGCACCCCACTCCAGCGCCATATCGAGTTTCGCTTGATCAATATCCACAATGACAAGTTCAGACGCACCAGCCATTTTTAATGATTGGACAAGCTGCTGGCCCATTGCTCCTGCTCCAAATAAAAGAACCCGGTCTCCTACTTGTAAATCAAGGCGGTTCATCGCATGAACAACACATGCCATCGGTTCGATGAACGCGGCCTCTTCAAAAGAAAGTGAATCTGGAATTTTCACAACATTTCTCGCAGGAACCTTTACATATTCCGCCATACTCCCATCAGTGGTGTTTCCGAGAGCACCCCAATTTTCACATTGGTTGCCACGATGGGTTAAACAAAATTCACATTCTCCACAAAATAAAGAAGGGTCTGCGGTGACTCTTTCTCCTTTTACAAATCCTGTCACTCCCTTGCCGATTTCATGAATAACGCCGGAAAACTCGTGCCCTGGAATAATTGGATAGGGTGATACAAACTCGCCTTTAAAAATATGAATATCAGTACCGCAAATTCCAGTGTGTTTTACTTGAATTGTCACTTCCCCAAACGACGGTGCTGGATAAGGTACTTCTTTCACTATTGCTCTATATGGTTCTTCAATTACTAATGCTTTCATTTTCATTCCTCCTATTTGAATTCGCTTTCATAACGCTATTTTAGCAAAGCTATCCATTCTATAATACTAAACGACACACGATCGCAATACAAATATCATGGTGACACTTTCTCCATTATATAAGCGCCCTTCCTAGACTCAATTTAACATAATCATGGAAATATTACATGTTACATTCATTTTTCACATGTTATGGAATCAATGTCATGTAAAGCTATGTGAGATCCTAATGAGATTCAGTAAATATTTGTAAATTTATGATAGCCTAGGGATCTATAGCATATAGGCGCTTGCACTTTCTTATGATAAATCAGCATAAAACGAGAAGACTCGGCAAAACTGAAGATGATATGGGCAATTAATAATGAGGTGACTTGATGAATCCATATGTAGAAGTTAGGAATGTCTCGAAGATTTTTGGCAAATCTCCCAGAGCAGCTATTGATTTATTGAAGCAAGGCAAAACAAAGAAAGAAATTTTGAAAGAAACGGGACAGACAGTTGGCGTGAAGAATGTTAATTTCAAGATTTACCCTGGTGAAATCTTTGTCATCATGGGTTTATCCGGAAGCGGCAAATCAACCTTAATCCGTATGTTTAACAGGCTGATCGATCCTACAATCGGAGAGATTTTGATTGAAAATGAAGATATCGTTAAGATGAATGCCGCCAGACTGAGGGAAGTCAGACAAAAAAAAATCAGTATGGTCTTTCAGAACTTTGCTCTATTTCCACATAAAACAATATTGGAAAACGCCGAGTATGGTCTCGAAATTCAGAAAGTCCCTGTTGATGAACGTCGAGAAAAAGCGATGAATGCGCTTGAAGTCGTCGGATTAAAAGGCTACGAAAACCAACTGCCTTCACAGTTGAGCGGCGGAATGCAACAGAGGGTAGGCCTTGCAAGGGCTCTCGCTAGTGATACCAATATCTTATTGATGGATGAAGCTTTCAGTGCTTTAGATCCGTTAATCCGTAAAGATATGCAGGATGAATTACTTGAAATTCAAGATCAATACAAAAAAACGATTATTTTTATTACTCATGATTTAGATGAAGCATTACGGATTGGAGACAGAATTGCTTTGATGAAAGATGGCAGTGTCATTCAATTGGGAACCCCTGAACAAATTATGATGAATCCAGCCAATGAATTTGTCGAGAAGTTCGTTGAAGATGTCGATTTATCCAAAGTATTAACAGCATCACATGTTATGAAACGACCAGAGAAGATCGGCGTAGACCGAGGTCCAAGGGTTGCACTGGAAATTATGCGGAAACAAGGTTATTCCAGCATTTTTGTCGTTGATCGTAAACAGAAGCTATTGGGAGCACTGACGGCTGAACAAGCACGTCAGGCAATTGATCAGAACCAATCCATTTCTGAAGTGATGACAACCGACATACCGACCGTTAGGGAGGATGCATTACTTGAGGATCTCATGGACGAGATGGCGACCTCAAGTCTTCCCTTATCGGTTATCGATGAAGAGAAAAGAATTAAAGGAATCGTTATTCGCGGAGCCGTAATTGGTGCTTTAGCAGGCAATAAAGATTCTTTGAACGATTTGGAGAGTGATTGATTCAATGAATTTGCCGAAAATCCCACTAGGAGAATGGATCGATTCTCTAGTGAATTGGTTAACCATTACGTTTGCTGGATTATTTTCATTTATAACAAGTGCGATCGAGGGGACATTAAATATTCTAGTTGATGTATTAAGTGCAGGCCCTCCTATCGTATTAATGATTATCTTAGCCCTTTTGGTTACATATACCAGCAAATGGCCATTAGGAATTTTTACGATAGTTAGCTTACTGTTGATTGATAATCTTGGTTATTGGGAATCAAGTATTCAAACACTTGCCATCGTTATATTATCAGGATTGCTCACCATAGTAATAGGGGTACCAATCGGAATATGGTGTGCACAAAGAAAATCGGTACGAAACATCATTACTCCCATTTTAGATTTTATGCAAACCATGCCTGCATTTGTTTATTTAATCCCATCCATTTTATTTTTTGGAATAGGAGTTGTACCAGGGATTATTGCATCGTTTATTTTTGCGATTGCTCCGACAATCCGCATGACCAATCTTGGAATTCAGGAAGTACCTAAAGATTTAATTGAAGCATCAAATGCTTTCGGTTCAAGTAGCAGGCAAAAATTGTTCAAAGTCCAATTACCTTTGGCAACTCCAACGATTATGGCCGGGGTTAACCAAAGTATTATGCTTGCTCTATCTATGGTTGTTACTGCTTCATTAGTTGGAGCACCTGGACTTGGAGCAGATGTTTATCGAGCTGTCAGTCAAATTAATGTGGGGCAAGGCTTTGAAGCTGGATTATCCATTGTCTTCATTGCGATCATTCTCGACCGTATCACGCAAAACTTACGCAAGCCAGCCTATGAGCATATCGTTAATCGAAAAATTGTTTTTTCAATTTTAGCTATGCTTGTGGTGATCACTGCGCTCGTTTTAGGGTTTACAAAAGAAAATACTGTGAAAGAGAATGCTAATGGAATCGGTTCCCAAACCGATTATGAAATCATTGGGATTGAACCAGGAGCAGGATTGATGAAGTTAACTAGGGATGCGATTAAAGATTACGGACTAAATGATTGGCAGCTTATTGAAGGCTCTTCAGCAGCAATGGTTGCTGAATTGCGGAAAGCCTATAATAATCAAGAACCAATTATTGTAACTGGATGGTCCCCGCATTGGATGTTCTCCTCATTCAATTTAAAATATCTTGAAGACCCGAATAATTCTTTTGGTGGATCTGAAGATATTCATACAATCGTTCGAAAAGGACTTGAACAGGATGCTCCTGGAGCTTATAAAATCCTTGATCAATTCTCCTGGGAAACGAGTGACATGGAAGAAGTGATGGTCGATATAGCAGACGGCATGGACCCATCCGAAGCTGCTGTGAAATGGATAGACGCACATCAGGACAAAGTAGTCCAATGGACAAAGGGTGCCCAAGCAGGGAATGGTGAAAGTATCAACCTTGTCTATGTTGCCTGGGACACAGAAATAGCCAGTACAAATGTCATTGGCAAGGTTCTTGAGCAGAATGGCTACACTGTTACACTGAGGCAAGTTGAAGTTGGCCCAATGTTTGCAGGTATTGCCAACGGCAGTGCAGATGCAATGGTAGCTGCATGGCTGCCCGGTACCCATCTCGAATATTATAATACTTATAAGGACGACATCGTTGACCTTGGAGCAAACCTTCAGGGAACGAAGAATGGATTAGTTGTACCTGAATATGTCGATATTGATTCAATTGAAGACTTGAATTGAACTCCCCCCACTTAGCTAGTGCTAAAGTGGGGGATTCCTATTGCAGACAAAACTCATGCTACACCAAAGTTCATTCGTTTTGTTGCATATATTTATGGGGAGCTGCATATACTTGATGATTATAGATCAAACATAATTTACGTATGAAGGAGAGCTGATGTGTTTGAAAGAAGATCTTGAATTTATTAGGGATATTATGTTGGACAAGTCGGAGGAATTAAACGATCTTATTGTATCTGGAGGAAGACTTAGCCCAAAAGTGGAATTAGCCTTTATCATGGGGATTCAAGGCTTACTTAACCAATCGATTCAAAAAAAAGATAAAGAGGAACGTCAACACACGAGTGTTGTAAAAAAATCTGAATATGAAACTATTTCTTCAATAGCAAACAAATAATTCTTTAGAAACAAAAACAAGGAGATTAAAGTGCATGGATCACTTTTAATCTCCTAATTTGTGTTTGGACCGTTTTTTTATAGGATACTCATCACGCTTCGGACGGATTGAACCGATTGATCAAGCGCTATTTTTTCATCTGGTGTTAATGGCAATTCAATAATACTCTCAATGCCATCACCGCCGATAACGGTCGGAACACCTAAATATAAATCATTGTAACCGTACTCGCCTTCTAAATAAGCGATGGATGGTAAAATGCGTTTTTTATCATAGACAATGGCTTCCGCCATTTGAACAAGCGCTGCAGCGGGGGCGTAATAAGCGCTGCCATTGCCTAGCAAAGCTACGATTTCACCGCCGCCTTTTCGCGTACGTTCAACGATTGCATCAAGACGCTCTTTTGAAATAATTTTCTCGATTGGGATGCCGCCTACATACGAGTAGCGAACGAGCGGAACCATATCATCACCATGTCCGCCAAGAACAAAACCGGAAATATCTTCTACTGAGATGTTCAGTTCTTCTGCGACAAATGTGTTAAAACGAGCCGTATCGAGAACGCCTGATTGGCCGATAATTCTATTTTTCGGGAAACCTGTCGTTTTATAACAAACATAGGTCATCGCATCGACTGGATTGCTAAGAACTAGAATATAGCTTTCCGGCGCGTGTTTTTTTACTTGCTCGGCTACATGCTTCATCACTTTTGCATTCGTCGTAACGAGGTCGTCCCGGCTCATACCCGGTTTTCTTGCGATGCCTGCTGTAATAATAACAAGGTCCGCACCCGCAATATCTTCATAATTGGACGTACCGGTAATTTTCGCATTAAATCGCTGAACAGGGCCGGTTTCCAGCAGATCGAGTGCTTTCCCTTTTGTTGGGTTCTCCTGGTCAGGGATATCAAGTAGCACGACATCACCTAATTCTTTTTGTGCTGTCATCAATGCTACGGTTGCACCAGTATAACCAGCTCCAATGACCGCAATTTTGTTTCTTCGAAAAGCCAAAACCAATTCCTCCTTTCACGCTTTTCAGCTGAGAATAACGGACTGTTTACGTTTACTCATTATCCGATTTTTTGTCTGCCTGCGTACCTGTCTGAGGCCCTCGTTTTGCGGGTAATTCTTTTTCAAGAACAGGTTCTGGTTCTGACGGTATCATCATATTATGAACCGATTGGTCTGGACGTGGAATTACGTGTGCCCCAACAAGGACACCAACCCGTTTCACGGCTTCTTTGCCAGCATCAACAGCCGCTTGAACAGCCCCGACATCCCCTTCAACAATAACGGTTATTAAACCACCGTCGATATTTTCCTGCTTAACTAGCCGTACATTAGAGGCTTTCACCATCGCATCGGCCGCTTCAATCGAACCGATCAATCCTCTTGTCTCAATCATTCCAATTGCCTGACCCATATTATTCACCTCTTTCTATTTCCAGGGAATCAATAATTCCAATTATAACCGCATCAATTGGAATCGGATTGTCCCGCATAATAAACCGGGATGATCCGCCACTTGTCACTAGAACATTATCACCAATGCCTGCGCCAATCCGGTCCGCCGCCACTATGGAGCTGTTTACAGGTTTTCCGTCGACATGAATCGGCTGCACAATTAGAAGTTTTAGTCCCTGCAAGCCCTCTTCTTTTCTTGTTGCCCATACATTTCCTATCACTCTTCCTATTCGCACGATGACATCACCTGATTTTCTATTTAATAAATGTAATCGTTTTCCCAAGTTCTTTTGCTGTATCTTTTGCAAGTGGTGTCACAATGGTTCCTTTGCCGATAACGATTTCCAGCTCTTCAATCGACTGAATGTGTTCACGTGAGAGTAGTTTTTGTTTAAACTCATGTACTTGGTGCACAGGTGCTATCTTTTGTGACGTAACCACTACAGAAGAAGGCGTATGGGGAACCGATTTTGTTTCCCGAATCAATTCTCCTGTTCCGCCTGTCTTAACAAACCCGGCATTTGCTTCATCTGTATCAATATGCATTTCGAGGTTATAGCGGTCTGATACACGGATTAATACTTTATCCAGCAAGATCGGTCGTTCGCCATGTATTTTCACTTTGACGTATTCGCCATTTTTCACTTGAAACTGGTCCGCATCCGTTGGAGACATATGGATATGCGCCTGAGCGATTATTAATCCTTCCGAAAGAGACAGACTTCCGGATGGTCCAATTAATGTAACAGGGGCTGAGTCTTGAATATTCCCAGATTCCCGAAGTGGTGGTTTTACACCCAATTTCATTGCGTCTGTCCAGCTGACTTCAGCCTGTGTCAATTGCCGGGAAGGACCGAGTACACGAACACGCTCAAGACTTCCCTTTGGTCCGGCAATAACGACTGTTTCATTCGCTGCAAATTGACCCGGCTGCGATAAATCACTTTTCTTCGTTAATTCATACTCTGTACCGAAAAGTACTTCCACATGTTCCGGCGATAAGTGGACATGACGCGCAGAAACTGCTACTGGAATCGTATCGAAAAGGGCTTCTGCTGATACTTTTTCACCAAGCTGACCCATAACTTCCGCTACGATGCGCGCAATCATTTCCCTGTTCATCTGTTTCCCGCCTTTCTGTCAAACTGCTTGTTCCCTGTCATTTGTTAAGAGGTGCCTGATCGTTTTCTTGTCTTATTAAATCTTCTGTTAGTTATGTTAGCTTAGCTCTTTCGGCAAAATCATTTCAAGCTCGTTGTGTGGTCTTGGAATGACATGGACAGACAGTAATTCGCCTACGCGCTGCGCTGCAGCCGCTCCAGCATCAGTTGCCGCTTTTACTGCCCCAACATCACCACGTACAAGTACGGTCACAATTCCACCACCGACGTGTACTTTGCCAACTAAGTTTACACTTGCCGCTTTTACCATCGCATCTGCTGCTTCGATTGACCCGATCAACCCTTTTGTTTCTACCATTCCTAATGCTGTACCTTCTCTATTCATTTTCATTACCTCCAGATTTTATTAGTTATTTTGTAATTGTTTTATAATTTGATTGACAAGAGTGCTCACGGTTTCTGGATCCACCTTATCAGTCGAATTCATAGATTTGAGCATTTCCTGAACGATTTGTTCGGTTTCACTCTTTTGGACAGTTGGAACCGTCTCTACATTTTTAGGGAGTTCGATTTCTTTAATACCATACGCCATTCGTTTAATGTTCATTAAATGCTTGGCGGAAACATTGTCGGACGTAATATTACCGCCAAACGTGCCGCAACCGAGTGTCATAGATGGCAGCAAACCCGTTGTTCCGCCGACTGCACCGACTGATGACATCGTGTTAACTAAAATACGAGAGACAGGCATGTCCACCGCAAATTCCCGGGCAACTTCATCATTTTCAGTGTGAAGAGATAAACTGTGACCACGGCCGCCGAGAGACAATATTGAGAGACAAAGCTCTTTCGCATGAGTGCGGTTACTCGCAGTATACATCGCAAAAACAGGTGATAATTTTTCCATCGAGAATGGAATATGTTTACCAACTTCTGTCTCTTCTCCGACGATAATGCGTATGCCGTCGGGAATAGTAATACCGGCCAATTTAGCAATCGTTTGCGGGCTTTTCCCGACAATTTTCGGATTAACCTTACCAGGAACCGGTGATATTGCTTTTTCCATCTTTTTCTTTTCTTCCAAGTCTAAGATATATGCTCCATTTTTCTTCAACTCACGAAGCACCATCTCTTTCACATTATGATCGACAACAATAGCCTGTTCAGTCGCACAGATTGTCCCGTAATCAAACGATTTGCTGTTGACGATATTTTCAACGGCTTTTTCGATTTTAGCAGTTCGTTCAATATAGACAGGTACATTGCCCGGGCCAACCCCATAAGCGGGTTTTCCGGAGCTATACGCGGCTCTAACAAGTGCACCGCCGCCAGTGGCGAGAATTAAGTTTACATCCGGATGCGTCATCAATTTTTGCGTCGCTTCCATGGAAGACATCGTTAGGCATTGAACAAGCCCGCTTGGCGCTCCTGCAGCAACCGCTGCCTCTTCGCAAACCTTTAACGATTCGGCCGTACATTTCACAGCATATGGATGCGGGCTGACAACAACCGCGTTACGCGTTTTTAATGAAATTAATGTTTTGAAAAAAGCGGTTGATGTCGGATTGGTTGTCGGAATAATAGCAGCGATCACCCCAAATGGTGCCGCGATTTCGGCCACCTTGTTCGCTTTGTCTTCTTTGATAATCCCGACGGTTTTTAAATCCTTAATGCTTTCATATACGGCTTTTGAGCCAACTTCATTTTTAATCTTTTTATGTTCAGCTACGCCCATTCCTGTTTCTTCTACTGCCATTCGACCAAGTTCAGCCGACTTTTCATAAGCAGCATCCGCCACAGCCTTTACAATGCGATCCACCTGTTCCTGTGAGTAGGACATATATTTTTGCTGGGCATCTTTCGCGGCCTTCACAGCAGTGCGCATCTCTTGAATTGCGAGTAAATCTGAATCCATTGTTGTTACCATATGTGATACTCCTTTCCTAATAGCTTTTCGGGTTCGCCGTCAGAATTAAAATTGTCTGTCGGAATGCATCTGCTGCCGCCTGGCAGGAAGATTGACTGCCAGTTAACAACCCTCCACTGAAGTTTGTTTCTGATGGTGGCGCGAACCATTCACACAATTTTACATCTGCAGCTTTTAAAGCAGCATCCAATCCGACGGTCGCTTCTAAAGGCGGTGCAATTAAGTAAGCAAGTGCTTCCCCCTCTGGAATACCTGCCATCTTGGATAAAAAGCTGCCGGTTCGTGAAACCGTATGCGCGTAAAACGCATGATTTGGATCTCCGTTAATCATTTCGAAATAAGCATCACTTTCTACTTTGATCTGAATCGCATCAAGAGCACTTTTCACTTCTTCCGATGTTGGTCCAGCCAAAATGGCCATAAACTCTCCGGAAAGCGGACCCGATGCGTGCTCAGCTCCTGCATAAAAGCTTTTCGCATACACGACCTCTACATCTGCTTTTTTAGTAGCTTCATCTGCTGCTGTATAACCTACATCATCGATAGTGGAGGTAAAGAGACCGATACTCCGTTGATACGGCTTCAACTTCAATTTTTCCGCTAATCCCGCATCAACGTTTGGAATAACTTTCATAGCCAGTAGCTCTGCAAAGATTTTTTGTGAAGTCATTTCAGTCACCTCTCTATCCTTCTTTTTTCACGAGTGAAACGCCGCTCGCTTCGTATTTTAAAATCTTTTGAATCAGTGTTCCTAAATAGGCCCCCGCTTCCACCGGAGGAATGCCGCCTTTATGAATATTGGAGACAACCATGCGGTCTGCTTCAATCGTGCCGATACGGGGTTGGTAACATAAGTAAGCACTTAATGATTCCGCGGAGACAAGTCCCGGCCTTTCACCGATTAACATAACGACGACATCCGGCTGCAGCACATCACCGATTTCATCCATAAGAGCCACACGGCCTTTGTCGACATAAAAGGGGGTCCCTGTTTCAATTCCTAAGTTTCCGAGCGACTGTACGAGTGATAGGTACACATCTTCAAGGTTTTCTTCGATCGCCTTAGCGCTCAATCCATTAGATGTGACAATTTGGACACTCGGTGAAAAGGCACAGCGTTTTTTAATTAATTCTTTCGCTTCATCTGAAAGTTTGCGGCCGAGGTCTGGACGACGAATGTACTCTTCCTTGTCTTTGACTCTGGTTTGCACTTGGAATAAGTCGAGCTGATGTAAGATCTTATCAGGTACTTCACCGTAAACCGCGTCGACTGCTGCTGCATGATCCAGGCGGAACTGAAGCCAAGTGTTCGTCTTTGGCCTTGATCCTGCCCGCCCTACACCAATACGTGACGGTGTTTTTTTCTTCAACTCTTCGATAAATTCTTCCTGCTTCGAAATGGTCTTTTCTGCAGGCTGGGGATGAACAGCACTTTTCTTCTCCGGCTTTGCGGAAGTCGTTTGATGAAATGTCACCTTGCCATTTGGATTTTCAGGGGGTGGCAGCTCTGTTAACGCACCGGTTGCCTGTTTGCTATGAAGCTTAATCTGTACATCCGCTGTGCCGGCAGACGGCTGAGATACTTCGTTTGATTTTAGTTTTTCGACGACCAGCTTTGTAATGGTTTGAATTAGTTGCTCATTCACTTCGTTCACCCCCTTTAAGAAAATAGAGCAGCATTTCCTGCATTGCGCCCAAGTCGTCCGTTTTCATAAATACCCATTTTTTCAAGCCACTCCAGGAAAACAGGTGCAGGCGTTTTGCCAAATGTTTGATTTAATGTAGCCACATCGTGATAACTCATCGACTGATAATTCAACATACAATCATCGCCCATTGGCGTTGCGATGATAAAGTTTACACCGGCTGCTGTAAGCAAAACACCCAAATCTTCAATATCGTTTTGATCCGCTTTAATATGGTTCGTGTAGCAAATATCGACGCCCATTGGAATGCCGTGCAGCTTGCCCATAAAATGATCTTCAAGACCTGCCCGAATTACTTGCTTGCTGTTGTATAAATACTCCGGTCCAATAAATCCGACAACAGTATTCACAATGTACGGATCATAATGACGGGCAAAACCATAGTTTCGTGATTCGAGTGTCACTTGGTCAATACCATAATGAGCTTCTGCCGACAGTTCGGATCCCTGACCTGTCTCAAAGTACATATGCTGAGGACCGGAGCCCGTTCCTTGTTTTTTCGCCAGCTCATTTGCTTCTGCAATGAGTTCGGCTGAAATACCAAATGAGCGGTTGGCCGCTTCCGTGCCTGCAATGCTTTGAAATATCATATCGGCAGGAGCCCCTTGTTGAATAGCCTTCATCTGTGTCGTAACATGTGCGAGTACGCAGTTCTGTGTTGGGATGTTCCAATCGTTCATAAAGTCATGCGTTGCATGCAGCAGACGTTTTACACTTTCAACAGAATCATCTACCGGGTTGATCCCGATGAGCGCGTCTCCGATACCATACGACAGCCCATCTTTCAGCGAGGCAATCATTCCATCCACATTGTCTGTTGGGTGGTTCGGCTGCAGACGCGATGACAGTGTTCCTTTATGGCCGATTGTAATATTACACGTCGTCAAAACCTCCATTTTATTCGCGGCGTGCACTAAATCAAGATTAGACATCAGCTTTGTGACAGCTGCAATCATTTCGCTATTTAATCCTTTGCTGATGCGCTTCAATTCACGGTCACCTGTTTCATTGCTCAAAATATACTCACGGAGTTCAGCTATGCTCCAGTTTTTCATGTTTCTGTATATCGTTTCATTTACATCGCCTTCGATGACAGCGGATACTTCATCCTCATCCGCTGTCAAAAACGGATTGCTGCGAATGTCTGCAAGTGTAATGTCGCTTAAAACCATTTTCGCTGCAATACGCTCCTGCACTGTCTTCGCGGCTATACCGGCAAGCCGATCGCCAGACTTTTCTTCGTTCGCTTTTGCAAATACTTCTTTTAATTCGGTGAACGAATATACTTCACTGCCTAAAGTTGTTTTTAACTTCAAATCACTCAAGCCTCCTTCACGACGAGTGGAATGTTAATGTTTTGACGATAACCGGCACAACTTCTGACTGCAGTGCCCGGCCAATGTCCATATAATCGCCATGATCGACATTGATTTGATCGATACAAATGACACTTTGTCTAGCGTTCATTGCAAGCAGCGTCTGGCCGAGCACTTTTGCATAATCCATCTGCATTACAAGCAAAATAGGCTGCTCGGGATCATGCCGAAGCTCCATCACCTGCAAAATGGCTCTTGCCAGCTTCTGAATATCTTTAAAGCCCACATAAGGCAAGTCCGCTAAATATAAAACGAAATTTTGCCCTTCTTGAAACGAATCATAAATATTAATAGCTTCTTTTATGGATTGCCCAAGTGCTGCCAATCCCTTTTCTAAATGGCCGTGAAACGAATATTTGTAAACGGGTACATTTTTTACTGGCAGTTCATCCGGAGCGACTTGAATAGTCGCACCGCTTATTTCGGTCGTCTGCGTGCCGGCTCCAAGTACAGTAGCACGAACGGTTTCCTCCGGCTCAATCCAATCCCATTCAGTAAGGCGGCGGTTTGATTGAAGTGAGGCGGCCAGTTGCTTGCCAATGTCGTTGTATGAAATATCCGATGGCCGCGTTATTTCCTGTTCATACATACACTCAGAAATTCCACCGGAAAACATAATCGCTTCTACAGGTTCGTTCCAATTCGGTTTATGGCCCAATAGCAGGACTTCGTCTTCTGCTTTTACCTCTTTTGCTAAAACACGGGTGATCGAATCAGCCATAAAGTCTGCTATGAATTTGATATCGGGATGGCGGTTCGTATCTCCTAACCGCAAACTTTTATTTTCTTGTTTTAACAGCTGTTCAATCGGAGGTGAAATGGACATCACAGTTGAATCTTTAAATTCGATCAGCCGTCCGCCAACGTGCATGGTGCATGTTCCGAGAAGCTTATCTCTTTTATACACCGCAATGTTAGCTGTGCCCCCGCCAATATCAATGTTGGCGGTCACACGCCCTGTTTTCAATGCATAATCATAAGTACCTGACCCTTTCGCTGCAATGATTCCTTCTAAGTCTGGACCGGCCGCTGCCACCAAGAAATCCCCAACTTCTCTCGACAAATAATGAACGATTTCACGTGCATTTTGTTTGGTCGCTGTTTCCCCAGTGATAATAACTGCGCCTGTTTCAATGTCTGATGATTGAATGCCTGCATCTTCATACTGAGAACGAATAATCAGCTCCACTCCCTTAATATCGATTGTCGTTGCATCCTGAAGTGGCGTGCGGAAAATCGGACTTTTATACAAAATCTCTTTGTCTACAATTTCAATTCGGGGCACGTGCGTACTGCCTGCCACGTTCATTAATGAAAAACGGCTGATAATAATTTTGGTTGTACTCGTGCCAATATCTATTCCGGCGCTGATGATCGCTTCTTTTTTCGGCTGAAATCCGGCCATTCGAACACCTCTTTTCCCAATAAAAAAAGACACCTTCACAAACTCAACGATTAGAATCGTCGAGTCGTAAAGGCGCCTTTGCCGAAATTATTTACTTTTCATAGGGTAAATATATCAAATAGTCTCTTAATTGTAAAGGCTATCATAAAAGATGATGTGGCCATCATCTTGCTTAATTGCATACGCTTTCATTTTATCGATCGTTGATAACGATACCAGCTCTCTAATGTGCGTTAAACCTTTCCCTGTCAAGGCAGAGGTCACAACAATAGGTCCGCAGACAATCGTCCTCTTTAACATGTCCAGCGCTTCCACAAGTTTCGCATCTGGATGATCTGATTTAGTGACGACGCCAATTGGCAACTTTGAAATACCTGAACTAAAATTAGGCGGGAAAATGATCTTATTTCGAGTGGCATCTTGCAAATATAAAACGTGCGTCACTTCTAAAGAAGTGGCCATAATACTTTTGTAAAACATAGGGTTTTCTGTATATTCACCCGGTGTATCCACAATCCAATCATAGTAAAGAAGAGACTGTGTTTTGATCGCTGGAACACTTTTTCCAAGAAGAGCGTTTGTCAACGTGGATTTCCCTGCTCCTACGGAACCGATCAGCATGGCCCTGTTCTGCATAAGCTCCACTTCCTTATGATTTCGTTATCGGGGCTGGCGTATAGCCAAGTTTCTCTGATAAGAATCGATTAATTTCCTGCATCGCCATTTCCACTTCTGACACACTTCCTACGATGACGAGACTGCCTGTGAAACGATCGAGAAAGCCAATAGAGACGTTCGCCGCTTTCGTCGCAAGATCCCCTGCGATAATCACTGTTTCACTCGGTGTCAGTGTTAATATTCCGAGTGCCCCTGCCTGCTGAATGCCTAGCTTTTGAAACATATCAGGATCCGGATTGGCAATTACATGACTTAATGTCAGCTGTTTGCCGGGAACAAATTCCTGTATAAATCGCTTTTTCTCTTCGGACATTTTCCTGCTCCTTTCAGCTACAAATCAAGCTTGAGCTTATTTTTAAACTAGTTTTTCTTTTGATTCGTTTTCTTCTAAATATTCGCCTTTTCGAATGATGCCTTCTGCTCGGTCCTTTTCCTCCAACTTTAAAGCGGTTGGAACGGAGAGCCAATATGCAAGACCGATGGCACATATCCCAGCTGAGAATTTACCCAAAATCACCGGTAAAATTAAATTCGGCTGAAAGTTGGCCGTAAAGGATAGATGATCGCCTAATAAGAAAGCTGCACACACGGCAAAGGAAATGTTAATAACTTTATCTTTTGGAGGCATGTGTCGAACAAGCTGGAACATGGCCAAAATATTGGCGATTGTGGCAAGCAGTCCTGCGCTTCCGACAGAAGACAAGCCCAATTTGCGTCCGCCTGCTTCAAGCGGCGCTGATGCATACTTCCGAAGCAAATATATCATTGGAAATGCACCGGCAAGCATAATGCCGATATAGCCGGCTGTTTCAAGTGCCCGAAATTGATCTTCTTCGTCCGCCATAATCGGATGGAATCCCCACGAACCAAAAATAGTAGAAAAAAGACCTGTGAAAATTTCAATAATCGAAAAGACAAGGACAAGTTTAATTCCCGCATCCATAATTCGACCAAATAACATAAATCCGTTGATCATGAGAGATGGGAAAAATTTCAGCCCGGCAGCAATGACAAGAACAAAAATGAGAAGTGGCAGCAGGTTAATAAAAATTTGTCCGTAAGCTAGGACAAACTCATGTGTAGACTCAGTCGTTGTACTAATTTCCTGACGAACTTTCGTATTGAATAAGACAACGAGTACACTAGAAATAAACGCCCCAATTGGAATCGTTAATACGCCGGACATAATGCCAAGTGCCATATATTTATGATCCCGTTTATCTAGCATCGCAAGACCCATCGGAATCGAGAAAACAATCGTGGCACCCGCCATGTAACCGACAATCAACGCCATAATCCATCCTTCATACGATTCTTTCAATGCATTGGCCAGCTGATAGCCTCCCATATCTGAGGCAAGAATGGCCGTAGCCGCAATCGCCGGATCCGCGCCTAATTGATGAAACAACGGACCAACCAACGTATCAATAAACCATGTTAAATAAGGGATAGATGCCATAATCCCGGCAGCCGGTACAAAGATATGACCGATGGTATGAAGGCCATCCATAAACTCCTTTCCAAGACCTTGATCTGCATTACGGATGGCTGCAATCGCCCCGGCCAGTGCACAAGCCATGATAATATAAACTACTATTGTTCCAATTAACTCCATATGAATCCCCCCGGTATTTACTAAGATCAGTCATAGAAATAGACCAATTTGAGCTGCTCTCACCCCCCTTAATCATGCATAAAAAGACGCCTAAAGAAAGGATTCTCTTTAAGCGTCTTTGCTTATCATTCATATGGACTTGTTTAGTCTGCGTATTTTGAGATGATTTCCTGCGCCAGCAACTCCATTGTTAGCTGACGAGACATGCTCTGATTACGCAATAATTTATAGGCTTCCTGCTCAGATAATTTTTCTTTTTCCATCAACAGTCCTTTTGCCTGCTCAATCAGCTTCCGCTTTTGAATTTCATCTTGAGCCGTCCGGATTGATTTTTTTAATTTTTTTGCATTTTCCGCTTGATGCAGTGCAACACTGACTGCCGGCATGAGACTGGATTCTGAAATCGGTTTCACTAAATAACCGACGATGTTGTCCTGTTTTGACTTTTCAACAAACTCTTTCTGACTATAAGCTGTTATGAGCAATACAGGTAAATCCAACTGCTGGCCGATAATGGTACTTGCTTGCAGACCGTTGATTTTCGGCATTTTAATATCCATCAATACCAAATCAGGCTTCAACTCAAAAGCCAGTTCCACAGCCCGATCTCCATCCCCGGCTTCGCCCACTACTTCATAGCCATGATCTTGGAGCATCATTTTTAAATCCATTCGAATAATTGATTCATCTTCAGCGATCAGAATCCGTTTTTTCATAATAAATGACAACCTCCGGACTCAGTGGAAACGTTAATATTGCGTAAGTGCCTCTTTCGACAAGCCTGTATCGAAATTCACCCGCCAAGTCGTTGACGACTAGATTATGGACAATTTCCAATCCAAGTGAATACCCTGCTTCCCCCATCCCGACGCCGTTGTCTTGAATGTGAAGTTCCACAAAGTCTTTGCTTGAGAAGAAATCGACATGGATTTCTCCAGATATTCCACCGGGAAAAGCATGTTTGATTGAATTTTGAACAAGTTCATTCACAATTAGCGCAATTGAAACTGCTTTTCTGGATGATGTTAATATTTTATTGCCATTTGGCTCAATAATCAAGTCTACTTTTTGATTAAGGTCATTGATCACCATGGTTGAGCCAATTTTTCGTGTTAGTTCGATTAAGTCTACATCATCATCATCGGCGTTGTCATTTGCTAAAATTAACTCGTAAACTGAAGATATACTGAAGATTCGATTTAATGTATCTTCAAAGTGGCTTTTACTCTCAAGAGGAAATCCTTTGCGCATTTGAAGTCTTAACAAACTTGCTACGGTCTGCAAATTATTTTTGACGCGGTGGTGAATTTCTTTAATAACAACTGACTTCATCATGAGCTCTTTTTCTTTTGTCCGGAGTTCTGTTAAATCTTGTATGATGAATAAAGTTCCCTGTAATTCATTCTTTTTATTGCGCAATTTCACTTTTTTAACTTCTAAACTTTTTTGAGCAAGTGTCAGTTCTAAAACAAATACCTCTTCCTGCTGATTTAATATGGGGTCCAAAAAAGGAAGAAGCTTTAAAATAGGTTCGTTTTGAATATACTCGGTCTGGCTTATTTCATGGATAAAGCGAACGCCGGATGGATTGGCATAAACCAATCGGTCTTCTGCATCTGTCAGTAGAAAAATTTCCATTAGTAAATCTGATATAACTGGATATTCATCCATTGTATTCGCAAGCAGATTACTCATGGCTTTTTGGCCGAATGAATGAGTCGGTTCCTGCTTTTTTTCACTGTACGATGCCATAACTTCCGCTTCCATGATCAATGCGCCTATGACTTGATGCTGTTTATTTTTAATCGGTACTACACTTTGTTCTACCATTTTCCCTTCTTGAGTTAAGGCACGATGCATAATAGATTTTTTGCCTGTTCTGTAACAATAGTAGACGCCGGGTTCGAATGTTTCAAAGACGACTTTTCCTACAACAGAGTTTTCGTATACCGCTTCCGGCGTCCTCGGGAATGCTTCTGCTACAACAATGGCTTGTTCATTTTCCTTCATTTTGCAGTCGATAAACATGTACGCATTCAATAAATCCGCATACATCGGCAATGTACTGGCCACTTCTGAAATGATTTGGATATCAGCCGATGACAAGTTAGTATGCATTTCACAAAGCTGCTCTAGAGTTGATGGTTTCATAAAAACACCTTATTTTAAAATTTTTGAATAATATTCATGTTCATTATAAGAAGACTAAGGTATGGTGTCAAGAAACCTCTCATTTACAAATATTTACTAAAATGCAAAAATAACCTTTGAGCAGTTGAGGAAGAAGGCTTCTCAGCAACGCCTTAAACGTACCCATTTTTGTTTTTTGCATATGATGATTCGAAGTCTTTTTTAGATTATATTCTACCGGAGGAGAATGCATATGTATAACAATTGGTATCCGTATTACTATGAAAACCCATATTACCCAGGAATTCCATCTTATGAGGCCGTTCCTACTAGTATCGCCCATGCTCAGCAGCCTGTCGGTTTAGGAGTAAGATGGATCGTACAGGAAGGTGGATGGCAAGCCGTTTGGACTCGACGGGGCAACAGCAATGTTTTTGACGGCAGATGGTCAATGGCTGGACAAAGGGATATTACGGCCGTTTTGACCATGTATACATCAGGTAACTTCGTCTTTATTGAACGAAGAAATAGCAGTGATGGAAACAATTGTAACTATTCAGGAACATTTGGCCGTGATCGCAGAACGGCTTCAGGTACGAATATTTGTAATCGTGGCGGCGGAAATTGGAGTGCTGTTATTGAACACCGGGGCCAACAGCAAGACAGATTGGGAAGAAGATGGGATGTACAAGAAGGCGCATGGCGAGCCGTTTGGACTCGACGGGGCAACAGCAATGTTTTTGACGGTATATGGACGCAGCCAGGTCAAAGAGATATTACCGCTGTATTGACGATTACGATAGAGGGCAACAATGTCCGTGTTCAACGAAGAAATAGCAGCGACGGGAATAATTGCACGTACAGAGGGACTATGAGCCCTAATGGCAGAACGGTAACCGGTCAGTTCACATGTGATCGTGGCGGCGGAAATTGGAGTGCTACGATCATTGGATAAGAAAATTTTTCATAGACCAAAAAGGGGCCGTCTCATAAGCCCCTCTAAATAAAGAAAATCCGGAGAGAAATTTCATTTCTCTCCGGATTTTTTCGTTAATAGTGCATCATCCGAACAGTTTAGACTACGCCTGTGAAGATCATGTAAAACGTATTGGGTCACCCTCTTATGCTGTGATCTGTGAAACAGGAAGTTCCTTCTTCAATCAGACTGTAAGATCGATAAGGTGGAGTTATTCACCCTTCTGCTAATTCTGCTAAGTACTCCCACCGTTCTAACATATGATCGAGTTTTGCTTTCAACTCTGATTCTTCTTCCATGAGCAGGCGGAGTTTTTCAAAGTCACTTCCGGCAGTGGCCATTTCTGATGAAATGTCGGTCAATCGTTGTTCCGCCACCTCCATGTCCTCCTCGATGGTTTCCCATTCTCTCGTTTCAGAATACGACATCTTCTTTTTTCGTTCAGGACGCTGCTGCGGAACCAAAGCTGTTTTTACTTCTACTTCAGCCGGTTCTTCTTTTTCTTCTAAAAAGTCTGAGTAGCTGCCATAGTAGTAATCGATAACGCCTGTCCCTTTAAAAACGAGCAGCTGGTGGCACACTTTATCGAGAAAATAACGGTCATGGGATACAGTAATAACGACGCCCGGGAAGGTTTCTAAATAATCTTCTAGTATCGTCAACGTTTGTGTATCAAGATCATTCGTCGGTTCATCTAAAAGTAATACATTTGGTGCAGACATTAAAATGTTCAACAAATACAGTCTACGTTTTTCTCCTCCAGATAACTTCCGAATCGGTGTACCGTGCGTATGCATCGGAAATAAAAACCGCTCGAGCATTTGCGCAGCTGAAATGTAGCTGCCGTCTTTCAATTGAATAGAATCTGCTGTTTCACGAATGTATTCAATCATACGCAAATTGTCATTCATATCGTCGTTTTCCTGTGTATAGTAGCCAATTTTGACCGTTTGGCCAGTATCCAGCTCTCCTGAATCAATCATCTCTCTACCTGAAACGATATTTAACAATGTCGACTTGCCGGAGCCATTGCGCCCGACAATGCCAATACGGTCGCCCCGTTTGAATAAAAAGGAGAAATCATGAAGAATGGGCTGGCTGCCGAAGGATTTGGTCACACTTTTTAGTTCAAGTACTTTTTTGCCAAGACGCGCGCCACTTAGTTCAATTTCAAGTGAATCCTGATTTGTTTTATTTTTCACGTCTTCATCTAGTGTTTCAAAGCGCTGGATACGGGCTTTTTGTTTCGTCGTCCGTGCTTTAGCCCCTTTTCGCATCCACGCTAGTTCTTTTTTAAACAAACTTTCTTTTTTTCCTTGTTCAAGCAATTCATTTTCTTCTCTTATTGCTTTAGATTCTAGAAAATCACTGTAATTTCCTTTGTATTCAAAGAGCTGCCCTTTTTCAAGTTCCCATATTTCGCTTGAAACGCCGTCTAAAAAGTACCGGTCATGTGTAACAAACAAGACCGCTTTCTTGTATTTTTGCACATATTCCTGCAGCCACTTAATGCTGTCATAATCGAGATGGTTGGTCGGTTC
Source organism: Domibacillus aminovorans (assembly GCF_001643235.1). GTDB lineage: Bacteria > Bacillota > Bacilli > Bacillales > Domibacillaceae > Domibacillus > Domibacillus aminovorans. The sequence continues at coordinate 72,485 of NZ_LQWY01000038.1, forward strand.
GTCCAAAATGAGCAAGTCAGGGGTTTCAATGAGCGTTTTAGCAAGAGCTGCCCGCTTTTTTTGGCCTCCTGAAAGCTCAGCCAGCTTTTTCGAAAAGTCTGGCAGACCGAGTTTTGTCAAAATTGTTTTGGCATCAGCACTCGTGTCCCATGCATTTAACGTATCCATTTGCTGCTGAAGATTCATTAATTTACTTTGCACATCTGTATCATCGGGGTTATTTTGCAGTTGCATTAGTGTTTTTTCGTATTCCTTTATAGCTATAAAAACCGGTGATTCACTTGCATAAAGAAACTCCATAATTGATAATTCTTCATTAAACTGTGGATTTTGCGATAAATACGAAATCGAATAATCATTTGGATGATCTTTTGCCCCTTTGTCATACTCATCGAGTCCTGCAATAATGTTAAGCAGCGTTGATTTTCCGGTTCCATTGATACCAAGGACCCCAATTTTATCCCCTTCCGAAATCGAAAAAGAAATATCATTAAATAGCGTTTTTTCACCAAGCGTTTTTGTTAAACCGTCTATCGTATAAACTTTCATATATGTACATCCTATTCTTCATAAATTTTAATACAAATCATCGTATAATGGGGTTATATCTTCTTATTCTTCTTTAATAATGTAAGTAACTGAATAGGAAGCTAGATTTGGTCATCATGAGTGTGCAGTTGTTCTAATTGTTCCTCAATATAATTTGCTTCCTTTATCTCTGTTACTACTCAATTTAAGTCTTCCATTTTTCGATCTAATAAATCGTCATCTAAGGATACATGATTTTAGCTGTATGATCCTCATTTTATCATTGACGATGACAACTGTCATGGTTCGGCTTTTCTTATATTCCACAAAACGAATCCTAGAAGAATCGTGTAAAATGATGAATGAGGTGAAGATTTTGCTAAAAACTTTATTGCTGTCCGGTTATAAAAGCCATGAACTCGGTATTTGGGATACGAAAAATCCAGGCATTTTCATTATAAAAACAGCGATTGAAAAACAGCTGCGTACGCTCGTAGAAGATGGACTAGAATGGGTCATTATTGGCGGTCAGCCCGGGGTTGAGCTGTGGGCAGCAGAAGTAGTCCTAGAGTTAAAAAACGAATTTTCCGAGCTGAAATTGGGTGTGTTAATGCCCTTTTTAGAACAAGAGAAAAATTGGAAAGAGGAACGGAAAGAGCATTATCAGATGATTATCGATCAGGCTGATTTTGTGGATGTGGTCTCGAAAAAGCCGTACATAGCCCCGTGGCAGTTTAAAGCGCGTGACGAGTTCTCACTCGATCATACAGATGCCCTTCTGCTCGTCTACGATGAGGAGAAAGAAGGCTCACCAAAATTTTTGAAAGAAGCGGCTGAAAACCGGTTTGAGTCCAGTACTTATTCCATCATGATGATTAATATGTATGATCTACAGACCATCGCGGAAGAAATTCAAGAAAAAGAGCGGTCAGACTGGTTATAAAAGCTGCTCCGCAAAAAAGTGGAACAGCTTTTTCTTTACTTATACGAAATGGTTATGTGCGAAGCAGCTTGTTTCGCTTGTTCACGTGCTTGTTCAACAGAATCCGCTGCGTTCAATACAACAGCCATACGTCGGCCGACTTTCGTTTCGGGCTTGCCGAAAAGACGAACTTGCGAATCAAGTGTTTCTAAGCTTTTCTCGATACCATCCAAGTGGTATGACGTACTTTCCTCCCACGCTTTAATCGTCCGGCTCGCACCCGGTCTCAGGAGACGGATCGCTGGAATAGGGTAGCCTAAAATCGCGCGGATGTGAATAGCAAATTCAGATAAGTCTTGTGTGACGAGTGTGACCATACCTGTATCATGCGGGCGCGGTGACACTTCGCTAAAATAGATACCGTTTTGCGTGATAAATAATTCCACACCAAACAGCCCGTATCCACCGAGTGCATCGGTGATTTTTTTCGCCACGTTTTCTGCTTCTTCAATTTGTGCTTCGGTCATGTTATGTGGCTGCCATGATTCAATATAATCACCGTCCTGCTGAATGTGTCCAATAGGTGCACAATACGTTGTGCCAGAGACAGAACGGACCGTTAAAAGCGTAATTTCCGATTCAAATGTGATAAATTCTTCAACGATCACACGCGTTTTTTTCGCACGTCCGCCTTCCATTGCTTCATTCCATGATGTTTCAACATCATTAATTGAGCGGCAAACACTTTGTCCTTTTCCCGATGAACTCATGATCGGTTTAATGACACACGGCGTACCGATTTTTTGCACAGCTTCCTTCAATTCATCAAGCGTATCCGCAAATTCATATTTTGCTGTCGGCAGCCCAAGTGTTTCACTAGCAAGACGGCGAATCCCTTCCCGGTCCATCGTCAAATTTGTCGCTTTTGCGGTTGGAATGACGTTGTAGCCTTCCTTTTCAAGCTCAATCAATGTTTCTGTCGCAATCGCTTCAATTTCCGGAATAATATAATCAGGTTTTTCCTGTTCAATAAGTTTACGTAATGCCGCGCCATCGAGCATATTGATCACATGCGATGAATGCGCCACTTGCATCGCCGGCGCATTTTTATACCGGTCAACGGCTACTGTCTTTACGCCTAAACGCTGCGCCTCTATCACTACTTCTTTCCCCAGTTCCCCCGAACCGAGCAGCATTATTTTTTTCGCTTTAAGCCCGCTCATCCAAACCACTCCTTGACGTACGTTATTTCCTCCATCATAGCGCACAGAAAAATGTGTTTCAATAAAAATAAGCATTAATATCTACACGATCCATGCCCGGCTATGCAATTAACGTTCAATTTTAAAATGGCTATGAATAAAATGAAGTATCAATGCGTAAAGGAGATATTTAACATGATTCACACGGTTAAAGCAGGAGAAACTCTTTCATCAATCGCTGGAGATTATCGCGTTTCATTAGCATCGCTTATTGCAGCGAATCCAGGGATCACACCAAATATGATTTATGTCGGGCAAAGAATCCGTATCCCCGGCCTTCCTTCTCCTGCCACCATTCCTTTTTCCATCCATATCTCACTCTCAAAAAGAACACTCACTTTACTCTATCAAGGACAGACGAGAAAAGTATATCCGATTGGTGTTGGCAGAATGCTTCATGACACACCAGTTGGTGACTTTATTATTATTAATAAAGCGCCAAATCCAGGTGGACCTTATGGAACTATGTGGATGAGCTTATCTAAAAAAGGTTATGGCATACATGGTACAAACGATCCATCGTCAATCGGAAAGTATGTATCAAAGGGTTGTGTCCGCATGTACAATAAAGATGTTGAAGAGCTGGCAAAAACCATTCCAATTGGCACCTCCGTTTTTATCCGACCGTAGAGCCTCCCATGCAAATAAAGCCGACTCCTTAAGAAACATTTAGGTTGGACCAAGTATAGGCTAAATGAATGAATGTTTTTGAAACAGTTGAATGAGCAGCTTCGTGTATAAGAAAAAGCAATCGTGTGAGAGGCTGCTTTTTCTATTTCACTTAGTACTATTCGTTATTTTATTAAAAAGAGGTTTGATGTTTTGAAATCTTAAATATTTCAAGGCTATACGTATACAGGTATATAAAAGTGGACGAGAAACTCGATTCGATGTCGAGCCGTAATTTAGATGCTGCCTATGACAGCAAGAACAAGGCCCGCAACAATCATGTACAAACTTCTTCTCACACCCGGGCGTCTTCTCATCCGTTTCATAAAAAAAGAAAGGATACCCGCCAACATAATAACCGTACCGATAAATGATAAAGATTCACCTAATGCTTCCATTCAATTTCCTCCTAAGTTTGATAAAAAAGATGCAGCTATGTGTCTAATTGTACCAATTTATTAATCAAGTAGCATTATCCTTTTTGGACCACGATTGGGAAAAATGAAACTACCTGTTCTCAATTGAATATCGAGAACAGGTAGCCTAAATACTTCTTCCCTCTAGTTTATTAGAATAGTTTAACTATTCATAATAATAGTATATTTTCATAACTATGTAAATGATAGATGCAAGTCCTTACTTGTAAAGTGATAGTATATGACAAAATTTAAACCAGTTATTTGCATCAATTAGCGTATGAGGAAAAGCAGCTCGTCAGGAGTTAAAATACGTTTAGTTTGTTCTTGATTTTCTGCAGATAATTCAGCTGTATGCTTTAGCAGTTTATCATTTCCCAAAATATGATAATCAAATAACTCCAATGCCAATTCTTTCATTTACTTCCCCCTTCTCTTATTTTAAAATTATTGTTAGGAATAAATCGATATAAAGAAAACGCCATAACCCTTTTGTTCTGGCGTTTTTAAGTCTTCACTTAAGCAAACAAGTTAGTTGCGTTGATTGATCGCACGATATAAAAATGCAGCTGTTTGAGCACGAGTTACATGTTGGGTAGGACCGAATGTACCATTCGAATTTCCGACTGTAATGTTATTAGTCGCTAAAGCATCAATATAATGCGCAGCCCAGTGGTCTTTTCTCACGTCTTTAAAAGACTTGGCGGAATGTCCCTCTAGCTGAAAGGCTGTTGATAATAGTCGTGCCATTTGAGCACGAGTCAATGGTTCATTCGGTTTAAAGGTTCCATCCTTGTAGCCAGACATAATGTCTTTTTGCTTCAAAAAGCGAATGTATGGCAAAAATTCATTGTTTGACTGTATATCTGTAAAGACCGTCTGATCTGTTATACTGTCCTTCTCGAACTGTAAAGCATTCGCTACGATTTTAGCAGCTTGAGCTCTCGTTATCGCTCTATTTGGCTGGAACTTTCCATCAGAATATCCATTTAAATAGCCTTTTTCGGCTGAAAACATAATTTCTTTATATGCCCAGAAATCTGTATCTACATCTGAAAATGATGGAGAGTCCTTTACCCCTTTGATCCAGTTTGCTGTATCTTGAATAAACGTCTCAGGTACATTCGCTGGAATAGCGTACTCCGAAAAATTTGGGGCTCCCTCATAATTGACGAGCAAATGAATTAAATCTGGGTACATTTTGTACGAAACATTATCCCGCGTTTTTAAAGCGGATTCCCACTCCTCCAAGTAGGTTGGCGGTACTTGCAAGTCTTTACCTCCTTGCATAATAAGAAGAGGATCGTCTTGCTCAGCGGCTAACTGTGATGGGACATAATCGCGAAGTTCGTACCACCAATAAGCGTTTGGTAATTGAAGTTCTTCCGGAATGTTGTCTTTTGAGTAGACAGGATTGTTGATAAGTGCCATTTGTTGCTGCCAAAAATCAAGATTTGCTCGTAACGCTTCGAGCTGTTCGGCAGGCAGCCCTTGCGTTTCCGCTCTTTTCAATGCTTCTTGTTGCTGCCATAACATGACATCCTGAAACTTGCCGCTTGGTCCCGATACGATAATGCCCCCATCAATTTGGTTCTCATGATCCATTTCTAAAATGCGTGGCAATGCATATCCGCCTTGGCTATGTCCTAATACATAGACTTCATCACTCACTTCAGGCAGGGAATGCAGAAGGTTGACAGCCTTCAGTGCATCATCGATCGTCTCCTCATAGATGCTAAATTTCATGTTCATCGCTGTTTTAATATGATGCTCTCTTGTCACTTTCTCATAGCGCAAGACGGCAATCCCTTCATTTGCTAAACCGACTGCTATATCACGAAAAGCTTTCGTAGAATAAAGGGCTTCGTCTTGATCATTCGGTCCCGAACCATGCACAAGGATGACTGCAGGGAAAGGCCCTTCTCCCTTTGGTAACGTTAACGTGCCTGGAAGAGCAAATCCTCCTTCTCCAATTTTCATTTGCCGCTCTACATAATTATCTTTCCGTTCATAAGAAGGCTCCTTATACTCACTCGGCGGTGTATAATAAAATGGCATATAAAAATCATCAATATTTCCCGCTTTATCGAGATTAATCGTCACGTCCATCGGGGACATGGATCCTTCATACGTCATCACAACATTTGTATGAATACTGTTTGTTTCCCTCTTGATGGATAATTGTTTTCCTACTTTACCGAAAGGGACCGCTTTTGCTTCCCAAATAATCGGCAGCATATCTTTTGATACATGTTGTTTGAAGTTTTCATTTAATAAGGCGTAAGCCTCTTCCCACTTCTCATTCGTAACCGCTGTCATAAATGCGCTTGCCACTTGTTCAGCATTCATCGGAGCAATTGTGCCGGCTGGCTCCTCTGCTTGTACGATCGCCTTATTTTCTATAGGCAGAATGATGCCACCAGTTCCTATCATGGCTGCTAGAACGGCAACTCCAACTTTTTTCGATTTCTTCTGTTTTCCCATTTCTTTTCCTCCATCCTCCAAAACCAGGAATTTCCCTGTGATTTTAATATTATAATAGTTTCCAAGTCTCTACAACTTCTAACAATAAAAGAAAAATAAGACAAAAAAAGCCGAAATAAAAAGAAAAAACCGATTTTCGTCGGTTTTTCCAGATAGATTAGATAGTGTTCTCTACTTTACGACTCGCTTGGCACCGATATAAGCATTTTCCCAATATTTTGTATTCAATGAACCATTTTTTGTTTCTCCAAAGATGACCACTGAACCGTTTGAAAAAGCAGAAAAAGCTTAATTTCTTGTCATTAATCAAACAAAGAGGCTTTCTAAAATCGAAAGCCTCTTTGTTATGATCATTTACTGCTAGTCTGCTTTTGGCAAATCTTCGCCAAACTTTACCCGTTTTTGTTTTAGTGTAGCCGCAATGAGGATGCCGGCGACGACGATAAGTTCAAAACCGTATTTCACCCAGGGGGAAACGAAATAGTCAGCCAGGAATGGCTCGCCCACAATCATTTTTGCTGCGGTCCAACCGAGGATACCAGCGCCAATCGTGACAATGACGGGATACCGCTCCATCATTTTTAAAATGAGCGTGCTGCCCCACATAACGACCGGGATAGAAATAAGGAGGCCGATCATCACAAGAAGGAAGTTTCCGTGAGAGGCACCAGCAACCGCCAGAACATTATCAAGTCCCATTAACGCATCAGCGATAATAATCGTTTTAATGGCCCCCCACAAGGAATCTGCGGCTGTAACCTCATGCTCTTCTTCTTCTACAAGCAGCTTGTAGGCAATCCATACGAGCAGGATTCCACCGATCAAGTGCAGGCCAGGAATTTGCAGCAAGTACACGACCAAAAGAGTGGCAATCGTTCGAATGACAATCGCACCTATCGCACCCCAAAAGATCACTTTTTTCTGTTGGTCTTTCGGCAGTTTACGCGCAGCCAGACCGATTAAAATGGCATTATCACCAGCCAAAACGAGGTCAATCATGATAATGGCAAATAACGCTGTTAAAAATTCTGTTTCCATCTTTTTATTCTCCCTTCATATTTAAAAAAGAAAAAGACCTTTACCATTATATAACGGCAAAGGTCTCGCTGAACACTTAAATAATTAAGAAGTCAATAAAGCCGGAGGTATTAATTCCACGTAATAACGACTTTATTTCAGTATATTCCTGACGCTACTCCCTTTATGGGCTACTCTATTTTATTTTATAGTGCGATGGCACCTGTTAAAATCCCGACAGCGACCATTACAACAGCTGATAAAAGAATCTATGGAAGCGTTTAGCGCTGCAATTTACCAAGAAGCCAGCTCACTTCGGTGTTGCTCATTATATATTCAATTATGTAAATAAAAAAGGCGCTGCCGTACTTTTTAGAGATCAAGCTTTCATCTATCGCTTTCATAATAGCGGAGGAGCGGTTTTTTACATTTAATTTTGAATAAATGATCGACACATAGTTTTTAACCGTACCTAACGAAAGAAACTAAACAGTGTCCATGAAAATATACTAGCTTCATTCCGTTTGATTCCATCTCATATAGTTAGGTTTCTTTGCTTTGAAGAAATCTTCAATTTTAAAATATCGGTCTAAACTTAAAATCAATGCATCTTTTCTAAAGAATAATAATCCGAATGCAGATGTATAGAGAGTTAAGCTAAGTAAATTCATATTACCGGAAAGGATGAAATTAATTTGCATAAATAAGCAGATAAAAATAGCTGGTAGCGTCATAAAGCCAACTATTAAGCATATGCCCATAATTATTTGGGCAATCGGTATTGTGTAATTTAAAAATAGCACATGATTTAAAGCTATCCCATCAATAAAGCTTTTGTAAAATTCCGGGACATTTGGCTTGTCCAATGCTTTTGTCAAATATTCTGTAAGGAACACCATCGGTTGGTCGTACCATGATACTTCCCCTGTTTTGCCTGTAATTTTGGTTAATCCTGCCAAAAACCACCCTGCTCCAAATAATACCCTCATGAGCACTACTAGAAATTTGATTACAGTATTATCAATTGATTTTTCCATATCATCACCTCTTAATAAATTAACTTTTTCCTGTCAACTTTGAATTTCAAAGTTATATAAAATCTCCATTACTAATTTTACAATTCTTTAGACCCTTCATACTGGAGTTCCTATTTAAATTCCATTTCAACAGACTATTTTCATATTTCATCTATCTATATATGCACTTCTTTTTTACTCACTATTTCCTGTTACATCATAAATTCCTCCTAGATAGTATAGAGTTGCTAAGTTTAATAATGATAATCATTATCAAGAAATGAGGCGATGTCGTCATAATACAGAAAAAGAATTAAAAATTTTTAAAAACAAAATTAAAAAAAATTAATTTTTTGCCCAGATGTTCAAAAATACCTCCCTTATGATTCGTTTTTTACTTCTTTTAATCTAAGTTTTAAATTGTCTTGTTCAAGTTAAATGATCATAAAGATAGTTATTATATTAAGTTTTACAAAGAAACAATATCGCTATCTGTTAAAGTGTGATTTTTTATTGGTTTTTATATGGGATAAATTAGCGGATTGACCAGTCATATTAATCTAAGATATAGTTATGAAAAATTGATAGTGATTATCATTATTAAAATATAAAATGAGTGTATTTTTTGGGGGAAATGAAATGCGAGTGCTGTTGGTCGAAGATGAGATAAAAGTAGCTCGTTTTATATCACAAGGGTTAAAAGAGCACCATTATGTTGTAGATGTGGCACACGATGGTGAAATGGCCTGTGAGCTGGCTTATGCTGAGGATTATGATCTTTTAATTGTCGACCTTATGATTCCAAAGAAAAATGGGGCTCGATTAATCAAGGAATTGAGGTTAAATGGAAAAAATGTTCCTATTCTTATTCTCAGTGCCAAAGATTCTGTGATTGATAAAGTAGAAGGGCTTGATATAGGAGCGGACGATTATATGACAAAGCCTTTTGCTTTTACGGAATTATTAGCACGTTTACGTAGTCTGTTAAGGCGAAAACAAGAAAAGACATCACCACTTTTACAAATAGCAGATCTGAAGTTGAATCCCTCCACGAGAGAAGTGACTCGAGGGGTGCTGCCTATTTTTCTTTCCAATAAGGAATATGCAATTTTGGAATTTATGATGAGAAATGCTTGTAAGATTTTGCCTCGAACTCTGATTCTAGAGCATGTATGGATGGATGCTTACAATATAGGAACGAACGTGGTGGATGTTCACATCAATCACTTAAGGAATAAAATCGACAAAAACTTTGATTTAAAACTCATACAAACGATTTATAGTGTAGGTTATATGATCAAAGGAGGAAATGAATAAGACATCATGAAATTTTTAAAAAGGATTGGATGCAGAATTGCAATTTGGCATCGAAAAAACAGATTAATTTGAATATTCAAATTAATGAGTCGTTCACTCTCTACGGGGATGAAGATCTCTTATGAAGATTATTTATTAATTTGATGGAGAATGCAATTAAGTACACCCCAACAGGTGGAACAGTGGAAATCAAGGCATGCAGTATAAAAGAAATCATTTATATTGAAGTAATTGATCATGGAATCAGTATTCCGCAGGAACACTTGCCTTTTATCTTTCAACGATTTTATCGGGTGGACGATTCCCGTTCAAGAAGTCAGGGAGGAACAGGATTAGGGTTATCTTTATGTAAATGGATCATAGAGGCTCACAAAGGAACGATTGAGGTTCAGAGTAAACTAGGTGAAGGAACTAGGGTAATTGCAGGATTGCTTGCTAGGTAACTGGATACGGCAGGTCTTCTTTGTTTAGAAACCTATTCTGACCAAATTGGTAAACCCACGTCATGTCAGTGGCTCATAGTATGCAGAGATTCACCTTGAATAAGACCATTAAAAAAAGCCCCGGCTGCAAACACGTAACGGTGGCATGCTCGTTTCTATTATAGTTATACTTCTTTAAAAATGTTTAATACTGCTATTTATAAATTGTTAATTAGCATTTCCACCTATATGTTTCTCATTCACCGATTCTTTTTTGTCTTTTTCTCGCGTAGTGATTTATTAACGTATTTATGCTTGGACCTTCTCCCTTTGATGCCCTTTCAGCTGGTTTAGTCAACCTTTTCGTCGTACTGTTGATTAAACTTCAGCTTTTTCAATCCAAACATGACGCCTATTATACGGTCCTCATAGTCCTTTTCCTCATCACGCTAAATAATTTTTCGCATAAAATGTAAAAGTTATTAATTCTTACATTTCAGGAGGTTAATGTGATGAAACCTGATCACTTAAGAGGTGCTAAGAAAGAAAATTCTTCGTTATCTTCTGAAATTAATGCCGCACAGCTCGCAATCATTGGTTCCTCATTCATAGCCCTCGGTGAGGTTATAGGAGTATGTGCCGAGGTGTTGGCTTTAGAAGAAGAAGTGTCAAACGCTAATTCTCAAGATCAATTAAGTCTGGATCACATTCGACAGCAATTAGATACTATACAAAAACAACTCGATTATTTAACGAGAGAAGCTTCTAAAAAACACTAAAAATTCAGCTGCATCACTTTTATTTATCAATTGTGCTTCTAGTCCGCTCGGGTCCACTCCATCACATTTACTTTCTACCCGAGCTTCTTCTTCTAATAATTTACGCCGTAGTGAAAAATACTTTGAAGCCAGTCCTCCCTAATTTACGGTTTCGGTCTACTGTTGATCGCCACAAGCCCCTTTAAATATTGATTCTCGCTGTACATTTTCCGAGGCGTTTCATCCTACACCTTCGTTATTTGCTTCATTTCTTCCGTTTCCCACGCCATGCGTTCGGCTTCTTTCTTGCCTTCTATCCATCCCTTTTCGATTTCGCCGGCTTCATACTGTGCTTGGACACGCTCGTTCTCTGCTTCATTCAGTCGTTTTTAGTTTCGTATTCAGTGATTCATTTTCCGTTTTGAGTTCATTATTCCGGAATGACTTCTGTTCAAGCCCTTCATAAAGAATAATGTAATCAGTTTCTATCTCCGCAATTTTTTCTTTCAGTTCTTCATTTTCGACATGAAGCTGTTTGTTCTCCGCTAGAATCTTTTCTATCTGTTCTTTCACTACGTCAGACAGCTCTAGTTTCGTTTCTGAGGACTTGTCCATCTTTTGAAATTTCGCCTTCGCCTGATTGCTTCTTTCTTCTACGAGCAGTAGTAATCCCCTGTAATTCCTTTCGTGAATCATCTGATAAATAGTTTTTCTTCCACACCCACAAAACAGATGTGCTGACACCTAACTTATTAGCCGCTTCAATTTCATCCATGTACTCACGTTTCAAATTCATGTAGATCGCTTCATCAATTCGATTTGCTGTTACTGCCATTTGTTTTTCCTCCTCTTTGTCATATTGCTTCCAACGCTCGCCGATTTGCTTTAAATACCTAGATACTTGAACCTGCGAAACTCCAACAATTTTCCCGACTTCTTCCTGTGTGTTTCCTTCCATGCTCAACTGAATAACAAGCTTCAATTTTTCCGGAATACTGTTAATAAAGTCATCGACGATAACCGTTGTGACGTCCTCTTCTTTGCCGATCATGTCAGAAAACGTGTTTTCATTTCCGTCTTTATTAATAACCGGCGCATCTAAATTGGTGAATCGAAGTTCTAGTGCCATTAACGCGTGTTCAACCGCTTCTTTTTTACAACCGATGATTTCTGCTATCTTTTCAGGCGCTTCATCTTCAAGACTCTGCATTTTGATCTTATTAGCAATTTCTTTCGTAAGCCGCGGGACTTTTATTTTGCTATCAAAATCACGCAGCCCTCTTTTTATTTCGCCTTCTACCATGGGCACGCAATACGTCGAAAATCGTAATCCTCTTTCTGTATCGAATCGGTTAAATGCTTTTATTAAACCTTCATTTGCATAACTGAAAAGGTCTTCTATTTCCAATCCGACGAATTTTCCCCACTTCGAAAACCGATTCACCTCTTTATAAAGCATTTTCTCGTACTGTATCCTCGCCTGTTCAAGTGTTAGTGTTCGTCCATCCAACTCCTTGATAGCTGCATTCATTTGTGATTCAAATCTTTCTTTGATTCGTCCGTGATTTTCTCTACTCGCGTCATGCTGTTCAAGCGATATTCAGCAATCAGTTTTTCCCGTTCCTCAAATGACGGTTTCAGATTCCCCACATGGCTGTTTTCTTTTAGCACCGTTTCATATCGTCCCTGGCTGTATCTCAAAAATTCCATCTCCTTTTTTTACGCTGGTTTTCCCTTACTAGCCCTTGCACTCGTTCCAACCGAAACGCAACGGGCGTTCTTTCGTCAAATACAATTTCTTTTAATCACTTCATCATCTTCTCTGCGTGCCTTGATTTCATTTCAGCTATTTTTAACCGGCGTTCTAGTTTAAGTATGAGTTCACTTTTTTCGAATTCTTCTCGGAATGTTGTCATGATGCATCACCGCCATCCACGTACTGCCGTGCCCTTACTTTCGCCATTTCCGCCACACATGCTATTTCCCGTGCGTATGGATCGCCTGCTTCGATGAATCCCTTCTCAACCAGCTGCGCCGCTAACTTGTCGATATCATCCCTTGTATATCCTTCGGAGCGGAATAATCGTTCGTGGTAACTCATTGGCTTTTCAATGTACATCGTAAAGGATTTCATTCTGCCATCTCCCTTTCTGCCAGACGTTTCAATCGCCCGCTCAAATGTTTAAACGATTCCATCTCCCTCATGAGGAGTGCGACGTTTATCAATTCTCTGATTCCGGCTTTTCACCTAGCTTATGAATATTGCCGTTCATGACGTTCTCAGGGTTTTTCTGTTTTTGACACAACAAACCGTTAACACATTGGCATTAGAAAAGTCTACAAACTCGATTGTCTTTTCAATCTTGTATTTAACCTAAGAGCCTCTTTCGAACACGATAAACGCTCTCTGTTATTTGATTATTCGTAAATTGACCACATGCTGTTAACAAAGTTTTCGATTGTTATGCCCTTTTCTACGAATGTTCTAAAGTGATTTTCTGCACTAAAACGGTGTTCAACATTTAATAGATGCAAGATCACAAATTATCCGTCTTTCAACGCCTTCATCGCTTCCTCAAGGGGGGCGTATTTCGACAGTATGTGCCATATTAAACATTTATACGACAGAATAATATCTTTATGCACATTTCTGTCTTCATCCTCGAAAAAAAGACTATGCTTCCATGAAACTGTATACTCTTCATTTTCATCTGTTGCTGTTTCACCTGGTTTTAGCTGATCAATTAGTTGCCAGATTGTTAGCCATTCACTCACTTGATTCATGCTCCTATTTTCTCGGCTTTATTCCTCCGTCCATTTCCCGCGGCATCACCAGTAGAACCACTTCAGAAGGCGAACTCGAACTCCTTTCTAAAACAGGTAAAGCTGGCACTGAGTTCCACACAATCATGTATCAAGGGACATCCTCTGATACGACATTAGGCAATGCGAACTTCATGTTCCGAAACGGTAAATTAATCAGCAAAGCCCAAGCAGGTCTTGGTAAATCAAGCGATGCAAAGATTACTGCTGAGGAATTTAACATGATTCAAAAACGCAATTAGGATTAGAATACATTTACGGCTCTGCTCACGCATGGCTTTTTCTTTTGTTTTTTGAATAAGCCACACAAATTCGGGTATAAGCCTATATAAAGGAGAGATTCATATGAATCAGGTAACTCACTATCTTCATTTGCATAAAGAATACCTATTCGGAATGAGTGAACAAACTAGACCCGGTGAACTCGATCATTTTGAAACACTCCATCTCGACTTTTATGATTGGTTGCAAAAAGAACAAGGCCTCTCGCCCGAACAGGCACAAGTTGTGATTAACGATTCCTGCACGATAGAAGAAGATTAAGCCTACGAGCTTCTTTTTTTAATTCTCACACATACGTTCTATATGAGGCGGAAATAAAGACGGGGGATTAGCCCCGCTTGTTTCTGGCATTTATTTAAAGCTTAATTTGTATAAATTACCCTGAGATGGTTAAACTGTTGTTGCATGAGAGTTCACTCCTGCATACGGTGTTTTCACTCTTTCAGGTCGAGGGTCTTCGCTTCCCTCGGCTTTTTGTATACACTTCTATTAATTAGAAATAATGTTATTGACCGAAACATTTTGCTATGTTGATTTCCATTTTTAAAAGTTGGGGCAACCCAGCTTTTTTTTATGATGAATAAGCAGGATGTGAGTTGTTCGGTCATGTTTGTTCCCCCTCATAAGTAAGAGTGCATCCCCCCCTTCATTTTTACCGTAGATTGTTAGAGTCTACTAGTTATTAACTATTATTTTGTTTATAAATAAAATTTTGACAGTTATCTTTACTTATATTAAGGTTGTATTAAATAAGAAAAGGACGCGATTTTCAAGGAATGGAGTGTTTCGCATGGCAAGTTACATCGTATTGGATAAGAAGAATCCGGCTGACAAAAGCGAACTGCCGCGCATTAAAATCACCGCTGAATTAGGGTACGATGAACGCGGGAAACGGATCAGACGCAAGAAAACCGTCGCGCTTAAAAGTTTATCTGATCGCGCGATTAAAAAAGCGATTACGGAGTTTGAGATTGCAGTCGCAAACAGTGGACCGATAGACACGAATAATATGACGTATCGGGATGCTGTTGCGCTGTGGCTAAAAAACCATGTGACCCATTTAACCTATCATTCGCAAAGAGCGTATAAGATGAACATTCAGCCGGCTGTCGAATATTTGGGTGACTTAAAATTGAAGGATTTAAAGAAGATTCACATCGTTGAATTTATGAACCACCTGACTAAACAAGACGAGAAATCAACCAACTATAAAATGCGGGTGAATCGCGTCATGCTTCAAAAGATGGTGGAATGGGATTTACTTGATGAAAATGTGGCTGATGCAGTGAAAAAGACAAAGCAGAAGAAACAAGAAATGTCGTTTTACGATGAAAATGAAGTGAAGCAGCTGCTTGATCTGTTACCGTCTGCCTTGCCGAAACATCGGATGGTAATTCAAATGGCACTCTTTTCCGGAATGAGGATTGGTGAAATTTCCGGCCTGACAATGGATAATGTAAACTTTAACGATAATACCATTACGATCAAACATACGTTAATACATGATAAAGAAAATGACACCTTCTTTCTTGGGGCGACCAAGAATAAAAAGGTGCGTGTAATTCCGATGCCAGAACACTTTATGGCATCGCTCAAAAACTATATAAAAGAAGTGAAGAAAGACCGTATGTTTCAAGGTCCTGATTGGCGTGGTGTTGAGGGGATGGATTTAATCTTTTGTCGCGCTGACGGATACCCCCATTCAGACAATGCCTTTTCGAAATATTTTTTAGAGTTCATCGAAAGGCACGGATTGAAACGAATCCGATTCCACGACTTGCGGCACACGCACGCGTCTCTTCTTCTTTCTAAAGGTGTAAACATAAAAGTTATCCAAGAGCGTCTAGGGCATAGTAGTATCACACTCACAATCGACACGTATTCACATCTAACAAAAGAAAACGAACTGGAAGCCGTTACAAAGCTTTCAAACATGTTTTAAGCTTATCGGTCCCCTTTTAGTCACCTAAAATAAAAAAATACGATGAAAATAACTATTGAATCCTTATTATATAAGGATTTTCTGTTTTTAGTTTGCATAAGTATAAATTATCTATACTATACATAATAAAATTATAGTAAATGAGGACTTCCGTGTTTGAACTATCTATTTTTCAATCGCAAGATGCTTTTTTAGAAATGCTGCAGTCAAGAATGCATTTATTGGATAACGACCGTAATTTATCGCTCGAAAACTGCTCAGACGAAGAATTTTCTGTCTGGATTCAAACGGAAATCGGAAGACGATGCGTGAATTGTCTACTTGTGAAGCAAGAGCGATTATCGACTGCTTTTCAAAAGTAGTGAAAACACAAAAAACCGGTTGCAAATTGAAGCACACAACCGGTTGATTGGGTATCTATTATTGACGCTTGGCATTCTGGCATCAGAATTAATCCAATTAAATTGGGGATGTTCCCACCGCAACAATCGTGGTGATTTACTTGTGGGTGTGCTCAGAAAAGCATAATAGGCATAGTCCGTTTTTTTCCATTGTAATAGATTTAGTTGGACGTACGGATATATCGCTTACCAACTTATATTTAGAATGGATTCAAGAAGATCCGATGCACGATCATTTAAAAAATGCGTGTTTTTGATGATGCTTGAGATTCGCTCTCTCGCGCATCGAAAATGATAAAGTTGAGTAACTATGCATCTCGACGCAACGACATTTGATGGAAGAAAAAACCCTGACTGATCATTCATTTTTAGCCGGGGACTCTCTCACTGATTTGAAGAGCGTTCTGGAGATCGATAATCTCTTTTTTTATTTTTGAAAAACCTTGAATATCAGGGGTGTTTTTTTCTGTATGCGGCTGATTTTGTTCAGCAGCCATCGCCATCGTTTCAAAAGTATAAAGCAATTGAGCGAGACTTTCATCTGAAAGAACAGGTCGTTTATCATATTTTAAGCTTGAATCAAGTAAATAGCCCATCTGTTCTATGGAAAATATGACAGGCCAGAGAGATTCTAATACCGTCTTGTTGCTAAATAATTCCCCTGATGCTGTATTATATACCGTTTTTAAATTGGTTAAATTGGTTTGCATTTTACTTCTTTCTCTGCTCTCTTCATAGTCAATACGACTATTATGTTCAGAAAACAACATGAGTAGAAACTGTCCCTCACTTCGAATTGTTTTAGCAATAAAATGCGGAAGTAGACTGGAAGCAGAACGTCTGCCTATCAACAATGTTCCAATAAGACCTATGACGCATCCTATAAAAATATCTGTTACTCTCACGGTTGCAAAAAAAGCGAAGTCATGCACTTGAGTCGTGTATTCTGCCATGATTAAAGCGGATGGTGTAAAGAACATCGCAGCAAAGCCATAATTTCGCACAATAAAAAGTTCTGTAAAAAATGTCAAAACCAAAATGATAATGGCGATAATATATCCTTGAGGCGTGGATGACAGAATGATGCTCGCTACGAGAATGCCGACGATTGTTCCAAGAAATCGTTGAACGGCGCGGTGAAACGTAGCAATAATTGTCGCGCCAGACATGACAGCTGCACAGGATAATGGAATCCAATACGAGCGGTTAAAGTCAAATGTATACGCAATAATCGCAGCAAACGTAAGGACCGTTCCATATTTAACAGATGACAGAAAGACAATCGAATTTTTGTCGAAAGCACCTAAAAAAACCGTTTTTAATGATCGCTTTGAAATTCGAACTTCTTGATTAATCCTAGAAATCGGTTCATTCATGATGGCATCCGCATTATAAATTTTGACGAATAAATGCTCTGCCGCTTCATTAACATGGTCCGGCTGAAGAATTTTCGTATTGTTTTTCTTTTTATGTTCAATCGAGTTTGCGAGAGCCCGAATAGATTCCCCTAATTCTGGCGGTAGTTTTGCCTTTTCTTCTAAAGCTATTTCGAGTACTTCTAAAAATATCGTATTTGCATGTTCGGTTAATAAATATAATCGTTTAAACATATCCGAACTTTGCCAAGATATATATCCTGCTGAAAGAATATCTTCTGCCTGTTTCATCGCTGATACTGTTCTTTGCCTTGTCTCATTAAAGCTCTCTGTACCGACTGAATCCAAAAATGCCGCCAATTCCATATACACTCTTTTTACAGCATTCGTTTCAGGTTCACGAGGGCTGATCAACCAGCCAAGCATAGCGATTAGCCACGATAACACCCCTCCGAGAAAAACGAGCCCGGTGCGCAGAGGAGCAAGTGATGGATCGACAGGCATACCAGTCGCCATGGCGAAACTTAAAACAAAAAAGATAGCAGAAGGACCAGAAATTTTTAACGCCCCAAAAATAAAAATAGCTACAGCACCAATTACACCCATCATAATAGCAGATGCAAGTGGATATGGAGCAATAAGTGTTCCTACTCCGACCGATAAAGAAATTCCAATCATGACAAAAAAGAGCTTTTTAGCTCTCTGTGCATATGGCTGGTTAAATACATAAAGATAGGTAAAGGCACCAATTCCTGCTAACAAACCATATTGTAAACTGCCCAATAATAATCCTATAAAGACAGGCAGCGATGCACTTACTCCAGCACTAAAAGCCTTTATCCATGGAAATGGATTCTTTTTAATCTCAAAAGCCTGTTTTATTGTCGAATGAATCTCAGTAGATTTAAGTGAGATAGATGTAGAGGACTTTTTTCGTTTCTTTTTATCCATTCTAAAGCCCCTTTCCTAAATAGTGTACTCCAATAAAATGATGTTTCTGAAATAATGTGCTTATCAAGCAGGCTTTACGTCAAACTATAGCTGTTATCCCTTATAAAGAATGATTCCCTGTGCACAGACATTCAAATCAATTTTGATAATGTTATACACAGGATGAGAATCAGGAATTCCTTATCATTTAATTTAGACTTAAAACCCTTTTCAAATTTCATCAATCCTTGATCAAAAATTTTGGTCGTTTTTTGGTCGGAATTTTGATCATCTATTATTTATATTATACTAACACTAGAAACTGATTCAAAAGCGCAACAAAAAGAACCATAAAGAACCACCGTGCGGACGATGGTTCCATTATCGATATTTTTAATGCCTTGCATATAAATCACTCTCGCTCGTTACTTTTAATTTCGTAGATGTCTTTTTCTAATCTTTCTAATGAACAAACAATTTTATCTTGCGTTTCATTCTGTCGTTCGATCTGTGCCATCAATTTATTTTCGCGTTCTTTTGACTCAGCCATTTGAATGCGTAACAGCCATACAAACAACACGCCAAAAACCCCTTGCGCCCACAATTCAGCTGGCAATTGTGTTAAGTCCATCATTCATTCCCCCTTTAATCGATTGAAATTCAATTGTTTTCTCTACCACTCTTTTACAACATGATATTTGGAATTTTTTATAATCTAACCCGTTACTATTAAAATGAATTACGATCAATTTCAATATGTTTAGTCATTTCTATTGATCTCCTTCTCTATATCATATTCCATGTATTAGTTGTTGTCCTCCACACCTGCATTAGTAAGGTAAATAATAGTTACACCGGTGATGAGATCACTCCCACTTGTTATTTTTAATGTGGATGATGTCTTTTTCCAATCGTTCAAGCGATGAAACAATTTTATCTTGTGTTTCGTTTTGTTTATCAATCTGTACCGTGAGCTTGTTTTCTCACTCTCTTGATTCCGTCATCTGGAACCGTAAAAGCCATACGAAAAGGGCATAGAATACTTCTTGCGCCCATAACTCCGGTGGCAGTTGCGTAAAATCCATCGTACGGCCTCCTTGCTTTCCTTATAAATAAAAAAGCGCCCGAAATGGGCGCTCTTTGAAATGCTATTTCCTTTTTGTTACTCCACATTGTTATATTCTCTTTCTAGGCTTGTTTCCAACCTTAATATAATAAGCACCATCTTCATCAAGAGTTCTAAAAAACTTAACCCCAATCCACTTCAACGGCGACCAGATTTCTTTCATACTGTATAATGGCATACAGTATACCTCCTATTAGATATGGTTTGGAAATCATATTCAATAACTGGCTGACATAGTTTTAACACCTTAGCCCCTGTAGATCTGCATCACCGTTTTTTTGGTAGTCTTGCCCTTTCACATAATACTTGAAGTACATGTCCATTATAATATCTAGCTCCTATTATATTAAGCTTATTCGTTCGACAAATCTCTGTAAAAATAGCGCTCCGATTACGAAGCGCTTAATTAACAGTTTAATCCGTATGTGAAACAACAAAGAGCCAACATTAATGGTTGACTAAACGTATGCAACTTGACCTTTTAGTTTATTAAAATGTAAAAACCGATTTCCTATGTGCTAAGGCAATCTTTTACTAACAGAGATAAACCATTAAATATTATTACTTATATATTTCATTTTCTAAAATAATCACTTTTTCCTCATTTGAGGATTTCCCTATTTGCTTCGTATTTTCAACCAACCGAAAAATATTATCACAGCATTGTTTGGCACCTATAACTAATAATGGTACACCTATAAAATCAATTTTTAATCCTCTTGAGAAAAACCCCCCAATTGACATGACGAACGGTACAGTTGGTGATGTATTAGAGAAGATTATTTTTTCTTGAAATTGATGTTTGCTTTGTAGCAATAAGCTTAAGTTTTTTAATGCTGGAACAACAAGTTTGGAGGATTTTCGTCCTAATGTATATACCGAGTCTCCATTTTCATCTATCCCGTGAAAAATGATTTTTCCTGAATCATTTTTAGATAATTTATTGAAATAGTTAACATTTAATATTTCTTCTTTAGTTAGTTTTCGTTCTGATTGGGTAATTTCTTTTAAATGATAGGCGGCTGCCAGAGCCGTTGTATGTGTCCCACCATAGTCATTATAAATATAAATCATGATATCATCCTTTATATTTTTATCTATGGTTATTATGGTCATTTATTCTAGTTTCCATTCAGTTGATTATCTTTTAACTCTTATTACACTGCATGTTCCGACTACTTGTTAAATCGTAACCTGCGTATTTATATGGTACATCGGGAATCCGAACACATAACCGTTCGTTTGTCCTTATTGTGGAAAATGAACCATCGGGTTTCTGGCCTTGCATCCCGACGAATAAACGCCTGGCACCTGTCAAAAGTTCGTTCAATGTAATGACTTCGATCTCGTCTTTTTGGGAATAAAGGTAGTCGAGAATCTGTATAAAATTAGCAGAAGAATAGCACATGCCATATGGATCTGCAGGCGGCGTATCTGCGATAAGGTGATTCGTGAAAACGATGGTTCCACCTGCCGCGATGGTTGTATCTATATCCGCGATAACTGAAGCGGGCGTCACGCCTTCTTTTCCCCATCCCGAATCAGAATCTTTCACCCGCTTCAGATGCTCCGTTGTGTGCTCTTGGTTTTGAACAAACATAATTTTCTGCGCTCGGATGATCGCCGCATACTGAATGTTTCCCATTCTGATCTGATCTCATCCCAGTTCGCCACTTCACATCACCGCCACCTCCCAAATTAATTTTGAACAAATAAAGAAGCCACTCATCAGAGTGACCTTTTTATTATTGGATGAAACCTAATGGAATTTTAGGCTCTTTGGGGTTCGGTCGAGGCATTGCCATCAATAAAAAATTAAGCTGTGATACATGTTGAATCAATTGCACTTCCAATCCACTATCAGTAACTCCCGCAAAAATGATTAAACTGGGATCACAGTAACCTAATGCAGTTACCTGAAAAGTAACCGACTGCCCAGATGGAATAAGCTTAACCCCCACCCCTTGACTGCCATCTAGTTTATTGTCAAAATCTTCAGCTCTTTTTTTCAAATGCTTATAAAGTTCACTTGCCAAGTTTTGTCCCGGTGTATTCGTTGGTATAGGCAATTCATTGCAAATTTCGTTATCGTCCATTGATTTGAGTAGATCTGGCTTGGATTCCATTTTATCATCTCCTTCCTTGAGTCGGATAGATCTGTCCTGAATTTCACTTTATTATCTCCTTTTTCGTCAAATTATTATACTCAACGTCAAAAGGCTCCTTTCCTCGTAGAAGAACACTGTAGATGTTTCACATTCGATCAACCCCTTGCGCTATTTACTTTCGTTATTTTAGACATAGAAAAAAGACCCCGACAGGAATGTCGGGGTAAATAGTCAAAGGTAGAGATAAGGATACTGACTACTTATATAACCTTTTAACGTTAAGCTTAAACCTATCTGTCTTAATTTTTACCTTCTCATATATACAGCAGCTAATGGCACGTTCAGGTAAGTCTGTGAATGGTGCTTTTTTAGAGACAGGCTTAATAGCGATATAGTTGCCGACTATCATTACAGCACCTACCCGTTTAAACGGCTGAATGCCCCGCCTTTTGCTCTTCCGTACCTTGCTCGACTCATTTCCCTTTAGTTCTTTTAATTCACGTTCAGACAGCTTCTCCTGCTTCTTCTCTGGTGGCTTTCTTTCTTTCGTTCTTATTTCACTTCCTGGTGGTCCTTCTTCCATTGTTTTAGCTGCTCTTTCAAACTTGGATTCATCACAATCACTCTTTTTCTCAATAAAAAAGGACACCAAGCTAATTGTAAGTGCATAACATGCCTATAAAGTTTGTTTTGTAGCTCTTATAAAGAGGTGAAAAGAAGTTATGGTTTCATATATGGATTACACATCTCCATCAACTGAATACACTTTTGACGTAAATAAAAGTCCCTTGTTCAGAAAAGATGAAAAAAACTATATTAACGTACTAGGTGTGAAACAGTTAAATACATTGGAAAATGTGTCGTTGCTGGACATTTTCCTAAGTACTAATAACATTGTAGAACCTCACTATCACCAAAATGCGGCTGAGCTAGTCTATTGTATTTCTGGTGCTGCTACTGTATCGATGTTGAACCCCTTTACAAAACAGCTTCTCAGTTACTCTATTACACCTGGACAAGTGGCAAACATTCCACAAGGTTGGTGGCATTACGAAGTAGCTACAGTTGATAACACTCATCTTTTGGCAATTTTCAATGCACCAACTCCAGAAGTGATTTTAGGCTCTGACATCTTAAAATTCACTCCTGCAAATATCATATCACATACTTATTGCATCGATGAAAATCAATGGAAACAAGCAATTGAACCGGTTAAACCATCAACATATATAGGTCCATACAAGAACTGCAATAGAGTAAAGCAAAATACGCCTAATCAATATTTAAATCGACAGTATCAACAGCCACAATATATTCAGCAATACTCACGAATTCCTTACGTTCCCCAGTATTATCAATATTGGCGCTAATAGACAAACTAATAAAACTATTGGCATGAAAAATCGAAGAAACATTTTGCTCTGTTAATTTCAATGTTTTAAAGATGGAGCAACCTGGCTGTTTTTATGCCATAATATCTTTGAACTGTTCATTTAACTGATTGAATTTTCATCGTTTGAATCGTTGTTGCATATATTAAATACAAATAGGAGCCCTTTCTCCCTCCTATTTAAAAGCATTTTCCATTTCTTCTTCAGCAACTATTCTTATCCTGGAATAGTTGCTTTTTGTCGTACTGTTGATTAAAAATTAACTCTCAGTAGCAAATTGTCTCTTTTCAATGATTGATTATTTAACCATTTTCCTTCACTCTTTCGTTTGAGATTTGTTAAGGTATTGTACCGAAATGTAATTTTTAGCATAAAATAAGATTGATACGAAGATTCATTTAACATCGTTTTATTATTGAGGGGTGAAATCCATGAATAAAAATAATTTAAACAATAATCAAAAAGGCCAAAATTCATCATTACCAGAAAATTATGCTGATAAGCTCGCCGTCATTGCTTCAGTAATTTCTACGTTCGGTGATGCCTTAGCAACTGTTGCAGCAGTATTAGCATTAGAAGAGGCTGCTAACTCCAATACACAAGATCAAAGAAGTCAATCTGACCGAGACCAGCAGTTGATAAGGATGCAAAAACAAATTGACTACTTAACAGATCAATTATCAAATAATAATAGAAAGAAGAATTAATTAAGCTACATATCATAGATTTTCAGTTCATTATGGCATTTGAAAATGATCACTATTCGTAATGAATTTTCGAATTATTGAAACGCGCTAACTTCTCGTTTCCCTCCCGTACTTTTCAGCTTGTCCCATGAACCCTTTTTAGTCTTGATAATTATGCAATCGCTTAATACCTGATCTCCATTCCAATTCTCAAAAACTCTTTTTACACTCGTTGAAATTTACTCCTTCACAGTTTGTGTCTACTGTTGATCATTCTCCCTTACACCTCTTCTATAAGGTTTTGTGCTTAATTTCTTTTTTGAAGGAATACTTTATGTTTAATTCTTTCCTAGTTGGATATGATTAGTAACTAATTCAATTTTACTCAGCGAAGGAGACCATCACAGTATGATGCTAATCGATATTGTTGCGTGGATAATATCAATAGTTTTTATTTATTAGTTTCGTTTTTTCTTTAGTGGCTTTATTAAGAAAACCAAGATCGTTACGTGAAACTGAAAGTGAATTTTCCTCACAGGTTAAAATAGAATTGCGAGCACTATTTAACGGCCGGGCAGAGTCCTGGCCTTTTATCTTTTCTTTAACCCCTCAAAAAATGTAATGTTTTTAGAGTTTTTGTCGAACACATGGTAATTCTCTCGTGATTATTTTATGATGGTTCCCTATTGTGTTTAATAAACAAACCCGCACAGGAGAGATGTAATGTTATCTACTCAATTAAATTTAGAGGACTTATCCACCCAAATTAACGATATTCGCGAGTTAATGATAGCCTCTGGTTTAAAAAAGGGATTTACAGATATCGAAACCCTTAAATATAGCGAAGAACTGGACAAATTAATTCTCCAATTTCAATTGCAAAGCAGACTTTAAAAACTTTCGAGAATAAATATCATTTTTTGTATAATTTTCTCTTGGATGGTTAAACTGTTACTGTGTTAAGTTTTCTCATGAGTAAGAACCTTCCAAATATTTGTAGTCGGGGAACTTTTCTCGGCTTTTTTTTGTAAACATTTCTTGAACGGGCATACTATTTTTATATGACGGTTCCCCGTCATACCCGATATTTTGTCACTTTCAATTCTTTTACAGTCAGGTATTAATCTGGCTGTTTTTTTGTTTGAATTTCCACTTTCACTTTGATTTTCATCGGGATTTCTTCTGCCATACGCACCGTTCTTTGTCCTCTGCGAATCAATTCCTTCACTCGATCTTTGGTCTCTTCCTTATATTCATAACTTTCAACTATAGAATTTCCGATTGTAGATGACACAGTTACAAAATACATATCAATTCCCCCTCTGTTTTTAATGCATTAATCCTCGTTTAATGTAATCCGGTAACTCTTGTCCGCATCGAAGAGCCTGTTCAAACGTACATTGAGGACAGATAACTTCCCTTTGTCATCTGGATATTTGAATTCTGTGTATTTTACTTTTCGTATCTTTAATCTTCCACCCTATCAAAAGGACAGG
Organism: Domibacillus aminovorans; assembly: GCF_001643235.1. Classification (GTDB taxonomy): domain Bacteria; phylum Bacillota; class Bacilli; order Bacillales; family Domibacillaceae; genus Domibacillus; species Domibacillus aminovorans. Next base: position 97,857 of record NZ_LQWY01000038.1, read on the forward strand.
TAGCTATCTGTATTAGGTATATGTCATTTATAGCAAATTAAAAATCTCACCCGTGATGTCTGTCCGTTTCAAAGATACTACGGGATGCATCTACTATAGTAAACAAGGAGGTGTTTTGGATGTGTCGTCCTATTAGACCAATCATCTGTCCCCCAAAGTGTGTATTTCATGATTCCTACATTAAACGCGAGGTTCCTGTCATTCACCCAATCGTGAATGTTAATCGGCAGCATATTGTTAACGTTCCTCGTCATATTTATCAGCCTATGACAAGAAACGTCGTCGTAGATCCAGGTTATATGGATCCATCACAATGTCACTATAATCACTCACATGGCTGCAATCGTTGCAGATAACACTTTTTGATTTTTATAGAACCATTCGTACAAGACTCGGCTCTATTTTTTCATACTATATTTAAAAAAAGGTGATCATTATGAGTTCCCAAAATTGTGGCGGATACGGCTCTGTCTTTGTGCTAATTGTTGTTTTGTTCATTTTGTTAATCATCGTTAGCGCATCTTTCATGGGTGGCGGATACTGCTAGGTACCAAACCATTATCCATAAAACCCTTTTGAATTAAATACATTATTGTGCGACTGTATAAAGTAACTACAGTCGCTTTTTTAATTCAATATATACGAACGTTTTACACATCCTGCAGTATCTTTTCACTTAATTCAAAAAACCACTGCCGATCTGCAGTCATGATCGCTAAATCGATAGGATCGTCATAATCTTCTTTCAAAAGAGAAGAATCCAACGGTACAATTAAACTCATTGAGCACGTAGCTGGGGCTGGTTTGATGTTTTCAGGAATACCTCTTACAAACCTAGCTATTTTCGTCATATGCACCGTCTCTAAATCTTCCGAAAAGCTATCGATATAACTCATGGCCAGACGCTGCTAAAACCCAATCGCCCACTTTCAAGGCTGCCACTCCTTTAATTAATTTTCCCCTCATCCATTTTTACCAAATTTGTTATATAATGTTTTATAGAGCGTGATACTTATGAAGAAACAAACTCTTAAAAGTCTTAAAGTACATTTGTTTATCATTGGCGGAGTGCTTGTAACACTTGTCCTTCTCGTTTTTTGTCTCCTCTTTTTGATTTGGCAGGCAACAACAATTTAGCTCATTACCCTTTTTACATTTTCAACAGAATGTGCACTAACTATTCTCAGATAAAATTCCAAATTAACACCAAGTGCTATAAGACAACTAAAATGAATCTTCAACAGATTACCTTTCAAGGAGGTGTTATAAATGAGCATACAAAAATGTGCTAACTGTGGTCATCAATTCAAATGGAATGAGATTTTCAATTCCCTTCTCTTGTTTTACAAACCGATAAAATGTAGCATGTGTAGAACTAAATACAAAGTTTGTTTTTCTTCGCGATTAATTTATAGCTTTACATGTTTCGCTTCCGTCTCACCTGTATTGTTATTTTTGTCAATTAATCATCAATTGCCCTCTTGGATAGCTTGTTTGATACTGACAGCATCATTATTGACCCCCCTCCTTTTTCCTTTTTATGCAAAGTACTATCCCTTGCAAATTGAAGATTAATTCAATCTTTAATTCTCATTATCTGTGTCACAGCTTCTATCTACTGTTGATCAGCGTTTTCTTCTCCACTCACCGCGACATACTCCATGACTGTAACTTCCTGCCCGCTTGCCTTTTCAATGTAGCTTTCGCCGCAATGAGAAATCCCGTGAAGCCGGTCCGCCCTTTATGTCATAAATTTCAGTGCAACCATCTTTCCAATACACTTTAAAATCAGCTGTGTATTTCGCCCCTGCCTTTGTTTTCTCACCTTTTCCAGAACAACGAGTACAATTATCGGGCGGCCTGTTCTCGGGCTTGTCCGCTTGCCTGATCCGTTACATCCATAGCATGTGACTGCGTATGTCGGTATGATTTCAAAAACTGGTTGTACTTCCACCTTTTCAACGTCTGGATCTGCTAAAAGAAGCAGATAATAATTGACTTCGGCTTTGCTGTCAAAAAGAATGCCGTATACAAATGTTTTCTTCGCGTTCCAATTACAGGTTCTCATTTAGATGAGTTTTCTTTTCATTTTATTTTTTGAATTTTGCACATTGTTAATTATGTTTTTATTATATTTGTTATTTCCTCAATACCACGCCCCATCCACAGTATAATTCCACTATTTTCCATCTGTAAAATGAACCTCGACACAAGCGTTCTGTACATTCTGATGTTGATTTTTAATCAAAACAAAAAGACTGTTTATTTCGGTCTTTTTGTTTCTAACTTTATTGTGAGGTGTATCCTTCTGTAATTGACCAAGAATGGCTCCTAATAACACACATGTACCCATCTGCTCAGAGTACGCTCCAAAGAGTAGCCCTACAAGGCTTCCATAAAAAATATGAAGTGTTAAATGTTTCTTTTATTTCACATTCTTAGGTAAAACTAAGTTGTATAGATCTCATATGAACTAATGCACCCGTTACTTCAATATGAAGATATGAAGAGCCATACTTCCCTCTTGATGTATGGTACTCTTTACTTCAATAAGGATATCACTTTAACGAATAAATGCCATTTCTCTCACAGACCTATATAAATAGCGGAACCCTAGCTACAATTTTCCAATTTATAAATTATAATTTTTAGTATACTTCATTCTTAGAAAGGTGATTTAGCAATTGGAAAAGTCATCGTAAAGGTTGTTCCCTTCCCCTCTTCACTATCAATATGAATTGTTCCTTTGTATTTTTCAATCCATCGTTTCGCAATGGCGAGGCCGAGACCTTGTCCTCCCTGTTTACTGCTTCTCGCTTTGTCGGCCCGATAAAACCGATTTAACACGTAAGGAATATCCTGCTTTGAAATCCCGATTCCTTTATCGATTACTTGTATGTGTACTGTTTCATTCTCAGCAAAACAAGCAATTACTACATTTTTTTCTACCACTGAAAACTTCACAGCATTATCCAATAATATAATCAAAATCTGCTCTAAATGACGAGGGGGTACAGCTACGTATTGTGTTCCTTTCTCTATATGTGTAGTAAACATAAAATCAGGATGCAATAGTTCAAAATTATGTTTAACAGATTGAATTAACTGAACGACATGAACCGGATTCACTTCAGTAGGTCCCATTGTTCCTGTTTCTGCTTTTGATAGTTCCAGCAGCTCTTGAACAAGTTTTATCAGGCGCTCGACCTCTTTTAAGCTTGAATGAAGCGATTTGTTAAGCACTTCGGGATCATCTTTTCCCCACCGATTTAACAGGGATAGGTGACCATGAATGATAGCCAGTGGTGTTCGTAATTCATGGGATGCGTCTTCAACAAATTGTTTTTGTTGAATAAAAGACTCTTCCAGATCATCCATTAATTCATTAAACAGTTTTCCTAGTTGGGCAATTTCATCATTCGTTTCATAGGTAGGAACACGCTCTTGCAGACCATTCACTTTTATCTGTTGCATCGTATCCGTGATCACACGTACATTGGAAAGCAATTGTCTTGAAAGAAATGTTCCTCCAAGGAAACTTAGTAACAGTCCACCGACACCCCCGGTAATCAACACAAAAAAGATATTATCAATGAAGTCGTCAATCATTTCCATACTTCTAATAATCTCAATCGTCCCGGCAAATTCATCCGTTACAACAGGTGCTCTTAAAATAAGAAGAGGATCTTCGCTATTTCTAACGATTTCAAACTCCTTACTGTTTACTAATACTGGTAATACCTCTGCTTCGTGTAAATCTTCCGTAACGTCCATGACGATAGTCCCTTTTTGATCAATGATTCGAATTAATTGATCTTCTTCATTTATAATTGAAAAGTCGTTTTCGCTTTGTTTTATTTCATCTACGGTAAGATGCTGATGGTTCGATTCAATAAACGTTAATATTTCATCTAACTGATGATTCATATTTTCTTTCTCATAATTTAAAGTTCTATGTTCAATGATCATATACTGGAGGATTGAATACGATAGAAACAGGATAAACATGAACGCCGATGACCATATCGTTATTTTCCATCTGATTGGCAAATTAGAGTAATATGTAATAAATTTATTCAATCCCGCATCACGTACCCAACCCCTCTTACTGTTTGAATGTAAGACTCTTTTTCATTTGTATTTAACTTATTACGTAAATGCCTGACGTACACATCAATCACGTTTGTTTCTACTGTCGTATCATAAGACCATATTTGCTCTAAAAGCATGTCCCTTGTTAATACCCGGTTAATGTTTTTCATAAAAAAAGAAAGTAGTTCAAATTCTTTGTTCGTAAGCTCGATGGTTTCATTTTCTTTCGTAAGGAGGCGGGATTCTACATCGAGCACTAAATTCTTAAATTTCAAAGAAATGGTCTGATTTGCTGCTAATCTTTCCTGGCGCTTAAAAATAACGCGCATTCTTGCCAGTAATTCTTCAATGGCAAAAGGTTTTGGTAAATAATCATCTGCCCCATTATCAAGCCCCATCACCCGGTCCATTACACTGTCTTTTGCCGTTAGCATAATGATGGGTGTGTCTTTGGCCGTTCGTAATCTCCTGCATACTTCAATTCCGTTTAGTCCCGGCAGCATCAAATCAAGAAGAATGATGTCAAAATCTTGATGTAATGCTTTTTCTAGACCTAAACGTCCATCATATGCAATCTCAACGGAGTATCCCTCATATTTGAGCTCAAGTTCTAAAAATTCAGCTAATCTTTCTTCATCCTCTACAATCAAGATCGTTTGCATCATTTAACTCCCTTCATTCATAACTTTACTCTCCTGTGAACATTTTTCTTTATCATATTATCCTGAATTGACATTTTTAAAAAATCTAAAGGAAGAATCCTATCTGCAATAAGCAAATAGGACCCCCTTTTCTCATCTTTGTTTACTTATTCGTTATCATCATCTGTTTCAGCATCATCTTCTTCGACTTCAACTTTTAACACTTTGCCAGATTTAGCATCTACTACGATTTCCTTTTCTTCCCCTTTGTCATCTATAACATCTACAGTATATACAACAACACCGTCTTCATCTTCAAGTTCTGCGTCTTTTACTTTACCTGGAACTTCTTTAAGAGCGATGGCAATACTCTCTTCTTTTGTTACGGTTGCTTCTTTTTCAAGTTGTTTTTGCTCTTCTTTATCGTTTTCTTCGCCGTCCTCTTTCTCAGACTCTTCGTCATCTGCTTCTATTTTCAAAATCTTACCGGTATTGGCATCTACCGCGACCTCATGTTTTTGACCTTGATCATCCGTGACTTCCACACTATAGATAATTACTCCATCTTCGTCTTCAAGTTCTACATCTGATGCACTACCCTGGACTTCTTTTAAGGCAATATCGACACTTTCTTGTTTCGTTAGTTTCGTCTTCTTTTCTAATTGCTTTTGTTCCACTTTTTCAGAGACTTCTGTCTGTGTGCTATCTGATGCAAATGCTGAAAAGTCTATTACGGAACCTGCGATACCACTTCCAAGAACCGTAACTGCTAATGCTGGGACTAAAAGTTTCTTTTTCATTTTTGTCTTCCTCCTGATAACTTGTTTTATCGTGCATTATGATCATAACTTCTTATCATGAAGTGCTTATGAATCCAAAATAAAAACAGCTTAATATTTACATTAAAAATTTTTCATTTTACTAATAGTAAAAAACCGTACCAGTATACTGACTGATACAGCTTTTTTTATTGGTTACGCTTAAGCAACTGTTTTTTTATTGCTCTAGCTCTCTTTTTAACACTTTCCGTTTTTTCTTTTAAAAATTCTACTTTCATACCTTCTGGAGACGATTGGATTCTTATTAAGTCCCCATCCTGCACATCTGATCCTATTTTTTCAACTAACATTAATTCCTCAACCGATACGTCTTTGCACCAGAGCAGCTTGGTTGGAGGAAATCCCGCTGGATTCGTTATTCCTCCAGCGAGATTTTTTCTTTTGTATAGGTGGCATATGTTTTAAGGGTAACAAGAAATTCTCACTGGCAGAGATTGTCCAGTAGTAGGTGCTGGTTTACTGCGTGGCTTCCCATTTGGCGATTTCTTCCCGAACAATAGGTGCCACTTCTTTCCCCAATAGCTCGATGGCTTTCATCACATCCCCATGTGGCATGGTACCAACCGGTACGTGAAGCATAAACCGTGTGATGCCTACATTCTTTCGAAGGTGAATGATCTTTTGGGCCACGGTTTCCGGATCCCCCACATACAGCGCACCTTCAAAGCTTCGTGCCGCATCGAATGCTGCCCGGTCATAATGCCCCCAGCCCCGCTCCTTTCCCAGCACATTCATGACTTGTTGGGTGGGAGGGAAAAATTTATTTGCTGCCGTCTCGTTATCCTCTGCAATGAATCCATGTGAATGGGACGCAACCGGCAATTTGGATACGTCATGACCAGCCTGAGCCGCCGCTTGTTTATAATGCTGGACAAGTGGAGCGAACTGGACTGGACGTCCTCCTATGATTGCCAGAACAAGTGGCAGCCCCATCAGTCCTGCGCGGATGACCGATTCACTATTGCCCCCGCTCCCGATCCATACAGGCAAAGGATTTTGCACCGGACGCGGATACACACCAAGATTGTCAATGGCCGGACGATGTTTACCGAACCAAGACACGACTTCGGACTTTTGTAATTTCAGCAGCAATTCCAGCTTCTCTTCAAAAAGCTCATTATAATCTTTTAAATCATAGCCAAATAGCGGAAAGGATTCGATGAAAGAACCACGGCCTGCCATGATCTCCGCGCGCCCATTTGAGATGCCATCAAGCGTAGCAAAATCTTGGAATACCCGTACTGGATCTGCAGAGGAAAGTACGGTGACCGCACTCGTCAGCCGGATACGCTTTGTCTGTGGAGCCGCGGCAGCCAACACAACGGCCGGAGAGGATGCTGCAAAATCATGACGATGATGCTCCCCTATCCCAAATACATCCAATCCTACTTGATCGGCAAGCACAATTTCCTCAACGACTTCACGCAATCGTTGTGCATGGCTGATCACTTCCCCCGTTTTAACATCCGGTGTTGTTTCTACAAACGTGCTGATTCCTATCTCCATTAACAATCCCTCCTGGATTCGTGATGATTTTGTAAAAGAAGAGCGGATTTTTTAGGTTCCTTCTTCATACTTATATCAATTTACTTTAATATACCTCAGATTCGAGATTTATTCATTTTTCAAATCTAAAAAAGCTGAGGAATACAATCCCTCAGCTTTTCACACACTTACCCTTATCTATCTATTTCTAGATTCTAAATGTTAATTTCTGTTTGATAATAGTCTAGTATCAATTTAAATTCACTTATAATACCAAAAATTCCGCCGTACTTATGATTCAGTTGTAAAGAACCAACTAAAACTCATTAATATATCTTGTAATGGATTCAAGGAACCTGTCCCTCAAAATCCACTAGAGTGTCTTTGTTTCTAGTCGAAACCCTTCGACGACTACATCTTCATCGATTTCTACTAATAAGCACCGTTTTCCATTGTAAGTAATATATTTTATATTTTTCAGGTCTTTCGGGCTGACGGATACATCTGCTACCTTCGTATTGATTTTAATGTTTTTTGGAACTAAACTGCTTGCTTTGAACTCATGTTTTTCGTCCGCTACGACATCTTTGAAGGCATGTTCCACTTTGGCGGTATCCACATCTTCGACGCCGCTTACCGTTAATATGCGTTCGATGTCCCGATAATCCAACATAGGGGGTTCACTTTCTTCTTCGTTTTCTTCATTCTCCTGCACCATTTTATCGATTTCCTCATAAACATTAGAAATGACTATGGAATCCACTTTGTCTCCCATTACTGTTTTTAAGATCTGTTCGAAGCTGTCCTTATCTTCCATGGCAGTAATAATCTCTTCACAGTTGAGAACTTCTTCTATAAATAAACCTTCTGGTTGATTCACTTTTCCTCCACAATAGAGAATATGATTAATATCTGCTGAATTATCATTAAAGGCAGGAAACAGAAAACCTGTTAACGGAGAAGTCAAATTAATAATAGGGTCAACTGCGTTATTCGATTTGAATTCTTTCTCGATATAATCAAACAGCAAGGCTTTTTTCGGCTGATCGGTTTTATTGAGACTGCAAAGGATAAACTCGTTGGAATAAACCTCATCATTCCCTCCTTCTTCAGATTCCGGATCTCGTTTTCTGATCGCCTTTTGATATTCTCCCCGAATAAATGTTACTACTGTATCAAATTCATAAGCAGCATGAGCAAACATTTTCTCGACTATTTTCAGCATGTTTTCTTTCCAATCTTCCGTTGATTCTGCTCGTAATCCTTCACAGAGGATAGTTTGTGTGCTGTCTGCCACATCGCGTTGAAATTTCAGCTCAAACAGTTTGGCGTCAAGATGACCTGTCAAAACCTTTTTAAAGTTTGCTAAAAATAATTCTTGTGTTTCCTGTTCTAACATTTGAAACGGTTGGCTGACTTGATGGTAAATCTCACCTGATTCTTTCTTTACATAAACATTGAGGATTTCTCGAATTTCCATAAGAGGATTGTCTAATTTAAATTGCTTTCGGATATTAGTGATGTCTTTTTTATTCATTTGTCTCATCTCCCATTCCTAATTATACTTTTCAGACAAGAAAATAGTAATACTTAATGTTTTTTCAATTTTAATAGCTGAAAGGAACAAAGTTCGTATCATCCTATTTTTAAAGAATAAATCTCCACTCACCCTAAATGATTTTAATGTATTACCAACGGATACTTTAGCTTTAGTTCAATAAAAAAAGCCGCTTGGGTTGGCAGCAAGATATTTAAGGAACGCACCCTGTAGTTTAAGTACAATACTTCACAATCTAAGGGGGTAATGCTCCTTTTGTGAGGAACAGTTGGCATTTGTATATGTTTTTCCGAGATGTTTACATCTTCTCTTTTAATCACAGTCCGACCATACTATGCACTTATTCAACTAAACTGTCCCTATAGTTCAATAAGAAAAACCGAAATGTAGATCATTCCGGTTCATCTTTTTTATAAATGGTTTATAGCATAGAAATCATGAGATTATGACACAATAATAACCTTAATTTGGTTTCCTGCCATTACTGCCTCAAAACCTTTACGCCAGTCTTCTAAAGGTACAATCTTTGTAATCATTTTGTTTGTATCAATCTTCTGCTCTTCTAGGAGTTGTAATGCTATGTGCCATGAGCTAGGCTTTTGCGAGCGTGTACCAACATACTTTAATTCTCTTTGAATAATCGATTCTTGATCCAGCTGGTTCATCTTATTCGCAAAAATACCTACTTGTACAAATGTTCCTTTTTTCTTTACTAATTGCAAGCCTTGATTAAGCACTGGCACTGCACCAGAGCATTCAAACACTTTATCAACACCATAACCATTTGTATGTTTCATGACAACTTCCTCTAAACTTTCTTCTTGAACATCAACAATTACGTCTACACCTAATGATTTCGCTAATTCTAAGCGCTGCTTATCCTTTGTGATGCCTGCTAAAATGACAAACGCACCTTGTGCTTTCACAACCTGGCATTGAAGCAGACCAATTGGCCCTGGTCCAAAAATAAGTACTTTGTCGTCTTTATTAATAGTTGTTTTTTCTAATGCTGCATGTACACAACAAGCTAACGGCTCTGTTAATACAGCTGCTTCAAGGCTTATATTCTCGGACAAAACATGAACGCTTTCCTCACGAGAAACCACGTATTCAGACATGCTGCCATTTACTTGAGTACCGATTCCTTTACGAGAAGAGCATAAATTATAATCCTTCTCTAAGCAGTACTCACACTTGCCGCATGTTGTAAATGTGGTTTCACTTGTAACCCTGTCCCCTACTTTAACATTTTTTACTGCATCTCCAACCTCTACTACAACGCCGGAAAATTCATGTCCCAATACAACGGGAATTTTTGAGTTTCTATATTCTCCTGTAAATGTATGAATGTCTGTACCGCAAATTCCTGTGTAAGCAACTTTAATTTTAACTAAATCACTTGTTACTTCTGGTTCTGGGATTTCTACTAGTGACATATTATCATAACCTAGTTCCACTTTCATTACGGCTTTCATTGTATCTTTCACTCCTCGTTTAGAATTATTAACATTTTGCCATAAGATTTTTCACGTTTGATAATTATGTTGAAAGCTTTCTGGGTACCCCTGAGTTTATAGCTATGGGAGATTAGTTTTTTAAATGAATTCCCCCATTCGTTATAAAGTCAATACTCTTTGATCCATTCTTCACCTGGAATGATGCAGAATAAGAATTCTAGAAACCTTTTAATGTTAATTCTCGTCTAAATATGTTTTCAAAAGCTTGCTCTGACCTCTGCCAGTGACATAGTTGTTTGAGTGAGTTCAAGTATTTCACCAATTTTCATGGGAACACCTCCTGCCATAAACAGTTCGATGCCACAAAGATCGATCCTGCCTGTATTTGCAATCCTCTGTCCTTTTCTTTCATTTTTTATTAGTGTCTATGCGACAGGATAAGGTCACCTAATGGTAACAATCAAAAAGACATATTAATATGCTGTAACTAAAGAAATGGATGAACGAATTCTATACGTCCATTACGATAACAATTAGCTAACTTTTAGGAGTGTGCGTATGCCCGCTATAACCGGTAATGATTACATTGAACGAATTGATCACCTAAAAACATGTGTATGGATAGATGGAGCTCTTGTGACAGGCAAAATTTCCGAACATCCTGCGTTCAAAGGGGTAATGAAAAGTCAAGCAGCGTTATATGACTTGCAACATGCTGAATCACTTAAAGATGTCATGACCTATCCATCACCATCAACTGGAGAGCCCGTAGGTATGTCGTATTTACAGCCGAAAACAAGCGATGATCTAATAAAAAGACGAGCAATGATCCAACAATGGGCTATATCGAACAATGGAATGATGGGAAGAAGCCCAGACTATATGAATACAGTGTTAATGGCCTTTGCGTCATCTGTGAATTTTTTGAAAGGAAAAGAAAATTGTTTTCCCGAAAATATAATAAAGTTCTATGAATATGCACGTGAAAATGACGTATCCATGACACATACATTTATTGATCCACAAGTAAATCGGGCAAAATTTTATTTTGAAGATACCGATGAACCTATTGCAGCAAAAGTGATGGAGAAGAACGAAGAGGGTATCATCATAAAAGGTGCTCGATTACTGGCCACACAGGGTGGAATAACGGATGAAATAGTGGTTTTTTCAGCAGGAGGCATTCAGGATAAAGCGAAAAGTTTTGCTTTTTCTATCCCTAGCGATAGCAAAGGCCTTAAGTTTGTTTGTAGAGATTCATTTGTTGAAGGTGACTCTTCGTTTAACTATCCATTAAGTTCGCGGTTTGAGGAAATGGATTCGATTGTTATTTTCGACAATGTGTTAGTTCCATGGGAACGCGTATTTTATTATGACAACATAGAAGTATCGAACAAATTCATGGCTTCTAGTTCGTTTTTACCTTTTACATTGCATCAAGCTGTCTCTAGACAAATTGTTAAAACAGAATTTGTTTTGGGGATTGTCCAATCTATTATCGACACAATTAACATTGTGGAATATCAGCATGTTCAGGAAAAAGCTTCTGAAATTATTGTCGCATTAGAAACGATGAAAGCCTTAGTGATCAAATCAGAGATTGAAGCCAAAATCGACGAATGGGGATTTATGCGACCAGATCAAACAACACTCCAAATCGCCATCAATTTATTTCCACGAGTTTATCCAAGGTTTACCGAAATTATTCAGCTGTTAAGTGCAAGTGGATTGATGACGATTCCAACAGAAAAGACATTTCAATCCAGTATTAGAAAAGATTTAGATCAATATTTACAGGCTAAATCCCGAAATGCAGAGGATCGTATTAAGATTTTCCGTTTAGCATGGGATTTAACGATGAGCTCCTTTGGTACACGCGAAACGCTTTATGAACGGTTTTTCTTTGGTGATCCCATTAAACTTTCGAGTAAATTGTATTTTTCCTACGATAAGGAACCGTATGTTAAACGAGTGAAGAATTTTTTGCAAGAATAGTCAGAGGAGAACCGAACAAATGTGAAGCAAAAAAGCCAAGCTCATTTTTGGTGAAAACAAGATCTTTAGGTGTTTAAAAACGCATATTAATCTCCATAATTTAACAATTTATATTTTTAGAAGGATTCTCATTTTCTAGCTGGCGTTACAGCGTTTTTCAAAGTGAAAAACGCTGTAACGTAAGTAGGAGCATCGTGCCTCCTATAAAGATCCCTTTACACAGGAATATAAAGTAAAGTCCAAAGGCGGGTTTTCCACCAAAAAAGAGGCACAAATTGCCGCTGCGGAGTCAGAAAGACAAATTGTTGAGGGCCTTAAAACAAACGAGGAGAATATTAACCTTTCCTTTTATTTAAATAATTGGCTAGGTCGCTTGATTTCCAGGCTGATTCAGAAAAAGATTTATTCGGAGATACGAAAAACTATAACTCAAAGCGTGAAATCGTGATGAGCTAGTCAATCATGAATGAGCTGCGGGATCATAAGAAATGGCAAAACAGCAATAAACTGACGTTAAACGATATTTATATGCATGATTTAAACTTAGTATTTTTCTGTATCAATGGAAATTATTTACCAAACACTACCCTATTCAACGCTTTTAAGCGCATATTGAAACAAGCCGAACTTCAACAACTGCCCATTCATTCACTGCGTCATACACACGCGGTGATGCTCATTCAAGACCGCCTCGGTCATCGCAGCATGGCCTTACGGCAGATGTGTATTCGCATGTCAGCAATCGTCTTAGCAAAGAAACCATTGAAGAGTATGAGAAGTATGTTTCACTGTTCTTAAAATAATTTTGGTCAAATTTTGGTCAAAACCGTATTCCTACTAAAAATATTGTGTTTGACTAAAATAAGCTAAACCCCTTCAAAGTCATACGGCTCAAGGGGTTTAGCTAATTAAAATGTAGTAAGGTATTGTTCGCGTTCCAAGGGTGTACTTGTGTGACAATCGTGAATGCACAATAAATAAATTAGGTGAAATTTATTGGGTAATTGAAACGTGCTATCCTGCAGGAGAGGGTGCTGTCCGCTGTCCTTCATTTCGAATTTGAATCGGACCAAACCTATTTAAAAGGCTTAATAAAAGAAGTGGATGCTATTTTAGCTGCCTTTCCGATAACCGGAAAGGCATAGTTTAGGCTAAGAAGTAAATAAAAAGACCGGTTAATCTCGGTCTTTTTATTTTGAGGGAAAATCAACAACGTTATTTAACAGAGCCTGTATAAAGGAAAATTATTCAAAAAATAATATCGTATTCCATAATTTTAGCCGTTTTTTGAGCTACTTCCTGACCTAATAATCGCTTGACAATATGAAAAGACATATTGATACCCGCTGAAATTCCCCCCGATGTAATTATATCTCCTTCATCTACAAATTTAACCCCTTGTTGTACGTCGACTTCTGGAAATTCCTTTTCTAGTCTTTCAAGGAATGCCCAATGAGTTGTACATTTTTTGCCTTCTAGTAAACCTGATTTTGCCAGTAGAAGGGCTCCTGTACATACAGATGTCATTAATTGAACACTTTTCATTTGATTTGCAATCCACTTTATTACACTATCATTATGCATTTCATGTTCACTAGCCCCTAGTCCACCGGGGATGATAAGAATATCAAATTGCGGCATATTTTCAAAGTTGTAATCCGGCTGTACCTTTAAACCATTTAGAGCATTTATTATGTTCCCTTTTTCTGATACCATTTCAACAATAAAAGGTTTTTCATCATCTTCTAATTCCGTTACGGAAAATACTTCAAATGGTCCTGCAAAATCTAAAACCTCTACATCATCAAATAGAAAAATTCCTACTCTCCACTGATTATTATTCATATGGGATTCTCCTTTTTTTAATTATACATTCTTCATTACTGCTTAGCAGAACTACAATGACCTGAAATAATTTTCATTTTCCCATCGATATTTTGCCAAATCCGAGTGTAACACATCTCATCTTCAATTGAATCAGCACCAACAGTTCCTTTTAAAGAGACTCGTGTTACTGTCACTGCTGAACGATCTAGAAGTTTTACTCGTTGATCCATAACTTCAATATCAGTGAAATTCAACACTCCCGAACGATGAGCTTCAATATCAGCTTCTTTTGTTAGGATTTGTCCAAAATGATTAACAAAGATAAGATCATCATGAATCAGTTCATCCAAGGTCTTTAAATTACTTGATAACATTGCTTTTCGAAGCATTTCTTCATGTTCAATAATTAGAGTTTCTTCCATAGTAACCCCCCTATTTATTTATCACTATACGCCTACAAATCTCTTGTTACCAAGAATAACTCCTCTTTAAGTATGATTGTATTGTGGTCCATAGCAGGTGTTTTAAGTGTTCACCACCTTTTCCTCCGTAAAACTCGAAACAAGTTAAAGAAAGAAAGGGATAGATAGATTGAATGAAGAACAATCAAACCGAGGCAAATAAAAAGTGGCAAAAAAGCCCTGCTCTTAAGAACAGAACTTTTTATTTCAAATCTTTATTTCATCTCCACTTTTATTTTACTTTGAAGTTCTAGCAACAACTCTTCTGCCCCTTGTTGACTAAGGATAATACCACCTGTAAGTTCTTTATTCTGTTCATTAAATTCATTTGTTACAAGACAAGGGGTTATACTTTTTAAGAATGATCATTTCATTTGCTCTTTCAAACTTGGATTCATCACATTCACTCCTTTGGTTGCAAAAATAGGTATCAAATTGTAGATCGGTTACAACGACACAGTCCGTTAAAAAACAAAAAAGGACACCAAACAACGCGTAATGCGTCATTCAGTGTCCTCCAGTGGGCTGGCAGAACTAATATATTATATCTTGCTTTTTTTTCTTTTTTCTTCTTCCTCAACACATTCAGAAATTAATTTAAGTAATAGTTTATTTCTATCTATTTCTTTACTTATATAATCAATAGTTAACAAAAGGAAAGCCCAGAATCCCCCAAAAAAAATTAGGCTTTTATTCCTTTCAAAAACATTTGTACTATCAATGTTATACATTGTTATAAGTGCGGTTGTTAATACTGCGATCAAAATGGTCTGTGTTGAGCTTAATATTGAATTATAGCGCGGACTTTCTGTCTTCATTTCCATATACATTTTTAATGCTTTTAAATCATTGAGGCTTTTATTTTCTTTTATTTTTTCTTTTATCTTTTGATAATTTTCGTGAAAATTCTTTGAATCAAAGTCCAGTTCTCTCAATAATTCATTTCTAAAGTCGAGTGTTAGATACGGGTCACTTAACCAGTTAAATAATGAATATTTCTTTTTTTTCTTTCTTTCTAAAAAGGAGTCCAGCTTGCTAACTAAATAATCCATTATATAAATTCCTAAAAAGAGCAAAGTGTTAAATACTACGTACATCATAATGATGAAAAACAAAATTCTGGACATACTTGTCTCTTCTATGACCATTTCCACTACTGTTTGAATAGTAAAAGTCGTTACTAATGCATTTACTGACAAGTATACAATTTTGTTCACTAAAGCACTCTCCTTATAATTTTCTTAGATTACTCAAAACTCCTCTCCCTCTTCTTTCTTCATCCGTTTCACTTTCCCTTCATGTGTCACGATCTTGTATTCACCGTGTGGCGGCAATTCTCTCAATTTTGCTTTTCCATTACAGATCACCACCACACAAGCTTTCGGTATTTCCATTATATCCAATTCCAGCATCATTGTGGAAGGTTTGATCACAATATCTTGTGGTTTAACCATTATTTCCTCCTTTTTTCGTGAAAAAAGAGCACCAAACAAACGCATCTTGTGCGTTCATTCAGCGCCCTCGGTTTTTCCGTTAGGCTAAAATATTCAGTTCACCTTATTGTCAGGCTGTTCATTAATTTTTTTAAGTAATAGAAGATGCTAAGCTTTGTTATTGACTTCTTATTAAGCATAAAGGTATGATTTTCCCATCATTCTACTATGCTAAATAGGAACAATTAAGAATCATATTACACAATCACTCATCATTACCTAGGAGTGATGAGAGCGAAAGGAATAATAAACAGCAATGATATCATTTCTTCTGACGTTGAATCGTTTGTTAAAAGGATTATGGAAGTATGGAAGGCTTTCAAGCTGAAAAACTTCCAAGTTCTTTTCATATTGGTTCTGGTTATGTTATTGTCAGGTACCATCTTCTATGTGACGCAAGAAGGACTCTCATGGATCGATGCGCTTTACTTTTGTATCGCTACGCTCAGTACGGTTGGGCATCCCAGCATTGAACCCCAAACGACATTGGGAAAAGTGTTTACAATGATTTATATTATCGCCGGTACTGGGTTGTTTATAGGCTTAATAGGATATATTGCTTACGCGCTAACAAAGCAACCAGAAAACAAGAAAAATAATTAGACGAAACGAAATTGATTTATTTTATTTATTATTAATTTTTCATCGGAAAATGTGGAAAGTATGAGGAATTCATCCCCACCCCATCTAGCGATAATATCTTTTTGTCCAAAAGATTTGCATAAAATTTTTGATAGATGCTCAAGTACTTGATCTCCGTAGTCATGTCTGTAAGTGTCGTTTATTTCTTTAAATTCATTTATGCCAAAAGATATTAGTTTCCACGTGTGATGATTTAACTGTTCCACCCTTGTTGTACAGTTTGTGTCGACTGTTGATTAAATTTTCCGTTTCTGTGTAGTCTCCAGACGGTCCACCTTGCCGCCTATCGTAATAACGACTGTTTCTCCGTAATCCGGGGGCTCATGGGGAATCAGCTGACCGTCCTTCACCACATACATTGTTTTAGCTGCTCTTTCAAACTTGAATTCATCTTGATCGCTCCTTTTCTCAATAAAAAAGGACACCAAGCTCTACCGCAGGTATAAACCTACTCTAGAGTTTGATGTCCGTCGGTTTTTCCGTTGGGACGTTGGCTATTTAGTTGTAATATTTTGTTCTCAAACTGTTGAATAATTATTATAATTTTAACAGCAATTGTATAGATGGATGCTCCTCTAATTGTTGCTGCCTTTGTTTTGATTGCTCCCCTTTATACACCCAACCAGCCGGTTCTTTTTCCCATGTTTCAATTGAGAGTTCATAAGGTTCATAAAGCTCGTTACTTTCCTTCCTAAAACCAGCTTTTATTATTATTTTATCACATGAATCGTTGAGTTTAGACCAATATACCTTTCTCAGCATTGCACTCCACCTCTTTCCTTTTACTGTATTTTATTTAGCATTTATTCACCTGTCTGTATTTCACACTAAATTTATGTTTTAATTCTGAACTAATACCATTTAGCGCTCAACCCAGCTTGATTTTTTTACTCTACTGTTGATCAATCGTCTTTTCGACTGCCTATTTTGATTTCGCTTAAACAACCTAATATGAGTACAATCCACAACGAGGACTATTTCAAGAGCTGGGGACTTTTCCTTGGCTTTTTTTGTATAATCTTTTCTAAATTGAATATATTGTTTTCGTACGAGGGATTCTCGTCATACTCAACTTAAACCTTATTCGTCAACATTCAACTCTTTTACAGTCAGGCTCCGGCCTGGCTATTTTTTGTTTAAAACTCGACTTCCACTTTGATTTTCATCGGGATTTCTTCTGCCATCATGACGTACCCTAGTTGATGACTATTTTCTGAATTGAATTTTTGCACTTCATCCACTGATTTCATCCTCCTTATATGTCTACTGTTGATCACTCTCCCTTACACCTCTTATATAAGATTTTGTGCTTGATTTCTGTTTCCATAGTATCCTTTTTGTTTAATTTTTCCCTAATTGGATATGACTAGTAACTAATTCAAATTTACTCAACGAAGGAGGCCATCACAGTATGCCGCTAATCGATATTGTTGCATGGATAATATCAATAGTTTTATTCATTAGTTTCATTTTTTCTTTAGTGGCTTTATTAAGTAAACCAAGATTGTTACGTGAAACTGAAATATTATCTACTCAATTAAATTTAGAGGACTTATCCATCCAAATTAACGATATTCGCGAGTTAATGATAGCCTCTGGTTTAAAAAAGGGATTTACAGATATCGAAACCCTTAAATATAGCGAAGAACTGGACAAATTAATTCTCCAATTTCAATTGCAAAGCAGACTTTAAAAAAACTATCGAGATTAATTATCATTTTTTGTATAATTTTCTCTTGGATGGTTAAACTGTTTTTGCATGAGAGTTCCTGCTTGTACACGACAGTTTTACTCCTTTTAGCCGAGGTTTTACTCCCTCGGCTATTTTCATGCCGGAATCGACGTACTGTTGATCGAGAATATTCATTTGATAAATGGGTATAGAACACTACGCTCCTCTCGTTTATCCTTTACACGAAGTTTTCATTCCATCTAGAATTTTGATAGAGGTGATTATTTGAGAAATGTACACAGAATCAAGCAATTAATTTCTTATCTTGATTCGGTCGACTATCCGCTAACCGAAGAAGAAATTTATGATCTTATTTTAAAAAGGGAAATCCCTCACAAAAACCCTAATAACAGCCTTATTGTTTTTGACTTGGACCATATCGATTGGTGGATTAATGAAAATAGAACCAAAAATCGTTCGTTAAATTCCTACTATTGAATAATGGGTATATTCTTTTTGTATGACATTTCCACGTCATACTCCCCTGCAAAATCTAATCCTTGTACAGTCAGGTACTAACCTGGCTCTTTTTTGTTTAAAACTCCACTTCCACATTTACCTACACATCCTGTAGCATCCTTTCTCTTAACTCAAAGAACCACTGCCGATCCCCTGTCTTGATCGCTAAATCTATTAGGTCTTGATAGTCTTCTTTTGCCAGCGTATTATCTATTACTGCTGTCTTGTTTTGGTCATAAATTCTGGACTCTGGCTTCATCCAAACCAGCGTATCATTCACGCGTTTGGCTACTCTCGTCACATAAACTTGCCCATTTGAGTGAGGAAGCCCGGTAATGTAGCCAAGGGCTGTTTCCTCTCCGACTTTGCAGAATACCCAGTCTCCAATGTTCATCACGCCACCCCTTTTTTAAAATAAACTGAGCTGTTCGATAAACTGTGACGATTCTTCTTCATCGAATATTGCTACCTCTGGCATCTGTTCCGTTGCGATTTCTCCCGATTCGATAGCTTGTAAACTTTCAACATATCTGAAACTCTCAAACCAATGCACAGGCAGGCTGCCGAGTAATCCTTCTAGTTCCGGATTAGAATAATAATCTACATGGCTACCAGATCCTCGTGCAATGACATAATATTCTTTATCACATGGATCTTTTGACACTTCCCAGCACCATATGAGCTTTGCAACATATACTTCATTGAATTAACTTTAACAAGGGGGTTTTTTAATGCAATTGGATCAAACGTTAAAAGATCTTTTAGCAAAAGCAAACTTATATGGACTGCTGGCAAAAAAATACGAATACGTGGATCCTCAAAAGCACATGCATTATTATCAAAAGCACTTTTATTACGTAACGAAGGTTGAACAACATTACATGATGCTTGAAGGGGGTAACTGTGCCCCCAAAATGATGCCTGAAGAAGAGAACAATGCTCCACAAACGATGCCTGAAGAAGAGAACAATGCTCCACAATTGATGCCTGAAGAAGAGAACAATGCTCCACAAACGATGCCTAGAGGATATAACTACGTTCCACGAATGATGCCTGGAGGATATAATTATGCCCCACAAATGGTGCCTAGAGGATATAACTATGCTCCACGAATGATGCCTGGAGGATATAATTATGCTCCACAAATGATGCCTGGACAGTTTCTATTATATTAATTTTATTGAGAAGTCGTTTTACGGCTTCTTTATTAGTTAAAGAACGATTTCAGCGTTTCCTCCTCCACTCACCGTAATTATACTCCATGACTGTCACTTCCTGCCCTATCGCCTTTTCTAATAACTTACGCCGCAATGAAAAATCCCGTGAAGCCGGTCCCCCTTTGACATCCACAGTTTCTGTCCGGCCACCCTTGTAATAAACTTTAAAATCAGCCGTATATTTCGCTCCTGGCTTCGTTTTCAAGCCTTTTCCAGAGCAAAGAGTACAATGGATTGACCTCTCCGTTTTCGGGCTTGTCCGCTTGCCTGATCCGTTACAGTGATAGCATGTGACTGGGATGAAGGTATCACTTCGAATACCGGTTGTACTTCAACCTTTTCGACACTTGGATCTGCTAGAAGACGCATGTAATAATCGGCTTCGGATTTACTGTCAAAAAGAATGCCGTATTAGAAACGTAGCTTCTTTAAATCCTCTACGCTGCCCTTTAACCAATGCCTTATTGCGTATTTTAAGATGTTGCCTTTACAAAAACCGGCGTACTCTTCTTTCGTGAAGGTGCGTTTCATGACTGTGTTGAAATCAATGCCTGTGCAGTGGTAATGCTCTGGTTTGTCTACTGGATCAAAGTTTGAATTTTGCTCATTTTGATTGTTGCTTTCTTCGATGACTATATAATGCTCGAACCGAATCGTCTTTGCTTCATAGGCTCCACTTGTAACATAGTAATATTCGCTCACTGCCTTTGATGGAAATACATCAAATACATTTCCGACTTTATCTACATACCAATTTTCTTTTTCGCTAGAAGTAATCACTACTTTTCATTCCGCTTCACCCTCTACCATCCTGTACTGCCGCGCCCTTACTTTCGCCATTTCCGCGACACACGCCATTTCTCTTGCATGTGGATCGTCTGCTTCAATGAATCCCTTATCAATCATCTGCGTCACCAGTGCGCCGATGTCACCCGTTGTATATCCTTCTGCGCGGAATAATCGTTCGTGGTAGCTCATTGGCTTTTCTATACGCATTATGAAGGTTTGTCCAATCATTCCGCCATCTCTCCTTCTTTCTGCTGCTTCAGCCGATCCATTAAAGCCACAAACCATTCTTCGTCTTTTGTTAGTAGCGATAGTTCAATCAGTTCGTTCAGATCCTCGCTCTTTAGCTTGTCGCCTAGCTTAATCAACGTGTGCTGCGTGGCGTTGCCCTTAATGAGTTTCCCGTTCACAATCCAGTTCACTGTTGCCCCAAATTGATTTTCACCTTCAACGAATCCCATTTTCTTATCTAACAGACTTTCCACCCATTCGCCCATGTTAAAAATGATAAACGCCCCCTATTTGGTTATTGAATGATTTCCCATTTAGCACTCAGTATCTCTTTAATTTCAATATTTTATTCTTCATGATTCTTACGATTTATAGAGTAATCGGCGTAACAATCACCTTCATCTTCTTCCAAATAAGAGACAATGATTTTTTTAAAAAAACTTAATCTTCACATCGCCTCTTAACTCCCTTTTCACCGTTCTATAAAATACTTCTTTTTGTGGGCTCTGTTAAAATCCAATGCTGACTTTTAACCAAAGAAAAAAGACCGAGAAAATCGGCCTTTGTTGTCTGTTTTCTTGAACTAACGCCCCCGATAGTTTAAGTACAATATTTCACAAACTATCTTGTGGAATAAAAAAGACGCCCTTCATCTTGAAAAAAGCCTGGGATATTGATAAAAAATGAAAAATTAGAATCCATTTTCTACTAACCATTTCATAATGCTTTCTTCTCTTTCCTTAATTTCGTCATGCTGCGCATCGTATTTACGCATTTTCTTCTGTTCCACAATATTTCCATCTACCATATACAATACTCTTTCGGTTTTTGCTGCCACCTTTACATCATGCGTAACGAGCATTACGGTTGTCCCTTTTTTATTAATCTCTGTAAGATGTGACATAATCTCTTCTGTCGATTTGGAATCTAATGCTCCGGTCGGTTCGTCTCCAAATATGATATCCGGATCATTTATCAATGCTCTGCAGATGCCGACTCTCTGCAGCTGTCCACCAGATGCCTGGGTGATATTATGATCTGCAAGCTTTTCAATTCCTGTCATTTCCAACAGTTTTTTTGCTTTTTGATGTACCGCATTTTTATCAGCATCTTTTGATACAAGAGCAGGAAACATAACATTGTCAATCAATGACAGATTCTTTAAAAGATTAATATCCTGAAAGATAAATCCCATGTTATTCAGTCGAATCTTCGCCAGTTCTTCTTCTTTGTGTCTACCGATTTCACGACCTTTAAATTTCACACTACCTGAAGTAATTCTGTCCATACCGCTTACATTATATAGCAGCGTTGACTTCCCGCTTCCGGATGGCCCCATGACCGATACGAATTCACCTTTTTCTATCTCCAAGTTTACATCCTTTAAGATATGAAGCTCATGATCTTTCCCTAATCCTACTTTTTTGTTCATACTTCTTGCTTCCAATATATTGCTCAAATATATTCCTCCAATGTCAACTATTTAAATCAAAGTCTATATCCCGGAATGTCTTATTTTTCAGGAATCTGCATTCTTATCTACATCGGCGCCTTCACGCAGGGGACTTCTTCCACCTTCGCAGATACGCCTCCTGCCCGGACCTTTTTCAGAAGTTCTAACTTCTTAAAGCTACAGATAAATCATCTTCTACTGTTACCTTACAGCACACAGATATAGTAAATCCAACTACTACAATCAGCACTAACGGACAAAGCAGCCAAGTCTGCCATGCAACATGAACAAATTGAATTCTTGCAGCTCCCATAGAGGACATTGCCATACTTACAAGAAACTCCCCTAAATAATCAGAAGCCAGCACTCCTAGTATGATTCCCAATATCAGTACCATTAAGGTTCCTGCCATATATTGATGCTTAATATTTTTGGAAGTTAAACCCACACTTCGCATGATTGCAATCTGGGACATATCCTTTGACAATAACATCTTAAGGAATAATGCAGTTATCAATACAACAATTATTACTGCAATTGTGATCCCGCCTATAACAATTGTGATCATCTGATCAATGATATTTCCAAGAGTCTGTTGTGTATATTCTTTGATATCATTTACCTGTGCAGAATCATAGGTATTCTGATAGAAGTCCATTTTCTCACGAATATCAACGCCTTGAGCCACATCCATGCTCACAATATACCAAAGAACGGCATCTTCATTTAAAGCAAGACTAGTATCCGCCTTTGCTGTTTTCCCGCCATTTGTAATATCTTGATAAATACCAACTACTTTCATAGTCTTTTCTGTCCCTGCAACATTTACTACTACTTCATCTCCCACTTTCTTGTTTAATCCGTCTTTTGACGCGTTTGCAAAGGAAAGTGAGATTTCCCCTTCACCCTTCGGTGCTCTCCCTTCCAGATAATTTAATGGAAATACGGAAAAATCTCCGATTTCGATATTAATATAGTCCCAGGAACCTTCCGCATTTTTGACCTGGTAGGAACTTGTGATGTATGCGGCATACTTTTCAATATCCGAATCATTCTGCAATTCTTCCTGCAGCTTTTTGAAATCTTCTGTAATCGTATCTGTCCTTCGAAGATCGATTCTCATGTCGGATTTTCCTATTCCCATGTATGTGGAAAATTCCGGTGAATTCATGGTGTTATAAATATTTAAAGGAAGTATTACAATAAATGTACATACGACAAAAATAAAAAACAGTAACCTGTATAATTTGAAACGTTTCCATACATCCCTTAGTCCCATGTAAATATTGGTGCTGAAGAATTTGTTCTTAAGCAGTGGAAAACTGTTTTTTCGGTTCTTTCCACGCTCCATGATATCTGAACGCAATGCTTCCACCGCAGAAATCTTATCGATACTTTTCAGTACTTTCTTGCAGTACATCACAATCATGAAATATACAAATAATGGAGCTATAAGAGATAGTACATATTTTAAGTTTCCTGATAAATCCGAAGATATATAAAGTCTCATATTACCGTTAAACAGATTTACCACTACAAAAGAAAGCAGATAGCCTATTATACCGGCTACTACTGACAAGACTCTGTATTTGTTAAGATATACCTTCTTTATATCCTTTTTAGATATTCCAATTGCTTTCATAACACCGATTTCTCTTAAATCTTCATCAATCGTTGCCAGAAACGTAAGTCTGATACAAAGCGAAGCTATAATAATCAGCAGAATACTGATAAGTATAATGATCATTGCAACTGCCGCATCTGACATGGCATTAAACAGCAGAAATATCTTTCCTCCGATTGTAGGACCGTTTGCTGGAAGACCTGCTTCGATATATGCAGTCTGAACAGCTTGAGAATCCCCATTTCCATTCAGTTTGAATTCGATAAGATATTCCAATTCCCCTGTCTGCTTTATAAGCATTTCATCATAGTCCGCCTGATTAATAACAAACCGTTTCGAAGAAGTAAAGGAAGAGTTCATCTCATAATCTCTTGCATAATCTGAAATGACAAACTCTTTCTGATACCCTCCACTTTTCACCGTAATCGTATCACCTATTTTTAAGTCATATTGTTCCATGAAATAGATGGGAACCGCCACTTCACCTTCCTTTACTTCCAGCTTTTCATTATTCAGATCCAATATAAAATCAAATTTCTTATTCTGTACAACAAATGAAATATCCTGTATAGTTCCAGCCATCGTTTGATTTTGGCCAAGATGAATATTACTTCCATCAAAATTCAGAAGAACCATCGTCTCCTGCATCGCTATATTCTCACGCTGTTCTTCCGTAAATTTATGTATTTCTGTCGGGTCATACTTTCCGGAATGCATTTGCGTAATGTCAGCTGGGACTGCACGTTCCTGCAGTTCCGACATCAACTGAATCAGATTGGCAATAATATTTGTTGCACTAGCTCCCAAAAGAACTGCCAGAGTTATAAATACAAACACTGTCACAGTTATGATTTTTTTCCTGTAGCAATCATTCTTTACAATTTTTAAAAACAAAGTTTTTCCTCCTTTCTACATAGATAATATTTTTTCTATTTCTATAACTTTTTCATTTCCAAAACAAGCACTAAGCAAGAATGACAAAATTAACGTTAAACATATAAAAAGATATTTATTAATGCTCACTCTTTCCTCTGCCAAACCCAGTATCTTTTAATACTTCAATTGGGTATACTAAAATCCTTTATGGTTTAAATATAACAATTTAATGGAAATCTTCAATACATTTTAAGGCTGAATTTCCCATACAACTTTAGATGTAGATTTCGACAGTTATTATTTTCTTATTAAGCTAACCTGCCCGTTAGCCATCCATGTAGCGCAAAATCAGCGCTAGACCACAGATGATGAAAATGGGTGCAGAACGGGTATTGGATACTACGGCTGGGAGAGGAAGGTCGATCAACTATGGTGCCATAGAGCCCATCCGTTAGTCTGACTCCAACGACCACGGTGCATCACAGAATGTCGCTCCCTTACGGGAAGCACTCATGGGGGATTAATCCTAAGCTGGTGGTGG
>NZ_LQWY01000039.1 GCF_001643235.1 Domibacillus aminovorans
ATGGTGGACAAAATCTTAAAAATGAAGCATTAAGACTTCTAACCGCAGGAACTGCGGGGATAGCCTAATCGATAACTGACGTATACGTTGGTGATCTTAGGAATCCACCACTTCAAGCAACTCGTAAGAGTTCTAAGTGGCGGGTGGTTCAAAAATGCCTTATATTTCATCGCGCATTCATTTTGAATGAACCGGAACTTTTTCAGTTCTTTGATCGTGTCTGGATCTAGCTTAACCGTACGGATACCGGCACGCGATTTTGGCGGTTCAATTGTGAGATTATTATTCTTATCACGAGATGTTTGTTTTGTAATCGATAACTTATCGCCCTGTATATCATCCCATGTCAGAGCTAGCATTTCACTGATACGAATGCCGGTCCGTGATTGTATAAAGCACATCATGTAATACGGGCGATACTCGCTATAACGTGGCGGTTTATACTCTTTTAAAAAAGAAAGCAATTGCTGCAATTCTGTCAGTGTATAAAATTCAATTTTCTTTTCGTCCTCGTTGGTGGGGATCGTCAGCTTTTCGATAGGCACTTTTAGTCCATTCATTGGATTTTCCCCGATAATTTTGTAGTCGTGCTGAGCCGAATGAAGAATGCCTTTTAAGATTGATGCAAAGCGGAGACGCGATCCGTATGAATACATTAATTTTCCGCTCTGGTCTTTCATTTCCGAGTATGAATTCATCCATTTTTTGATCATTGGCCGGGTGATCTTGATAATTTTCTTGTCACCGAAATGCGGAATGATATGCATGTTAATCGCTGACCAGTAAGCGTCATATGTAGACCGTCGCACGTTCGGTCGCTTCTCCACTTCCATGTATTCTTGGATGAAATCAGACATGATCCGGTGCTTATCCCCTAGTGTCTGGCCAGTATAAATTTTTTCCTCAATAGCAGCAGCGGCCAGCTGTGCTTCTTTTTTTGTCTTAAATCCACCTTTGCTAACTTCTCGTCCCTCGTCATGCACACGATACTGCCATTTCCCGCTTTTCAGCTTGCGAAAACTTGCCACGTTTACACATCCTTTCTGTTTAAATTGCCGGAATAATAAATTAAAAATTATGACTATTAAGCAAACAACTATTTAACGCAGCACCACCTTTTAGTAAATACGTTCAATATTTAGTGGATCAAACATAATTTTATAGCCTTTGTAATCTATGTATAAGCCGTAATGGGATAAGTAATAGTCTAAAGAAGTTTTTAAAATGTCAGGCGGGATCTCTAAAAAAGTACAGGTGTCTTCTATAGTGGTTAAATGATGTTTATAACAATAGATTAAATCATCAAAAGAAACGAGTTTTTTATAAGACCATCTACGTGCTACAAGTTCTACCTTCCAGTCCCTCATATTACTTGTATCTAAGATATCACCGTATGAAGTCTCGTGATGTCCGATTTCTTCCGCAAGAATAGAATACTTCTCATACAGGCTTTTGTTTTTATTTAAGGTGATTACTCTTCCTTCGATATACCCGCCTAGCATTTTAGGCATATTTGGGTCTTCGATATAGATTAATTCTGGATAGGCTAACATTAATTTTTCCATACGCATCAACATAAACGACACTCACTTTCTACGTGACTTAAGATATTCGAAATACTTTCTGATTTCCTCCATTTCTTCTTCTGTTGCATCATCATCTATATGTGCAGCAAAGGTTTCAATTGTATTAGTATTTGTTTTATTTTCTGCGTCTCGATCCATCAACCAATCTAAAGAAACGCCAAAGTAGTCAGCATACAAATTCGCATCACTAATATTTGGCTCAGAGTCCCCGTTCTCCCACCTACTTATAGAGCTTTTGCCAACTTTCACACCATACTTTGCTGAAAATATATCAGCCAATTCTTTTAAAGATAGTTTCCTGGATGTTCTTAAATTTCTTATATTTTCATGGAAAGGAGCCATTAATTTTCCCTCACTTTATTAATCTATATTTAACTTTTTCATGTGCGCTAAAACCAGTTTAATACAATTGTCCCAAAATTTCAACGACTTTTAATGTTTTATCCCATTTATGAAATAATTGTTTGACTTTGAAGAATTTTGCCGTATACTGTGAATTATAACCATTCCCAAAAACGGGACTGTTAGAAAGGAGGGTTAGTAATGGGTGGCAAAGAAGCCAAGCAGCCTTTCTTTAAATTAAAAGCGTTGCTAGTAACTAGAGGAATTAAGCAAAGAGAAGTAGCTGGATTTCTAGGTATTAGTGATGCGAGCTTTTCTATGAAAATTAATAGAAAAGGAGTAGATTTTAGTCTCACTGAAATTCAGGGTATCTGTGATTTCCTTAAGATTAGTGCAGATGAATTTTTTTTGGTCAGTGGTTCCCAAGAATGGGACATAAATAATATCGCATGAAAGAGAAGGTGAATTACATGGAAGGTTTCCAAATGGGTGCTTTACAGCCCGTTGATCAAAAAACAGTAGATTTTATGGGTGCTGAGTTATTAGCTGTAAAGGCTGATGATGAAAATATTTATGTCGGCGTTAGTTGGATTTGTGAAGGTTTAGGGATGGATGCGAGACGCCAAAGAGAAAAATTGCAGGCGCATATGACTCTTTCAAAGGGGGTGGCGACCCTGCCACTACCTTCGAGAGGGGGTGTGCAGGAAGCTTTTGTAATAAATATCGATTTTCTTCCGCTTTGGCTAGCTTCTATCAATCCAGCGCTAATTAACGAAGTGGCAAGGGATAAGCTGCTTGAATATCAACTAAAAGCAAAAGATGTACTGGCAGAAGCATTTTTACAGAAACAAAAGGTTCCGACATCACCGACGGAAATGGCCAAACTATCACTCCAAGCAATTGTTGAACAAGGCGAGCGGATCGATGGGTTGGAATGCGAAGTAATGGAATTGAAAGAGAAACAGCCGCTTCATCCAGCACAGGCCAAAGCGATCCAAAAAGAAGTGAATGGTAGAGTTCGCTCGGTTCTTAATGAACATTTTGAAGGCAGTAAGCTTGTAAGGACAAAACTATTCAGATCACTTAATGTCGATATTCACAAAGCCTTTGATGTTCCAAACCGCGGTATGATACCAACGAAAAAATATGAAGCGGCTGTTCAATTCATCCGCTCCTGGCAGCCTGATTCGGTAACAAAATACCAGTTGCGATTGGAACTAGGTGAAGGGGAAACGGGGTGAAGATATGGAAATGGAAGCAGTCCGAATCGAAGTCGATCCGAAGGCAATTAAAAAGTTAGCAGCTGAAGAAATCCGTGCTGCGATCAAGGAGATCGACCAGCAACTTGTTTTTTGGGATACCGAAGAATTGTGTCGGCGGACTTGTATGAGTTTAAGTAGCGTGCAACGGTTCCTTTTACACCAACCTGGAATACCGAAAAAACGTGTCGGACAGAAATGGTACTTCCCAGCAAAAGAAACCGAAGAATTCCTGCTTGACTGGCTTGAGAGTCAGGGAGATTGAGAGGGGTGTTTATATGAAAAATCCAAAGAAACCAACACGAAAAGAAATGGTTATTATCGCCTCATACCGGCTTAATCCAATGAATTGGTTAGTGTCGAAGCGGCATAACGGCATGTACATGATTGTGCACCGGATGACCGGTAATGTGCGACAGATCCCGATGGAGATGGCACGGCATGAGTTATAAACAGGTGACATTCCGCTGTGTGGATAAATCAGGCGTCCTAGATCCAATCGAGGAAACATTTCACCTTGATGAACTTGGATGGTTACCAGGACAAAGCATTGCTGCAACAAATCGTTTTTGTGAAGCGGCACTTGAAAGATGGATCAGTATTAATGAGTTAGATGTGTTGGATCGGGATCTTTATAAAATTACTTACTTTTTAGAATAGGAGATGAATAGTTTGCAAATTAAACCGGCAAATAAATTGGCGGAAGTCGCCGAAATTGGACAAAGACAGTATGAAAAGGCTGTTCTGGCTAGTGAGGAATTTAAGAAGTTGTTGAATAATATCGAAAATGCCGCAATGGATGGCTACACATTAAAAGAAGTTGTGTTAGATGACTCTGAAATACGAAGCCATAAAGTATACCAACGAGAATTAGTTAATGCGGGTTACAAGGTCGTATTTCGGACAATTAGCGGGACCAATTTACTTGGTCAACACCTCGAAAAACAAGTGTTTTCCGTGTCTTGGGCTATTCAAGTTGAAGCGGATGAGTAAAAAAGTATCTAAACTAGACAAAATTGTCCAGACATTAAAGGAAAGCGGGATAAAAGCGGCTGTGGTGAAAAGAGTGAAGGTCCATTGAACATAAAAAATACGACGAAGCGTCCAGGCTTCATCGTATTTACATTGGGTAGTCAAGTCGTTTAACTCTTTCATTTTACCACATGGGCCGCTCATCATTCAAATGGAAAGCGGAGGAGATACGGTCATGGTGTATGACGTTGAAGTTGTGCAGATGTCAAAAGGAGAACGTATTCCTTTATTCACTGCTTTGATATACGCAGATAGTGTTACTGAATGCCGCAAAGCAGCGGAAAAGATGCTTGAACAAAATTACGGAGCGCCAACGGGTGCTTTTCATGTAGATATTGAGGAGGGAATGGAATGTCAGATGTAAAGTGGATTAAGCTAAGCACTCACATGTTTGAGGATGAAAAGATCCGTCTGATCGAGAGTATGCCTGAAGCGGATACGATCTTGATCATCTGGGTAAAGCTACTTTCTCAGGCTGGCAAAACGAATGCTAGCGGATATATCTATCTTTCAGAAAATATTCCGTATACGGAAGAAATGCTTGCGACGATTTTTAATCGCCCGCTCAATATCGTGCGAATGGCATTGGAAACATTTAAAGGGTTCGGCATGATCGAAATCGCCGATGATCACATGATTAATATTGCGAACTGGGAGAAGCATCAAAATGTTGAAGGTATGGATAAAATACGTGAGCAAAACCGTATTCGTAAGCAAAAACAGCGAGAAAAACAAAAAGAATTACCTATGTCACGTGACGGTCACGGGACAGTCATGCAAGGTCACGCAACAGATATAGATAAAGATATAGATATAGATATAGATATAGAAAAGAAAAAGAATAATAGTCGCAAACAAGCTTACGACGAATCTTCCGTTTATTATCAATTGGCTAATAGGCTTTATCAAAAAATACTTGATAACAATCCAAATCATAAACAACCGGATTTACAGAAATGGGCGAATGATGTCCGTTTGATGATGGAGCGGGATGATCGTACAGATGAACAGATCCTTTTCTTGATTGACTGGACACAAGAGCATGATTTCTGGCAAGCCAACATTCTTTCTATTGCGAAATTGCGCGAAAAATACGACCAGCTTGTTTTACAAGTGAAAAGCGAACGCGCTGCTGCTGAAAAAGCAGGAAAGCGTCGTGGATCGGGGGTATCTCGCGAAGAAAAATTGCCAGGATGGTTCGAACAAAAAGAATCGATAGACCTGTCAGAAGGTGAAGATGCTGAATTTTTAAGGGAAAGAGCTGCAATGGAAGCGGAATTGCGTGCCCGTGATGCAGCGAAGGAAAAGCGGGAGGTGCTAGATTGAACCAGCTCACACCCGAAGAAAAACGCATCGTCCTTTTTATCCGTGATTTTATCGAAACGAATAAATACGCGCCGTCCTTCCGTGAAGTTGCAACTGCTATGAAAAAACCGCTTGGTAGCATCATCAATAATCGCATGAAAACAATAAGAGAAAAGGGTTACATCGGTTATGTAGACCGTAAATCACGAGCACTATGGCTGACCGAGAAAGGAGAATTATTATGAACAGTATTGGAGATGAACTAATCCAGTCGAATGAGCGGAAGCGGCTCATCATGAAACGGCAGGATGAGATTCTTGCTCTTGGGCAACGTGCGAAAAAAGCGGAGGAAAAACAGCGGCGAGCAGAATCGAAAATCAAGAGAATGACAACTGAATTATTTTCGGACAAGCCTATGCCGCTCCGGTTCGAGCGTATGAAGAAAATTTTGAATGAAAACGAAGGGATGCGGATACGGCACTACGCACATCCAAAACGAAAGTAAAAAAGCGGAGGGAAAGGCATGGATTTGAAAAAATTGTTTGAAATGCAGAGAGTGTTGGATAAACGGATTAACGATGAGAAGGGGCTTCGATATACAAAGCCACCTGCCTGGAAACGTGTTGCTCTTTTAACTGAAATAGGTGAGCTAGCAAATGAGTGGCGTGGTTTTAAAAAGTGGAGCCATGATCAAATACCGAGGAACTGGTGTGAATTATGCCAATTAACTGAAATGCCGCACAAGTGCAGTGTTCCACTTCTTGAAGAATACGTCGATGGATTGAGTTTTATATTGTCGATCGGCATCGATCTTGGAAGTGAAGACTATGCGCCGACATATTCCAGCATTGGTGTTTCATTCGGCGAAGACGATGAACTGACCATTCAATTTGAAGAAGTATACCGGTATGCGTCCTCTTTCAATACGTTTCCGGTTAATGACAAGAAAACATGGTATTCATTCGTTTTTGACAACTATCTAGGATTGGGACAAATGCTTGGGCTTGAGTGGCCAGAAATTGAAAAGGCATACTTTCAAAAAAATGCTGAAAATCACCAACGGCAAGCGGAGGGCTATTAAATGATTAAGCAAAAAATCAGTCATTCAAACCGGGGAAAAGCGCTCCAAAACGCAATTAATTCAACGAATGGAATGTATAAACTCAAAGGCTGGGCGCAGATCGACGAAATACCAACACCGACCAAAAATATTAACGGAAAAATAATATACACTGCTAAAAGTACCGTTGATTATGTCGGCATATCGCATGGTAGAGGTATTGCCTTTGATGCAAAAAGCACACACCTAACAAATCGATTTGACTTGAAAAATGTGCATGATCATCAGGTCCTTTACTTGAAAACCTTTCGTGATCAAGGTGGCGTTGCTTTCTTTATCAGATTTTCAGGCGAGAATACCCCCATCTTCAAATACG
>NZ_LQWY01000040.1 GCF_001643235.1 Domibacillus aminovorans
CTTCCGGCCCGAAGCAATGCCGGGACTGTCCGCTTTTATCGATGTGCACGCAAAGCCAGAACCGCATGAAACTGATCCACCGGCATGTGTGGGAAGGCTATCTTGAAGAAGCAGATCATCTGCGGCACACTCCGCAACATAAAGAAATCTATGCAAAACGCAAAGAAACGATTGAACGGGTTTTTGCGGACGCAAAAGAAAAGCATGGCATGCGCTGGACAACCCTCAGAGGACTGGGGAAATTATCCATGCAAGCGATGCTTACTTTCGCTGCCATGAACCTTAAGAAACTGGCAAGCTGGGCGTGGAAGTCTCTAAAGCCAGCTTGAGCAGGCCTGATCAAGCATACAAAAAAGACGAAGCCGCCTCAAATCAAAGATTTGAAAACGGCTTTGTCGACAGTCTGAAAGCACATCTGAAAAAGATGTGCTTTTTTTCGTTACATCACTTCGTTAATAACGAGCTGTTCTCCTTTCTCAACATACACGAATGTCACGCTGTCACCCTCAGTTAATTCTGCAAACTTGGCCATTGCTTCCCCGTCTGGATCAACCTGATAAGCAGCTGGGACTCCATCTACCTCAATTTCAACGGTATGAGGATCGGCCAATCCATTAAATGTGCCCGTTACTTCCTTTCCTTCCGTTACAGCTGGAGCTGGTTCTTCTTTCGGTGTTGTCGCAGTATCGACACTTTCCTGTGCATCTGATGGAGCTTCTTCAACAGCGTCACCGATTTCAGCTACTTTCTGCTCTACAGCATCCGCTGCATCATTCGCATTTTCTTGTAAATCTTGTGTTGCTTCATCTACTTTTTCAGCTGCATTTTCTATCGTTTTAGAAGCATCGCTTGCAGCATCATCCACCGCTGGCTCTGTTTCTTCTACTACCGGCTCTGTTTCTTCTGGTGTTACTGCTTCTTCAGCTGTATTTTCTTCTGGAACCGCATTTTCAGAATCAGCAGAACAGCCTGCAAGTACGCCACCTGTTAAGAGTGCAGCACCTATGAAACCTGTTATCTTATTCATTATGTAATTCCCCCTCATGTGTTCATATTTCAAATCATACTGTTTTTTTCCAGTAATGAAAAGCAATATGATTAAAAACAGCACAAATGAACTGTTTTGCCTATTAAAAGGTGAGAGCAAGCCACTTATGAGGGCAATCTGTCATAATCGTATCCACACCTAGATTACGAAGAATAGCTCTATTTCCTGTGTCATTCGATATCGTTACAGCCAGAGGTATATGTTGGTCTGCTGCTTGACGGCTGCCGCTTGAAAATAAAAATGGTGTTTCACAATGAATAGCATGTGCCTTTATTTTATTCATCATCTGTACGGCATTAGACGGTATTCCTGTACAAAGTAAAGCCGTCCCGATAAACGGGTCAAGGCGGCGAATTTTGAGCATACTTTTTAAATTGAGCGAAGAAAGAATAACGCGGTCTTCGAGACCGAACCTGTACAAGGCTTGCAATAATGTATTTTCCATCATCGTGTAGCCAATCACGTTGTTTTTCAGTTCGATGGATAAAGACATTTTTTCTTCTTCTGCCCATTCAAGCACCTCTTCCAGAAAAGGAATTTTTTCACCTGAAAACGTGGAATTTATACTTTTTCTAGCATGTAGCTGGCGAATCCCCGCGGCTGTGTAATTAGCAACTAAACCTGTCCCATCTGTCGTTCTGTTTACGTGTTCATCCTGAATGACGACTAGCTGCCCATCTTTTGTCATGTGTACATCAAAATGAATGCCACCTGCACCGCAATCTGCTGCTGCTTGGAATGATGCCATTGTATTTTCGGGGTAAAGACTTGATACTCCCCGGCGGGCCATAATTTTCATATATTCCCCCATCCTTATATCCATTGTACGCACCGAATATAAAGAAGATGTGAACTTAATGTATAGAAATCAACATAATTATGTATGAGAATTATGAACAAAGTGTGAATAAAATGTTCTCTTTCTTTACAACATCTTCGTTTTTTGAATGAATGTATTGAATTGTCACTATCACAATCTTTTTCTTTTTTACGAAAAGAAGGTATAATAAAATGTTGAAAGAAAAAAAGAGGTGTTTCACATATGAAAAAAGCGATTACTCCTATTTTTGATCCTTGGGAAAGTTATCTGGACATTGATCAATCTGGATCAATACAGCTTTCAAACATTGAATTGACAACGACGACATTATGCAATATGCGCTGTGAACATTGCGCCGTCGGCTATACATTACAGACGAAAGATCCCGACGCACTGCCTCTTTCACTGCTGTTATCCAAACTTGATGAAATCCCATCATTACGTGCGTTGAGCATTACGGGCGGCGAGCCGATGCTGTCTAAAAAATCCGTGCAAAATTATGTACTGCCGCTGCTTCGTTATGCACATGAGCGCGGTGTGTACACGCAAATGAATTCGAATTTGACGATTGATGCAGCGCGATACGAGCTGATTGCGCCGTATTTGGATGTTCTGCACATTTCGCATAACTGGGGAACCGTAGACGAGTTTGTGGAAGCGGGCTTTGCGCATATGGAGCGCAAACCGTCGTATAAACAACGAGAGCAGCTGTTTACACGGATGATCAATAATAGTCAAATTTTAGCAAGTGCGGATGTCTTAGTATCCGCAGAAACGATGTTAAATAAGCGGACGCTTCCTTATCTTGAGAAGATTCATCGTCAAGTTGTTGATGAGATGAGATGCGCACGCCATGAAATTCATCCGATGTATCCGAGTGACTTTGCAAGTGTCCTTGAATCTCTTTCACTTGATGACATGCGAGCAGCTATTCATCATCTGCTGGACGTAAGAGACCCAAATGTATGGATGTTGTTCGGCACACTTCCATTTTTCGCCTGCCATGAAGATGTTCGAGATCGGGAACTTGTCTATCGCCTGCAAAAAGAGCAGCACGTCACAGTACGAAACGATCCTGATGGGCGGTCGCGTTTAAATGTAAATATTTTTTCAGGTGATATTATTGTCACCGATTTTGCGGATGCTCCGTCACTTGGCAACATTCAAAAAAATTCATTTCAAGAAGCCTATGAAACGTGGACCGCATCAAAACTGGCCAAAGAAACGGGCTGCCATTGCTCCTCTGTCCGCTGCCTCGGACCGAATATTTTAGTAAAAAACGCCTATTATCCGGAGACTGATTTCACCAAACGGGCTGCATTCCTGGATTTAACGAACATTGGACAATGACAAAATGAAATCTAAAATGAAATCGGACATCGTTGCGGACTGGATTAAAGAGCAGATTAAGCTCGGTAAATGGGGCTCCGCCGGTTCGAAAATCCCGAGCCAGCGCGTACTTGCTGATCAATTTTCCGTCAATAGAAGCACCGTCGTGACCGCACTTGAACTACTGAAAAAAGATGGAATTATAGAAGGTGTCATGGGGAAAGGTACGATTATCGCTAACGATACTTGGTCTCTTCTCGCATCACTTCCAAGATCAAAAGATACACAGCCATCTCATCCCGTTGAAACTGGTATTATAGATTTAAGTAAAGGGGAACTGGCGGAAGATGTGTTTCCCGACGGATATTTAAACGATGTGCTCGCCCGACTGTCTGGCAAAATCCACTCACTAGGTTATGAGGAGCGTGGCGGTTATGAACCGCTCCGGGAAGCTGTTGCAGGATATATGACAAGGCAAGGTACTCCTGTCACTCCTTCATCCATTTTAATTGTATCCGGTGCCATGCAAGGACTTCAACTGATCGCCTCAGGGCTTATGGAACGTGGCGCCTCTGTTTTTTTAGAAGAACCCTCTTACCTATATTCCATTCATACATTTCAATCGCTTGGTATGTCTCTTACAGGCATTGAAATGGATGCTGATGGATTGGTCACGGCTGATTTGCAATCGAAATGGCGTCCAAATCATCCTAGTGCTCTCTATACGATACCCTGTTTTCATAATCCAACTGGTATCATGATGAGCGAGTCGAGACGAAAAGAAGTATTGTCATTTTGTGCTGCCCACCGCCTTCCTATTATTGAAGATGATGTTTACCGGGAACTCTGGCTCGATTCCCCGCCGCCGCCTTCATTAAAATCGATGGACACAAACAGCAATGTTTTGTATATCGGAAGTTTATCAAAGACATTAAGCCCTGGCCTGCGGATCGGTTGGGTTGCTGGTGCAGAACCAGTCATTGAACGCTTGGCTAATTTGAAAATGCAAGCAGACTACGGGACGAGTTCATTGTCGCAGCGTGTAGCCTCAGAATGGCTTGAAGAAGGATTATATGAGCATCATCTCGAATATGTACGGAAAGAGCTGTTAAAGCGGCGTCTAGAAGCATCTGCGTCTCTAGAACGCCACTTATCTGGACTAGCAGAATGGCGGATCCCGAACGGTGGCTTTTTTATATGGCTGAAATTAAAACAGGATATTTCAATAAAAGAATTATACACAGAAGCTGTAAATGAAGGCATTTTATTTCATCCGGGCAGTATTTATACAGAAGGGACTTCCCGTTCCATCCGTTTATCATATGGATACGCAGGACCCGCCCAGTTTGAAGAAGGAATCAGGCGGCTGAAAAAATGGATTATTACACTTTCTAAATAAAAAACAGGAGGCAACAACATGAATATTACTGATCATAAATTAGAAAAGGTCGCGGACCCGTTTGGCATTTTAGAAGGAGATCGGTACGAGTATCATCTTTTTGCGGCAGTTGATGAAGATGACGATTTATACTCTGCTGAAGGCTTTTACATTCGTGTCCTATATGTCGTAACAGAAACAGAGAAAAAGATAGCGGGCTTATTTTTGCATAATCGTGCAGATGACAGCGTGCTTGATTTTGAACTGGAAGATGATGAAATCGAACTTGTACAAGAATACTGTGACATACATTTAAACGCATAAACACATGTAAACCCCATCCACTTTTATAGGTGGATGGGGTTTTTAGTTGGCACTTATACTTGATTTTTCTGTGCTAACTCCACTTTCCTATATTTGTTTTGCTGTTTGAACATACTGATGAATCTGGTTGTAACAATGATACTTGCCATCTGTAAGCATAAAACCGATACTCACTTCATATACTAGTTCTTAATATTTAAAAGAAAGGAGACTTCACATTATGTCACCAATCGAACTTTTTGGATGGATACTATCAATGATTTTAGGCGTTATCTTTATTTGTTCTTTAGTTGCACTATATAAAGAACCGACCTCAGACACTGAAAATGAGAGATCCTTTGTACAATCGACTATTTCAGAGGATAAAATAAAGGATCGTCCTACAGTTAAGATTTATTAAATATAAGTACACAATGATTTTAGTTCAGCCATCTCCACCTTCTGCTTTATTCATCGTCCTAGTCGTTTTTCAGCTTCGTTTTAGCCAAGGTCTTTCCTTGGTTTTTTTTAGTTCAATTACTTATTGTGCATTTTATAGCTATTTTTCACCAATGACTACAAGATGGTGTGAATAACTTATTCATACATGGAAAAAAGAATGGAAAACAAGATAACGCTGACAATGCTCGTTGTCATTTGTTTTCCAGCAATCATAACTGCATCCTTCCAAGATAATTCTTTCATGATTTTCATTAGCGTTACTAAACAGGCTGTAAACGTACTGCAAAGGAAAACGGCGATAAATAATTCTCCAGGTGCCATTTGTTCCAAAACACTACCTGATCCTTGATTTAAAAGAAGTATCCCATCTTTTCGAAACAAACTTGCAACGAATGCCGGTGCAATTTCAGTAGATAAACCGCTCACTACTAAGAGCGGTGCAACGAAATTCTTTAAATAGTCCAACCATCCTAGTAACTCAAACATCGAAACAATCAAGCAAATGATTAGAAAGATCGGCATAGCTTGTAAAAGAAATTGGCTTATAACAGGCTTAATTCTAAACCATAAGATTTGCCCTGATGGCCATTGTAAAAAAGATTCCCGCTTTTGAAATAGAGGAACCATCGTTCGTCTATTCCAAATCTTCACATGAATAAGTGAAATCACGATCAATGCAAAAATATAAGGAATGATTAAAACGATATTCCCTGATGCCCCAAAGACAGAAAGTGTTGCTCCTAATTGATAGCTGCAGGCAGAACCGAATGAAATGACTGAAATACAATTCTTTCTTGTACATATATTACAGCTCCGGCTTGCTTGTATTGCGACGACATTACAGCCAAAGCCACTGATGATCGGAACAAGGTCTTGTCCAGTCAAACCAACTTTACGCATGAGCGGATCTAGCGAGTCCGTAATCCGATCCTTTAATCCACTTTCCTCGGTAATCGCTACGGCTAAACCAAACAGAAGCACAACTGGGAAAGCCCACATAAAGGAGTAGATCCCTAACGAAAAAAGTCCAAAATCCCCAAATAGCAAAGTTTTCAATGATTCCGGAAAAGTTGAAAACCAACTCTTCATGGGCCTGAGAATATTTAATCCTACGAAACCCTCTGCTTTTTTCGAAAATTGATATGCTAAGAAAATAGGTAACGCATAGATGCTTAGTACAGTAAAAAGAGCTAGGTAAGGACCAATTACCCTTTTTTGAAACAACGTTGGTGATTCTTTTACTTTTTGTATTGGCAAATTAGCTAGTTCATCGATTTCGGATGAAGTAACGAATCTAGCCAGTTGTATTACACTTTTTCCAACACTAGAATTGATAGTACGGGTATCCATAACATACAAAGGGAATTTCGTTTTCGCTTTAAAATCATGTAATGCTTGCAGCGATTCTCGATCCATTTTATCTTCAAATGTAACAATGAGTGCTACCGATTTATGATTAAATGAAAAGATTTTTTCTAATGCTTCAAGTTCTGTTTTAAAGTGGGTTCCTCTTACCACAAACCAAAGCTGATCTGCAGAGTCTGCCATTTTTTCTGTATACTGACTTGAGACAAGTTCACTTCCTAAGCGTATTCCCGGTGTGTCCACATACCTGATTTGTTCTTCTTTCACTTCAAAAACATTAGAAGTAGAGCCTTTTACATTCGATCCTTGAACTTTGACTTCCTTTGATACTAAACTCTTCAATAAGGTCGTTTTCCCTGATGATTCCAATCCTACTAATACAATCCTCATATCGATTCTCCTAGCATGCACAATCTTTTTCGCAACAAGATAAGTCATCTAAATACATAGAAGACTGTTTATATAACTGAAAAACGTCGGGATTACAGGACAGATGGTGATGAAAGAAGATATTCTCGGCAATAATCGCAAACCGTTGACGGAATTTATAAATAAAACAGAAGATCGTATTTTTTTGCCTTACACTCGGCCCAATTAAATAAACAGAAGGAGCAATTGTGGATTCATCCTTTTCGGTTAAGATCGGAAGCCCCTCTTCATTCCAGTCAAATAAATGCTTAAATTGTTTCGCGCCGCTCAAAAAACCTGTACAGATAATTGGTTCTCGGTCTGTTTCTACGACCTCACCGTCCTCAAATTGGACAAGATAACACTCCTTTGCCTCATCTTTTTCAATTGATAACGCCCTTTTGCTGGGATGTTCAACGATTCGATTAGACACAACAGGCGACTTGAGTCTTTCCCTCGTAAATGGAGATAATGTCCGGCTTGGATCGACTTCTTTGTCAAACCAAACATGCGCAGAGTAGTAAACATCAACCTGTCGGCCAGTTGCAGCTAGGTGATAGGCCGCATCAGCTGCACTTTCACCACCACCGATAATCATCCGATCTCCTTCAAGTTCTGTCCATGAAGTAACATCACCATAATGAATCCCATACGTAAAAGGCCGCTTTGGAAATTGGAATTCACCACAAGCAAGAATAACTGAATTTGAAAAGAATCCATCTCCGAGCTCACTTGTTTGCACCCAATATTTCCCCTCCTTTTTTTCCATTTTATAGACTGTTGTATTTTCACGAACTGGCAAATCATAGTACTCAGCGATCATAGCCAAATAATCACCATATTCCTCCCCTGATAAATGCTCCTTTCCAAATGTATAAGCCGGTGATGTATCTGGCAGAATTGCATTTAAATCCAAATGGCCAAATCCGTGGGCTGTAAAAGACGGGGTAATGAATTTTGTTTCTTTAGCCCATTGAAAAAATGTCGAACCAACTTGGTCCTTTTCTAAAATAATAAAATCTTTTATTCCATTTTGTTTGAGCAGCAAACCCATTCCAATTCCTGCTGGGCCGCCTCCTATAATCGTGATCAATTATGATCCTCCTCCTTTTTTATTATCTTTTGTAAAAATTCATCCACTTCTCAAATAATAATAATTACGATTTGAGAAGTGTAATGTTCTACTAATTGGATTCTTTTTGTAAGGATAGGTGAGTATTTTTACCAACTGGCTTTTTTTATTCCTGGTAATTGTCCCTTATGTGCTAGCTCACGAAAAGCGATACGCGACATGTTAAATTTCCGCATATATCCCCTTGGCCTGCCCGTTAATTCACATCTATTGTGAATTCTGGTTGGAGAAGAATCCCGAGGCAGCTTGTTTAGAGCTATAAAATCCCCTTTTTCCTTTAGTTCTTTGCGAATCTCTGCATATTGTTCAACCAACTTTTGCTGTTTTTTTGCTTTAGCTATTTTCGATTTTTTAGCCATTTTCATATCCTCCTCAATATAAAACGTAATTATTACGATTTAATTTTAAAAATTTTATGTTTATTTTGTCTCTTTGTACATGCTAACGTAATTATGACTCTCATCATTATTCCCCTCATTTATATTAAAGTTAGTTTAGAAACTTGGCAGTGGATCGTGAAAATTTGTCCACTCTTGAACAAGCTCCTCTTCAGTAAGTAAGCAGCTGTCTAATGTTTCGATCATTTGTTTTTGATCCATTCCGATACCAATAAGCACTAACTCAGTCATCCTGTCTCCATATTCCTCATCCCAGCGTGCTAATAGCTCAGGTTCTTCTTTTAAAATTTGCTGCTGTTCTTCTTCTGGATAAGCAGCAACCCAATCCCCCGCTCTCTCTATCGTTAAGGATGGACCCGCTTGAGAAAGCAAAACAGCGACATTGTTACGCGTTGCAAGCCAAAGAAACCCTTTCGCACGGACAACTTCGTCCGGCCATTCTTCGATCCATTTCATCAGACGATCGGGATGAAATGGTTTTTTGCTTCGATAGACAAATGATGCAATACCGTATTCTTCTGTTTCAGGGACATGCTCTTCATTAAGCTCTTTCATCCATCCAGCACTTTGACTTGATATTTCAAAATTAAATAATTGAGTGTTAAGCACCTGGTGCAATGAGAGCTGTGAATGGATTGTTTTGATTATATTTGCATCGGGATTTAAAACTTGAAGGATGGCTTTTAATTTAACTAAATGAGCTTTATCAACTAAATCCATTTTGTTCAGTATAATGACATTAGCAAATTCAATTTGATCAATGAGAAGATCGGCTATTTCTCTATTGTCTTCTTCATTGACAGCTTGCTTTCGATCCAGTAATGTTTCATCCGAAGCAAAATCCTGCCAAAATTGATTTGCGTCCACAACCGTTACCATTGTATCAAGGCGGCAAAATTTCGATAGATCAATGCCAAGACTTTCATCTATATATGTAAATGTTTGTGCAACTGGTATAGGCTCACTTATTCCCGTTGATTCGATGACAATATAATCAATGCCTCCCGTAGCAGCCAGCTTCTCTACCTCAAGAATTAAATCTTCACGAAGCGTGCAGCAAATGCATCCATTTTGCAATTCCACTAATTTTTCTTCTGTACGCGAAAACCCTCCTTGTTTAATAAGCGAGGCATCTATATTTACTTCGCTCATATCATTGACAATAACAGCTATCCTTTTTTGTTCACGATTTTTTAAAATATGATTTAATAGCGTTGTTTTCCCCGAACCTAAATAACCACTTAAAACGGTAACCGGAATTTTTCCACTTTCCACTACATTCACTCCTCAACAATAAATAAGAACGATTACGATTTAAAAGTTAAAAGCTTGTTTAATAGATGCTACTCATACATAATAAACCGTAATGATTACTATTTACAAGTTTTTTTAGAAAATTTATTTTAATTATTCCGATTTAATTGAATTATTAGCATCAAATACCCTGAAAAACCGTCTTAATCAACTCCAATTATACAAAAAATCCGCATATGAAAGAATCACATCCCCCGCTTGGTAACTGCATACTTTGCATATTCGCTCCAAGCCTTTGTTTTTTTCTAAACATAATCACTGTTATCCCTGTTGTTTTATCACAATTCACCTGTCCCATTTCCTTACGCAACCGACTGGCTCATAAACATACAAACCAGTCAGCGTATCACAGTAAGCTAAGTGTTTAATGATCCATATTGATATTCCCATTCTGTCACATCTCTTGTTACGAGTAAAAGACTCTATACCGATTAAAATATTTACGTTAGAGGAATTATGGCCATCGTCAAAAAAAAACGCGTCAGCTTGTACGTCAGTCGCTGAAAAAAGCAGTTGTTGAACTGTCAGATGTAAAACCACAGGATTTTTTAGCAACAGTGGCAGATCTAGCAATTGCTTTGTCATTTCAAGTATACCTTAGCGGATTGGAACTGTTCGATCCCTTCATCATCCAGTCACTTTTCATGCCGATCAATGATTTTTTAACCATGGGCTATTTGTCTTGACTCATTCCGCCGAAGCGGCAGACGCTTCGGCCGCGCTTGTATTACAGCCATTCGGGTTCCTCCTTTCTTTTTCTCGGATGATGTATTTCATCACCCGCACCCCGGCAAGTCGGGCACAGCGTATGTTGTGTCCCTGGCACATCCATCAATAAATAACCGAGCCCGTCACACATCTTACACGGCTCTACAAATGATATATCTTCTTTAGTTTCTATTACATCGGTTGAGTTGTACTGCTCAAATGTCTCTGATATTTGCGATGGAGGTTCCGCTACTATCGTTTCTTTCTGTAATTCTTTTTGCACTTCTTTAATAAGATCTTTCGCCAGTTCCTGTATTTTCTCTGTTGGTTCTTTTTCGTTGACAGTTTCCAGTGATGGCTTCCTTTCCTCGTTCTGCAGCTGACTAAAGACGATAATTGCATCCCACATCTTCACAATGTCATCTTCTGAAATATACACATGCGGCGCATCCTGCATCATACGTTTGACATAACGTTTTTTAAATTGGTCGTACATCATATGCCTACATCCTTCCAAGTCCCGCCACAGTGGGCGCAAACGGATAGCTTTTATATAGTTTTGCCTGTTCTGCTATCCATTTATGCGTGTCATGCTCATACGTCGCACTTTCATCAATCCGCTTCGTAAACGTCCAGAATCTCTCCTATTTCTACATTCACAAAAACGGCAATGTCTTTCCCTTTTCATGATA
Organism: Domibacillus aminovorans; assembly: GCF_001643235.1. GTDB lineage: Bacteria > Bacillota > Bacilli > Bacillales > Domibacillaceae > Domibacillus > Domibacillus aminovorans. The sequence goes on from NZ_LQWY01000040.1 coordinate 11,358, forward strand.
ACGCCAGCACTTTTTCAACATCGGAATATCTTTCTTTTTCTCTGGTTGATTCCCGTACCACCTCCTTCCTTTCTTTTTTAGTTGATACCGAAACCTTCGACCACCATTTTAACCTTCTCTAATCCCAAGCATCTGTTGTCCTCATATAAGATTGGTAATTAAATCACCTGTTAGTTCATAATTTGAACAACTTTACTGTTATTTATCATTGTAAGTAAAAGGCTTTATTTTTACTTAACTCACTTGGGAGCGTCAAGAATTTTGTGTAAATGACGTAATCCCTTTCCTTATAGCCAGTCATTTAGTCTGTTGTTTTGAACCTGGCTGCGAGCTCCGCACGTGCTTGATCGAAACCGATATGACATCGTGTAGCGCAGCGTTGGTTGTATTCTTCGGATCGTGAAACAA
>NZ_LQWY01000041.1 GCF_001643235.1 Domibacillus aminovorans
GGACATTCAGTCGATGAGCTGACATTGAAGCTACAGGAAATGGTTGGACAGAAAGAGCAGGCGATGCTGTCGATTCAAAACGTGTCGGCGATATCTGAAGAAACAGCCGCTTCCGCGGAGCAGGTGAGTGCATCAGCGGCTGCTCAGCAAGTGGAGTTGGAGCGTGTCGCAAAAGCGACGGATGAAATGAATCAAATTGCCCGCGAGTTAAAAGAAGCAGTTGATCGATTTAAAGTGTAAAACGAAGAGGCTGTCCCAAAAGTCAATGAATAATTGACTGGGACAGCCTTATTCTGTTTTATAAAATGGTTTCTTATTGTTTACGGCGAATTCGTCTTTAATGTGTCAAATTGTGTTCGGCACGAATTTTCGCAAGTAACGCCTGGCAGCCGTCTGTGACCAGTTCATATGTTTCTTGGAAATCACCCGTGTAATACGGATCAGGTACATCTTTTTTATGATTCGTTAAATCAAGCAGTCGAATGATTTTCGGATGATCAGGATGGCCAGTCATATCGTAAATGTTGCGAATGTTGCTTTCATCCATACCGATGATGTAGTCGAACTGGTCGAAGTCTTCTTTCGTTAATTGTCGGCCAGCTAGTCCTGTTGCGGACACGTTGTATTCTTTTAAAATACCAAGCGTACCTTTATGAGGCGGTGAGCCAATGTGCCATGAACTTGTAGCGGCAGAATCAACCGTAATGGTATCACCCAAGTTTTCTTTTTCGATTAAGTCACGAAATAAAGCTTCTGCCATTGGTGAACGGCAAATGTTGCCAAGGCAGACGAACAGTACGTTAATCACTTTTGTCAGCTCCTTTTTATGACTAAGTATACCATGGTTGATTAAAGATGCGTTCATTCGCCTATGAAGCAAACAGTTTGAAAGGTTTAAAAGAAGGGAATCGTGAATAAAAAACAGAATTTTCTTGAAATGGGGAGGGGGAAACATTTTGTCACAAGACGTACGAGTCACTATTAATGGGGAAGAAACAAGCCTGCAAAATGATCAAACGGTTTTACACGCATTAACGGATCGTTCGCTCACTATTCCGAGTGTTTGTTATCATCCGAGCCTCGGGCCTATTGAGACATGTGATACGTGTATTGTACAAGTGAATGGCGAATTTGTCCGATCCTGTTCCACGGTCATTCAAGAAGGAGATGTGATTGATTCTGTTTCGCCTGAAGTAAAAGAAGCACAGCTGATTGGTATGGATCGCATCCTTCACAATCATGAGCTTTATTGCACCGTTTGTGACTACAACAATGGCGGATGTGAAATCCACAACACGGTAAAAGAAATGAAGATTAATCATCAGAGTGTTCCTTTTGCTCCGAAGCCGTATGAAATAGACGATTCGAATCCCTTTTACCGGTATGATCCGGATCAATGTATTTTATGCGGACGGTGTGTAGAAGCTTGCCAGGATGTGCAGGTGACTGAAACACTTTCAATCGATTGGAGCTTAAAAAAGCCGCGTGTTATTTGGGATAAAAACACGACGATTAATGAATCATCATGCGTCTCGTGCGGTCATTGCTCTACGGTCTGTCCATGTAATGCAATGCTTGAAAAAGGAATGGAAGGGGAAGCAGGTTTTTTAACAGGGATTGCGAAAGCAACGCTTCGCCCGATGATCGAGCTGACGAAAAATGTGGAAACAGGCTACGGATCGATTTTAGCTATTTCGGATATGGAAGCGGCGATGCGGGAAGAAAATATTAAGAAAACAAAAACGGTTTGTACATATTGCGGTGTCGGCTGCAGCTTTGATGTATGGACGAAGGACCGGAAAATATTAAAGGTGGAACCGCAAATTGAAGCGCCGGCAAATGGCATTTCAACATGTGTAAAAGGGAAATTCGGCTGGGATTACGTCAACAGCGAGGAAAGGTTGACGAAGCCGCTCATTCGTGAAGGCGACGCGTTCCGTGAAGCGGAATGGGAAGAAGCGCTCGAGCTGATTGCCGGCAAATTCATAGAAGCGAACAAAACGTATGGGCCGGATTCAATGGCGTTTATTAGCTCTTCAAAATGTACAAATGAAGAATCGTATTTAATGCAGAAACTGGCTCGTGGGGTGGTTGGTACGAATAATGTGGACAACTGTTCACGTTACTGCCAGACGCCGGCAACGATGGGGCTTTTCAGAACGGTCGGCTATGGCGGCGATTCAGGTTCTATTACGGATATTGAGCAGTCAGAGCTCGTTTTAATTGTCGGTTCGAATACGTCAGAGTCACATCCTGTCCTGGCGACGAGAGTAAAACGGTCTCATAAGTTAAAAGGACAGAAATTAATTGTCGCCGATTTACGTAAGCATGAAATGGCGGATCGCTCGGATCTCTTTATTCAGCCTAAACCAGGGACTGATTTGGTCTGGTTGTCTGCTGTAACAAAATACATTGTCGATCAAGGATGGGAAGATGAACGCTTTTTAAAAAACCGTGTGAATGGACTAGATGAATATAAAAAAAGTTTAGAACCGTTTACGATGGACTATGCGGCTTGTGTGACGGGTGTTAAAAAAGAGACGCTTATTCAACTTGCGGAGCACATTCATCAAGCTAAAACGACGTGTGTTTTGTGGGCGATGGGCGTTACACAGCATATGGGCGGAAGTGATACGAGTACAGCGATCTCTAATTTGCTCTTAATAACAGGAAACTATGGGAAACCAGGTGCAGGAAGTTATCCGCTCCGCGGTCATAATAACGTGCAGGGAGCGAGTGATTTCGGCAGCATGCCAGATCGTTTTCCAGGTTATGAAAGAGTAGCAGATGACAACGTGCGTTCAAAATATGAAAAAAGCTGGGGCGTTAAAATCCCATCTGAACCTGGATTAAACAATCATGAAATGGTTGCAGGCATTCATAATGGAAAAGTGAAAATGATGTACTTAAAAGGGGAAGACATGGGTCTTGTTGATTCGAATATAAACTACGTACATTCAGCATTTGAAAAACTGGATTTCTTCGTTGTTCAAGACATCTTTTTATCCAAAACGGCTGAATTTGCCGATGTTGTTTTGCCGGCGAGTCCGAGCCTTGAAAAAGAAGGGACATTTACGAATACAGAACGCCGAATTCAGCGTCTCTATCAGGCACTGGAGCCGCTAGGTGAGTCAAAACCGGATTGGAAAATTATTATGGACATTGCGAACCGCCTCGGAGCGGACTGGCAATATGATCATCCGGGAGACATCATGGCGGAAGCCGCAAGTCTATCTCCGCTTTATACAGGTGTTTCGTATGAACGATTAGAAGGATATAAAAGTTTGCAGTGGCCTGTCGCGAAAGATGGTGTGGACTCACCGCTCCTTTTTATCGACGAGTTCCCTTTTCCGGACGGAAAAGCACAGTTATTTCCGGTGGAATGGACGAAACCGCTCGAATTTGCCGAAGAATACGATCTTCATGTTAACAATGGCCGGCTGCTTGAGCATTTTCATGAAGGCAATATGACATATAAATCGAAAGGCATTACGTCTAAAACGCCAGAAGTGTTTCTTGAAGTATCACCGGAGCTTGCGGAGGAGAGGGAACTTGAAGATGGAACACTCGTACGGCTCACATCACCTTATGGCAGTGTGAAAGTGAAATGCCTCGTAACAGACCGGGTGAAAGGGAAAGAAGTGTACTTGCCGATGAATGATTCAGGTGAAGGGGCTATTAATTATTTAACGGGCAGCCATGCGGATAAAGATACAGACACACCGGCGTACAAAGAAATTAGCGCGACAATGGACATTTTAAAAGAAAAAGGTGAGAGCCCGTTGCCGCGCATTAATTACAGAAATGGAAACCCGCAGCCGCAAATAGGTGTACAAGTAGAGAAAAAATGGGCGCGTACTGATTATATCTTCCCTGGTGAGATGGTGAAAAAGGGGGAGAGAGAGCATGGCTAAGCCGATAACGAAAATCCATCATATCGAATTAACGGAAGAAGAAAAACGGAAACAGGACTTGTTAGAAATTGAACAGATGCTTGCCGATAATAAAGAAGTCATCAAGGAATTATTTAGTGTGATCAATAAGATGAAGGACCGCAACGTGTTGAATATGGTGAACAGTCTTTTCGGACAAGGTGACCGCGTACTCGATATAGTCGTGAAGGCGGCCGATAAGCCCGAAACCGCTAATACGATAAAAAACCTTCTCCTCATGCTCGGGATGCTTGGAACGTTAAACGTCCAGCAGCTGGAGCCGGTTATTCTAAAAGTAAATAACGGAATTGCCCGCATGGCACAAGCAGATAAAGAAGATGCAGGGTATGTGTCAATGATCTATTCACTTTCAAAACCGGAAGTAAAAAGAGCCATTAGCTTGTTATTCACGTTTTTAAAAGGAATGGGCGAAAACAAGCAAGAGCTTGAACGAACGACACAGTTGCCGGAAGATCAGGCAGGAACGATTCTACAAGCTGAAAAAATGGACATGCAGCCGGAGCCCATTCACGAGCAAAAACAGCTAAGAGTATCGAAAGGATGGATGGTTGCCGCTGCTGGTGTGTCAGTCATCGGAATCGCTATGTCGAGAAAACCAAAGAAATAATTACTCTATTTCACAATGGGGCTGGACCTAGTAGTTAGTTAATTACTAACTTTTAGGGCGGCCCCTCCCTGCGCCACTATGCTACAATGAAAGAAAACGAGCAAAGAAGTGATAAACATTGAATCATTTCTTCAAAAACAAGACGTTGACATTTTAGTTGTTAAGAATGAAGAGCTGTCTCCTCAACAAGAATTGGTAGACGATTTGATTTCGATTATTCATATGTTTAGTTGTAGAATCTATGGCTTGCGAAAATATAAAAAGAAAATCAAGGGGGATGAAGAAGTTGAAAAAAGCATATAAGACAGAAATCCTCCTTGATGAAAGGCAAATGACAAAAGTAAATCAAACGATTGGCACTTGCCGATATGTGTATAACTTATATTTGGACACAGCACAGAATCACTACAAAGCCACAGGTAAGCATTTGTCCGGCTATGATTTCTCTAAATGGCTGAACAATATTTATACAAAGCAGACTGATTTTTGGATAAAAGATGTTTCCAGTAAAGCCGTAAAACAAGCGATTATGAATGGAGACAGGGCTTTTAAGAACTTTTTTAAAGGATTAGCTGAACGCCCTAAGTTTAAGATAAAGAAAAAGCAAGACGTAAAAGCATATTTTCCAAAGAATAACCCGAAGGATATAGTCGTAGAACGTCATAGAATCAAGGTTCCGACTCTTGGATGGATCCGACTGAAAGAATATGGCTATATTCCGGTTGATGCGAAAGTTTCTACTGCACGATTTCTCAAAAAGCAGGCCGGTATTACGTGTCTGTCTTGTGTGAAGTCCAGCTAAAAGAAAGTGAGCAGATCAATGATCATGACGGAATAGGCGTGGATCTTGGCATTACAGAATTTGCGATATGCAGCCACAATGAAACGTTTGCGAATGTGAATAAAACTGTTCGTGTCAAGAAGCTTGAAAAAAGGTTGAAACGGCAGCAAAGGAAACTGAGCAGAAGCTATGAACAAAATAAAAATCAAAAGAGAGGTGAATTCTGCGCCAAAAACAGGCAGAAGCAGATCCTTCGGGTTCAGAAACTGCACGCTAGACTGGCGAATATTCGTCAAGCATATATTCAGTATGTCGTGAGTACTCTGGTGAAAACCAAGCCAGCTTATATCACGATTGAAGATTTAAACGTGAAAGGCATGATGAAAAACCGGTATCTATCTAAAGCAGTCGCACAGCAGAATTTCTATGCGTTTAAAGAATGGCTCATGGCTAAATGTAAAAAGCACGGCATTGAACTAAGACAGGCAGACGGATGGTATCCATCTTCCAAGCTGTGTTCGTGCTGTGGTCATAAGAAAGTAAAATTAAGCCTGTCCGAACGCACATTCACATGTGACAGCTGTCATACTGCATTAGACCGGGATTTCAACGCCGCTTTAAATCTGAAATATGCGAAACAATATACAGTATTAATGTAACTAATCTGTATATATGTAGGGTGGGCTACATCCGAATTTACGCTTGTGGAGTGTTAGACCAACCGTATTAGCAGGCAAGTGGCGAGGCGGGACACGTAGAAGCAAGAAAACGTCTAGCGTAGATGAATGATTACATTTGTCTATGTTTTTAGTGGCAGTATGTGAATGATTCAACGTGCACGTGAATTTTTGCAGTCACATTTCGGATATGATTCGTTCCGGAGTGGGCAGGAGCAAGCAATTGGCCAAGTATTGAACGGTGAGAATACGATTTGTGTCATGCCGACGGGCGGTGGGAAGTCGATCTGTTATCAAATTCCGGCGCTTGTGCTGTCGGGAACAACGATTGTCGTATCGCCGCTCATCTCATTAATGAAAGATCAGGTCGATACGCTCCTTGAAGCGGGCATTCCAGCTGCATATATTAATAGTTCGCTTGGCAATGCAGCGTTTCGGGAAACGATGAACGCAGCACGAAATGGGGAGTATAAGCTTCTTTATATTGCGCCGGAGCGTCTTGAGTCACAGTCTTTTGTTGAGCAATTAAAGCAGCTAAAGGTTCCGCTCATTGCCGTTGATGAAGCACACTGTATTTCACAGTGGGGACACGATTTTCGCCCGAGCTATCGGCATATTCACCGGATGGCGGAAATGCTGCCAGGTAACCCGGTTGTGCTGGCGCTGACAGCGACAGCGACACCAAACGTGCGCGAAGACATTTGCCGGCTTCTTACTATAGAAGAAGAAAATACAGTCATTACCGGATTTGAGCGAAAAAATCTATCGTTTTCAGTTATTCAAGGCCAGGATCGAAATGGCTTTTTAAAAGAGTATTTGAAGAAAAATGAAAAAGAAGCGGGCATTATTTATGCAGCGACACGTAAAACCGTTGATCAGTTATATGAGCGGTTGAAAAAAAACGGTATAGATGTGGCGCGTTATCATGCAGGCATGAGCGATGTCGCACGCAATGATGAGCAGGAACGATTTTTAACAGATGAAGCGGCTGTCATGGTTGCAACAAACGCGTTCGGAATGGGGATTGATAAGTCGAATATTCGTTACGTCATCCATTATCAGCTACCGAAAAATATGGAAAGCTATTATCAGGAAGCAGGCCGTGCTGGACGTGACGGACTGGACAGTGAATGTGTTGTGCTCTATTCATCTCAGGATGTACAGACACAGCGCTTTTTAATTGACCAGACACTCGAGCGAGACCGCATTCCGCAAGAGCTTGATAAATTGCAGCTTATGGTCGACTACTGCCATACAGAAAAGTGTTTGCAGCAGTTCATCGTCGCTTATTTCGGTGAAGAATACCCTAAACCGTGCGGACGCTGTGGCAACTGCACCGATTCACGTGAAAGTGTCGATACGACGAAAGAAGCGCAAATGGTGTTGTCTTGTGTCATCCGTATGGGACAGCGCTTCGGCAAAGCGATGACGGCACAAGTACTGACTGGATCAAAAAACAAAAAAATACAGGATTTTGGCTTTGATCAGCTGTCTACATACGGTATTTTGAAACATCAAAGTGCGAAAGATGTAACGAATTTCATCGAGTTTCTCATTTCGCAGGAGCTGATCGGCGTCGAGCAAAAGCAGTATCCGACCATTTTTGTGACAGAAAACGGGAAAAATGTACTACTCGGAAAAGAATTGGTGAAACGAAAAGAAGCCGTTCAAACGAAGAAAATTGCAAAAGATGATCCGCTCTTTGAAGAACTGCGCTCATTGCGAAAAGAGCTGGCTGACGAAGCTGGTGTACCGCCGTTCGTTATTTTTTCAGATAAAACATTGCAAGATATGTGCGCAAAAATGCCCGAAACAGAAGAAGAGTTTCTCGCGGTCAGTGGTGTCGGTCAAAGTAAGCTTGAGAAGTATGGGGATTCCTTTTTACGTGCGATTCAAACGTTTTCTGCCGATCATCCGGAGCGTGAAAGGGATTTGAAAGCAACGTATTTAACGAAAGCTCCGAAGAAAAAGACAGTGAACGGTTCTCATCTCGAAACGTTTGATTTGCATCAAAACGGATTGACAGCTGCTGAAATTGCTGCGGATCGGGATCTTACAGTGAGTACGGTCGAAAATCATTTAATCCAATGCATGAATGAAGGGCTTGCGGTCGATTTGAATTTAATTGTGCCTGAGCAATACCGGGAAATCCTTGAAAAAGCGATAGAAGAAGCGGGTGTAGAGCGGCTGAAGCCGATTAAAGAGCTTGTGCCGGATGACGTGACGTACGGGATGATTAAAGTATTTTTAGAGATGAGAAAAGTGGAATCTAGTCGCTAAATCGGGGGAGGGGGATGCGATATGGCGTTTGAAGTACGCGAGTTTCCAGAGTTTTCGTGGTCATTTTCCCGTCATAAAACAATGCTGACGTGTGCGCGCAAATATGGATATGAGTATTATATGAGTCATAACGGCTGGCTGTATGACGTGGATGAATCGGTGAAACACGCATACCGCCTGAAAAAATTAACAAATTTGCCGATGGCGTTCGGGCAGATTGTGCATGAGCTGGCAGAAAAAGCAGTGAGGCTGTTTTTAAGACATGGGCATGTGATGACAAATGCGGAGCTAATAGAAGAAGGGCGTTCGATGCTTAACCGGGCGTATATTGATTCGCGAGATCGTAAACAGCTTTGGATGCAAAAACCGGCCCGCTATAAAATGCTGTATGACATGTATTATGAAGGGGAATTAAACCGGATGGAAGCGGAGGAGTATCGGGGCCGTCTTTCCGTTGTGTTCGCCCATTTGCTGGCGAGCCGCTCCTTTCAAGATATAACGGAACGTCCGCAGACGATGCAGTTTCAACAAGCAGAGGAATTTCGGTTCATGACGATCGATGGCGTAAAGATTTTCGTCGTGATGGATTTATTGTACCGTGATATTGAAGCGGGCAAGTGGGTTATTGTCGATTGGAAAACAGGGAAAGAAGCGGAAGACGACAGAAGCCAGCTTGCGTTGTACGCGTATTATATTATGCAAAAATACAATGCGGGAATTGATGAAATTGAGATTCGGAATGAATATGTGCTAACCGGTGTGCAGCGCGCGTATCAATTGACAGAAATAGATATTGAACGGATGCTTTCCAAAATGAAGCAAAGCGTTCACATGATGCACCGCTACCAGCTCGATATGATTTCGAATGAACCAGTTGATCTCAATGAATTTCCCAGGACAGAATACGAGCAGCGATGTGAAAAATGCAATCATAAAGAAATCTGTCTGGCACAGCCGTGAAGCTGTGTCTTTTCTTGTTTCAAATTTTTAAATGGGGGCTGCGGGGTACAGCGTTTGTGGAAATGGCGGCGATGCTAGGTATGATCACGTGGACAACGTATGAGTTTTATCAAGTAGATCAGCTCGCGGGTCATTTAATGGTGCCCTATATTATGTGGGTAACGTTTGCGCTTAGATTGAATTATTCTATTTGGAAGCGGAATGAGTCTTACTCTTAAAAAAGAGTAAGGCTTTTTGGTGCCGATGAGGTGAAGCCGATGCAGGAGTAGTTTAGAAAGAAAAGGTTCGCTTTTATACAGGCGTTTTAGGAATAAGATTGATTAAGAAAACGGTTAATCAGGAAGATACATCTGTCTATCATTTGTTTTATGGAGATGAAAAAGGGAGCCTGGGAACGGAATTGACGTTTTTCGAAATCCCGATTGAAGCGCGCTTAAAGCCACTGGCAACGAAAAAGTAAGTGGTCAGGAATAAGGTTGAGCGGTCGGAACTAGCGTGGAATGGTCAGAACTGGTGCTGAGTGGTCACAAATGATGCTTAAACGGCCAAAAATAGAAGCAAGCCCCTTTTCCGAATTCGGAAAAGGGGCTGTTTTATTATTTTACAGCAGATTCAATTTCTTTAAATGCCCAGTGTTCCGTTGGGACATCTTTAAACGTTGCGTTGTTAGATGAAACGGTCTCGCGATTAAATACTTTGTGTAATACTTTCACTGCTTCAGCACGTGTTACAGTTTGGTCGGGGCGGAATTCACCGCTGCTATAGCCGTTCATTAAACCAGCTGTGCTGACAGATTGGATGGCATCTGATGCCCAATAAGAAACTTTTACATCGCTATATTTTATTAATTCTTTGTCTGCGCTGCAGTAAGAAGCAACGGCTGCATTTTCACACGTATTTGCCATATATCGGTCCACAATGGCTGCGAACTGAGCACGTGTTAATGAATGAATGGGACCAAAATTGCCGTTAGAATAGCCGCTCAACAATCCTTCATCAGTGATTGCTGCAATGGAATCCGCGAAACGACTTCCAGCCGGGACGTCTTTAAATGGAGATCCTGTTCCTTCCACATCAAGGTTTCCTGCAATCATCGCAGACAATTCACCGCGCGTTACTTTTTGATCAGGACGGAATGTGCCGTTGTTAAATCCTTGAAGATATCCTTTTTTACCGATGGAATTTGTGCCGCGGTATTCAAGTGCTGAAACTGTTCCGCTCACTTCATTCGCTACGAGCAGCACTGGCTTTTTCGTCGGGCTGTTTTCAGCTGAAATAAAGTCAAATCCTTCTGGTGCAACATCGCCAGCTATTTTATCGCTAAAGTCACGCGTGTTTGTATAATTTAAAAATACCGGATTTTCAGGATTGGAAATATCGTATGTCATGACGCCGCCGATTCGCTCTAAGCCAATCATCGCAACGAGTTTTCCATCAATCATGCCTGTTTTAATTTCTTCTGGCTCCGGCCCTTTTTTTGCACTTCGCTTGTCCATTTCATTATCGTCATTTGACCAGTTAAAGTACTTGGGAAGCCGCTCTGCTGTAATCTTTTCAAAGTCACTGCCACTGTCAAACACTTGCTCCAGCGTGTCAGCTTTCCAGATTGAGAATGAACGGCCGCCAAGTGTATAAATGGCATCAGTGCCACGGTCTGTCAACACTTCAAGCTTGTCATACGCAGTCGAGTTTTTCATGCTGCTATCCGTAAGATTTTCTTTCCAGTCTTTAAAATCAGCGACGTTCACAAATTCTTCCCACTCAGTCGCATCGCCTTCATTGGCCGTCAGTAAATAATCTTTGCCATCAATCGTTACTGCAGAAATGGCATCAGGCATGTACACGCCAAGAACAGGGAGCGCTTCAATGTTAATCTTGCCATCGCGTGCAGCATCAAGTGCATTTGCTTCTTTTGAATGGTCTTTATACCCTAATGAACGGACAGATTCGATAGAAGCAGACGTAAAGTTGACAGTAGCTACTGCGTTATTTTCTTGAAGAGTAACATAAGCCGTTGTATCGTCGCCAGAGAGCGCGATATATTCTGGTTCTAGATCCGTAGCAGCTGTGCTGGTACGAATGTGTACGTCGTCTGCAATGATGGATTCATCGGTGAATTTGACGTGTTTCGCAGCGTCTGTCGTTGTATCAATGACCGTGATTGAGCCTTCTGGGTCCACACCATTTTCGAGTCCCATACGAGGTTCGCCTTCATTCGCGCTTAAAATATAGTTACCGTCAGCTGAATACGTCAGCATGTCTGGCTGAACGCCAGTTTCGTATGTATGAAGCAGGCTGCCGCTAAGATCCATCACGATGATGACACCATTTTTCGTATAGTCTTCATGTTGTACAGAAGCCGCGATATGATCGCCATGGATGGAGATACTTGTCACATCGCCATATGTAAATGTATCTGAGTTGACGAGCGATGGAATATGAATCTCTTTCTTTTTTGTCAGCGTGCCTTTTTCAAGTGAGACGATATCAATCTTTTGATTTTTTCCGTTGATCACGTAAAAAGAGTTGCTTTTAGGATGATATTTGATAATTTCTGCAACGCCGCCATCTTCATCGGCAGCTGCAGATGTATAGGAAGCGATTTTTTTGACATTCACAGAGTCGCTGTAAGCAGCTCCTGCCGTTATAGGTGCAAATAATGATGCGGTTAATACTGCGGGTGCGGTCCATTTAATCATTTTTTTCAATGTGGTGTGCCTCACTTTTTTCTTTTTAGCATAGTGCATTTATTTAGCACTAGTATGAACACAGTGTTAATACTGTGTAAAATTGGATTAAATCTTAATTTAATGTAAAGAAATGAAAAGATATGTCGATATAAGAAGGAGAAGAATGCGCGGTAGGGGTGAATAAATAATGGTTGAACGAGTGGGGGAAAGTGTTTCGCAGACGGTCATGAGCGTGAGTCAGGTGAAAGAAGGGACAAAACTGGCTGTGCCAATGCAACAAGTGGCGGAGCAGTCCGTTTCTATGAAGGAAGAAGAGCTTGCGAAGTTTGCGGAGCAGGTCAACACGTTTTTACAGCCGACGCGGACGCATGTTCAATTTGAATATCATGATGATTTGAAAGAATATTATGTTGTCGTTGTAGATGATGATTCGCGGGAAGTCGTGAGGGAAATTCCACCGAAAAAGATGCTCGATATGTATGCTGCGATGACTGAGTTTATTGGATTACTTGTGGACAAAAAGGTATAAAGGGGACGATCACAATGGTTATGCGTGTTGGGGGACTGGCAAGTGGGATGGACATTGATTCCATCGTTAAAAACTTAATGACAGCGGAGCGTATGCCGCTTGATAAATTAAAGCAAAAGAAACAAGTGCTAGAATGGCAGCGTGATGACTACCGCAAGATGAACACACTTCTCCTTGATTTCCGGACAGAACTGACACAAATGAAACTGACAACAAAATATCGGGCGCGTACGACGACATCATCAGATGAAACGAAAGTGAGTGCGACAGCTACAAGTGCAGCATCGCAGGCGTCTTACTCAATTTCAGAAGTAACAGCTCTTGCTAAAGCGGAAAACTGGGTGACAAGCTCGATTGGAAGTGTCGATGGAACGAAAGAACTTGTGGCTCAAATGCCAGGTTTTACGAAATGGTTAGATGGTGCTGTTGGCAGTAAAACATTAACGCAAAAGGGAACGGACCCGCTAAGTTTAGGAGTAGATGCTGGGACGATTCAAGAAGCCGAGTTTGCTAAAATGTCGGTAAAAGTAAATGGTGTTTCTTATCAAATGGTGGGGCTTGGAGATACGTTTGATTCAACTAAAAATCAAGCGAAAATCGACAAAGATGGGAATATAACATTTAGTCATACAATTGAACCAAATTCTACGGTGAAAGTTGATTACATTTCAGTCGCTCAAAATGGTGAAAAATATGCTGATTTTTCAATTGCAGCTAAATCCTCAAAAGGCGATGTGAAAGAAAACTTCCTTATCAGTTCTACAGAGACATTGAATCAGGTAGTAAATAAAGTAAACAGCTCTAATGCAGGCGTATCCATGTTTTACGATACCGTGACGAACAAAATTTCGCTCATGCAAAAAGAAACAGGCGATTTTAATAACGGTGCCGGTAATATCACTATAAGCAGTACGGCGATTGATGAGGCTATTGCTAATGTTGCTGATCCTGCTAACCCTACTCCGGCTGAAACTGACGCGATTAACATAGCCAGAGCTGAATCTTTTATTATATCAGCATTGAAGCTGGATAAAGCAGCCACTCCGAGTATTGTTACAGCAGGAGCAAATGCAGCATTTACGATTAACGGACTTGAAACAAATCGTCCGTCCAACACGTTCGACATGAACGGTGTCTCGATTACATTGAAAAAAACGTTTGATGCTAATGAAGGAGCTGCAACTCTTTCCATTAACAATGACGGCAACGCAGTGTACGACAATATTAAATCATTCGTCGACAAATACAACACGTTAATCGGCGCGATCAGTTCAAAAACGTCGGAAGAAAAGTATCGTTCTTACACGCCACTGACAGATGAACAGCGTGAATCGTTGAGCGATAAGCAGCAGGAGCAGTGGGAAGAGAAAGCGAAGAGCGGTTTGCTTCGCCGAGATACGATTTTGACCGGTGTGCTGACGAATATGCGAGGCAATTTCTCACAGCCTATTTCAAATAGCACGACCGATCCAATGTTCAAACAGTTAGCGTCGATTGGCATTACAACGACAGCAAACTACCTTGAAGGCGGGAAATTGGAAATTAATGAAGCGAAGTTGAAAGAAGCGATTAATAACAATCCTGATGCAGTGGAAGCGTTGTTCCGTGGCGGTGGAGATTCATCAGCTGCTTTGGAAAAAGGGATTGTGCACCGGTTGTATGACACGGTAAATGCAACGATGGATAAATTGAAAGAACGGGCCGGCAACACGTTTTCGACGAATCAGCAATTTGCGCTTGGCCGTCAGCTATCGAATATTGACAGCAGTATTACACGGTTTGAGAGCCGTTTGGTTCAAGTAGAAGATCGATATTGGAGACAATTTACGGCAATGGAAAAAGCGATTCAACAAGCAAACTCACAATCAAACTATTTAATGCAACAATTTAGCATGTAATTTTTCATATAAAAGGAGTCGTTACAATTGGCGATGAACCCACAACAGGCGTATGCAAATAACTCGGTTACGACAGCTTCTCCGGGTGAACTAACATTGATGCTTTATAATGGCTGCATTAAATTTATCCGCCTTGCCGAACGGGCTATGGCAGACAAGAATATCGAACAAAAAAATGTGAATATCCAGAAAGCGCAGGCCATTGTGCGGGAACTGAGTATTACGCTCAAAACGGATACAGATGTGGCCAAAAATATGCTCGCGCTTTATGAATATTTATACACACGCCTTATTGAAGCGAACGTTCAAAACGATCCGGCTATTTTGAAAGAAGTGGAAGGATTTGTGACTGAGTTTCGCGATACATGGAAGCAAGTCATTCAAGAAAACCGCCGCATTCAGCAAGTTGGTGCGGGCGGACGTGTGTAATGACGCCGGTTCATGACTGTCATAAAATGACGAGGCGGCTGCTTGATTTATTGGAAGCGGTCGAAAGTAATCGTGACAGTCAAATTGAAGAGACAGAAGGGCTGCTTGACCAGCGTGCGGCCATTCTACCTTCTATTAAACCGCCTTTTACGGCAGAAGAGCAGGTGCTCGGGCGTGAAATTATCCAGATGAATAAAGAGATTGAAGCGCGGCTGAACCGATTGAATAATGCGGTGAAAGATGATTTAAAAGAAGTCAGTATGAAAAAGCAGTCGATGAATAAATACTCGAATCCGTATGAGGCGCTGCAGACAGATGGTGTTTTTTACGATAAGCGCAATTAAAAATCCGGTGCTGCATAAGCCCGGATTTTTCTGATCATTTAAAAATAGCAAGAACACCTTTCGCGATGTCGCTCGTGTCGCCAATTAAAATCTGATCCGCTTGCTGGCGGATGCTTGAAATAGCGAGTTGAATCACTTCTTTTGATACGTCCGTATCACTCATTAAAGACAATCCCTTTTTCAAATTGTCTTCGAGCACATTGGCATTTGTTAGTTCATGTTCAATGGCTTCGTAGTAGCTGCCGACTTTTGTCAATTGGCCAGTGACCTGCGTGACGGCGTTTTGAATTTTGGGGAATAGTTTACGTGCTTCTTCAACAGGATCAAGTTTGGCATTTGTTAAGCCAAGTGTTTCAACGTTCGTTTTTTGAAGTACAATTTCCATCGTTATACCGGAAGCGCCGCCGGCAATTTGAAATTTCTTGTCGCTGCCGAACAAGTTAATCGTATTAAATTCCAGTTGATTGGCTGTATCATCAATCGTATCAAGGATTTCATCGAGTTCCATCTGAGCTGCTTTTCGGTCTTCATCGCCTAACGTGTCATTCGAACTCATGACGGCTAGTTCATATCCGCGATGAAGCTGTTTTGTAACATGATTCAACCCTTCGTCGGCAGCGCTGAGAAGCGATAGCCCGTCCTGCATATTGCGCTGTCCCCGTTCAAGGCCGCGCACTTGCGCTTTAATGGTTTCGGAGATGGCGACACCCGTTGGATTCTGGCTGGCTTTGCTGACTTGGGAACCGCTTGAGATTTTTTCCATTGATTTCTTCGCTTGAAGGTTGTTTTTTTCATAACGTGACATGGAGTACGTAAAGCTCTGCAATCTCATTTTGTATTTCACCCTCTATTTATTAAGTCATTCATTATGCTGTATATCGGTCAAAAGACAGAATTATTAACAGCTTTCTAAAAAATATAAGTGGGAAGTGAGTAAGTTGAATCGAAAACAGGCAAGAGAAATGTATGTTCAAAACGCCATTGCGACGGCTTCGCCGGTTGAAATGGCATCTCTTCTTTTACAGGAAAGCATAAAATGTATGAAAAAAGCGAAAGTTTCAATGGAGGGTTCGAATCGTTTCGAACAAAATCTACATTTGAAGCGGGCACAGCAATGCATAATGGAGATTGTTCCTTTTTTAAATGAGAAGACGAAAGAAGGGCAGTCTGTATCGATTGTGTATCGACGTATCAATGCGATGCTTGTTGAAGCGAATGTAAAGAGTGACTTGGTGCTTATTGATGAGGCAGAAAGAATGGTGTCGTCTTTATATCAAGCATGGCAAGATAGCCGCAAGCCACAATAAAATAGTTTGAATATTCGACAAATTATTTCGGAGATTAAGAAGGATTATGAAGGGTATATAAAGAATATTAAGAGTATAGTAAGCTAGCAATTAGTTGAAGGAGGAGTTCTGCATGAAGAACTATAACATTCGTGGTGAAAATATTGAAGTGACTCCGGCAATCCGTGAGCACGTAGAAAAGAAAATCAGCAAGCTGGAGCGTTATTTCACCGAAACTCCTAATGCGAATGTGCATGTGAATTTGAAAGTATATAACGATAAAAATGCAAAAGTGGAAGTAACGATTCCAATGAAAGAGCTTGTTCTTCGCGCTGAGGAACGCAATCAAGACTTATACGCAGCGGTTGATTTGATTATCGATAAACTGGAGCGTCAAATCCGCAAACATAAAACGAAAGTAAACCGTAAGTTTCGTGAAAAAGGCGAGCCGCAAGATTACTTTGCAATACTGTCAGACAATGCGCCTGCTGAGGAGCAAGATGATGATCTTCAAGTTGTGCGCACAAAACAGTTTGAATTGAAACCGATGGATGAGGAGGAAGCCGTTTTGCAAATGAATTTGCTCGGTCACAGCTTCTTCATTTATACAGATGCTGCATCTGATAGTACAAACATCGTATACAAACGAAAAGACGGCAAATATGGTTTAATCGAAACAACTTAAGGGAAGTGAAAGAAGTCCGCTATGGCGGGCTTCTTTTTTATGAGGGCTATTCGTGGTATGATTAGTTTCGTGATTTTGCATGAGGGGGAAATGATGAATGTCAATTGGACGGAATGATCTATGCCTATGTGGCAGCGGAAAGAAATATAAAAAATGCTGTGGAAAAATAGAAGGGGCTGCAATCCTGACTGTATTAGTAGAAGAGTGCAGCAATGTGCAGCGTGAACTGATCGATTATGCGATGGAAAAACATTCAGCGATGCTGAAAAAACAATTTCAGCCGCTTCTTCAGACGTATGAGACACTGCGTAAAAATGAGCAGGTGTTTCTCGTGACATTTGAAATTTGGGCCATTTTGACACAAGTATTGAAAGGGAATGAAACCATTTTAACGGAGTTTGTGAAGCGCCGTGTTCCATCTATTACACGGAAACGGACAGCAGAAATTGTGGCATCATGGACCGATTACCGCTTTATGGCTGGTGTCATTGAATCATGTGAAGGGAATATGTATCACGTTCGTGATCTATTAACGGATGAAATGTACACCATTCGTGCGCTTAAAAGTGTGTCGCTTGAAGGGGCATTTGTAACGGGTGCGCTTTTGCCGCATGAATCCGACTATACGTTTTTTATGACCGATTTTCATTTTGAGCCTGCACGTGTCGGCGCGATGACGAAAGCCGTTCGAGAATTGTACGAAGCTTCTCCGTATAAAGATACACAGTCGTTCTTTACAAACATGTTTATGGCGGTGATGGATCGACTATTTAATCTATATGAAGAACAGCAAGATGTAGTGGATGTAACCACGTTAACGTGGTTGAAAGACGCTCACTCTACGACTGCTGAACATATTGTCGAATCGTTTGAACAGGAAAAAATTGAGCAGCCGATTGTACAAATGGCTGTATTGCTCTGGAATTATTACTGCAGCAAAGAAGATCCAACTGTCCGCAAACCAGAAGTCTTTACAGCAGCACTTCTGTCATTGATGCAATCGCACGGTATTCTGGATAAGGAAGAATCGAAAGCGGCCATTGCCAGCCGATATTCGATTTCCGCTTCGACACTATCGAAACGATTGAAAGAAATGGAAGTCGTGCTTCAAGAAAAGCTAAAACCTGCGGCAGAAGTGGATCAGGCGAGGCAACAGTAGACCATATAAGTGTACGCCTCCTTTTAGAAGTGGTAATATTAAATAGGAAAATTGTAAAGGTTTTACCCTGTTGAACCTGAAAAGGAGCGTTTATAAATGGGTTTATTAGAGAAAGTATTTGATGCGAATAAAAAAGAAGTAAAAAAACTCGAAAAAATGGCAGACAAAGTAGAAGCGTTTGCTGATGATATGGCGGCGCTTTCGGATATTGAGCTAAAAGCAAAAACAGTTGAATTTAAAGAGCGCTACCAAAAAGGCGAGTCGCTCGATCATATGCTGTCGGAAGCTTTTGCCGTTGTGCGGGAAGCGGCGAAGCGTGTGCTGGGGCTTTATCCATATAAAGTGCAGTTAATGGGTGGGATCGTCCTTCATGAAGGAAACATTTCTGAGATGAAAACGGGTGAAGGGAAGACATTGACGGCGACGATGCCAGTGTATTTAAATGCGATTTCAGGTAAAGGAGTCCATGTTATTACGGTCAATGAGTATTTGGCGTCCCGTGATGCAGAAGAGATGGGGCATCTGTATGAATTCCTCGGTTTGACGGTTGGTTTGAACTTAAACAGCTTGTCAAAAGAGCAGAAAAAAGAAGCGTACGCGGCGGATATTACGTACGGAACGAATAATGAGTTTGGTTTCGATTATTTACGTGACAATATGGTGCTGTATAAGGAACATAAAGTACAGCGGCCGCTTCACTTTTCCGTTATTGATGAAGTCGACTCGATTCTCATTGATGAAGCGCGGACACCTCTTATCATTTCTGGTCAGGCCGCGAAGTCAGCACAGCTGTACATTCATGCTTTTTCATTCGTTCGCACGTTGAAAGAAGACGAAGATTTTACCGTCGATATTAAAACGAAAAGTGTCCTTTTGACAGAAGAAGGAATGACGAAAGCAGAGAAAGCATTCGGCATTGAAAATTTATTTGATTTAAAGCATGTTGGGCTGAATCACCATATTGTGCAAGCGCTAAAAGCACGTGTGACGATGCATCGCGATGTTGATTATGTTGTGCAGGATGGCGAGGTCGTCATTGTAGACCAATTCACCGGCCGTTTAATGAAAGGACGCCGTTATTCTGACGGGCTTCATCAGGCGATTGAAGCAAAGGAAGGCGTCGATATTCAAAATGAAAGCATGACGATGGCAACAATTACGTTCCAGAACTACTTCCGTATGTATGAAAAACTGTCCGGTATGACCGGTACGGCGAAAACGGAAGAAGAAGAGTTCCGCAATATTTATAACATGCGTGTTGTGGCAATTCCGACAAACCGTGAGATTGCCCGTGATGACCGTGCGGATTTAATTTACGCGTCCATGAATGGGAAATTTATGGCCGTTGTAGAAGATATTTATGAACGATATCAATTAAAGCAGCCCGTTCTTGTCGGGACGGTGGCGATTGAAACGTCTGAATTGATTTCAGCTCACTTGAAGAAAAAAGGCGTTCCTCATAACGTGTTGAATGCAAAAAATCATGAAAGTGAAGCGGAAATTATTTTAAATGCAGGTCAGCCTGGTGCGGTGACGATTGCAACGAACATGGCTGGACGTGGAACGGATATTAAGCTAGGTGAAGGTGTAAAAGAGCTCGGAGGCCTGGCTGTTATTGGTACAGAACGTCATGAATCTCGCCGGATCGATAATCAGCTGCGCGGGCGTTCAGGTCGTCAAGGAGACCCGGGTGTGACACAATTTTATTTGTCAATGGAAGATGAATTAATGCGCCGCTTCGGCTCGGATAACATGAAGTCGATGATGGAAAAGCTAGGCATGGATGATTCACAGCCGATTCAAAGTAAAATGGTGTCACGTGCAGTTGAATCTGCCCAAAAACGTGTGGAAGGCAACAATTTTGATGCCCGAAAACGTCTTCTTGAGTATGATGATGTGCTTCGTCAGCAACGCGAAATCATTTACAAACAGCGCGATGAAGTGTTGGATTCAGAAAACTTGCGCACGATTATGGAAGAAATGGTTACAAAAGAAATCGCTTCAACCATTGCTGTGCATGCAAACGATGGAGATGAAGCAGAACTGTTTGATGTGTCAGGCATTACAGATACCGTAAATGCGAACTTGCTTGAAGAAGATGCGCTTACAGAAGAAGAACTGCGTGGCAAAGATCTGGATGCGATAAGCGGTATTATTTGGGATAAAGTTGCAGTACGTTACGATGCACGTGAAGAACAGCTTGGTTTCGAGCAAATGCGCGAGTTTGAAAAAGTCGTTCTTCTTCGTGCAGTTGACTCGAAATGGATTAACCATATCGATGCGATGGATCAGCTTCGTCAAGGTATTCATTTGCGGGCCTATGGACAAATCGATCCGCTTCGTGAATATCAAAATGAAGGCTTTGCCATGTTTGAAGCGATGATTGAAGCAATCAACGCAGAAGCGTCGAAATACGTCATGAAAGCGGAAATCCGCAGCAACCTCGAGCGTCAAGAAGTCGCGAAAGGCCAAGCGGTTAATCCGAAAGAAGATGAGGGCGTAAAAAAGAAAAAACCACTTCGCAAAGCACCGGAAATTGGCCGGAACGAACCGTGCCCATGCGGAAGCGGTAAGAAATATAAAAACTGCCACGGGCTACAAGAATAATCAGCTCATTCGCGCACCAAAATAGAAATTTGAATAGAATAGACTAGATTCATGCAAATGGAAATGGTTATGCATGCACGTACCGATCAAACTAAAAATTAACAGAGGTGTATCATATGGAATTATTTGAAATTCGTAATGAGCTAGACAATTCAGCCGGAAAACTGGCGGACTTCAGGGGGTCTCTTTGACTTAGAAAATAAAGAGATCAGAATGGCAGAATTGGAAGAGCTTATGACTGAGCCAGAATTCTGGAATGACCAGCAAGGTGCTCAAACCGTTATTAATGAATTAAACGGCTTGAAAGACCTCGTCGTTGAATATAAAGATATGGTGGAAACACATGAAAATCTTGAAATGACCCATGAGTTATTAAAAGAAGAAAACGACGACGACTTGCACAAGGAACTTTCCAATGAAATGAAAGAATTTATGAAGCGTCTTGCAGATTATGAACTTCAGATTCTTCTCAGCGAACCGCATGATAAAAACAGTGCGATCTTGGAGCTTCACTCGGGCGCAGGCGGCACAGAGTCGCAGGACTGGGCGTCCATGTTGTTGCGTATGTATACACGCTGGGCCGAAAAACGCGGCTTTAAAGTCGAAACACTCGATTATTTGCCAGGTGATGAAGCGGGCGTCAAAAGTGTCACGCTTCTTATAAAAGGTCATAACGCGTACGGTTATTTGAAAGCGGAAAAAGGGGTTCACCGCCTCGTCCGTATTTCGCCATTTGATTCATCAGGCCGGCGCCACACGTCTTTTTCATCGTGTGAAGTCATGCCAGAATTTAACGACGAAATCGAAATCGAAATTCGTACAGAAGATTTGAAAATCGATACGTACCGTGCGAGCGGCGCCGGCGGTCAGCATATTAATACGACAGACTCCGCTGTTCGGATTACACATCTTCCAACAAACGTTGTCGTGACGTGTCAAACAGAACGTTCACAAATTAAAAACCGCGACCGTGCGATGAACATGCTGAAAGCAAAATTGTATCAGCGCAGACTGGATGAGCAGGCAGCAGAACTGTTGGAAATTCGTGGTGAACAAAAAGAGATTGGCTGGGGAAGTCAGATTCGTTCGTACGTCTTCCACCCTTATTCAATGGTAAAAGACCACCGTACAAATGAAGAAACAGGGAACATTCAAGCGGTGATGGATGGCGATCTCGATAACTTTATCAACGCATACCTTCGTTCACGTATATAAAAAATTCAAGTGCTGTTATTCTTGGCAGCATTTGTTTCAATCATGGTTTTTTTTCTGAAAAGAGGGAAAAGTGAAATCGTACCAGTTTTGTCATTTTAGCAAATGATTTAAATCTGGTGAAATTGGTATACTAATGAAGGCACGACAAACCATTTTCAAGAGGGGGCTTTTTAGAATGGAATTGAAAAAATCATTGCTTGCGCTCATTCTAGGTTCATCCGTAGCACTTGCGGCATGTGGCGGCGGAAATGACGCGGCGAAGGACACAGAAGAAGCTGTTGATGAAGTAGAGCAAAACACAGAAGAAGCCGTTGATGAAGCGACACCGAAAGAAGATGCTGGTGACACGACTACAGCAGCAGCTGGTGAAGAAGTGTACAAGCAAAGCTGCATAAGCTGTCACGGCGGCAATCTTGAAGGCGGATTTGGACCGGCACTTGATAAAGTGGGTGCAAAGTACAGCAAAGATGAGATTTTAGACATTCTTGCAAATGGTAAAGGTCAAATGCCTGCGAAAGTTGTGGAAGGCGAAAATGCGGAAGCTGTTGCCTCATGGCTGGCAGAGAAAAAATAATAAACAAAAAAAGGGTCTATCTCAAACGCATGGCGATTGGGAAGGCCTTTTTTTTATGTATAAAAAACGGCACCCTTGCCATCCTACGGAAAAGGGAGTGTGATCTGTATGGCAGTTTGGCGGAGCGGTGAGGATAGTCCATTTTCTCTATCAGCGGCTGAGAACACGAAGCATCAGAGTAGTGATGGCAGTCCATCTTCTCTATCAGCGGCCGAGAACACGAAGCATCAGAGTAGCGATGGCGGCTCTTTTTCTCTTTCAGCGGCTGAAAATACGAAGCAACTTATCGATCTACTCGGTAAATCAGGAGATCTAAAAGAGCGGACCTTTTCATTTGAAAAAGCGGAAGGCCGGCTTTTGTATTTTGAAACTATCGTAGATTCAGCACGAATTGAAGAAAGTATTCTTCGCCCTCTTTCGGAAACAGACAGGCAAAATGCGGAAGAAGCACTGACGGTTTTGGAACGGGAGGAAAAAGCGGATCCAGATAAAGCAATCGCCGCATTAATGCAAGGGAAAGTGCTTCTTTTCTTGGAAGGACGTCCGATAGGCATCGCGTGTGGTGTGGAAACATTTTTCTTACGCAGCATTATGGAGCCAGCGAATGAAAAAGTAATCCGCGGCTCCCATGATGGCTTCGTTGAAAGTTTAAACACGAATATTGCCTTAATAAGAGAGCGAATTAAACATCCAGGACTGATGATCGAGTATGTCCAACTTGGACAGAAAACAAATACGCGTGTCGCGATTATTTATGAAAAAGAAATCGCCAATCCAGAGCTTGTCGAGGAGCTAAAGCGGCGTGTGAACAGCATCGATATGGATATGATGTTTAATCCTGGGTTTTTGGAAGATATGGTCGAAGATTCAACGTTGTCTCCATTTCCACAAGTATTGCAAACAGAGCGTCCGGACCGGGCGATCGCAAATGTAATGGACGGAAGAATTTTACTGTTCGGAGATGGGAGTCCGACGTGCATCATCATGCCGGTGACTTTTTTTGCTCTTTATCAGTCTCCAGATGATTACAACGCCCGCACCATCCCCGGCTCTTTTTACCGGCTGCTCCGGTTTATTTCCTTTTTAATCGCGATCATGCTTCCGGGTTTGTATATAGCCATCGTCGGCTTTCACTTTGAAGTGTTGCCGCCTGATCTGATTTTAAATATAAAAGGGGGCGTTCAGACGATTCCGTTTCCACCGCTCATTGAAGTACTGGCGATGGAGCTCGCCATTGAAATCATACGGGAAGCCGGTGTGAGACTTCCGACACCAATCGGACAGACCATCGGGATTGTCGGAGGTATCATCATCAGTGATGCTGTTGTCAGCGCAGGGTTTGCCTCACGTACAACCGTTATTGTGGTGGCGGTCACAGCGATTTCGTCCTTTGTCGCGCCGTCAGCGGAAATGAGTACAGCCACTCGGCTTATTCGTTTCCCGTTAATGATCTTGGCTTCTTTATTTGGTTTTTACGGGCTCATGTTTGGAATAGTGGCCCTTGCTATTCACTTATGTAAGCTTGAATCACTAGGCAGGCCTTATTTTGCGCCAATGGCTCCTTTTCGTCTGAAAGACCTGCTAAGAGATACGTTTATAAAACAGTCTGCTTGGAAGAAGAAAACACGGCCGCTCGACAGTCGTCCACTTAAAGAAGGCGCGGAGTTCGGTTCAAGAGAGTGGGCGAAAAAATGAAATCACCTGCAACGATTTCGCCCGTTCAGCTGTTTTTCATTCTGTTGCAAACGCAGATAGGCGTTGGCCTTTTATCGCTTCCTTACACGGTTCACGAGGAAGCAGGAAAAGATGGATGGATTGCCGTTTTGCTTGCAGGTTTGTTCGTACAAGGAGGCATTGCGCTGATGTGGCTGCTTTCGTCGCGTTTTCCAGGGCTCACCTTGTATGATTTTGCCCCGCTTCTTGTCGGGAGAATCATCGGTACTGTGTTAACGATGATGTATACGCTTTTCTTTTTTGCTATGGTTTGCCATCAGCTGTCTATGTTTCTTGCCATATCGTCAAACTGGGCTTTTCCACGAACACCGCATCTCGTCTTTGCCTTATTGAGTATCGCGGTGGCGGTTTACCTTGTAAAAGAAAACGTGAGAGTGATGGCACGGTTTCATGTCCTGGCTTCTTTTTTACTCGTGTCTGTTTTATTCGTGTTCCTTCCTCTCATTCCACACTTCGAGATACAATACTTGTTGCCAGTCGCCTCAAACGGAGTGGAGGCCATTATGAAAGGCAGCGGGAAAATGGTTAATGCGTTTTCAGGATTTGAACTTTTACTTTATTTGTACCCTTTTACGGAAGGATCAAAAACAGCTAAATGGAAAGCAGCAGCCGGTGCGAATGCGGTCGTTACAGTGATCTATACGTTCCTCGCTTTTGTCGCCTCTGCTGTATTCGTTCCAAAGGAAATGAAACTCACT
>NZ_LQWY01000042.1 GCF_001643235.1 Domibacillus aminovorans
CCTTTTTCTCTAAATCGGAGATTTTAATTTTCATGGGAGTTCAAGAAAAGCGTACCTTTCAGCAAAAAGCCAAAGGGTACACTTTTGTGCGCAGTATTTTTCTTTTCTTAGCTGGTAATGCGTAAGCCTGTTACACGGTAGTTTGCTTATACTCTACGGATCACTTTTTTGTTTTTTCCATTTTAAATTATCTGTTTATTGAATCCTCGTTCCTCAATATCACGGGAATAAGATACAGTCAGCGCAATTTGTGAAGCAGCAGGAAGCGTGCTGCTCAATTCCCATTCTGTACAATCGGAAGGAGAAAGGACACTTTTGTTCCGCTTCCCCGAGTGCTTTGAATAGTCAGCCCTCGACCGTATAGCTGACTCAGCCGCTTATTCGTGTTATACAACCCGATGCCGCTTCGTTCAGCGCCGCTTAACACCGTTTTTATTTTCTCATGGTCCATTCCGGCTCCATCATCTTTAATAACGACTTGTATCCCATCTTTCGTTTTACTCACAAGCAAAGAAATAGTCAATAGACTGGTCCGCGCCGCCATTCCGTGCCGCACTGCGTTTTCCACTAGTGTTTGAATCGAAAGGGGTGGAACGGATGCATGAAGACTGTCGTCTTCTACACTCAAGCAAATCGACAACCTCTCTCCAAAGCGCTGCTGCTCGATATATAGATAGGATTGAACAAGATTCAGTTCCGATTCAATCGTGACGGTTTCCTGCAGATTTCCTCTTTCAAAACTTTTTTGCAAATAATTACCGAACTCAAGCAGCAGTTTGGTCATTTCATCCGGATCGATTTCACTTAATGCCGCAATGGTATTGAGCGTGTTGTATAAAAAATGTGGTTGCATTTGCGCCTGAAGCAGTGCGGCTTCTGTACGTGCCTGTTTTTGCAAAGACTGCTTCAGCTGAAGAAGCGCCGAAACTCTTGCCATCAGCTCTGCTTTTTCAACCGGCTTCAAGACGTAATCATTTGACCCCACTTGAAAGCCTACTTGTATATCTTCTATTTTCCCTCTTGCCGTCAATAACAGAATCGGAAGCTCTGATATGGAAAATTTCTCCCTTATTCGAGTTGTTAATTCATAGCCTGACATCCGAGGCATCATCACATCTGAAATCACCAGGCTCCATTTTTTGTCATAAAGACGCCGTAGCGCTTCTTCTCCATTTAAGCAGGATGTCACAGCATAGCCTTCCTGCTCTAACATTCGTTTCAGTATGGAGATGTTAACCGGATCATCGTCAATAAGCAAAATCGATTCCGTTACTTTGACAACAGATGGCTTTGGTATAAAAGCAGCCGGTCTTTCTTTTTTCACTTCCATTATGCTGGTTTGTCCTCTTTTCCTACTGAGCGGGAGCGAGAATGTAAAGATAGACCCTTTTCCAAGTGAAGACGAAACAGACAGCGTACCTCCATGCAGCTCAATCAACTGCGCACAAATACTTAATCCGAGCCCGATGCCGCTTCCAGTGGACTTAATGCTTGAATCAGCCTGCTCGTACGGCTGAAAAACCCGCTTTTGTATTTCTTTGTCCATCCCTATTCCGGTATCCTGAACTGAAATAAACGCCTGTCCATCCTGCTCATGCGCGGACACAGAAACAGTCCCTTTTTCTGTGAATTTCAGCGCGTTTTGAATAAAGTTAAACAAAATTTGCACCAATCTGTTTTCATCTGCATCCACCAATGGAAAAGCATCCGGTATTTGATTGTCAAAGTCAATCGGCATTCCTTCTTTTGAAAACGTCAACACGTCAAATACATACTCGACAAGGCTGTAAAGAGCGACCGGCTGCTTTGTCAAATGAATATGCCCTTCTTTCAGCGCGGAAATATCTGTTAAATCCTGAAGGGTGTAAGACATTTTTCGGGCAACCGACTCCATCATCTGTACCTGGCATTTTGTTTCTTCGGGCAACGGATTGCTTAAAAGTGACTGCGCAATGTTCATCATCGCATGAAGAGGATTGCGCAGCTCATGAGATGTATTCGCTAAAAAATCATCTTTCGTTTTATCCGCGCGCTGCAGTTTTTCATTCAGCTGCGTTTTTTCTTCAGCTGTATGATAAAAGCGCTTAAACCAAAACAGTGCAAAGCAGATAACCCCAATGAGTAAATCAAAAGGGTAGTACGGCACCGCCATTCCCGAGACAAAATGTTTTATTACACCCCATAATGTGCTGGATGAAACGGCAATCACAGTAAAGATAAGGTAAACTGCATACGGCTCTTTGCGAGAAAGCATTTTATAAAAAAGAAACGGGAAAAGAAATGTCGGCACGAGCATAACGAGACTAAAGATGACTGTCCCGAATCGATAAAAATCCTGATACGAAAAAACAACCAGGCTACCGATATAAGCGGCCGCAAACAGCTGAAACACCCGGAAGGTTTTATTGAACTGGTCCGGCACCAATGATTTTAAAAAATAAAAACTAGAAATGGATGCACAGGAATACAAAAGATAAATTAATTTCAGCCACGTCTCAAAACCAATATCGGGAACCACAAACCGAATCAGCTGGTCATCATCGATCAATATTGAAAAAGACATGCAAAAAACAGCAGCCGCAAACAGAAGCAAATTTCTCTTTTTGAAAACTAATATATATAGAATGACTAAATAAATTCCGTGAAAAAACAGAACTGCAAAAGCGATCAGCTGCATGGACATCGTGATTTGTTCATGCTGCTTAACAGCCTCTCTTGTTCCAAAATACACAGCATTCGAAATACCGCCTGATCGTGGAAAGTGGAAATTAGACACATGAATGACTAGATCAATCCTACCGTCCACGGCCTTGGCATTCACAGAAAAAGGAGCATTTTTTGGATTGGAGGAGGATTCATTCGTGCCAAGACGGCCCACTTCTTTTACCATCTGTCCATTTACAAACACACGGGAAGCAGAATCAATTCCCATAAACCGAATTCTGTATGTTTCCCGCTCATTTTGACCGGTTAAAATGCGCAAATGAAACGTCCCGTACCCATATGGGTCTCCATGCTCATTTCGAATCTTTTCCCTCCAGTCAGACGGCACACGAAGCCACTTGGCTTTTTTTAGTGACAGGTCATTTGGGCCCACTAGCTGCTCTGGATAAAAAGCCCACTCTCCATCCAGAAGCACGGGCCTTTCCGATAAGTCTGTTTTTGCAGCATCTACCACTCCTTTTTCTGCTTTCGGCATATCGGGATGGTTATAGGCATACAGCCAGGCAAATCGAAATCCTGTCAAGATCATTACAAAACAGAGGACAACCAGCCATACTTTTTGTTTTTCCATTATTCTGGATGCCCTACTACAACAAGTTTCATCTGTTTTTCTTTTACATACGCTAAAACCGTCATTAGCTTCATTCCTTTTATTCTCTCCCTCATGTGATCATAAGCGTTTCCATTATAGTACAGATGCAAACGAAATACAGAATATCAAATTATTTTAACTTTATCATTCTACTCTTACAAAATACTTATCAAAACAAAAAGCGCCTTCTAATACAGACGCAAATAGAACTACTTTTTTGTTTAATAAAAAATAGTATTAAAATATATACTATGATTAATGAAGCTACCTCTTTCGCGAATATTCATTAAAAATGCATAAAATCTTTACAATTATAACAATTCTTTTCCATTGTGACTACTACTGTTATAATGAAAATAAACTTAGGTCAATTGGATTACGAGCGAAAGAAGGTTTTCACATGCTACAGGCTATTTTAGTTGATGATGAATCATTGTCTTTGCAACTTCTAAAAAAAAAATTAGCGAATGTCGGCGGTGTAGAGGTAATCGGGGCATTTTCAAACGTAGAATCTGTTTTACAAGAAATAAAGAATCTCGATTTTCAAGTAGCCTTTTTGGATATCGAAATGGCAGGTATAAGCGGATTGGAACTAGCAGAAATCATTTTGGACCGGAACAGCAACATCCATATTGTGTTTATAACAGCTTACAGAGATTACGCTATTCAAGCATTTGAATTGGATTCTCTTGACTATTTACTAAAGCCAGTAATGGAAAGCCGCCTCGAAAAAACCATTGCACGGCTAAAGATGCAAGTAGAAAAGGAAATAAAAGAACAACAATTGCAAGAAAAGTCAGCTCCATCATCGATCAAAGTCATCTGCTTCAATGAATTTAGAGTGTACGCTGGAGACGAACTTGTAAAATGGAAAACAGCAAAAGCGAAAGAGTTGTTCGCCTTTTTCATTATGCACCTTCATACATATGTAAATCGGGATACGATTATCGATCTACTTTGGCCAGATTATGATTATAAAAAAGCAAAGATCCAACTTCATACGAATCTTTCTTACTTACGTAAAAGCCTTGAGTCCATGGGATACAAGCAAGCGCTTACGTTTTCTAATCAAAGTTACTCCTTAACGATGGACTATTTTTATTGCGACGCGATGGAGATGGAACGAATTATAGATGACCATTCGAAAATAGATGAAGACAATATAGCTGAAATGGAAAAAATTATCCCTTTGTATATTGGTGATTATATGGAAAAGAATTCTTTTGAATGGGCTTATTCAAAAGCACAGGTACTCAAGGATAAATGGTTGCAACAGCTCCAAAAAATGACCGATTACTATACAGAAAGCAATGAATACGATAAAAAGAGACAGTGTCTGCACATGATACTAAAATATAATCCGTATTCTGAACATGTGTTGCAACAGCTGATGATTCATTATATAGAAGAAGGTAATCGCGTGGACGCGATACAACTCTATCAAGACTTTGTAGCACTGTTATATCAAGACCTCGGAATTGAACCCGGGATCGCAACGAAGCGTTTATACGAATCGATACAGAATGCAGGGGGGATTCTCACTTGATTATTTGATCAAGTGAAACTTCATTCAGTGGGGCTCACTGCCCATTAATGCAAGGATACACTCTATAAATCCTAGATATACAAACGAGCCAGCTCCTTTTCACAAGATCTGGCTCGTTTAGAACTAGACTAGTTTTGGTATGATAAAATAAACAGTTTATTTTGAGGTAAATGCCTTTTTCACGATGTAATAGGATTCTTTTAATCGTTCTTCAGACTTAGGTAGATCCCATGTATCCCATGAATAAAGCTCCATATTTGGCAGTTTTCCTTTATTCAGTGCAGGCAATGAATCAATTACTTTCCCATCAGATTGTATAAAGAGCAGACCGGCTTTAATTCCTTCTATTTTTGTACTCGCATCCAATCCACGTTTATAAATATTTGACATCGCTTCTCGTTGACTCGGATCTTTCACATTTAACAGCAGCCAAGGAATGCGTACTTCGATTGTTCCAGATTCTTCATTCACAAAATAATCTGCAAGAGAATCGTATTCTGATGAAGCAGGATTTGCATTACCAAGCCGCAGCTTGCCTGTTTCATAGTAGCTAAACGGAATCTTTTTGTTTTCTTTCGGAATGTATTGCTCTCTATTCAATGCAAGGTTTATCTGATGAAAGGAACCACTGTTATTTACCGGTTCAGATGGTTGCGGTTTAATCATCTTTAAATCATGCCCATAATGATAAACAAAAGAATCATAGTATGCATCAACAAGTACACGTGACTGATTAGGGCCTTTCAAGTTAATCATGAAATCAATACCATTTTGAAAGGAAACATCTTTTATCGTATCAGATGTATGGTTTCCTTGATCTGGCACCGTGTCAAGTACAATGATGGGATACCCATTTTTCACATCATTCATATTGATTCGGAAATACAAGTATCGTTCGTCATAATCCATATACAACTTTTGCAGATTTCCATTTTTTTTCGTGTACAGAGGAGATACTTGATTCCAATCACTACTCTTTCCGTCAACTTTAATTTTATTGCGATCAAAGCTAAGCAGGCCAAATTGCTGCTCATTCGTCTGAGTATTAGACCAAAAAGGACGACGATCTGGATTATCATAATCCATCGTATTCCACGTTCTCTTGAACCATTCATCCTGCCATGTAAAGATTAATCCACCTAGTAGACCTTCATGCATGATATCTTCATACAGCCTCACAATAATGTCGCCCTGTTCTTTTTCAGATAAAAACCCTTGATTCCAGCCAAATGGATTTTCATGTGTCAATCCCCGTGATGCCGGTACTCCAAATTCGGCAATCAAAACAGGCATACTATGTGCTTTATGCAGATCTTTTAAATAAGCAGCATAATTATTAAAATCACCTCGATGGTCAACATATTTCTGATAATCTGCTTCATAATTTAAAAAGTCAGGATAATAGGGATACACATGATAAGAAGCAAATTGATTCGTTTTTTTCAGCGCACCTTTCGTCTGAATCATATTCGGATTGACACTAACAAGATCTTCCACATCATTTGGTTCAGATGGATGAGTCAATAAATCCGTTGTAACCCAATTTGTAAAGCTGACGGGACGTATCCAGTTATATTGATCGATTTCATAACTGACAAGCACATCAAGCTGTGCAGCGAGCCAATATTCAAAAGGATCTCCTTTAACGGTTTGAAAGTATGTTCCATCATAATCCCCTTTATTTTTGTGGCTATCATTCGTATTTTGTACCATAGATGGATCCCATTCAGTTCCCATGATCCATCCGATTACATATGGAGAAATGTCTGCTCGATATGTTCCACCGGCATGACCAGCTCGTGGTCTAATAACAGCATTTCCATGTATAACATCAACGATCCGCTTCATCTCCGCTTGAAATTCTATCGTATTTTTCTCGTGAAACGCATCGAGTGTATCAAGAAGAGATCCTTCATCAATCCAGATACCGTGAAAAACATAAATCGGTTGATCATGCTCCTCATTATAACGCTTCAATGCGTTATAAAACCCGGGTGGATGAAGTGTATAGATGCGAATAGAATTCGATCCCATTTCACCAATAGATTTAAACCAACGATAATATTCTTCTTCTGTTATCGCCGCCTCACCAGGAAATGTTTCGGGTTTTGCCATCCCAATATTGACACCTTTTATTTTTAATTTTTCCCATTTATCATTGACGAGCACTTCAAACGAATCATTCATGACTCTTGTCGTGTAAGAGGCCTCCCCTTCTTTCTTAGGGATGACTTTTTCTGTTTCCTTGAAATCCTTATTGAGGTCTTCCAAAATCGTCTTCATCATCGGTACATACGTATTCCAATAGAAAGACTCATTTGAATACAAGTTCATCATTTTTTGGAGCTGACTAAGTCCTTTCATTTGATAAAAAACAGGTGTAGTCGAAATATCATTAAAATCTCCAGCAAAATAATAGCTTCTTGCATTCTTATGTTGTGTTTCAATGACACCAGCAAATGTTAATGGAATGCCTTTCTCTATTAGTTCTTGTTTCCCTGATTTAGTTAAATCCCAGTTATAATTCGCTAACACGTCCGCTTTATTTTTAGCCGTAACGATATCAAACCAGTAGTGATAATCAGCACTTGTCTTCAGTCCAAACCGTGTTGTTCCTTTTTTGGTGAAGTTCAATTGAATTCCATTACCATCAAAATGTTTGTCTTCTTCCAAAACAACCACTTCATTGCTTACATCATTGACCAATATAAAGCCAGGTCCTTTGTAGCTCCAACTGTCTTTATAATCTTCTACAATCCATTGTGGAATTTCGTTATTTCGTTCAAGGTCGAGTTCATCAAAGAAGCGTCCCATCCATCCTGACCACTCTAACCCTAGAGTATCACTCATGCTTTGCCGCACGTTTTCATCTGTGGGAGATGCGAGTGCATTGAATTCCGCGATAAAAGTACTTCTCTTTTCCTGTTGCAAACGATCCTTAATCGCCTGCCATTCAGACTTTTCTAATCCTCCGTAGATAAGAGATGACCTTGCGCCTTCTCG
This sequence comes from Domibacillus aminovorans, assembly GCF_001643235.1. Classification (GTDB taxonomy): domain Bacteria; phylum Bacillota; class Bacilli; order Bacillales; family Domibacillaceae; genus Domibacillus; species Domibacillus aminovorans. The sequence goes on from NZ_LQWY01000042.1 coordinate 7,866, forward strand.
TTTCTTGTCAATCCAGGGAAGATCTTCTTTATAAACGCCATACGTATCAGCCAAATAAATGACATCCATTTTGTCGTATGAATCAAGAAGCCGATTTATTTGATACGATTGATCTTCTTCATTCGGAACAAATCCATTGAAATCCACAGCTGCTTTATACGATTGTCCATTTTGTTTAACATAACCAAAATGATTGAGCACCCAAGTAATTCCTAAATGCTCTCGAAACGATTCATTCGGAACCGTTTTATCAATAATTGCTATTTGCAGTTCTTGTTTATCATCCAAAAACCAAAACAATATGGGAAGTAACAAGACAATCATAATCAAACCAGTGATACTGAGTATACGTTTCATTCTTCTAACCCTTTCCTTGATAACCCTTTTCGTTCCATATGACCCCATTCACTACGTTTTAGAAAAAACTGTAAAATTCCTTCACATCTCCAAAAAATAGTTAACGGTCTATACCAAAATACTTCAGTAAACGAATACATAAACAGACGGATGAGGTCAGTGATTTTAGGGTATGTTTTCAATGCCCATGCTTCAAATAACACAGATATCATCGAGAAAACGGAGCCATACAAAATAAAAAGAAAGGCCAGTATAATAGCAAATTCAAAGTAAATGCCACCAGTAAAAAATGCGAACACAATGTAGGTATAGCCACCTAATTCAATAAGTGGTCCTAAACACTCAATGAGCCAAAAGTAAGGAAATGATATCATTCCGACAGCACCGTATTTCGGATTCAACGTCATCTTTCTATGCTTCCATAAGCTTTCTAATAATCCTCGGTGCCATCTCGTCCGCTGACGCCGCAAATCTTTTATGTTTTCGGGTGCTTCTGTCCAGCAGACAGGATCTGGAACGAATACGATTCGATTACTAGACTTCTTCTGTTCCTTCATCATCCGGTGAAGTCGCACGACCAACTCCATATCTTCTCCAACGGTATTCTTTTCGTATCCACCAGCTTCAATCACCCACTTTTTTGAAAACACACTGAATGCGCCAGATATAATGAGCACCATATTATGTTTACTAAGGGCAACTCTCCCCACAAGAAAAGCTCGTAAATATTCAATCACCTGCATGATGACAAGTGATTTTTCAGAAAGTGAGACGCTCATAATGCTGCCCATTTGAATATCTGTTCCATTGGCGATACGAATGCTTCCACCGGAGGCAACTACTTCTTCATTAGACGTAATTATCGGCTTCATCACTTTTAATAATGACGTTGATTCTAAAATAGAATCTCCATCAATGGAACAAAAGTAAGGATATTTTGATAGATTTATACCGGCATTTAAAGCATCTGCTTTGCCACCATTCTGTTTAGTTATGAATAGCAAATTTGGATGAATCGCTGATCTATACACAGCGGTTACAGGTTTTGTATCCAATTGCTGACGAATTACTTTTTGAACGGGCTCCATTTGAAAATGGGCAATCATTTTATCTTGTGTTTTGTCAGAAGAACCATCATTTACTACGATTACTTCCATTTGTGGATAGCTTAGACTGAGTAAGGAATGTACACTATCTAAAATGCCTGCCTCTTCGTTATATGCAGGCACAATGATCGAGACCGGCTTCACGTATGTAATGTCTGAAAGCTCTTCATTTGACTCATGTTTATCCAATTTATATTCTTTCCTTAACTGCAAAAGAGCATAGAGAAACATCATACTATATGAGAAAATGACTAATAGCATGTAAATAAAAATTATGCCACCAAAAAACAGCAACAAATAGGATGTGAATGTAGACATATAGATCGAATCACCCCTTTCCAATTACCTCTTGTACCATATCAAACACAAAGCGATCATTTGTAGTTGCCATAATCGATTCAAGAATCTCTTTTCCCCTTTTGTTGGAATGAATAGACTGTGCTGCCCGTGAACGAACCCACCATGAAGAATCCTTTAATAAATCTTGTAAATAAGGTAGTGATTTGCTCATTGGTACATGTACCAACAATTTTGCAACCATCATCCGCTCTTCCCAGTAAGGGGATTGAAGGAAATGGTAATAAAGATCTATTTCACGGATAAGACCGATTTGATCGATTGATTTTAATGCACGAATACGAGTTTCTGACGAATCATCGTTGAGTCTTTTTTCTAAAAATGGAACAAATTCAACTAAATTTTTCATACCTACAATATCAATAATTATATTTTTCAGTATACTTGGTAAAGATTCGTATTGATCAATAAGTGTTTCAAACTGCTGTTGATTTAAGTAATAAAGCAGCTTCTTGTATTCCATTTCACCAAAGTCAGCTTTTGGGTGTAAAAGGAAAGAGATAAAATTTTGGCTTTCAAAAGTAGCTAAAACTTTATACATTTGAAAATATTCCTGTTTCGAATATTTTTTTTGACTATTCAGCATTTCGAAAACATCGTTTACTAGAAAATACAAACGGAAATCAGAAATTTTATATAGAGCATTTATACGGATACTCCATTTGCTACTTTTCAATTGTTTTCGGTAATGCTCCTGCAAATAGCGCTCCATATACGCCGTTATTCGAAATAAAACATCCTCCCCACTAATATTTTTCGTATATCGAACGAGCATTTCTTCAATCGCTCTTATGTCTAATCGCGTATGAGGAATTAAGTCCTTAGATAGTACTTTCCCTTCTATTAAATAAAGGTATAGTTTATCATTATGTTTTTTTATATATTGCTCAACTTTTGCTAACGAACGAGTTTCTATCATTCGCTGGACAATAATATAGATAAATACCGCGATTAAAAGACTTATTAACAACAAAATACCGATCAATAATAAAAGCAATTTGTTTTCTATCATGATCGTAACCTCGCTAGCAGCCTCTTTAATCTTGCAGCGACAAGCTTTACATTATACGGTTTTATAATATATTCATCCACCCCTGCTTCAAATGCGTATACCATATCCTCTTCTGTTTTTAATTTTGAAAGCATGAAAACAATATATTTCTTGTTATTTGGCATGCGACGAAGTTCATGAAGCACTGCTATACCATTCTTCTTCGGTAAAATATCATTCATAATAACGATATGGGTATGGCCGGATTGAGACCAGGATGATTGTAAAAATTGATTACCATCATTAAATGTCTGAATACTCAGCTCAAAATAGTCAATAGCTATTCGTTGCAGCATGGTCAGTAAAATACTTTTCATCACTTCGTCGTCTTCAATAATGCTTACCTTAATTTTTTCTATCTCAGGCTTATTAAACATTTCAACGATGTAGATTTCTTTATCCCCTTTAACGTTTGCTAGTTGAAGTGCTTCTTCTCCGGCACTAAGCGCTTCTGCGTAACTGGTTGTACTATTCGCAATTTCAACGATACTGGCTGATAAGCCAATTTGCATGTCTGTCCCTTGTTCAAAAGCAATGTAAGGAATAGATTGGAAGATTCGTTTCAGAAAATATTTTGCCTCTTCTTGTCCGGAATGAAGCATTAGAATAGTCCATCCATTTCTCTGAGGTAGTTGGAAGATCAGATCTATATTTCTTATTTTATTACTAAGATACTCATTTATTTGCTGGAAAGCTCGGTTCGCACTATCATCACCGTACTGTTCGAACAATTCATTGAAAGCGTGAATAGCTACAAATACAAGTGTAAATGATGTTTTGGAGCGGGCCACATTAGCAGCTTGTAAATCATAAATCCAGTGCAATAAATCAAAATCATGTGAGTCCATATTAGAAAGTGGGCGAGATATGAGTGATATCGATTTCATTTCTTGCTTCATTAATAGGTTCACCTTCCTTTTTATTATCTTCAAAAAGCAATACTTTTTATAAAACGATCCTTTTTCCTATTCCCTACATCATATTGATAGACACTTACACATTTCTTTTAACATTCTTATTAATCTCTTAAAAACGATAAAAAAGGGTATCCTAAAGGTTTATACGTAAAAAAATTCAGATATGACTCCATTGTCCATCTGAATTTTTCTACTACAATTTGATTGTCTTGTCATCTTACCCTTCCATATATCTACATGATCCACTGATAATATATCGATACGGTTTGCCTTGTTTATTTAAAAAAGGAACGATGGTTGTTTGTACCCAATATAACTCTCCATCCTTTGTTCGGTTACAAATATCACCTTTCCACTCTTTTCCGCATTTTACTAATTTCCATATATTATCATAAAATGTCTTTGTATGATATCCTGAATAAAGGATAGAGTGATCCTGTTCAATTAATTCTTCACGTGAATATTTTGAAACCTTACAAAATGGATCATTCACAAATGTGATTCTCCCTCTTTGATCTGTTATCGCCACAACAACTGCTTGATCAAAGGAATGCTTAACAGCTTTGAATTTTTCAAATGCATAAACATTCTTATTATTGCATCCCATTTTATCATCCCTTTATGTTAACTAATTTATAGGCCTCATTGTACCATCACACTCTTAAATCTTTCTTACAAAATGGGGTACAACCGAGATACGTGTAAATGGGAGCATATCAAATATAATTTTATAAAATTATCCTTTATGTCCTCCTATATGGTTTGCTCTGCTCAAATACGTTCCACCTTTCATGAGATTGTATGCCTTGAAAATCGCATCCTTCCCATAACGATTCCTTAACTCATCCATCACCGTATCAATCGCATGGCTTTTCTCCATCTCATCTGCCGCTGTAAATAAATCAAGTTGTTCATATTCAAATTTGCGCAGTTTACCGCAGGAAACATATATTTGTCGTACAGGCTGTCCTTGCCAGTGCTGTCGAAAGATCCTGATAAAATGATCGGTTAACTCCATCGTGTGATTTGTACTCTTCGGCAGCTGCATCTGTTTATTGAATCCTCGTTCCTCAATATCACGTGCATAGGATACGGTCAGAGCAATCTTTGAAGCAGATACCCCATGTTTACGGAGCCGAGAACTAACCTCATCCACCATTTCTTTTATAACGATGGTAATTTCATTGTCTTTATAGTAGTCCCTCATGAGCACTTGTCCCTTTGAGAATGACTTTTCTCCGTTTGAAAGGCTGTCCCGTTCAGACAAAATGGTGTAGTCTACGCCCCAGGAATGATAGTAATGCTGTAATCCCATAATACCGAACTGATCTTTCAGCTTATTTTTGTCTGAGTGGGCTAAATCGTAGATACTTTCAATGCCCATCCTTTTCAGCCGTTCTTCATAGCCATATGAAATGCCCCACATATCTGTTAGCTTTGGAATACGCCAAATGGTTTCGGGAATGTTCTCATAGCTCCAATAGGCCATCCCATTGGGTACTTTTTTTGATTCGTTATCAAGGGCTAATTTGGCAAGCAATGGATTATCCCCGATTCCGATCGTTACGACCAGCCTTAATTCCTTAAATATCGTTTGCTGAATCTTTCGAGCAATTTCAAACTTATCCCCATACAATTTAGTTACAAAAATGTTGTAAATTACCATTTCATCTATCGAGTAGATGTGTAAATCTTCATCGGCAACAAATCGTTTCACGATGTCCACGATCATTTTATTTACCTTCAAATACAGCCCCATTGAGGGTTCAACAATGATTAATCGAGGATCATTCCGATTGATTTCCCAGTTCCTTGAGCCAGTGGAAATACCCAATTCCTGCTTTACTTTAGGGCTTGACGCTAATATAACCGATCCCGGCCGATCTTTATTTGCTACGACGATCACATACGCATGAAGCGGATGAATCCTACGACGGACAGCTTCAATTGATGCAAAGTAAGATTTGACATCAATAAAAAGCAAATCGCGTTTGGGCAGTGTACTGTAATCAATTTCCATACTCGTCGCCCGCTTCTACAAAGCGAATAGAAACAATGTCCTTTAAACAGAACATTCCCTTTCCAATCAATATCAGACGCCCATTATAGCTATTTAATGACTGTACAATGCCTGTAGCTTCAATATAAGGAAGTCCGAACGTATTTACTTCGATTAAAATCGGTTTCGATTGATGATACGATTCATTCACCATTCGATTAAACTCTTCTGCCGCTTGTTCATCCAGAAAAAGCGGCGGTTTTTCTGTTTCTTCCATTTTAATCATTTCCACATGTTCAGATAATAACATTCCCTTCCATTTCAACATCTTTCGGTCATTATAGAGCATATTGTGTCCCTCCTATGGAACAAAGGTTCTTTTTATATAGTATACAAACGTAAGTTCTTTTATTCGAAAGTATTAAGAATAAATGTTTGGTATATGTATTATGATGGGATTTATAATATGAAAAAGGTACAATTTTAAATAAAAGGAGTGTGAACTATACATGCCAAGAGGTGAAGGTAAGTTTCTCATTAAGCAGCGGGCATTTTTAAAACTTTATATGATTAGCTTTGTCGAAGAACATAAAGTATATGGCTTGCAGGCAATGGATGAATTAAAAGCTAAGTTTAAGCAGTTAGGTTATGAACCGCAGCACTCCGAAGTATATCGTTCATTGCATGAGTTAATTGATGATGGCATTTTGGTTCGCCGTAAAAAAGCAATAGAAGGCATGAAATATAAAGAAGTGGTTGTGTATGAGTTGATTAATCTAGAAAAAGCGAAATTATATAAGAAACAAGTGAAAACGGATCTTGATCGCAGCATGAGTCTGCTACGAAAAGCACTGGAAGATGTTTACTAAAAGCAAGTAAAATGTTCCTCAATTTTATACAGGCATTATCCTCTTTACTAAGGATAGTGCCCTTTTCATTTTTCTGCGCAAAACTGCGCAGATTTGCGACTGCGAATAAGCTCTATGTACATAGCGCCATTTCCGGTTAATCATGGACATTAACCAAAGAAAATGTTATTTTATTCGGTAAATTGAAGAGAACACTATGGAGTTTCCAATGGAGTTCTATAATGATTACTGGCATATGCACTTACCAGTGGCTCAAGATTTTATAAATTCCAATAAAACACCCAATAAAGTTAAACGACTCTGCATTCAAACACTATTGGATAGAGCTGACCATCTTATACGAATGAAGCCAAATGACAAAGAAAAGTATCGAGTGGTGGTTGCAGTTGATTTACCTGATTTGTGGGGTACACAAATCATTGTATTTAAAGGTGACTCCTACTTTAAAAATTTCTTCAATTTGAAGGGGATGTCTACAGGCTGTTTTGTTTTACTTTCATCGACAAAGGGTTTATTTTAGCTCTAATGACATCAGTGTACAAATGTCTTTAAAACCCAGTTGTTCGTATAAACGTTTTGCCGGATTGCCGGTGAATACATGTAGCTGGACCTGTTGATAGCCTTGCTGTTTTAATTCAGTAAGGGCGTAGTTTATTAATTTCCTTCCAATCCCTGAAGAACGGTATTGAGGACTTACGTATAGGCTAAATATGCCTGCCGTTTGAACAGATTTTAGCGTGCTGAAATCCTGACCAATTAAAATCCATCCTTTTATCAGGTTATGTTCCTGCGCAATAAGATAATAGGCTCCGCTTTTTATTAAAAGATCAAACATATTTGCAGACGTCTGGTTGTCATTTTGCGCAAAGCCTACTGTGCTTTCTTCCACGGTTTTTCCCATCTTTTGAAACAGTCGAGCTTCTTCCTTTTTATTTGCTTTTCTAATAATAAGCAATAGACACACCTCGTTATTAATTTAAAGAATTAAGATAGTATATGTGTAGTTGTGAAAAAAGGTTTGATAAATGAATTGTCCCAGTCAATCTATGGCTTTTTCATATGATAAAAATATAAGTAGTAGGAAGAGCAAAATGGTCACTTGCGAGATTTAACCTAAAATCTTTTAAAAGAAGGGAGGTGGTGAAGAATGCCGTTTTATCCTCCAAATCCCGGTCCTAGACCATCCCGGCCTTATCCTAGACAAATGTTTCGCCCGCCTGGGTATTATCCGTCCGGTCTATATCCTAGACAGCGCCAAGACGAGTATAACGGACAACAACCTCCTGGTATGTGGAACACAATCTAAATCATGTTATGACACATGTGGGAATGTATCAAATGGAATCAATATGTTAAGACAGGTTGGTTCTTTCATGTCATTCTTTAATAATGGTAGATGATAGAAAACAAGGACATTCCGGACTCCAGGGAATGTCTTTGTTGAGCCTGTAGACAAAGTCTTTATTTTGAAGACGATGTCTGCAGGCTTTTTTTTTAATAAAAACAACAAGATCTTGTAGAGGGATTTGTATGCTATCAAAACAGCTGGAGGATCACCAAAATCAAATGGAGGTTATCTCGCTGGATCAGTTCGTGCCGAACGATCATTTAGTCCGTAAAATCGAGGCAGCCATTGATTTTGACTTTATTTATCCACTCGTTTAGATGTTCTTGTATCCATATTTTCCTTTAAAGATATAAATTGCACTCCCATCTCTTCTAACTGCTGGATAATGTTGAGGATATCTAATGTTTTGCGCCCTAAACGAGAGATGCTTTCTACTACAACAGTATCCCCTTGTCTGATTACATCGAACAATTGATTAAGTCCAATACGTTAGTTATTCAAGAAAAGGGCCAGATAATAGAATAACACTTGGAAGTTAATTTGGATATTTTCGGGAATAAACCTTTTTGCTGCAACTTAAATATAGACCTTCCCCTCCTTTTTGCATGGCATTTACCCATTTTTCAAGCAAAATAAATAATTTTACATTTTTTGTTGACCCTCACGTTACGTAATGCCTTAAAGTAAAGATTAAAGGGAGGTTACACAGCTATGAAAGTGAAAGAAGTTGCTGACTTGGTCGGCATCAGTGTGCGCACACTGCATCATTATGACGAAATCGGACTATTAAAACCGGAACAGACGTCTGAAGCCGGTTATCGCCTCTATTCCGATCATAATCTTGAAATGTTACAACAAATCTTATTTTTTAAAGAGCTTGGCTTCCCTTTGAAAAAAATAAAGGAAATCATCAATCGTCCTTGCTTCGATCGAGAGGAAGCACTCAAATTCCAACGAAAAACGCTGGTGGAAAAAAGGGCTCACATAGATAAGATGATCTCGACGATCGATAAGACGATTGAACATATGAAAGGATCGATCGAAATGACGAATAAAGAAAAATTCGAAGGGTTCGACTTCAGTCATAATCCGTATGAACAGGAAGCACGTGAACGTTGGGGTGACGAAGCAGTCGATAAATCAAACGCTAAACTGGCTAGCATGACAAAAGAGGAACAAAAAGTAATGCAAGAAGAAATGAACGCACTCTATCGCAGCCTGGCTGCTCTTCGTCACACTTCACCAGAATCAGATGAAGCTCAAGCAGCAATCAAGAAGTGGTACACCGTATTGAACAGCAATTTCGGAATCCATTATTCACTGGAGGCATTCAAGGGCCTAGGTCAAATGTATGTTGATGATGAGAGGTTCACGAAAAGCATCGACCAATTCGGTGTAGGACTGGCAAAATTCATGCGGGATGCTATGGCTTACTACGCTGACAATAATAAATGAACGAAAAAAAGGGTTTTCCTTCGTATAGGAAGCCCTTTTTTCAAATTCGTTGTCTAATCCCGCTTATACAATAGGATTTTTATCAAACTTTGTTTCAAACTATCAATCTTTATTATAAATTATCAAACTTTTTTCAAAAGCAACAGTTGGCAATACTAAGGCTTCGTGGTCTCCTATGTGTATTTGATTCACCGCAGGTTTGAGCAGAATAGCGCAGATTTAACTTTATATTTAGACTGTGTTAATTTTTAATGTTGATAATTAGACAAACCAAAGGGAAACCAAGATACTAAGGTTTCCCTTTGGTTATTCCACTAAAGCACCCGTTAATTTAATAAGGAAAAAAGCTACCGTAATGGTAGCTCCGTATTCTTCAACTAACCCACCTTTAGTTTGCTAAGGTTTCCTTCAGCCTAATTTATTCAACAGAAGTGCAAATTTCAATATAATGTCCATCTGGGTCTGCTACATATGCAACTGTTTGTCCCCACGGCTTTGTAACAGGTTCCTTTAAGATTGTAACCCCTTGTTGACGTAGGGTTTCGATTGTTGCTACAACATCTTCTACAACAAATCCAACCTCAAATGTTTGCGTTGGAGCAGAACCTTCAGGAACATTTAAGCCTGTTAACTCTTTTACATCCTTACGAGTGTTAATCGATAAAGTTATGGCACCTGTATCAAATTCAACATACGTATCTTGTTGCATCTTAACTGGCAGCCCAAGAATACCTTTATAGAAATCCATTGTTTTTTCAAAATCATTCACATATAAAATTACATATTTCATTACTAACTTCATTTTTCACCCTCCTCATTGAAAATTTAAGAACCCAAAATATTAGTCCATACCACATGTCTTAACAAGTTACCGAACGCTCTGCTCATTTTCCAGCCTACCACAAACATTTGTTCTTTAAAATATACCAATGATTCAGAAAACTAGCAAATATCAACATTATGTAGCTTTAAAATAAAGTTTGATTAAAATTCACCACTAACCCTTACACTAACAGCAATTAATAAAACGTTATTTTGAAAAAGATTGATCAAAATAACGGTTTTCTGTTTGATTAAATAACAACTTTTTATAATAAAGTTTGATCATTTCTTATTGGACTATAGCCCCCGATTGTTTAAGTACATTAATTCAAAAACTTTGATTATTATCAAGGATTATTTCCGAAATTTCTTCAATCACCTCAGTATAAGTTAAATTCGTTTTCTCAACTACTAATACTTCTGCAGCATCGTATATAATCCTCGAATACATCAAAATATTGAATTCTTTTATCTCACTAATATTATTCGAGTTAAATAGTGACTCCAGGTGTGTTTTTAAAGCATTCAGCATTTTCATTCGTAATAACGGGAATAAATTTTGATAGCTGTATGGACAGCTCATTTTTACTTGATTCAAATATTCGAATACGGCTTGAGTTAAACATGTAACTTGTTTCTGATTCCAAATATTCTCTTCCTTTGTATGAACATTAATCAATTCAGTAGCCGCGCCTTTGATCATCTCATCAAATAATTGGTATTTATCCTCATAATGCGCATAGAAAGTGGCTCTATTTATTTTTGCACGCTCAGTAATATTCTTTATTGTTATTTTTTCAATACCCTTCTTTCTTAAAAGATCTGTAAATGCTTCCTCAATCAGTTTTTTTGTTGCTGTCATTCGGATATTTTGTACTTTCATATTTCTCTCCTTATCACAACAAATCATCAATTTTGTTGGTTGTTACTGAGTATAAATCGTTTTACAATTACATTAAAGCAACAATTGTTGTTTTGATTATAACAAAAAAAAGGTGGTTTTATATATGAAAACAATCGCAATTATTGGTGCTGGTCCTGGTTTAGGGTTATCTCTAGCTAAAAAATTCGGCTCTAAAGATTTTAATGTCGCTTTAATTTCTTTACATGAGAGTACTTTAGTCCCGTTAGTAATCGAACTAAAAGCTTTAAATATTAATTCAAAGTATTATGTATCAGACGTTCGTGATTTAGAAAAACTAGGTTCTACATTAAAACAAGTACAATCGGATTTCGGAACAATAGATGTTGTAGAATTTAGTCCATATGCTGGTCCACAAACTTTTAGACATGCATTAGAAATGAACATTGATGATGTCGAGGAACAATACAAAATGCAAGTACTTCCTGCTATTAAATTAGTACAAACAGTCTTACCTTCCATGAAAGAAAAAGGATCTGGTGCTATTCTGTTTAATAGTGGAATATCAGCATTACACCCTATTCCGGAATTAGGCAATACAGGAATTGTATGTTCTGGTTTACGAAATTACGCTCTTAATTTACACAATTTATTAAAAGAAGAAGGCATCTATGTTGGTTTTCTTGCTGTGGCAACGTTAATAAAGAAGGGTACTGAGGGAGACCCTGACTTAATTGCTGAAACTTGGTATGATTTATATGATAAACAAGACCAATTCGAAACAGTTTATCCAAAAATGAATTAATGTTTTTTATTATGATAAAGGTTTCAGCCGATATTCTTTCTCTTACAGAATATCGGCTAGTTTATTAATGTATAATTTATAGTTATTTTTAATTGAGGAGAATGAAAACAATCCTTATAACAGGCGGTACATATGGTATTGGTAAGGGCATTGCTATGCACTATTTAAAAAAGGTGATCGTGTAATAGTAATTGGAAGCTCTTCTGCAAAAACAGGATTTTTAATCAAACTTTATTTTAAATAATCGAACTTTTATAAATTATCAAGACCTAAATTGAAAAAATCCTTTAAAATAAAAGGACGGCACATATTGTTCATGTTTAATATGTGCCGTCTCTTTGATTTTCTTTATTGTACTAACGCAGGTTAGTCATAATAAGAAAAGTCCACAGTTCCTTTGAAGGAATTTTGTTCTTAATTAGATAGTGAATGAATTTTTAATACCCAAGCAATAATACGCCATCGTTTAGAAACATATACTGTCTTCTTTTTCTTTTTTAAACTATCATATATTTGCAGAGCAGCTTTTTCTGGAGACGCTACCCAAAACATTTTATCTTTATCACCTTTAGCCATATTCGTATCAATGAACCCACATTTTACATCGGTCACTAAAACGTTTACCTTCTGCAACTTTAACTTTTTTCGAATACTGACTAGGTAATTAGATACAAAGGTTTTTGAAGCATTGTACGCAGGTGCAGTAGGATTCGCCATTAAGGCTCCAATAGACGATACACCTACTATATGTCCAGAACCTTTTGATACAAAATGTTTATACGCAATATTAGACATTACTACAAACCCTGAAACATTTACATCAATTGTCTCTTTTTCTAAATCCATGTTCAAATTAGAGTTAAGATGTCCCACACCAGAGCTAATAATAATTACATCCATTCCCTCCATTTCTTTGATAAGTTCTTCTAGAAGGTTCTTCGCGTCAGTTGGGTGTGAAATATCAATACACTTGATAAATGATTTGTGCGGGAGCTGTTTTTGAAGTTCAAGTAGATTTTCTGTTCTTCTAGCAACCAAACCAACTATATACCCCTCGTTCGATAAAACCGTAGCTAATTCTTTCCCAATACCAGAACTAGCACCAACAACTATTGCCTTTTTCAATACTCACTCACCACATTCTCCTTTTATTTTTTCTTCCACTAACCCCTTTAGTGAAGAATAGGTACGATGTCCCCTATAAAATGGTTTACATTTTTTTATAAACTTCTGAGTAGACCAATTTTAACTGTTCTCGTAATTCCTTTTTTTCTTCCTCTAACTTCTTAACCCTACGTTTTAATAAAGCAATAATGGCATCTTTGTTGTTCTCATCTATTTCACGTTCAATTTGTTTTGAAGTGAGGACTTGGACTTGCTGCTGCCGTAAAGAGTCGATCCGTTCTCTAATTTTGGGGTTGTTGTAAAGCGTTGCTTTGCTAACTCCCGATTCACTTGCTACGCTATTAAAGTTTATGCTTTCTTTCGCTTTTATAAGCCGTTTTATCGCTTCATCGACTTTTGAAAGGTATTTGCTTTTCTTTCTTCATGAAGCTGTTTTAAATGTTCTCTACGGTTATATTTAGTCATTTGTAACATCTTGCTTTCGTTTCATCCATTCTAATCGCCCAAAGATAATATTACCTTGTTTAATCATGTTGTATATGTCTTGTAATCTATTAAGGTTTTTCTGATTTTTCTCTAGGATTTCTTCTCGGCCATATTGCTGGGCAACTTCAATCATTTTGGATGTCGATTGAATATGAATCTCATATTTGGCAGCGTCCATTTCTGACAAACCTACAGCTAAATCTTTACATGGCTTACCACCGTTACAGGTTAAACATGGTGGTTCTTCTGCATATGGGCAATTTGTAGCTTTAAAATAATGTTTGATCAAAAATGCCCCACAAACCCTCATTTTAGAGTAAATAAAAAGAATCCATTTTGTAAAAAGATTGATCAAAATGAATTCCTCTTTTATGGATTTGAATTTAGTTTTTATAAAAAAGGTTGATCATTTTCTACATGTTTTGCTCAACAATCGCGCCCAATTGTAGAAAATATTATAAAGCACTTCTTTCTATTCTTTTTTGAAGTATCGTAAAAAGTATTAGATTAAAAATGTAAAAACAAACAGCATTTATTAAGGATGCAATGATAATACTCGCTACCCAAAATAAAGTATTTAATAATCTTATACTTAATAAATTCAGCTGAGTTAATATTGTTAGAATACTAACAAGAATTCCCCCTATAAAAAAATAGAGCAAATTCATAAAAAATAACCCTTTTGTTTTCTTACTCAATTTGGGAAGAAATCTTTTTAGATAGAAAAATTGTGCAACATCTAATAATGTGACTAAGAGGACAATCCAAAAAAAACCTATTGGTGGTGGCTTGTCGGCACCATCTAAAAAATTATTATCCACAAAAAGAAAAATGTTATTACATTGATGTTTATTATTTTTTTTAGTGTTATGTCATTCATAAAACGCCTCTTTTTATACCTTCTGAAGTTAGTTTCTTCAACTATTCTGCCCTTTTGCTTAATAACAATAATTTCAAATCTCCATAATTTTCGCAAGGGGTTACTTCATTATCTGGTCCTTTAATGGAACAACTCTATTGTCAATCAACAGTTCCTTAATCCACTTTTCAATTCAGATATTCTTTTCCTTTTCACTATAACACACCCTTAAATAATTTTTCCAAAGGGGTAAAACGGTGCATCATTTTTATAAACGGTACGACTTTATTTCAAACCAACAATATGAAGTCGCCTAAAAAATATAAGATCCAAAATGATCTTATATTTTGAGAAAGCTTGGATTGTCTATTGTGATGATTCACCAGATAAATGGAATTAATTTTTTTGTTTTCTTTTTGTATGCTGTAAATTGCTCTCCATATTTGTTTTGTAAATAATCATCGGATTTTGGAATATAGCCAAAAACAAATACTAAGAATAGACCTAGAGGAATAAGCAAACTATAAATATTATTAGATATGAGCACTAAACCTAGTACCCAAAGGCAATCTCCAAGATAATTAATATGAATCGCATATTTAAATAACCCGCCTGTATACAATTTTCCTTTATTTGCAGGATTGTCTTTAAAAGGTTTTCTAAGCAATTCTGAAACAGTATTTAACATACTGCCTACTAAAAACAATATCCAACCTATAATAAGTAAAGTCAAGTTTGGCTCCTGATTACCGATTATCATTAAAATGGGGAAGCCTAAATAATAAATTCCAAAAGCTGCACTGTTCATGATAGCTTCTTGCCAACTAATGCCTCTAGGTAGCCAAATAAACATCATAGCTGTTAGTCTAACTGTTGTAATAATTAATGCGATAAAAAGCCCGATTGAAATGGCTGATTTTTCGTAAGCAATGAAAAGTAAATAATATGCAATGATTAAATATATAATTTCAGCAAAAAAAATCAAAATTTTTTCTTTTATAGTTGGTTTGTGTATACCATACATGGGGATTAGCTCCTTCGTGTATTTATTTTATTGGGAAATATATTTCTATGATATTATGTTCCTCCAGTGTTGTATGAGGGTCCGTTTGATAAACTTCAAAAGGAGTACCATTCAGTTTATAATGATTTTCTTCAATCCATGCATGTAACTTTGTATGAATAGAAGGTAATTCATCATAAGAACCAATTAGTGTAGCCATTGCACAAATACCAGGGTTAAACACTTTTGTTTCATTTATAGCTTCTACAATGGGGATCGCAATTTCTACGTCATAGTTTTCTGGTACATATTCAGCACTATGAAAAATAGCAAGCGGTTTAGCCGTAGGTGTTAATTTTTCAAAAACTACTTTACTAAACAATTCATTAAAATGTATCAAGAAGTCAGAAATATTAATTTGTTTTCTCTGAGATAAAATATTGAATGTTAAATGATCGACAAGTTTGATGTCAATTTGGTCTAAATAACCCATGATGTTTTTCTCTTCTTCTAATAGTTGAATATCAAGCTCTAATTTCTTTAATAGAGAAGAATAAATAGTTATCTGTTGCGTTAGATTTTCTTGTTTGGTTTTCATTTTTACCTGAAAAAGATCGGTATCGTGCCAATTAATTAAAATAACCTTGATTTCATCGAGAGAAAATAAATAAGTTTTTAAGCGTGAAATCAATAATGCTGTTTCTAATTGTGAAATATTATAGTAACGATATCCGCTCTTAGCGTCTGTGAAAGCAGGCTTGAGAAGACCAATTTCATCATAGTAGCGAAGCGTTTTCAGAGTGAGATGTGATATTTTAGAGAACTCCCCAATTGAAAGCATAATGATCACCTCCTGTTATGTAGTACTTTAAATATAGAGTCTCCTGTTAGGGTAAGGTCAATCAATACAGGTGAATTTTTTATTAGGTTAATTAGTGGAATAGCGAAAACTCATTTTCAGTATTCTATTTTGCTATTTTAATCAAACTTTATTACAAATTATCAATCTTTTTTATAAAGCTACAACTCCATCCATAAACATACTTTTTTTAGTCCATACATACTTCAACTAATCTGCCCCGATAGTGAAATAAGAAAAATCCTGAATTAACAGGATTTTTCATCGGACTTTATTATTAATTATCAATCTTTTTTATAAATGATCAGACTTTGTTATAAATTATCAAACTTTTTTTCAAACCTACATTAGTTTAAGTGTAATTCTTCACAAACTATTAGCAGGTTTATTTAAAAGTCTTATATATATATAAGAACTGAGCGAGAAATAACGCTCAGTTCTTTTGCAGACATCCAGTTTCATAAATGTGCGATTATATTATTTTCGTACAGCTTCAAATGTAATGAGTTGGCTATCTTTTGATGGTTGCTTTTTGTAAGTATAATCGGCAGAACAAGTAATATCAGAAAAACCAACGCTTTCTAATATAAGTTTGAATTCTTCGATTCCGTACCATCTCATTGCAAACTTCTGTAATTCTGTGTCTACTAGCTTACCTTTTCTCCATTTCTCGTATTTTAAATAAGATAAGGTATATTGGTCGACCCAGTTGATTTCAATTGATTTGTTTTCTAATGAAATGCCTTCTTCTTTAGAAAGAGAAAAGGTTGAAGTAGTAATTTCTCCTGTACGCCAATTACTTGGGAATTCCAAATCAACTATTACACGTCCCCCTGGCATAAGATGATTATAAAAGCATTTCAGAGCATCTTTAGCTTCTTTTGTACTCTCTATCAAACAAAAGGAGCCTGTAGGTATAACAATAGCTTCATATTTTGATTCCAAAGAAAAACTACTTAAGTTACCTTCATATAGCTTCGGATTTAAACCTCTTTCTCTGCATCTTTTCCGACAAGAATCTAACATTTCAGGTGAATAGTCGATGCCATCAACAATAAATCCCTTTTCAAGCAAAGGAATAAAGAATCGTCCTGACCCGACACCAGCTTCAAGTATCTTCCCTCTAGTCCCTTTTAATCTTTCATGATAATATTCAATATCACCGTCAATTGAATACCCCACTGGCTTGGTAAAATCATATACTTCCGTACTTAATGCACCATAATAACTAAACATTTCTTTTCCTCCGATATAATATGCGGAAGAACTTTAATTGAATTATTAAAACTTCCGCACCTCAAATTTGTTAGATGTAGGTAAAGAGCTGACTATCATATTAAATCACTCACTTTCTATACAATATTGTAACATTATATACTTTTTTTAGACTCAATGATCTTTAATTAACGCCCTCGTTAGTTTAAATACTATTCTTCACAAACTATTAGCTGGTTTAGGGCCATCCAATTTTAGTTGGAATATAGTTTTAATAGTTCTTGTATTGGTAAATTATTTGTATTGTTCACATCAATAAAATATGCTAATTGCCATTTTTGTGTTTCGATAGCTTGTTTGCTAGTGGGAGTGTCCCAACTAGGATAAACTCTAATTGCCATTTTTCCTTTTGCAGTGGCCGTTTTAAGGATATTTTGCTTTACAAGAACTTCTTTTGGAAAAATGAATTGTCCAAAATGATTATTACTAGTAAAGGTATTAATAACCAATAAATCAGTAGCATTTTCATATGAAAATGCTTGGTTTTTATTATCTCCATCTTTTTCCCAAAAGGCAACAAACTGTCCTATCTTGGTAGGTGTTATTTTTGCGACTCTAAATCTAACCGTTTTAGAATTTAGCTGAAATATCCCAGCTCCATAATCTGAATTTTGAGCTTCTTCTCGGATAGCTTTTATAGTTAAGTGATTAGGTTCATAAAAAATTTCATTTACATATGTTAACGCCCTATAAAATTTATTCATTGTTGTACTCCTTATTTTTTATACTACGAAATACAATACCTTCTTGAATAGAATAGGCTAATCATAAAATGTCGTCAAAATTTTCTTATCTTAGAGCGAAATGAAAACCAAGACATTTTTGAAAAAAGTATAGCCCTATAAGGATACTCCATCCATAAACATACTTTTTTTAGTCCATACATACTTCAACTAATCTGCCCGATAGTGAAATAAGAAAAATCCTGAATTAACAGGATTTTTCATCGGACTTTATTATTAATTATCAATCTTTTTTCTAAATGATCAATCTTTTTTTCAAACCTACACTTTCACTATAAAAACACCCCTTTAGATAACCATATCCAAAGGGGCAAAGCATCGCGACTTTATTCAAAGCATCGCATCTTTTTTATATACTTCGCGACTTTATTTTAAATCCACAGTTTTTCCCCATTGTACAAATTTGTCTGGAGATGTATCTTCTGAATGGCAGCCCGTTATGACTGAATAACAAATAGAAATGATCAAAGAAAAAATAGTTGTTCTTTTCATGACATTCCCTCTTTTCAATACGATTATAATTTTCAAATCTTCTGTGCCCTATATCTAGCAGCATTTATCCAAGATAAGAAGCAAGCATAAGGGCTAGTTACTCTATCGGCAAATAGCCTATCACTCTAGACGTTTTAGGATCAACTAAAATGGTTGGAGCACCGCTAACGACTTTTTCAGCTTCTTGGAATATTACTACTAGGACTTCTTTATTTAAAAAGTTTTTATCTGTTAAAACATAGTCATCATTTACAACCCTTTTTTCTACTTTTGCATTTTCCCAATCCTTTGAAGCCGTTTCTTCCCAGCCGTTTTCATTTACATATGCCCAAGCATTTTTTATATACTCTCTATTATCCTCCCTGCTGTCACTTGTCACTTCCAGAACAAATGCATAGTTGGCATCCCCCTGTGAGAGGTGCTCTTCTTTCTCATCCATCCACCACACACCATAGTCAAAGTAGTAGATGCCCTTTTCTTTTGGTGCCCTGAAATGATTATTTTTCACAAATACTTCTGTTTCATTTCCGTTATTATTCTTTTTAACGTGAATTTCATTTGGCTTGGGTTCGTGATTTATAAGAAATTTTACTTCTTCATTTGGTTTCACTTTTATAGGTGGTTTGCCTCTTAACAAGTCCACTGATCCCGCACTATCCGCACAGGTACCATCCCAGCAATAACTCCCCAGTTTGGTATCATATGATTTTTTTTCAATCTGAATCATGGCTTTTGGCGGCTCTCCCCTAGTTATATCATTGTTCGAGCAGCCCATAAGATGAAAACAAAAAAATAATGAAGCAACCATCCATTTTTTCATTTCTCTTGCCTCCCAACTAATCATCTAACACCGCTCTGGTTTCTGCTGTTAGTTTGAAATAAAGTTTGAACGAAAATATCTCGCGAACCCGTATTCTACGACATACAAAAAGAATCCTTAAAAAGCGGCTTCAATTTGTCGTGTTTCTTCTATTATATATATCTGCCAAGCGACCCGTCTTTCCACTTATGAATCGCATGTTTCTCGCGGTCCATTATCTTTTGCAAATAGATCATCGTTGTTTCAATCTTTTCGTGCCCTAATGCTCTCATGATGTCGTAAATGTCCACGCCATTGAGATAAGAAATGATGGCGAATGAGTGTCGGAAAACATGAGCGGTGATTCTTGTTTTTCGGGCTGCCATAAAAGGAAGATCCAGTCGCTCAAGGGCATTACCGAGATACTTTGCCAAGTAAGGAGGAGAAAATGCCTTACCTGTACCTGTTGGGAAAAGCGGCTCCATGCTATCGTTTGGAAAATCGGCTGACAGGAAACGAGCCTTCCGGTACTTGATAATACTGCGCATCACTTTCTCCTTTTAACTCATACGTTTCTTTTTGTTCACAAAAACATTCCATAATATTATCTGACTCCTCCTTGTGTGTCAACTTGATGCAATTTTTGTTTTTTTTGTATAAACTTTAATTAAATGGAAATAATGTTATTATACGAAACATTTTGCTATGTTAATTTCGAATAATTAAAGCTGGGGTAACCCGGCTTTTTTTATATCGAAATAACAACGTACTATTAATTAACCTTTTTAGCGATTTTCCTAATAACATCAACCGCTGATTTCGGCTCTGTCGCTTCATCTTCTAACAAATCCGCAACAGCAGGAAGGTTTTCTTTTATACCGTCCAGTTGCTTAATGATCGACATGCTATTCTTCCTTATGTGTCCATTGTTTGTATCGACTGGATATAACTTTGGTTGCTGCACATAAATTCCTTTTGGATAGTTAAACTGTTATTGCACGAGAACTCAACTCCCTCTTGCATACGACAGATTCACTCCTACTGGCCGAGGGCTTTGGCTCCCCTTGGTTTTTGGATAAACTTTAATTGAATTAGATATAATGTTATTGACTGGAACATTTTGCTGCTTTAATTTCCGGTTTTTAAGGTCGGGGCAACCCGGTTTTTTTAATGGTTCTTTTCAATTAACTACTTACAACTTTACCATTTGAATCGTTGCTACATATTCTGAAAACAGGTAGGGACCCCCTCCCTCCAATCTGCTTTTGCTTAGGTCTTCCTCAGCTTTTTGTATAAATTTCCGTGAAGTGGGTAAACTTCTTCATGGTTTGATGTTCGACCTTTCTGGTAAAGGGCTTTTTCCAGATAGTCTTTGTCCTAGCTGATCTTTACCTGTTCCCAAATTTCCTCTTTGCAGAGGTTTTGTCCTATTTATTGTCGAACTTCAAATTATGGCTCCATGCGATATCACTCTAACTTCATGTGCATTATAAATGGAGTATAAAATCCACTACGCTAATGCCATCGGCTAAAGAGGAGGGTTGAAAATGTCTTTAGAAAGCCTAAAAGATCTGTTAGGAACGTTATGTTCTTACAATGCGATCGACATCACTCATACCTTTGAAAAAGACGGACAATCTATAGCATCTGTTTGTTGCTTAAAAGACACTTCTATAATTGAAGTAACAATGCTTCAAACTCAATCTATTGAACAATATGAAAATGTAGATGAAGCAGCCATTGTGATCGAAAGTTTGGTAAATTAACTATCCGTGTATAAACCAGACTTTAGTCGTCCATAATGTAAACAAGGGTTTCACACTCCCTACAATTGAATAGTCTTGCATTGGAATGGGATACCTAACTGGTCATCCCTTCCTTTATGTGTCTACTACTTAGTAATGACGTATTGTTGATTACGCATTTGCTAAGTACAGCATTTTTGTTTATCCTTAAATCACCAACCCGATAGTAAAAGCGTCTCTACTTATTGTAGAAACGCACCTGTTAATTGAATATAGTTATGGCTATAACAAACTCAAACTTTCGAGAAATAGATAGACCCCTGTACAAATCAAAAGGATATATGTAAATATTCTAAAAGTCCGTTGGCTAAGCCATTTGAAAATAATTTGACCTATAAATAAACCAAGAAATACAATTGGAATTGAATAGAAACTTGATTCCCATATTATTTTGTTAGTTCCAGTAATAATTATTTGGGTTATTAGACTAATGAAATATATAAAGAGATAAAAAGCTAAAGTAGTTGCTCTTAACTTCCCTTTTTCAGTATCTGTTCCTGTAAAGTAAAGCAATAACGGAGGACCAGGCATACCGATACTTGTAGTTAAAACACCTGATAATCCACCAACTGTGAAGTCCCTTAATTTTGTTGATTTAACCTTAAAATTGCAAATCAGTAACAATGTTAATAGTAAGAGAAGTATACTAACCCCTAGCTTTAAAGCGTTAATGTTGATATTAATAAAGATTAAAACACCAAAAGGTACACCAACTATACTCCCTAAAGTGAATCTTTTTACTAGTTTAAAATCAATGTCCTTTCTTATCTTCAAAATTAATGATATTGAGATAATTAAAGATAAAATAATATTTATTTGTATGGCTTCCTGTGGTAGGAACAACATTAGTAAGAAAGGTGTTGCCATTATGGAAAAACCAAGACCTGTACTTGATTGCAGTATAGAAGCCACTAATATAATACTTATGAAAATTAATTCAGTCCCCAAAACATCCCTCCAATTTAACAAACCCACTTATTGGTTTTTTCACATTTTTTGTGGAAGAAAGCTCCCACCCCCTCATTTCTTGTGCATAATGGTCTTCATTTTGAAACAGTTGGTACTCTCCTTTTGGAGAAATATAATGTGTCAAATTGGACTCTTCGATGTGAGGATATGTAATCGTCATAGCTGTATATCCTTTCTTTTTTAGTTTATCTTGAGAAAACTTCAATCGCCATTTTAACCTTCCTATGATAAAAAACGTCTTCATTTTGTCGTGTTTCTTCTATTATGAACAAAACGAGTTTTTATACAACTCAACAGGTCGCAGAATTGCTTAATAAATCTGTGCCCACGATCTATAAATACATACAGGATGGGAAATTGATCCCCGTTGATGATTTTTGGCGGGCGCACCGTGGCAAATTATTTGATAAAGATGCAGTACACGCATTTAAGCAAACATTAGAGGGAAATTCGGGCATGACGATAAGTGAAGCGCTGGTTATTTAGAAACAACTCGATCTGCGGTTCAAACATACCTGGATGAAGGACTGATTCCTTTTAATAAGAAGGAATGGAGAAATAAAGAGGTGACCTTTATTCAAAAAGTGGATCTCGATACCTTTAAAGAAACACACCAGCGTCGTATGCAGCAGGACCGAATCAAACAGCGGATCTTTTATGACCGGAAGAACAATTATGCATTTTACCAACGCTTCTCTTCCGATCAGATCCGTGAAGCGAGATTAATCCGGATGAAGGATAAGTGGGCCTTTTTACTTCTGCCATCTGGAGAAGAAGTTTCTTTTAATGAAGGAATCTATAAATTTGAATTAACACCCGATTATCCTCTAACATTTGGAAAACGAACGGGTACACCCGGTTACGCCAAGATTTCAGCGCTGCCGCTCGGCTATTCCTTAACACGTCAATTCATTGACCTGCTCTATCAGCAAGGATCGATCTCCAATGTGTATATGGATATTCAAGAATCGCAGATGGCCATTCTACTGAAAGATACGTCTTTTCATGATGTTCCAGCAGAAATGGCTCATTTCCTCGAAAGTAAGCTGGAAGAAGGGAAAATAACTATTCACCAAAATCAGATAAAAATCGAATCCAGTGAAACGATCCTTTCCATTGCTGTATCGAATGAAATAAAGGATAAAATTAAAGAAATGGCTGATCAACAGGATACCAGTATGCAGGAGATAGCTAGCCGGATCATTGATGAATACTTTAGCAAATAAAACAAAGGAAGGTAAATATAATTACTGATAGTGGTGTTGCTTTAGTGTGGGTTTATAACAAAGTTTGATCAATAGTTTTCCTTCAACCCTTATATAAAAGCAAATCAAAAACCAACATTTTGAAAAAAGAATGATCAAAATATTGGTTTTCTTTTGTTTAGATAATCTATTTTTGGTTATGTATTTAAGTAGTTTTTGAGGTTTTTAGAGAAGTTCACGTACCATATCCAAAATCGGTCGTTTTTAGTAAATCATTGCCCAAAAGTAGTGAGATAAGTGAATAAAAAAAGCAGTACCACCGCTATAAAAGTGTTGGTACTGCCATACAGAGTGACAAGCATTTTGTTAATTAGAACGTACTTGCTACTTTAACAGCCTTTTCAAGCCCTGCAGCAATAATTTCTTCTGCTTTATCAGGGAATTGGTTGTGACCTTCAATCACTACTTTCTCCATATCTTTTACACCGAAGAAGTTCATCATACTTGCTACATATTTAACAGCCATTTCTACTTCAGCTTTTGGTCCTTCAGAATATACACCGCCACTTGCGTTTAATAATGCTATTTTTTTATTTCCAATAAGACCTACTGGACCTTCTGGCGTATATTTAAATGTTTTTCCCGCGCGGTTTAAGTAATCAATATATGTGTGTAGTACAGCTGGGATTGTTAAATTCCATAAAGGGAAACCAAATACAACTTTATCAGCTGCAAGGAATTGATCTAAATATTTATCAGCAACAGCTACTGCTTTTGCTTCTTCTGCTGTTAAATCAAATCCTCTACTAGCTTTAAAAGTACCATTAATCATATCTACTCCTACATATGGCAATTCTTCCTTGTATAAATCAAGTTCTACCACTGTATCATTTGGATGTGATTCTTTATAGCTCGCTAAAAAAGAATCATATAATTTCACACTAACTGCCTGATCTGCTGGGCGATTGTTTGCTTTTGCAAATAAA
Source organism: Domibacillus aminovorans (assembly GCF_001643235.1). GTDB lineage: Bacteria > Bacillota > Bacilli > Bacillales > Domibacillaceae > Domibacillus > Domibacillus aminovorans. Next base: position 32,420 of record NZ_LQWY01000042.1, read on the forward strand.
ACTGTTGTCATTTTTTGTTCCTCCTGTTATTCACTCTTATGTTGTTATATATTTATCTACTAAAAAGGGCATTATATTATTCTTTATAATATCTTTTTAAAACTATATTCCATTTCTCCACCTAGAGCTTCAGCTGTATCACCAGTTTCTCTGAAATCATGTGTATGAATTTCTTCAAATGGACCAAAATTTACTTGCTTATAGAATTCATAACAAGGGAATCCATCATGTGCACCTTGAATATCGACAGTACCATCTTTTTTGACATGTACAGTTAATAGATAATCAACGGGAGGTGCATATACATTTAATGGGTTGCTAGCACTAGCACTCATTTGAAATTTGACGTCATCTGACCCCCATACAACATCAGTGCACAAAATACCTTCTGTACTAGCTTTTCCTGTTCTTTTATTAACGGAACCATCAGGAGTTGTGATTCTTTCTGTTGTTATTCCAGTATTGGCATATGTGAAAATTTCTTTTTTATAAAAATCTACAACTACTTCTTGTTCAATTCTGGAACGCATAGCGTTTACAGCATAAGGTGTAAATTCACGTGAGTCACCTTCGAATTGAATCATGTTTCCTGTTTGAATATCCTTCTTAGGTTCAGTCCAAGACATTGGAATAAATACACTTGCTCTAACTTTAACGATATTAGTCATGAGATACACCTCTATAATTCTTAAATTTATTTTGGGTAATAATATCGACCCATTGAGCAAAATAGGTCGCAATTTCTTTCATATAATTAATTGCTTTCCTTTAATATTTGCTGCTTGTAATTTTTTATTTAATATTTATATCTAAATCTTCGCTTTAAAACTGTATTCCATTTCTCCAGCTAGTGCTGCTGGGGTGTCACCAGTTTTTCTGAAATCATGTGTATGAATTTCTTCAAATGGACCAAAATCTGTTTGCTTATAAAATTCATAACAAGGGAACCCATCATGAGAGCCTTCAATATGCGCAACACCACTTTTATTAACACGTATAGTTAATAAATAATCAGCCGCAGGTGCTTTTGTATTTAAAGGATTGCTGGCACTTGCCTTCATTTCAAAAGAAACTTCATCCGCGCCCCACACAACATTCGTACATACAATGTTTTCTGTACTTGTTTTTCCTTCTTTATAATCAATTGAACCATCTGGATTTGTAACTTTCACAGTTACCATACAAGCGTTTGCATATGTGAAAATTTCTTTTTTATAAAAATCAATAATCACTTCTTGCTCTAATCTTGACCTCGTTGTGTTTACAGCGTATGGTGTAAATTCGCGTGCATCACCAGTATATTCAAAGATCCTTCCTGTTGTAGGATCTTTAATAGGTTCCAACCAAGCATACGGTGCAAATACACTTCCTCTAATTTTAACGATGTTAGCCATGAGAACCCTCCATAATTTATTAATTCTGTTTAAGTGAATCCTATTTCTTTCATAATCAAATTATAGTCAACTTGATTGACTATGTCGTGTATAGTACAATGTATTTCAAATAAAGTCAACTTAATTGACTTTATTTGAGGAGGTTTTATGTATGACTCATGAAGTATTTAGTAAATTGGATCTTACATCACTTTTATCATTATCCTTTAGTACATCAATTAATGAACTACATGAAAGATTGAGTGAATTGGGATTTGGAGATATTAGACCTGTACATGGTTTTATGTTTAAATGTATCACCCCCAACGGAGCAACAGGTATAGAACTAGCCGAATATTTAGGAATTACAAAGCAAGCTGTGAGTAAAATGGTGGATTATCTTGAGAAAAGTGGTTATGTAATGCGCAAAACTCATCCCACTGATAAGAGAGGAAAAATTATTGTTTTGACCGAACGAGGTTGGTTAGTAGTGAAAGCAAAAGAGAAGATACTAACTGAGATTGAGCAACGTTGGATTGAAAACATAGGTACCGAACGACTGCAAATGCTCAAAGAAGATTTAACAAAATTAGTTTATGAAGCAAATGAAGATAAATTACCAACGAGATTAAGACCTGTCTGGTAATCATAGAGCTTATAAAAGGGACTATTTGTACATTCATCAACATAAAAAATAAATAGTCCCCCTAAACAGTAAAAGTAAGCATTTTTCGGTTCTGGTGCAAAAACTTCAAGACAGTTGCAAATCATCTTTAAATCTTGGAAATACTGATACTATTACCCTAAAAAAGGTGCGTGATCAGTATGGAAAAGCAACATTTATTCAAGTGGAAACATTATCATCATGATATTATTTTACAAACAGTAAGATGGTACCTACGGTACAACTTGGGCTTTCGGGATTTGGTGGAATTGATGGAGGAACGGGGCTTATCCATTGCTCATACAACGATCATGCGTTGGGTTCATCAGTATGGTCCTGAACTAGACAAACGAATCCATCGTCATCTCAAGCAAACCAATGACTCTTGGAGAGTCGATGAAACCTATATCAAAGTAAAAAGTCAATGGATGTACCTGTATCGTGCTGTTGATTCGAAAGGAAATACCATCGATTTTTACCTAAGCAAAACAAGAAATCACAAGGCTGCAAAGCGGTTCTTCAAGAAAGCTTTGCAGTCTTTTCATCATTCTGAGCCTCGTGTCGTGACAGTCGATAAGAATCCGGCTTAC
>NZ_LQWY01000043.1 GCF_001643235.1 Domibacillus aminovorans
TTCGGGTGCTCCCTTTAAATGTAAGTGTTTTGCAGTGCTCTCAATATTAGGACAGTGTTTCAAAATGATTCTCTTTCTTGACTATCGCCATCCGGTTTTACTGTAAAATATAATACCTTACCTATTATTTAAAATTTTTTCTCCAGATTGTCTGTTTGTTGCTTTCTTTTTTTAAAGAAATAATATCGGCATATTGTTGAAGAATTTATAATCTTTCCTCACACATATTTCACAATCATCGTTTATTCTTGTTATACATATACAAATTCTTTATCTGTCCAAGAATACTGTAGAAATGAGGTGCAAATTGAAAAATATTATGATCCTTGTCATGGTTCTAATTTCGGGCGTTCTTTCGGCATGTAATTTTAATGGAAATGAACCTTATCAAATGAAATCCTTTACTTTTACGAATCAACATGGACAAGATTTTGGAGTTGAAGATCTGAAAGGAAAAGTATGGATTGCAGATTTTATCTTTACCAGCTGTGAAACAGTCTGCCCACCAATGACCGCTAATATGGCAGCTCTGCAGAAAAAATTAAAATCTGAAGACATCCCAGTGGAGTTCGTTTCCATTAGCGTCGATCCATCAGTCGACACACCAGAAAAACTTCACGAATTCATGTTAAAATTCACCGAAGATGATTCTAATTGGAATATGCTGACTGGCTATTCTCAGCAGGAAATCGAGAAGTTTGCAAGAGAAGAATTTCAAACCCTTATTCAAAAACCTGAATCATCTGATCAGGTCATACATGGGACTAATTTTTATTTAATCAACCAAAACGGTGAAATTATAAATGATTATAGCTTTACCCTAGGAGACGACTTTAAAGAGATAATAGCAGACGTCAAGAAACAGACGAAATTATAGGATACAAAGGAAAACAAGGATGTCCAGTATAAATATGTATTTTATACAGGTAGGATATTGAAAGGTTAAACGGGATTTATATAGAATTGAACACAATGAGCTGTGATTGGCAGCTATTCAGATGAGCCTCTGAGCCTCTTTATTTTTTTTTGGTATTGCAGTAGACGGCCATTTCAGATCCATAATAGATTTTAAGTAAGATGGGATTGTGTTTTTCATACGCTAAGGGGAAATCAAATTTGTTATAGATTTAAAATGATAAGAAAATATCCAAAAAAATTCCTGTTTTTGAATGAAAACAGGAATTTTTGTATCAGAACCACAAGTTTCGTTAAGGGACATTGATTTGAATACACCTCACTTTAAGAATAAACGAAAAACCTACCCAAAACTCTTAACGAAACGGATCACACACTTGAATTGTCTATACTTATCTAGACAGAAAAACAAAGGTCATGTACCCTTGATCTAAAACAGATAATAAGCCTAAACCATGAACAAGCGAAAAAGGTGGTCATGAGTGATTTAACATACGTCAGTCCGATGGAATACAAACGATTGTCCATTAAATATAGCGCTGACATTCCAATCAAAAGTGCAATTTAAATAGTAGTTATCAGTTCACGGGAGATCGGGTGCTTCAGTTGATCTAGTTGATCCATATCGTTTAAAGTTTCAATAATCCTCCCCTTATCCATGACCATGAGTTGATCAGCCAGATATCGAACCGTATGTAAATCATGAGATATAAATAGATAAGACAATTGAAACATGTCCCTTAGATCGGCCAAGAGATCTATTATGTCTGCCTGTACAACCATATCTAAACTACTCACCGGTTCATCAAGTAGGATCATTTTGGGCTTGAGTGCAATCGCTCTAGCAATATTCACTCTTTGCAACTGACCGCCACTACATTGATGAGGGTATTTCTTCATCTCATCCGGGTGTAAGCAGACAATCTCAAGAAGCTCCTGCACTTTCTTTCTTTGTTGTTCTGCCGTCATTTTTTCATAATTTCGTAATGGTTCAGCCACAATCTCTTCTATGGTTAATCGGGGATTTACCGAGTTGTAACAGTCTTGAAAAACAACTTGTAAATCTCGTCTGAGCTCTTTAAGCTCGTGGGAATGTAACTTGAACAGACTCTTGCCTCGAAATCGCACCTCTCCCTGATCTGGTTTTTCCAACCCTAGAATGATTTTTACGAGCGTACTCTTCCCAGATCCACTTTCTCCTATCAATCCTAGACAAGTATCTCGATTAAGGCTAAAAGAAACATTATTAACTACCTCGTTTTTTTGAGATGTACGCCCGTAACGGTTTTTAAGAGAATACGTTTTGGTTACTTCTCTCACCTCTAATAAAGACATATGTCATTCTCCTTTAACATGAGCCTTCCTTTTCATAACTAATAAAGCTACTTCTTCTGACTCTTCTTTTGTTTAACCGTTGTCTTGATTCTACTAACAAATTCGTATAGAAGTGTTGTGGGTTCTCAAACAAGTTCTGTACTGATGCAGTTTCTACAAAACTGCCTTTATACATCACTGCTACCTCATCTGCCAATTGAGATACCACATTAAGATCATGAGAAACAAGTAAAATGGCTGTCCCATAGTTCTCACGCAAATTATTCAACTGATCTAAAACCCTAAGCTGATTTTTTATATCGAGAGCAGTCGTAGGCTCGTCAGCAATGATTAAAGACGGTTGTAAAGAAACAGCCAAAGCAATCATAATCCGTTGCAACATCCCGCCACTTAGTTGAAAAGGGTACTGGTGAAGTAATTCATGAGGACGAGTGAGTCCCAATTCCTGCAAATACTTGACAGCCAACTCACGAGCATCCTTTCGCGTTATAGGAAGATGACTCTTCAACGTTTCTATAAAATGACTTTCGATTGTAAGCACGGGATTAAAAGCTGTCATTGGATTTTGCATAATCAAGGCTATCTCTTTCCCACGTAATAACCTCTTTTCGTTTACTGATGAATGGAAGATGTTTTTATTATTTAAATAAATACTTCCTTGTACGGCACTAGCTCCATCTGGTAACAGATTCATTACAGACAAACAAGTTAATGTCTTTCCACATCCACTTTCTCCAACGATCCCGAATACCTTTCCAGATTCTATTTGAAAGCTTACACCATTAACAGCGTGAACAGTTTGAGAGGGTGTCCGTATCTGTACATGCAAATCATCCACAGATAACACCATTTTTTTATTCATAATCCATAACCCCGTTTATTTATGAGTCGGGTCTAAAAGATCCCGCAGTGAATCCCCAAGCAGATTAAAGGACATCACAACTAGCATAATCATCATACCTGGATATAACATTAATGATGGATAATTTCGTAAAAACTGTTTGCTATCATTAATCATCATTCCCCACTCAGCAGTGGGCGGCTGAATGCCAAGACCAAGAAAAGATAATCCTGAAATATGCAAGATAACCGTCCCAATATCCAGAAAAGCAAAAACAAGAACTTGAGGCAAAATGTGAGGTAACATATGTCTAATAATGATAATAGTATCCGTTGTACCAGCTATCTTAGCAGCCATAATAAAATGTCGCTCTTTCATAACAAGCATCAATCCCCGAATCATGCGTGCGTAAGGCACCCATTGAACAATCACCAAAGCTATAATGAGATTTTTAAAATTTGGTCCCAATATTCCAATCAGCGCCAAGGATAAGACAAGACTTGGAAATGACAATAGTACATCACAAAGTCTCATGAAAACTTGATCAATCCAACCACCCTTATAGCCTGCAAAGGTACCGATAATGATACCGATAAAAATGCTTATACCCATAACAAGAAAGGCAGCACCTATAGAAACTTGTGTGCCATAAATGATTCTAGATAAAACGCATCGACCTAAGTGGTCCGTGCCAAGCGGAAAAGTTAATGACGGTTCTTTTAATTTATTTGATAAATCAATTAGATTTGGATCATGAGGAGCTAGAATTGGCGCAAAAATGGCGATCATTATCATTATGGTAATAATAATAAGGCTCAGAACAAGCAGCTTATTCTGAAAGATTTTTATTCGATCCATCTTTACCATCCTGGACTCTCTCCTTTTTAACGAATACGTGGATCAAGAGCAGCACAAACTATATCCACAACCATATTTACAAGCACAAAAATTGCAGTATTAAATAAAACATAGCATTGAATCACAGGATAATCTCGATTAAATACAGCAGAGACAAAAAATCTACCTATACCTGGCCATGCAAATACATTTTCTACAATAACCGAACCAGCCAGCATATATCCAAATCCCATTCCAGCGACAGTGATCACTGGCAACAAAGCATTTTTTAAAACATGCTTTACAATGACTGTCCTCTCTCGTAATCCTCTTGCACGGGCATAAAAAACAAATGGCTGATTGAAATTTTCCAGCATACTGGTTCGCAGTAATCTTGCATAGGTAGATATATGTGCCAATGCTAGTGTCAGTGAGGGTAAAACAAGGTGAAATAATGTCCCTTTCCCGGATGTTGGAAATAAATTTAATTGCAGAGAAAAGAAATAAATCAGCAGAAATCCTAGCCAAAAACCAGGCATTGAAGCCCCAACATAAGAAAACATCCTGCTTATTTGATCGAAAAGCTTATCTTTATAGAGCGCAGAAAATACCCCTATTGGAAGGCTTAGAATGAGCATCAATATGAACGCCGTGACGGTAAGCTGTACTGTTGCTGGAATATAGATCATCATCTCATCCCATACAGGCCGTTTAGTGACAAATGATGTTCCGAAATCAAGCTGCACTGCTTTATATAACCAGTCTACATATTGAGCATAAAGCGGTTTATCTAATCCAAGCTCCTCCCGAACTTCCTGTATCGCTTCTTCAGTTGGTACCCCATTTGATAGTCGTAAGTATGCTTCTGCAGGTTCTACAGGTACTAAATGAATCAAAATAAATGTAATAAGAGATACGCCTACCAATATGGGGATCATACTAACAAGACGTTTAATGATAAACCCAAACATTTCTGACTCCTCAAATAATGTAGTATCAATCTGTTTTATTGATTAATATTTCATTTCTTATATCTTTTTTATAGCCCCCTTATCGTTGATAAGGGAGCTATTTTGTTATTTCTTATTTAATTTCAATATCTTGCATTGGCACTTCGTATTGTTGAGGAGTAAAAGTAACTCCACTCACATTTTTTTGATAGACGGCAATATTAGAAATATATGAAATAGGTAAATACACGGCTTGTTCATGCAATGTACCTAAAATATATTTGTATAAATCTTGTCTTGTTTTTTCATCCGTACTGATCAGAACTTCGTTAATTTTTTGATCAATTTCTTTTTTCATCGGTAGGCCTAACTGCGCTTGATAATCACCATGTGAAGGATGGCGCATAGTAGCTACTAAAGAGTGAGGATCGTAAGGGGCACCCCACGTTTCACTAAAGATTAGGTTAAATTCACCATTTTTTTGTTTTTCCACATGAGACTGATATTCAGATCCTACGAGATTTACTTTGATTCCGAGCTTGCTGTATTCTCCTTGCATCGCCTCTGCAACAGCTTTCTGCACATTGTCATCACTGACGTAAGCAAAATCTAATTCTAAAGGTTTCCCATCCTTTTCACGTATCTGTTTTCCGTCAGATAATTCCCAACCCGACTCATCAAGAAGCTGCTTTGCTTTTTCTATATCATAATCCATAGGTTTAAGCCCAAGATTAGAATAAGGAAAGTTAGGAGCAAACAACGTATCCGCTTTTTCCTCAAATCCATAGAACAAATTATCAATCAGAGCCTGTTTGTTAAGTCCGTATTGTAATGCTTGACGAACATTCAAATCTTTCGTAGCTCCTTTGTTTGAGTTAACGGCCAGTACACGAGTTGATAGTGGTTCAGAGAACTTCGCTTCGTATTTACCGGATTCTTTCAACGATTTAAAAGAATCAAGGCTAATGAGCCCAGTTCCAAAGATGAGATCTAATTCCCCTTTTTCAAAAGCTAGTACACGGGTCTCCCCATCTGGGATAATTTTAACTACAACTTTCTCAAGCTTCGGTTTCTCGCCCCAGTAATTTTCGTTTCTTGTAAAAGTTGCATATTCATCTTTTTTGTATTCGCTTAGTACCCATGGACCTGTACCAATTGGTTTTTTAATTTCCTCCGTATTGTTACCGCTGTCAGGAAACCCTGCTTCACCAAGGAAGCGAACAGGTCTAATTAATGCTAGTTCCTGCAACACTGGGTAGTATGGATTTTTGAACGAAATTTTGAGTGTATAATCGTCTACTGCTTCTACACTTTTCATTTGATTAATGAGTTCTAACCAATCGTGCTTATTTGCATTAGCAAGGATAGCATCTAAATTTTTCTTGGCTATGTTGGCATTAAAATCAGATCCATCAGAGAATTTGACACCTTGGCGTAAGTGAAATGTGTATTCTTTCCCGTCTTTGGAAATATCCCAACTCTCTGCAAGGGCAGGTTCAATCTTTCCTCCTTCTTCGTACTGAACAAGAGATTCATAAACCATCGCTTGTGCAAACCATTCATTCGGAGCATACATATGAGGATTTAAAGGACCGATATCCTTGTTCCAAGAAAGTGTCATTGTATTTGCATGACTGGTATCTTGCGTAGTTACATTATTTTGAGATTTCGCCTTGTCTCCCTGACTACAGCCCATTACTAGCATAGACAGAGCCATAATTATGGCGAATATAGAAAATAAATTTGAACTTTTCCGACTATTCAATTTACAGCACCTCTTACTTTTAGTAAAAAATTCGTTTGATTTAATTTCATGATATTTCTTTTAATAATTAGAGTTAAACGACTTATAATTAAACAGCTTCCTTCTTTTGTTCCTTTTTGAGTTGATTTCTCCGATACCCTGGAATGAACGCTAGAGCTAATAAACAACAAACGGAGCATGTGATATACATGAGAGAAAAGGATGAAGCATCTGCAAGAGGACCCATAACCAATGCCCCCATGGCAAATCCTAAATCGGCAGCACCAATAAATAGACCCAATAAAAATCCTCGATTTTGATGTGGGACTGAGAATGAAACAAATGTTAGAAGTGCTGGATATAGTAGTGAGAACGCGACTCCATTACAAATTGCAGCGATAGACAACCCAATAGGGGAATTACTTACTCCAATGAGCAATGTTCCAGCTGCCGCAAGAGTAATGGTTAAAAACACTACTTTATAAGGGACCGTACCGTCAGATGGAATCCATTTACGTCCCCAGAAACGAGAAAACACTAGAACAAGAGTCTGTATGAGAAAATAGATTTCTGCAAAATTTGATCCATTTTGTTCTAAGTATAAGGGTAAAAATGTAAATATCGCTCCATTTGCAATGGAAGCAAGTAACATGATTCCCGAAGACAATAACAGGATGCGATGTTTCCAAGATCCAAGAAAAGGTGAATGGTTCGATTGTTTATGTTCTATTTGGCTTTGAATTTGTCTAGAAATAAGCAATCCGAAAACAAAATTTCCTACCCCCATTGTGAAAAACAAAAAGAAAATCCAAGACATCGGCATGTAGTCTTTTAATAGTAACGCTATTGCCGGCCCGAAGGTGGTAGGCAGGATAGTAGCTAGGGAGTACAAAGATAATCCTTGCGCCCGCATTCGCTCAGACAGCAAATCGATTGTGATAATCTCCATTGCGGTTGAAAAAAAAGCCGCAACCACTCCCTGAATCAGCCGTACAATAATAAACATCCCGATGCTAGGAAAAAAATATCCTGAAAGTGAAATCGCAAAGATTAATAAACCGATGACAAAGACTTTACCTGTTCCATATCGATCAATAATCTTGCCTGCAATCGGTCGTGCAATCGTCGAAGCAAGCATCGTGGCCCCCATTATGAAACCAATTTGGGTTTTACTTGCCCCAATGGTAATAGAATAGAATGGAAGAACCATCAATACCATATAGATAATGGAGTAAAATAAAATCGTGACAGCATATACCTGTAATGCTTTTGGAGAAAATGGATGTTCCTGAACGGTCATTGCAACGTCACCTGTTCAAGAAACCGACTAGGAGAATCAAGCAACTCATCTAATTCCGGTTGATAATTAGCTGTCTCTATCGGATTCGTACTATGGGGTTCAAGTTTTTTTGCACGAATGCGCATTTCTTCCGGAGTGAGGTACGTATGTAATCCTAGTTCCTTTAGCCATTCATCGTTATAAATAGTAGGTAGGTAACGTTCTCCATTATCCGCTGCTATACAAACAACCTTTTTATTTGTACCCATTAATTGTGCTGTTTTCCATGCGGCAACCATACCAGCTCCGGTAGAACCTCCCCCCATAATCCCTTCGTGCTTAGCTAGAAGGCGACACATCAAAAAAGCATCTTCATCTGGAACTTTGTATACCTCATCAATCAAGCTTAAATTATCGATGTTGGTAGGTGTCCAGCTTAGCCCCATTCCGGGTAATAAATAAGAATGGGCTTGTCCCCCAAAAATTGTAGAACCGACAGCATCTACAGCAATAATTTTGACATGAGGAGCATGTTTTTTGAAGTATCGAGAAAATCCACCAATCTGACCACCAGTACTAACAGTTAATACAACAGCATCTATATCTCCATTACATTGTTCCATTAACTCCTGAGCAGTTTGATGATAATGAGCTTGTCCATTCCACGGATTGAAGCATTGATCCGGCCGAAAGGAATTAGGAATTTCACGATGAAGTTTGTTCGCTAATGCAATTCTCGTTTTGTGATAAGATCCGCTATCATCTTGTTCAGTAACGACAATGACCTCTGCTCCAAAGGCATTCATCATCGCTAGATTTACAGGGGTCGTTTTTGGATCAACGAGAACAATGACTCGGTAACCTTTAGCCGCTCCAATCATAGCCAGTGAGATGCCAAAATTCCCTGATGAAGATTCAATAATGGTTCCCCCTGGTTTCAACCATCCTTTTTGTTCAGCTTGTTCTATAATAAATAGAGCCGGTCGATCTTTAATACTTCCGCCTGGATTGGTTCGCTCCATCTTTAGTAAAATATCTGAATCGTTTGATTGAAGTAGATTAGTTAAGCGAATTAATGGCGTATGTCCAACTGTTTCTAATACCGTACGCATGTATATTCCTCCTTTAGGGATCTTGTTATTTCATTATTTTAGATTTCAATCCATTTTACTAAGCATTCAAGAAGTACACTTTTCAGCTGATTTCCCTTCATCTTAATTTGACTTTTCTGCTTTTATGGTTCCCATTCTTTTCTCTTCTCTTTTATTTTTCGTTGGCAGCAAACACCACTATTTAAATCTTCCATAATCACTTAAATAGCTTCATCAAAAAACAATGGTTAGGGAAAACGTATGTTTCAGGAAAATAAGTAAATATTCGATATTTTGAACAATCTCTGTCACTCCATTAATAACTTTATGTCACGATAGACGGTCGCTCTAGACACAGTTAATCTTTTACTAACTTTAAAAACCCGTGTGGTCTCTTCTTGTTCTATCCATGTTAATAATTGTTATTTTTATTATCACTACAACATTCAATCCCTCCATTCACTTTTAAATTATTGGATACATTCGACTTTTAAACTTATCAAGTGTATCCATAAACACAAAAAAATCCTTATATTTATTGTGTTTTGTAGAGTTCCATCTATTGTCATCATCATAATCGAATTTGTATGTGAGTAAATTGTAAAAAACGGTATATAATGTTATTCTTTAACATTATTAACAATCATGGATTATGGTTTTCAAATGTGAGGGAAGGCAAAAGTTTGGTAAACAAGCTTTTATGGCAGTTGGAACGGGGTTAGATTATTACGTTGTTCATATCGTCTGAATGCGTATAATCGCTGGGGAATCGTACGCAAAACATATGGTGTGATGGGTGATGATGATGGCTGTGTTACAAAGAGGAGGAGCACTTGTGTCACCGGGATGTTTTTTTGTGTAAAGAGCAGTATTATCCCCACTTAAAATTAAAAACACAGCTATAATGGAAGAAACTCTGAATAAAATTTATATGGATTGACTAAAAATTACGGTAGCATCTTAGAGAGGTGATAAAAATGCTTGAACAAATTAATCAAAAGAAGGCACTGCTAGATGAAAAACGACCTTTACCTAAATACACGTTAAAAAGTTTGCGTGAGAAATTATTGGTTGAGTGGACATATAACTCAAATGCCATTGAAGGCAATACGTTAACGATTAATGAAACGAAAGTCGTATTAGAAGGAATTACCGTAGGTGGAAAAACGATGCGTGAGCATTTAGAAGTTCTCAACCATAGAGATGCCATTGCTTATGTAGAGGAAATTGTTCATAAAGAAGAACCTTTACTCGATTTATATTTGAGTTCGGTAAATTAATTGATAGGGTGTATAAATTGACAACTTGTTAAGGTATATGGAAAAACTGTGATTCTTAACCTTAATTAAAGATTTAAATAGATGATCCAATGGATTTGAGTCAATAATTTGGACACAGAAAAGTTAAGTCTTAATTTGAACCAAAACCATGATTTTCTAGATAATGATAAACAAACAACTGTTAATCACACTATAGATTTGAAGGGACGAATCACATTATCCTAATTGGATGGAGTGAAAAAGTAAAAGCTGCTGTCCAAGAAATAATTAAATTTGATCAAACTATTGATATTGTCGTCATTGATAATGCTGAAAAAGCTCCTGCAGCAGAGGATGATGTATTTTATATTCGCGGAGATGCTACGAATGAAGAAGTATTACTCCGTGCAAACTTACCTAAAGCAAAAGGTATTTTCATTTTTGCCAAAGAAATAGTACAAGCAAACTATACTATAAAAGATCCGTTACTTGTTGATGGAAAAACATTATTAGTAGCAACTGCCATAACATTAATGGAAGAAAAAATGAATACACCTGTTTATGTTATCGCAGAGGTCACGAGTCACAAGCATATCCAATTATTCAAAGATGTAAAGATTGATGAATTTATCCCTACAAAAGGAGTTGGTTACTGTACAATAGTACAATCATTATTCCCTGCTTGAATTATCTCTGTGTATTCTGAATTTATGAACAGACAGTATAAAGAAAGTTTATATGAGTTTCTAATGGGAACTTACCATAATGCTTTTATAGCTCTTGATAAAAAAGCTATCCTGCTAATAGAGAACAGCGGTCTTCATATCCACAAAAAAGAGTGGCTACAAATTGTAAGCCACTCTAGGATAAAATAGTGAGTACACCGTTGTCTTGATTAGTTTATTGCATCTTAGCTAAAATACTTAATTCATCAGCCTTTGCTTAGTTAAATAATTTAAGCTAAGATTTCTTTACTTTGGCTCTCGTCCGACTTATTGTCCGGACAACTGTCATTCTATATTTGAAAATCTGGCTAGATCCTCTCTGCTCCCAATCACTACTAATAAATCTCCTTTATGAATAATCTGATCTGGAGGTGGAGATATGATGATATCTCCTTCTCTTACGATGGCAATGGCACTAACATTATATTTGGCACGAATATCAAGTTCTCGCAGACTTTTTTCAGCCATTCTTGAAGGGATTAATATTTCCTCTATATTGTATTCTTTTGACAGTTCAATGTAGTTCAACACATTTGGTGACAAGAGCTGATTTGCAACACGTTCTCCCATATCTCTTTCAGGATAGATAATCCAATCAGCCCCTACTTTGTCTAAAACCTGTCCATGATGCTTACCTAGAGCTTTCGCGATTACTTTTTTCACTCCCAGTTCTTTTAGAAGCAACACTGTTAAAATACTGGACTGCATATCATTCCCAATTGCTACGATTACACAATCAAAATTGCGAATTCCGACGGCTGTAAGTGTTTTCTCTTCTGTGGTATCCGCCACGACTGCATGAGTCACGTATAATTCAGCATCTTCGACTCGTTCTTCATTAACATCAATTCCTAAAATATCATGTCCAGCCTCATGTAATCTTCGAGCTACACTAGTACCAAATCTCCCCAAACCAATAACTGCATATTGTTGATTCACCATTTATATCCACACTCCCTATATTCGGATTACCCGATCATTATTTTTCCTTTCGGATGACGGAAAGCATCCGGTTTACGCCTCATAGCAATTGCAAAAGCAATTGTTAAAGGACCTAATCTTCCTGCAAACATCGTGAAAATAATTAGTACACGACCAATAGGAGATAATTCTGGAGTCAATCCCATGGATAGACCAACTGTACCGAAGGCAGAAGTTGCTTCAAATAAATACATGATAAAATCGTGTCCCTTTTCTGTGATGCTTAGCAGCATGGTAACGATGATTACAAGGAACGAGGCACTTAAGGTAACAGTAAGTGCTTTTAATATCGTTTCCATCAAAATTCTGTGTCTAAATAATACAACATCTTCTTTTCCTGTAATCTGAGACCACGCGGTTGCTACTAAAACAGCGAAGGTAGTTATTTTAATGCCTCCAGCCGTTGATCCCGAACCTGCTCCGATAAACATAAGAAAAATGATCAGGAACAAAGTAGGTTGTGTTAAATCACCAATGGGTAATGTATTGGAACCTGCTGTCCTCGGAGTAACTGCTTGATACAATGATCCTAATACTTTTCCAGTATTGGATAAAGGCTCTAATGTTTTATCATTCCCATATTCAAATGTGAAGATTAAAATGGTTGCACCAAGCGTTAGAATTAAGGTTGTTAACAATACCACCTTCGTATGCACAGATAAACGGTGGGTATCACGGTATTCATAAAGTTCACTCATAACAATAAAACCTATTCCACCTAATGTGATAAGGAGGCATACAGTTAGAACTACAATAGGATCATCTACATAAGGGATCAGACTCCGGAATTCCCCCATTAAATCAAAACCGGCATTATTGAAATTTGATATTGCATGAAAAAAACCAAAATAGATGGCTTTTCCAATTGGCATATCGAAAGAAAAACGAATCGATAAAATAATTCCACCGATAATCTCAATCACTGCAGTAAATATCAATATTCTTTTTACTAACCTTACTATCCCTTCAATGGATGTGTTATTTAAAGATTCCTGTAGCAGCAACCTTCCCCTTAAAGTAATTCTTTTACCTAATAGGAGAAAGAAAAAAGTTGCAAAAGTCATAAATCCTAATCCACCGACTTGAATGAGCGATAATATGACCAACTCACCAAACATGGTAAATGTATCTCCAGTATCTACAACGACAAGCCCTGTTACACATGTAGCAGATGTAGAGGTAAATAAAGCATTTAAAAACGAGAGGCCCTTTCCATCTTCTGTGGCAATGGGAAGAGTCAATAACAATGCCCCGATAAGAATGACAGTTATAAAGCCCAATACAAGAATTTTTGGTGGATCAAGATAGCCTTTTATTTGCTTCATAATTAGCTCCCAACTAAAATAGTTTTTCGCCTAAGTATTTACAAAAGGGATGTTATGTAAACGTAAACTGTTGATATTACTATAGAAATAATCATTAAAGGAAAGCTAATGATTAGATATTTTAAAAAGGAAATAGGATGGCCTTCTTTCGCAGCTAACTGAGCTACAACCAAGTTGGCACTCGCTCCTATATAGTGGCCTAAACAAGCTCCTAGGGACAGAATCCGCCATAACGGCTCCAAATTAGTCATACCCATTTCCCCATTTCTTGAATCACAAGTATCATAGTGGCGACAAAAGGGATGTTGTCAACAAATTATAAAAAGATGGCGCTCGTCCATAAAATAGCTCTATTAAAGAAAGTTTGATTATCCATATCAAAGCCCTTTCTTTTAAAAATAAAAATAAGACCAATGACGTTTTTCTCCGCACAAAAACAAAGGAAAAATTCTTCCTGTTTTGTAAGAGAAAAAGACATCATTGGTCTACGTAACGCCCAGCAAGCATCTCTGCTCTCTTTGCGTTCGGTCTTCCAAGCTGCTCTTTTTCGCCGCTCATAACGCATCAAAAAAAGCCTCCTTCACTTTAGCCGAAGAACAGGATGGCGAAAGAGTTGCTTTCATTCCTTCTACTAAACTGTAGAATTAGCCCCACTAGATTGGGTCCTCCATTCCCGATGAAGGGGCTAGGCTGAGGTATATAGTTGTTGATGGAATTTATTCTATTCTGCTTATTTTTTAAAGTCAATATTATTTTGTTCAGCAACGAATCATTTTTCCAATTTGCGGTCCATAATAAATACTTCGATATGCTCACCTGTTTTTGTGCTCATATTACTATGACTGGAAAGGACTTTGCACTTTGTGTGCTTTTCTACAATTTCTTCAAATTGCTTACTGTGCATTTCCCGAAGCACTTGGCGCATTTCTTTCACCAATTTTCTTCCGTCTGGATGACCAGCTAAATGCTTTTCTTCAACCGTCATGACTCCTTTGAAACGGGTGATGACCATGTCCTGGGCAATATGTGTTTTTGTTTCCTGCGGCCCGTGGCCAATCAATTCACGCTGTAATTTAATGAGTGCCTCACTCAGCTCTGCTTCGAGCTTTCTCTTCTGTCCTACCACGATTGCTTCCTCCATCTCTGATAAATCTGTCCCAATTCATTCTTTCAACATTTAGCTAAATGAAGAACGTGAAATCCGCGTTGTGACGAGTCTGCGATATGTATAAAGCGCGCTGGTCCGTCGAATCTTTTTTCCGTTGAATCAAGCAAAACTTGAATATGCCGGTGTTACTTGGTACGACCGAAAATGCGATGTACAACCAGCTTTTTGCGGCGCTGATTGCCTATGTCCTACTGAAATGGCTCTATATTCAGACGAAAGTTTCCATTTCGAGATCGCCGTTATCACTCGCTGGTTTTCAGCGAATGCTTCTTGCAGGCGCGCTGCCGCTGGAATGGCAGGCAGAATTGGCCGTAATTCTATACCACTATTTCTACATTCATAAGGAAAAGTCTGTCTGATTTTGGATAATCAACACGCATGATCGTATATAAATGATTTATAATTAATCGTAGTCCGAATATTGATTTTGATTAGTGAATCTTTTTTCCAAAGCGGTTCAGCCATTTATCTTCTTAAACATATATTCAATTAACTCTCTTCTTCTAATAATTCCGATGAAAGTTTCCGAGTCGTCGACAACTGGAATAAAGTTTTGATCAATTGCTAAATTATAGATTCCTTCAATGTCTGTCCGAACACTTATTGGTTTAACGTCTCTTTGCAAAGGAACATCCTTCAGAAGAATTTCCTCGGTTTTATCCAAATCTAAGTCTGGAGTATGTTTCAACTTCCAGAGTAAGTCGCCTTCAGTTAATGTACCAACATATTTTCCGTTTTTAGTAAGTATCGGTATTGCACTGTAACGATGATATTCCATTTTTTCAATGGCTTGCCGCATCGTAAAGTGATCATCTAAGTAGGCCACTTCTTGTTTAGGTATTAGAAAAAAAGCTACATTCATCCGTCTACATCCTTTAATTCTCTTAATTTCATGAATTACTATTGTTAACAGTCACCGGTTTTTGATCAGCTACCACTAGTACATCTAAATGGCGTACTAAACGGAGTAATTTTTGAACAACTGAACCTTTCATAATTTCCTCCAATCTTGTTCGAGCAGATTGGCCAATAATGACTTGAGTGGCACTTTTCTCGTTCAGCTGATGGACAAGCTCAGTAACAACTTTTCGTCGATTAAATGCTTCATACATCTCAAAAGTGCCTCCAAGCCTCTCTGTTAAGGAGACCACTTTTTGCAGCATACCTTCTTCTTCAGCAGTTAATGGAGAATGATCTTTTACAAAGCAAACGTACCAGCTAGCTTTCAGTCTATAGGCAATTCGAAAGCCTCGTCTTATTAACCGTTCACTGTCATGACGTAAATTTACACAAACAAAGATCACTTCTTCCTTACGCCATGGACCTCTTAATGTACGTTTTCGTTCTAATGATTCTAATCTCTCATCGACATCGTCTGCCACCTCTCTTAAGGCTAACTCCCTTAAGGCAATTAAGTTCCCCGTTTTGAAAAAATGATTAAGTGATTGTTCTACCTTAGTCATTTCATAAATGTTACCTTCACGCATACGCTGTCTTAGTGCTTTTGCTGAAATATCAATAAGTTCGATTTCATCGGCTTTGCCCAATACATGATCTGGCACAGTTTCACGAACTCGTACACCCGTTATTTGATAAACATGATCATTTAAGCTTTCTACATGCTGAATGTTCATTGTTGATATAACAGATATACCCGCTTTAAGCAGCTCTTCAACATCCTGATAGCGTTTTGTATATTTACTTGTAGGAATATTTGTGTGGGCTAGTTCATCAACTAGTACAACCTCTGGATTACGATTTATAATTGCATTCGTATCCATTTCTTCCAAGATGGCATTTTTATAATGGACTTTTTTCCTTGGGATTATTTCTAGAGAACCAACCTGTTCTAACGTGTCTTTCCGATCATGTGTTTCTAGCAGGCCTATTACTACATCTATTCCATTCTTTTTTAAAACATTAGCTTCGCGAAGCATTGTGTATGTTTTTCCTACTCCTGGAGCTGAGCCAATATACACCTTTAACGTCCCCGCTTTGATTTTATGAATTTCTGCTTCCATTTCTTTTTTTGTAAGGCGACGATATGGATCTGATTGATCCTGTTTTACCTTTTTAGCGGGTAGCACTCTTTCGCCGTCTTTTTCTGCACGATCTGCTACGATAAAAATATCAATGTTATTCGTTTTTCGTAAGATTTTATTAATAATGGATCCATAGACGATTTCTTCCCAACGACTTCGCTTAGATTGACCCATGACAATTCTTGAAATATTCTTCTTCATTGCATAGGAGACGATTGCTTCCGCTGCATTTTCTGTTATAAGTGGCAGCTCTTCAAATTCACCGCCAACCTTTTCAACGAGCTTCTTGATTGAACGTCGATAAGTTGCTTCGTTCTCTGATAAGGGTTTTTTGGAGGAACGAAAACACACAACCTGTAAATCACCGCCTAAGCGTTTTGCTATTTGATGACCTCTTCTGATGAGTATGGACCCATTCCAATGATATTGAACAGACACTAAAATTTTCTCCGTTGCACCCGATGCGCCAACTATTCCTTGCTTTTCACGATAATCATCTAATGCTTCATTGACTTCTTCTGCAACAAATCGAAGTGCTAATTCTCTTAATACAGCAAGATTGTCTCGTTGAAATAATGCCGATTTTTCCTTTTCTTTGGTTTCATCCCCAACATTTTCATTATCCTGCAACCGATTAAGAATCACATTAGGTGGAACATCTAAAAGCCGTACTTCATCTGCTAAATCTAACGTATTTTCGGGTACACAATGACTCACATGAACACGAACACCTAGTTGGTTCTCTGCTATTTGCTTTACACCCTGTAATTCGTAAATGTTTAACGTGGTAATAACGCTAATTTTTTTGCTGATTAGCTCTAATACATCATCTAATCTTGTTTTGTTTCTAGATTCAGGACGATTACGATGGGCAAGCTCATCCACTAGGACAACTTCAGGATTACGTGCTAAAATGGCCTCCAAGTCTACATCCTGCCTCGTCGTTCCATGATCATTCCAATGAATAGGAGAGATACTCTCAAGTTGACCAATTTGCTCGATTGTTTTTGATTGGTTAGAAGCACTTACCAATCCTATCACTACATCAATCGAACGTTTCTTTAACTCATTTCCCTCAAGGAGTAGATGATAGGTTTTCCCTGATCCACTTACAGGGCCTAAAATAATTTTAAGACGACCTCTATTTACTTTTGATATAGACTCAAGAATTTCTTCTGGTGATTTTCTTCTAAATTGCTCACCCACTAATCATTCCCTCCTTTTTTTACAAGGGGAAAAGGAGAGAACATTCCTCTCCTTTTTAAGGCTATTAGAATTGATCTAGCGCCATATTTAGTTTTAATACATTCACTCTCGGCTCACCGAAAACCCCAAACTGACGACCTTCTGTATGTTTCTCAATTAGCTTTTCTAATTCTTCTTCACTTAATCCACGCTCACTTGCAACGCGAGGAACTTGAATTTCAGCTGCCATTGGTGAGATATGTGGATCAAGTCCTGATCCAGAGTTTGTTAATAAGTCTGCTGGAATGTCTTCTTTATTCACATCTGGATTATTCTTCAAGAATGCTTCCATGTCCTCTTTCGTCCGTTCAATCATATCTTCATTAGAAGGTGCATAGTTTCCTGAACCAGATCCAGCTCCGTTATATTCTATAGAAGAAACACGTCCACTAAAGTAACTTGGATCTGTAAACATTTGACCAATCAACTCTGAACCCACATCATTTCCATCTTCATCTTTTATCATACTACCATCAGCTTTAGCTGGCATAATCACTTGAGAAATTCCTGTCATTGCTAGCGGATAAGCCACTCCACATATAAGAAGTAAAACTAGACTTAATCGTAAATTTTTCAACATTTTATCGTCACCTTTGCTTTAAAATATAATGTTAAACAAGATTCATTAAGACTAACAATAAATCAATCAACTTAATCCCGATAAATGGAACAATGACCCCACCAAGACCGAAAATCAATAAATTACGGTTCAACAGCTTCGTTGAACTCATTGGCACATATTTAACACCTTTCATCGCTAACGGAATGAGCAATGGAATGATGATGGCATTGAAGATTAAAGCAGCTAAAATAGCGCTTTGTGGTGTTGTTAAACTCATAATGTTTAAAGCACTCATTTGTGGAATGGCCACCATAAACATAGCAGGGATAATGGCAAAATATTTTGCCACATCGTTTGCTATACTAAATGTTGTCAAGGCACCCCTTGTCATTAATAGCTGTTTTCCAATGGCAACTACTTCAATAATTTTTGTTGGATCTGAGTCTAAATCGACCATGTTTGCGGCTTCTTTCGCAGCAATTGTTCCACTGTTCATCGCAAGACCTACATCGGCTTGAGCAAGCGCTGGAGCATCGTTCGTTCCGTCACCTGTCATCGCAACAAGCTTTCCTTCCGCCTGTTCCTTTTTAATTACGGCAATTTTGTCTTCCGGTTTTGCCTCTGCAATAAAATCATCAACTCCTGCTTCACGGGCGATTGTTGCAGCTGTTAGAGGGTTATCCCCTGTACACATTACCGTTTTAATCCCCATTTTTCTTAATTCATCAAAACGCTCTTTCATACCTGGCTTTACTGTATCTTTTAAATAGATAAGTCCTAATATTCGGTTATTTTCAGCAACAGCAAGTGGCGTTCCACCTTCCATTGCAATCATTTTCGTTTTTTCTTCTAAATCAGAAGGAATACTACCACCTTGTTGTTTTACATATTCTTTAACTGCATCAACTGCACCTTTGCGTACTTGACGTCCATCTGAAAAATCAGTACCACTCATTCTTGTTTCTGCTTTAAATTCAACTCCTGCTGATCCATTTACATCTATTTCAGTCTCGGAAACACCTATTTTTTTTGCCAGTTCAATCACTGATCGTCCTTCAGGTGTTTCGTCGTGTAAAGATGAATGCAATGCCGCTTTTGTTAATTCACCGTGATTTACTTTTTCAACAGTAATAAAGGATGCTGCCATCCGGTTACCATGTGTAATTGTACCTGTTTTATCAAGAATAATCGTATTGATATCACCAGAAGCCTCAACTGCTTTCCCTGACATTGCAATAACGTTGAACTGTGTAACACGGTCCATTCCGGCAATACCTATTGCAGAGAGAAGTCCACCAATTGTTGTTGGAATTAAACAAACAAGTAAAGCAATCAATGTTGCAACAGGAATTGCTACACCTACATAGCTTGATATCGGCACTAATGTTGTACAAACAATCAAGAATATTAATGTTAAACTGACAAGTAATATATTCAGTGCAATCTCATTCGGTGTTTTTTGTCGCTTTGCACCTTCAACAAGATTAATCATACGATCTAAGAATGATTCACCCGGATCAGTCGTGATACGAACTTTAATGCTGTCACTTATTACCCTTGTTCCACCTGTTACTGAGCTAAAGTCACCGCCAGATTCCTTTATGACCGGAGCAGATTCTCCGGTAATGGCTGATTCATCAACTGAAGCAACACCTTTAATGATTTCTCCGTCACTAGCGATCAATTCTCCTGCTTCTACTATGATCATGTCACCTTTTCGTAGTTCAGTTGAGCTGACCATTTTGAAGCTTCCATCTTTTTGAAGCAGTCTTGCTTTTGTGTCTTGCTTTGTTTTCTTCAAGCTATCCGCTTGTGCTTTTCCTCTTCCTTCAGCTAAGCTTTCCGCGAAGTTGGCAAATAATATCGTAATTAGCAAGATCATGCTTACCATCCCGTTATATATTGGCTCAGATTCTCCTCCGAAGATGGTAGGGAAAAACGTCAAGATTAATGTCACGATAAATCCGATCTCAACAACAAACATCACTGGATTCTTTACCATGATCCGTGGATCAAGCTTTTTGAATGAATCAATAAATGCTCGTTTGACGATTGTCTCGCTAATCGTAGCTTTACGCGTTGTATTCATAACAATACTCCTTTATCCTTCTATTTTCGTTTCATTATCGTATCGTTAAATATTCAGCAATCGGTCCTAATGCAATAACCGGGAAGAACGTTAATGCACCAACGATTAAAACTGTTGCAACTATTAGGACTAAGAACGTACTATTATCTGTTTTGAACGTTCCAATTGTTTCTGGAACTGGTTTTTTAGCTAATAATGATCCCGCTACAGCAATCATTGCAATCATTGAGAAGTAACGTCCGAACAACATGACTAACCCTGTTGAGATATTCCAAAATGGAGTGTTATCTCCTAATCCCTCAAACCCAGATCCATTGTTTGCAGCTGATGAAGTAAATTCATAGACCACTTGAGAAATACCATGGAACCCTACATTAGAAATAGCTGACGAGCCCATTTCTGTCGCTAATGCAATGGCTGATGGAACAAGAACAATGAACGGATGAATTAAAATCGTAATCGCAATTAACTTCATTTCTTTTGCTTCGATCTTTCGCCCTAAAAATTCTGGTGTGCGTCCAACCATTAATCCTGCTATAAAGACAGCCAATATGGCATACATTAAAATGTTAATGAAACCTACGCCATCTCCACCGAATACATTGTTTAACATCATTAAAACGAGTGGCACTAATCCTCCAAGAGGCGTTAATGTGTCGTGCATATTATTAACAGATCCAGTTGTAGCTGCTGTTGTAACTGTTGTGAATAAGGCACTTTGTGCAATACCAAACCTTACTTCTTTCCCTTCCATACTTCCTTCATCTTGGGATAGACCGATACTCGCTAGCGCTGGGTTCCCATTTGCTTCACTAAAATAAGCTGTTGCTAAAAAGGCTAAGAACATTAGCCCCATTGCACTAAATAAAATCCAACCTTGCTTGCGATTACGTGTCATGTGCCCAAAAGCAAACGGAAGAGAAGCAGGTATTAAAAACATCGAAAGAATTTCTAATACGTTTGAAAATGGCGTTGGGTTTTCAAATGGATGAGCTGAGTTAACTCCGAAGAAGCCCCCGCCATTTGTTCCTAGATGCTTAATAGATTCAAGTGCTGCAACAGGTCCACGTGCAATTTGCTGTTCTGCCCCTTCTACAGTAGTTGCAGTTATGGTCGGTTCCATTGTTTGTGGAACCCCTTGCCCTACTAATACGAGCCCCACAACAATTGAAAGTGGGATTAAAATACGAGTATGCGCACGAACTAAATCAACATAAAAGTTTCCAATGCTTTTTTGCCCTGTTAATCCACGTAAAAACGCAATACATAAGGCAAGCCCTGTTGCAGGCGTTGTAAACATTAAAAAGATAATCACTGTCATTTGAGAAAAGTACGATAATCCAGATTCTCCGCTGTAATGCTGCAAGTTTGTATTTGTTAAGAAACTCGATACTGTATTAAATGATAACAGTGGATCCATTGCAGCAATTTCACTAGGATTTGCTGGAAGGATACCTTGGAAACGAACAATTAAATAGCCAATACCAAACATCGCAATATTACTTATTAACAGTGCTTTTGCGTACTGTTTCCAGGTCATGTTTGACTGAGTAATACCAGATATTTTATAAATGATTTTTTCCGTTCCACCGAACACTCTGTCAAGCCTAGTCTCCTCGAGAGAAAATACATGAGCGATATATTTCCCCATTGGTATGGCAAGTAAGTTAAGTAGAACCAAAACCAATGCTATTTGTAAAAAATCCATTTCTATTCCTCCATATGTTCCAAAAATTTAATATCTTTCAGGATGAATTAAGGCATCAATCAAATAAATAGTTAGTCCTCCGACAAGGATTAATAAGAAAATCATCACTTTCCGCCCCCTTGATCTTCAATTACTTTGTCGCAAAATTCGATAAATTCAAAAAACAAAGCAAATGAGATGATAATAAGTCCAATCGATATGAAGTCCATACAATTCTTCCTTTCTTGAACATTAATTTAATACGTTTTGACCAGCGATCGAAACCACCTATGTGTACAGATCTTCTTTGCTAACGATTAATGTCTTCTCCTAGTTAACTCCCCCAAAATAAAGGATTTCTAACGAAAGGATTATTTGAACCTTTGCAACTTCGCAGCGTTCTACTGAAATTGCCAAAGAACAAAAAATAGACCAATGCTTACTTCTTCCCCAAAGTTAATTCAAAGACAAAATCTCAATACCAACACAAAAAGGAGTGATAAAGATAGTCTTTATGAATATAACGTTCTGGAGAAAAAGTACTCATTGGTCTACTTAACGCCCAGCAAGCAATATGCTCTCTTTGCGTTCTGTCTCCCTGTTTACTTTTCCATGAATATAGGCTTCTAAAAAACGAAAAGACCTACATCAAGTTCCAAGCTTCCTTCCTTGTTCCGAAAAAAATCGCAACAAAAAAAGACGCCTAGAATAAGGTGGTCTTATGACCTCCTTCGCTTTAGCCGACGAAGTTAGCTGACGGGTAGGATGGCGAAAGAGTTTCTCATCCCTTCTAAAAAAAATAGAATTAACCCCAAAAAATTGGTTCCTCCGTTCCTGATTTCTCAGGACTAAGCCGATATACAATTGGTTGATGAAGGTAATTCTACTCCGCATTTTTTTAGGTGTAAATGTGATAAAAGGACTATTTTTCACTGATTTACATAATTTTCTCTTTTCTCAATTCTTCAATTGCTATAGGGTAAGCTGGATTCTTATCGACTGTCACGACACGAGGCTCAGAATTATGAAAAGCTGCAAGGCTTTCTTGAAGAACCGCTTTGCAGCCTTTTTGTCTCTAGTTATGCATAAAAAATCAATCGTGTTTCCTTGGGAATCCACTGCACGATACAGGTACTGCCATTCCCCATTTACTTTGATATAGATCTCATCGACTCTCCATGAGTCATTCGTTTGCTTGAGATGACGACGGATTCTCTTATCCAATTGAGGACCCAACGCATAATGGTGGTATGTGCAATAGATAGATCCCGTTCTTCCATTCCACAAGTTTCCTAAAACTGAGGTTGTACCGCAGATACCATCTTACCGTTAATAAAATGATTTCAGACTGGTAGTGCTTCCACTTAAATAAATGTTCATTCGTCATACTGATCACGCACCTTTTTGAAATTAGTAGTATCAGTATGTCCAAATTTCATAGATTTTTTGCACCAGAACCTTCTAAAGCATGTGCAATTTCATTCTGTTTTAATTGTTGAGCAGTTCCAATTGTATGGCTTATATCTATGGCTTAGAGTGATTTCTCTAATTGAATTAATAAGGCGATCACCTCACTAGAGGCCTCCTCAAGCTTTCTAAAAGATTCGTATGCTTTTTCGATATACCCTTGTTCATATTCCCTCATGGCCTCTTTCGCATAATGATGGACAGCTTGATGAGGTTCTTCAAGCTGTTGAAAAGGTAGTTGTTTTTTTACTTGATCAGACAGTGTTCCATAATACCATTCTCCTAGGCGGCATTCTTTATGCGATGTTATTTGTTCCGACTGCACTTTTTCGATTCCAAGTAAGACATTATATACTTTCCATTTCCAAAGAAGATGATCTGTTTTGGCCACTTTAATAACGTCTTTAGCGGTCAGTTTAATATTCGTCACAAAGAAGGATTTTCGGTATTCATCCATTTCCTTGCTTAAATCAAAAATAATTTCAGCGGTTTGTCTAGCCATTTCCTGCGAATGTGTACCCAAATCAAAAATGGCCGTGCTCCGTTCTGCTATTTCCATGACCGCTGAAGTTTGTTCTTCTGTCATCGCTGCAATTTGAGAAGTGGATTGGCTGATGTCGTGCATAGTCGAAACAATTTTTTCTAATGCTTTATCAGCTTGGGTGGCTCCCGTCACACTATGCTCCACTAATTTACCCGTATTTCCCATTTGGTCCGTGACGAGTTGGGACACTTTTTGTAAATTTTCCATATTTTTTGTAATTTGCATCGTCTGTTCTTTCGTATGTTCAGCAAGTTTTTGAACTTCAGCTGCTACAACTGCAAAGCCTTTGCCGTGTTCTCCGGCCCTTGCTGCTTCAATGCTTGCATTTAAAGCAAGTAAATTCGTCTGATCTGTAATATCACGAATCACATCTACCACTTTATGTGTCTGTTCAATTTCTTCATTAAGCTGATTCACTTGTATCACGACTTGTTTATATACAAGTCCCACTTGTTCAATATCTCCAAGAGCTTCATTGATCACCTGTTTACTTTGTTCAGCTGAATATACCGCTTCATCGGTTCTTTCTGCTACTTTAACAGAATGAGCGGCTACCTCCATAATCGAAGCACTCACTTCTTCCGTGGCAGACGTGACACTGTGGCTTTCCTCGATCATCTCATTCATTCCAACAATCAGTTGTTTTGTTGTTTCCAAGCCCGTCATAGAGTCAAGCATACCGGATACATCAAATAAAAAGGATTTAATCGTCTCTTCCATGTATACTTCCACAATGAGTTGCTGATCAAAAGCAGCGAGTTTTTGAACAGCCAGCACCGTTTCCATCATCCGATCTGGTTTGTGACGCATTTTTTCCATTAAAATAGATGTCATGATTTGAATTAATACATGATGGGCTGAAATAAAATGTTCAGCCGTTAAATGAATCCGGCTATGCACGCTACCAATGATTATTCTTGTCCTAATATAATCCCGGTTCACATCAGCCTGAAGAAATTGATCAATATATTGTTCCATTGTTTTTCTTAATCGATCAACTGTCGAATGGTTCATAATAATTCCTTTAAGATGGTTAACGGACATAATCTGTTCATAAAAAAGATTCACCATCTCTGCTTTATGAAGTTGAAGAATGGTAGATGATTCTCTTACATGTCTAAGTGTTTCCTGATTGATTCCTGTGAAGACCAGTCTTTTTTCTACTCGTTCTCCTATATCTGATATATCTGTCGATTGAGCATACTTTATATATTCGCTCCAAGCCTTTGTTTTTTTTCTAAATATATTCATCGTTATCCCCCTTTATTTTTTAATCTTTTCTGAATCATAACATAGTAATAGAGCAGCAATAAAAAACAAAGCGATAAAACTATTCACTGTCACGTTCACTTTTTATGTAGTTTTTTAATTCTGTTAACAATTGCTGATGCGAATATATTTTGGAATCAAATGTCACTCCATATATATCCGTTGTAGTGTTCTTTTTTCCAAATTAACTCTCCATCTGTCCGGTTAATAACAGAGCAAATGCTCCGAAGACACTAACAATCAAAAAAATTGACATTAGTAATTTCCATCTTATCGGTACGTACATAAAAGTCTTAATTCCTATTACATTTTATCTGAATATTAGGATTTATTTTACAATAAAAAGTAGATTCTGTATATTAAATATCGTAAATATTTCGAAACCAATACTAATACTAACCTCCCCTTATCATGACTGGATGTCGGCTTTTGTCATACTCCTGTCCACTTGAAAAGGAGGTGGTCATAGGGAAAAGCAAAAGGAAGGTGTCTCTATTTTAAGATACCCTCTTTTTGACTTTCTTTCATTATTTCGTAAAGCTGCCATTCAAAAAAATGAACCGACTCAAGCCTTTTCTCGTCAATTAGCTTATGGAGGAACTTGAAAAATAGTTGAAATAGTGCACTTTCCCACCTATACGGACCAATACTGATGAGCTGCTAAAAGCACTTGATCTGAATGCGTATAATCGCTGGGGAATCGTACGCAAAATGATGGCTGCGTTACAAAGAGGAGGAGCACTTGCGTCACCGGGATGTTTTTTTGTGTAAAGAGCAGTATTATCCCCACTTAAAATTAAAAATACAGCTATAATGGAAGAAACTCTGAATAAAATTTATATGGATTGACTAAAAATTACGATAGCTTCTTAGAGAGGTGATAAAAATGCTTGAACAAATTAATCAAAAGAAGGCACTGCTAGATGAAAAACGACCTTTACCTAAATACACGTTAAAAAGTTTGCGAGAGAAATTATTGCTTGAGTGGACATATAACTCAAATGCCATTGAAGGCAATACGTTAACGATTAATGAAACGAAAGTCGTTTTAGAAGGGATTACCGTAGGCGGAAAAACGATGCGTGAGCATTTAGAGGTTATCAACCATAGAGATGCCATTACTTATGTAGAGGAAATTGTTCATAAAGAAGAACCTTTATCTGAATGGCAAATTAAGAATTTACATCGCCTCGTTTTAAAGGGCATTGATGATGAATATGCAGGTATTTACCGAGATCAACAAGTATTTATCTCAGGTGCTAGTCACGTTCCGCCAGCCCCTTATTTAATTAAAGAACAGATGGAGCAGCTAATGAAGTGGTACGACACAGAAGCGAAAGAACTACACCCTGTAGAACGAGGAGCAATGTTGCATGCAATCTTCGTTGGAATCCACCCATTCATTGATGGAAACGGGCGTACATCCAGACTTTTACTGAACCTAGAACTAATGAAAGACGGCTTTCCGGCAGTGGTCATTAAAGTGAAGAATCGTCTACCTTATTATGATGCTCTTGATAAAGCACATACATCAAAGGATTATACGAATTTCATTCAGTTGGTTGCAGCAGAAGTAGAAGATTCGCTCGATTTATATTTGAGTTCGGTAAATTAATTGATAGGATGAATAAAATGGCAACTTGTTAAGGTATATGGCAAAGTTGTGATTATTAAAGATTTAAAAAGATGATCCTATAAGTACAATATGGATAGTAAGTTGAATTGGATTTAAAGACAAAAAAAAGCAGCTTTAAAGCTGCTTCTAAGGTGTTTTTTATTTTGTTTCGCTCTATGGTTCAGGGCCTTTTTTGTAGCCTTTTTAATGAAACAAGCAACAGTTATTGATTTTCTTCGGAATTTATTCCTGCTTGAGTGAGAATTGTATATTCAGTGTCTCTACCTTCGATTTTAAAGAACTTTATTTGTTTTTAAAGGATTTTATTGTCCGTACACACTTTCACCAATTATCTTTCGTCTTGATGACCAGCTAAATGCTTTTTTTCAACCGTCGTGACTCCTTTGACACGGGTGAGGACCATGTCTTAGACAATAGGTAGCAAAAGTCTAGGACACCCGATAGGTATAAGGATCTTCAGGCTCTTCAATCGTATTCCACTCCTCTACTAAGAGAAACGGAATTGTTGCTTTGAAAGGCTGATAATAAACGGAGGATAATTTCCCTTTGACATGAATCCATTCGTCATCCTGAAGATCCATTTCTTCAGGAAATTCTACTAACATGCCAAAGGCTCCTGAATCTGCTACGCAATGAATAACACCAAAGCGCAGTACAAAGAGTTGGTGATCATTCACCGATTCTCCTTTAAACGAAAAACCATCAAACTCAATCGTTTTGTTCATAAATTCACCGGGGAAATTATAAATGGTTTCCATTCCTTTTAAGTAGTTATCATCCTTTAAAACAACGCTCTTTTTAGAGGTGAATTCCTTCAGCTCTTCTTCCATCAATTCATCGTATCCTTCTTTTCCATAATACACACTTGTATCAGGCCGTAAATATTGAGTCTGGGCATATTGATCGGATGCCTCAACCTCTTCAATTGCTTGGAAAGAAAACCCCTTCGATTTCACAAGAGTTGAATCAAGCGTTGCAATTGGTAAAAAAAGGCCTGTC
>NZ_LQWY01000044.1 GCF_001643235.1 Domibacillus aminovorans
CGCAAACATCGCCTTCAAAATGAAGACTTTGTCTACAAGCTGAAGCGGGGAATCCCTATAAGATTCCCCGCTTTTTATTTTACGCCTCCAAAGCCAGTGCCGGTCCGAAAAATTCGTATTTTATATTGTTTTTGCTGAAGCCTAGCGCTGTCAAATGACTGACGACCGCACGCATAAATGAAATCGGTCCGCATACGTAGCATACGCTGTTTGATTCAATGACCTGCTGTAAAAAGTCTCGGCTTACATAACCCGTAATGTCGCACACTTCCGATTCATCTTTTTTCGCTTCATAGGCAATGTACATTTTTCCATCGTTTAACTTTTCAACGAGCGCCCCTGCTTCTTCGCCAAATGCATGTGCATCTTTATTACGCGCTGCATGAACGAATACTGTTTTGCGATTTGGCTCATTTTCTGCAATTGAGCCAAGCATTGCCATCATCGGCGTAATTCCAACACCGCCTGAAATTAATGCGACTGGCTGCTCTCCTTTTTCTAAATAGAAATCGCCAGCAGGTGCGCTTGCTTCTATCGTATCGCCCACATTTAATCGATCGTGAAGGTAATTTGATACTTTTCCCTGTGGATTATGATCTGCTTCCCGTTTGACAGAAATGCGGAAAGAGTCGCTTCCCGGTGCTTGAGACAAACTATACTGACGGTTCAATAAATGCTTTTGGCCAGGAATTGATAAACGGACTGTAATGTACTGCCCTGGCAAATACCACGGAACGGATACGCCATCTTTTGCTTTTAAATAAAAAGATGTAATAAGTGAACTTTCCGTTACTTTCTTTTCAACGATAAATTCTTTAAAATCTTCCCATCCACCTGACTTCTCAGCTGCTTCTGCATACATTTCTTTTTCAATATCAATAAACACTTGCGCGATCACGCCATACGCTTCGCCCCATGCACCGATGATTTCATCTGTTGCTGCATCACCAAGCACTCCTTTAATCGCTTTTAATAAATATTCACCAACGATTGGATAATGTTCTGGTTTCACGGTCAAACTGCGATGCTTTTGGGCAATTTGCTTCACTGTCGGAAGAAGCACTTCAAGCTGATCGATATACTGAGCTGCCGCGTATACTGTATTTGCAAGAGCTGTCTGCTGACGGCCTTGTGATTGATTTGCATGGTTAAAAATATTTAATAGTTCAGGGTGTGCTTCAAACATTGTTTTATAAAAATAAGTTGTAATGTCGACACCATGTGTTTCTAAAATAGGAGCAGTTGATTTGACGATATCAATTGTTTTTTGTGATAGCACGATAGTTCCCTCCGATTCATCTTTTAAAGATGTATTTTATTTATATCTTATTTATACTGGATCAACACAAAAAAAGCAATATTTTAAATACACCTTTTAAAAATTGTTCACAATTGCACTCGATCGTTACCCGTGACATAATAAATAGACAGGATAGGTGAGAATATGAAATTAACATTATATACAGACTACTCGCTGCGTGTTTTAATTTATCTTGGTTCGTATAATGAAGATAAGTTGTCCAATATAAAAGATATTGCCGAAGCCTACAATATTTCTAAAAACCACTTAATGAAAGTGATTCATGAACTCGGCAAACTTGGCTACATTGAAACGCTGCGCGGACGCAACGGCGGCATCCGGCTGGCGATGGAGCCAGCAAAAATCAACATCGGTGCTGTCGTCCGGAAAACGGAAGATGATTTTCACATTGTGGAATGCTTTTCCGAAGAAAAAAACAGGTGTGTTATCACTCCTGTCTGTGGGCTGAAACACGTTTTATTTGAAGCGTTGCAGGCGTATCTTGCCGTGCTAGACCGCTATACGCTCGCCGACTTAATAACGAATAAAGACATGCTCCGCACACTATTGAACTCTGACGCGTCATTCAAACAATGATGCGTTCTTTTTGTTACAATGAAATCACTACCTAATATAAAGGAGAATTTCACATGACTACTTTTCATGAACAGCTTGAAAAATATGCACAACTATCCGTAACAACTGGCGTCAATGTACAACCCGGTCAATCACTTGTTGTACGTGCGACACTCGATGCCGCTGAACTGGTCCGTCTTATCGTTCAAAAAGCATATGAAGCGGGCGCAAAACACGTATATGTTGACTGGAGTGACGACACCGTTTCCCGTTTAAAGTATACTCTTGCTCCTGATGAGGCATTTAATGAATTCCCGGCATGGAATAAGCTAATGATGGAAACACTCGCTGAAGAAGGCGCTGCTTTTATGTCTATTATTTCTTCAAGTCCTGATTTATTGAAAGACGTTGATTCAAAGCGGATTGCTGCATATCAAAAAACAGCTGGTACCGCGATGAAAAAATACCGTGAATACATTCAATCTGACAAAGTGAGTTGGACAGTCATTGCTGCTCCGTCAAAAGAATGGGCAGATAAAGTATTTGCTGATCTGCCTGAAGAAAAGCGTATTCCTGCCCTATGGGAAGCCATTTTCAAATCAGTTCGCGCTGATCATGCGGATCCGATACAGTCATGGAAGGAACATGACGCCCGTCTTTGTGAAAAAGTCGCCATATTAAATGAAAAGCATTTCAAAACGCTTCACTACACTGCACCAGGAACAGATTTAACGATTGATCTGCCTGATAATCATTTATGGGTCGGTGCCGGTAGTATCAGTGAACAGGGTCATTCATTTATGGCTAACATGCCGACAGAAGAAGTGTTTACCGTACCGATTAAAACAGGCGTAAACGGGTATGTAAAAGCGACGAAACCGCTTAGCTACGCTGGAAATATTATTAACGGATTTACGGTTACGTTTGAAAAAGGACGCATTGTCAATGTGACGGCAGACGAAGGAGAAGATGTTTTACGGCAGCTTATTGAAACAGATGAGGGCGCTCATTATTTAGGCGAAGTCGCACTCGTCCCGCACGATTCCCCTATTTCGAACGCCGGTATTTTATTCTTTAATACATTATTTGATGAAAATGCATCGAATCATTTGGCAATCGGCAGCTCATACGCGTTTTGTATTGAAGGCGGTAAAGCAATGGCACAGGAAGAACTAGAAAAAAACGGCCTTAATACAAGTATTACACATGTTGATTTCATGATTGGTTCTGCTGATATGAATATCGATGGCATTAAGCAAGATGGCTCACGTGAACCCGTTTTCCGCAATGGAAACTGGGCATGAATTAAGAAAGGACTTTATTTATAGACGTTTTCAGCTCCTTAATTCTTTATTGGTCACAGAAATGGTCACATTTCCTTAGCTTCAAACAATTTATCTAATTCATCAGCCACGTGTTTCCGCATACTAGGTAGCACGTGGCTATATTTATTTAGCGTAATTTGAATAGATGTGTGTCCAACCCTCTCTGATATAACCTTTACATTACCGTATAAAATCTATGTTTCTTTGAATATGTCATGAAGTGTTCAACCTGCTCAGTATCCCAAACGGTTATCTCGTCATTACTTCTTTTTGGTAAAGGAACATGGATTTGAAATTAGCAATCACAAGAGAATACTCTTGGAAATCCCCAAGCAGTTATTTCTATATAATTATATAGTGGAAATAAGTAACCTGCTGATTTTTATCTTTTTCGAACACCTCAAAAATGATTAGCAACCATTCTATATACCCTCTAAAACGTCACCAGACGCTCCAAATTCGCTTTTAAAGTGCTTTACATTTTTCTTATAGGAGGTCCTTTTGTATGCACAATCACCTTATAGTGAGTTTAGTGATTGTCTTGAATGGATATGCTAATGAGTGTTGCATAGCAATTGACTGCCAACACTGACTTTATTAAGATGGGTGAGTAACAATAACATCGAGGTGAGCGTATGAGCGAATGGATCACAGTAGTAGAAATGAGCGAAAAAACAAATATCCGCCAAGAAACATTGAAAAGATATATGTCAATGCATAAGCATTTATTAAGGATGAAGAAAGAACACGGAACCTATCAACTACACGAAGATTGCTATGACGTATTAACTAAAATTCGTGAGTTGTATAAGCAGGGCAAAACGAATAAAGACGTGGACAAGTTACTAACTTCATCTGGTATCCCAATGACCATTGATGTTGTGAGCGAATCGGGTGAGATAGTAAGTGCTGATATGAGCGAAGTTGTTTCAAATATTAAAGCGGCACTCGAAGAACAGAAGCAAGCATCTGCCAAACAAAAGGATTTTAACGAAATTCTTTTAAATTTGCTTGAAACACAATCCGAAAAATTCGATGCTCGACGCAAATACATTAAAGATAGTGTAAATCGTAGAGACGAACAACTCATGGCATCGTTACGTGCAAGTCAAGAAGCAAAGAAATCATTGCTTTCTACTCAAACGAGTGAGAAAGAAGAAAAGAAAAAATCATGGTTTAAAAGGATTTTCAAATAAAAGGAGAGGACGTAGATTATGTCTGATTGCTATACTACAAGAGAACAAGTTTCTAAAAATAGTGGCTCTAAGTTGGATCCACCTTGAATTACCTAAAAGTCGATGCTAAAACCACTAACATTAGATTCTTTGAATACAGATTTAGTCCACTATTTTTGTTCGTTAGAAGATTGTGATGTTGTGTATCTCGATACCGATAAAAATTGTACTCCATATTGGAAATTAAAGTTCCTATTCACCTAAAAGATAACTCTCTTACTATCCCTGTTTGCTATTGTTTTGATTAGACAAGAGATAGAATTAAAAAGTATGTTGAAAAGGGACTTACTCCTAATCCATATAGAACATATCCGTGGAAACATAAAAGAAGACCTATGTGATTGTAAAGTGAATAACCATCAAGGTACTTGTTATTTAGGAAATGTTACAAACCTTATTAATCAATATGATTCATCTTTGTTCTACTATCATTTAACGCTACCCAAAAGTTCCCACCGTCATTTCCGAATATCTAGAATATCTGGTTGTTCCTCGATACTAATACCCACACCAGCTTCAACATTCTGTACGTACAATATTAATTTAATGACTTCTTCTTTGTACCTATTTTCATAAATCGTAATCATTTATTTACTCCTCCAAACTGAGAATTTAAAATTAATTTTTTCTTTTGAAGAGATAACAACATTCTTGTTTAACAGAGCCTTCTTTTTAATAATTATTTGGTAAAGGTTCATTCCAGTACGGTAACGGTAATCATAATAAGGGAGGTGATTTTGTGGGGATAAAGGGAGCGGCAAAAACAAGTAGAAAGAAAAAAATAGAGGAATTGAACATAACAGACTTTAAACTGCTACCTTCTGCTAAACCTCCGCTTTTTCACGGATACACAGTAAGAAAAACTGTTACAGACCACCTTTGGAGAAAGAAAATTCGTCCTTTGATATTGGAACAGCAAGGAAAAAAGTGTTCTATTTGTGGCTGGACACCTGAAAATGATACAGAAATAAGACATCTTCACTTGCACGAAATAGAGGAATACGATTTTTTAAATAAGATTTGCAATTTGATTGATATACAACTCATTTGCAAGAAGTGTCATTCATTCCAGCATATCATACGGACTGAATTAGTTTCGACAAAGGAACAATGGGAAGATTTGATGCAGCACTTCATAAAAGTAAATGAATGTTCTCCTGAAATTGTGGATGATTTTGATGTAATTATAGCGAAAGCATTACAATCAGAAGGATACAAGCGGAAATTTTTAGAGTTATCCTCATTGGATGAAATAATTGAGTTAGGACAAAAACCAGTTCGTTTTACCATTGATCCTCATATTCCTTACGCTCAAGAATTGATAAAACAAGTAGAAAAAAAGGGATTACTGTACGAGTCTAAATCATAAAAATGGCTCACGTGAACTCGTTTTCCGCAATGGAAACTAGGCATGAATTAAGAAAGGACACCAGCTAATTAAATGCCGGTGTCCTTTCTTAATTAAAAGCTGAATTCATTTAGGCGATTGTAATATTTAATTAAAAAATCATAAAATAATTTTTCAGATGGCGGCAACGGTCTTGTTTTTGTAATAATCACCCCCACTGTTCTCGTCACGCGCGGCACACTGATTGGGATACTCACCGTACCCATTGGTGTATGATCAATAAGCAGTGTCTCCGGAAGCAGACTCACACCAAGCCCTGCTTCCACAAGCCCTTTAATCGTATAAACGTCATCGCTTTCAAATGCAACTGCTGGCTCAAAATTCACTTGACGGCATGCTTCAATGACGAGAGCGCGCATATCATAACCGGTACGGAACAGAACGAACTGGTCATCCATTAAATCACGCAAATTGAGTGATTCCTGTTTCGACAGGCGATGATGCGTCGGAATAAGCGCACGCATATGTTCCGAGAAAAAGATGTGTGTCTCAATTTCCGGTGACGGTTCTGGAACGGGCGAAACGAATGCCATATCAATTTCTCCTTTTTGAACAAGTTCCCGTAGTTCACGGTTTGATCCTTGATTAAAATCAAATCCGACATCCAAATATTGACTGCGAAACGCTGAAATTACACGAGGTAATGTTTTCGTTGCCAACGAGTTCGGAAAACCGAGCCGAATTTTGCCCGCTTCCGGATTTAAATAATCATTAACCGCTTGCACCGCTTTATCCATCGCATCCATCGCCGTTTCAACATACTGCAAAAAAATCTTACCCGCATGCGTCAGTCGAACACTTCTCCCTTCACGTAAAAACAGTTCTACGCCAAGTTCATCTTCTAATTTTGCGATTTGCCGGCTGACAGCAGATTGAGCGACATGAAGGCGATGGGCCGCTTCTGTGACATGTTCTTCTTTTGCAACTTCCATAAAATATTTAATTTGGCGCATCTCCATATTTGCTTCCCTCCTCCAATTCATCTCATTATGAGATCGAAAACTCGTTAATAATATATTGATTGTATCATTTATCATCTTTACAATAAATATTAACAGAGAAAATGATTTAAATCCTGGAGGTGTACGACATGAATCTTTACGGTTATCCAGAAAAACAAGGCTTATACAATCCTTCTAATGAACACGATGCATGCGGCATCGGTTTTATTGCCAATATAAAAGGGCGTCCTTCCCACAAAATTGTCCAGGATGGTATTCATATGCTTTGCCGTCTTGAGCATCGCGGTGGGAACTTGAATGGAACAACAGGTGATGGTGCGGGAATTATGCTGCAAATTTGCGATAATTTTTTCCGCAAAGAATGTGAAATACTGAACATTAATTTACCTGCTCCTTTCCATTATGCAGTGGGTATGTTCTTTTTGCCCAAAAATAAAAAACAGCGCGAACACATTCAATTGGAGACTGAACTCATTCTTCACGAAGAAGGATTAAAACTGCTCGGATGGCGCGATGTTCCTGTTAACCAAGAAGCAGCGGGACCGGAAGCATTGGCAATCGCTCCTTATGTCATGCAATTGTTTGTTGAAAAAAGCAAAAAGCACGAAACAGAAAAAGAATTTGAACGCGCGCTATATATTATGAGAAAACGAATTGAAAATGAAGTTAGGAACAACTCCGATGTTAAAGGTTCATTTTACATTCCAAGCTTCTCAACAAGAACGATTATTTATAAAGGAATGCTAACACCCGAGCAAATCGATCAATATTACATTGACCTCTCTAAAGAAGACTACCAATCTGCTTTCTCGCTCGTACACTCTCGCTTCAGTACAAATACATTCCCGAGTTGGGAACGCGCGCATCCATACCGCTACTTAATCCACAACGGCGAAATTAATACAAACCGCGGCAATGTTAGCTGGATGCAGTCACGCGAGAAAGCTGGTTACTCAAAACATTTCGGCCATCAATACGAACAGCTTTTGCCGGTTATCGATACGAACGGAAGCGACTCTGCTATGCTCGATAACGCAATTGAATTTTTAACATTGTCTGGACGCTCCCTTCCCCATGCGGCGATGATGTTAATTCCAGAACCGTGGGACCGCGATCCTCACATCATCGATCCGAAACTTGCCTTCTACGAATATCATAGCTGCCTAATGGAACCGTGGGACGGTCCAACATCGATCTCATTTACAGACGGCCGCCAAATCGGGACTATCTTAGACCGAAATGGATTGCGCCCCGCACGTTATTATGTAACGGATGATGATCATATTATTTACTCTTCTGAAGTGGGTACAATCGAAGTCGATGAAAAACGAATCGTGAAGAAAGAAACGGTCAGTGCCGGTGAGATGCTACTTGTCGATTTAGAAAAAGGCCGGATCGTATCTGACGCGGAAATTAAACAAGAAATTACGACAGCTGAACCTTACCGTGAATGGCTAAATGAAAATTTAATACACATTTCAGATTTGGAAGAAAGAGCCGGATTACAGGAAGTGTATAGCGAGGATGAAATTCTGAATCTTCAAAAAATATTTGGTTATACGTATGATGAATTAACGAAACAAATCGCACCGATGGCAGTTGAAAAAACAGATCCAATTGGTTCAATGGGCTATGATGCGCCGCTTGCTGTTTTATCTGAACGACCGCAGCTATTATACAACTACTTCAAGCAACTGTTCGCGCAAGTAACGAACCCGCCAATTGATGCAATTCGCGAAAATAATGTAGTCTCTGCGATGACTCTCCTCGGCGATGAAGGAAATATTCTGGCTCCGTCAGCACGAAACAGTCGCCGTATACGACTAGAAACGCCGATTCTTAGTGAAAAAGAATGGAATAAAATTGCCTTTAACAAAGAAATTGCTTTCAAAACAGCAACACTGTCTCTTCTTTTCAATATTAAAGAGCAAAAAGCACTTTCACAGACGATGGCTCGCTTATTCATCGAAGCAGATGCGGCAATCGATAACGGCGCATCAATCATTATTTTGTCAGACCGCGGTGTAACAAATAAAAAAGCAGCAATACCGGCATTGCTTGCTATAAGCGGCCTACACCAACATTTAATTCAAACAGGACGCCGCACAAATGTAAGCATCGTACTAGATACAGCGGAAGCACGCGACGTTCATCAATTTTG
The DNA here is from genome assembly GCF_001643235.1 of Domibacillus aminovorans. Lineage (GTDB taxonomy): Bacteria > Bacillota > Bacilli > Bacillales > Domibacillaceae > Domibacillus > Domibacillus aminovorans. The sequence goes on from NZ_LQWY01000044.1 coordinate 8,968, forward strand.
CTGCTTGATCGGCTACGGGGCCGATGCCATTTATCCATATTTAGGGATTGCGTCGATCCGTGCGATGATTACAGACGGAACGATTACCGACCTTTCCACTGAGGAAGCAGAGAAAAATTATTCCTATGCAGCAACGAGCGGCATCATTAAAGTCATGGCAAAAATGGGTATCTCGACCGTACAAAGTTACCGCGGCTCCCAAATTTTCGAAGCGGTCGGTATCGGTCATGATGTCATCGAAACATATTTTACCGGCACAACGACAGCGCTTGGCGGCATTACACTAGATGTTATTTTAAAAGAAACACTTGCCCGTCATCACGATGCATATGGCAAAAGTGAATTTAACGATCCGACGCTCGATTCAAGCGGTGAATTCCAGTGGAGACGCACCGGTGAAAAACATGCGTTCAATCCGAAAACAATTCATATGCTTCAGCACGCAGCAAGAACGAACAATTATGAGTTGTATAAAGAATTTTCCGAAATGGCGAACGAAGAAAATATTATGTTCCTTCGCGGTCTATTGGACCTTGATTTCACGGCTCGGCCATCCATTCCGCTGGAGGAAGTTGAACCACTCGAAGATATCTTCAAACGGTTCAAATCTGGTGCGATGTCATACGGTTCAATCAGTAAAGAAGCGCATGAATCACTTGCGATTGCATTAAACCGGCTTGGCGGCAAAAGTAATAGTGGTGAAGGTGGCGAAGATCCAGTCCGCTACCACCCGGATGAAAATGGTGATATGAGAAGCAGTGCCATCAAGCAGGTCGCATCAGGTCGATTTGGTGTCACAAGCGAATATTTAAATACAGCAAATGAAATTCAAATTAAAATGGCGCAAGGAGCGAAACCGGGTGAAGGCGGTCACCTTCCAGGTAAAAAAGTGTATCCATGGATTGCGGAAACACGCGGTTCAACACCTGGAGTAGGCTTGATCTCTCCTCCTCCTCACCATGACATTTATTCGATTGAAGATTTAGCACAGCTTATATACGACTTAAAAAATGCCAATCAAGAAGCGCGCATTAACGTTAAGCTCGTCGCGAAATCTGGTGTCGGGACAATTGCTGCTGGTGTAGCGAAAGGGTTAGCCGATGTTATTCTCATCAGCGGTTACGAAGGCGGAACGGGTGCATCACCGAAAACAAGTATTAAACATGCCGGTATCCCGTGGGAAATTGGCCTAGCTGAAACACACCAAACGCTTCTTATGAACGGCTTGCGTGAAAAGGTAACGCTCGAAACAGACGGGAAATTAATGAATGGCCGCGATGTCGTCATTGCAGCGTTACTCGGTGCAGAAGAATTCGGCTTTGCGACAGCACCGCTCGTCATTCTCGGCTGCGTGATGATGCGCGTCTGCCATATGGATACATGTCCGGTTGGTGTAGCGACACAAAATCCAGAGCTTCGCAAAAAGTTCATGGGCGAGCCGGAACACGTCGTCAACTATTTAACATTTGTTGCGCGTGAAATGCGTGAAATTATGGCGGAACTCGGTTTCCGAACAATTAATGAAATGATTGGGCAAAAACAAGTACTGAAGCCACATGCACGCAAAGAATCGCACTGGAAAGCAAAATACCTGGACCTGTTCCCTCTTTTATATATGACGCCGCTCAAAACGGGTCAAAAACAGTTCAAAACGAAAGATCAAGACTATAAATTAGAGCGTACAATTGACCACCAACTTCTATTAGAGGCAATCCGACCTGCTCTTGAAAATAAGCAAGTCGTATGCGGTGAATTTGACATTATCAATACAGACCGTGCTGCGGGTACAATTACGGGCTCTGCCGTCACGAATGCGTACGGCGCAGAAGGTCTTCCAGACAACACTGTTCAATTCACTTTTAATGGCTCTGCTGGTCAAAGCTTTGGGGCTTTTCTTCCTAAAGGATTGACGTTCACTGTAAATGGCGACGCGAATGATTATTTCGGTAAAGGCTTATCAGGCGGCCGCTTAATCGTCCGTCCTCATCGTGATCTAAACCTTGTACCGCATGAACAGGCGATTTGCGGAAATGTAAACTTATACGGAGCAACAAATGGGGAAGCCTTTATTAACGGCCGTGCCGGCACACGTTTTGCTGTCCGGAACAGCGGCGCGAATATCGTCGTTGAAGGGATTACCGATCATGGATGTGAGTACATGACTGGCGGGCGCGTTGTCATTCTTGGCGAAACAGGCCGTAACTTTGCAGCCGGTATGTCAGGTGGTATTGCCTACTTGTATGCACCAAACCGCGAGAAGCAAGAACGTTTGATTAATCGTGAAATGGTCTTAACAGAGTCACTCGAAAATGCACAGGAAGAAGCAACAGTAAAAGCGTTAATTGCAAGCCATGTCCAGTGGACAGGAAGCCCGCTTGCCACTTCGATTTTAGAAAATTGGGAATCAGAAAAAAAACACTTTATCCGTGTGATCCCTCACGAATATAAAGACATGATGAAAGCCATTTCTTATTTTGAAGAACAAGGTTTACAGCAATCTGAAGCAAAATACGCAGCATTTACGGAGAAAAAAGTGCCTGTTATTGAAAATGTGTAAGAAAGGAGAATGACTCAATGGGGAAAGCAACCGGCTTTATCGAATATGACCGTAAAACCGCTCCAGGACGGAATCCCGTCGAGCGCGTCAAAGATTGGAAAGAATATACGACAGTCCTTCCCGAAAAAGAATTAAGCATTCAAGGAGCCCGCTGCATGGACTGCGGGACTCCCTTCTGCCATACAGGACAGATGATTGGAGGAACGCCGTCTGGCTGCCCGCTTTACAACCTCATTCCAGAGTGGAACGACCTTGTCTACCGCGGACGATGGAAAGAAGCGCTTGACCGTCTCGTGAAAACAAATAACTTCCCCGAATTCACGGGCCGCGTTTGTCCAGCTCCTTGTGAAGGGTCTTGTACAGTCGCGATCAACGACCCGGCTGTTGCGATTAAATCGATTGAAAAAGCGATTATCGACAAAGGGTTTGAAGAAGGATGGATCGTGCCAAACCCGCCAAAACGCCGCACAGGAAAACACGTTGCCGTTGTTGGTTCAGGCCCTGCAGGACTGGCAGCTGCAGACCAATTAAACAAAGCGGGTCATCTTGTCACAGTATTTGAACGTGATGACCGTATCGGTGGTCTCTTAATGTACGGAATTCCTTCCATGAAACTTGAAAAAGAATCAGTCGAACGCCGCGTAAATTTATTGAAAAACGAAGGCATTGAATTTGTTGTGAATACAACGATTGGCAAAGATATTACAAAAGAACAGTTAAAAGAAGAATATGATGCGGTCATTTTATGTGCTGGTGCACAGACACACCGCGACATCGTAATCGAGGGGCGCGAAGCTGACGGCATTTACCTCGCAATGGAATATTTGACGAAAAGCATTAAAGGGCTTCTTGATCAAACGGATGAAAATATCATTTCTGCAGAAGGCAAAAACGTCATCGTTATCGGCGGCGGTGATACAGGTGCTGATTGTATTGCGACGGCGATTCGTCAAGGAGCGAAAAGTGTCGTTCAGTTCGGTAAACATGAACGTCAGACTGTCGCCCGTAAAGGAAACAACCCATGGCCGCAGTACCCGAATACATTCACGCTTGATTATGCGTATGCAGAAGCAGCGGCTGTATACGGCGAAGATCCGCGTGAATACTTGATCTCAACGAAGAAATTCGTTGCGGATGAACATGGTAAATTAAAAGAGCTGCATACTGTCCACATGGAAAAAACATACCTTGAAGACGGCTGCTACACAATGACTGAAATTCAAGGCAGCGAACAAGTATGGCCTGTGGAGCTTGTGCTAATCGCAATCGGTTTCAGCGGAACTGATATGCCGCTAGCGAATCACTTTGGTGTCGATACGACAGCCCGCAATACAATACTTTCTAAATATGGAAAATATAACACGAACGAAGAAGGCATTTTTGCTGCCGGCGATATGCGTCGTGGACAAAGTCTCGTTGTATGGGCGATCCACGAAGGACGCGAAGCAGCACGTGAAACAGATCGTTTCTTAATGGGTGAAACAAAACTACCTTGATTTAAATGGGCTGCCCCCGCTTCCTTATTTTTGAGCGGGGTATTTTTAGTTTAGTCACCTGTACTTTCCGACCATTTCGCCTACTTTCTGACCGCTCCCCAGGATTTCTGATCACTTTGCTTATTTTCTGACCATTCCATAAAAAAAAGACCAGCAATATGCTAATCTCTTCGTAAAAAGTGCAAAAATGTTTCAGCTGTTTTTGTCATAAACGGCGCATCCCGGATAATCACATAAAAATTCCGCTCATAATAAAGGCTGCCCCCGCCGACGATTTTCAATTTTTCCAGTTCCAGTTCATTGCGAATCGTCCACTCCGATAAAAGGGCGACGCCAAGCCCAGCTTCTACTGCTTCTTTAATGATTTGTGTACTGCCGAATTCTAAAATTTTTGCCGGTTGAATGCCGTTTTTCTCCGCAAACCATTCAAATGCTTCTCGCGTACCCGATCCTTGCTCACGTACAATCCATGTTTCTTCATTTAGATGGACACGCTTTTCAACATGTTCTTTTTTTCCTTTAATAACAAACATACGATCAGTGGCAATTTTTTCAGCGACTAACTTACTAGACGAAATGGTTCCTTCAACGACACCAAGATCAATTTCATCGCGAATGACTTTTTCAGCAATTTCATGCGTATTGCCGATGGATATAAAAGGGTCAACGGATGGAAATTTTTCTAAAAAGTCAGCAACAATATGCGGCAAAATATACTCACCAAATGAATAACTTGCCCCAACTGAAAGCTTTCCTTTCACTTCACCAGCCAAATCTTCTACTGCCTGCTTCATCTTCTCATTCAGTGTAGAAATCTCGCCTCCATAATAGGCAACAAGGCTGCCTGCTTTTGTCAGACGAATCTTTTTATTCGTTCGGTCAATAAGCTTTATACCTAGTTCATCTTCCAGCGATTTTACATATTGACTGACTGCTGGTTGCGTAATAAACAGCTCTTCCGCTGCCCGTGAAAAGTTCATATGTTTGACTACAGTTAAAAACACTTTTAGTTTTTGCTCCATTTTCGCCCACCATCATAAGTGATTACTTATCAATTAAATAATTATCATTAATTATCTTTTCTACCTTTTTTATTTTAACATGAAATGAAGAGAAAAGGGGCGAGTTATAATGAAAGAAGCTGTATTATCTATACAAATACCGAAACAAAAAGAATTTGTGAATGGAATTGCGTTCACGACCCTGATCACCGGTATATCTTTCGTCGCAGCGAATATACCAGTCATCGGATATGCAGGCCCACTAGCACTTTCGATCTTGCTTGCAGTATTGTATCGGAATACAATCGGGTATCCAGAACAATGGCGTGCAGGCATCACATTTACCGGGAAAACGATTTTACGCTTTGCTATTATTTTATATGGCATCCGATTAAATGTTGTGGTCGTTGCCTCTGAGGGACTCCCTTTGCTATTTCAAGCGGCTTTATCCGTTGTATTTGCATCAGTAGCCATGGTCATTACCGGACGCTGGCTGAACATTGAACCGAAACTTGCATTGTTACTCGGAGCCGGTACGGGCATTTGTGGCGCAGCGGCTATTGCAGCGGCAGCACCGATAATCGCTGCTAAAGAAGAAGATACAGCATTGTCTGTCGGCATGATCGCATTTCTTGGCACCATTTTCGCGCTCTTATATCCATTAATATCGCCAATCATTGGTTTAACGGCTAAACAGTACGGTCTCTGGTCAGGCTTTACACTTCATGAAATTGCTCACGCGGCACTTGCTGGTGCAGCAGGCGGTACTGATGCCATGGCAGCAGCGCTTTTATCCAAATTAAGCCGTGTTCTACTATTGTTCCCGTTTTGTCTCATTCTTTTGTTTTTCGTCAAAAAGAAAAACGGCACGCAGCAAAGCGCACCATTTCCTTATTTTTTAATTGGGTTTTTAATCGTTTCCGCACTCGGTACAATTGGAACAGAAAAAGGATTTTTATCTACTGATAAAACAGACCTTATTGCATCTGGAGGTACTTTTTTAATGGGGATGGCAATGTGTGCACTTGGCATGTCTGTTGATTTGCGCCAGATAAAAACACGCGCTGTTAAACCGCTTGTCGCTCTGATCGTCGTCTCTATTTTATTAAGCATTCTTACCCTTTTTTGCATATAAAAAAAGCATTCAGCGTCCTTCTATGACGGCTGAATGCTTGAATATTTAATAGGATCAGCCATTCTCCAATAACGGCTGAAGTTAAGTACTGTATAGCGTCCAGTCATTCTCCAATAACGACTGAACAAGGTTTTTTATTTTTTCATTAAACTATATAAAACAGCTTTTTGTGCATGCATCCGGTTTTCAGCCTGCTGGAATACAACAGACGAATCGCCGTCCATCACACCTGCAGATACTTCTTCACCGCGATGTGCTGGCAGACAATGCATAAATTTACATCCTTCGTTCGCCTCCGCAAACAATGTTTCATTTACTTGGTACGGTCCAAATGCTTTCAAACGCAGCGCAGTCTCTTCTTCCTGTCCCATACTTGTCCAGACGTCCGTATAGATGAAATCAGCACCTTTGACAGCGAGAACCGGATCTTCTGTAAATTCAAGTACTGCACCTGTTTGCGCTGCAATTTCTTTTGACTTTTGAATGATATCCGCATCTGCTTCGTACCCTTTCGGAGCCGATAACGTAAAGTCCATTCCCATCATAACCGCACCAATCATCAATGAATGCGCTACGTTGTTGCCATCGCCAATATAGACCATTTTATAGCCTTTAAATCCGCCTTTATATTCATATACAGTGAGTAAGTCAGCAAGTGCCTGGCACGGATGATACAAGTCTGTCAGTCCGTTAATAACCGGGATTGATGCAGCATCTGCGAGCATTTCAATACGGTCATGTCCGTGTGTACGAATCATAATGCCATCAAGATAACCAGAAAGCACTTTTCCTGTATCTTCAATCGTTTCACCACGTCCAACTTGCAAGTTATCTGAGCTTAAAAACATGCCGTGGCCGCCTAATTGAAGCATTGCTGCCTCAAACGAAACACGCGTTCTCGTTGAATGCTTTTCGAAAATCATCCCTAAAATTTGTCCTTTTAGGGCATCCGTATAGTTTTCTTTCTTTTTCTTCATATCATGAGCAAGCAAAACGAGCGCCTGCACTTCTTCAATACTGAAGTCGAGCAGCTTGAGCATATCTCTGCCCTGCATATTCTGCTCCTTGATTTGTTCCATCGTCATCATGAAAGTCACCCCGACGTGTCGTCACCTTTTATCTATACTTATATTTATACACTATAAAGAATTAAAATACAACCTTTTCTCATTAATTTTTTCTCGCTTAATCATTTCTTTCATCGAATAAGCCAATAGTCTGATCTTGATCATGACAAAATTTAAGTTTTGGTAACAGAAGCTTCCCTTTTTGTTGAAAGGACAACCTTTATCTTTGTCATACCTGTAACATTGCAAGGTTCATCTTTTCGTCCCATGTACACCCGTTCTTTTTCTTATTTATAATGAGCCCAGGCAAAAAAACGCCGTTTGGAGGAATGGATTATATGTTAGGTCAAGTAGAAATTGGAATCGACCTGGGAACAGCAAACTTGCTCGTTTACAGTAAAGATAAAGGGATTATTTTAAATGAACCATCCGTTGTTGCCATTGATGTGAATACGAAAAAAGTGCTTGCAGTCGGCACAGATGCAAAAGAAATGATTGGGAAAACACCGGGACGAATTACTGCCGTACGTCCAATGAAAGATGGTGTCATTGCTGACTTTGATATCACGTCCGAAATGTTAAAAGAATTAATGAAAAAAGCAAGCAAGGCAGCCGGCTTTACGATTCGTAAGCCGACCGTTGTCGTCTGCACACCGTCTGGCGCTACAAGTGTTGAACGGCGTGCTATTCAAGATGCAATTAAATCAAGCGGTGCAAAAACCGTTCATTTAATTGAAGAGCCGATTGCCGCAGCAATCGGAGCTGACCTGCCTGTAGAAGAACCGATCGCCAACTTAGTCGTCGATATTGGCGGCGGTACGACAGAAGTTGCCATCATTTCATACGGCGGTGTTGTCTCGTGTAATTCAATTCGTCTTGCCGGTGATAAGCTAGATGAGGATATCGTTCAATATATTCGTAAAGCATACAATTTGTTAATTGGTGAAAGAACAGCTGAAAATGTCAAAATAAAGATCGGCTATGCACCAATCAAACATACTGAAGTGAAAATGGATGTGCGCGGACGCGACCTCGTCACAGGCCTGCCGAAAACAGTTGACGTCAGCTCTTATGAAATTCAAAAAGCACTTCGCGAATCGTTGCTGGCCATTTTAGAAACAATCCGCGTCACACTTGAATCGTCTCCTCCTGAATTAAGCGGCGATATTGTTGACCGCGGCGTCGTCCTTAGCGGCGGCGGTGCTTTGCTAAATGGGATTCAAGAATGGCTTTCACAAGAAATTATCGTCCCTGTTCATCTTGCACCGAATCCACTTGAATCGGTGGCAATCGGTACCGGCCGCTCCCTTCACGTATTGAAAAAATTACAAAAAGTTACATCCTAAGTTAATAAAAGCAGCCTGACATGTTTGATTCACAAAACATGTCAGGCTGCTTTTTTATCTGTATGCCGCTCGCTTCGGTTTCCATTGCGGCAGCGTAATGGCTATTAAGATAATCAATATGCCTACGGTTTGAACAGTTGTGGCCTGTTCTCCGACGAACAGCCACGCTGCAACAACGGCAGCCGGCAGTTCTGCCGCACCACATATCGTTGCTGTTCCTGATCCAATTTGTGGCGTACCCGCTGCAAAAAACAGCACTGGAAGAACAGCTCCAAAAAGTCCACTCAACAGTCCATATTGCCACAGTCCACCTGTAAATGTCCCATCAATCAGAAAAGACGGGGAATTCATTATCAAAATAACAATTAAGCCCCCAATTGACATAAACAGACTCCGTTGTACAGCCGGCACACCTTTTCCTGAGCGACCGCTGAGGAATATAAATAGCGCAAAGGTTAATCCGCTTAATAATCCGCATAAAACACCAACGGGATGAGAAAACCATTCGATGGCCTCACCGGATCCAGACCGTGCAGCTAAAAATGTTCCAGTCCAGATCAAAACAACCGATATCACTGTGCTGCCTTTTGGTAACGTACGCATATGAATAGATTCAATAACAATGCCCATCCAGACAAATTGAAAAAGCAGAATGACTGCAGCAGATGCAGACAAATCTGCGATCGAAATCGCATAAAATAAGCCGGTTACACTTAAAAGAACTCCCGTACCCAGCAGTTCTCCCCACTGTTTGATTGACATGTTTCTTTTGGGCATAAACAGCCATGCTGCAGCCAAAAAAATCACGCCTGTTAAATACTGCGCGCTAACAATGTCTGAGGAACTGTAACCTGCATTTGAAGCCATTTTTATGATCGGTCCGTGCACCCCATAACTGCAGGCGCCTAACAATACCAAAAAGGAATAACCGAATCTTTTCATCCCCACTTCTCTCTCCTCTATCTCAGGTTTCTCTGTAGGCAAGTATACCTCTGAGTTGGCTGGGCCGTAAATACATTTTCCTTTTTACAGTTGACAAAAATGAGCATCGCTCATATAGTTAATTACATAAGTGATTAACCAATCAACAAGATAAGGGGGGTTATCCATTGAGTGCAAAACTGGACGATTCAAAACCGATTTTCATTCAAATTGCTGAAGAGCTGGAAAGTGGCATTTTAGACAATACATTTCCGGAAGGTAGCCGCGTTCCATCCACGAATGAATTTGCAGCGCATTATCAAATCAATCCGGCAACGGCCGCCAAAGGCATTAATCGGCTCGTTGATGAAGGCATTTTATTTAAAAAAAGGGGGATTGGCATGTTTGTATCAGACGGAGCAAAAGAGCAAGTAGCCGGAAAACGGAAAACACAGTTTTATGAGACCTACATCGTACCGCTTATCAATGAAGCAGCCAAACTGGATATTTCCCAGGAAGAACTTGAATCGATGATTAAAAAAGGAGGACACTCGTCATGAACGTTCAATTCGATAACGTGACGAAAAAATTCGGATCACAGACAGCATTAAACAGTCTATCTTTCACATTGAACGGACCCAAAATTGTTGGACTGCTCGGCCGAAACGGAGCCGGTAAAACAACGGCACTTAATATGATGGCCGGCTGCATTTTTCCGGATAATGGGTCAATTGTTGTAAATGGATCATCACCATTTGCACAGCCAAACAATGTCTGTCTGATCAATGAAAGCGGAAATTTCAAAAAAGATTTTTCGATTAAAGAAACATTAAAGTCTGCATCCCTCTTTTATCCAAATTGGGATCAAAAACGGGCAGAAGAACTCCTTGATCTCTTTCATTTAAAAAAATCCAAAAAAGTAAAAAGCTTGTCCAAGGGAATGGAGTCGGGGCTCGGCATTACGGTTGGATTGGCCAGCTATTCACCGGTGACGATTTTCGATGAACCATACATCGGACTCGATGCCGCCGCGCGCAGCCGTTTTTATGACTTATTAATAGAAGAATACGAACGCCAGCCACGTCTGTTCATCCTCTCTACCCATCTCATTGATGAGGCAGCAAAATTATTTGAAGATGTGTTTATCATTCATAAGGGGGCCCTTCTTCTTCATCAAGACGTGGAAACATTACGTTCGATGAGCTTTTCGATTACCGGGACGAAAAAAGATGTGACAGAATACTTGAATGGAAAAGCACCCATCCATCGTAAAGAATTTGCCGGACGCGCAACAGCTTACGTATATGGTTCTGAATGGAACCGCCATGAAGCGGAACTGTACCGTCTTGACACAGATTCAATTCCGATTCAAGAGCTAATGGTTCACTTAACCGATTCTCACACAGGAGGTAAAAAATGATGAACAACATAAAAGCGGTTATTCACTACGAATGGACTGGAACGAAAAAAGCAGCCAGTGTGTTTTGGATCATTCTCGGTAGCACGGTGCTGCTTTCCATTATCTCTGCTTATTCGTTTACCGACGGCGAAGTGTATATGGGCGGCACATCGATTGCGTTATTCGCTTATTTGACGATTACCGGATTTATTGCCGTAAAAGACAGCATGTCGTACTGTATACAACGCGGCGCCACCCGCAATCAGTTTTTAGCCGGTATCGGGCTTTCGTTTCTCGTTACTTCGATTATAATGGCAGTTATTCACACGATTTTAGTGGAATTAGCCATCCTGGTGACAAAAGACTTTTTGAATTTGAAAACCGTTCACTTTTTCAGATTATCAGATTTACTGTCAACATCCCCTTCTTTTTTGAGCGCAACGGTTGTTGACATGTTACTCTCTTTCTTTTGTCTCGCCACAGCATTTTTAATCGGAGCAATCTTCTTTCGATTCGGCAAAACGATTGGTCTTTCGTTTTTAGCTTTTTCTGGTCTAATATTGATGAACGCTTCTATTCAAACAAAAATCGGATCATTTCTTTTCGGTGATTCTAGCAATGCCATCTTGATGGATTTTGTTATCTTGTTTTTCCTTGGCGTTATTTGTTTTTTTATTACTTGGCTGATCATTCGAAAAACGTCGATTCACCCGTCTATACAGTGAAAATTGTTCTTGACTGAACCGATACGACACGATATGATAATTTTAATTATTCATATAATTTAATAGCCAATTCTTATCAAGAGAAGCTGAGGGTACTGGCCCACGGACGCTTCAGCAACCAGCCGAGACAGGTCAGGTGCTAAATCCAGCAGACTACTAAATTTAAGTCTGGAAGATGAGAAGGAACGGACAACACATACATGTTGAAAAGCCTTCTTGCATTTAGGAAGGCTTTTTTCAGTTCAAATATAGAGAGGACGTTTACAATATGACATTACTCGACAGGCTCAAAACAGACGTGCTTACCGCTGATGGAGCGATGGGCACGCTTTTATATTCACACGGCATTGACTTTTGCTATGAAGAATTAAATACAGAAAAGCCCGAAATCATTGAAAAAATTCATAAAGACTACATTGCAGCAGGTGCTGATGTTATTCAAACGAATACGTATGGGGCCAATGCGATTAAGCTTGCCCGTTATGGCATTGAAAACCGATCACGTGAATTGAATACAGCGGCGATCGAGATTGCAAAAAAGGCAGCTGCACCGGGCGGACAGTTCGTTCTCGGTACAATCGGAGGTATTCGTGGGATCCGTAAAAGCACCGCAACAAATGCGGAAATTATCGCCTCGGTCCGTGAACAAGCAGAAAGTCTTCTCTCCGGCGACCCTGATGGTATTTTATTTGAAACGTATTACGATTTTGATGAATTGTCTGACTCGGTCAAGCTGCTGCGTACAATGAGCGATGTTCCGATTATCGCCCAGGTATCGATGCATGAACCAGGCGTTTTGCAAAATGGATTGTCATTAAATGAAGCGTTGCACCGTCTTGAAGGAATTGGTGCTGATGTTGTTGGCGTTAACTGCCGCCTCGGTCCTTTTCATACGCTTCAAGCATTTGAAGACGTAACACTGCCTGAAAAAGCATTCCTATCCGCGTATCCGAATGCGAGTCTTCTCGATGTAGAAGACGGCCGGATCGTTTATGAATCAGAAGCGGATTATTTCGGCCGTGCTGCCGTCCTTTTGAGAAATGAAGGTGTCCGGTTGATCGGCGGCTGCTGCGGTACGACGCCGAAACATATAGAAGCAGCGAAAAAACGGCTGGTCGGTCTTCCTCCTTTAACGGAGAAAAAGGTAAAAACGAAAAAACCGATTGTCATTCAAGAAGCAAAGCCTAGCACAGACGTATCGATTTGTGAAAAAGCGAAAACAGCACGGACTGTGATCGTTGAACTTGATACACCAAAAACATTGCTCACAGAAAAATTCATTGAAGGTGCCAATAAATTGTATGACGCAGGCGTCGATGCCGTCACAATGGCAGACAACTCGCTTGCTTCTCCACGCATCAGCAATATGGCGATGGGTGCAACATTAAAATTACAACATGATGTCCGCTCACTTGTCCATATTACGTGCCGTGACCACAATTTAATCGGTCTGCAGTCTCATTTAATGGGGCTTGACGCGCTCGGTCTTCATGACGTGCTTGCGATTACCGGTGATCCAACAAAAATAGGCGACTTCCCAGGTGCGACGGATGTCTATGACGTATCAAGCCCTGAACTCATTCAGCTTATTAAACAGTTGAATGATGGGATTTCATTTTCTGGTAAACCGCTCAAAAAGAAAGCTAATTTTTCCGTTGCGGCGGCGTTCAATCCAAATGTTCGCGTTCTTGACCGAGCCGTCAAGCGATTGGAGAAGAAAATTGAATGTGGTGCGGATTATTTTATTACACAGCCGGTATTTACGAAAGAAAAAATTGTCGACGTATATGAAGCCACAAAACATTTATCAACACCTATATTCATCGGAATTATGCCATTAACAAGTATGCGCAATGCGGAATTTCTGCACCATGAAGTGCCCGGTATTAAATTATCAGATGAGACACTTGAGAGAATGCGTGCATGCGGCGATGATCAAGAGCGTGCTGCCAAAGAAGGTATACAAATTGCGAAAGAACTGCTTGATACAGCAGCACAAATTTTTAACGGAATATACATTATTACGCCGTTTTTACGTTATGATATGTCTATGGAATTAATTCATTATATAAATGAACTGGATGCACTAAAAGAGAGAGGGATTGTTCATGCAGACTCATCAAATTGAGAAAGAACTTCAAAAGAGAATACTCCTGATTGATGGAGCAATGGGAACAATGCTGCAAAACGCCGATTTAACGCCGGAAGATTTCGGTGGGGAAGAATACGATGGCTGTAACGAGAACTTGAACTTAACAAAACCGGAAGTGCTTGAACGTATTCACCGTGAATATTTAGAAGCCGGTGCAGATATTATTGCAACAAATACATTTGGCGGAACTCCTGTCGTACTAAATGAATACGATCTTGGTGATAAAGCGTATGAAATTAACTTACGTGCTGTTGAAATTGCCCGCAAGGTCGTCGATGAATTTTCAACACCAGAATGGCCGCGATTCGTTGCCGGTGCCATTGGACCAACGACAAAGACGTTGTCCGTTACAGGAGGCATTACGTTTGACGAACTCGTCGATAACTTTGAATTACAGGCGAAAGCACTTATTGAAGGCGGTTCTGACTTGATTTTAATGGAAACAAGTCAAGATATGCTGAATGTGAAAGCCGGCACTCTTGGGATTAGACGGGCGTTTGACGCAGCCGGAAAAGAACTGCCAGTCATGATTTCTGGCACAATTGAGCCGATGGGCACAACACTTGCCGGACAAAATATTGAAGCATTCTACATTTCAATTGAACATATTAAACCATTGTCAGTTGGATTGAACTGTGCGACAGGTCCAGAGTTTATGACCGACCACATCCGTTCTCTCTCCGATCTGGCAACAAGCTATGTAAGTTGTTACCCGAATGCCGGTCTTCCGGATGAAGAAGGTAATTATCACGAATCACCTGAATCGTTATCCAAAAAGCTCGGAGCATTTGCCGATAAAGGCTGGTTAAATATTGTGGGCGGCTGCTGTGGAACGACACCGGAACATATTCGTGTCATGCGCGAAGTAGTAAAAGATAAAGCGCCACGTACAACTCCTGAGAATCCTCATGGCCACGCCGTTTCCGGTATTGAGCCGCTTTTATATGATGATTCCATGCGTCCTCTGTTTATCGGTGAGCGTACAAATGTGATCGGTTCACGTAAATTTAAACGGTTGATTGTGGAAGGCAAATTTGAAGAAGCAGCTGAAGTTGCCCGTGCACAAGTAAAAGGCGGCGCACACGTTATTGATATTTGTCTCGCAAACCCTGATCGTGAAGAACTAGAAGACATGACTAATTTTATGAAAGAAGTCGTCAAAAAGGTAAAAGTGCCACTTGTTATTGACTCAACGGACGAGAAAGTCATTGAAGAAGCCTTAAAGTTTTCACAAGGGAAAGCCATTATTAACTCCATTAACTTAGAAGATGGTGAAGAACGGTTCGATGCTGTTATGCCGCTTGTAAAACAGTACGGAGCAGCCGTTGTTGTCGGCACAATCGATGAAGTTGGGATGGCAGTTACGCGCGAACGGAAACTTGAAATTGCTATTCGTTCACATGACTTGCTCGTTCAAAAATGGGGACTTGCACCGGAAGATATCATTTTCGATCCGCTCGTCTTCCCTGTCGGCACTGGTGATGAGCAATATATCGGTTCTGCTGTTGAAACGATTGAAGGTATTCGCCTTATTAAAGAAAAACTGCCGAATTGTTTAACCGTTCTCGGAGTCAGTAACGTCTCATTCGGCCTTCCTCCCGTCGGCCGTGAAGTATTGAATGCTGTGTATTTGTACCACTGTACGCAGGCTGGACTTGACTATGCAATCGTCAACACGGAAAAATTGGAGCGTTACGCATCAATTCCAGAAGCAGAAATTAAAATGGCGAACGACTTGTTGTTTACAACGACAGATGACACGCTCGCGGACTTTACTAACTTTTACCGTGGTATGAAAAAAGAGATAAAAGAAGCAGACATTCCAAAAACGGTGCCCGAGCGCTTAAGCTACTATGTCGTCGAAGGAACGAAAGAAGGCCTTCTTCTCGATCTTGAAGCAGCACGTGATATGTACGACGAACCACTCGATATTATTAATGGCCCGCTCATGAAAGGGATGGCTGAAGTTGGCCGGCTGTTCAATGATAACCAGCTAATCGTTGCTGAAGTACTGCAGAGCGCCGAAGTGATGAAAGCGTCGGTTTCCTACCTTGAGCAATTTATGGAGAAAAAAGAAGATGATTCCGGTAAAGGAAAAGTTATTCTCGCTACTGTAAAAGGCGACGTGCATGATATCGGAAAAAACCTTGTCGATATTATTTTGAGCAACAACGGTTTCAAAGTCATTGATGTCGGAATTAAAGTAACGCCGGCAAAATTAATTGAGGTCATCCGGAAAGAAAAGCCGGATATGGTCGGATTGTCTGGATTGCTCGTCAAATCAGCCCAGCAAATGGTCATCACCGCACAAGACTTTAAAGATGCTGATATTAACGTACCTATTCTTGTTGGCGGCGCCGCATTGTCACGACGATTCACTGAAACGAAAATTTCCCCTCAATATGAAGGTCCCGTTCTTTATGCAAAAGATGCGATGGATGGTCTTGATCTTGCGAACCGCCTGCAAAACGCTGAACAAAAAGTCGGGCTTCTGCAGGATTTGGAAGATAAAAAAGAAAAACGGAAAGAAATTGAAGCATACCGTGACGAACGAAAAGAGCAGGCTGTTGCTGTGGCACCGAAACCGGTCAAAACAGTTCGTGAAGATGCTCCTGTTCTCGTGCCGCGTGATACACGTCGCCGTGTTTTGCCGGATTACTCTATCGCCCATTTAAAGCCATATGTGAATATGCAGACATTGATCGGCCATCATCTCGGCATGAAAGGTAATGTGAAAAATTTGTTAGCTGAGCAAAATGAAAAGGCTATCCAGCTTCACGAAACAGTAACAGGCTTCTTAAATGACGGCGGGTTGAAAACGGCTGCTGTCTATCAATTCTTCCCTGCTCAGTCTCAAGGGGATGATGTCATCATTTACGATCCAGCCGATTCAAAAACAGAAATTGAGCGGTTTACATTCCCGCGTCAAATGAAAGAACCATTCCTCTGTCTCTCTGATTATTTAAAACCTGTTGAAAGCGGCGAAATGGATTACGTCGGATTTTTCGTTGTAACTGCTGGATTCGGTGTTCGTAATCAAGCAATGAAACTTCGCGATGAAGGTAAATTTCTTGATAGCCATGCACTCCAGTCAACTGCACTGGAACTAGCTGAAGGTTTTGCAGAGCGTATTCATCAGGAAATGCGTGACCAGTGGGGCTTCCCTGATCCAATCGATTTCACAATGCGAGATCGTTTCGCGGCGAAGTATCAGGGACAGCGTTTCTCATTCGGCTACCCTGCCTGTCCGAACCTTGAAGACCAAGAAAAATTGTTCGGCTTGTTGAAACCAGAAGAAGTCGGTGTCAACTTGACAGAAGGCTATATGATGGAACCGGAAGCATCGGTATCAGCGATTGTCTTCGCTCACCCGGATGCACGCTATTTCAACGTATAATAAAAAGAATCCCGCTGTGAGCACTCACAGCGGGATTCTTATATTAAAGGCGGAACACCAGAAAAACTTTAGCCAACTCCCGCCATCATCTGTTACTTTTTCCTTTCAAAAAACAAAATGAATGCCGGCAGTAAGAGTCCTCGCACAAAAAAGGTATCAAGCAAAATCCCTACTGCGACAATAAATCCGAAAACAAATAATATTTCAATCGGCTGCGTCATTAACACAGCGAATGTCGCGGCTAAAATAATACCTGCGGATGAAATAACACCGCCTGTTTTCGCCACCGCAATTTCAACTGCTTTCTTCAATGGATGTTTCTCGCCTTCTTCCATGTAACGTGAAACAAGAATGATATTGTAGTCAACCCCAAGCGCCACTAAAAATACGAATGAATAAAGCGGAACACGAGTGCTAATTGCCCCAATATCGAATAGAAGATCTACTAAAAACAATCCGAGACCAAGTGCTGATAAAAACGACAGCACAATCGTCCCGACCATATAAAGCGGCATTTTCCATGAGCGTGTGAGCACAATAAGCATCACGAACAACAGCACAATTTCAATTGACACGATCACTAGTAAATCACGGTTGTTCAATTCGCGATCATCCAGTTTTTCTGCCGTTTCACCAGCGAAATATAAATCTCCCTCTCCACCAGCTACTTCCAATATCTCCGCTTCATTCGCACGTAAATCGGCTAACGTATCGAGCGATGCTGCATCGTACGGATTCGTTTCAAACGCAATGGTTATCTCATGCGCATCTCCGGCCCCATTAGACGCCACAAGCTTCGCTGATTGCACGCCGTCCTGCTGTGTTAAAACATCCGTGACGACATCTGCATTACCCGTTCCTTCGACAATAACAGTCGTCGGTGACAAATCCCCCACTGAAAATTTCTCGTCAATTATGTTATATCCAATAAGGGACGGCATATCATCCGGAAATGATTTTAGCGTATCAAATTCATATTTTACGTTGAATACATTTAACGATGAGATCATTAAAAACAATAGGACAATACCGCCTGACAATGCCGGCTTATTCGTTACAAAACGGGCAATACGGTGCCAAAGACCGTTTTCCTTCTCCGTTTCCCCTCCAACTTTCGGTACTTTCGGCCAGAATGATCTTCGGCCAAACAATGTAAATAAGGCTGGCACAAGTGTAATGGATGCAATCATAATGACACCCATTGCGGTCGCAAATAACGGCGCGAAACTTTGATAATCACGGATGGCTGCGAAAAAGAGCATAAGCATAGCTGCAAGTACAGTTCCACCTGAGAAAAAAACAGGCTCTCCTGTTTCACGCATTGCATACTTCATCGCGTCATACTTGCTTTCGTGATGCTTCAGCTCTTCTCTAAAACGAGCTAGCACAAACAATGAATAATCTGTTACTGCCGCAAATAATAAAATAGTCATAATTGATAAAGACTGGCTGCTCATTTCAAGTCCAGCTGCTCCGTAAAGCCCAAGAATCCGATCTGTCACCGCATACACAAAACCAGAGGCTAAAAGGGGAATAACAGCTAATAGGGGGGAACGGTAAATGATGATCAAGAGGATTAGAATAAGACCGACCGTTGATAATATTAGCACAACATCCGCACGTGAAAATAAAGCAGTTGTATCCGTCGCAATACCTGCAGGTCCTGTAATATACACCTCTTGACCGGATTCTTGAATCGCAATCGATGTCATCGTATCAATACGCGGTTCAAAATCACTGCTGTCGAATCCTTCTTGAAAAACAAAAGGAATGGCTGCCGCAGAACCATCTTCTGATAAAAATTCAGCCTGTGTAGTCGGTGGGAGCTGGGCAAATGGCACCGTACTTGTCAGTCCATCTATTTCTTTTTCAATCGCAGTGAGTGCCTTTGAAATGCCTTCCGCCTCTACCTTCCCTTCTTCACTATTAAAGACAATAATCGCAGGAACTCCACCGTCATCAGGGAAATACTCTTCTACTTTTTTTGCCGCTTCAATCGATGCTGCATCTTTCGGCAAAGAATCGAATGAATTGGACTTGTAATCATTCGCACTCGGAGCCAATATACTTAGCAGCACAATAGCGATAAGCCAGAACGCTAAAACAATCCACGTCCCTTTTTTCGTTGCGACCCAATCTGTTAATGGCCAGAATGTTTTTTTCATCACAGTCTCCCCCTAAAAAATAAGATCTATCTCCATTTAAATTCATTTTAGACACTTGTGTCAATTTAAAATTGTAAAAAAAGGAGCATCAATATGCTCCGCTTCCCTCATACCATAATGTAAATAAATAGTCCGCCCACTCATGAGGCGGCAGCTGCAATGTATTTGGCGTGTTAATAAGCTGAAAAAACAGTCCCGCCATTACCGAAATAGGCAAATCTGATCGAATGGTACCCTGTTTTTGCGCTCGATCGAACAATAAATCAAGCTGTCCGCGCAAATGCTTGAGCATCGCCAGCACTTCCCCGACATTTTGCTCCGCTTTTTTTGACTGTGATACATCAATTTTACGCGCATCCCCGAGAAAATAATGAAGATCAGCCTCTTCCATGTATACGCGAAGCAGCTGCTTCAGTGCTTCAATCGGATCTGTTTCATCTACGTATCCCGCCTTTATAAGTGCCCGCACCATTGCCTTCTTCATACAGGCTGCGGCTATTTCTTCTTTATTCGCATAATATTGATAAATTGTACTGCGCGCGCCCGGCAAATGACTGGCTAACAGCTTTAAATGGAAGCCGCTATAACCGTGTTGAATAATGAGCATTTCCGCCTTATCAAGCAGCTCTTCTTCTGTAAAGGCTCTTTTTCTTCCCATCACGAGCTCTCCTTTTCACATTATTATTATTTTAGTGTATCACGAGCGGCAATCACCATTTCATATCAGTATAATTCCTGACGAAAATAGTAATGAATTCATTCTTTTTTAATGGTCCATTTCATATAGTCAGTATAGACATTTTGATTATCTATCCTTCTTTTTCAAAACTTTTATTTTGCCTGCTCTTGCAATACATGACAATTTCTGTTATTCTAAAAAAGAATTATTTTTGTTCGTTACGATAACTTTCCGTTTGGATGATTTGAGCAAGGATAGTAACACGATATGTGCATGGCGCACGAGGAGGAAATACACATGGAACAAGGTAAAGTAAAATGGTTTAATGCAGAAAAAGGTTTTGGTTTCATCGAACGCGAAGCAGGAGACGACGTATTCGTTCATTTCTCTGCTATTCAAGGTGAAGGCTACAAATCATTAGACGAAGGTCAAGCAGTGACTTTCGAAGTTGAAGATGGCCAACGTGGACCACAAGCAACTAACGTACAAAAAGCATAATTTAAACTAACATATATTTACAGACTCTCACATGAGAGTCTTTTTTTATTTCTTTGATAATAATAAGAACCCCTCTGCTCAATAATTGAACAGGGGGGTAACATGAAAGCAAGTATAGATAATGGTATAATCAGTATAGCATTTCCTCTTCATAACTCCTAATTTTTCTCATTTTCCCTGTTCCTTATACACCCATTTTTCTACGTGAATTACTTACCTTTTTTGTTTGCTGACTTTTCATTTTTTTCGTTGTTTGTGCTGCGTGTCCTAATTGCTTGCCACCTGCTGCCTGCGCTTTTTTCTCTTCAAGCTTTTGTTTCATCGCTTCTTGCAGCGTCATTTTCTTCTTCGGTGTTTCCGTTGGGTTCGTTTGATTCGATTCAGTCATATTAAATCCTCCTAGGCATATTTTTGATGAGTACAGTATAACAATGATTATCGACTGTTTCCATATACAAATCATGATTCATCACCCTTGCATCTATACGACTCTAGTATGGTACACTTTTATAGTATATAACCTTTTCCGGTATTGGAGTGAATATCACGTTGGAAACGAAGAAATCATTGTCTATTTTATTTGCCGTCATGTTTCTCGTCATGGTCGGCTTTGGCATTATCATTCCCGTTTTGCCATTTTACGCTGAGAATATTGGTGCTTCTCCTGCACAGCTTGGCCTTCTCATGGCAGCATACTCCGTCATGCAGCTTTTATTTGCACCTATGTGGGGACGTCTGTCCGATCGAATCGGGCGAAAATCGCTTATTCTGATCGGTATTTTTGGACTTGCCATTTCATTTTTCTTAATGGCGATTTCTTCTGCACTTTGGATGCTGTTTGCAGCAAGAATAATCGGGGGCTTTTTATCTTCTGCAAATATGCCGGCCGTTATGGCGTATGTGGCAGACATCACGACGCCAGAAGACCGCGGAAAAGGAATGGGCGTCATCGGTGCAGCAATCGGGCTCGGGTTTATTTTCGGACCGGCGATCGGCGGTATTTTTTCAAAATCAAGTTTATCTGTTCCTTTTTATCTTGCGGGTGCATCCTCCATTTTAACATTTTTAATCGTTTTGTTTTTCTTAAAGGAATCACTGCCTATTGAAAAAAGAGGACAGCAAAGTACGAAAAAAACATCGCTAATGCAAGCATTTAGCGGACCCATTTCGATTCTTTTTTTCCTTCAATTATTTGTTTCTCTCTCTCTGGCCGGCTTAGAAGCGACGTTTGCGTATTACGCAGCACAAAAAGCGGAGATAGGGATCGTTGAACTCGGCTACATTTTCATGATTATGGGCCTTGCTGGTGCAATCGTGCAAGGTGGTTTAGTCGGCAGGCTGACGAAGAAGTATGGCGAAGGGCTTACGATTCAACTTGGCATCCTTATTTCAGCTATTGGATTCGGACTTATTTTATTCGTCAATAGCTTTGCGACTGCCGCTATTTTCCTAACTATCTTTGGCATCGGAAACGGCTTCATCCGCCCAAGCGTATCAGCGTTAATTACAAAAGTTTCAACTAATGGACACGGCAGTGCAACCGGGATGCTCTCTTCTTTCGATTCACTCGGAAGAATTATCGGGCCTCCTTTAGGCGGCTGGCTCTTCTCACTCGCCATCGGCTTGCCTTATATACTCGGCATCCTCTTATCCATCGCCGCTTTTGGCATGTACCGTTTCTATATGATACAAGCAAAATAGGGGTGTTCCAAAAGTCAGTGATCACTGACTTTTGGAACACCCTTACTAATTTTAGTATGTTTTTAAATAACGTTATGTTACACTTCCTTATTTGAAAGCGTGTATGTTTCTGATCCATGTCCATGCTTTTCTTGAATGGACCAAATCGCAATTGCTGCAACGATACATGGAACAGCAAAGAACAAGAAGTGTGTCTGCAAAGTAAACTGCTGAGCTAAGAGATATTCCACCCAATGTTAGTCCCATAATATCGCCCAGTCTACCGATACCGAGAGCCCAGCTAATACCCGTTGAATGGATTTCCGTTGGATATTACTGCGATACATAAGCGTTGGTAACGATTTGTGTTCCAGTCGTCTTACCTCCTGCAATGGCGATTAGTACATGTAACATAAACATATTAGGTTTGAAGCTTAATAGAGTAAGTGCAGCAAACGCCATTATTAAAAAGGCGACAAGCACTTTTCTAGATCCGAACTTATCTGCAAGCGGTCCTCCAATGATTGCTTCAACAACCGCACCGATATTCAGTGTCATAAGGAACATTAAACTTAATCCGTACATGACTAATAGACACATAAAAAAGTCGATTCCTTAACGTACAGGAAATCGACTTTTCTTATCTATCCTTGTTCAACTAAAGCCCCGTTATCTTAATGCAAAATAACACCCAACAATGCACCCAATGTTAAACCAATAAACATGAACGCAGCATAATATAAACCGATTGCTTCCTCAACATTTGGTTCGATAAGAAAATTAATTTCTTTACCTATGTCTATGTTGAGTTATTGCTTAACTAAACTGCCCCTTTAGAGAATGATTTAAAATCCGTTGCAGCTTTGCTACATCCCGAACTAGCCGTTTCAATAGAAAAACCTCGATCATAAGAATGAGCAAGGTTGTGTATTTTATGCAGATATATTTTAACGTGAATGTTCTATCACTTTTTCATTCTGGTCTAAAAATCAAAATCGGCTGTTTTCCATCTTCTCCATCATCCAGTCTGTCCTGATCGAAAATTTCTTGATATGATTCCTGCTCATAAATTCTACTCAACAACATCGCATTCAAAAAGTTACGAACAACCTCAATATTACGCTGCTCTTTCGGGAAAACGTCCATGCGAATCTTCAGCAACCTGCCAATCTCGTCTAAAACAGAAAGGTATCCTTTTTGGCTAGCTTCTGGATCGTCATTGTATTCAGTTTCGAAATCCATGTTTCCTATCAACATTTTGATCGCACTAACTTGAGCATCCAGTCCCTCAATAACATCCTTATCGCCTGTCATTAATAAATGAATGTCGATGAATGGATCAACGAAAAGGTGTGTGCTTCTGTTTGAGACTGTGTTTTCTGCTGACATGAATGTTCTCCCCTTTCTTCTATCACTTTTATTGTAACAAGGGATGAATATTAATATTGTAAATTTTTGGTTAAGTTTGAATTACTGCCTTTGAGTAGGACGACGAATACAATGTACTATCACAACTCAAAATTATGACACCGAACAATAGTGCGGAAATATTACAAAAAGTAGTTGATTTTCTTACTCTCAATTTTCAAAAGATGTATAAAAAACTTATTCTGTTACTCTTATCTTTTTCAAGTAAAGGTAGAACCAATAACCGAAGAGATAAGGAATGAGATAAGAAATAAAAGTCCAAAAAAGATTCCACCCATTCCCATACACAACTTTTCCAGTTAGGAAGAATATTGCTTCGGTCAATGTTGTGAAAAATGTCATTAGAAAAACAATGAGATATGGATGTTTGCTTTTCTTTATAAAAAAATAAGATAGCAGCATAAAATAGGATAGAAGCCTAAATCCAAAGGAATAGCAGCTAATATTTTGAGATCAGTGAAAGGATAGGCGTTCCAAAAATTGAAGGAAAACCCTAATTCAGTTATAAGGAAGGCATTGACTGAAGCAAATGGGGCGATCAAAGGAATGATTTTTTATCTTGTCGGTGAAGATGTGATAATCCAATAAGCCATGGGACTATAAAGAATGCAACAATTGTAAAGTACATTTTGATCAACCTCCTTTTTATAATAAAAATTCACAATTTATATTTCATAGGTAGGTTATCCATTTTTTGAATTGTGACACTAAAAACCCAAAAACTGTTCATTCAGTGGATCTGGGATTAGATAAATGCTTTTTCAGCAAAGTAAAGGTTATTCGTACATAAAACCTTTGTTGGCATAGCTTCTTGCTGATGTGGAAGGTGAAAATTTAATTTTATACGTTCCTTCCAGTTCTCTTTTGGCATTTTCAGTTAATCTAATCCCTTGTTTATCATGCTGCTCTTCAAGTTCAATCCCATTAGGAAGCAACTCATCCTTATCCCAATCAATCCATTCACCGTATCTCATCATCCAGTCCCACAGCTCCTCTTTTAACTCATCTGAAATCGGAGCTTCGTCTATATCAAGGTTGCACCCACATCGATTACACCATATAGGGTCTCCACCCATATCTCCCTCAATTTTTAATTCGTCGGTTACGTTTTGTTCACATAAACATTCCATTGTATTTTAACCCCTTCAAATCCGAATTTTTCATTCTATGATACGTTTTAATTTACCACGTACTCAATCTTGGTCCAGTTCACACTTTTGTCCATTTCATACGTTTAAAAAGAGATACCTCCATCTGGAGATACCTCTTTTTCACGTATAATGCTTGGTCACATTTTTGATCACAAATTCTAAAAAACAGCGATTTTTCTGGTCACAAATCAGCCGTTTTCGTGTAACCACGCTCGTTTTTCTGCCAATTATCGATTATCTACCGTTTCGGGATATAGATCATGGTTCATCATACGGTAATCCGCCATCTTCTCATACTTCGTCCCTGGACGCCCGTAATTCGTATACGGATCAATGGATATGCCGCCACGCGGTGTGAATTTTCCCCATACTTCAATATAGCGGGGATTCATCAGTTCCACGAGGTCGTTTAAAATAATGTTCATGCAGTCTTCATGAAAATCGCCGTGGTTGCGGAAACTGAATAAATAGAGCTTTAACGCTTTGCTTTCAACCATTTTCACATCGGGAATGTAACTAATGTAAATCGTCGCGAAATCAGGCTGCCCTGTCATTGGGCAAAGCGATGTAAATTCCGGACAGTTGAACTTCACGAAATAATCACGATTTTGATGCTTATTATCAAATGTCTCAAGGACAGATGGATCATAGTCAAATATATATTTTGTGCCCTGGTTGCCAAGCAGTGTAATGTCTTTCAATTCGTCTTCTCTTCGTCCAGCCATGCCAGAATCCTCCTTCAAAAAAGCCAATTTCTTTTCATTATAGCAGACACCATTTACAATGAGAAAAAGGAGCGGTTATAATGTACCTAATATCGTCATACGCGGAATTTTCAGACGTTCTTTCATCAAACGAAGCGATTCTACTTTATATATCCAGTCCCGGCTGTTCGGTGTGCCATACTCTTCTGCCTCAAGTTGAATCATTAATGGCTGAATTCTCGGCTGTTATAGTGATCCACGCAGATACAGCAGCAACACCTGAGATAGCTGGTCAATTGACGGTTTTCTCCGCACCAGCTATCATCTTCTTTATCCATGGAAAAGAATTGTTTCGTATGGCACGTTTTGTCCCGATTGAAACGCTAAAAGAAAACATCACAAATGCATTAAAAATGGTTTGACAAAAAATTATAAAATGATTCACAATAATAATAGGTCGAGAGGAGAGAATATTTGTGACATTATTAAAAGACATTTTATCATTTAACAAAACATTTGTAGAAAACAAAGAGTTTGAAAAATTTACAACAACGAAATTCCCAAATAAACGTGTTGTTGTTTTAACGTGTATGGATACACGTCTTGTTGAGCTTGTCACAGAAGCAATGAATTTCAAAAACGGGGATGTGAAAATTGTCCGTAATGCCGGGGCCATCGTCAATCACCCATTTGGTTCTATTATGCGCAGCCTGCTCGTTGCCGTGTACCAGTTGCAGGCAGATGAAGTGTTAATTATTGGCCACTATGACTGTGGCATGAGTTCTCTTTCAAGCAGTGCGATGTTCGAGGCAATGAGAGAGCGCGGTGTTCAGCAGGAAGTAATCGATACGCTTCGTCATGCCGGTATTGATGTCGATCACTGGCTCGAAGGCTTCAGTAGCGTAGAAGAAAGTGTAACCCATAGTGTGAACTTGGTAAAATCTCATCCGCTTATGGTTGCAGACATTCCCGTACACGGCCTTGTCATTGATCCGACTACAGGCAAACTTGACCTCGTTGTCGATGGGTATGAAAAGGCAGCGACCCTCTAAGAGCTGCTCCTGTTTTATTGCTCTTTCAAGGTACGAACTTTTCCACCTTACGCTCATTCATGTGCTTTTCATAATGAAGAAAAATCACCAGCAACACACGGCAGCTATCTTTACCGCCGGGATGAAAAAGAGCCGCGGGCACCCGCCCACGGCTCTTTCACTTTTTTGTTTTTACACTTGTCGATTCCAATGGCGATGTTCAGCGAGCGCGTTCAAAAATGTATCCGCAAAATCTTTTGACGGACTCGCTTCTGTTACAACACCCGTATCGGCAGGCAAATCTGCAATCAAATCTACTCCATCATGCGAAGCACCGACTGTTTTAAAGTGGTCGAATGCTTCATTAATAAAATAAACAGCCTCTTTCTTCACTTTCGGGTTTACACTCAAACCACCTGCTGCATACACTGCGTCAAATAATACGAAGTCCGCCGTCAAGAATGTGTGTGACACTTCCATTTCCGTACCATCATCCCCTTTGACAAAGCCTTGCTTATCGCTGACGATCTCTGGACGCGTACCCGCTTTTTCAAATTCCTTCATGATTTTGCTAACATCTTTTCCATTAAAACCATTGCCCGCAAGAACGGCAATTTTACGTGTCGCAACGCCTTTAATCGGATTTGCTTCCTGGCTAAGCGCTAGTGATGATTTAGTGACGCTTGATTCTTTCACGTCTTTTGGACCCTTAACACCAATCGCATCCGCTATTGACACACCAAGCTGCTGGCTGACATTGGCAAACATATTCACAACTTGCTGCTTAATATCTTTGCTTTGCACTTTGCCAAGTTCAAAACTGAAGGCTTCGTTAATGTGCTCTTTTTCCAGCTCAGTCATACTGTTCCAAAACAGTCTTGCTTGAGAAAAATGATCTTTAAAACTATCACTTCGACGCTGTACTTTGCGGCCATCCACTTTTTCCTGATAATGAACATATCCGCCTTCTTCTTCTGTGGCCGTTGATGGCGTATTTTGATCAATCGAGTTTTTGTGATAGCTGACAGGGCCTGGATTAATGGTCATCCGGCTGTAACCGTCCCGCTGGTTATTATGAAATGGGCAAACAGGGCGATTAATTGGCAGTTCGTGAAAGTTCGGGCCGCCTAGACGGATTAGCTGCGTGTCCGTATATGAGAACAATCTGCCTTGTAAAAGCGGATCATTTGAAAAATCAATTCCTGGTACGACATGCCCCGGATGGAACGCAACTTGCTCTGTTTCCGCAAATACATTATCAACGTTGCGATTCAGCGTCATTTTCCTGATAATTTTGACCGGAACCTCTTCTTCCGGCCATACTTTTGTCGGATCTAAAATATCAAAGTCAAATTTAAATTCATCTTCTTCATCGATCATTTGAACACCAAACTCAAATTCAGGGTAGTCGCCCATATCAATCGCTTCCCATAGATCACGGCGGTTAAAATCCGGATCTTTTCCGGCAATTTTTTGTGCTTCATCCCAGACGAGCGATTTAATGCCCAGCACCGGTTTCCAATGAAACTTCACAAATCGTACTTTGCCCTGCTCATTAATAAAACGGAATGTATGAACACCAAACCCTTCCATCATCCGGAAACTGCGTGGA
Organism: Domibacillus aminovorans; assembly: GCF_001643235.1. Lineage (GTDB taxonomy): Bacteria > Bacillota > Bacilli > Bacillales > Domibacillaceae > Domibacillus > Domibacillus aminovorans. Next base: position 37,112 of record NZ_LQWY01000044.1, read on the forward strand.
ATAGCCCGGTCAGACATGTGCCACATAATCATATGAGCCGATTCTTGGTTGTTTGCGACAAAATCCCAGAATGTATCATGCGCACTCGCTGCCTGTGGCATTTCATTATGCGGCTCGGGCTTGACCGCGTGAATAAGATCCGGGAACTTAATCGCGTCCTGGATGAAAAAAACGGGCATATTGTTTCCAACTAAGTCATAATTTCCTTCCTCCGTGTAAAATTTCGTCGCGAAACCGCGCACATCACGCACCGTTTCAGCAGAACCACGTGATCCAGCCACTGTCGAAAAACGCACAAAAACGGGTGTTTTGACAAATGGATCCTGTAAGAATCCTGCCTTTGTATATTCTTTCATCGATTCATATAATTCAAAATAACCATGCGCCGCATATCCACGTGCATGAACGACACGCTCTGGAATACGCTCGTGGTCGAAATGGGTCATTTTTTCTCTAAAGTGGAAATCCTCCATTAACGTTGGGCCACGGTCACCTGCTTTGAGCGAATGCTCATCTTCAGACACACGGAGGCCCTGGTTTGTTGTCATTTTTTCTCCCTTATTGGTCGCCCGAAATTGATCTAATTGTTTATCTTTGCTGTTTTCATTATTTTCCATTTTTTAATTCCTCTCCTTTTTAAGTGACTAGATTGGAATACTTTATGACATGTACCACTTATTCATAGGAGTAAAACACCTTCTTTGGAACCAATTCGACATCATTCTAATTTACATATATGAACCTTAAATTGTGTACGTTCTTTCCTTGAATGCATCTCTTTTTTTAGAAATAAACCTCAATTTTCGACTAATTCAGACCATTTGCTCAATTTATTGAATCATTATTTATGCGGATGTATAGAACATTTAATGATGCTAAAATAAAGTTGAATTTATCCTTGGGAGGTGGATTATGGAAAAGAAGAGATTAGTACTTTTTCTTACGGCTTTACTCATTTTTATTTTTTTGGAGGAGAGACATTCTTCTGCAGAATCAGACATTATTCAAATTGGCGTAGACAGTGCAAATGTACGCAGTGAGCCTGCTATGACAGCGAGTGTCATCAGCAGCGCAAAACGAAACGAGCAATTCCAAGTGCTGAAGGAAAAATATGATTGGTATCAAATTCAACTCTCTGATGGGAAAAAAGGGTGGGTAGCAAGTTATATCGTCACAAAAGGTGCCAGCGATTCACCAGCATCCGATAGTCTAGCGTCATCCAGTCAAACTGGTACCATTACAGCGGATCATGTAAATATAAGGGATACCCCTTCCTTATCGGCTTCTATTATCGGAAAAGTAAACAACGGTGATCAAGTTAGTATCACATCCACCACGAATGGATGGGTTCAGATTCTTTATCAAAATGAAACGGCATGGGTAAGCAGCCAATTTGTTCATACACAGTCATCACAAAGTACAGCATCAACAGGTGATTTTGTCGTTATTCTAAATGAAGGTACAAATATTCGGACAAGCCCATCCACGTCTTCATCTGTTATTGCACAAGGATCACCGGGAGAACGTTATCCACTTACAGGACGAGAAGGCGAATGGTACAAAATCAGCTTAGTAAATGGAAACGAGGCGTATGTCGCTAGCTGGATAGTTTCTTCTTCCATTGATACAAATTCAACAACAATGGATTCGAACAGTCTAAATGGAAAAGTAATCGTTCTTGACCCTGGACATGGCGGAATAGACGATGGGACAACAGGCGTACAAGGAACAATTGAAAAAAATATAACGTTACAAACAGCTGAACGTTTGGCTAAAAAACTTCAACAAGATGGGGCCACCGTTCTGATGACGAGATCGACCGATACATACGTTCCGCTTCCATCTCGTACAAATCATGCCCATTATCACGATGCTGATGCGTTTATTAGCATTCATTACGACGGGTCTCATGAAAAAAGTGCAGCTGGCTTTACAACGTATTACTACCATCAAAATCAGAAACAGCTCGCAAACAGGATTAATAATGGATTGGCTAACTCCATTTCTTCCAAAAACCGTGGCATGCGGCATGGCGACTATTTCGTTTTACGCGAAAACAATCAGCCAGCTATTTTGCTTGAACTTGGCTATTTAACAAACACATATGAAGAATCATTGATTGTAACGGAATCCTATCAACAACTTGCCGCAAACGGCATTTATAATGGATTACTTTCTTATTTTTCCAGCTAAAAAACAGTTCCGGAAGCATCGCTTTCGGAACTGTTTTAATGGTTAATAAATCAACTTCACCATTTCATCTAGTGTTACCTGACCAAAATAGTGCTTCATTTCAAGCGACTGCAGTGCCTTTTCGATCGCTTCTTTTTCATGTTTAGCCCCTTTAAGCGCTGTTTCAACTTCATATACATCACCCGCTCCGAAAAAGTCACCGTAAATGTGTACATGCTCAATCAAGCCTTTTTTCACATTTAAACGAACATCAATTAAGCCTATCGGGAAGCGATGTGAACGCTGAATATTAAATGCGGGTGATTTTCCATAATTCCAATCCCAGTTTTGATACCGATCTTTTGAAATGGAATGGATCGTCTGCCAGTCATTATCGGTCAATTTGTATTCTTTAATATTTTCTTCTCCTTCAAAAATATTCGTCAGCACAAACTGACGAAATTCCTCAATCGTCATTTTTTTTTCTAACAAATCAGATATGTTCGCTACACGACTCCGAATGGATTTAATCCCTTTTGATTCAATTTTGTCTTTGCGTACCTTAAGCGCCGCGACGACGTCATCCATGTTTGTATCAAACAAAAGAGTTCCGTGTGTAAACATGCGGCCTTTTGTTGAAAACTGTGCATTGCCGGATATTTTGAACCCATTGGCGATAATATCATTTCGGCCGCTCAACTCTGCATTCAGTCCGAGTTTGTTCAACGTATTTACAACCGGCTCCGTAAACTTACGGAAATTGTGAAAGCTGTCACCGTCATCTTTTGTAATGAAACTGAAATTTAAATTGCCGAGGTCATGATATACCGCTCCGCCTCCTGACAATCGACGCACAATATGAATTCCTTGATCCTCTACGTAATCAACGTTAATTTCTTCAATTGTATTTTGATTTTTCCCAATGATAATCGACGGTTCATTGATGTAAAACAATAAGTACGACTCATTGATGTCTAGATGCTTAACTGCGTATTCTTCAATAGCCAAATTCATATGCGGATCTGTAATTCCTTGATTATCAATAAACAACATAATGAATGCCTCCATTTACCCGTTTTATTTACTGTAGCATGTTTAGACTTTTTTATCCGGATCATGGATTAGTGTAAATAAAATTTGCAGAAAATCCTGCAAAAGGATATTCTTACAACGCCACACAGAAGCCGCCGCATCTTAAAGCAATTTTCCCGGCAGAAACATTAAATGATTCCCGGGGAAATATGTACCGTATGAAATCAACCATTCATCGACAAGCAATGTCTTCCTGCAAGGCCATCAAATTCGAGTTGAAGTGTCTTCGAGCAACTTTCCCCGCTTTGATGTGAACTTGAACACAGGCCGTACGATGATCAACAGCAGCGATACAAAAATAGCGACACAGACGATTTATCACGATAATCAGCACCCTTCGCACATTGTGCTGTCCGTAATTCCTTAATATGTAATTTTAAACAACAAACAAAAAATGCCTGACTCTTTGAACACTTGAGTCAGGCATTTTCGTTAAGCAGTTTTAGTAAGTTTATCGTCAACAACGTTCTCCTCCTTCACTTCACAACTGGAGTCTCTTTCCGCTTCCATGTCGCACACATCGTAGCTTCCGATAGACAATGATCCGCCTTCATCTAACATCCGGGCTTTATCTAGCTTCTCCATAAGCACATCTTCAGGCTTACGACGGACAATGACAGCTTTCACGATAATCCCTCCCTTTACCTTTTCTATACCCGTTTTTCAACTTTGTATTCTTCTTTTCAAAAAAAGCCTGACGTCATTGTCAGGCTCTGTCATTAATTCTTTTTCCATTCTTTCAATTCAAGACGGCGGACTTTATGAGTAACAACGGGGTCATTCTCGGCAAGTGTTTGTGCTTCCTCGTAGGAATCTGCGACATATACTACAAGCCCTCCTGAATTATCGCCAAACGGGCCTCGTGCATACACCTTTCCTTCTTCCTCTAGTTTCTCTAAATACTCAATATGAAGCGGACGTACTTCTTTATTTTTCTCCGGATCTAACATATGTAACAACGCAGCGTAATAAGCCATTTGTTCTCCTCCATGTCATGTAATGTATTCATACACTATCTATTTTATCAAATATTCTTAAATGTTTCGATTCTCCATTCATTTCCCTGACTTCTAATGATTCAAAACAAGTTGAACATGAACATATAAAATCATTTTTCATCTCAACACATTACTTTCGTTTCAAACAAAAGGACTTCTAGTTGTACTATAATAGACATAAATCACATTTAGCAGGTGTACATACATGGACATTAAGCATTTGCAATATTTTATTGAAGTGACGAACTTTAACAGCTTTTCAAAAGCAGCGGAGCATTTGTTTATTACCCAGCCAACGATCAGCAAAATGATTAAAAATTTAGAGGCGGAGCTCGGTGTTGAATTGTTTGACCGATCCCGCAAAAAAATTGTATTGACCGATGCAGGACGTATTTTGCTCGAGCAGGCTAAACTAGTTGATCAAGCATTTCACAATTTAGAAACAGAGCTGGATAACCTGCTGGAACTGAAAACAGGTCATATTCGGATCGGCCTCCCGCCTGTTTTTGATGCGCATTTTTTCTTAAAAATTATCGGTGCCTTCCATAAAGTTTATCCAGGTATTACATTTCAGCTCTTAGAAGATGGTTCTAAAAAGATTGAAGAGGATGTTGAAAACAATGATCTTGATGTAGGAGTTATCGTGATGCCGACGAAAAATGAAGTGTTCGAACATTTTTCCTTTATGGAAGAAGATTTAATGCTAATCCTTCCTCGTTCTCATCCATTAGCAAACAAAACAGAAATCCATTTGTCTGAACTCGCAGCTGAATCCTTTATTTTATTTAACAAAGATTTCGTTTTAAATGACCGGATTGTTTCTTCCTGCAATCTGGCTGGCTTTCATCCACACGTTATTTCCGAAAGCTCTCAGTGGTCGTTCATTGAAGAAATGGTCGCCTCCGAACTAGGCATTTCTTTATTACCAGAAAGCATTTGCCGTCATCTGCATGATCATGTTCGGGCTGTTAATGTAGTCAATCCTTCGATTAATTGGAACTTGGCGATTATTTGGCGGAGAAATCAATACCTTTCGTATGCGGCCAAAGAATGGCTCCAGTTTACGAAGGCACAATTTTCAAAAACGAATCTAAACAGATAGATTCGTTTTTTCATACTTACTATTCATATTTGGAAGCATTTACATAGAGAAAAGCTATACTGATAATGAAAAAGAACCATTTTACTTCCTTTTAATGTCGAAGTACACTTGTAACAGATTCCACTACAGGAGGAAGCGACACACATGAATGCCACAAAACAGGCCATTAAAACGAGAGAAAGCCGCATTGTACATGCAGACCAAGTATTGTCATGCGATTTAAATAATTATCAAACACTATTCGGCGGCGTACTCATGAAAAAAATCGACAGTGTCGCGAGCCTATCCGCACGACGCCACGCGCGTGTAAAAGAATGCGTGACTGCATCAACTGATTCCATCGATTTTCTCGATGCGATTCATGAAAGTGATTCACTTTGCCTGGAATCATTCGTCACCTATACAGGCCGCACATCAATGGAGATCTTTTGCAAAGTGATTGCGGAAGACTTCATTACAGGAAACCGGCGCATTGCTGCAACTGCTTTTCTAACGTTTGTCGCACTCGATGTAAATAAGCGCCCTGTTGAAGTGCCTGGCGTCATTCCAGAAACAGAAGAAGAAAAATTCCTATATAATTCGGCAAAAGACCGTGCCGAAATGCGTAAGCTGAGAAGAACGAAGAGTAAAGAACTTGCGGAATATATGACCTTAAAAAAACCGTGGGACCGATAAAAGGAGGAATAGAAAATGATTGCTACTTTATGTAGTCTTGACGAGTTAAGAAAGGCAAAAAAAGCATTGGATCATCTCGAACATACTTACCCGGTCCTTTTTGAAAAAATAGTACATGTGATGAATTTAACGCGTGCTCTTCAAATGAAATATCAGTATATGGGCTGCTTACTTATGGATGAAGACTCGTCCAACTGCCTGCCTAATCTATCCCAAGGATCTGTCCTTCGTTTATATATAAAAGAAGTGAAAACATTGAAAATGGATGCAGATATATACGTGTTAAAACAACTATTTATAACATTTAAAGAAATAGGCTACGCGAAAATCAGCCTGCTCACACTCGGTAACACACCTGAATCATTAGTTGGCTCTTCAAGCGTAAAATAAACACGTTGAATAAAAATACACCTTAAAAGCTCTTGCTTTCGAGGTGTGTTTTTATTTATGTTCCTAATGGTCGATTAATCCGTTTGATTCGTTTCTAAATGCATACATGCATACATCCATTCATCTTCACTTCAGTTTTATTCTGACACCTAATTGTGTACAATAATAATACATTAGTTTAACGATCTTCTTTTTTCTATAAGTACTTGTTATTAATTTTGAAAGACCTTATTAAAAGACGATTGGGAGAATCTAAATGACAAATATGAATAGACGAATTGAAAAAGATTTTTTAGGAGAAAAAGAAGTACCTGCTGATGCCTACTATGGAATTCAAACATTGCGCGCAGTTGAAAATTTTCCGATTACAGGCTACCGTATCCATGCAGAGTTAATTAAAGCAATGGCAATTGTCAAAAAAGCAGCAGCTATTGCCAACAGAAAGGTTAATCGCCTCCCTCCTCATTTGGAAAAAGCCATCGTTCAAGCGGCTGAAGAAATTATTGACGGTCAGTGGCATGACCAATTCATTGTTGACCCTATACAAGGCGGAGCTGGCACGTCCATTAATATGAATGCAAATGAGGTTATTTCAAATCGCGCCTTGGAAATACTCGGCAGAAAAAAAGGGGACTATGCTTTTTTGAGCCCGAATACACATGTCAACATGGCACAATCAACAAACGATGCTTTTCCAACCGCTATTCATATTGCAACACTTGCTCTTTCAAAAAAATTACTATCAACCATGGAATACATGCATCAAACTTTTAAGGAGAAAGCGAACGAATTTGATCATATTATCAAAATGGGCCGCACTCACTTACAGGATGCCGTTCCAATCCGGCTCGGGCAAGAATTTGAAGCATACTGCCGTGTTATCGAGCGGGATATAAAACGCATTACTCAATCACGGCAGCACTTATATGATGTAAATATGGGCGCAACAGCTGTTGGAACAGGTTTAAATGCGGACCCTCAATACATTTTAGCCGTTGTCAAACAGTTAGAGACGATCAGTGGTTTCCCACTCCTTGCAGCGGAAAATCTAGTGGATGCAACGCAAAACACAGACGTCTACACAGAAGTATCCGCGTCGTTAAAAGTATGCATGATGAATATGTCCAAAATCGCAACCGATCTTAGATTAATGGCCTCCGGTCCACGTGCAGGGTTAAATGAACTTAACTTACCAGCCCGACAACCAGGTTCTTCTATAATGCCAGGAAAAGTGAACCCTGTAATGGCTGAAGTCATTAATCAAATTGCCTTTCAAGTAATCGGAAACGACAACACCATCTGCCTTGCATCAGAAGCCGGTCAGCTTGAATTAAATGTAATGGAGCCTGTTCTCGTTTTCAATCTGCTTCAGTCAATTAGTATTATGAACAATGGATTCAACGTTTTTACTAATTACTGCGTTTCAGGTATAAAAGCAAATGAAGAGCAAATGAAACATTATGTAGAAACAAGTGTCGGGACGATTACAGCCATTAACCCACATATCGGCTATGAAACAGCAGCAAAAATTGCCCGTGAAGCTATAATCTCAGGGAAGTCTGTCCGTGAGCTTTGCAAGCAATATAGTATTTTGTCTGAAGAAGATTTAAATCAAATTTTAGATCCTTATGAAATGACCAACCCAGGTATATCTGGAGCATCTTTATTAGATAAGTAAATATATGACTATTCGTTTAGCAGTTAATGACTGGCTTTTCGAATAGTCTTTTTCCTTTTTTAATCTCAATGATCCTCATCGAGCAGCTATTCACACACTTCCACCAGGCTTCATGATCTCACATCTCCTACTCCATATTCTTGATATGTTGTGTCGATATAAGTTGATCAACGAGTTTTTCAGCTGTTTTCCGATACATATTGCTCATATGAACGAGCGAAAGAATATGCATAATGTGTTCAAGTTCATTTGTATCCGCTTTAATTTCATTCATGCGGCTCATCGCGTCTTCTTTAAAATGAGTGACATTGTTTGCGGCAATATCGAGATAACTTTTGTAAAATGAATCAATATCGATTTCATCAATATTTTCATTCACACCTTCAAGTGTCGTTTTAATATCGCTAATTGATAGTGTGCCTTTCAGCTGGTAGATGAGACTGATTAATAATAAATGCTCTTTAGAATACTTTTTTTGTTTAATCGGGAAAAGCAGCTTTCCTTTCGCATAGTTGTTAATCATCGTTTTCGTTAGCACTTTTTCGTCTTCATTGCGGGTTGATTGATTAAATGTATGTTCAAATAATTGAATGACTTGGTCCATATATAGATCAATGTTTGGTATATCATCCGGTGTGAGCTGGTTTTCGAGATGCAGTTCATTCAAAATGTCTATTAAATTCCCCATAGTAACACCTTCTTTTTTATCATAATTATATTGTCTTTATTATAGGTGAATATTGATATAGTGTAAAACTTGACTATGTAATGTTACAACTCTATTATAATATGTAGTATCAAAAACTATATATCGCTTTGGAGGTATTTTGAATGACTGTTTTTATTCGAGAACCGATTAATGCACTTACCCATTTAGCTGGCGCCATTTTATCAGTCGCAGCACTGATTGCAATGGTTATCAAAGCAGCGTTCACTATTGAATCAGCGGCCGCTATTACAGCTGTTACAATTTTCGGCGTCAGTTTAATTCTTTTATACTCAGCATCCGCTGCCTATCATTCTGTTATTGCAAGAGATACCGTCATTGCCTTTTTCAGACGGCTTGATCATTCCATGATCTTTATTTTAATTGCCGGTTCCTATACACCTTTTTGTTTAATCAGTTTGAATAATACGACCGGATGGACGCTGTTTTGCATCGTTTCAGCCATTGCGGTGTTCGGCGTTATCTTTAAAATGGTCTGGTTTAACTGTCCGAGGTGGTTGTCAACAGCTCTTTACATTGTCATGGGCTGGATGGCGATTTTCATATTCTCTCCGCTCGCATCAAATATGGAATCAGCTGGACTCTTGCTGCTTGTAGTGGGCGGCGTTCTGTACACAATCGGCGGCATCATTTACGGATTAAAACCGAAGTGGCTGCAGTTCAAACAAATGGGCTTTCACGAAATCTTTCACATCTTCATCCTGCTTGGCAGTCTTGCTCACTTTTTAAGTGTTTATGTATACGTGTTATGATAGGGAATTAATGCAAAAAGATCAGTCTTCTCGTGTTTAAGAAGACTGATCTTTTATTTATATATGACACCTACAAATTATGTTAAGACATAATCAGCTAGTACTCTTTGCACTTCATAAATATTTAAACTTTTATTAAACTGTTTCTTAATCGGTGCCGTATCACCTGTAATCCAAATTTGCAGCTCTGCATCCAGATCAAAACTTCCCGCCGTTTCAACACTAAAGCGGGTAATACTTTTATATGGCAAAGACTGAATTTCCACTTTCTTTCCTGTCATCCCCTGCTTATCAACTAAGATCAGCCGTCGGTTCGTGAAAATAAACAGATCGCGAATCAGTTTGTACGATTTTTCTACTTTTTCATTTGTTGCCAGAACCTCTCCGAATTCCTTTTTCATATCTTCATTATCAACTTCTGAAGCATTCCCCATCAATCCATCCAAAAACCCCACTTCATCCACTCCTTCATTATTTTTCTTAATTATATGATGGTTATTCCAATTTTAATAATTATGATTTATTCAAACGGAAAACCTATTGAAAGATACGCTCAGACGGCAAATAAGCTCACCTCCAAATCGTTGACTTGGAGGTGAGCTTTGCTTATTAATTCGTTTTTTCTTTTGATAAATATTCCTGCTCAAGCTCTGTCACAATCTGATCGATCCGTTGGCCTTGTCCACTTAAGACTGCTGCTAGAAACGATCCTTCCACGAGAGGAACGTCGACGAAGCGAATGGTATGCTTTCCGGTATACAATTCGAGAGCCAATTCCGCATTCATCGTTGCCGATCCGATATCTGTCAAAATCAATGCATCATCGGAAATTTGAGAAAAAGCTTGCTCGATTCGCGAGACTTCTGTCCCGATTTTTCCACCTTCTAATCCGGCCGCGACCAGAATCTCAATAGATGGTACCATCTCAGCCAGCAATTCCTTTAAACCTGTTGCGAGCTTTTCACTATGCGAGACGAGAATCAGATTAATCATGAAGCACCTCCACGATGTTCTTTAAGAGGATCGAACTCGATAAGGCTCCTGGATCTTGAACACCCTTTGTCGCTTCTCCAAAGTAGGAAGCACGCCCTTTTGTTGCCACGAGATCCTTCGTATCCACTAACGCTTGATCAATCACTTCTTCTAAAGTCGAATCAGCTTGAAGGGATGCAGTAAATGGTTCCCAAATATCAACCATCGTTTTCTGACCGGCTTGTGATTTCCCACGACTCTTGATGCCTTCTGTTGCTTCTTTAAAACCAGCAAACAGATCCTCTCCCTCTACCGACTTCATCCCGCTCCATTTTGTCGCGAACTTTACGAATGCTGTTCCATACAAAGGACCCGAAGCACCACCGACCGTCTTAATGAGCGTCATTCCAACTAGTTTTGACAATTCTCCAAGATCTGCAAGAGAATTCTGTACCTCGAGCTCCTTTTTAACACCTTGAAAACCACGAGACATATTAATTCCGTGATCACCGTCTCCAATTTCTCTGTCTAAGTCGGTCAGTTCATCCTTTTGTTGTTCAATTGCGTCCGCTGTCGCAAGCAAGGCTGTGCGTAATGCTTCTACTGTTAATTTCATCTATTCCACCTCACACTAAAAATCCGATTGCCTTTGACGAGGCATCTAAATATTGAAGTAATTCCTCATCAACAGGGAGTAACGTGATGGAGAATCCATGCATTTCAAGTGCCGTCATGTAATTTCCTACATAAGGACGGACAATTTCATATCCTTTTTGCTCGAGTAGTTCACTTACATATTTATAAGTCAGATACAGCTCAGAGACCGGCGTCCCACCCATACCGTTTACCATGACAGCAACGCGCTTATCCGCCACCTCAGCTGTCAAATGCTCAACTAGCTGAGCTGCGATGTCTTTGACAGGAGCGACCGCTTTTCGTTCAACGCCTTTCTCCCCGTGGATCCCAATCCCGATCCACATCTCATCGTCAGACAGTTCAAAACCCGGCTTTCCACTTTCCGGCATATAACAAGGAGACAGCGCCATTCCCATTGAACGGACCCGGCTGATGACTTTACCCGCTACTTGCTTCACCTCATCCAGTGATTTTCCAGAAGCAGCTGCTGCTCCAGCAATCTTATGGACGAAAACCGTGCCAGCGACACCTCGACGATCTTCTTCGTTCTTAATCGAGATATCGTCATTCACCACCACTGTATCGACCTGAATTCCTTCTAATTCGGCCAAATCTTTCGCCATGTCAAAATTCATGACGTCGCCCGAGTAATTCTTAACGACTAGGAGTACACCTGCACCTCCATCTGCTGCTTTGATTCCTTCGAGCACCATGTCCGGTGTTGGTGAGGTGAATACTTCCCCACAGACAGCCGCATCAAGCATTCCGTCTCCAATATAGCCAGCGTGTGCAGGTTCATGCCCGCTACCTCCACCTGAAACGAGGCCTACCTTACCGGCGATGGCTCCACCTTTTCGTTTGACGACGTTTAATCCTTCTACCTTTTCGTACTGATTTGGGTGAGCGAGTACGAGTCCTTCTACTATATCCGACACAAATCGATTCGCATCTTGCATTAGCTTATCCATCTCTATCTCCTCTTCCTCTTAATATTATAATAATTCGACAAAACCAGCATGAAGTCCTGCGCTATTTATTTAAGAATGAACTGGCTTTTTTATTGTCCGAGCTGCTCAATATTCATTCGGAGGTCTTGAAGTTCTTGAATCGTTTGTAGTAATTCCGTATTTTTAAATATAGCGGCCGGATCAACAACGCCATTTTCAAGTTTGACTAGTGCATCACTTATGCCCGTTTCAAGCTGAACACTGTAATCAAGCACTTTGCCATGAATACCTTCTGCGGCAGCAGGCACTTCTATTTCCTGCATAAAATCGATATCCTGCTGCATGCTTTCAAACTGTGTCTGCACGTCTCCGACAATGTTCGGGTTAGAAGCAGCACTTTCTAGCAGCGCCGGCACATCGGTTGCGAATTGCTGTGTTTCATTTAAAAAGTCGGTCATATCGGTTGCGTATGTCAATGTATTGTTTGCTTCGTCAAGTAGACTGCATCCACTAAGAATAATAATAGCAGATAGTCCGATTGCTGCGGTCCATTTCATCATCATTGGTTTCCCCCATTCAGTTTTATACCTGATATACGTCCAAATGAATTAAATGGATTCATTTTTATTTTTTGCTCCTCTATTTCACACAAAAAAACCTGCTTAATTGGCAGGTTTCAATAAAGGGAAATAGCACCATTTTGTTCCAATTGAGCATTCACATGATACGCCGCAACAGCAAATGTATGTACGCGGCTGCCAATCTGAATGGTCGTGTCTTCAAACACCGTATTCATTTTAATAATACCGTTTTCCGGCACATGAATACGCGTTTTTGATCCTGCTTCCGAGCCTACTTCATCAATCGTTACGTTATGTCCCGCGACAATTTCACCACCTCTGCACACGCCGCGAATAAACACATCATTACCTGTGCGGACACGGCAATGGTAAATTCCCTGTCCGCTTACGACTAAATCGCCGCTTGAATAAAGAGAACTATTAATGGCATAAGGAACGGTCAACTGGCAGCTAGGTTCAACAGGAATGCTGTACAGTTCATACAACTGGCGCAGCTCGTCTGTTAACTCTTTAATCGCCGCTACTTTATTGATCTGCTCTTTTGAAAGCGCGATAAACATGCTGTGCAGCCGCGCTGAACTTGTCATCCATTCTTTTTCAAGAATCGGCTGATGTTCATTAACATTCTTCACAAACCGGAGCAAAATCCCACGAAAATCCGTATATTTACGTTCAAGCAATAACCGGATCACAGAATGAAGCTCTCCCACTTGAAGCGCATTTTCCTTTTCACGACGCACCATTATGAGCTGTTTAATCGCTAGCATCATATGATCCAAATAGTACAAAATTTCTTTCGCCTGCGCGACGAGTTCATCGATGACGATATTTGATTTACCCGCGCTGATCGTTGAAGAAAACACATTGCTTTTAACTGTCACAGAATGTCCCGATTCAAGATGTGCTTTCGATACCGTTCCTTTTACAAATATGTTTCCGCCTGATTCAACCGTCATTGATTCCTGCACATTTCCGAGCACGCGCACATCACCTTGAAAATGAATGTTACCCGAATCGAGGTCTACATCTTTCGAATGAACAAGTTCCTCCATAACATCTGCCTTAAACAGCATCCCGCGCCACTCCAATTGCGGTCTCCCGCCTTTTAGAGCAATGATCTTCTTATCTGTCACAATCACATTTTTACCGGGGCGGACCGTCACATCTTTCACCGCTTTCGGTAAAATTGGTTTCCCGAGCAAATCGGTTCCCGCCATCCCTGGCACCGATGAAATGACTTCTGCGATCATTTCGCCTTCTTCCACATTGACAAATATATTTTTCTCACGGTAATCAACCTTTTCTACTTCATCCCATGACATCTCATCCGGCTCACGGACGAGCACGTGAACATCCCCATTTAACCCTTCTGTCGGATATGTTCCTTTTGCAATAATGTAATCCTTTGAGCTCGGGTTTCGACACGCATCGACAATCGTATGCCGTAATATGCCATGCGTTACATTCAACTCCTGCAGTCGCTTCATCACTTTCTTCACTTCTATATCATTTGACTCCAGCACTTCCTCTTCCGCTTCAATCCGGAGCGTCAACGCCGGCTGCATATCATTCAAATACCGATTAATCCGCTTGCCAGGCTCGTATGAAAGAACCGCCAGCATATCCTGTTCAATAAGCTGGATGTCCATCTTTGACGCAGACACTTCATCGGTCACATGCACTAAAATATTATCAAGCGGCGTCACAGTTGTCCGCTCTTCAATTTGCCGCCCATTGACAATCACCCGCACGTTATCTGTTGGCTCAATAAACGGATAACGATCCCCCTCCGAATGTACGAGGACACGCCCATTTTGTACAAACACACAAGGCCCTTCCTTTTTCAAAAGGACCTGTTCATCTGTATTAGACTGATCCCGCTTCAAATGCTGTTCATCTTCTCGATCATCGAGAGGCAAATCAATCGATTCATCTATATTAAACGGTTTCTTCTGTTCCATTTTTATTAAAGGGACAGCCTTTTTGATTACAAGCACTTCTGCGGGATGCTTTTTTAACCCGAACAAACTTTTAGCAGGTCTTGACAGCACAGTTACATTGACCTCATTGATCGTGGCGCCGAGAAGTGCCAATGCCTTATTCACCGCGGCCTCAATTGTTTCTCCTTTAGTTTGAATGGATGGTTCCACCTCATTCACTCCTTTTGCAAAGACTTCCCATTCTTCATTAACAGCTACAATGATCCCTTCTTTATTTACGATCACAACATGATCACGAAATGAATTTAATACGGACTGAACATCAAACCCCCTCTCTCCACAACACCCGACAATATACTGCATTTCCCAACAATAGTACCATTGCTATAGTACTATTATATATCAAAAAGGGGAACACCGTTTTGATTACTCATCTTCCTTCTTATCCTTATTATCGGACAATAAAAAGCCTCCGACAGTACTCTGTCGAAGACTCCATTTTATATCTTACACCAGTAAACGATTCCCGCTGCCTGTTCCACTGCTTTCATCGCCACTTCCTGTACGGCGATGATAAAACACGTCGCCGGGCCGGATGATTTTTCTAAATCCAATTCGCATGTAAGAGGTCTCTCCGCTAATTGTTCCAATTCATAGCGAATTCCTTTTGATCCAACTGGTACAACCGATTCAACACCTGGCATAGAATTGATTTTTTTAAAAACAGCTAGAGAAGCAACATCATCTGGATTTTCCAACACTTCTGAACCGACAAGCGGTTTACCGATAACACCGTACCGTACCGCATTCCGGTCAAATTGATCGATATTCCGTACATGCCTGCCTATGATGACGACACCTGTTGCGGATTGATTCATGACAAAATTCGACTCGGTACTGCCAGTCAATTCAAGCGTACAGCCAATTTCTACTGCCGCCTGTTTAATACCGTCGCATAATAACGGCCACGCATCGTCCCCAGAAAAATTATGAATGATCGCCGCAAACGGTTCGCCGCCGGCTGCGACGCACTCCATTAGTGCGACACGCGCAGAAAAATAACCAACGGTCTCATATGGAACACGAACGAGATCATTCCGCTTACCACCGATAGCCCCGCTATTGTCCGCAGCGATGATCAGCCCATTCGTTTGAATGACATCACGCATTCAGATGGCCGAACCGCTTTTCAAATGCCGGCACAATGCGGGGAATTAATATCGCTGCGATCATCGTATTAAAAATCGCCGCCATCGTAATGCCCGGCACTGCTCCAATATAGAACGGCATCCCCATAAGCAAAATAAACGGAGCCGGTAAAACAAATCCATTCAAAAGGATGAATGTCACAATCGCCGTCCATTTTCGAACGGCCACATACAATTGACCGAACAGCCACACAATCGCCGCCATTTCAATGGCAATAAGCAAATGAAGCGGCCCCATTGGAAGGCCGCCGATTAACGCCGAGACGAGATGACCGAATGCACCGACTAAAGCTCCGGCAACAGGGCCAAGTAAAACCGCCGCGACTAATGCGGGAAACGAATCAAGCGCCACGCTCGAAATCGGTGCTGGCACTTTGATCATCCCACCAACAACTGATAAGGAAACAAACAGAGCGAGCCAGCTTATTTTTTTCGCATTCATTCTTTTTCTTCCTTCCTCTTGCCTCCGCGGAACACTTTCGCACTGCGCACATATTCCACATCTTTCACGCCTTCTCGGAAATTAATGACGCGGGCAATCGCAAAGAAATAATCAGACAACCGGTTCAAATACTTAAGCGTCACCGGATGAATATCGTCTTCCTGACGCATTAAACCCACTACAAGCCGTTCTGCCCGCCGCGTAACCGTACGTGCCAGATGAGTCATCGCTGATCCTTTTGAACCGCCCGGTAAAATAAACCGCTCTAATTCCGGCGCCTCCGTGATATACACATCGATTTTCTTTTCCATCTCATCAATCGATTCTTGCTGCAACTTAAATCCACGCTTTCCGTTTACTGTCGCAAGGTCGCCGCCGCAGTCAAACAGCTCATGCTGAATTGTTTCCAGATCTGCTAAAATATCTCTAAATTTTGCCGGATCAAGCTCCGTTATGGCCATACCCACAACTGAATTCAGTTCATCAACTGTCCCGTATGCTTCCACGCGCAAATTATCTTTTCCGACGCGCCCACCAATAATACTCGTTTCGCCTTTATCACCTGTTCTTGTATACAATCTCATCTTTTTTCCCCCTTTATCATTTCGGCAATGCCGTACCAAACCGTGTCTACCCGGCTTGACGCCGCTGCTGCATCCTGAAAACACCATCCTGTTGCATCACGCCAGTGTCGATCAAAAGCATTCATCGGCACAATACCTTTCATCATATCCGTCCCAATTAACACAACATCTCGTTTTTCTTTTTTCCAATGATCAAGATCCTTTTTAAACAATGCGCGCGCTTCAAACGCAGTCTCCGCTTTTTCAAGAAGCATTCTGACATATCGTTCGATGCCTTCTAATACAACGATATCTTCTGTAAAATCAGGTACTTGCTTTTCTTCATAAAACGAATGCCATTGATGATCTACTTTATCTAACCTATAATACTCTTTTACCCATTGTTTTTTTCCATTGAAGGCACCGCCTGTAACGAGATGCATCGCTCACCCCTCCTCATCGCGGAAAGAGAACCGGATAATTCATATCCTTGTCCGTTATCCGACGTCCAGTCCGAAAATGACTTTTCTTCCGGCGCAAACACCGAAAGCAAATGACGAATGACACCGCCATGCGTCACGATCGCCGTCCGATGAATATTCTGCTCCGCCATTTCCGTAAGAACCTGCTGAAATTCCTCTTCAACCCGCTCCGCAAATGCAACATATGAATCTCCACCTGGCACTTGAATCGTATAATCGTTGAGCCAGTCTCGATAAACCGGAATATGTTTCAGCTCCGCGTGCGTCTTGTTCTCCCATTCCCCGAAATGGAATTCTCTGAACCCCTTTTTTTGATTCGGAGTCTGACTCCAAAAAGCACTAGCTGTCTGCACACATCGCGTCAAATCACTGGATACGATCCAGTCATAGTCAGGTACTTGCATTCCACGTAATGCCATTAATCCTTCCTCTGTCACACTCACATCGGTCCATCCGCAAAATTGTTTATTTACATTTGCGTATGTCACACCGTGGCGATACAGACCGATAACCACACGATCATCCATAACAAAAGTTCCGCTCCTTCCTGTGCCGCACCGAGCAAATCACCCGTCACACCACCAAATTCTTTTTGCATGCCTCTCTTAATCAAGACGAAATACAATCCCGAACAGCCAAGCATTATCCAGAATAACGGAGACATACTATAAATGCTTCCTGCGGCTATTATAAAAACCGCATATATATATGGAAGCGACTTCGAATGACCTTTTCGGAAAAAATATGCAAGTCCTTCTTCTTTTGCAGGTGGAACGTATTGTAAAAACAAACCTGTCAATAGCTGTGCCAAAAATGGAATGAGCAGTACGAACATCGCATTGCCACTCCCTGCTGCAACCGTTTCATAAATGAATAAAAACTTTGCCGATAATAGCAGAACAAGCGCGAGAACACCGAATGCACCAGCGCGTGGATCGTTTAAAATGGTCAGTCGACGATCTTTGTCGCGAAACGAAAAATGCGCATCTGCCCAGTCCATCCAGCCGTCAAGATGAAGGCCTCCTGTAAATGCGATCGGCAAAAGCCAGACGATAAATGCCACAGCCAGCGCTGAAAACGGGAGGTTCCATTCAAGAAGCACCCAGAATGCGCCGGCATAAAGAATACCTTTCGCAAGACCAAGCACCGGAAACAAGTGAAGTACTGCCCGCAGTTCCGCTTTCTCCATCGGCAGCGTTTTATGAAGAGGCAGTACCGAAAAAAATTGAATAATAATGCCAGCTGCATATAAATAGGCTTTCATAAGGGGAGACCATCCAAAATGGCTTCAAACATTGGCCAGTCAAGATGACGATCAAGATGTTCTGCAATCACATCATACGTTTGATCTCTATTCATATCCAGCGGCGCGCGTTCTGTCAATCCTTTTGCTCGGCGGATCTGATTTAGCCAGTCTGCCCGAAATAGATCATTATAAAATAAATGGTGCAAATACGTGCCGCTCACTTTCCCGTCCGTTGATCTATAGCCTTCTTCATAATCTGTGCACACCATAAACGGTTCGCCGCATACCTTCGTTTCGCCAAAATGAATTTCATAGCCGGATAGCGGGATGCCGCGTGCTATTCCTTCTGTTCGAACGACTGTTTTTTCACTTTTAAAAATCGTATGAGCCGGAATGATCCCCATGCCATATGCTATCGAACCCGTTTCACCTGTATCAGTGCCATCCGGATCAGAAAGTGTTTGGCCCATCAATTGAAATCCGCCGCACAGTCCGGTAACAACACCACCCCCTTTTGCAAAAGAAACAATTCTCTCATCAAGACCCGTTTCTTTTAGAAAAGCAAGATCAGCGAATGCACTTTTCGTCCCCGGAATAATAACAGCATCCGGCGATCCGAACGAATGAGCTGACTGTACCCAGCGTACATTCACATCGTCTTCAAATGCAAACGGTTCAATATCACTTCCATTTGAAATGTACGGCAAACGGATGACAGCGATATCAATTGCTGCGTTATTCCGTCTTATATCCCGGATCGACAATGAATCTTCGCCATCAAGCGTATGCCCCGGCAAAAACGGCAGCACCGCCAGCACTGGAATGCCGGTGTACTTTTCAAGCCACGTTTTCCCGTCTTCAAAGAAGCGTGCATCGCCGTGAAACCGGTTAACGATAATCCCTTTTACACGTGCACGTTCATGTTCTTCTAACAACGTAAGTGTGCCAACGATTGATGCAAACAGTCCGCCACGGTCAATATCGGCGGTCAGTATTACCGGGACATCAGCCAGTTCCGCGGTTTTCATATTAACGACTTCCTGTTTTTTCAAATTCATTTCAACCGGGCTTCCGGCACCTTCAATGACGACTATATCGCCGAGTTCACTTACTTCCTGCAGCCCCTGCTTGATCGCCGCAATCGCCCGGTCGTAATAATCCGTCCGGTACGCCATCCCCGACATGACTTCGAGCCTTTCACCGAACAAAACAATTTCAGATGCTCCATTTCCCGACGGCTTTAACAAGAGTGGATTCATGCACGGCTTCGCTTCCAAGCCTGCTGCTTCTGCCTGAAGTCCTTGTGCCCGGCCAATTTCTTTTCCGTCCGCCGTTACATATGAATTGTTTGATACATTTTGTGGTTTAAACGGCACCGGCCTGTAACCTTTTTGGATAAGAAGACGGCAAAGCGCTGTCGCAATAAAACTTTTCCCTGCATCCGACGACGTTCCTTGAATCATGACACCGCGCACGTCACCACCCCTTTCTTCACAACAGGAATGCCGTGTTCGACAAGCACTGCCAGATCACTTTCTTTCACAATCTTCTGGTGAATCATCCCAAGCATTTTCATATAATCAGCCGTTAAATCGGTTGCCGGCGTTTCATACGACAGCTCATTCGAAACGACTACGACCGTTTTAGCTCTTTTATGAATGTTAAGAATGCCATCCGTAATCCTGACGCCCGCTTCAAACGCCGCTTTATCTTCCCGAAAATATTCACCGGCAAGAAGCGTCGTTACGCAGTCAATGAGCACCGTATCATTCGATTCAATAGGAATGTCCCCAATATCAACAGACTGTTCAATCGTTGACCACGTGTAACCGGAATTTGCCCGGCGCTCGCGGTGATGAAAAATGCGTTCATCCATTTCTGCATCCGTCCTAGACCCACAGGCAACGTACAATAGACGCCCTTCTGGATGAATGTGACGAATCGCAATCTGTTCGGAAATGCCGCTTTTTCCGCTCCGGACACCGCCAGAAATAAAGATTAACATTTGTTCCTCCATTCTATGAGCGCATCGATCAGCCGGTTATTATCCTGCTCTTTTTTCACGGCGGCTCTAAGCCACTTTCCGTTTAATCCGTAGAAGTTTTCTGTATGCCGAAGAACGATACCGCGTTCCATTAAAAAGTGAAGAAGCGGTTTTTGATCATCCAGCTCTGGATCTTTTAACAAATAAAAGTTAACGGAAGAGGACAAGACGAGATAACCGATCCTTTCGAGCTGTTCTTTCATTTTATTTCGTTCACCGTCAATCATTGTCCTTGTTTTAGACGCATGGTGATGATCACGGGCAATGGATTCCGCTACCTGCAGAGCGATCGCATTGACATTCCAATGCGGACGATAGTTTTTCAACTGACGGATAATCGTTTCAGAAGCAATGACATAGCCTATACGTAGACCCGCGATCGCATACATTTTTGTTAATGAGTGCATAACAGCAAGATGCGAGAATTCATTCACGTATTTCGCAAGCGAATCGTCGCTTGCAAAATCGTAAAATGCTTCATCTATCACGATCATAGCATTTGACTGTCTCGTTTTTTCAAGTAGCGAGAGAATGTCCTTCTCATGAAAAGACTGGCCTGTCGGGTTGTTCGGTGTACATAAAAATAATACAGCGGCATCAACTGCTTTTTCGATGAGTTCATTGACTGGCAACTGCCAATTGTCAATAGATACGGGGACGAATTCAATCGGACATTTGTAAGCCTCACACGCGTCTTCATATTCAGAGAAAGCCGGTGTACAGATGACCGCTTTTTGGCCGGCTGCGTGCCGAGCAATGAAATGAATAATTTCTGCTGCACCATTTCCGAGTAAAATCTGGTCATGTGAGACGGTGAATTGTTCTGCGATGGCCGCGACAGCTTTTTGGCCTGTCGGGTCTGGGTAGTCTTCGATTGTATGTAAAAGAGCTGGCCATTTTTCTTTTAACCAGCTCGGCGGACCAAACGGATTTGTATTCACACTAAAGTCAAGTACATTCCCTGGTTCAGCAACGCCTGATGCTTTATATAAATGGGACGGATTCGCTCCGTGCGATGGCAAATTCATAAATAAACACTCCTGCTAGAAACATAGCTACGAATAAGTACGTGGCCCGTTCCATTAATGTAGCGGCTTCCAAAATGTGTTCAGCACGGCGCACATGGATTGCTTCTCCCATTCGGGCGCGATCTGAGACGATGCCTTTGTACGTATTTAAGCCGCCTAGTTCAATTTGTAAAAGGCCAGCCACCGCGGCTTCACACCAGCCGCTGTTTGGCGACGGATGTTTTTTCGCATCGCGCACGACTATATGCCAGGCGCGGCGGCGAATGTCTGCCCGTTTGTCCGCTGCGACAACGAGCAAAAAAGCCGTCAGCCGGGCGGGAATATAGTTAACGATATCATCAAAACGTGCCGCCGCTTTACCGAATTGTTCATATGCATCATTCCGGTAGCCGACCATTGAGTCACACGTGTTGACTGCTCTATATAAAAGCGCCGCCGGTCCACCACCGATCATCGCCCAAAATAATGGGGCGATAACACCATCTGACGTATTTTCGGCGATCGTTTCAACTGCACCGCGTGTGATTTCACCTTCATCGAGGGTATCCGTATCACGCCCGACAATCCACGACAGTTTACGGCGTGCTTCGTTCATATCTCCATCCATAAGTGGCTTATAAACGTCCATACCTGCTTCTTTTAAACTGCGCGGGGCAATCGAGGCCCAGATCATGATAGCTTCGATCATGATCTGGGCGCCTGGATGTACCCGTGATGCGACATATAAGAGAGCCATCGAAGCGCTTGCCGTGACGACGAGAACGACGATGAGCATCGCGATTCCTTTTTCAAAGCGGTATGCGCCTTTGTTCCATTTTATATCTAGCAGCGTAATTAAATGCCCGAACCATTTAACCGGATGGGGGGCATTTTTTGGATCACCGATCAGACGATCAAGAATAAGTGCAGCAATGATGGCCAGAGCATGGATTATCATAGCATTGCCTTTCTACGGCTGCTTTTTTCCAGTGCTTCTGTTACGCTTTTGTACACTGCACAGCCGATCGCAATGCCAAGCGGTGTGATCGATCCAGCAAATTGCTGGTACGCGCCTCGCTGTGTAGCAGCAATCAGCATACTGTCGGTTGATGTACCGGTTGCGATTGTGCCAGTTTCGGGATCACGAACGCCCGCATCGGCAAGTGCTTTCGCTTTCGCTTCGGTCGCGGTCATGAGCCCTTGCACAAAAGCTTCTTCAGATAGCTTACCGTTCGCAAATACCCAAATATTGATTGTGCCGGGTTTTTTCTTTTCTTTCCAGCTTGCACGCGGCCTCGTAACATCTACGGCATTGCCGACACCTGCTGTAGCGACGACAAATACGGATACGTCATCCCGAACTTCGCGTCGATACGACGCATCATTCATTTTCACCGCTGTCATCATGCCGACCGTTTCATTTAAGTCAAAACCGCGTTCATGAAAATAATTCGCTGCTTCTTCTTCAAAGTTATCCATATTGTAGTTTTTATCGACGTGCCGATTTACAAACGCACTGCGCCATCCCCAACCAGCTCCAATGACGCCGGATGATAATGTTTTTAATGGCACGGGCGGGCGGATCGAAATGTAGTCACTGTGCCACTCCAATAATTCTTCTCCAATTTCAACCGGTTGCACGTTCGACGGCGCAGGCAGCAAACTCATTTGCGGCTTTGGCACTTCCGGATGCGGCTGTTTTTGCACATCCGTATTGTACACGTCATGAATGTGCTGTTCTTTCATAATGTCAGCTGCTGTACCTATTGTATGCACCGCACCGTTTTTCATCAGTAAAAGCCTATCACAGTAAAGCGACGCAAGGTTTAAATCATGAAAAATCGAAATGACAGTGAGTCCATTCGATGTCATTTGTTTTAATAAATCAAGCAAGTCTTTTTGAAACGATAAATCGAGATGATTGGTTGGTTCATCAAGCAGTAATATTTCCGGTTCCTGTGCCAGCGCCTGCGCAAGAAAGACGCGCTGCCTTTCGCCGCCGGACAATGCAGAAAGCTGTTTGTCTGCAAATAAAGACGTTCCCGTTTGATTCATCGCTTCCTGCACAGCCGTTTCATCTTCATTGGTCCACGATTTAAAAAATCCGGTTTGATGCGCATATCGGCCGAGCGATACCGTTTCTTTCACTGTATAGGCATACTGGCTCGACGTCATTTGCGGAAGCACCGCAACGACGCGCGCCAATTCTTTCGGTGCATAAGTCAAAATCGGCTTTTCTTTCACAACAATCGTGCCGGATGCCGGTTTTGTTAACCCACTGATCATATTCAGCAAGGTTGTTTTCCCGCTCCCGTTCGGCCCGAGAATGCCGAACAGTTCTCCCTGTTTAACAGAAAAGGATACGCCGCGGACAATAAGCCCGCTTCCGTATCCTCCTGAAAGCTCGTTCACTTGCAACATCACGCGACGCCTCCTTTTCGTTTTTTGTTTAGTAAAATAAGTGCAAATACCGGTGCGCCGATCAGTGACGTAATGACGCCAATCGGAAGCTCAGTCGGTGAAATAATCGTACGAGCGGTTAAATCAGCCATGATTAAAAATCCTGCACCGGTAATCATTGAAAGTGGCAGCAGGTGCCGGTGATCAGGCCCGATAAGAATACGGACAAAATGTGGAACGACAAGACCGACGAAACCGATCGTGCCAGACACTGCAACTGCCGCACCTGTTAAGACGGAACCCGCAATAAGAACCATCATTTTTTTTCGCTGAACATTCACACCGAGATATTTCGCTTTTTCTTCGCCAAATGACATCGCATTTAATTCTGGTGCCATATACATGAGAAGCAGCGCGCCACCGATAAAAAATGGTGTCATAAGCTGTACATACGACCACCCGCGCATTGAAACACTGCCAAGTAGCCAGTTGATAATCTGCCGCAGCTCTTCGCCAGTGAGCGCAATCATCAATGAAATAAACGAACCAAGAAACGAGCTGAAAATAATGCCTGTTAAAATAATCGTTTCAAGCTTCATTGACCGCTCAATCGTCTGCGCAAACAAAAGCACACAAAAGATCGTTAAAATGGCTGTTGCCACACTGACAACCGGCAGCGTAAATCCGCCGAGAAATGGAATCGAGACATGAAAAAACAGCACAAGCACCGCACCAACTGATGCCCCGGAAGAAACACCAAGTGTATACGGATCAGCCAGCGGATTACGGAGCAATCCTTGAAAAGCGGCTCCCGCAATCGCCAGTGAAGCCCCAATTAAACCAGCAAGCACTACACGAGGGAACCGGATTTTCCAGACGATATTGTCAATGGATGCGTCCATTGACAGCCCCGTTCCGAATAAATGATGCGCTAAAATCGCAGCAATGTGTCGAAATGGGACGTGTATCGTTCCAACTGCCGTTCCTATAAAGATGGCCCCAATGAGAAACAACAATGCAAAAGCGTACGCCGTTTTTTTATTGGGCAAAAACGTCCGGGTAGACCGCTTCCGCAATAGATTCAGCTCCTTCTGCAAGACGAGGGCCTGTCCGGCTCGTAATATCCGCATTCACTTCAATGACTTCTTTATTTTTCACTGCATTCACGTTATCCCAGCCTTCGCGCGTCAATACGCCATCAACCGCGTTTTCCACGTAAGAGCCGTAATTCAGTAAAATAACATCTGGATTTTTTTCAATTACCGCTTCTTCCGTTACTTGCGGCCATCCTTCTTGATCTGCCATTGTGTTTTCAACGTTGATCAGCTCAAAAATTTCATTTAGATATGTGCCTTTTCCTGCTGTATAAAGTGTTGGATCAACTTCAAAAAAGACACTTTTCACGTCTTCTTCTTTAATAGAAGCGGCTTTTTCTTCAAGCGCCGCAAAATCCGCTTTTAATTCTTTTACTTCCGTTTCAGCTTCTGCTGCTGTCCCGGTTGCTTCTCCAATTAATTCAAACGAATTGTACATTTCAGCGATGCTATCCGCGTTATTAATGACAAGGACATCGATGCCTGCTTCGCGAAGCTGCTGAACACCTGTTTCAGAAGCGGCACCGGCAGAATCATGCGCCAAAACAAGATCCGGATCAAGGCTAATAATTTTTTCGACGTTAAACTCCATGCCGCCGACTTTTTCTTTTGTTTGTACATCTTCCGGATATGTATCATTATCCGATACACCAACGATTTCTTCACCAAGACCTAATTCGTACACGATCTCCGTATTGCTTGGTGCTAATGTGACAATGCGTTTTGGTGCCGCTTCAATTTCGACTTCATTACCGTCCGCCCCTGTTACTATAACAGGAAATCCAGCTGTTTCTTCTGTCTTTGTTTCCTTATTTTCTTTAGTAGGTGCCTCTTCTTCCGCACCGCAGCCTGCAAGCAATGCCGCTGATATTCCTAATGCCAGCCATGATTTTTTCATCAATAATTCCCCCTTTTTTCGGAAAATAAAAAACACCTCTACGTGATAGAGGTGTATGAAAGACAGTCAGACCCGTCCGTCACACCACCTATCCGCGCAGGTTGTCGGTGCATCGTTCCAAGGCAGGTCTCCTGGCTCATGGTCATCGTAAAAAACGTCTTCCCGTGTGTTTACACAGTGACATCGTGTCTTTTACTCCCATTTACAGTGGCGGGACCGCGCTGGAATTTCACCAGCTTCCCTTTTAAGAAACCGCTATTCGCAGCTTCACCTAGATACGTTCATATGTATGTTTTCCGTCATGTTTCATTATACATGAAAAAAGAGAAAGGTTATTTTTTCAGAAAATTCAGCTTTATATAAAAATTATATGTTTATTATCTATGAAAAAGTGGAACATGTTTAGTAACGATAAAGAATGGAGGCGTTTATAGTGGGTCCCTTAACAGTAATTATTCTTTTTCTGATTATTATGGTCGTTGGATTCTTTTTCGTTTATTTTCTCCGTGACTCATTTGATTTCAGTGACTCGAACCGGATTGATAAATTTCCGGACAATAATGACAGCTATTTCAACCAAGATTCATCATATGAACAAAAATTGTAATGTGACCGCCTGTCTATTATGGACAGGTTTTTTTATTTGAAAGGAACAGAACATACTCTTAAAATTATTTTCCTATCCTGTTTCTACATCCAATATCACGGGAAAAACCGGTGAAAGATTCATTAATTAAATTTGGGTTATCTGAAGAAGACGCAGAGAACTATCACAGGGAGTTCGCAAAAGAAAAAGTGCTGCTCGTCATAGACGAACAGCCTCCCGGTACCGTATAAATAATGCATTTACGGCCGCCCCTTCTGCACCTGGAAATGTTGTATTTCCGAGTGCAGACAACGGCACAATTTCTTGAATAGAATTCGTGACAAATGCTTCATCAGCTGCATAAACATCTTCCGGATGGTACAATCCTTCTTCTACATTCATACCGGCTTCCCGCGCTATTTTCATGACAAATCGCCGTGTCACACCGGCCAGGATACCAGTCTCACGCGCTGGTGTATATAGCGTGTTTTGCTGCGTCCAAAAAATATTCGACACAACCCCTTCTGCTATATAACCGTTTTCCGTCAAAAATATCCCTTCAACTTTAGGATCATTTCCAACCTCACGCTTACCAAACATATTATTTAAATAATGATGCGACTTCAAACGATAACGGCCTTCTGGACTGTTCCGGCGCAGCGTTAACCATTCACCTTTTTTTTCAGCAAGAGATTCTGTCCCAGTGAGTGGTTTTTGAAAGACGATCATATTCGGATTTCGATAGGGCGTTGTCTGTAACCCAATTTCACCGTCACCCGCTGAAACGTTCAATCGAATATAAGCATTTTCCCATCCATTGGCGTCAAAAAGCATCGATAATATTTTTTCAACATTGCTTCGATTCAATTGCAGATCAATATTTAATTCCGTCAAGCTTTCATTCAGCCGGATAAGATGTTCATCCAATAAAAACGGTCTGCCATTATATGTACGGAACGTTTCAAAAACACCGATTCCGTATAAAAAGCCGTGATCATACGGAGAAATACGTACATCTTCGTTTTTAATGATTTCCCCATTTACGTACGTGTACATAACGCGCCTCCATATGTGGATATGAAATTTTGCAGCATCTCTTTCCCGCATTCGGTCATGATTGATTCGGGGTGAAACTGAACGGCTTCAACGGCAAATTCTTTATGACGGATCGCCATAATTTCACCTTCTTCTGTCCATGCAGATACGTCGAAGCAATCCGGTAACGTTTCTTTTTTGACTATGAGCGAATGATAGCGCGTCGCCCGAAATGGGTTTGGTAAATTTTTAAATACTGTTTTGCCGTCATGAAAAACGGGAGACGTTTTCCCGTGCATAAGCCGTTCCGCGCGAATGACATCACCGCCGAACGCCTGCGCAATCGACTGCTGACCGAGACAAACGCCAAACAGCGGAATCTTGCCGGCGAATTTCTCAACCGCTTCCATGCTGATGCCCGCCTCGTCTGGCGTGCATGGTCCAGGAGATATCATAACAAAATCCGGATTCATGCCGGCAATTTGATCGGTTGTCACTTCATCATTGCGACGCACGACGAGTTCATGGCCAAGTTCACCGAGATATTGTACAAGATTGTATGTAAATGAATCGTAATTATCAATCATAAAAATCATTGTGCATCCTCCGCTAGTTCCATCGCTTTTAACATTGCCGCTGCTTTTTTAAGCGACTCTTTATACTCGTATTCCGGTTTAGAATCAATGACAATGCCGGCTCCTGCCTGCACATAGCCATATCCGTTTGCCGCAAGCATCGTCCGGATGACAATATTCAGCTCCATATCGCCGTTATAGCCAATCCAGCCGATCGATCCTGTGTAAATACCCCGTTGCACTGGTTCAAGCTCTTCAATAATTTCCATCGTCCTCACTTTAGGTGCACCGGTAATCGTGCCACCAGGGAAGACTGCGTCGATGACATCCGCATTCGTTTTACCTTCAGCGAGTTCGCCGCGCACGTTTGAGACGATGTGCATCACATGTGAGTATTTTTCAATGACCATAAATTCATTTACTTCAACCGTGCCATACCGGGACACACGGCCGAGATCATTTCGCTCTAAATCGACAAGCATCACATGTTCCGCCCGCTCTTTTTCATTGTTGATCAGTTCTGCTGCAAGCTGCTCATCTTCCGTATCATCTTTTCCGCGAGAGCGTGTTCCAGCAATTGGGCGTGTCGAGAGCTTAGTACCATTTTTTTTCACGAGCAATTCCGGCGATCCTGACACAATTTGAAAATCAGGTGTTTGAATGTACGCCATATACGGCGATGGATTCAATTCACGCAGCTTTGCATAAACGGCAAGCGGCGGCACATCGAGTGCTTTCGACCGGCGCACTGATAAATTGACTTGGAATACATCTCCTGCCGCAATGTATTCACGCACTTGCTCAACAGCATGTTTAAACAGCTCTTCTGGAAACGATACGTCCGTACTGCCTTTCGATTTAGCATGCGACCAATTATTGGTTGGTTCAGCTAAATCAAGCCAACTAGAGAATAATTCATCCAGTCCCTCATCCGTTTCACCCATTTTCATGACAAATAATTCGTTCGTTTCATGATCGAATGCCGCCCATTCATCAAACAGCAAAAACTGTACATCGGGAAGGTCAATGTCTTGCTTCGCTACCCTAGGGAGCGCTTCAATGAACCGAACATAATCGTAACTGATCCAGCCCACCGCACCGCCTTGAAAGTCTGGGAGATCATCGCGTTTCGATATGTTTCGCTCGTTTAAAAGCTGGATCAACATATGAAGCGGGTTCCCTTTAAACAGCTTCTCTTGCCCTTTTTCTTGCAAAAGAAGTCCTTCAGTTGTAGACGTCGCAATAGCCGATGGCTTCATTCCTGCAAAGCTATAGCGTCCTCCGCGTCCGCTTTCAAGCAAGGCATGATGCGATTCATTTTTCGTCAGTACTGTATATTGAGTGAAAAATTGATCTTTATTGTAGGTTGTTTTACGGTAAAAAATGTTCACGTGGTGCCACCTTTCACAATGTTCTACATTCATCATAATACGGGCGGCACTTGTTTGGAAATGGTTATTTTACAGCAATGAAGCGGTTAACAATAACAGGAAATTCAGCTAACATGAGTTCTGTCCAACCATTTAAAACAGCTTCACGCGCGTTCTGAGCCGTCAGCTGCTGAAATAAAATCGTCGTAAAGCCGACCGCTTTCAAACGCTCCCAGTAGCCTGGGAGTGTTTCCGCGTACGGAAAGTCGGAAGCGGGTGGAAGTGAGGTTGCTTCGGCGAAATCGACGACGAAACGGCCGCCTACCTTGAGCACATCGTATGCCTGTGCCGTCCACTGTGCTCCTTCTGCATATCCGTGAATCGACAGCGGAGCCGCGACTGTATCAAATTCATTTTGCTTTATTTGTGAAAAGATAGCTGCGGGCAGGACAATCGCACCGGCATCTGAACATCGCGCCGCTAATGTTTCTGAGCCGCCGATAACCATGATTCGCTCTCCTTGTTGCGGTTGAATGGTATTGTATAAATTGCCTAATGTGATTTTCAACTCTTTTTCCTGTTTTATTTTTTCTGCGACTGCCATGGCAAGCCCTCCCTTTTAAAATATAAAAATCCCTCTTCCTGAGAATATGGAAGAGGGATTCGTCTGTGTATTCCTCTTATCTCTCAGTCGTAACTGCAAGATTTAGCACCGTGCCTAAAAATAGGTCGGTTGCCGGGTGTCATCGGGCTTGTCCCTCCACCTGCTCTTGATAAGATGTATTAAATTGTCCGTTTATTATGTAAGATGGATTATGGCACGTTTCATTTTCTCTGTCAACCATGATACAATTTTCAAAAAGAAGCGGAGGCTAGGGATATGAAAATAGCTTGTTTACAGATAGACATCGCCTTTGGTAATCCAGATTTGAATTATAAACGCGCGGCAGACTATTTGAAAAAAGCACATGAAGCAGGGTGTGAACTGGCGGTCTTGCCCGAGTTATGGACGACTGGTTACGACTTAACGCGGCTTGATGAGATCGCTGATACCGGTGCTTCGCGGACAAAAGCATTTTTGTCTGATGCAGCGAAAAAATACAGAATGCATATCGTTGGCGGTTCGGTTGCAAATGACACGGATGACGGCGTGAAAAACACGATGATCATTGTGAATCATCACGGTGAGGTCGTAAAAGAGTATAGCAAATTGCATTTGTTCCGGTTGATGAACGAAGAAAAGTATTTGGCTGCGGGTGATACGGACGGACTGTTTGAATTGGACGGCGAAAAAATGGCCGGATTTATTTGCTATGACATTCGGTTCCCAGAGTGGTTCCGAAAGCACGTCTTAAATGGCGCACGTGTGTTGTTTGTACCGGCAGAGTGGCCCCTCGCTCGTGTCGATCATTGGCGCACATTGTTAATTGCCCGAGCAATTGAAAACCAGGCGTATGTCGTTGCGTGCAACCGTGTAGGCTCTGATCCAGATAATCAATTCGCCGGACATTCGATCATTGTTGGGCCGTGGGGCGAAGTGATTGCAGAAGCAGGTAAAGAGGAAGAAATGCTGATTGGTGAAATTGACTTTGATGCGATTGACGAAATTCGGAGCCGCATTCCGGTATTCGAAGACAGACTCGAGTCATTTTATTAATTGTTGAGCGCCCCGATCGGTGTCGGTGGCGCTTTTCTTATTGAATGATGATCACCTGTCATCATTTTTGGGTACTCACAGTTATTTGTGACCGCTTATCCCATTTTATGACCACCCATATCGATAGATCAAAGGCTATAAACGCGACGTCTGTCGCAACACCTTTGTTTAGTACATCCTGTACGTCAAAAAACCTATCCATCAGCTATGGACAGGTTTTCGGGTCTTACCCTTTCATTTCCACTCGTATGGCGTCTCCTGATAGACATAGTAGTTAAGCCAGTTGTAGTAGAGCAAATGCGCGTGCGAGCGCCATTTGTTTAGTGGGCGTTTTGATGCGTCGTTATCTGGAAAGTAGTTTTCTGGCATCGCGATATCGATACCTTTGGCACAGTCTCTCTCATATTCTTCTGCGAGCGTAGTCGCGTCATACTCCAAATGGCCAGTGATCATAATGTTTCGTGCGTCTTTTGACATCATGAGAAGCGGTCCGGCTTCCGGTGACGATGCGAGCAAAACCAAGTCTTCATTTGCTTCGATCGCTTCCTGACTCACATCTGTATAACGCGATACCGGCGAATAAAACTCGTCGTCAAAACCGCGTAACAATTTAATAGTCGGGTCAGTAATCGTATGTTTATATATACCAGAACATTTACCCGGTAGTTCATATTTATCAATGCCGTAATGATGATACAACGCTGCCTGGGCACCCCAGCAAATATGCAATGTCGATGTGACATTTGTTTTTGCCCAATTCATAATATCCTGTAATTCCGGCCAATAGTTAACCTTTTCAAAATCCATCAGCTCAATCGGTGCGCCTGTAATAATCAGTCCATCGTAGCGGCGGCTTTTCACTTCTTCTAGTGTCGTATAAAATTGCTCAAGATGTGATTTGCTTACGTTTTTTGACTCATATGTCGCTGTATATAAAAACGAAACATTTACTTGCAACGGTGTATTGCCGAGCAACCGCAGCAAATGAGCTTCCGTTTTTTCTTTTTCCGGCATTAAGTTCAAAATAAGGATATTGAGCGGGCGGATATCCTGCATCCGAGCACGATCCGCGTCCATAATGAAAATATTCTCTTTTTCAAGAACCTCACGTGCCGGTAGCTGATATGGTATGTTAATTGGCATTTAGTTTCCCCCCTGGTTTACATTTTCATTAAATATAAGCGAAGACACCTATTCATTGGAAATACACACTTGGATGACACAAAGACTAAAAGTACGACGTTAATCGCACTGCCTTCATAACTCACATCGCGAGATCCTCGAACCGAGAGCGTCCATAGCTAGACATTATAATAATTATAGGCACCTTTCCCGAAAAAAAACAACCGTTCCTAATTATTATTTTTTGATAATAATTAGGAACGGTTTTTGCTCATTATAATTTTAAATTTTTCAAAGCATCGGCAAGTGCTGTGTTAATCGGTTCATCCTTTTGCTGCGTTTTCAAGTATTGATTCACATCACGTTTGTTTGCTGCATTTCCGCTTTTTTGCTTACGCTTTTCAAACGCCGACAGTTTTTCTCGATAGCCGCACTTACAGAAGAATAGCTTTCCTTCCCCTTCGCCGCGCATTTCCATCTTTTTATGACAATTCGGGCAGCGAGCATTCGTCAAACGGGCCAATTGCTTCCGATAACCGCATTCGCGATCCTGGCGTACAAGTAGTTTGCCGACAACCTCACAAACATCTCCTTTGCATAGTCTGACAATTCATCATCAAATACATTTCTTCTGTCTTTCACGACTAATACAAGGTGAAAATAAAATAAGAATACTGAGTGATTATTACTTGAAGAGGCTTGTTTACAGGCTCTTTCCATTAATTAAGTGCCATGAGCTACATTTTTAGAATTCCATAAACAATTCAGGTATAGAAACAACAATCACTCCTAAAAAATTAAGTGAAATTCATAAAGAAAATAAACGTTTAAAACAAGAAGCTGAAATTCTCAAACGAGCGATGTCTATTATGTCTGCTAAATAGCAAGCATCTTCACATTTACCAACTTAAAACTATGGTATATTAGACGGTACATAGTCAGTAAAGGAGTTCGAAGAAATGGCAAAAAGTGTAGTAATCGCCGAGAAACCCTCAGTTGCACGCGATATTGCAAATGTATTGAAGTGTACGAAAAAAGGAAATGGATTTTTAGAGGGTGATAAATACATCGTTACGTGGGCATTAGGACATTTAGTTACGCTGGCAGATCCAGAGGCTTACGATAATAAATACAAAACATGGAATTTAGAAGATCTTCCAATGCTTCCAGAACGCATGAAATTAGTTGTAATGAAGCAAACTGGAAAACAATTTAATTCCGTTAAAAGTCAGCTCGTTCGAAGTGATGTTAACGAAATAATTGTGGCTACTGATGCAGGGAGAGAGGGAGAATTAGTCGCACGCTGGATTATTGAAAAAGCAAAAATAAATAAACCGATTAAGCGTTTATGGATTTCATCTGTAACTGATAAAGCAATAAAAGACGGCTTCGCAAACCTGAAACCTGGAAAAGCCTACGACAATTTATATTCATCGGCCGTGGCACGATCTGAAGCAGACTGGTATATCGGATTAAATGCAACACGTGCTCTAACAACACGTTTTAACGCGCAGTTAAACTGTGGACGTGTGCAGACACCAACAGTTGCGATTATTGCCCAACGTGAAGAAGAAATTAAGCATTTCAAAGCACAGACTTATTATGGCATTGAAGCACAGACATCAGAGAATTTAAAGCTGACATGGCAAGACGCAAAAGGCAATAGCCGTAGTTTCGAAAAAGAAAAAATCGATACCATTGTAAAAAAGCTTGGAAATCTTGATGCAGTAGTTACAGAAATTGATAAAAAGAAGAAAAAATCATTTGCACCTAGCCTTTATGATTTAACAGAGCTACAACGTGATGCGAATAAGATTTTTGGCTACTCAGCAAAAGAAACGTTAAATATTATGCAAAAACTGTATGAGCAGCACAAAGTATTAACATACCCTCGCACAGATTCACGCTATATCTCTTCAGACATCGTAGGAACGCTTTCAGAGCGTCTTAAAGCTTGCGGAGCTGGAGAATATCGTTCTTTGACTAACAAGATCTTAAGCAAGCCTATAAAAGCTTCTAAATCATTTGTTGATGATAGTAAAGTATCTGATCACCACGCTATTATTCCAACAGAAGATTACGTAAATTTCTCAGCTTTTACGGATAAAGAACGCAAAATTTATGATTTAGTTGTTAAACGGTTTTTAGCTGTACTACTCCCACCATTTGAATACGAGCAATTAACGCTTCGTGCAAAAATCGGAAATGAGAATTTTGTTGCTAGAGGGAAAACCATTTTATCGAATGGTTGGAAAGAAGCATACGAAAATCGATTTGAGGATGACGACACAGAAAATGACTTGAAAGAACAAATTTTACCTAGCATCGAACAAGGCGATAAATTAGATGTAAAATTAATTGTGCAAACCTCAGGTCAAACAAAGCCTCCTGCACGTTTTAATGAGGCGACATTACTTTCGGCAATGGAAAACCCTACGAAGTACATGGACACGCAAAATAAACAGCTTGCAGCAACATTAAAATCAACCGGTGGATTGGGTACTGTGGCAACGCGTGCTGACATTATTGAAAAGTTATTCAACTCGTTCTTAATTGAAAAACGTGGTAAAGATATTCACATTACGTCAAAAGGGCGTCAGCTACTTGATCTAGTTCCAGAAGAATTAAAATCCCCTATGTTAACAGCTGAATGGGAGCAAAAGCTTGAAGCTATTGCAAATGGCAAACTGAAAAAAGAAGTATTTATTTCTGAAATGAAAAATTATACAAAAAAAATCGTTGCTGACATTAAAGCAAGTGATAAAAAATACAAACATGACAATATTTCAACAAAATCTTGTCCGGACTGTGGAAAACCAATGCTTGAAGTAAACGGAAAAAAAGGAAAAATGCTTGTCTGCCAAGATCGTGAATGTGGTCACCGCAAAAATGTCGCACGCATCACAAACGCTCGCTGCCCTCAATGCAAAAAGAAAATGGAACTTCGCGGTGAAGGTGCAGGTCAAATTTTCGCATGTAAATGTGGATATCGCGAGAAATTATCTGCCTTTGAAGCAAGACGTAAGAAAGAATCTGGCGGAAAAGTGGATAAACGTTCTGTACAGAAATATTTAAAACAACAAGAGAAACAAGAAGAGCCTTTAAACAATGCACTAGCAGAAGCATTAAAAGGATTGAAATTTGATTAATTAAAATTAACCCCTTCGAATTAATAACATTCAAGGGGTTAATTGCTTTTAGTTATGAAAGGCGAAAAGGGAATTAATTACAATTCCCCTTTTCAATCAACTTTTAGTTATTAATGGCAGCTAGTGCCTTTGATTGCTGCTGGACGTGGAAGATCCAACGCTGGATTTCCATCATAGAAACCATGCGGTTTCAACATGAATCCGATATAGTGAGTTGGCATTACTGGCCAATCCTCAGAACGCACAATATGATGAACGGCCATATTATACCAAACAACAATATCTTCGTTTTCGATATTACGGTTCTCTTTTACCCAATGTTCTAGAGTATCTCCGCCTTTATTTTGGTTCGGATATTTTCCAGAAGCATACATTTGATCACGATCAAATTTCGTAACGTGTAAATGATTTTTAATAAATCCTGCACGTTTCATGATACTTGATTCTTCATGCAAGAATGGAGACGCATTTTCACCAGGTACAAGTTCAAAACCTACTGGCTCACCTACAAAGTTTTTCTTATTAGGGTTAATGATTTTCCATACTCTTGCTGTTTCAAGATTCACTCTTCGTTGAGCTTCTAGTTCTGTTTTGAATGTTGTCGTTTCAGCATGGAATGAATTTAAATAGCGATTGGTTTGGAAATTTGGCGGCGACGCTACTGTGTTCAATTCTTGAACAGAGTTCTGTTGTCCATCGACATTTACATCAATACGGTAATTAAAGATATGTTGGTGAATCGGCGCACTGATTTGTGGTGCAACCAGTGATCCATACTTTGGTGTTTCACCTTCCTCAAGCACACCAATATTCAAGATTCCTGTTAATTTTGCTTCATGTTCAATTTTACCGTCTGTATAGAAGTACCAGAAGAATCCGTAGTCATAGTTTGCTACTGTCGTAAAGAATGAAATTACTAAACGACGTGAACGGCGTACTTCTACATCTTCTGTTCTCCAATCTGTATGTTTCCATGCAATTCCGTAATCTTCTTCATGGAGACAGATCGCATTAGGAATTCTATGGATATCACCATTACCCGTGGCCATAACCGCATCGAAATAGTCGATATGACCGACACAGTCACAACCGCGTTCCAATGAGTTGGCTAATTGACCAATTCCGTATTCACCAGCATCAAACGCACATTGCCAGTCATGCGCTGGACTATTATCCCCGTAAGGTACAACCATTTCTGATAAAGCTGCACGGTATAGGATTGGGCGTTTTACTCCTTTGTCTTCATAATCTACCGTATGAAGAACGAGTCCTTCTCGAGCTGTGTAACCAATTCGGATATCCCATTTTTGCCATTTAATGTTATGTCCATTAATTTCATAGCTTGGGCCTTCTGGTTGTGTAATTTCTAACGGTTTTAAATCTGTCCGTACTTGGATTTTATCAGTTCGTTCAGGTTTATATTCTGCATCCATAGGCGCAATCGGTTTTACTCCAGAGTCTTCGATTCTGACAACTTTCATCGTACTTAAGTCGACGACTGGCAATAAACCTGTAAGAGGATAAGCATATGCATTATCGCCTTCATTTTTTCTTACAAAGCAAAGTGCACGAGCAAGTCTTTTTCCTTCATCTTCTTCAACACCAAAGTATCCAACAGACCAAGGATCAACCATAACCAGACTTGGATCCGTAATGCCGCGTTTTTCAAGCGCTTTATGGAATTCAGGATTTTTTTTCACCGTTTCTTCAAGTTCAGCATATTCTTCAAAAAGGAATGAAGGTTGAACGCCTGGAACATGTGTCCATGAAACAACTTTTTCATCTGTAAGAGAGATAACCCCTTCATATGTTTGGCTATCTGATGTATCCAAAACGATCATGAAAGCTTCACGTACAACTGCGTCGCCTTCTTTGAAATTTAACACAACTGATTTTTCAGGCTCGTACAAACCAACTTGCTCAAATCGAGCTGCATCCGTTAGTCCTTTTTCTTTTCTTGCAATTGCAACCGCTTTTATAATTTCACCGGTTGTAAGAGGCTCCAATGGATGGCCAACTTGCTTCAATGGTTCTTGATTGCTCATGTAATATCCTCCCTTTTATTTACAAAACAATACTGACTTTTCAAGTGACTTTAAGGTTCGATTCAGTGGCACTACCGAGTAGTAGGAAACTCTCGTCAGTAACAGTTTAACTAATTATGAGAAACTTATACAAAAAATCCAAAAAAGTCCACGACTTTTGCTATTTTCGAACCTAGCCATTCTTTCCAAAATCAAGTGGAGTTCATCCATCAACTATTTGGATTTGCTGCTTAAGACCAGATTCTACTAAGAAACTTTTCGCCTTTTTATATTTCTCCAATTATTCGCATCAGAACCTTAAATAGTATCACAGCTCCAATTAGCCAAATAAGAACATAAAAATCATCATCAAAGACAATTCTATCTATTCTTCCCCCTCTTTCCAAAAGCGGCAGGAAAAGCAGCGTGAGACGGTGTTCATTCGCTTCTAAAAAGGTTTCAAGAGTTTGGCATGATAAAATCCGGGCATTATCTAGGATCATGACGATATGCCGGTCTTTATGCCTCCCTACAATATAACGGAGAAATGCCAAAAACGTCTGCGCATTGCACTGTTCTTTCTCCATACACAAGAATTCGCCATTTTGAACGTTCACACAGCCAAACAAGCTGACAGACGCATGGTGGCCGTAAGTCGGAATCTGTTTTTGTTTTCCTTTGGGACTCCACGTGGAGCGCAAAGCCTGATAATCGCGGATATGGCTTTCATCTTCATATAAAAAGACTAACTTGTCTGACGCGTTTTTTTATCATGGCCAGCTCTTTTTGAAAAGCTTCCTGTTTCTTGCCGTTCGCGCGTTTTAACATATACGTCGGACGTGTGTAGCTGAATCCCCAGCGTTTCAGCATCTTGCCAATTCCCATACGAGTCATCGCAATAGAGGATTTTCGTCCAAGACATGTTTCAAAATACGTGTATCCCAGCTGGATTCACAGCCGTGGCCTTCTTCAGCCGGTGTGCTGTGCTCGATCATCCGTTTTACTTCAGCTTCTTGATCCGGCGACAATAGAGGAGGTTTTCCCGGTGAGGATCCGCGGTGAAGCAGCGCCTTCACCCCCCTGATTGAATTTCTTGACTTAGGTGGAAATCGTATCCTGGTGGACATGCAGCAGCTTGGAGATTTCCATCGCATAATAGCCCTCCATAATAAGCAGGATCATAGTCACCCGCTTGACCATAGAAGCCTTTTTTATCTTTTTTTCATAGGCTTTCAGCTGTTCCAGTGTCCAGCCGTGGTCATTAGTAATCGTCAATCCTTTTCACATTTTCCTCGCTCCTTTGTTCGTTCTTTTAGGAGCAGTATGGACAAAGAAGTAGGCTGCCTAAACACGCCGAAGGATTAAGTTTGATTTATATAATATGTTAGATATCAATTTTGCTTCTATCTAAAAACCTATTCCCTTTTTTGCTGCATCCGAGGACTCGGGCGATGTCACGGGCAACAGATGGCTTTTCTGCAAGTACAACTGTTCTACTCATTCGAACATTCCTTTCTGCTTGCTGCTTTCGTTTATTATACCATCGCCAATTTGTTATTCTGAAATAATATTATGAAAAAGGACAAGTGTTATAACATAGATTAAAACGGGAAGTGAAGTACAAAGAAAAGGATTTATTGAGATTATTTGTAGTATGATTTACACAACAGGAACAGGGGGTTTCTTATGATTGCACAAAAGCGGGGGGATATTCCGTATTTACTCAGTCTTATTTTTTTCATTACAGCTATCGTTTATTTTTTCGCATCGAACTGGCCAGAATTTGACCGTCCGATGAAAATTGGCTTAAGTCTTGCGGTATTGCTGTTTTGTGCCGGTGCAGCACTCGTTTACAGACGAAGCAAAACATTTCCTTACCTTGGCAACTGGTGGTTGTTTTTATCAGTCATTGCGTTTGCTGTGGCCGTCGCGCTCGTCGGACAAATGTACAATTCACATGCAGATTCGTATGTACTTTTCATCGTTACACTCATACCGACCATCATTTTAGCGTTGCTTACACGCTATCGTCCGCTTTACTGGCTGTCTTTCTTATTATTTGAATTGACACTATGGATGAAATTGTACCCAACCGGAACGTTTGTGACGTATACAACAGGCGAGCAGCTCCTTTTGTATACCGGATTGATCGCTCTGCATATTGGAATTTATTTTTTCTGGTTGAAAATGCACGAACAAAAGTTGTCTTTTTTATCACTCATTGTGTCGCAATACTGTGCACTTTATTTACTCATTCCACATTCCATTTATGACTTATTTACAGATGATGTGGAATACACCTTTATATTTATGCTGCTTCACGTACTATACATTGCGTTTATCATTTTTTTCTGGAAATCCTTTATGAAAGTACGTAAGCATCACCCGTTTGAACTTGCGGTCCATCTGTTATTTTTCGGCCTCTATGTCGTCTGGAACGTCTTTTATATATGGTTCAGCATTATGGGAGAATACATTTTTTACGCAGGGTTCCCAATGTTATTTATCCTGTTCGCCTTCAGCATTTTCGTTTTAAGAAAACTAAAAACATCTTCTGAAACGAGCGATCGGAAATGGATTCGCTATACCATATCGCTATTAACCGGCGTTCTCGCATTTATCGGAACAATTATTGCTGTTTCGTCACTTAGTTCCTTTATTGCACTCATCTTTGGTTTCAGCGGAGACATGTCAAACAGCTTTCTCTTTCTTTCTGTTCTTTGTATCGGTTCAGGGCTTGCCGTTCGAAAAGATTCTTGGCTTGTTGTTCGGATGACATTGCAAATTACTGGACTTGTCTTCGCTTTCTTGTTTGTTAGATTTACATCGGGGACAACGTGGCCGGCATTTTTAATCGTAGTACCGTTTATCGTACTAACAATTCTTTTATTTAAGAAAAAAGAAGCCATTTTGTACTATCTCGCCGCTAACAGTGCCCTTTTATACGGGATATTCCAGTTGCTTATGGTAAATGGAGTAGACTTTTCAGTAAGCACGTGGGTTTTATTCGCCGCTGGTGTTTTGAATGCCTGTTTGTTTTTTATCTTAAAAGAGCAGCCGGTCGGACTTGCCGCTTTTTGGCTATCGATCACATTTATGCTTTACTCGTTAACAGAAGAAGGCTGGGACTCATTATTGCTTCATCTCGTCTTTCTGGCGTATATTTGCTGGCATTTATTCCGTCCAATTCTTGAAACGAGATTTTACCGGTGGGCAGCCTGGGCGGCATTTATCGGTTTCATCATCTGGAAATATTACGAATACGCATGGCTTCTTCTCCACAAATCACTTACATTCTTTCTTATTAGCATAATCTTTTTTGCCATCTGGTATATGTGGGGACGAAAGCATACCGTACCTGTTGAAGTGCAGAAATGGAGTATCGGCGCATTTGTGGCTGTTATCACTATTCAATCTGGTTTCTTATTATTCACTGCTTGGCAAAAAGAGCAGCTCCTTCAAAACGGGGAAATAGTCGCACTTGAACTTGCACCGATTGATCCACGTTCGATGCTTCAGGGAGATTATGTACAATTGAACTATGAAATCCAGACAAACTATCGTGAACATTACTATGAGGATACGTCTACTCTCCCAGATGGAAAAGTAAATGTTTTGCTGGAGAAATCAGCCGAAACGATTGATTATAACGGTAAAATCATTCCCGTCTATACAGCATCGAGCTTTGCACATGCCGGAACGGGAGAGGGATTGACGATGAAAGGAAAAGCCCGTGCTGGAACGTTGACACTCGGTATTGAGCATTTCTTTATCCCCGAAAACTCGGGTGCCGAATGGGAAGAAAAAACACATGCGATCGTCCGTGTTGCTGAAAATGGCGATGCGATTTTAGAAACGTTAGAATAATGGCTTTATACTCTTTTAAGAGTAAACAATGTACTCTCTCGAAAACCGTTGATTTAATATTCTAAAGTGCTCACAGATGATGGTTACGTCTGTGGGCTTTTTTCATTGCCAAAATTTTCACATATCCTGTATCTTTCTTCCCTGTTTATATGGTATAACTGTAAAATGATAACGTTTTCAATAGGGGGGATTCACATGAGAAAAACAGTCACATGGCAGCTTGGAACAATTATTATTGGCATTATTATTACGATGCTTCTTATTACATCTGTCGCTACATATAAAACGGCATACGATAAGTTATCTGAAGCAGCAGGTATTGAAGCGTATGGATGCGCCAATATTACAACCGGTTTAATCGCACCGGAAGACATAGAATCCATTTTATCTGGTGATCGAAAAGCGATGAATAAGGTTGGCTTACAGCTAAATTGGACGACAGAACATAAATCCATATTCGAAACACAGTATATTGTCGATTTTGATGGAAAACTGCTAGCACTCGATGATCATTTACGTAAAAAAGGCTTCGAACCGGGCGATTCTTTTTATATTGATCAGGAAGCGATCGATATGTTAGTTGAAATGGGCCACCCGACATACTCAGAAATTTACGAATATGATGGCATGGATCGCTTATCCGGCTATGCTCCGATCTATTTGAATAATGAAATTGTCGCGGTCAGCGTCATTGATTTTGATGCTTCGATTGTAGCCGATCGGACATGGGGTGTAGTGAAAGATGGTATTTTAATCAGTTTAATTCCAATGATTTTGGCGTCCCTTGTGACGATTATACTTATCCGTCGCAAAACAAAGCCGATTTCAGCGCTCATTACACAGGCAAAAGAAATTGCAGATGGCAATTTGTCAGTTGAAAACACACATAATAAAAGCAACGATGAAATTGGCGATCTTGCCCGCACATTAAACTTAATGGCCGCTAATTTGAAACATATGATTGGTACGCTGAAAACAACATCCGATCAATTAACACGCAACTCATTTGAAACAGCGGAATCTTTGAATGAAATGAAAGTATCTGTTCAGCAAGTATCTTCTAACATGGGTGAAGTCGCATCCTCTATTTCGGATGGCACGATGAACGCTGAACAATCTACCTATATTTTAGATGAGCTTGCAAGCTTAATTCAAACCGCGAAACAAAAAGCAGATACGAGTGTTGATAACTCGAAAAAGACGATAGCGACTGCAGAAGAAGGCCGCAGCCGTGTGGATGACATTAGCCGTGATATGAACAAAATTAGAACGTCTTCCATCGAAACCGGACAGACCATTCAACAATTGAACGAATCTACTGCGAAAATTAATCGTATCGCTGGCACAATTGCTGGTATTGCCGGACAAACAAATTTGCTTGCGCTGAACGCCTCTATCGAAGCGGCCCGCGCTGGTGATCATGGAAAAGGATTTGCCGTTGTCGCAGAAGAAGTACGCAAGCTTGCGGAACAATCGAACGAAGAAGTATTACAAGTTGAAAAATTAGTCAAAGATATTACGAGCAACATTCAGCACGTCGTCGTGTCTATGAACGAAAGCACTAACCTCGTTGAAGAAGGTAACAAAACGGTTCAATTTACATCTCAGTCGCTTACAGATATTCTGACAGCCGTCTCAAACACAGCTGAAGAAATTAGCGAAGTGTCCACTTTGACCAATGAAGAAGCAGCCAAATCGGACCGCATCGTTGAATTGATTACACACCTAGCCGAATCGATTCGTGAAATTGAAGTAACGACTGTTAATGTATCAGCTGCTGCCCAACAAACCTCTTCAGCTATTGAAGAAGTCGCCGATCGATCGACCGAAATGAGTAAAGTGGCTCGGGAACTGAATGAAATTGTCGGACAATTTAACGTTTAATACCGCTTTATAGGCGGTTTCTCATATTTAGTTGTTAGCATTATCCACATATAGGAACGCTATATTGCCGTCCCAATAAAAAAGAGCTGCGAAACATCGCGGCTCTCAGACTGTCGACAAAGCCGTTTTCAAATCTTTGATTTGAGGCGGCTTCGTCTTTTTTGTATGCTTGATCAGGCCTGCTCAAGCTGGCTTTAGAGACTTCCACGCCCAGCTTGCCAGTTTCTTAAGGTTCATGGCAGCGAAAGTAAGCATCGCTTGCATGGATAATTTCCCCAGTCCTCTGAGGGTTGTCCAGCGCATGCCATGCTTTTCTTTTGCGTCCGCAAAAACCCGTTCAATCGTTTCTTTGCGTTTTGCATAGATTTCTTTATGTTGCGGAGTGTGCCGCAGATGATCTGCTTCTTCAAGATAGCCTTCCCACACATGCCGGTGGATCAGTTTCATGCGGTTCTGGCTTTGCGTGCACATCGATAAAAGCGGACAGTCCCGGCATTGCTTCGGGCCGGAAG
>NZ_LQWY01000045.1 GCF_001643235.1 Domibacillus aminovorans
TGTACCGATGTTTCTAAATGCCAACAGAATACTTCGGTAATATCTTGTTTTTTTACTCGAGCGTCGACAATATCTGTTGTAAACTGGTTCATAGGGAAGGCCTCTTTTCTGTGAATTGTCTTGTGGTGATTCCATTCTACAAGAAAAGGTCTTACTTTTTCTGTTTATTCATTTAAACAAGATATTTTACGCTCTCGCGCCGGAAGATGAAATGAGAATTTATCATCATCCAATCCATTCCATTATTATTGAAGAAACATTAAAGCTTGGCGGTTCTATGTGTCATCACCATGGTATTGGAAAATATCGTACCGAGTGGACAGAAGAAGAACACGGTTCTGCTTACTATATGCTAGAGAAATTAAAAGAAGCTTTTGATCCTAATGGTACAATGAATTTCGGTACTATCTTCCCACAAGAAGAAGGTATGAAGTATATTAAAGGATCGAGCGTGGAGTGATCTCATGAGCAAGTATATAATGGGGATTGATAATGGCTCGCAAAGTACAAAAGTAGCACTTTATGATTTAGAAGGAAATGAAGTTGCTTT
The DNA here is from genome assembly GCF_001643235.1 of Domibacillus aminovorans. Lineage (GTDB taxonomy): Bacteria > Bacillota > Bacilli > Bacillales > Domibacillaceae > Domibacillus > Domibacillus aminovorans. The sequence continues at coordinate 551 of NZ_LQWY01000045.1, forward strand.
TGGTTCTTATAAATTAAAAGAAACTTTATCAACTAAACCAGGAGTTGTCTTACATCCTGATGATGATTTGTGGGACAGTGTGTATGGAGGAATTAAAAATTGTCTAGCTAATTTTACTGGCAACAATGAAGATATTGTTGGAATTGGCTTATGTACAATTAGATGTTGTCGTGTTTTGTTAAAAGAAAATGGTCATCTAGCTTATCCCGTGATAAGCTGGATGGATTCCAGACTTGCCAAACCATATGAACATACTGACGATCAAGTAAAGTATGTAACGACAACTTCCGGTTATCTTGGATTTAGATTGACAGGTGAATTTAAGGATACTGCTGCAAACTATGAAGTTCACTGGCCATTAGATCGTGAAACGTTAGATTGGTCCAATGACGATGAAGTAATGAAGGCAAATGGATTGAAAAGAGAGATGTTATTTGATCTTGTAAAACCGGGCGACAAGATCGGAACGCTACGAAAAGAACTGGTTGATGAGTTTGGGTTTAATAAAGATATACCAGTAGTAGCCACCGCAAATGATAAAGCTGTAGAGGTGTTAGGCTCTGGAATTAAAGACGAAGGGGCAATTATGATATCTCTTGGCACTTTTATTTCTTCTATGATGTTAAGAGATAACTATTTTGAAAGCCCTGTCAATTTTTTTCCCACACTTGCGTGCATCCCATTTAAATATGTTTATGAATCAAACGGAATAAGACGTGGTATGTGGACGGTAAGTTGGTTTAAAAAATTAATTGGTGAAGAACTTGTTACTGAAGCTGAAAAACTAGGTATATCGGAAGAGGAGTATTTGAATATTAAAGCACAAGATATCCCAGTGGGCAGCGATGGTTTAATTACAATGTTAGATTGGTTACCTACACCATCGATCCCCTACAGAAAAGGTATTATGATAGGCTTTGATCAGCGCCATACAAAATTCCACGTGTACCGTTCAATTTTGGAAGCGATTGCTTTTAATATTAAAAACAATATTGATGATATGTTAGAGGAGATAGACGGTAATTTAAATGAAATAGTAGTATTAGGTGGTGGCTCCAAAAGTGATGTGATTATGCAAATTATTGCTGATCTTTTTGGATTACCCGTGCATAGACGTGAAGGTAACAGCAGTGCATGTCTAGGAGCTGCTATATGTGTATGCCAGCATTTATCAATTTACAAAGATTTTGATGAGGCTGCAAATAAAATGGTTAAAACTCAACAAACGTTTAGACCAAACCAAGAAAATCACGAATTATACAATAAAATTAACGATACTGTCGTTAAAAATGTGAGAAAACATACAGATGAGATTTTAAAACTTACTTATCCAATTTTTAGCTAAGAAAGCAGTGATCATGTGGATACGAAAAATTATAAAAGATATTTTCAGTTTTTACTTATAGTTGTAGCGGCTGGATCGATATTTCCTCTTCTCTATTTAAAAACAAATTATCAAGAAACTCTTTTAGAAGTTTACGGTATAACTCTTATACAATTAAATGGTATATTTTCTGTTTTGGGGGTAGCTTCTCTCTTGGGGTATTTTCCAAGTGGCTGGCTTGCTGATAGATTTTCCGCAAAAAAACTTATATTCATTTCACTTTTGATTTGTGGACTTACTGGATTATGGTTTGCCCAAGTTCCGAGTTATCCAATCGTTATATTAATATTTATTATTTGGGGAATATTCACGATATTCACCTTTTGGGCAGCTCATTTAAAACTTGTAAAGTTAATTTCCAAAAAGGAAGAAGAGGGAAGATTTTTCGGTGCTTTAGATGGTGGCCGTGGAGTAGTAGAGGCTATTTTGGCTAGTATAGCATTATTTATTTTTACAAGCGTACTGGGAGGCAGCACAGAATTTGCTGATAAGAAAGAAGCCTTAATATCTGTTGTATACATGTATTCCGCTATGCTTATATTGGTGTCCTTCCTTATATTATTTTTTGTTAAGGAAGATAAACCATCATCTAAAAAAGAAGAGCCTTTATCTCAGGAGAAAACCAATAATAAAATTAATGTTAGCGATATCAAAGAAATATTCAGTAATAAATTTGTATGGCTATTAGGTGGCATAATATTTATGTCATACATTGTGGCATGGTCTGTATATTATCAAGGTGGGTTTTTACAAACCAATGTAAAAATAGATGCAGCAACTGTAGGTAAAGTTACAGTAATCATGCTTTGGATGCGACCGATTGGCGGATTTTTAGGTGGATTTTTAGGAGATAAATTTGGCAAGAGTAGTATTTTAATAATAGCCTTAGGGTTAGCTTCAACTTTTTTAATAACTATATCACTCTCACCAGTTACTTTGCCTCACATTTACTTTAACGTTCTAGTAGTATTAATTGGATTAGCGGTTTATACTATTAGGGGTCTTTACTGGTCGTTACTTGGTGATTGTAATATAAATGAAAAGATACTCGGTCTTGCAATCGGATGTATTTCCTTTATAGGTTATTTCCCAGATATTATAATACCTAACGTAAACATTTGGTTGTTTAAAACATATGGAGATAACGGTGGTTATAATGCGTACTTTATCTTTTGTGCATCCGCAGGTATACTCGCTATCTTAATAACTTTAATCTTTAAAATGGCAGTGAAGAAAAACAATAAAAATTTAATTGAAACAGCAGAATGAAATACGGAAAATGTTTAAGAAAAACATAAAGTGGATGAGATAAAACGGTAAAAGGCAACCGACTTGTTCATTTTCATACAGTAAATTTTCATTTCAAATAATCTATATGTAATCTGTAAGTGTTAAAGGGATAAGGGATCGTACATATTCGTGCTTATTCATATGTACGACCCTTTTATATCTTCAACAATAAGGCGCAATTGTTGAAAAACCTTTAGAGGTTATGCGTATTTGAGGTTTGAAAATTAAATACCATTATTGTCACTTTACAATAATGGTATTTTTTACTTTATTGAGGTTCATCGCATTCGTGAAAAACTGAATAAGATGGGACATGGGAACAGGCTTAAGTACGAGTGTCTACTGCCCATGCTGTTTTTCGATTTTTTTGTGCTTGGAAATGTGGGAGATTCATAAGTTCTTTGATAAACTGGGTATGCAAGTGGCAGGTCCGTTATCGTGTTAGTCTCGACAACTCTCACGATAACGGACCTGCCACTTGTTTGCATTTATTTAGCTTTGTCAACTACATCTTATGGTGATGAACCTAGATGGAGAATTTGTGGTTAATTTTGGAGGGGGATACATAATTTTGAATTCAAATTACTTAGATTTATTAGCGCAAAAATATGATAGTGAAGAAAAAGTGGCCACTGAAATTATTAATCTTGAAGCTATCCTTAATCTACCTAAGGGGACTGAACATTTTGTTAGTGATTTACATGGGGAGTACCAAGCCTTTCAGCATGTGTTACGAAATGGTTCGGGAAATGTAAATGTGAAAATAAAAGACCTTTTTAAAGATGATTTATCTAAAAAAGAATTGAATGAATTTGCGACATTAGTTTATTATCCTGAAGAAAAAATACAATTAATTAAGAATAATTTTGGCAATGAAAAAGAATTAAACCAATGGTACACAGATATCATTGAGCGTATGATGAAGCTCATTTCTTATGCTTCCTCCAAATATACACGCTCGAAATTACGTAAAGCATTGCCTAAACAGTTTGTTTTTATTATAGAAGAGTTACTATATAAAACAGATGAATTCACAAACAAGAAAGATTATTATACAAAAATCGTCCAGCAAACTATTTCACTTGGTCAGGCTGATAAGCTTATTATTGGTCTTGCATATACCACTCAGAGATTGGTTGTTGACCATCTTCATGTCGTGGGGGATATTTATGACCGCGGCCCTGACCCTGAAAAAATTATGGAAACTCTCGTGAATTATCATTCCGTTGATATTCAGTGGGGGAATCATGATGTCCTATGGATAGGCGCCTTTGCTGGTTCAAAGGTTTGTCTTGCTAATATTATTCGTATATGTGCTCGCTACAATAATTTAGATATTATTGAAGATGCGTATGGAATAAATCTTAGACCACTTCTGAACCTTGCGGAAAAGTACTATGACGATAATCCAGCCTTTAGACCAAAGAGGCATTTAGATGAAAAATTATCTGAGCAGGAACATTTACAAATTACCAAAATTCATCAAGCCATTTCCATGATTCAGTTCAAACTTGAAAGCCCTATCATAAAGAGACGACCGTGCTTTGATATGTCTGAGAGGCTTTTGCTTGAGAAAATTGATTATGACAAAAATGAAATAACGATTTACGGGAAAAAGTACCCACTAGAAAATACTTGTTTTGCAACGATTAATCCAGAGCAACCTAATCAATTATTGGAGGAAGAAGAGCAAGTAATCGAAAGACTGTTATTTTCTGTTCAGCATTCAGAAAAACTGGCTAGACATATGAATTTTCTAATGAAAAAAGGCAGTCTTTATTTGAAATATAATGGAAACCTATTAATACATGGTTGTATTCCTTTAGATGAAAAAGGAAATATGGAAAAAATGGTGATTGAAAATAAAACCTATGCAGGCCATGATTTACTTGATATTTTTGAGCATTATTTACGATATGCATTTGCACATCCTGAAGAGACGGATGACCTTGCGACAGATATGGTCTGGTATTTATGGACAGGAGAATATTCATCACTCTTTGGGAAAAGAGAAATGACAACCTTTGAGAGGTACTTTATTAAGGATAAGGAAACCCATAGAGAGAGAAAGAACCCATACTACTATTTACGTGAAGATGAGGACATTTGCCGTAAAATCCTAACTGAATTTGATCTTAGTCCTGATCAAGGTCATATTATAAATGGCCATACACCAGTTAAAGAAATTAATGGAGAAAATCCAATTAAGGCAAATGGGAAGATGATTGTCATCGATGGAGGTTTTTCAAAAGCTTATCAATCAACAACGGGTATAGCTGGATACACTCTACTATACAATTCCTACGGCATGCAATTGGTCGCCCATAAACACTTTAATTCAAAAGAAGATGTTCTATGTAACGGAACGGATGTTTTATCAGTAAAAAGATTGGTGGATAAAGAATTAGAGAGAAAAAAGGTTAGTGAAACGAATGTTGGTGAGGAATTATTACAGGAAATCTCTATTTTGAATAGTTTGAGGGAATATCGTTATATGAAATGACATCAGTTATTACCCCTTAATTGAGTTGAAAAAAGAGCAGCAGCTAGTCTGTATGAATATGGTGTTTTATCAAAATTTAGGTTCATCACCATAACGTGTAGTTGACAGCTCAAATCAGGCATCCGGTCTCGAGCCGGATGCGCAGCTTGAAGTGCTCCATGTTGCGGTAGCCATAAGCTCGGCGCTTGATAAGCTTTATTTTGTTGTTTCTTCCTTCAGCTTTGCCGTTGGATTCTGGATACACGGCAGCTGCCAAAAAAGATGCCTTCCGGGTGAGAAGCGTCTTGGTGATCTTTCTCACGACAGCGCCTTCATGGAATGTCCATCGTTGAAACCAGCCACTTGGAGCGTACATCGGCCGTTTTTTCGTCCGTGCTTTTCAGTACGTACCGAAGATGCTGGAGGGACTGGTATAGCGCACGGATGCCTTCGTCATCCCGGCATCAGTCCCGTACTTCCTGCTGTTCTGATTCTGAAAGCTTTGCGGTCTTTTTCTGGAGTGTTGTGCTGAAGTTGATTGGCTACTTTTAACGTAAGATGTTTCTGTTCTTTAAGGTCTTTTTTGTTAATCATTTTACGGTAAATTCCCATAAACTCAATGAGATGCTTTGCTCTTCTTCTCTCCAAGGTACAGCCATATAATTGCCCTTCTTTTCTAGAAAATTATGTTCTCGTCAATAACATCTGGCTTCCTTAACGTTACTTTTTATATAGCATGATCCATTCCATTATATTAAGAAACAGATTATTTTTATATTATTCAGAAAATTATCTTGGTATTCTCCATAAAAAAGCCCCATGCGTTGATCCGCACGATACCGGTTTAGTTGAATTAATCATCTGAAGATCGCATTTTTGCAAGTTCTTATTCATCACCAATCCTTCAAGCTGAGAGTTTCACATGACTTGTTGAAACTTACTTGAATGTGCTTCATGTTTTTAATATTGAATAGCAATGGTTTTATTTAACACTTGTTTGCTTCTCCCTCATAACTGTGCTGTCCTTCTTTTTATCCAAATACTATTTAAAATTTTCTATCCATAATGATCTCACTCTTTTATAGTTGGACTTAATATAGGAACAAGTATGTAGATACAATACATCCTGATTAATCAAGTTAGCACATATCAAAAATGAAAAGTGACAATCAATCTTTTTTCAAAACATGCTTTTTCTATTTGTTTTTTTATCAAGATTTATAGATCTTTCACAATCAGGTGCAATTGTGGAAGAATAATTAGTTTTTAAACGACATTACTGTTGTTTGGTGGGAAATGAGTGTAGAATGAAGGAAATTAAACAACTTTTTTAACACCGTTCCAATTATGAACGGTGTTATGTGTATTTGGAGTATTAAAATTAAATTACTTTTTTGTATGTGAACATTAGTGGTTAGAACATAATGAGGAAATGGGAGATAATTAATGACTGAAACAAAAAAATTTCCACTTATATCAGGTAATCTTTCTCTTGATTTAGTGAACACGGAACTAGTAAGACGTGGCCAACGCCAGAATTTATTGCTCTCGAAAGGGGATGTGCTGGACTGGCTTCATGTAATAAAAGAGGAAAACTCATTTTGGGATGATCAGCTATTCTTAAAGGTTAAAGAGAGGGCCGGACAGGTATTATTATGTATTCTAGAAATGCGTGCTGTTTTAAGAGACCGTTTTGAATTAATAGCAGATGGACAGCCAATTCCAGCTGAATTTATCGCTTTTTTAGAAAAAAAAATCGAAAAAGCACCGTTCACTTATAAATTAATGAATCAAAAACTGATTCCTATACCCGTTGGAGAAGTAGAAGATATCCTTCTATCATTTATTGCTTATGACGCATTAACTTTAATTGGAGAAAATAAGCTGGTCTCCCTCAAGCGATGCTCGAATCCGGATTGCGTACTTTTATTTATTGATGAGAGTGGAAGACGAAAGTGGTGTTCAATGAAAATATGCGGAAACAGAAAAAAGGTAGCCCGATTTCAACAGCGGAATTCTGATGATGAATGAAGAACCAACTTATTTCAAAGAGTTGGTTCTTTTATTATGCAATTTCAAACTAACCATTTAAATTTATATTTACAGGTTAGTTAAATTCGTGTAAAGTGAAATGTAATAAAAGGAGGAGGAATAATGGACCGCACAGCAATAGCAAAGCAAGAAGAAACACATTTATTTCATGTACGTTATTTATCTAAAATGAAGGGAAAAGGGAGAAGTCCATTACAGGTAAATGTAAAGGACGCGATAACCGGGCTAATCGGTGGATTTTTAAGCATTTTCGCTTTAGTTCTTTTAACAAACATGACATCAGCCGAATGGTTAATGGCTCCATTTGGTGCAAGCTGTGTACTGGCATTTGGTGTTTGGAACGCACCATTATCACAGCCGCGGAATATTATTGGTGGCCACTTTGTTTCAACATTCGTTGGTTTAGCAACCTATCATGTTTTTGGTGATGAGCCTTGGGCAATTGGTTTAGCTGTTGGCTTAGCGATTGCAGCTATGATGATGACAAAAACGACGCACCCACCAGCAGGGGCAGATCCACTCGTTGTGATGCTGGGCGGGTACAGTTGGAGTTATTTAATTACGCCTGTTTTAATCGGCTCTTTGATAATTGTTTTCTTTGCACTGATGATCAATAATTTGCGCAGTAACCGAGAATATCCAACTTTTTGGATATGATAATGAATATTTAGGAGGAAAAAGGATGAAAAACTACATCTTCAAGCAATTAAGATTTGTTCGGGACAATACGATTGGTCACGTTTCAGAAATGAATGAAGAGACATCACTTTTCATACCAGAAGGATTCAACAACAATATTAAATGGAATCTAGGACATATATATGTTGTACAAGAAAAGTTTCCCTTTCATTTTGTTGGAGAAAAAATGATAATACCGGATCATTTTACGGAATTATTCAGTCCTGGCACTAAGCCAGTCGATTGGGGAGAACGGATGTTACCAACGATTCATGAATTAATCCAATTGCTTGAAAATCAAGTCAATAGGATTGAGCAAGCATTAGAATTTCGGATGAAAGAAGCGATAGAGCAGCCGTACACAACGTCCACAGGTCTTACTTTATCAACAGTAGAAGAATTTCTTAGCTTTTGCTTATACCATGAAGGAATGCACTTTGACGCGATTAAATCTATCAAACGAATGATTCGAAGTTAACTGTATCCTATTTTCATCATGCCCGTCTCAATTCCCTGCACAATGGGTATAACACTATAATGATCAGTGCATTGAGGAGGGAAATATGATGAAATGGCAGGGGAGAAGAGGAAGTTCAAATGTTGAAGACCGCCGGGGGATGAGTGGAAAAGCGGTTCTCGGTGGCGGAATTGGCGGGGTAGGATTAATTATTGTGATTGTTTTTACGCTGTTGGGCGGCAATCCGGGCGAATTGCTGGGCGGTCTTTCCGGTACGGACAGTGGTGCACCTTATGAAGAAACTGATCAGGAGCGGGAACTCGCCCAGTTTGTGTCGGTTGTCTTAGCCGATACAGAAGACGTGTGGACAGAGATTTTTCGTGAAGAAGGAATGCAGTACAAAGAGCCGACATTGGTGCTTTATTCTGGTAGTGTCCAGTCTGCATGCGGGGCAGCTGGTTCATCGGTGGGCCCGTTTTATTGTCCAGGTGACCAGAAGCTATATATCGATTTAAGCTTTTATCAAGAATTACAAAATAATTTTAAGGCACCTGGCGATTTTGCAATGGCATATGTTATTGCCCATGAAGTCGGCCATCATGTGCAGACGTTGTTGGGAACTTCTCAGAAGGTGAACGCTCTTCGTGGAAAAGTGAGTCAGGAAGAGTACAACCAGAACTCCGTGAAATTGGAACTGCAGGCCGATTATTATGCGGGCGTGTGGGCACACCATGCGGAAGGGATGAATGTGCTTGAAGAAGGGGATCTTGAAGAAGCGCTGACGGCAGCAAGTGCTGTCGGGGATGATACGATTCAAAAGCGAGCGCAGGGATATGTCGTGCCGGAAAGCTTTACTCATGGGACGTCTGAACAGCGGCAACACTGGTTTTACAGGGGATTCCAATCAGGCAATCTGCAAAATGGCAATACATTTAATGCAGGGGATTTATAATGAAAGAGTTGTCTCAAAGCGAGATGTTTTTTGATGAGTAGAAGAACTAAACATTTCAGATCCTGCTGCTTTTCCCCTTCACTCCATACATTGTAGTATAATCAAATGGATAAAATGATGAGTTGGAGGAGAATAAAATGGAAAAGTTACAGTCATTGGAGCAATTTGAAAAACTGAAAAAGAATGAGCGTGTTGTCTTTATGTTTTCTGCAGACTGGTGCCCGGACTGCCGTGTCATTGAGCCGATTTTACCTAGTATTGAAGCAGATTATCCGGAATATCAATTTATCTATGTGGATCGTGATGGGTTCATCGATTTGTGCGGCGAACTGAGTATTTTCGGCATTCCGAGTTTTGTGGCGTTTCATGAAGGAGAAGAAGCTGGCCGCTTTGTCAGCAAAGACCGGAAAACGAAAGAAGAAATTGAAGCGTTTTTGAACAGTTTGTCTGCTTAAGTGTTTTTGTTAAAGGGATATCTTTAATCAGAAGTTTCTTTATGTAGATTTAGCTTGTCATCTGTCCAATAGGAATTATCGTTAGTTCGATAATAATGAATGATTACGGCCAATTTGATTTCAGTCAACATTAACTGTCTGGCCTTTTTTGTGAGGCCAGACAGTCAAATTGCTTATTTAAAGATTTTATACTCCAAATTTATTCAATGAGCGTCAGGAAATACTCTTTGAACGGCGTCAGTAAATTCTTCCAATCCTTCTACGAGCTGTCCTTGATTAATTTTTTCGCCGTAATCTTTCATCTGCTTTACAAAATCAGGGTTTGCTGATACATAAACTTTTTGAATTTCTGTATCTTCCGCTTTTACTTCATTTGCAATTTTGTCCTCAAGATCCTTTGTCACTTCGTCATTGTTTTGATCTGTCAATACGACGGCAGCATAGGCCGTCTCATCTGCGACGATAACAGAAGCAGTATCTATTTCGTCTAATTTAACAATACGGTCCGTAGCCTTATTATAAGCTCAAAAAAATCCTTTGTAATGGAGAAACAGATGGTTCCTGTCTAACTCCATTACAAAGGATTACTTTACGTTATAAAATTAATAATGATCAAAAAGTATAAAGTAAGGGCTATTAAGAGACATTTATCTGTGATTGCTTCCTGAGAGAGAAAGCTGTTCTTTTCTTTTGATGTAATCTTAAAAATAGATTATTAGAGATTAAAGAAACGATAATTAAAATGGTCCCAATCATATCAAAAGAAGTTATTTTATAACCTTGTACGATCGAAATAATGAGCGTAGTGACTGGAACAAAGTTAATAAAAAGGATTCCATTCAAAGGTGAAAGGATACCGATTCCAATGTTCCATCCAAGTAAAGCGATGAGACCTGGAAAAATAATCATAAATAATAAGTCTGGACTTACTATTTTTATAGTTTCAACAGTTGGTACAGGAATATGGCCTAAAAAAGTAGCCGCTAAAACGATAGCTGAAGCTGTTGCTGTTCCTAGTAAACAGCTTAATGTTGAATATCGTAGTGCTGACCAATCGCCAAACTGATTTCCACCGATCGTATAAACAACCCAGCCAACGACGGCAATGAATATGAACAATGCAGGGATGAAATCACTTGTTGCGGTCACGAACGTTTGAATATCTCCTTTCGTAATGACGAGAGAAACACCGATGAAAGCAACAAAAACGCATAATAGTGTGAATACATGGGGTTGATTTCTTTTAAAGATCCAAAGTAAAACAATCGATATCATTGGCATTAACGATTCCATAATGGATGCAAGCATCACACCCGATTCACCCAATAAATCTTGACCCCAAAAGATAAGTAAATTATAAACGGCAAAGGCCATTGATCCAAAGAACCATAAAGGCAGTCCCCTTCCTTCTAATCGAAATGCTTGTATTCCCTCTTTCCAAAAAAGAATAGCGATTAAGAGGACCGTTACAGATCCGTAACGAATAATCGTAAAATAGAACGGATCAATATATTGGAACGCATGATTGGCTACTGGAAACATAGCCCCCCATGAAATGCTGGCAACTAAACATAATAAAGCCCCTATTACTACATTGTTTTTCAAAAAAATCTCCACCTTCATTCATGATCAACATTCATTAAACTACAAAAATCGACATCATGTAAAACGAGTAATAATGATGTTTGGAATCAATTTTAGTGATATCATAGAAACAGCAATGAGAAGGGGATGAGGAAATGGAGTTTAAAGATTTGCAAGTATTCCAAATGGTCGCAAAAAAGGGGACGATGACAGGAGCAGCGAAAGAACTCAATTACGTACAATCCAACGTTACAGCCAGAATTCAAAAGCTCGAAGCTGAACTGAATACCCCACTGTTTAACCGTCATAATCGTGGAATGATTTTAACACCTGAAGGAAAAAAACTATTATTATACAGTGAAAAAATACTGTCTTTAGCAAATGAAGCGAAAAAAATCATCAGGGATTCGGAAGAACCTTCTGGTAAATTAGAGATTGGTTCTGTTGAAACGGTCATTAAACTACCGATTATTTTATCTGCCTATAATAAAAAATATACACATGTTGATCTATCACTCGTTACAGGCGTCACTGAGCAATTGCAAGAGGAAGTGCTGAATTGTCGACTAGATGGGGCTTTTGTGACGGAAGCAGGTCGCCATCCAGATCTGGTTCATCATAGTGTTTTTCAAGAAGAACTTGTTTTAATATCGGACCTGACACCAACATCATTCGAACAGTTAAAAAGCAAACCATTTTTATGCTTTAGTAGAGGATGCGGCTACCGGGCAAAACTGGAAGATTGGTTCAAAGATGAAAAAATAACGCCCAAAAAAATCATGGAATTCGGAACATTAGAAACGATTTTAGGTAGTGTTGTCGCAGGTCTCGGCATCACATTTGTTCCTAAATCATCTGTTTCTTATTTAGAAGAAAAGGGACTCATTCAATGTCATTCTATCCCCGAAAAATATAGTAAAATCAACACAATTTTTATTAGACGTGCGGATACGTACTTAACATCAACCGTTGAAAAATTTATTGAAACGATTGATTTTTGTAAAGAAGAAACGGATTATCCTTTGTCTTTTGTTTGAGTTAGCATTTTTCAAAAAAATAGAAGGAGATTGGTAATGTTTAAAATATTTATTATTGAAGACGACCAACAACTCGTCCATTTACTTGTCGATCATTTACACAAATTTGGCTATGATGCAAAACCCGTCAACAATTTCGAGAAAGTACGCACTCAATTTGAACAATATAGCCCACATCTCGTGTTATTAGATGTCAACTTACCAAAATTTGATGGATATTATTGGTGTCGTCAAATTCGGACTATATCCACTTGTCCCATTCTATTCATATCGGCACGGGACAGTAAAATGGATCAAGTGATGGCGCTTGAAAATGGGGCTGATGATTACATAACGAAACCGTTCGATTACGAAATTGTTATAGCGAAAATTAATAGCCATCTTCGTCGTGCGTATGGTACTTATGCTAGTTCACATAATGAGCGGGCTATAACGATTACCGGATTAACACTTGATGTGGAACGGTTAATTCTTTCTTTACACGATAAAACGATTGAACTCAGTCACACAGAAGCAAAAATTTTAGATGAATTAATGAAAAAGTCCGAACGAGTCGTCAGCCGCGATCGACTGTTAGAAAAAATATGGGATGACCAAGCGTTCGTTGATGACAATACGCTTAACGTGTACGTAACACGCGTACGAAAAAAATTAGCTTTATTACATATTAGTGATGCACTTCAAACGATTCGAGGTCAAGGGTATCGGCTCGTTCCAAACTGGAGGGATGAGGTATGAAACTTTTCTTTCGGGAACAGCTACCGCTTATTTTCATTTACTTTTTTCAATTATTCGTCATCTCATTCGTTTATTGGCTTGATGGATACCGCGATGTGAAAATGACTTTATATGCGTCTTTATTAAGCAGTGTCCTGCTGATTGGCTATCTCGCCTTTCGCTATATGACGAATCGGTCCTTTTATCATCGATTAGAAAAACCGCTCATTTCTATGGAGGACTTTACGAACGAAGCGCAGCAAACACCATTAGCTGACGGTTTACAGCAACTTTTAATCAGCCAATTTCGCCACTATCGAGCAGACATAAACAATTATAAGCATAAATTAAACGGCCATATTCAATTTATCAATCAATGGGTTCACCAGATGAAGACACCTTTATCTGTCATTCATTTAATGATCCAAGACGAGGATGAACCTCGCTGCATAGCGATTGGCGATGAACTTGATCGTTTAAAAAAAGGATTGGAAATGGTTCTATATACGGCACGTCTTGATACGTTTGAACAAGACTTTTACGTGGAGACTATTCATTTAGAAACCGTTATTCGGTCCGTCACCTCCAATCAAAAACGATTATTTATTCGCAAACGTGTTTTTCCATCTATTCAAATCGATGGAAATTTGACGATTACTTCAGATGAAAAATGGCTGTCATTTCTGTTGACCCAAATTATTACAAATGCTGTCCGTTATACAATCGAGGAAAATCGAAAAATATACTTTCATAGCTACAAGCATGGAGCGGACACAATAGTAGAAATTCAAGATGAAGGCGTTGGAATTCCAAGAAGTGACTTGCCACGTGTCTTTGATCCTTATTTTACGGGCGAAAATGGCCGTAACTTTCAAGAATCAACCGGCATGGGTTTGTATCTTGTGAAACAAATTTGTGAAAAGCTTGGTCATCGTATCGAAATTGAATCTACTGTTCATCAAGGGACGACTGTTCGTATCATCTTCTAGCAACCAAACTTAAAAACATTTCATCTTCATTCTCCCGCAACGATCCGTTAAACTAAAACCTTTACTTCCACCATTTGATCCTCTTTTGCCTTCGTCTACCTTACAAATGTGTAAGCTAACTGTAAGATTATTAAATAGTCGAATGGGCCAAATTCTAGATAAAATAAAGAGACAATTTGAACAGGGAGTGAAGTGAATGTCGATTTTAGATGTGAAACATATAGAAAAAATCTATGAAGGAAAAGTTGCGCATAAAGCGTTAGACAATATAAATTTTTCGATAGAGAAAGGCGAGTTTGTTGGGATTATGGGTCCTTCAGGGAGTGGGAAAACAACCCTCCTAAACTTAATTGCAACGATTGATCGGCCAACATCTGGTGAAATATTTATTAATGGAAAAAATCCACATGTGTTAAATCGAAAAGAAACAGCGTTATTTAGGAGACATGAGCTTGGCTTTGTCTTTCAACATTTTAATTTGCTCGATACACTTACAGTTGAAGAAAACATCGTCCTGCCGCTCACACTTGATGGTGAAAGTGTTCGTGAGATGGACAACAAGCTCCACGAGGTGACGGGAAAACTAGGAATCGATCAAATTTTGAAAAAACGAACGTATGAAATCTCCGGTGGACAAATGCAGCGAACAGCGATCGCTCGTTCGATCATACATAGACCATCCCTTATTTTAGCCGATGAACCGACTGGCAACTTAGATTCAAAATCTTCGAGAGACGTGATGGAAACATTGACATCCATTAATAAAGAAGATGGTGCAACGGCTTTAATGGTTACGCACGATGCGGTCGCTGCAAGCTATTGCCATCGCGTCATTTTTATAAAAGATGGACAACTCTATAATGAAATCTATCGCGGTGATAACCGTCAGGCATTTTTCCAAAAGATTATTGATATGCTTGCTTTGTTAGGAGGGGACAGCCATGACCTTTCCACAGTTCGTCTTTAGAAATGTAGTCCGTAACAAACGGACCTATGCAGCCTATTTTTTAAGCAGTGCTTTTTCAGTCTTGATTTTCTTTGTATATGCGCTTTATATTTTTCATCCGGATATTCAAAAAGGTGTGACCGCAATACTTGCTGTCCAATTAATGACAGCGGCTGAAGTCATTATGTATCTCTTTTCTTTCTTGTTTGTACTCTATTCTGTCAGCACTTTTTTAAAGTCACGGAAACGTGAATTCGGCATTTTAATGATGCACGGCATGACGAGAAGTCAACTAAATCGTATGGTCTTTTTAGAAAATATGCTGATTGGTGTAGGGGCCATTTTGACAGGTATTGCTATAGGAATCTTGACAGGAAAACTATTTTTAATGGTTGGTTCAAACATGGTTGGTATTGAGTCATTGCCATTTTATTTATCAGTAAGAGCGCTAGTACTTACGATTGGTGCTTTTTTGTTCCTTTTCTTTTGTATATCGTTATTCACTACCATCCTCGTGCGAACAAATAAGTTAATCGATTTATTTCAAGCAGGAGAAAAACCGAAAAAAGAACCGAAAGTATCGGTCTTCTTATCGCTTGTTTCAGCCATTTTGCTTTTAGCAAGCTATTATTTAGCCGCAACCGCAACGATGCAATCATTGATGTTTCGTATGTTGCCGGTGATTAGCATGACGATTGTCGGAACGTATTTCTTCTACACGCAGCTATCGGTTTTTATTGTGAAAATGCTTCAAAAAAACCGATCACTGTTTTGGAAAAAAACGAATATGATTACAATTTCAAGTTTAGCGTACCGTTTAAAAGATAATGCACGGATGTTTTTCATGGTAACGATTGTTTCCACGGTGTCTTTTTGTGCAGTTGGCACACTCGCTTCCATGAATGTCATGACCAAGCAATTTGAAGTAGACTATCCTGCGGCAATTAGCTATATTGCGAAAGATGACCAACCGAATCACCAACAAAATTTACAACAAATTGAAACAGAATTACATGAGAATAATGTAGATTATTCTACGATTCAAGTTCCAATTAAATACGTAGATATCGCTTCGTCAACCGCTTCTTATCCACCTGAGAAACTGCTGATTGTTTCTTTTTCAGACTATAAGAAAATGTCCAACCAAGCAGGTTTTGATGTGACAGAGAAGCCACTTGTTAGAAATGAAACGCTGGCCATGCTAACATCGCACTTTGAGTACTTTAAACCAACTACTTATACATTAAAACAGAAAGGCATAACACTCTATCATAATAAGTCTTCGGAACATGTAGTCTTTCCATTTCAGCTCATACTAGACGAAGGACTTGTCGTTAGTGATGAACTATTTGAAAAGCTTTCAACAGAAAACATAGAAATATACACCGGCTTTTATACGAAAGAAATTGAGAAGACGGCTGGCATGGCAGAAAATCTAGTCGAAGATGGCAGAGCGTTTCCATCTAGTGATAGTTCCTATGCTATGACGGTAAGCGGAACGTTATATGATAATCAAATGAGTATGTTTAAAATGATGTTATTTGTTACGTTACTGATTGGCGCTGTCTTTTTCATTGCAGCCGGCAGTTTCTTATACTTCAGACTTTATGCGGACTTGGATTACGATCGACGTCAATATTTAACGATTACGAAAGTTGGCTTAACCGATCAGGAATTGAACAAAATCGTTACCCGCCAGCTTGCTTTACTTTTCTTTGTTCCGATTGCAGTAGCTTTCGTTCATAGTGCTTTTGCCTTTATGGCGTTGCAGAGCTTTTTTGCTCTATCAATTGCAACAGAGGTGATCATTGTTCTTGCCAGTTTTCTCATCGCTCAACTCATTTATTTCTTCTTCATTCGTTATCGTTATTTACGCAACTTGAAGAAGTCACTAATTTAATAAAGGGGAGCAATAAAAGTATATGGATAATGAAGAAGGCTGAATTTTGGTGCCTGTCCCCGGTGCGTTAAAGTGCCAGAGGATAGGTACTTTTTTTTATGTATCCAGCTTGACTATGTGGAGAAAAAGAGATAAACTCAAGAACGATCATAAAAGAACTGTTCTATTTAGAACTATTTAGAACTATTTATAAACGGAAGAATGGTGATATTTGAATGGAGAGTGAAAATCAAAGATTCATGCGTTCAACACAACTATTGCGTTCATTTTGGAACGTGCAGAAGAATTTGATGCGATTTGTTCAAAAGACCGCAGTAGAAAATGGTTTGTCAGTCCCGCAATATTCCATTTTGATGACGATTGCACCTCATAAGGAAATGATACAAAAGAGCCTTGGAGAGAAAACATTTCTTCCAAAAAGCACACTGAGCCAAGCAGTCGACGGACTCGTTCAAGCAGGTTGGCTTAATCGTCAGCAAGTGGAAGGCAACAGGCGGGAGATGCAGTTGTCGCTCAGCGAAAAAGGAGAAATATTTATTAAAACGATTCAATTGCAGGAAGACGGTGTTCATCAAACATTCCAATCCGCAGTTGAATCGCTCACTGAAAGGCAGTGTGAAGAGCTGCTTAAAGCGAATCTGCAAATTGCTACTTATTTAGAGGCACGAGCAACAGAACAAGGAGAGGATACG
The DNA here is from genome assembly GCF_001643235.1 of Domibacillus aminovorans. GTDB lineage: Bacteria > Bacillota > Bacilli > Bacillales > Domibacillaceae > Domibacillus > Domibacillus aminovorans. The sequence goes on from NZ_LQWY01000045.1 coordinate 18,166, forward strand.
AAGTGATTAAATTACTGAAAAACTTATCCATTTATAAGTGGATTGTTGCAGCGGTTTTCGGTCTTGTGTTCGTTCAATCCATGTCGGACCTCTTTTTGCCTACATTAATGGCGGACATTATCGACAAAGGAGTCGTAGTAGGAGATACTCCTTACATTTGGGAAATTGGTGGCTTGATGCTGCTAGTTTCAGCAATAGGCGCTTCTGCCTCTGTTATCGCAAGCTATTATTCATCTAAAGCGGCGATGGGGCTTGGACGCGATATTCGCCGGAAAGTTTTTAATCACGTTGAAAAGTTTTCGCTTCAAGAGTTTGACGAAGTGGGAACGGCGTCACTTATTACACGAACGACTAATGACATCACGCAAGTTCAGCAAGTGGTTATTATGATGCTTCGTATGGTTATTAGCGCACCTATTATGTTAGTCGGCGGTGTCATTATGGCTGTGTCAAAAGACGCTAAATTATCACTGGTCCTTGTCGTCACAATGCCTTTTTTGATTGGTTCGATCCTACTTATTTTGTATAAAGGGGTGCCTATGTTTCAAACGGTGCAAAAGCGATTGGATCGGTTGAACCTTGTATTACGAGAAAACCTAACGGGAATTCGTGTCATTCGTGCCTTTAATCGTGAATCTGAAGAGAAAGTACGTCTTCAGCAAGCGAATAAAGAGTTGACTGATATCTCGATTAAAGTGAATAAAGTCATGGCATTCATGATGCCTGTGATGATGCTCATCATGAACTTGACGGTTGTCGGTATCATCTGGTTCGGCGGGATTCGCATCGATAACGGTGGAATGCAGATTGGGGACTTGATGGCGTATATCCAATATGTGATGCAAATCATGTTCGCGCTTGTCATGGCTTCTATGATGTTCATGATGGTGCCGCGCGCTGCCGTATCAGCAAAACGGATTAACGAAGTTCTTGATATGGAACCGGCATTTCGAGATGAAGGGACAGCAAAGGCGGATCGTGAACACGGTACCCTTGAATTTGACCATGTGACGTTCAGTTATCCCGGGGCAGAAGAACCAGCATTATCAGATATTAGCTTTACCGCAAGTCCAGGTGAAGTCACTGCCATCATCGGTGGAACAGGTTCAGGGAAATCAACGCTCGTCCATTTGATTCCTCGTTTTTATGACATATCAGGTGGAACCATCCGCGTCAATGGTGTTGATATCCGCGAGGCATCGCAAGAGGAAGTCCGTTCGAAAATTGGCTTTGTGCCGCAAAAGGCCATGCTCTTTACAGGTACGATTGCTGATAACATTCGTTTTGGAAAACAAAACGCCACACAGGATGAAATCGAACATGCAGCTCGTATTGCGCAAGCGGAAGATTTTATTAGTAAAATGAAAGACGGCTATCAGGCAGACATCGAACAAGGTGGCTCGAATTTATCGGGAGGACAAAAACAGCGGCTGTCCATTGCGCGGGCTCTCATTCGAAAACCAGATCTTTATATATTCGATGATAGTTTTTCTGCCCTTGATTTTAAAACAGATGCTAAACTTCGCGCCGCGCTGAAAGAGGAAACAAAACATGCGACGGTGTTACTCGTTGCCCAGCGTGTTAGTACGGTCGTCGAAGCGGACCGAATCATCGTGTTAGACAAAGGGCGCATGGCTGGCATAGGTACACACGAAGAGTTGCTTCAGACAAATGACGTCTACCGTGAAATCGCCCTGTCCCAGCTCTCAGAGGAGGAAATCGCATGAGTAATCAAAAAAAACCTCAAAGCGGCGGGCCGATGGGACATGGTCCAGGTGGCGGCAACATGATGATGATGGGACAAAAAGCAAAAGATTTTAAAGGGACGCTGAGACGTCTGTTAACCTATTTAAAACCGCGCCGTAACCAATTGCTCGCCGTTTTCTTCGCCGCCATCTTAAGTACAGTCTTTATGATTGTTGGTCCTAAAATTATGGGGACGGCGATTACGGAATTATTTGAAGGCGCCTATGGGAAGTTTCAAGGAATACCGGGAGCAGCTATTAACTTTGATAAAATTGGCCAGATTCTTCTCGTTCTGGCTGGACTATATGTCTTCAGCAGCTTGTTCAATTATGTGCAGCAGTACATTATGTCCAGTGTTGCACAAAACACAGTGTATGACCTTCGAGAAGACGTCAATAAAAAGCTTGAGAAACTTCCGCTTCACTATTTTGACGGGCGTCCGAACGGGGAAACACTGAGTCGTATGACAAATGACATTGATACAATCGGCAGCACACTCCAACAAAGCTTGACGCAGTTTATCACATCTATTGTTACGATCGTTGGGATTATCATTATGATGCTGTCGATCAGTCCGATACTGACGTTAATTTCAATTGTCAGCTTGCCGATTTCCATTTTTGTGATCCGGCCTATTTTGAAAAGGTCTCAAAAACATTTTGCGGATCAACAGCGTACACTTGGTCAATTAAATGGGCACATTGAAGAGATGTACACCGGTCATCAAGTTGTGAAAGCATTCGGACATGAGAAAAAGGCTGGCGCTCAGTTTGATCTGGTCAATGAAGAATTGTATGAAGCGGGACGAAAAGCTCAGTTCATATCGGGGATTATCATGCCTATGATGTTCTTCATCGGGAATTTAAGCTATGTTTTAATCAGTGTAGTCGGCGGGATTTTAGTGACGCAACGTGCTATTTCAATCGGTGATATTCAAGCATTTATCACCTATTCAAAGCAGTTCACACAGCCGATCACACAAACGGCTAACATTGCAAACATCATTCAGTCAACCGTCGCAGCAGCTGAGCGCGTCTTTGAACTGCTCGACGAAGAAGAAGAAACGAAAGAAATAACGACAACTAGCTTAACGAGAGCACAAGGTGCTGTTACTTTCGAACATGTGGACTTTGGATATGGAGAAGACTTGTTAATTGAAGATATGAACATCGAGGTCTTGCCAGGACAGACGGTCGCGATCGTTGGGCCGACTGGCGCTGGAAAAACGACGATGATTAATCTTTTGATGCGGTTTTATGAATTGAATGGCGGGAAGATTAAGCTCGACGGTCTAGATACACGGGAGATGTCTCGACATGATCTAAGGGAGAGCTTTGGAATGGTGCTTCAAGACACATGGCTCTTTAATGGAACGATTAAAGATAATATTGCTTACGGAAAAAGCGGCGTAACAGACGAAGAAGTTTTCGCAGCAGCTCGCACAGCTCATGCTGATCATTTCATTCGAACGCTGCCGGATGGTTATGAAACCATTTTAAACGAAGAAGCATCGAATATCTCAGAAGGACAAAAGCAGCTTCTGACCATAGCGCGAGCTGTCCTTGCAGATCCGCCAATCATGATATTAGACGAAGCAACATCGAGTGTGGATACGCGGACGGAAGTCTTTATCCAACAGGCGATGAACCGGTTGATGGAAGGGCGAACGAGCTTTGTCATTGCTCACCGGCTTTCAACGATTAAGGATGCCGATTTGATTCTTGTGATGGACCAAGGAAAAGTGATTGAGCAAGGAACACATTCAGAACTATTAGAGGAAAATGGTTTCTACGCAGATCTTTATAACAGTCAGTTCTCTGAAAAAGTAGGATAAATAGAAAGAGGCTCGTTTCCAAATGGGAATCGAGCCTCTTTTATTTTGAATGATCAGCCTTTTTTTCTTTATGGTCTTCTTCAAAATGAATGGAAACATTACCGCATTCGTTTGTATACTTTAATGAAAGGACAGAGGATGGTGAGAAAATGACTGACTATAACATGAAGGTACATGATGAGCTACAAGCTTGGAAAAGAACAATGATCAAGCGGTCAAACCTAATCAATCGAATATCGAAGAAAGCACAAACAAAAGTAAACGAGCTAATTCCAGAGAAAGTCCATAAGATTGTGACAGAGAGTATTAAAAGCATGGTAAAGACGACACTTGTTGGCTCAAATATAAAGACGAACAAACGGCAGGCAGCGGGGCTGAGTCTTTATGAACGGGATGAGCTTTTGAAGAAAAAGCTATCAACTTTTCGAAAAACAGCGGTTATTGAGGGAGCTGGAACAGGTGCAGGCGGTATTTTGCTTGGTCTTGCTGATTTTCCGTTGCTTTTATCCATTAAAATGAAGTTTTTGTTTGAGGCCGCTGCTGTTTACGGGTTTGACACGAATGATTATGAGGAACGTCTATTTATTCTTCATGTGTTTCAGCTTGCTTTTTCAAGTGATGAAAAACGAAAAGACACGCTGTACATTATTGAGAATTGGGAACAACAACGGAAGATCCTTGCTGATATGGACTGGCGGGAATTTCAGCAGGAATATCGAGACTATATTGATTTAGTGAAAATGCTTCAATTAATTCCAGGTATCGGAGCCGTTATAGGAGCGTATGCAAACTATAATCTTCTCGATCGTTTAGGAGAAACGGCGATGAATGCCTATCGTCTGCGATTATTAAAAGTAACTCCGCTTGATTGGCAGCTTGCTGACGATGCTAGCTCAAACTAATGCGTTAAATGAATTGCCAAAGTATTTGTTTCCACTTTTCTTGTAGTTGAAACGGAACAGATGATTTAGTTTTCATCCTAAATCATCTGAAGACTAAAAATAAACTTGTTTCGTATTTTCATATAGTATATCGTATACTTCCTGCGCTTCCATCTTTTTGACGGAAGCGATTTTTTCTATTGTGTGATGAATCATTTGGGGATGGGTCATTTTTTTCTTAAAGGGACCTTCAAATGGCCAAGGCCCATCTGTTTCAACCATCATATGCGACAACGGATACTGTTTGACGAGCTGTTGAGTTTTCTGTTCGTATAAGACATCAGGTGTGATGGAAACAAAATAGCCATTGCTCGTCATTTGTTCCATCGTTTTCTGGTCACCTTTAAACCAGTGGAAATGTGCTTTGGTGATTGAGTACTTTTCCAAAAGCGTACAGACGATTGGTGCATCTTCATAGATAGCGTGAAGTGCGATCGGTTTATTCAGCGCCGCTGCTTGCAGGATGAACAGTTCCAGTATTTCAATATACGGTTCTATCGGAATGCGGGGATCTTTTTTCCTCAAATAATAGGGCAGGCCGACTTCCCCAACGGCAGCCATATGCGAGTGATATTTTTCAATAAAAAGCTGCAATTCAGCCAATTCTTTTTCCGCCGGAAGCGCTTGTTCCGGGTGAAAACCGAAAGCCGGTCTAATTCGGGGATCTTCTTGAGACAATTTTAAATTGGCCTTTGCAGAAGAAAGGTGCTGTGACACAGAAATGAGTGCTTTTACTCTGTATTTTTCCATGTCCCGCAAAATAATAACCCGCTCGTCCGCAGAATATAAATCTAAATGAATATGGGCGTCAATAATTGAGTGCTCCATTGGAATCCTCCATTCACAATCAATCAATTTCTCCAGCCAAGTAAACAGTTAATCTCATCATTCACCTGCCTAACAAATATTTCCTTCAGTATAGCATCGTTTTCATTTCTCTGCCGTAACACTTTTAAGTTGATAAATGACAAGTTACAGCATAATATGAAAGTGAGTAATCACTCACTAATTTATTAGGGAGGGGAAATAGTGGAAACGACAAAAGCGTGTGTTTCGATTCGTCACGTCTCAAAACAATTTGGAAAACAGCAAGTACTGAAAGAGATTAGCCTGGAAATCATGGAGGGTGAAATATTTGGTTTATTAGGCCCATCAGGTGCTGGCAAGACTACGTTAGTTAAGCAGCTAGCTGGGTTAGACACCCCGACATCAGGAGAGAATTTTCTGCTTCAAGAAAAAATGCCGTCCTTAAAGCTGATTGAAAAAGTGGGGTATATGGCTCAATCCGATGCCCTTTATGGAGAACTATCAGCTAAGGAAAACCTTCAATTTTTTTCAGCTTTGTACGGATTGAAAGGAAAACAGCAGCAACAAAGAATAGAAGAAGTGATGAAGCTTGTTCACCTTTCAGATCACCTTCATAAGCTTGTCTCCAATTACTCTGGAGGAATGAAAAGAAGGCTGTCGTTAGCGATTGCCCTTCTTCATGAGCCTGAAATTTTGATTCTTGATGAACCGACTGTAGGCATTGATCCAGTGCTGCGGAAAAGTATTTGGGAAGCTTTTAATGAATTAAAGAATAAAGGGACGACTCTTATTGTTACAACACACGTCATGGATGAAGCGGAAAAATGTGACCGGTTAGGAATGATTCGGGATGGCCGTTTAATTGCAGTTGGTACTCCAGAAGAGTTAAAACAAAAAACAAATTCCGCGACGATTGAAGCAGCGTTTCTTGTATATGGAGGTGCTTAATATGAGGATTACGGCGTTAGTTATCAGAATTTTGCGGCAGATCGTCCGGGATAAGAGAACGATGGGATTGCTTATTTTTGCTCCGATCCTTGTATTGACTATGCTGCATTTAGTCTTTAACGGCAATGATTATACTCCGAAAATTGGATTTGTTCATATTCCTGAACCCATAGTGGATCAAATCGATGTGTCTGATGCGAAAATCACTGAATATAAGAATGAAAAAGAAGCGAAAGAAGACTTATCCTCTCAAGAGATAGACGGTTATTTAGTATTTAACAATCAATCACCTGCTATCTTTTTGGAAGGCAGCGATCCTACTGTCAACGGAGCTGCTATTAAATGGATTCAAACGGCACTTAAACCTTTGCAGGGAAACGACACTGCCTTAGAGCCTAAGGTGAACTTTCTCCATGGTTCTGCTGAGATGGGCCAATTTGATTATTTTGGACCCGTATTACTTGGATTTTTTGTCTTTTTCTTTGTGTTTTTGATCGCAGGCGTTTCATTCTTAAGGGAACGAACAACTGGAACGCTTGAACGGCTTCTTTCTACGCCGTTGCGAAAATGGGAGATTGTCACAGGGTATGTACTTGGCTTTGGAATTTTCACGATGATTCAAGCAACGATTATTGCCGCGTATGCCATTTATGTATTAGATATGCTTATGGAAGGCGCGTTTTTGTATGTGCTGTTAATCATCTTGCTTCTCTCTTTTACAGCTCTCACACTTGGAATATTATTATCATCATTCGCTAATAATGAGCTGCAAATGATTCAGTTTATCCCGATCGTCGTCGTGCCGCAGATTTTCTTTTCGGGGTTGTTTAACTTAGAAACTATATCTGAATGGCTAAGTTGGATTGGACCTTTCACTCCTCTGTATTATGCTGCTGATGCATTAAGAGATGTCATGGTTAGGGGCTATGGGTGGGATGAAATTTACAGGGATGTCTTTGTCTTGTTGGGCTTCTCTATTTTGTTTATGATAATAAACATCTTGGCACTCAAAAAATACCGGAAAATATAAGAAGTGAAGGAGCTCGAAATGTCTCAACAAGATAAAATGATAGAAGAATTATTCCATAATGCGGATGAGTTAACAGAAAAACAGAAGAAAATCGTAGCAGCTGCTATTGAGTCGTTCGCGGAAAAAGGGTTTGCTGCAACGTCTACAAGTGAAATCGCCAAAAAAGCGGGTGTAGCAGAAGGAACCATCTTTAGACATTATAAAACGAAAAAAGATCTGCTTATGGCTATTGTTGCCCCAACGATGGCAAAGCTGATCGCTCCATTTGTAATAAAGGATTTTAATAAAGTATTGAATCATGACTTTGATCACTTTGAAGACTTTATAAAAGCAATTATCGAGAATCGAATAAAATTTCTTAAAAATAACATGTCGCTTTTTCGGATAGTCATTCAAGAAATTCCTTTTCAGCCAGAGTTAAGGGAACAATTTAAAGAACATATTGCCCAGAAAATAATTGAACGGCTTAGACAGATTGTTGAACATTACCAAGCAAAAGGGCAAATCATTGAAATGCCGCCTGACACGATTATACGAGTGACGTTATCGACTATTTTCGGCTATATCATTGCCCGTTATTTGCTCGCGCCGGAGGAAGAATGGGATGACAATACAGAGATTGAAAGAACGATCCAATTTTTAATGAACGGATTATCTCTTGAAAAATAGATTTGGGGGAAACAGCGATGAATGCCTATCGATTGCGGTTATTAAAAGCGTCATTGCTTAACTAACAACCTGCTAACTATACTGAGATACGTGCTTTTAGGGTCCTATTTCATTCAGTGTTTGACTTATGCAGAAATACTTGTTTAAATAAAGATAACCAAAAACGGAAGGTGGAAAAGTACATGATTTTATAATCCTGTTATGAAAAAATATTCGTTATCATTTGCGAAACCATTTTCTGAACGGGATATATCTGTGCTTTTTCCTAATGCTAAGCCTTAAAAATGGATGAGTGTAGTACGATCTTTTTCTGTTCAGAAAACTGTCATTTTTTAACGATGCTTTTTTGAATAGGATTAGTAATGTACTTATATAGACAATCAGAAATTTTGATGATGGTTTTTTACATTTCTTTTTGTTCTGTACTCATTGCCTCCTATTCACAAATATGAATAGGAGGTTTTTTGTTTTTATAAAAAATCAATAATGAACTTTTATCCCGTTTATTAAGAATCAATCTATTACGCGGAGGAATTATATGAAACCTAAAATAAATACGAAAGCCATATTAATTACTTTCATGATTGGTGCGTTTTTTGCCATATTAAACGAAACGCTGCTTAATATTGCCTTAACGAAGCTAATGGTTGTATTTAATGTCGATGCTCCCACTGTCCAGTGGTTAGCAACTGGATTTATGCTTGTTATGGGCGTTTTAATGCCTATATCAGCCTTATTAATTCAATGGTTTACTACGAGACAAATGTTTATTGGTGTCATGACTGTTTTTTTAATCGGGACCATTATTGCTGCTTGTGCAGTGAATTTTCCCATGCTGTTAACCGGCCGTATGATACAAGCTGTCGGTACTGGGTTGTTAATACCCGTTATAATGAATGCCTTGCTCTTACTTTATCCTCCGGAAGTTCGCGGGAAAATTATGGGGACTTTTGGTTTGGTCATTATGTTTGCTCCAGCACTGGGTCCTACCTTGTCAGGAGTCATCGTTGACTTATTAGGCTGGCGCTGGTTATTCATATCTGTTATTCCGTTTACACTATTTTCAATTTTATTTGCGTTAAAGTATTTGCAAAATGTCGGTGAGGTCACTCGCCCTAAAGTAGATGTAATATCTATTGTCCTTTCTTCAATTGGAATAGGGGGAATTGTGTATGGCTTTAGCAGCGCTGGAGAAAATCCAAAAGGTTTTTTATCTGCAACGATTATTACCATTATCTTCATCAGTTTGATCAGCTTGCTTTTATTTACACTGCGTCAATTAAAGTTAGACGAACCTTTGTTAGATGTTCGAGTATTTAAATATAAAAATTATGCACGAGGAGTCAGTCTTTTTGTGATTGTTATCATGGCGATGTTTGCCTCTGAAATTGTAATGCCCATGTATTTACAAGGTCCTCTCGGATATACCGCAAAAGTAGCGGGATTATTGCTGTTACCGGGTGCGTTATTAAACGGTCTAATGTCACCGGTGATGGGTACGTTATTTGATAAGTATGGACCTAGGAAATTAATCATACCCGGTACGATCGTGTTAATCGGAGTCATGATATTCTTTAGTAATATCAATCCTTCGATACCGATATGGTCTTTCATTATTGTCTATATACTATTGATGCTGTCTATTTCGGCGATCATGATGCCAGCTCAAACGAATGCGTTAAATGAATTGCCAAAGCATTTATATCCACATGGCACAGCCATTTCGAACACATTGCAGCCTGTCGCAGGGGCACTTGGTGTTTCGATCTTTGTCAGTATCATGACCCAAGGCAGTAAAAGTCATGTCGAAGAACAAACAGCCCGGGTAACAGAGCAATTAATGAATGAAGCGATGACTGTCGGTGTACATCATGCCTATTGGTTTGCATTAGGTTTATGTATTGTTGCTTTCGTTATCACTTTATCTATCAAAAAAGCTATCGCTCCGGATTTTGATACAGATGATAATTGAGTGATAGAATCAGTGATAAAGGTAATAAAAAACGGCTTTCTTGATGTAAGAGAAATCCGTTTTTTGGTGTTCTTTTTTGATCGTCTTTTGTAATATCAAAGCTAATGTGAAGAGAACTTTGAAACAACATGAGTAATTTTTATCCAATGGAGGCTTCTTCACTAGGCCAACTGTTGCTCAGCGAATTCACGATATAATTCATGTGATTGTATTAATTCGTGATGTGTTCCGATGCCGGTTACTTGTCCTTTTTCGATAAAAACAATTTTATTCGCATCGACAATCGTGGATAATCGATGGGCGATGACGAATGTCGTGCGACCTTCCATTAATCGTGTGAGAGCTTCTTGTACGATACTTTCTGATTGGCTGTCTAAGCTTGCCGTTGCTTCATCCATCATGAGAATTTTAGGATCTCGTAAAAAAGCACGCGCAATGGCGATACGCTGTCTTTGCCCGCCTGACAATTTCACACCACGCTCTCCAACTTCGGTGTCTAGTCCTTTTGGGAATTTTTCGATAAATTGATCTGCGTATGCCATTTTTGCAACTTCCCATAGACGTTCATCCGCTATTTTTTCGGGGTTCTTTAAGCCATAACATAAATTTTCACGAATCGTCCCAGCCATCATGGCACTTTCTTGAGAAACGTAACCGATTTGGCTGCGCCATGATGCAAGCGATAATTCGTTAATAGGAGTTTGCCCGATTCGTATTTCACCTGCAGTAGGTTCGTAAAACCGTTCAAGCAATCCGAACATCGTCGTTTTCCCGCCGCCGCTTGGTCCAGCGAAAGCAATCATTTCACCAGGCTGTGCTTCTAATGAGATATTTTCGAGTACAGGTTCATCCTCACTATAAGCAAATGACACATTTGAGATACGCATTGGCTTGTTTGTAATATCCAATTCTAAACCGTCTTGTCCATCTTCTAACGACAGTTCTAAAATGTCGATAATTCGCTCTGTTGCTCCTTTTGCTTTTTGTAATTGAGTAAAGAACATCGCAAAGGATGTGATCGGCATAATAATTTGGAATAAGTAAAGCAAAAAAGCAACGAGTGATCCCGTCGACATCGACCCATTTGCCACACGCATGCCGCCGTAACCAATAATCATTACGATAACGACCATGATGACAAGGTACATGATAGGTGCGATTAAGGCAAAAATCCGTGCTTCTTTTAATCCGAAGCCCAACAACTTTTCGATCCCTGTTACTCCTCTTGCTTCTTCGTTTTGTTCAGCGGTTGAGGATTTCATTAAGCGGATTTCACTAAGCGTTTGTTGGATATGTCCTGTAAAAGTGGCGGTTTCATCTTGTAAACCACGTGAGACTTTTGCCATCTGTCGTCCGAGTGGAATCATAATCACCAATGTAATTGGAACAGAAATTAACATGAGAAGCGTCATTTTCCAATCCATTACAAGTAAGATAATAATGGCACCGATAATAGAAACAATTCCTGTAATAAATTGTGGGAAGTGATTCGAAATTAAATCCCGCACAACGCTTGTATCATTAACGACCCGACTCACGGTTTCCCCGCTTGATTGTTTATCAAAATAGCTGACTGGTAATCGAATCAGTTTTACCCACATGCGATCGCGTAATCTTGCCACTATTTTTTGGCCAACCAGGCTTAGCAAATAGATAGAGACTCCACTAATCACCGCTTGGATGATAAAGGCTGCTCCAATGCCGATCATGAGAGGAATGCTTAATGATGCCACTGAGAAACCATCTACTAAATTCTTTGTGAGTAAAGGGACAACAAGGCCTGCAAGAGTTGTAAGTAAACTTGCCGTTAATCCGATAATGAGTGCTACCTTAGGGATATTGGTTGATAAAATAAGAGAGATAAATGGCTTTAGGCCACTTTGTTGTTTTTCCAATGTTTGCAGCTCCTATCAATGTGATCTTTCTTTATAGTAGTGGGGAGTGAAGAGTTCCTACGTGCCTAGAGCTCTTCACGGTATCCTTTACATCCATCTTACTTTAATTTCAAAAAAGCGCCAGTATAAGAACCTTGCACAGCTGAAACTTGCTCAGGTGTCCCATCTGCAATAATCATCCCACCAGCGTCCCCGCCCTCTGGACCATTACGTTAACGGTAGACTTTATAATGAAAGTAAGAAAGGATGAAGCTCATGTACAGCAGGACGGCTTTCTAAAAAGACGAATATTGCAGTGAGGACATTTCGCTTTTATGACGAGATCGGGTTATTGAAGCCTGCAAAAGTGGCTAATTCGGGATACCGCTATTATTCGAATGAGAAAAAAGCTGTAGCGATGGTAGACAGATTTACGATTAAACCGGAGAACTATAAGAAAAGAGTAGATCAGGTTTTTCCATGTTGTCTTTAAACGCAGACAGTACAAGGGAGGAGGTAATCATGCTTAAAGAACTTATTACTAAAACAGAGATGATAATTTAGTAAAGACATTATCTTTTATCAAAAGGAGCATAAAATGAACAGGTTTAAAAAAATGATCAAAAGCAGAGTATTTTTGCTTTTCCTTGTACTCATTGCATTTATTTATTTAAATAACAGTTCTTTTTTTATTAAACAGCCTAGTAGGGAACCTTTGCTTTTAGCTCACCGGGGGCTCGCCCAAACGTTCACAATGGAAGGCATTACAAATGAAACATGTACAGCTGAGCGTATATATGAGCCAGATCATCCTTACTTGGAGAATACCATTCCATCTATGGAAGCGGCGTTTCAATCCGGGGCTGATATCATTGAATTTGATATAAAACCAACCAAAGACGGACAATTTGCTGTTTTTCACGATTGGACTCTCGATTGTCGCACGAACATGGAGGGTGTGACGAAAGATTATACGATGGAAGAGTTAAAGAAAATGGATATTGGCTACGGATATACAGCCGATAATGGAAAAACCTATCCCTTTCGTGGTAAAGGAGTGGGACTTATGCCATCACTTGAAGAGGTACTTACTCATTTTCCGGAACATTCGTTTTTAATTCACATTAAAAGCAATGATTCAAAAGAGGGGGAGCAGCTTGCTCAGTTCCTTTCTCAACTGCCAGCAAAACGTCTTAGTCAGTTGACTGTCTATGGAGGAGATGAACCGATTGCGGCTTTAAAAGAAAATCTGCCAGACATCCGAGTGATGTCAAAATCCACCATGAAAAGCTGCTTACTCCCATACATTGGCCTAGGATGGACAGGATATGTTCCATCAGCCTGTGAACATACAGAATTGCATATTCCTGAAAAAATTGCCCCTTGGTTATGGGGATGGTCGAACAAGTTTCTTAATCGAATGGATAAAGTCGATGCCCGTGTAATCGTTGTAGGCGGGAATGGAAGTGATTTTTCAAGTGGGTTTGATCAACCTGAAGATATAAAACGTCTGCCAGAAAACTATACTGGTGGCATTTGGACTAATCGGATTGATAAAATCGCACCTCTGTATCAAAACGAATAAAAGAGAAAGGGCTATCCTAAAAGTCAGTGAATAACGGACTGGGGAAAGCCCTATTCTTGTTTAAGAAAGTGTTTTAGTGTTTTTATATGATGATAATTCGTTAATAAAAAATATATAAAAAAGCGATTGACTTTGACGTTGCGTAAAGGTGTATCGTTACATTTATAAGGGGGTGAGCGGATGGAGTATACAGTGCAAAAGCTGGCTAATCTAGCAGGTGTCAGCGCCAGAACACTCAGGTATTATGATGAAATCGATATTCTTAAGCCAACAAGAATCAATTCATCAGGATATCGAATCTATGGACAATCGGAAGTTGACAAGTTACAGCAAATCCTTTTTTACAGAGAATTAGGTGTAAGTTTAGACAGTATAAAGGAGATCGTAACGGCATCTTCCTTTGACGGTGCGGCCGCACTGAGAGAACATCGTGAAAAGCTCCTTGCGAAAAGGAAACAATTAGATTTGTTATTGGCGAATGTGGATAAAACCATTGCTTTAACAGAAGGGAGAACGAATATGACGGATAAAGAAAAGTTTACAGGGTTTAAGCAAAAAATGATCGATGATAATGAGAAAAAATATGGTGAAGAAATTCGACAAAAATATAGCAATGAAACGATTGATCAATCAAATGCAAAAGTAATGAATATGACCGAAGAAGATTATGAGGCGGTGACAAATATAGAGAAACAAGTATTAGAAACATTAGCACAAGCTTTTGAAAATGGCGATCCAGCTGGTGAGTTGGGCCAAAAGGCAGCTGAATTGCATAAGAAATGGCTCATGTACTATTGGAGTGAATACAGTAAAGAAGCACATGCAGGTCTAGCCCAAATGTATGTGGATGACGAAAGGTTTAAAGCATATTACGATGAAAAACAGCCGGGTGGGGCCGAGTTTTTAAGAGATGCCATTCATATTTATACGGGCATGAAAGGTTGAACAGAAAAGCATTAAATCATTTAATCTGAAGGAAACATTGAATTCAGATTAAATGAAAAAGGTAAAATGACGTGCTGAATAATTGGAATTTAGCACGTCATTTTAATTTTACTCTGCTAGCAAATCAAGTGTGTCTTTCGGACGTTCATTAAGATCTACGTTGCTAGAGCTTGCACGATACGTTCCATTGATGAGATCACCGAAGCCTTGATCGCGAAGAAGTTGAACGACTGGCTTAATGATTGAAATGTTGTTATCGACAAGATAGGTCGTTTTTGTACGGATCAATTGATCAAAAATCTCGCTGCGCGGAATGCCTGTTTCCGCAAAGACATTTTGGCTCAATAATAAGTCCATCAATGTTAAATCCGGGTAATCCTCTCCGGCAAAGGTAAGGTCGCTGTTTACCTGATACCAGAGGTCGCCGCTCGGACGAATCCATTTTGGATGAAGGTTTTCAATACCATCTTTCATTTCACGTGCGGTCGTCAAGTATGTTGTGTTGCCGGTTTGTTTATACGTTTCTAGCAAAAAGCGCATTTCCCCGAGTGCATGATTCAGGGACGCGTGCGTTTTCTTACTGCCTGTACCAATCTTATAATAATCGGCGATTAAGTAGCCGGATGGAGTTACAGATATCGTATTACCAAGGCTTCGCTGGTTGATCAGAAAGTCTGCATAACGCAAATTCGCTTTCGCAATTTGTGGAATATTGAGTGCTTCTCCTGTATTTTTCAAGAAAAGCGCTGCATTTTCATTAAGACGCGTATCTACATACGGAGCAGTTGTACCGTAAGCTTTTTTCAGCCATGTACTCGTATATTCTGTTTCGAAAACAGGGGTTTCTCCAGCAGTGACAGCACCGCCTGAAAATACATCAAGATCGGCAACAGCATTCACAACCAAGTCGCGAAGGTAGCGCTCTTGATTGCTGTTATAAGCGGTTAAATAAACGCCGCCCTGCAACCGGTTAATGTTACGCCCGTATCCCATTTGATGACTGGGCTCAATCGACCACGGCAATTTCGTATAAGCACCATCTGCTGTAAACCAGTTATTAATCGATCCGTATTCGAGAATTGTTCTCTTGAACCAGTCATTCCGATTTGTTTCGCTTGCGAACAGCGGTTGTTCGGACAGAAGCGCCCAGGATTCGGAAATGGCTTTCCCTTGAACGGACATATTCAATTGTGCCGTCACAAGATTTTGTGATGGATTCGTCAGTACTTGATAGCTTTCACGCTCATCCAGTAATTCTCGAATAACAGAACGCTGTCCGTTCGCATAATTCGTCTGGCGCTGTACGGAGATATAGTTTTTGCTCATCATCACTTCGTTTGTGACTTTGACTCCATGCTTCACTGATAAAATACCGGTTGGATGAGACGTTTTGTCAACGCCAAACGTATTATTATGCGATTGGTCAACGGTTCCATGTGCGGAATACTTGGCGATCGAATAATCATTTGACTGCTGGAATGGCAGAATCACAGAGGCCGAATACGTATTGTCGCCGTTGTGAAGGAATTTTGTAAAAGCAAATGTATCTCCATTATCGAGCTTGCGCAGCGTCACCTGCAGTGAGCCTAGCGGTTTTGAGGTGTTGCCCATATGATAATAATAATGTTCATCCGTTGATAAAACATGTGCCTCTGTCGTTCGTTTATCATATGTGAGCGGCACTCCTTTTGTATTCATCCGTACTTTTATGTACTGATCACTATGGATGGGAATAACGACTTCCTGATTATCAGCAGGTGTGGGATTTGGAACGGGTTCGGTACTGCCGCTAATTAGGTCAAGTGCTGTCATCATTCTGTATACAAAAACGGCCGACTCTCCGCGCGTGGCAATTTTACCTGGCTCAAATGTATCAACACCTGTACCTTTAATTAAACCATAATTTGTCATGCGCTCGACAGCGTCATACGCGTATTTGCCGATTTTGACCGCATCTTTGTATGTAAGCGGAGTACGGTTTGTATAATTACCTTTCAGCTGCATCGCCCGGTCCAGCATGACTGCGACATCAGACCTTGTCACCGGCTGATTAGCAAGCGCTTGTCCATTCGCATTCCCTAAAATGAGGCCCGCCTTTTTCGCTGCAGCAATATCCTCATAAAGCCGACTTGTCGGTGGGACATCCGGAAACGTAGACGTTCCCGCTGGTAAATCAAGAGCCCGAACAAGATAAGCTAAAAACTGGCCTCTTGTCACTTCTGTATAAGGACGAAATGTCCCGTCTTCATAGCCTGAAATAACGCCTTCATTTGTGAGTGCTTCGATTTCTTTTTTTGCCCAATGGTGATCCACATCGCTGAAAGACTGGGCAGAAACGTGGAAAACGAACGTAAACACAAAAAGAAAAGCGGCTAAACTCCCTCCAACTTTTCGCATATGATCCCCTTTCTCTATTAAAAGATACAAAGAAATTATAACATGCTTGAAAATGGATGGTTCATGTTAAATTTTTATAACTAGTGAAATCATATAAATTGACTTTTTGGTTAGAGTGGAGTTTACTTCAATTGTTTTTTTTTAGGATGATTTTTATCACCTAAGTACACACTAAAGGCATTAATCAGTTATCAGAAAAACAAGGAGGATTATTATGAAGGCAATTAGTAAAGGGACTAATAAACTGATAACTGGTATTGTCTTTCGGGTTATTGTGTTCTGGTTTTTTGCTCAGTCAATGGTCAACATCGTGCCAACTGTACAGTCGGATTTAGGCATTTTGCTTGGCTTGTTGAATGTGACAATCAGTTTAACGGCCTTATTTTCCGGTATTTTGATCGTTGCTGTCGGGGGACTGGCAGACAAAATCCTCTGTAAAAAAATGACATATGATGGATTAATTTTGAATATTATCGGTTCTCTCTGCTTCATATTTACACAGGGAGCTGTGTCGCTCATTATTGGGCTGTCATTCAATGAAAAAGCTGTTCACAAAATGCCATTATAAAAAAGAAGGAGCTAATGGATATGAATTTTATTTCTATTATTATTCCGGCTTACAATGAAGAAGAGAACGTTCAATTAGTTTATGAAAAGATTAAAAAAGAATTTTTAAGCCTTTCATATGATTTTGAAGTGCTGTTTATTAACGATGCCAGTACAGATGGGACGCTTCAGCAAATTAAACAATTATCTACAAAAACGCCAAATGTAAAGTATATTTCTTTTTCCCGGAATTTTGGAAAGGAAGCTGCAATTTTTGCTGGTTTGCAGCATGTTAGCGGACGAGCGGTTATTATAATGGATGCTGATTTGCAGCATCCTCCCTGTTTAATCCCGGATTTAATGAAGGGATATGAAGAGGGATATGATCAGGTTATTGCTCGCCGAAACCGAAAAGGAGACCATGTTTTCCGTAGGCTTTGCTCTGCGACTTATTATAAGGTGGTCAATAAAGTGGTCGATGTGGAGCTCAAGGATGGCGTAGGGGACTTTAGGCTTCTTAGCGAAAGAGCGGTTCAAGCGGCATTAGCTTTAAACGAAGGACAGCGTTTCTCTAAGGGACTGTTTTCCTGGATTGGGATGGAACAGAAAATAATTGATTACGATAATGTGATTCGGGAAAACGGGGAAACGAAGTGGTCTTTTTCAAAATTGCTGAATTATGGTTTGGACGGAATTTTGTCTTTTAATAACAGTCCGCTCCGGGCTTGTTTTCACACCGGAGCTTTCATTCTAATGCTTTCCGTTGTGTACAGCATCATTACATTTATTCAAATTATGGAAAATGGGGTTGATGTTCCCGGCTATTTCACCATTATTACAGCCATTCTTTTACTCGGGGGCATTCAGCTTTTAAGCCTCGGTGTTATTGGTGAGTATATTGGCCGGATTTATTATGAAACGAAAAAGCGCCCGACTTATTTAATTCAGGAAACAAATATTATGAATGGAGTGCCTCATGAGAAGAACCGGCCAAGAATTTATCAGATTCATCGTAATCGGGGTAATCAATACCTTTAATTATTACATGATTTATTTGTTGCTTCATGCCATGGCAGTGTTCAGCTACATGTATTCTCATGTCATTGCTTTTTTATTTAGTTTTGTTCTTTCTTTTTTCTTGAATTCTTACTTTACGTTTAAAGTGAAACCAACGCTGGTAAAGTTTTTAAAGTTTCCTTTGTCTCAAGCTTTCAATTTTTCCATTTCTTCTCTTTTCATGTATGTGTTCGTTGAATACTTTCACATTAGCAGTACAATTACACCGATTCTCGCTGTATTTATAACGGTGCCGATGACGTTTATCTTGACAGGAAAAATCTTGAAAAAAGAGAGTGTCAGTGGATGAGAAAAAAGTTGATAATACTTATATTAATCAGCAGTATACTTCTGTCGGCAGCCGCTCATTTCTTTTTTTTGCAGGAATGGTTTAATGGCCGGTTTATGATAGGGCCCAATGATGGACTTTCACAAATAGTTCCATTTAAAACATTCATTTATGAAAATTATAAACAAGGTAACTTTTTTTATTCATGGCAATTTGGGGGAGCGTCAAGAATTTTGTGTAAATGACGGAATCCCTTTT
>NZ_LQWY01000047.1 GCF_001643235.1 Domibacillus aminovorans
TTATGCAGACTCGTAAAGAAAAACGCTTCCGGCTGTACATCCCACGTTGCAAATGAATCATACACAGACTGGAGGAACGCACTAAACGAGAGCGCGTAAAATATCTTGTGTAAATGAATAAACAGAAAAAGGAAGACCTTTTCTTGTAGAATTGAATCACCACAAGACAATTCACAGAAAAGAGGCCTTCCCTATGAACCAGTTTACAACAGATATTGTCGACGCTCTAGTAAAAAAACAAGATATTACCGAAGTATTCCGTGCGCATTTAGAAACAGCGGTCAACACGCTGCTTGCGACTGAATTAACGGCCTTTTTAGATTACGAGAAATACGATCGAATGGGGTTTAACTCAGGTAATTCACGCAACGGTGCGTATTCTCGCACGCTGCACACAGAGTACGGTGATCTCCAAATTGCGATTCCCCGTGATCGTAACGGCGAGTTTAAGCAACAGACGATTGCGCCATACAGGCGCTCCAATGACACACTAGAATCCTTTGTCATCCACTTGTTTCAAAAAGGCGTCACGATGACCGAAATCTCCGATTTAATCGAGAAAATGTATGGCCATCACTACACGCCACAAACGATTTCAAACATGACCAAATCCATGACAGAACAGATCGAGGCATTCAGCCATCGCGCCCTTAGCCCACGCTATGTTTGCGTGTATTTAGATGCGACATATATCGCTGTAAAACGCGAAACGGTTTCGAAAGAAGCTGTTTATCTGGCTGTCGGCATTCGGGAAGACGGCTCAAAAGAAGTCCTGGCTTACACCATCGCGCCAACTGAATCTGCTTTCGTTTGGAAAGAACTACTGGTAGATATCAAAGAACGAGGCACAGAAGAAGTCCTGCTTTTTATTTCAGACGGCTTAAAAGGCATCACAACTAGTATTTTTAGTGTGTTTCCAGCTGCGAATTATCAAACGTGCTGTGTTCATTTGGCGCGTACGATTGCTCATAAAGTGCGAGTAGCTGACCGTGCTGAGATCTGCGATGACTTCAAAACGGTTTATCGCGCTGAAAGTGCAGAGGATGGGCAGGAAGCATTGAACGTATTCTGTTCCAAATGGCAATCGAAGTACCCTAAAGTGACAAAACCACTGTCTGAAAACCCTTATATTTTCACGTTTTACAGCTTCCCAAAATCGATTTGGCGAAGCATCTACTCAACCAATTTAATTGAATCTTTTAATAAGCAAATCAAGAAATATACAAAGCGCAAAGAGCAGTTCCCGAACGAAGAAGCACTGGAACGATTCCTTGTTTCACGATTCGAAGAATACAACCAACGCTTCGCTACACGATGTCATATCGGTTTCGATCAAGCACGTGCGGAGCTCGCAGCCAGGTTCAAAACAACAGACTAAATGACGGTCTATAAGAAAAGGGATTCCGTCATTTACACAAAATTCTTGACGCTCCCCTATCCGCGAGCGTAAAATATCTTGTGTAAATGAATAAACAGAAAAAGGAAGACCTTTTCTTGTAGAATTGAATCACCACAAGACAATTCACAGAAAAGAGGCCTTCCCTATGAACCAGCATACAACAGCTATTGTCGACGCTCTAGTAAAAAAACAAGATATTACCGAAGTATTACGTGCGCATTTAGAAACAGCGGTC
>NZ_LQWY01000048.1 GCF_001643235.1 Domibacillus aminovorans
AGAAAAGGGATTCCGTCATTTACACAAAATTCTTGACGCTCCCTCCGGCGCACAATTAATATTATAGTTGTATACAAAGTACATATTCGTTCCATTAAGATAACTATGGGATGAGTGTCCACCAAGCATTGTTACATCTTCAATTCGATCAAATTCTTCTCTTACTCTTTTCATTACATTGTGATAAATCTTAACAATGTTTTCCCAGTCAGCTGATACTTCAGTTGTAAAACCATCATGCTTATTAAGATCAACCATTCTTTGGAATTCATTATCAATGTGTTGTTGCGTCCAATTCAGGTTATTAAACCAATTTTCGATTAAATTGTCTTCTACTTTTTCAATTATTCCTTCTTGGAATTTAGAAACGGCTTCTTCAATCGCTTCAGTAGTTGCCTTGACAATACTTTCTGGTCCTTCTGACATGAAAATCAAAACACATTTGTCTTTATGGAAATGAGCAAAATGTTGTCTTGCATCTTCTTCAGAATATACACGTGCAACAGATGGTCTAAAGCCGTTTGTAATAACTTCTCTTAAAACTTTTATACCTGTATCAACGTCTTTTATTAAATAACCATGAAAAATATTATTTTCTGGGTGGAATTTAAAAATTTTAACGGTAACTTCCGTTATATAACATAGCGTTCCTTCATTACCGATTGCAATATGCCTAATATCTGGTCCGCCAGCTCTTCTTGGAACATTTTTTATTCTAGAAATATGTCCATTTGGAAATACACATTCTAACCCTACAACCATATCTTCAATTGCACCGTATAACGTTGAAAATTGTCCAATACTTCTCGTTGCCAATAATCCACCATATTGTGCAACTGGTTTTGACTGTGGAGAGTGACCTGTCGTATAGCCAACTTTACGTAACTCATCTTCTAACGTTTGTAGTTTCACACCAGCTTCTACAGTTGCTTGCATATTATAGGTATCTATTTTGATGATTTTATTCATTCTTGATCCATCAATCACTAAAGCGTTTTCTTTCCAGTTATCAAGACCGCCTTCAGTAGCTGTTTTTCCACTTCTAGGAATAACATTGATATTATTTTGATCACAAAACACCAGAAGTGACTTCACTTCTTCTGTTGAGTGTGGGTACACAATAGCCATTGGTACTGGATTATCAAGAACTTTTTTAGCTTTTGCATATTTTTTATAACGATCTGCCGCCGCATCATAAAGTGCATCATAATCTGTATTTATTTGTTCCACCGAAATAATAGACTCTAAATCTTTTAATAACTGTTCTTTACTCATAGTATGAAAATCTCCTTTTAATGAACGTTTACTTTCCTTTATCTTACTAAGTATCCACCATCAACATTTACTATAGTACCATTTACATAATTTGAAGCTTCTGAAGCTAAAAATACAGTTGTACCCATTAAATCTAAAATATATCCCCATCTATTTGCTGGAATATGGTCTAAAATACGTTGATTAGCTTCAGGGTTAGCTCTTGTTTCTGTTGTCAGTATAGTAGCAAAATACCCAGGTGCAATACCGTTAACTTGAATATTAAATTGAGCTAATTCATCACAATAAGCTTTTGTAAAACCTGCTAAACCATGTTTGCTTGCAGCATAAGCTGGCGACCACTGACCTCCAAGGTAGGAAAACAAAGAACAAGTATTAATAATTTTCCCACTTTTTTGTGGAATCATGTACTTAGCCACCTCATGAGATAATTCAAAACCAGCTGTTAAATTGATAGCGATCATTTTATCCCATTGAACTCTTGTAAACTTAGTTACATCTGGTTCATTAATACAAATACCTGCGTTATTCATGAGTATATCGATCTTCCCATAAGTTCTAATACATTCTTCTGCAATTTCTTTACAAGCGCCATCTTTAGTAACGTCTGTAATCATAAGATGGTACTTAACACCTTCTGCTTCAATGATTCTTTTAGTTTCATCATTGTCATCAGCGATGCTCACTGCAAAAATGTCTGCCCCTGCTTTTGCAAGTGCAAGTGCAAAACCTTGCCCCAACCCTGAATTCCCTCCAGTGATAATTGCCACTTTTCCTTTTAAGCTAAAGAAATTCATTGAGAAATCTTTGATATCCATTTTTTCAGTAATCATGTTTACACCTACCTCATAAATATTCTTTTTGATAAGGTTATTTTACTATGAAAAATACAAAATGCAATCTTTTTTAAGAAAATTTTTCACTTTTTGAACTTTTTATTTGTTTTTTTGGAAAATTTTCAGTAACATTTCATTTCTATAACATTGCTAATAAACTTACGCTTTTATTGACTATCCCCTTCTGTTTGGATAGATGTCGCATAGAATTTTAGTGTTATACTTTAGTAAGTACTGAGGTTGATCGACATGATACAGAAATTAGGAAAATGTTATATCGAGGTAATCAAAGAATCCATTGTGAAGAGGATTGCGCTACCTAGCAATGAGGTCATCAGTCAAATTAGTGAGGAAACAGGTATAACAGAAGCGACGTTGTATAAGTAAAAGAAAGATGCTTATGCTGCACCTGGGATGGATAAGGTTCTGAAAAATGGAATAGTGAAGATAAGTTTTTAATCGAAGTGGATATGTACTCAATGAATCAAGTAGAATTAGCGGAGTATTGTTGAAAATAGAGAACAAGTTTAAGAATGGCATGAATCCAATCAAACCAAGAGGAGTTAAAAGAAGAGAAAAAACGGGCAAAGTGGGAACATTGGAAGAAACTACAGTCTTATTACTTTTTAAAAAAAAGGCTCGAAACCCAGAGTACGAATGAATAGCCTGTCAGATCGTGCACTAGATGTTCTTTAATCTAAATACAATAGAAAACAAGGGAAGTGCGACAACTATCTTGACAAACAGGGGTATTAAAATAAAATAAATTTAACTAACCAGAATATAAGAAAAGAGAGAAATATGATAAATATAAATTCAAATAATTTAAATGAGCTAGATCTTTCTATTCATAACAAACTTTCTAAAATTATTGAAAAAAATTATAATCTTAAAATATTAGAGGCTGCTGAATATTGTGATGTGTCTCCTTCTAAAATATCAAAACTTGTAAGAAAACTAGGATTTGAAAATTTTAAGCAATATAGGCAATTTTTTGGCGGTAAGCAAATAATTTCTGAAGGCAAAAAAAATTCAAGTGAGCTTGAAAGGCTAAAAAACTATATAGAAAACTTTGACCCAGTTTTGATTGATAATTTTTTAACTATTTTTAATAAATACAATAGAATCGTTCTATTCGGACTAGGTCCATCATTTATTTGTGTGGAATACTTTGCTTATAAACTTGCTCTTGTATCTGGAAAAAATATTTTTGCGACCCAAAGTGAAACTTATGCTCAACATTTGGTTGATGATGAAACTCTTTTTATTGTTTTTTCAGTAACTGGCAAATACACTTCCTTTGAAAACCTTTTTAATACAATAAAGTCTTGTGGGTCTGAAATATTGCTAATATTAGAAGAGTATAACAATTCTTTAGCTTTAGAAATTGATAATATATTTTACTTAACAAAATCTACTCAAAATGAAAGTCTGTTACCCTTTGAAAAAACCCGAACAGTATTTTTTATCTTCGTAGAAGAAGTTATTGCGAGATTAATGTCAGAACGAGATAAAAATAACTAAAGTTATTCCGATTCATGATGGGGTTCCGTCGAATACACATCAAGCTAAGTTCAAATCATACCCCAAAAGTTAGACACAAAATCTAACTTTTGGGGTGTTTCTTTATATCAAAATACTCAACTGAGTTCAAATTAAAAATGAATCGTCTACACTTATCTAAACAAAAAATTAAGGTAAAGTGTCCATGATCCTATTTTTCTGTCTAGATAAATGTAACTGATGTTGCTGGCATTTAAAAAATGTAGTGTTTGGCAATTAAGGTTATGCATTATTCAGTGCATACCACGGCTTTACATGGAGTAGCGGTTATTGCAAAGCCCTAAGGCTTGCTCCTTTGCAAGAAAACCCACCCGCAGAGGCTCCATGTCAAGCAACATGGCTATGAGAATTTATACAGTCATTTGAATTTTCTTAATTGCCATTTGATACATTTCTTAACTGCCAAATACAGTAACTGATCCAATTATGCGGCAGGACACCTATATGAACAATGTAAACGAGCGATTGGACATTTAAAGTTTTTTCAAGATTTTATAGACTGTACTTCTTCCAATACTAAACTCTTTCGCTATATCAGTTGCACACTCACCTGCTTGAAATAGCATAACGATATGGCGTTTTGTTTTTTCTATCGATGGCTGGGCGTCCTCCAAGACGTCCTCGTTTGCGGGCAGCCTCAAGGCCGGCTTTTGTCCGTTGTTGAATGATGTCACGTTCAAATTCAGCAAAAACAGCGAGCATGTCAAACATCGCACGCCCTGTCGGTGTTTTCGTGTCAAAGCTATCGTTAATGCTAATAAAGTCAATGCCTCGGTTTTTCATTTCATCGGTCAGCTGATATAACTCTTTTGTACTACGAGCAAGCCGATCTAACTTGTACACGACAAAGCGATCACTACTTGCAGCTGCCTTCATCGCATTTTGCAATTCGGTTCGGTCCGTTTTTTTGCTTGATACTTTCTCTATATACATGATCAATTCTAAGCTTTGTTCCTTCACATACTTTTCAATGGCATGCTGCTGCATATCCAAATTCTATTCATCGGTATTTACACGAGCGTATCCAATTACTCTAGCCAGCGTTATCGCTCCTTTTATCTGTTTAAAATAGAATTAAGCACATTTAGTATAGGTTCCAGTGCTATAGCTTACATAGGAAAAGTGTTGCAGTAGTCCCCCAATGGTTGTGAAATTACAACCACCTGCCTTAGCCTGAACAGGGAAAGTACGATTATACCAATTTCTTGTTATGCACCCATTCACCTTGATTTCTTTAAATGATGCTTGAAACTCTTCAAACGTAACCTTTTTAGAATTTCCATTTTCCTCGATGGAGTATCGAACACCATCATCCTCTTTGTCTTGAAAACGATCCTGCTGATAATTTCACAAACACTGTTATTTGTTCCAAAACTCGTCCTTTTCTGAACACGATCATTCTGGTTCAAAAAGGACGAGTTTTTATTATCTTTTCTGTAATAAAACCCTGTTCATTATTCTATGTTCAGTAACCCATTTATTAGGAAGAAACATGCAAGACTTAATTCAAATTGTAAACAGTTTGAACGATCAAGGGATTGGCTTTCACAGTCTCCAAGAAAATCTGACAATGGATCGCGGCAATGCCACTGGTCAATTGATGTTTAATCTCTTTGCAGCATTTGCAGAGTTCGAAAGAAATCTGATTCAAGAACGCTCTGCCGCGGGACGGGTTGCTGCCAAAGCAAGAGGTCGCCTGGGAGGACGCCCAGAGAAATATGGACCGAAGGATGTTGAAATGATGAAATCTCTTATTGAAAGTGGCACACCGATTAAGGATGTTGCAGAGAGATGGGGAGTGTCTCGAACAACCATTTATCGCTATTTAGAAAGACATTAACGATCTAGAAAGGGGAATCGTGATGGCACACGGGCTAGGTAGCTTAAACGAAAAAGAGAAACAGCAAGCGTGGTCACGTTATCAGATGAATCATTCTTTTTAAAAAAATCTTGATCATTTCTGTGTATCAACTGGTGGTGAAGGAATTCCCGGAAAATTAAAACATTGTTGAAATGATAAAAGAAGTAAATAAAATACTTACTGTAATATAAAAACAATATTTCTAACTAAAAGAGACAACCACATTGTGTTGTCTCTTTTTTTAAAAATTAGTTTCTATTTTATTATTCCAATAAATTTCCACGTTAACTCAATAAGCCTTATTCAATTAACTGACCCGTTTGCTGAACAAGAAAAATCTTGCATTATCAAAATAGAATTTTTTTTCAAACTTTTTTTCAAATTATCAACATCAGATGTTCTTTTTCTTTTGTTTATAAAAAACACCCCTTTAGACCATCATATCTAAAGGGGTAAAACGGTTTGACTTTTTTACAAACGATGCAACTTTATTTTAAATTTACAATCTATACAATCGACTGCTTTTTTATTATTCAACTGTTACTGATTTGGCCAGGTTACGCGGTTTGTCTACATCGCAGTCACGGTGCAGTGCTGCGTAATAGGCGATGAGCTGGAATGGGATTACGGCTACGAGTGGTGCGAGCAGTTCGTGTACAGCTGGCAGCACGAAGCGGTCTCCTTCTTGATCAAGGCCTTGCATTGAGATAACGCATGTGTTGGCGCCACGGGCTGCGACTTCTTTCACGTTACCACGGATGTTCAAGTTCACAGCTGCCTGCGTGGCAAGAGCAATCACCGGTGTACCGTCTTCAATTAGCGCGATTGTACCGTGTTTCAATTCTCCACCGGCAAACCCTTCTGCTTGAATGTATGAAATTTCTTTTAACTTCAGCGCACCTTCAAGAACGGCATAATAATCGATGGAACGGCCAATGAAGAAGCAGTTGCGCGTTGTTGACAAATAGTCGCGCGCAATTTTTTCAAATTCTTCTTTGCCATCACAAAGAACCTCTATTGCATTTGCGGCAATACCGAGCTCGTGTACAAGGTCAAAGCCCATTTCGATGCCTGTGGATTTAGCCACATTGGCTGCTAGAATAGACAGAACAGCAATTTGAGCTGTGTAAGCTTTCGTTGAGGCAACCGCAATTTCCGGACCGGCATGAAGAAGCAATGTGTAATCCGCTTCACGTGACATTGTAGAACCGGCTACGTTTGTAATCGTTAATGCTCTGTAGCCTAGTTCTTTTACTTTTACTAAAACAGCACGGCTGTCTGCTGTTTCGCCACTTTGCGAAATGAAGATAAAGAGCGGTTTTTTTGATAATAGCGGCATGTTGTAGACAAATTCGCTTGCGACATGCACTTCTACTGGAATGTTCGCCAGTTGTTCTATATATTGCTTTCCAACAAGACCAGCATGATAACTCGTGCCACACGCAACGATGTACAGACGGTCTGCTTCGTTTAATGCGTTCAAAATGTTCGCTTCAATTGTCAGTTCGCCTTTTTCATTTTGATACGATTGCAAAATTTTACGAATGACGAACGGCTGCTCATCAACTTCTTTTAACATGTAATGCGGATAGGTACCTTTTTCAATATCACCGGCATCCAGTTCTGCTGTATAAGAGGCACGTTCAATGATTTCGGCGTTTGTATTTTTAATTGTGACGCTATCACTCGTTACTAACACCATTTCTTTATCCATCAATTCAACAAATTGATCCGTTACTTGAAGCATCGCCATTGCATCAGATGCAACAACGTTATAGTTTTCGCCAAGACCGACAAGAAGCGGACTTTTGTTTTTCGCTACATATATTGTGCTGTCATCTTCTTTATCGAGAAGCGCAAGCGCATATGAGCCTTTTAAAAGAGACAATGTTTTGCGGAATGCCTCTTCCGTCGTCATTCCTTCTTTTGCAAATAAACCGATCAACTGCACAATTACTTCTGTATCCGTATCGCTTTGAAGCGACACATCAAGTAAATATTCGCGTTTCAGATGCTCGTCATTTTCAATTACACCGTTATGAACAAGTGTAAAACGTCTGTCTTCATTTTGATGTGGATGCGCGTTGTAAAGGCTTGGTGCGCCGTGTGTCGCCCAACGAGTATGTCCAATTCCTACGCTTGATTGAACCTCTTCGTCAACAACTGCACGCAAATCAGCGATACGACCTTTTTCTTTGAAAATGTGCACACCCTCTTCGTTGCGCACAGCAATACCTGCAGAATCATAACCTCGGTATTCGAGCTTCTCAAGCCCTTTCAATAAAATTTCTTTCGTATCTTTGCTTCCAATATATCCAACGATTCCGCACATATATATTTTCCTCCTGATTGGAGGCGTCGGCAAAAAGCACTGGACAAGCACATTGCCTGCCGCGCCTCTGTTGTTTTATATGGTACACGTCCACTCCCTTTGTACATCCGGGTTACCCCGCTGTTTTAAGGAGGAACATGACAGTTGTGTACCGCAACCGGGAGGTATCCGCCGAATCATCGATAAACCTCCTCCTCGTCAACTAAGCGTATTGTCGTCCCGCTCAGTTCAGGCGCTTTGAGTCAAACTAGTAAACCCTGCTCTGCTCCTTTCCTTTTGTTGTAAAACACAGTAATCATACCTTTTTTTATTCCTCTCGTCAATAAATAACCTAGTTCCCCTGTTTTAAATAGGACAACAAGACTAGCCACAGCGAATGATACGTAATAAACATATCATTCAATCTGCTTCTTCCCGCAATCATACCTGCAAAAAATAAAAAGCCCACTGCTGACCAACTGCACTTAATATATTTAACAAGATAAACCGAAGTGCCAAGCCGACAGCAGCATGTATACTACTAATAGATGCAAGTGAAAAGAAAAACGGAACCGTCATTATAAAGTGAAACTTCATTCAGTGAGGTAAAAGGAACTATAGTAAAAAAATAGAGATTTGTAGAGAGTTCGGCCTGTTATGCAAGAATATGGGCTTTAGCGTATTAAGTATGAAAAAAGGAAGGCTAGGCATTCAGTTGTCACTGACTGCCTAGCCTTCCCCCTCAAATTTATTTAATTTAAAGACCCAATTCTTCTTCTACAATTGTGGCAATGCGTTCTGTATATGAACGGCATTGCTCTTCTGTTGCAGCTTCGACCATGACGCGCACCAGCGGTTCTGTACCGGATGGACGTACAAGTACACGGCCATTTCCAGCCATTTCTGTTTCTACTCTTTCAATCTCAGCTTTCACTTTTTCATTATCTGTCACATGATGTTTATCCGTTACACGGATGTTTACGAGCGTCTGCGGAAACTTCTTCATGTCTGCAGCTAGTTCTGACAATGACTTTTTTGTCGTCTTCATAATATTCACAAGCTGAAGACCGCTAAGTAAGCCATCACCTGTTGTATTGTAATCAAGGAAAATGATGTGGCCGGATTGTTCACCGCCAAGATTATAATTGTATTTTTTCATCGCTTCAACAACGTACCGATCACCAACAGCTGTCTGCTCGCTTTTAATGCCTATTTCTTCAAGCCCTTTATAAAATCCAAGGTTACTCATCACTGTCGATACAATCGTATCATTTGTTAGCTTACCCTGCTCTTTAAAATAACGCGCGCAAATAAACATAATTTGATCGCCATCAACAATATTCCCTTTTTCATCAACAGCAATTAAACGATCGCCATCGCCATCAAACGCAAGACCTAAATGAGCTTCTTTTTCTTTCACAAACTGCACCAGTTTCTCCGGATGTGTGGAACCGACACCATCGTTAATATTTAAGCCGTTTGGCGATGCACCCATTGTTGAAATATCCGCTTCAAGATCAGCAAACAAATGTGTCGCAAGTGCAGATGCGGCACCGTGTGCACAGTCAAGCGCTACATGAATGCCTTCGAAATCTTCATCAACAGACTGTTTTAAATATTGAATATACTTTTGGCCACCTTCAAGATAATCATTCAAAGACCCTAGATCACTGCCAGAAGGACGCGGCAATGTATCTTCTTCTTGATCAAGAAGCGCTTCAATTTCCACTTCCTGCTCGTCAGATAGTTTAAAACCGTCTGAGCCAAAAAACTTAATTCCATTATCCTGAACAGGGTTGTGAGATGCTGAAATCATGACACCAGCTTGTGCATCCATCGCTTTCGTCAAATACGCCACACCCGGTGTCGTAATAACACCGAGGCGCATCACTTCAGCGCCTATTGATAGAAGACCCGCAACAAGCGCACCTTCAAGCATCGGTCCAGAAATACGCGTATCGCGCCCAATTAATACTTTCGGACGACGATCCGTATTTTTCGTTAACACATATCCACCAAAACGGCCCAGTTTAAATGCAAGTTCCGGTGTCAATTCTGTATTCGCTATGCCTCTGACACCATCTGTACCAAAATACTTACCCATCTATTGTTTTCTCTCCTTTAATGAAACTGCTCAGTCATTATTCTGCAGTTGTTTTTTCCACTGTTACTTTCACTTTTACTACTTGCGGTGACGTAAAATTAATTCCGTTTCCAAGTGCAATAGGCACCGTCATCGTTGTATCTTTTGTTACGCCGCTTACATCAACAGGTATTTTGAGCTCTACTAGTTCTTCCAGCACTAATTCTTTTCCATAAACAGTAACTTCCTCAATATCTGGTTCGAGTGATACAATTTTTATTCCAGTCGGCGGTTCTCCTTTTGGAACAGCTTTGATCTCCACCTTTTTGCTTGGATTTTTAACGGAGATTGACATCTGAACGGTCTCTGGTTCAACTTTCACATCAAGTTTATTTAAGTCGCCATCAAGCACCTGCACATTGGCAGTCGCTGTTGTTTCTTCATCAATCTGCTGTCCACTTGTCAATGCCGCTTTTACAAAAGCAATTTTCTCAATATCCGACTGTGAACCGGTTACTTTCACTTCCTGAGGGGCGGCCGTCACTGTATCAACTTGATAGCCTTCCGCCAGGGCTGAATCATTAAATTCTGGTTTAACAGAATACGTCTCAGTCACTCTCTCTTCGATCGACACTTCCACAGCAGCCGGTTGAATAGATACCTTCAGCTTATCAGAAAAATTTTCATATTTGACCGCAACACGGTGAGTGCCTAGTTCCAGACCCGTCATATCAACATACAATCTAAAATCACGTAGACGCTTTGCTGATTCAATTAAACTCTTTGGTCCCGCCAATTCGACACGTACCTGTTCAGGTAGACCAGAAACATATAAATTTTCTGTATCATAATAGGCTTGTACGGGTACATTCGTCAACACCTCTGATGTTTCCTGTCCGGAATTATCTACACGTTGTGCCAGCTCAAAATCGTCAAAATTCAAGGTTACATATAGTAAAAAGGCCAGTAAAAAGGCTACAACGCGAACAAACCATTTACTTTCAATAAATTTATCCATTGCTTCTCCGCCCCTTCCACGTCCAGCGGTTAGAAGTTTCACTTTTTTCAATACCCGATAACAATTGGTGTTCCAAAATGTCTTCAAATTCCTCTTCTGTCAAATTACGATATAGATCGCCATTTCTCGTCACAGAAATTGCACCCGTTTCTTCTGACACAATAATTGTTAAACTGTCCGTCACTTCACTAATGCCAAGTGCTGCTCTATGACGCGTCCCGAGTTCTTTTGAAATGAACGGATTTTCCGACAACGGCAAATAACAAGCCGCTGCGGCGATTTGATCTTTTTGAATAATAACGGCACCATCATGAAGTGGTGTATTCGGAATAAAAATATTAATTAATAACTCCGACGTAATGACAGATTGCATCGGAATTCCTGTCTCGATATAATCATTCATGCCTGTCTCTTTTTCAATTGAGATCAGTGCGCCAATCCGCCGTTTGCTCATGTAGCGAACCGATTTGAGAAGTGCTTCAATAATTTTCCTCTGCTCTTCATCTTCCTGAATCGCACTCCGGGAAAAAATCCGGCCGCGTCCCAGCTGTTCAAGCGCACGCCGTACTTCTGGCTGGAATATGATAATGACCGCAAGAAAACCCCATGTGAGCGCCTGCTCCATAATCCAACTGAGCGTACTAAGACCAAATAGTCCACTAACCGCTCGCACGATGATGATCACAAAAATTCCTTTTAATAGCTGAACGGCTTTCGTCCCTCTGATCACCATCAGTAATTTATAAACAACATACCATACAAGTAATATATCAATTGCATTCGAGAAATAATCAATAAATGTAAAATCTTCAAAATAAGTGATAAACGGCATACTTCATCCTCCAGGTTGGAATTACGGAGCCGTGAAGAAAATCGCTTTCTTCTTTAACCTGTCTATTATAACATATGAGGTGAAAAGAAGCAGATGTTTGCCAGCTGCTTCTTTTATTTAAACAACGATTTTATTTCAAACCAGAGACGGCCGAACACACGGTCAATCTCCTCAATTTCACCAGTTACACTTCCAGCCGCTGCCATATATCGCTCCCCGTTAATGACCGTCACATTCCCGTCAACTTCGCCTTCAATTCGAATATCCCCATTTTTCACAACAATATCCTCTTCAATTACTGCACCAGCCGGGACAATAACCGTTTCGTTCTCTACCTTTAGTTCACTGTTTTTTGTAAAAGCAAAGTGATTATCCGCCTGCTCAAGCATTGAGAAAAATCCACCGCCCATCAGCAGGAGAAATAAAGCAGCCGCTGTAAAAAATGGGTGATTTCTAAGCCATCGTTCGACACCGAATTTCTTCGTCTCTCTCGGAAGCAATGCCATTACTCTAGCCGTAAAACCAGCCGGTGCTGCTATATGAGATGCACTTTGAACAAGTGCAATCGTTTTTTTCAATTCAAGATAATGACGCTTGCAGTCTTCACATGTTTCAATGTGAAACTTTAGCTCCTCTTTCGCATCATTTTCAATTTCCCCATCCAGATACTCATGCATATAATGAACAATCTGCTTCGGACAAGATGTCATCGTTCATCACACCCTTTCATTACAAATGACGCAAATGCTTTCGCAATGCTTCTCTGCCCCTGTGTACACGTGTTTTAACTGTTCCGAGCGGAAGCTCCAGTATATCCGCGATCTCCTGAAGCGGTAATTCCTCTATATATTTCAATACGATAACCGAACGATATTTTTCCGGGAGAAGCAAAATGGCTTGATGAATCGTTTCCTGTACTTCTAAACTTTCCACTTCCTCTTCAGGAAGCTGATCACCGGATGAAAGGTGAGAGTACATATTTAATCCATCTGTTCCCGCAATTTCTGCATCAAGATGATAATCCGGTTTCTTTTTGCGGATTTTATCAATGCATAAATTCGTTGCAATGCGGTACAGCCACGTTGAAAACTTTTTATCCTGATTATATGTGTGTATATTTAAAAACGCCTTTAAAAACGTTTCCTGAGCTGCATCCTCTGCTTCATGCCGATCCCAAAGCATACGAAAACAAATCTGGTACACTTTGTCTTTGTATAGTTCGACAATTTCACCAAATGCATTTTGATCACCTTTTAATACTTGTTTAATTCGTCTCTGTACCATTAAATCCATTTTTTCTCCCTCCGCCCTGGCGGTATATGTCTATACGGATGCGTTACACAAAAGTTTCAACAAAGTAATAAAAAACGATAATTAATTGTTTACATTTATTTGAAAAGAGTTATGATTATATATGTAAGTCTTTATGTACAAGGGGGGTATCAACATATGCAATTAATACACCTTCAGAACGAAATTGAAAACTGCCGATACGAAATGATTTCACTTGCTATGAAGACATCACTTTCTAATATTATTGTAGTGGAATTAAGTAAAAAGCTTGACCAGCTACTCAACGAATATCAACAAATAAAATGGAAGCAAACACCATACTGACGCTGCTTCCATTTTATATTTATTATAACAGTTTTTCACCAAATAACGAACCTATCAATGCAACTGCTGCTTCAGCCGTTTTATTTTTCTCATCTAAAATAGGATTAACTTCAACAAATTCTGCGGACACTATTAGACCGCTTTCAGCAAGCATTTCCATCGCCAAATGGCTTTCACGATAGGTAAGACCGCCGACAACAGGAGTTCCGACACCTGGCGCATCTATAGGATCAAGGCTATCCAAATCAAGCGATAAATGAATCCCATCCACACGTTCTTTCAAATAATCAATTGTTTCTGTAATTACCGCCGCCATACCAAGACGATCCACTTCATGCATCGTATATACTTTAATATTTTTTTCTTTAATTAATTCTTTTTCCCCTTTATCTAATGAACGGGCACCAATAATTACAATGTTCTCTGCTTTAATTTTTGGTATTCTTTCGTAAATAGTAGTCAGTTGTTCATGCCCAAGACCCATACTGACGGCAAGTGGCATACCATGTATGTTCCCACTCGGTGATGTCTTAGGCGTATTTAAATCTCCATGTGCATCATACCAGATTACACCTGTATTTTGATAATGTTTAGTGACACCCGCAATGGTGCCAATCGCTATACTATGATCACCACCAAGCACAAGCGGAAAAAAACCATTCTGAATTACATCATCAACCATAATTGCCAGTGCTTTGCTTACTTCCGTAACAGCAGTCAAATTTTTTAACGACTCTTCTAGTTCATGATAGTGGCTGACATAAATATTTCCATGATCCTTCACATCAAAATTCAACTCTTCTAGTTTCTCTCTTAGCCCTGCGTAGCGGATCGCACTTGGACCCATGTCAACACCACGTCTTGTCTGACCCAAATCCATTGGTACACCAATGATACATACTTTCCGTTTAGAGTACATAACCTTCTCACCCTTCTTTTGAAAGTAAAAAAGCTGACAACAAAACCAAAAATAGGTTTTGTTGTCAGCTTTTTTTCGGAGTGAGCCATGAAGGATTCGAACCTTCGACCCTCTGATTAAAAGTCAGATGCTCTACCAACTGAGCTAATGGCTCAAAATGGCTGGGCTAGCTGGATTCGAACCAGCGCGTGACGGAGTCAAAGTCCGTTGCCTTACCGCTTGGCTATAGCCCAATAATATTTGTCATTAGTATAACCTAAAATGAGAAAAAGAACATTATGAATATGTTCCTTTAGCAAAATGGTGGAGGGGGGCAGATTCGAACTGCCGAACCCGAAGGAGCGGATTTACAGTCCGCCGCGTTTAGCCACTTCGCTACCCCTCCGCTATATATCCGTTTACCTAAAAAAGATGGTGCCGGCAAGAGGACTTGAACCCCCAACCTACTGATTACAAGTCAGTTGCTCTACCAGTTGAGCTACACCGGCATCATTAAAAGAATAAATGGTGGAGGATGACGGGATCGAACCGCCGACCCTCTGCTTGTAAGGCAGATGCTCTCCCAGCTGAGCTAATCCTCCAAATGGTGACCCCTACGGGATTCGAACCCGTGTTACCGCCGTGAAAGGGCGGTGTCTTAACCGCTTGACCAAGGGGCCGTTATAAAATTAAACCGGCTTGAATGTGATAAGCTTCCAACCGGGATCGAACCGGTGACCTCTTCCTTACCATGGAAGCACTCTACCTGCTGAGCTATGGAAGCAAAGCAATGGCTCCGCAGGCAAGACTCGAACTTGCGACCGATCGGTTAACAGCCGATTGCTCTACCACTGAGCTACTGCGGAATAATTTGACCAGCTAAAATAATCAAATCAAACTCTTGGTCTATTGATCACTTTCGCTTTTCGTTTTGCCAGGCGGCGTCCTGCTCTCACAGGGGGAAACCCCCAACTACCATCGGCGCTGAAGAGCTTAACTGCCGTGTTCGGGATGGGAACGGGTGTGACCTCTTCGCTAATGCCACCTGACTATGAAGTTCGAAAGAAAGATGTTCTTTCAAAACTGGATATAAGGGATTCGTATGATACGTATAACACCAAGTGTTGTTTCGTGTTGTCCAGCCCCAGCCAGCCCCAATGGGCCAGCTGGCACTTTTCGTTCTTGGTTACTTCCTCGATCGATTAGTATTCGTCAGCTCCATGTGTCGCCTCACTTCCACCCCGAACCTATCTATCTCCTCATGTCCC
>NZ_LQWY01000049.1 GCF_001643235.1 Domibacillus aminovorans
TCAGACTGTCGACAAAGCCGTTTTCAAATCTTTGATTTGAGGCGGCTTCGTCTTTTTTGTATGCTTGATCAGGCCTGCTCAAGCTGGCTTTAGAGACTTCCACGCCCAGCTTGCCAGTTTCTTAAGGTTCATGGCAGCGAAAGTAAGCATCGCTTGCATGGATAATTTCCCCAGTCCTCTGAGGGTTGTCCAGCGCATGCCATGCTTTTCTTTTGCGTCCGCAAAAACCCGTTCAATCGTTTCTTTGCGTTTTGCATAGATTTCTTTATTTTGCGGCGTGTGCCGCAGATGATCTGCTTCTTCAAGGTAGCCTTCCCACACATGCCGGTGGATCAGTTTCATGTGGTTCTGGCTTTGCGTGCACATCGATAAAAGCGGACAGTCCCGGCATTGCTTCGGGTCAGAAGCATACTGCCTGTATCCATCACGGGTAGTAGTCCGATAAGAAAGAGTCTGTCCTTCAGGACAAATATAGCAGTCATAGTGTTCATCAAATGCAAAATCGCGTTTCTTTAAATATCCTTTTGGCGTCCGTGGTCTTGTGTAAGGCAGAACGGGCAGGATGTCCAAATCCGTCACATATTTGGCGATAAAAGGTGTCTTGTATCCGGCATCAGCTGCCACAGCATTTGGCTTTGCGACTTTTTCCATTACCTTATCTAAAACATCAGTAAACACACGGCTGTCGTGAACATTGGCACCTGTGACATGGGAAGCAAGAACAAATCCATTGGCATCACAGGCGGTATGAAAGGAATAGGCGAAGCTTTTTTCACGCTCGTCTTTCACATAGTAGCCACTTTCCGGATCAGTCGTGCTGGACTTGATCTCTTTCGTTTCTTCCTTTTCCTGTGGGGGAAACGGCTTTTTTCCATGTTCTTCACGATCCACGTTAATTTCCTCATCGAGCTGCGCCTGGTAGCTTCGCGCTTCCACACGTACGACTTTCTTGTCGAACTTCTTTTTATTCGCACTGGCTTTGACGTGGGTGGAGTCAATGAAAGCAACCGATGGGTCGACGAAGCCTTTCGTCATCGCTTCTTTCAGAATCCGGTAGAAAATCTGTTCAAACAGGTCGGTGTCCTTGAAGCGACGGACATAGTTTTTACCGAAGGTGGAGAAGTGAGGTATTTTCTCCGAAAAACCATAGCCAAGAAACCACCGGTAGGCGACGTTCGTCTCAATTTCCTTAATCGTCTGCCG
>NZ_LQWY01000050.1 GCF_001643235.1 Domibacillus aminovorans
CGCAAACATCGCCTTCAAAATGAAGACTTTGTCTACAAGCTGAAAGCACATCTTTTTCAGATGTGCTTTTTTTCGTTTAAAAGAAAGAGTGGAGGAAAAGGATAGGGAAATACAATTTATGGGACTGGAGATGCAACATATGAATACTTCAGGAATGCTGAGAAGCTACTTAGCAAAAGTAATGGATCAAGAAAGTTTCTTTTTTTATGTTATTAATTGCATGGAAAAACAATTAATCGATTGGGGTAACGATACGATACTTCTTTTTGATTGGGACAAAATGTTAAAAAATGTATCAGGGATATTTATTATTGACGGATTTTCATATGTCTTTACATTTGAGAAAAAACAATTAAAAGCTCTGCAAGAACAGGCTCCTTATGCACTTGATCGACTTTTGTGGGAAGAGTTGGTTGAAGGCGGTTTTGTCTTAAAAGAAAGCAATTATATTGATAAAGCTTTTATATAAAATAAGCGTCAGGAATATTCCTGACGCTTATTTTTATTGACGGATTTGACCAGTGCCGCGCACAAGCGATTTGACGGTTGTGATCGCTTTTAATCCCATTGGACCCCGCGCGTGAAGCTTTTGCGTGCTAATGCCGATTTCTGCACCGTATCCGAACTGTTCTCCATCTGTAAAGCGTGTTGACGCATTACGATATAAAACAGCTGCATCAATACCTCCGAAAAATAAATCAGCGTTGTTATTATTTTCCGTAACAATCGCTTCAGAATGTTTCGTACCATACTGATTAATATGTGAAATCGCTTCACGTGTATCCTTAACTATTTTCGCTGATAACGTCATGGATAAATATTCTTGCCCCCAGTCTTCCTCTGATGCCAATGTGACAAAATCATATTTGTCCGCTAGTAACGCATCTCCGTACACTTCAACATCTGCCTGTTTCAATGCATTCAATAATTCATTTTGGTAGGGCCAGTTTTCATGAACGAGTAAACTTTCTGCTGCGTTGCATACAGATGGGCGATGTGTTTTCGCATTAATCACAATATCGATCGCCATGTCTTTCTCAGCGGATTCATCAATAAAGATGTGACAGTTACCGACACCTGTTTCAAGAACGGGAACCGTTGCCTGTGTGATGACGGATTGAATGAGGCCAGCCCCGCCACGTGGAATTAACACGTCCAAATATTTATTTAACTTAAACATTTCCGTAGCTGTTTCGCGGCTCGTATCTTCTAACAGTTGCAAGGCATCCGTTGGAATAGATGAAGCCTCGAGCGCTTCTTTCATAACCGTTACAAGGGCTTTGTTAGAGTGCAGGGCAGATG
Organism: Domibacillus aminovorans; assembly: GCF_001643235.1. Lineage (GTDB taxonomy): Bacteria > Bacillota > Bacilli > Bacillales > Domibacillaceae > Domibacillus > Domibacillus aminovorans. The sequence goes on from NZ_LQWY01000050.1 coordinate 1,303, forward strand.
TACTTCCGCGAAGAAGAACGGCATTGCCTGCTTTTAAACAAAGGGTTGCAGCATCAACAGTCACATTAGGACGTGCTTCATAGACCATACCGACCACGCCTAGTGGCACACGAATGGTTTCAATTTCGAGACCATGTTCTGTTGTCCATGATTCGACCGTTTCGCCAATGGGATCCGAGAGCTCTGTTAACTGACGGACAGCACCGGCAATTTGGGCTATACGGTTTTCTGTTAATTGAAGGCGATCAAGAAGGGACTCTGTGAACCCAGCTGCGCGGCCAGACACCATATCTTGTTCATTGGCATTTAGAATATAAGCTGTTTTTTCGATTAATGCATCCGCAATCAATAATAATGCTTCATTTTTATCTTCTGTTGATATTATGGCCATATCAAATGAAGCCTGTTTTAATAACATTGCTTTTTGTACTAATTCACTCATTTTATTCACTCCTATTGATCTGTTTTTAATGTTACCCAATTATCACGGTGAATCACTTCAGCCCGCTGATTGATAGAATAGGCTTTCGTTTCTTTGTTTGGCAAACCTTTCACTTTTTCAAGGTCAATTGATGAATAGTAAACTTGTCCACGTCCAAGAAGTTCTCCAGCTTCGTTTACCACTTCAATGATATCGAGCGCATCGAATAATCCATTGACTGCTTTTACACCGGCAGAAAGCAAACTTTTTCCACCTTTGACAACAGCTCTTTCGGCGCCAGAATCAATCATAATCGAACCTTTAGGCTGGGCATGGTGTGCCAGCCACTGTTTTTTTCGCTGCATATGCGGCTGTATCGGCGACCCAATATATGTCCCTTCGCCTTTTCCTTCTAAAATATCAAGTAATTTCTGTTCACCAGAGCCATTTCCGATAAAAACAGAGACACCAAGCGACTGTGCTTTATCGGCAGCAAGTAATTTTGACTTCATGCCACCTGTTCCAACAGAAGATCCACTTCCACCGGCCATTGACAACATATCTTCCGTGACAGCTGGAACAAAATTAAATCGCTTCGCATCGGGATTCGTTTTAGGGTTACTGTCATACAGTCCGTCGATATCGGTTAAAATAAAAAGTCCATCTGCCTGTAAAAAGCCGCTGACAAGAGCGGATAACATATCGTTATCACCGTACGTTAACTCTTCAATGGAAATCGAGTCATTTTCATTAATAATCGGCACTGCTCCACGGTTTAGGAGTCTCGTCATAGCTTGATAAAAGTTTTGAAAACGATCTTTTGAATAAAAATCGCTTTTTGTCAGCAACATTTGAGCGACCGTATAGCCTTTTGGTGAAAGATAAGCAATATAGCGCTGAATGAGTAAACTTTGTCCAACAGCAGCTGAGGCCTGCCTTGCGGATATTGTTTTTGGCCGCGACTTGTAGCCAAGTTGTTTAAATCCCGCTGCCACCGCACCGGACGAGACAACAATGACTTCATGACCCTCTTCTTTCATTGCTGCAATAGCAGATGTATGATCCGCGATTTTTTCTTCTACAATATTTCCATAATCATCGGTTAACGAGCTGCTGCCGATTTTAACAACAATCCGTTGTTTTTTCATTAAGATCAGTCCTTTTCAATAAAAAAAAGCACACCTCACTATCCAATAAAGGACGGGGTATGCTTGCCGTGGTACCACCTTTTTTGGCGCTGAAATGCGCCCACTTAAGTCCTTAACGCGGAGAACGGCTTATGTTTTCATAAGCAATGTACGTGCAGGGCAGGTTCAATGGTGTTTGCCGCGGGAGTCTTTCAGCCGGTGGACTCCTTCTCTTATCCGGTTACATACCATCTACTAATCCCATCATTTTGATATCCAGTTCTTTTTATTATCGTATATTCTAACTATTTGTCAAGTCTATCTGGAGACACTCGGATAATATCTAAAAAATGCTTTAATATACGGGCTGTTAATCCCCAAATAATTCGGTTTTCATAAAAATAAAAGTATTCCTCCATTGATTTCATCTGCCAGTTATAGTCTTTTCCGCGTGTAATTAAGTGATATGGAAAATCTTCTTCTGGTTCGGGTCGAAGTCGAATATGATGAAGAGCAGGTTCTGTCTTCAACAAAAAGGACAGAGGGACAGTAAAAATTTCATCAACTTCTGCTTCATTCAATTTCATTTCTTTTAAATCAATGAATCCCACGTAGCTGTATATAATGGTACCAAATGGCGACAGTATAAAATCAAGTGGGAATAAGACACGGATATTATCCATCGGGATGCCAAGCTCTTCATGTGTTTCGCGCACCGCAGCGTAATCGGGCCCCTCGTCATCTGGATCAATTTTGCCGCCAGGAAAACATACTTCACCTGGTTGACGCCGCATGGAAAGAGAACGTACTTCAAATAATAGATGGAGACCGTCATCTTTTTGGATGAGTGGCAGCAACAAAGAAAATTTAGCAAAATTTTCGCCACCTAGAATATCTGGTGTTCGGTGTTCAAAAATCATTTTTAACTCATTAATATCCATACTAGCAACTCCAGAACATTTTCTTCTATTATAATGGAAATAGACAAGATAGTGAAAAAATTGATTTTATAGTGTGAAAATATACGAAAGAATTGTAAAATGAGATAAGCACATACATCAGCACTTTGCTGACGAATATTTACAATGAGGAGTCCTTGATCATGACAGAACAAATTAACGTACAATTAGCAGCGACAAAAAGAGAAAAACCAGATCAAACGAATCTTGGGTTTGGCCGTGTTTTTACTGATCATATGTTTATGATGGATTATACGGAAGGGAAAGGCTGGCACGACGCACGGATTGTCCCGTATCAACCAATCACACTTTCCCCATCCGCTATGATATTCCATTATGGACAGACGGTCTTTGAAGGAATGAAAGCATACTTAACAGAAGATAAACGTGTTTTTTTATTCCGTCCTGAAAAAAATATGGAGCGGTTGAATCGTTCAAATAACCGACTTTGTATTCCACAGATTGATGGTGACTTTGTAATTGAAGCGTTAAAGAAATTAATTGAGGTAGATAGAGAATGGATTCCGACAGCGGAAGGCACATCTTTATACATTCGTCCGTTTATTATTGCAACTGAGCCATTTTTAGGGGTTGCCCCGTCGAAAAATTATACATTCATGATCATTATGTCGCCGGTCGGTCTTTACTATAAAGAAGGGATTGCTCCGGTTAAAATTTTAGTGGAAAATGAATTTGTGCGTGCAGTAAAAGGCGGAACAGGAGAAGCGAAAACAGCCGGCAACTATGCATCAAGCTTAAAAGCTCAGGAAATAGCAAGTGGAAAAGAATATTCACAAGTATTGTGGCTTGATGGTGTGGAGAAAAAGTACATTGAAGAAGTTGGCAGCATGAACGTGTTCTTTAAAATTGATGGAGAAGTTGTGACACCTGCATTGAATGGAAGTATTTTACAAGGGGTGACGCGTGATTCGGTTATTCAATTATTAAAACATTGGAATGTACCGGTATCGGAGCGTCGTCTGTCAATGGAGGAAATTGCTCAAGCACATCGCGACGGTAAATTGGAAGAAGCATTCGGTACAGGTACGGCTGCCGTTATTTCACCAATCGGCGAATTTTTCTGGGGAGAAGAAAAAATGGTACTGAATAGTGGTAAAACAGGTGAGCTATCCAAAAAACTCTATGATACGATCACAGGTATTCAATACGGGACGCTTGAAGATCCATTCAATTGGGTAACGGAAGTACCAATTGCTTCATCAAAATAATTCACATAAGACGAACTGCTGTTAAGCAGTTCGTCTATTTTTCTAAAAAGAGGTGCAATCTATTGGAGACAGTTTCATTAGGATTTGATGTGTCATTAATTGATCTTCACGATTCAGGATTTGCGAAACGGACCGGTTTGTATGTTTTTCATGAATCAAAAAAAGCCATTATAGAAACAAGTGCGAGTCCATCTATTCCGTATTTGCTTGAAGGATTGAAAGAACTGGGCATTACGCCTGAAGAAATTGAGTATGTGATTGTCACACAAGTACACCCTTGGAAACATGAACAATACCTTACAACATTCTAATCAGCTGAACCCCTTGAGCCGTATGGCTTTAAGGAGTTTTTCTTATTTTGGTCAAATACAATATTTTTAGTGGGAATACGGTTTTGACCAAAATTTGACCAAAATTATTTTAAGAACATTGAAACATAATTTTCATACTCTTCAATGGTTTCTTTGCTGAGACGGTCGCTGACATGCGAATATACATCCGCCGTAATGGCCATACTGCCATGACCGAGGCGGTCTTGAATGAATTTCATGCTTGCACCAGATTCAAGTAGCATCACCGCGTGTGTATGACGAAGTGAATGAATGGGTAGTTGTTGAAGTTCGGCTTGTTTCAATATGCGCTTAAAAGCGTTGAATAGGGTAGAGTTTGGTAAATAATTTCCATCGATACGGCAAAATACTAAGTTTACATCATGCTTATAAATATCGTTTAACGTCCGTTTATTGTTGTTCTGCCATTTCTTATGATCCCGCAGCTCATTCATGATTGACTGGCTCATCACAATTTCACGCTTTGAGTTATAGTTTTTCGTATCTCCGAATAAATCTTCTTCTGAATCAGCCTGGAAATCAAGCGACTTCGTGATGCTGATCCGGCTTTCTTTTAAATCGATGTCTGTCCATTGGAGTGCAGCAGCCTCACCTTTTCGCATACCACTTTCAATTAAAACCTTAAAGAAAATATAGTATATGTAATTGTACTTAAAGGCAGTCTGTAAGAAAGTAGGGACGTCTTCTGAGCGCATATAATTTAAACCGGTATCCTCTTTTGCATTTCGATTGGAGAACGTCGCGCCACGGCAAGGATTCTTTTTCAATTTGCCCAGAATAAGAGCTTTTTCCACGGCATTGTACATGGTCCTATGAATAATTTCGACTGTACGCTTGCTGTAATCTTGGTTGGTGAGATGGTTCAAAAACTTTTGGTACATGATCGGCTTCACTTCAACAAGGTTGATATTTTTGAAGTAGGGGAGAATATGATTCCTCACGTTCCGTTCATGCAGCTCATACGTATTTTTACGGACTGTTTCTTTTTTATATTCAACAAGCCAATTTTTTAAATAGAAGGAAAGGCTCATATTTTCCTCGCTTGTTTCCGAGCCTTCAACAATTTGCCTTTCCATATCTGCAGCAGCAATCTGCGCCTCTTTTTTAGTGGAAAACCCGCCTTTGGACTTTACTTTATATTCCTGTGTAAAGGGATCTTTAAATGAGGCACGATTAAATAAAGAGTGTAGTCTACACTTTTATTCGACAAATAATGACAAAAAGAGCTAAGAGTAACTTAAAGTACTGTTGCTCTTAGCTCTATATAAATTCTGATAAGGGAGAGATGCTCATACCCCACTACTACATCAACCCTGAAAAAAACGACCAGAGAAAGGCAGCCTATCCTTCACAACATCCCCGCCGGCTACTGGTACTCTTTCTATAGAGAAGGGAGCTTATTAGCACTAAGGCAGTGAACTTTCAGCTAAAGGAAGAAGAACAGAGAAGCTGGTTCCTTTCCCTATTTCGCTTGACACTTCTTCTAGCGATGTATTCGTCATATACACATTCATCCCCATCAAACGTTTGCTTTTATCTTTCATAATCGTGCCTTTTTTCTTCTCACGTACTGCTTGGTTTTTTAGACGTGTTTGCGTTTGAGTGTCTGTTAACCGATGGATGATGACACGTGCCCTGAGCTTCTGATTTTGCCCAATATACGCTTCTGGAATTTCCACCGTCTCCCATATGCTAACTCACTCATCATGTGTGCCATATCGAGCTGAATATATTCCGTTTGCTTTTTGAGCGTGCCGTTTTTGAAGTACTCTGGCTCAGGGTTCTAGATATAAATGCGTGTATTCAACTTCAAACGAGAAATATAGTAAGCCCCTTTGTCTTGAATGGCTTGTAAGTCACGTAAATCGAAATAACCGAGGTCACGCAAGCACAAATCACGTGCCTTAACGGTTTTAAGACAAATCGTACCGTATGTTTTATCATTGTTTTTCCCTGGACCAAGTTGTACGTTTAAAAATTGTCCACCTAGTAAATCGTATTCTAATTGAATTTTCACACCTGCGGTGTTACTGCTTCCGCCTGAGCCTTGATAGTCGGTTGCGAACGTATCAGGTAGCTGAAAAACGGTGGCATCTAGAATACGAATACGTTCAAAGGTAGAAAACATGTGTGAAGAGAGCGATTGTGTCGCACATAGTTTTTGCGTTAGGAGCGAGGTAAATACTTCTCGAAGAAAGGCGACAGCTTCGATATTAAAGCGTTGATTCAGTCCTTCTGGGCTCATGAGTACACCTGTCGAAGCCTCTAAACGACTACATAATTGCGTAAGCGATGTACTTGCGACTTCCTGACTAAGCCAGACACAAAGGGCAATAAGCTCATTCGCTTGATACTTACTATCTCGCCTGACAAAACCAGTTTCTTTCGCCATTTTTTGTAGGATGGCCGGTGATAAAAAACGTTGTAGTTCTTGTGCGAAAAGCGTGAGTTCTTCTGAAATGACATCGTTCATTAAAAAACACCATCCTTCCTCGTAAACTTCTTACGATAAGGATAGCGTTTTTTCGTTTTGGGGTATGAATTTAACTTAGCTTGATGGGCATGTGGCGGTACCCCATTAATACATATGCTCAAATTTTATAGTGAAACCTTATTGATTCCATATTGGAATTAGATTTTTACTTATTATTTATTAGAACACTCAACATTAATTGATAAAATAAACTTAGTGGAAATTATCATTGTTGGGAAGGGGAAGTTATATGGATACAAAAATGGCTCGAAATCGGGCTGAGTTATCGGGAAAGTTAACAAACGTATTAGATTCTCGATCGTTAACAAATTCTCATAAAAGGATTGCAGAGATACTCACTAAAGGGATGACGATTCTGGATGTTGGTTGTGGTACAGGAGCAATTACACATGGAATAGCAGAAGCAGTAGGTCCAAACGGGCGAGTTGTAGGAATTGATAGTAATCCAAGCCTAATCGAAAAAGCCCGTCAAGCTCATGGCAATACGCCAGGATTAACTTTTGAAACAGGTGACATCTATAATCTTACCTATGACAAAGAATTTGACATCGTTACCTCGGCTCGTGTTTTAATATGGCTGTCTGATCCTTTGAAGGCATTGAAAATGATGATATCAGCCACTAAAATTGGTGGGCGTATTTTGGTTGCTGATTATAATCATAAGAAGATATCATGGGAACCACAGCCTCCCTCAAGTATGCTTTCTTTCTATTCTGCATATTTGAAATGGCGTTCCGATGCGGGTATGGATAATGCGATTGCCGATCACCTTCCTGAAATGTTTCAAAAAAGTGGTATTGAAGAAATTATTATAACCCCCCAACATGAGATAACTAAACGAACAGATCCAGATTTCAAAACTCGAATTGGAATATGGGCGGATACTGCTTCAAGCAGAGGAGTCCAAATGGAAAGAGATGGGTTCATCACTGAAAAAGAATATATGACAGCGGAAAACGAATATCGGGAATGGATGATTCAAGAGGCCCAATCTTTAACGATGTATATGTTAGCTGTAGAAGGAGTGCGGCTCTTATAAATTATCCAAGAAGGCTGCCTTTCTTATTGAACTGCCATGGAAGAACGGTGGATCTTCCATCTTCTGTGGTGACACACTGTAGTATGGACTGCTAACGGGGGCATTAGTTCAAGAAAACAGACATAAAAGACCGATTTTTTTTGGTCTTTTTTCTTTGGTTAAAAATCAGCATTGGATTTTAACAGAGCCTACAAAAAAGAAGTAATTTTTAAAACTGTGAAACGGGAGTAAGAGGCGATGTGAAGATTGAGTTTTTAAAGCAAGGGACAGAGAGAGTATTAAAGAGAAAGCCCTAGCAATAAAAGAGCAACTGCTAAAGGGTAACCAATAAGTAAAAGCCGTATCAGTCAGTATACTGGTACGGCTTTTTTACTATGTAAATAAGTGTTTTGGGGGAGTCTTGAAACTATAGATTAAGGCTCTGTTAGCGAATGGCATTGATTTTCTTGTTGAACTCCCATGAAAATTAAAATCTCCGATTTAGAGAAAAAGG
>NZ_LQWY01000051.1 GCF_001643235.1 Domibacillus aminovorans
GGTACCACAACCAACGTAGGATTCCTCTCCCGTGCGTTCTTCCCGTAAGAGAGCGAGACACTGCGATGCCCCGTGGTCGTTGGAGGCATACTGACGGATAGGCTCTAGGGCCTCATAGTTGATCGACCTTCCTCTCCCAGCCGTAGTATCCAATACCCGTTCTGTACACATTTTCATCATCTGTGATGTAGCGCTGATTTTGCGCTACATGGATGGCTAACGGGGCAGGTTAGTTCTATAAGAAAATAAGGTATCGAATCTAAAAAAGAACCTTTAATTAAAGGTCCTTTAATCAATGTGAGAACAAACAGTAATAGGAACCTAGCTGATAAACGCAATGTACTTTATTTCAGGTTAATATAACTTGGGCGAGTATATCTATATTTAGGGCGAGATTTTCGCGGGTCCATATATCCGCCGTTTATTTGGTGTCCAATAGAGCTTACAATTACTGTTGCTGTAAAGAGAAGTATTAGCTTCTTCAATTTAACAATCTTCTTTCTGTTTTTTATTTTTAAAGATTACACCCGGATATTTCTTACTTCAATAGACTTTTTAAAGATGTCGAGAAATTATAAATAAATATATCTGAAAACTGGGTTTATCCCTTTTTAAATGTAATTACAATTCCAATACAACATAATGAATAGGAACTGGAGTGTTTTTATGGCAGCAAAACAGGGACAAAACAGTGTGGAGCCGATTCGCGATCCAGAACAGATCCGGGCAATGAAAGAATATTTGTTGCATCAGTCTTACCGGGATTACTTTTGTTTACGTTCGGCATCAATTTGGGCCTGCGGATTAGCGATATCGTGCCACTCCGGGTCATGGACGTGAGGAATACGGAACATCTTCGAATCAAAGAAAGAAAAACGGGAAAAATCTGAAAAATTCGCATGACAGGCGCTTTGAAACAAGAAATCGAGAAATATACACGCCAGATGGCCGATTTGGGCCACCTTTTTCCTTCTAGAAAGATAATATCCAATCTGTTGTGAAACGTTGTGGCGGATCATTAACGGGGCTACACGGGCGTGTGGGATTGAAAGCGCGATTGGCACCCATACGATGCGAAAAACCTTTGGCTATCACTTTTATCAGCAGACAAAGGATGTGGCCATGTTGCAGCAGATCTTTGGCCGTTCGCGCCCTTGGTTACCCTTCGGTATATTGGCATTAATGATGACATGGTGGACCAGGTATTAGAAATCTTTTCTTTGTAAGAAGTGCCCTACCCTCGATTGAAAGAAAAGGATATATGATTGAGAATACAGGCAGGATCAATCTTCTTGGCATCGAAATGTTTATGGCAGGAGGTGTTCCCATGAAAATCGGTGAAATACTTGAACTCACTCAAACAACGATGTCACTGGCAGAGATAGCACGTGATCAATTAACAATAGGCAAGTTACCTGCCACAAAAGCACTGAAAGTGGCAGGATGCTATTCGATTAATGGTAAAAAAGGATGGTATTATGAAGGAGACAAACGGGTTTTAGAGCAAAGTATTTACGATTTTGTAGCACTTAGCAAGCAAAAGGCTAGCTCTATAAATTATATTGCTAGCAATAATAATAATGAGGAAACAGCTACTAGCAAGCAAGTAGCGAGCAATAGCAAAGTGGAAAGCGAGTACGATTCTATTGATAAGCTCTTAATACAGAATGAACGTGATAGCAAGCAACGAGTATACAGGGGCTTTTATTGGAACACAGACATCATTGATTTTTTGGATAATGTGAAACATGGCAATAAATCGGATCTTATGAACGAAATTGTTCGTTCGGTATTGAAAGATAAAGGGCTGATATAATCGTACCCTGAAAATGAATACAGAAGGGAAGAGATGAAATGCCACATAAGATTACCTTAACAGGCAAGCCCGTAAGTCCATTACGTGAGAAAGGGGCTTACTATACCTTCGACATGGAGGAAAGTGGTTCCCCAGGACCTCCAAAGGGGCTCCCAAATAGCTCCACAATTACCTATACCGTATTTATCAATCAGAAACAGTTAAAGAAAGCCGGATTAACGGAAGAAAACATTCAAACACAAAAAGTTATGGTGCAAGGGGAGCCAACATTGGACGTACCAGTAGATGATTGCCCAGGTGAAATTGGGGTTACCTGCTTTCAAGTGTCTATCCTTCCTGAAAAACAAAAACAGAAAGATCCTGTTAAAGTGGAGTCGGTACCTGTGAAGGAAGAAGTAAAGGTGGAAGAGAAGCCAAAAGGACCAGAAGGAACAGAGGATTTCATTTCGCTTGAACAGATTCGTGTACCTGAAGAATTTTTAAATTCACGCCCGAATGCTGAAAAAACGCAGCAAGTTGTAGACTATGTAAAAAGGACAGGCCACTTAGATGAGCCGATCATGGTTAATCGGGAGACAAAGATCCTCACAGACGGCTACAGACGCTATGTCGTGGCTAAAAAAGTGAAAATGGATGTTGTCCCTGTTGCGTATGAAAAAATAAGCGTAGAAAACATATAAAAAAACATGTAAATCCCGATTTATCTAGGTAACAAGGGGATAAAATCGGGATTTGTTTTTAAAAATAATGCATCCGTTAGCCATTTATACAGTACAAAAATCAGTACTGTATAAATGGCTAGGAAAGGAAGCGAGGTCAATTAAGGTACCTTAGAGGATCTAGCTTCTTTTTTACTCATTTCATCCTTTCTATATTCCTTGAATGATCCATTTTTTTTGTATTTTAGCACTGTATCCTTACCCATGACATACAAAGAACGGGCAAAAAAAACGCCACTTTTGCTGCCGCGGATGGCTACGAGAACGCGTTCTTCCTTTTTTTCATCTTTTTCATCGTAAAAGAGTTTAATATACTCAATAGATCTTTGGCGTGGATGTAGGGAAATGTAATCGGGTGAAGAGATTATCTCTCTTAAATGATCTCCGTATTTCTCAAAATCTTCTGGGTGATCCTCCCTCATATTTATAAGGTTGGTTTCCCCCGAAAAAATGGGCGTGTTCGGTTGTATAGGCAAATTTAACGTATCGATTACAATTTCATTAATTGAACCAATTTTTTCTCGTCGTCTCATTCTTCGGTTCCCTCCTTTATCATCTTTTAAGAGTGTCTTACTTCGAATTGGATGGATTGAAGGTGAAGTGATTCTAGTCACACTTGAGCCATTAAAACTACATGGACTTTTAAATACGGCAGGCTTATCGATTTCTAACAGATGTATACTTAAATGGTTGGATCTCCTAAAAGTATATAAACGCTCGATCAATACGTCTTGTAACAATTGGCCAATATTGTGCAGTATCATCTCGGTTAACGGGTATTCTATTAGGGTTTGGCCATTGAAAGAAGTAGTGAATTTTTATTTTTTTCTTGTTAGGTTACGGGTTTTCAAGCTATAATGGAAATAATAGTAGTAATTTATCCTTGAAAGCACGTAGCGCCGCAACCTTCTCTTTTGAGATAATGACGGAAAGACGAGCATTAATGGTAAGTGGAGCTCATTAGGAGCAAAATGCGAAAAAAGAAGAAACATCAAAACAGGATAAGTTTGTCTTTTTTAAAAGACGTCAAAATGATATAAAAGGGCAACATCAAAAGACGTATTTTCAAATAGGTCTCTTTTTTGTGCGCTAAAATGTAAAAGAATACTTATGAAAACTTTTTGTTGGAAGGCTATTGGATGCGATATACTAAAAGCATAAATTGAATTTGTTTCGCTAGATATTGTCCCTTACACTATTGGTGTAGGAGCAGGCAAAAACTGGTGTGAAAAGTGTCAATGCCCCTGAAGATCCCACAAGGTGTGAGCAGATCAATAAAGGGATGAAAAGTATTTGTAGAATTCAGCAAGTAGTTTGCTGAACAAAAAAGTCTTAATCCTACATTGGTCGAGAGAGACGTGAATGAAAGCTCTATTTGAGCTATCTAAAAACTTAAACGTGCACCTTATCTAAAAGACGTATTCGATGAAAATAGGTCTATTATTTGTGTGCCTAAAAATAAAAAGAGTAGATTAAAAAATCAAAAGAAGGAAGGGGAAGTTAGTCAACCATTCAATTGGCTTTGAAAGTCATATAGTGAAGATGATTCATCAAAATGTGTGAGCAGGGCTGTAGTTAAGCTGTGCTCTTTTTGTTGTTTAGAAGTTGTCGCTTTAGTATTTGGGGTTGAGCGCGTGAGAGCGCTCGTCGAGCAACGCGAGAAGCGTCCGTGTCGCGGACGTTGCTGTGACGCAAGGAGCAAGAATGTGCCGGCGCCGGTACAACAATATGTAGGACGAGGGCTCAGCCGGATCACCTCGCAAAATAATGATTGCAAGGCTAAATCCAGGCACATTGATAAGTGAACAAGACTATTTTTAATCGCCCGCCTTATGCTTACTTGCCGTGCAAGCAAGCATAAGGCGGTGATTTTAAAAGATTTTGATCTTTAGGATTTATTAGGTGATGCCTTTTTAGATTATGTTTTATGAATGGAGGAATGGCATGGGAAAACGCCGTGGAAAACCAAGTTTAGCGTATCAAGTAAAAACATGCATTGAGGAGATCGATAAAATTGGCCAATCAAAGAGAGTGCTACGTAAGGAAGAGCAGCATGGGATTCATTCGATTGAACAGAAACGTCATACACTGAATGCTTGTCAGAATTTTGCTGCATGGACAAAAGAAACGTATGGCATTAAGCAGCTGTTTCATTTAACGGAACAGCACTATAAAGCCTATCTGGATCATTTGAAAATGAAGGGAACCGGGGCGGGGCATCGTCGAAATGTGGAAACGGCTTTGAGGCACTTGCAAAAAGGGTTAAACGCTCGTTCTGAGCGTTTTGGGAAAGGAAAGGTTATCTTTACACCGGAAAAGCGTCTTACCGCATACAAGGAGTTAAAACGGGCGGAGAATCGCTCTTATTCGGATGAGGAGTATAAAACGATTCGAAATAACGTGCCGGATGCTGTGCGACAAGCTGTAGGATTAATGCGGGAATTGGGGCTTCGGGTAAAGGAAGCAGCAAACGTGCGTGTTGAGCATTTTGTACGGAACCAAGATGGCTGGCGGTTAAGCATCGAGAATGGGAGTGGCATCACAAAGGGTGGCCGATTCCGTGAAACGCCTGTGCCAAAAGCATTTGAACCAGAAATGGAGGGAATGCTTCATGGAAAAGACCCTGAACAGAAGGTTTTGCCGATAAAAGCAGATACGATCCGAAGGGCCGTAAATTTGGCCTGTAAAAAAGCAGACATCGTTCAGGATAGACGAGGCTGTCACGGGTTTCGTCATGCATACGCACGGGGGCGCGTAGAAACGTTGATGAAAGACCAGGGATTAAATGAAAGAGGAGATAGAATGCTGCACCGGATTCTAACGAATCGGACAGAGAGAAAACAAGCAGATTACGGGATGGTGAGTAAGGAGGACAAGAAGTTGTTTAAAAAAGTGCGAGAAGTGGTGAATACCGTGCACTCGGAGATCGGTCATGGCAAGGATCGGTGGGACTTAGCAGAGGTTTATATGAAAAATTAAGAGTATAGACTATATTTGGTGTAGCGTCAGGAAAATTCGGATTTACAACGTTAAGAACTTTCAATTATAAAAATCCGTACTTATCTATGGAATAAAGAGATAAGTACGGATTTGTTTTTTACTAAAGCATTTCGTTAGTTCAACAACTATTACATTCGACAAAAAGCAAATCCCACTTATAGTCATCTAATTATTCTAATTAAAGTCTCCTGTATACTCATTGTTTTAAGGTATATTATTTGAATTTAACATTATGTGCAAAATTCAAATAATATTCCTTAAAATCCATTGTTAAACAATTATCTTTAATCATTGAGTTTATTTACTGTCTATATCCATTAGGCTACTCAAAAAATAATAGAGGCGAGAGAAAGTTTATACAAACAACACAATCTAGACTATTGTTTAGATTTTTATAAGCAAGCTAAGGTTTATTTGATGATAGTAACAGGTATATATAATAACAATGATATATTTTAAAGAGTTTTTAAAGGTTAATAAGTATAGTGATCGTTTAAAAATAAACCCTCGAAAAATATCCTTTATAGCGTAGATACAGATGTATCTGAGATTGGCGAAAAATAAGCTGGAACAATGTATTCGTATCGTCATCCATAGAATTGAGGCTAATCGGTATTACTTCAGTTTTTGAGTTAGCAGCAAGTCAATCATCTTTTTAGATATTCACACTGTATCGCTACTAGGTTGAAACATGAAGGAACATCGATCAGCCCTATTATAAATTTCAGATTCTTTGACAACAAAATCGAAGAAATTCTAAAGATCGTAAAGTCGTTTTACGAATAATTAAGAACAAATAAAATCAGGTGTCCAGACTACATGATTCTCTGAATAAGCAACCATGCGCAGAACGGCATGATTTCTCTCTTAACACATTCTTAATGAAAAGATTTATGATTGCTGATAAAGACTTCCTATGAATTGAGTTGGAGCTAAATGAACAAACTTTTTAAATCCTTTAATAAAATGTGCTTGATCATAATACCCGTTTTCATAAACAATATCTGCTAGATTATGATGGGTTTTTTCAAAAATCATGGCCAAAGAATTTTGAAATCTAACAATTTCACTAAATTGCTTTGGCGAAAATCCGATAGACTCTTCAAATTTTTTACGTATATAACGATCTGAGTATCCGGTATCTACTGTTAAATCATTAATATTGATGTTTCCATTAGCTAAGTAAATTTGGTTAATACAATAACCTACAATATTTTGAGAATGAGATTGAGGTGTTATACCATTAATAAATAATTCAAAGAGATGTATTCTATCAGCAAAGCTATCGCCTTTTAATATTTTTTCCATAAGGAAAGGATCTACAGATATAACATCATCTAAAGGTATTTTTTTGCCTAGAAGATCCCTCATTGAACAATTTATTTTGAGAAGCCCTTGCTCAGGCTGGAATCTAACTCCAAAATATTCACAGCCTTTTTGAAAACTCAACTGCTGCTCTCTCCGCTCCATTGGACTGGTCCAAAGAAAAATAGATGGATTTTTTGGACAACAACAAAACAGCAAGTCAAAACAACCATCAGGTATAAGTGCAAATGGATTTATTGATTCCTTTTGTGTTTTAAACTGATAATACAAGGCAATATCTTTACCTATGAGACGGTTTAATGGTCGCTGCTCGATGTATTCATCCATTTTATACTGAACTTCAGGTTGAGAAGGAAAATAAGTAAGGGCTTTCATGTTGTTTCACTCCTCTGATTCGTACATATTCAATACAGTGTATACTAACTAATGCCTCAAAGCTTTTTATTTAAACTACAAATCTATAGATACGCAGCCATGTCCACGTGAAACACATGTCAAAATGACATCCGATTCTTTCTTTTCTTCATCCGTAAGGAATGTATCTCTGTGGTCGACTTCACCATCTAATACATCAATTTGACAGCTGCCGCATCCACCAACTTTACAAGAATATGGCGCATCTATACCATTTTCTAATAAAACATCTAATAAAGTTTCTCCTTCAGGAACTTGAAGGACTTGATTGCTTTGATTCAATTTCACTTCAAAAGCATACAATGGACCAAAATCTGGCGGCGTAAAAAGTTCAAAATGAATACTGCTTTCAGGATATCCGTATGATTTTGCAGCTTCTGAAAACTCTCTTACCATTCCTTCAGTACCACAAAAATAAACGTGGGTTCCAATCGGTTGGTTCTTCATCACTTCTGTTGTCATTCTTCGATCTGTTCTCGAGAAATAGAAGTTGGTTTCGTCTGGATAAGTAGACGACAAGAATGAATGAAACGCACACAATTCTTTTGATGGAGCCGCATAGTGCAGTTCAAATGACTTTCCTTGCTTTTTCAAACTAGACGCCATAGCAATAAACGGCGTAATTCCAATACCTGCAGCAATAAAGACATGATGCTTAGCTCTAAAGCTAAGTGGAAAATGGTTTTTTGGGTAACTAATTTCTAGTTGATCCCCTTCTTTTATCTTGTCATGCCAATATACAGATCCACCTTTTGAGTGTGTGTTTCGGCCGACAGCAATTTGATAGTATTCATCTTGATCTATATCATTTGTTAATGAGTAATGTCGTTCAAGTAGTTCTTTTTCACTCTGAACCCTCGTCGTAATATGAGACCCTCCGCTAAAATGCGGCAACTTAGATCCATCTGCTGCCTTTAACTGAAAACTTTTAACTGATGGGGATTCAACGTTGATTTTATCTACAATGACATCAATTATAGCAGTATTCAATTTTGTCAACTCTCCTTTCCAAACTTAGTCAACATGAATATAACCTAAGTATGCATCTAATGTTTTTGAATAGTGTTCAGAAACGTCAAGAAGGGTATTACAAGGGAGCGTCAAGAATTTTGTGTAAATGACGGAATCGCTTTTCTTGTAGACCGTCATTTAGTCTGTTGTTTTGAACCTGGCTGCGAGCTCCGCACGTGCTTGATCGAAACCGATATGACATCGTGTAGCGAAGCGTTGGTTGTATTCTTCGAATCGTGAAACAAGGAATCGTTCCAGTGCTTCTTCGTTCGGGAACCGC
>NZ_LQWY01000052.1 GCF_001643235.1 Domibacillus aminovorans
TTCTGTGATGCGCCGTGGTCGTTGGAGTCAGACTAACGGATGGGCTCTATGGCACCATAGTTGATCGACCTTCCTCTCCCAGCCGTAGTATCCAATATCCGTTCTGCACACATTTTCATCATCTGTGGTGTAGCGCTGCTTGTGCGCTACATGGATGGCTAACGGGACAGGTTAGTTGAATAAGAAAAGTGTTAAAAATTTATTTTTCTATAATGGTTCAAACTACTATTATGTGACTTTAATGGTTGCATGATACGGTTCCTTTATCACGCAACCATACAGTTGCTTATGCTTGACAAGCAACCGTAGAGTTGCTTATACTCGATATATGAATTGGGACAAAGACGCTATATTCAAAGCACTTGGCGACTCGACTCGACGGCTAATATTAGACGAACTTTCTGAACGTAACGAGCAGACGTTGTATGAACTTACGGTACGTCTTATTACGAAGCACGACCTTTCCATTACGCGACAGGCGATAGCTAAACATCTTTCTGTACTGGAAGATGCAGGGCTCGTAAAATCAAAAAGAAAGGGAAAATATCGAGTAGTTATATTTAACAACGAACCACTTAAAAATTTGCTAAAAGGATGGATAGAGTAATTTATTTAAAAACATCTGACGAATGTAGGGGTTTTTCTGCTTGGAGCCAGATTGTTTACAGAGCACCAACGTGGTAAATATCAAAGGAGGCAAAACATTATGAAAATCATTGTTACCAGTATATTCGTACAAGACCAAGACAAGGCACTGGAATTTTATTCAGAAAAGCTGGGATTTGTAAAAAAGCATGACGTTCCTATGGGAAAATTTAGGTGGATTACGCTTGTTTCTCCCGATGATCATGACGGTACCGAGCTTTTACTCGAACCGAATGAGCATCCTGCCGCAAAGGAGTATCAAAAGAAGATATTTGCCGAAGGCATCCCAGCAACAATGTTTGGCGTTGCAGATATTCATAAAGAGTACAAACGATTATTGGAAAACGGCGTGAAGTTTACTATGGAGCCGACAAAAATGGGCGAAGTCACAATAGCTGTCTTCGACGATACATGCGGCAACCTTATTCAGATATTGCAGAAGTAACTTTATGTAGAAATAGATGTAACCTAGTTCTAATGTGGCTTTGAAATAAAGTTCGATAATTTATAAAAAAGTCTGATCGTTTATAATCCAAGAAAGAGATTTATCTGGTATTAAGTAGAATTTTATAGTTATAAATCATGGAACAATTTCAAAAACAGTACCTTGGTTAAAATCAGTCACTTTCATAGAGCCATAAACCCCTAAATATAGTCTTGTTTGATCCAGATTCGTTCCTAAATTAACATAATAAGCTGATTGAGACCCAAAATTATAATCGGTTTCAATAACACTAAAATCATTTAGTTTACAATCTGTACTTACCCTGGTATAAGCTAAAACCCCTCTAACCGGAGGCTGAGATTCTTCATCCTTGGCAAGATCGGTAAACACAACGCTTCCCGTTAAATTGGGGATTCCATTCCCCATATACGGCTGAACTCCTGTAAGTGCAGTTCCTCCAAACTTATCGGGTCGGGGATCTTTATGAAAATAACTAGTTATAGGCTGAATACGCTTCACTGAAGAATTTATTGCTTCATTGTAATAAGCAATTGTTTTCTCATCCAAAGTGGGATTTGCAGAGCAGCCCCTTATAAACGAAGTAGGAAAAGCACCTTCCCATCCTCGCCAGCCAAAGTTAATAAATCCTTCTAGGTCAGGTTTAGATTTCATTAAAGAAGCTTGAATAAGCTGAGTAACCGGTATTGGTTTATAATGAACGAATGAAAAAATCGACTCTACCAAATCCTGTCCGACATTTCCCACATATTTGATATACTGATTATAAAACCTTTGAAATGAAATGCCTGGTATATTGCGAACCCCTTTGGCAATTACCGTAAGCGTTTCTTGAATAGGTGCGGGAAGTTCATTAAAACGTGTGACTACCGGTGGATTATAGATAAATGTATTCTTAACTACATCAATTTCAATTATTTTACCAGATATTTCCATATCATCCTGACTTAAATTAAATGGATCATAGCCTGATCCACCATCTCCGGTTGTTAAAACAAGGTTTCCGGTTTCAGGTGAAAAGTTTAAGCTATTGACACCATTATGATTAAAAAATGGTCTTCTTAAGTTAAGTAATGTTCGTCGTTTTTGAGGTTGACCACTCGATTGTAAAATCCATTCTTCAACTGTATCAATATGATCATATTGAGTTTCTCTATTTATCCATCTTAGGTTTAAAGTTCTGGGATCACACGGGTTAGGCCTAAAAGGTTCAGAAAGAGCACCTGGACCTTGTGTTCCAGCTACTGAATAATGAAGATAAAACAGACCGTTATAATAAAATTCTGGATGAAACGCTAGCCCTAGCAATCCTCGTTCATCATATCCACCACGAGAAACATCTAGTTCGGAATCACCAAGTTTTATGATTCGCGGGCGAATATCTAAAAAAGTCCTTATAACCCCGTTTCCTATGTGAAAGATCTCTCCTACCTGAGTTGCAATAAATAATCTTTCAATTGAGTCACCCGGAAGTATTGCTGTTTTCAAAACAGTGGGTAAATTTATTTTACTTACAATGGGCCGTAAACTAACCTTAACTTTTATCAACTAACTTTACACTCCTTCCTATTGTTTTCTTTTATAAGAATATGATTAGAACTGTTCTATTAGTATCAAATTAGGGCCGGGAAATTTCGGGAATTTACTTAATAATATAAACATATTTGGACTTTAATTGAAATGACTGCTGTTTACTCTGAATTACCACTCGAAATATGATTGATTTTCTTTTCTTTTTTAGTGATGTTAGTAGGTATAAGTGATGTAATGATGGCGATTGCATAGATAAATGCATTTTATGTGAAGTTTCTTATGTACCGAAAAAAGGATGGAGTAATAAAGCTTATGTGCTGTAAGAAGAGAAGGAGGAACTCATGAATTGGTTTAGCATTTTATCACATGAATCATACAAGCTCCACCATTATTTTAAAACGTTTTCTTATTCTAAAAAGCTCGTATTAACCGCCCTTTTTTCTGCACTTGCAGCTATCCTGCAGTCAACCGGAAACTTTCTCCCAGGGATCGGTTATTTAATTAGTCCTTTTGCCACTCTCCCTATCTTGATTTGTACCATTATATCTATTCCCTTTGGGCTTCAAAGTTACGTTTTAACGTTTCTTTTACTGATTCTGATCCAACCTGGCGAATCTTTTGTTTTTCCGTTTACAACAGGGATAGTAGGTTTAGGAATTGGAATAGCTCTTCTTATTTTAAAAAGACGAATTGGCATCATAGTTTTTACGTCTATATTATTAATGGGTGGAATTTGTTTTCTTCTATATATTGTCCATTTCCCTGTTTTAGGACCAATCACCAGTACATCTCTTTCATTAAAGGTTATAGGATTTATTTACATTTTTTCTTTTATATATAGCTGGGTATGGGTTGAATTAAGCAGGTTTATCTTTAAGAAATGGTATAAATTGATGGGGGAAAAATAGGTAAGCAAGTTTAGGGCGCATTGACAGGAATAAGAAATGCGCTCTTTCTTTGTAAAGGTTCATATAGTTTAATAAGATGTTAGTCACAAAAGAATTCCTTGTTAAAAGTATACCCATATTAGGATCATTTTCGCTACTCCGTTAACGGGCGCGATTGTGGAACAACATAAGTAGAAAATGATCAAACTTTTTTATACTTATTTATCGTAAAATATAGGTTTGCGAGGTGTTTTTGATCAAACTTTATTTCAAAGCTACATCTAAACGGCTTTATTGTTATGTTTTAAGTTGGGTGAAGTGTTTTTATCAACAATTAAACAACTTTATGTTAACCCTGTCCTAATTTTAGGACGGGGTTATACATGTTTAAGGTTTAAAGATAAATGACATTGTTGTAATTCTCCAATAGATATGTAATATTGTGAATAAGTTCACTTAAACTAACGGAGGCGTTAGTTCAAGAAACCAGACAAAAAAGGCCGATTTTTCTAGGTCTTTTTTCTTTGGTTAAAAATCAACAATAAAGTTTAATAAAGCCTAATTCAAAAGAATTATGTTTATATTTCCTTTTTTGATAAATAATATCATTTTTATGTTAAAATAAAAAGGCGTTTGGAGAGAAAAAATCCTTATATGCGTCAGCAGTCAAATCATGAATTAAGAGCATTTCACTCTTGTGATGTAGAATCAAACAGGCGGAGGAAAAGAGACGATCACTTATAAAGAGCTCGCAGAAAAAGTGGGTGTACATCATGGAGTGTACATCAATCTTTAAAATTAATTGAGGTGAACCGTACCATAAGTAAATGAGGTTTTAATTAAACTTAAAGCATCAAACACCACACTGCTCAAAAATATTTTTCATCTATTTTTACTAAGCCCTACATCCAAAGCTAAGTCAGGTAACCACTCGTTATATTAGAAATTGAGCAAAAAATATGGAGTTTAAGAAATCCTTCATAATTTCCGAGCCTAATTCTTCAGATTTGAGTGCTACGATAGAAGAAACTTGAATTTGAAAGGGTATTTTTATGAATAAAATTTTGAAAGTCATGTACTTTGCGATTATACTTTTCTATATGTGGCTGCTGATGGATACGGTGTTGCTGACACGAGGGAGCTTTAGAAGTGTAAATCTAGTTCCGTTTGATTCAATCAGGCAGTTTATTTTAGTGGATAATGGTTTTGGGCAATATATTAATGTTCATTCCAGCGGGTGTGTACACCATCGTTCATAACCGAAAGAAAACAATGCTTTCGAATATGTTTTACATCTTTCTATTAAGCTTTGCAATCGAAGTTACTCAATATGCATTAGCACGAGGTTCGGCGGATATTGATGACATTATTTTAAATGTCCTTGGCGGTTTTATTGGGATTGTTATTTATAAAATTTTCGCGAAAGTTTTTAAATCCGATATGAAAATTCGAGCTGCGATTGCAGTGATTTCTCTAATTGTTGGGATTCCGATTGTCGGGTTGGCGATGTTATTAACGATTGCGAATTAATAGTACCGGTCACGCATTCAGTTTACTACATAAAAAGCGCAAACCCATGTAACTCAAAGGTTTGCGCTTTTTGAATTGTGTCAGTGCCAGGCACTTCTATTTAAACATATTAATTGTTGTAATAATAATTGGCATGCCGAACACGTCGATTAAGAAGGCTCCTACGATTGGCACGATTAGGAATGCTTTGCGTGAGGGGCCAAATTTAGAAACGACAGCCGACATATTGGCCATTGCGTTTGGCGTTGCACCAAGACCGTGACCAAGGAAACCTGATACCATAATCGCTGCATCGTAGTTTTTGCCAAGTAAGCGGAAAAGAACAAACACCCCGAATAACACGATGAAGATTACTTGAGCTAAAACGATGATGAATAATGGTAAGGCTAAATCAGCAATTTCCCATAATTTAATGCTCATTAATGCCATTGATAAGAAAATACCAAGAGAAATATCGCCGATTAGGTTGATTTCTTTCATGTTGATTAATTCAGGGTTGAAGCGATCAACGATGTTACGAACGATTACAGCTGTGAACATGGCCCCTACATAACCTGGTAATACGAACCCTGTCATAGTAGAGAACAATTCTCCAAAATAAGTACCAGCAGCCATACAGAATGTGATTAAGAAAACTTGCTTCATAAATGATTTTTCGGTAATCGGATGTTGTGCTTTTTCAACATATTCTTCTGTTTCTTCAGAAGAGGGCTTTAAATTGAATTTGCGAATTAAGTATTGTACAACTGGACCACCAACAAGTCCACCAGCTACTAATCCGCATGTAGCTGCAGCCATCCCGATTGTTACGGCAGAAGCTACGCCTAAGCCTTCAATTGTTTCCCCATAAGCGGCAGCAGCACCATGTCCACCTTCCATTGAAACAGCTCCAGCCATAACCCCGATTAATGGATGAAGATCCATTACTTTCGCTAATGAAAAGCCAATCACATTTTGCATTAATGCTAAGAATCCACAAGCCAGCCAATAAATTACTAGCAGTTTTCCGCCTAATTTAACAAGTTTGAAACTTGCACCAAGTCCAATCGTTGTAAAGAATGTGATCATGAAAATGGATTGTAGCGAAGTGTCTAACGTAATTTCAAGAATGTCGAAACTTTTTAAAACCGTTGCTAAAATAGCGAATAGCAAGCCCCCAACTACAGGTGCCGGAATACAAAATCGATTTAAAAAACCAACCCTTTTAACTAAAAATGAACCGACTAAAAATAATGTTACTGCTAGGCATAGCGTTGTAATTTGATTTAATGCCATACAAATCCCCCTTTGTTTATTCGAAGCTGTTCATAATTACTTCATTGATAAAGTAAGCCCCTAATTTTGCTGTTCGATTATTTACATCAAGTAAAGGGTTGACTTCACAAATGCTGAAGCTTACTGTTTTTTTGTGTGAAACCATTTTGCGTAAAATGTCACGAACCTTTAAAGCAGATAAACCAAATGGCGATGGCGCGCTGACACCAGGTGCTTCAGCAGCATTTAAAACATCCATACAAAGCGTAACGAGTAAAACGTCATGTGCATCCATAAAGTCATTTAATTCTGTAGTGAACTGAGCCGAATCCAACTGTTCATCTAAAAAGTATTGCACATCATATTGATCGGCAGTATCGAATAATGCAGACGTATTTCCATATTGTTGGATGCCACATACGAAATAGTGTGCATTTGGATCCTCGTCTAAAATTTGTTTAAACATTGTACCTGACGAAGTTTGTTTGTCATACGAACGCATATCAAAGTGCGCATCAATATTAAGCAAACCGATTGAAGCGTCCGCTCCCGCTGCTTTTCGCACCCCTAAATATTGTCCATATAATGTTTCATGCCCGCCCCCAAGTACAATGGCCTTTCCGTTTGTTAAAATGTCGGAAACTTTATCCCCTAGTTCCTGTTGTGCACGCTCTAATTCATGACCATCACAAATGATATCCCCCAAATCAATTAGCGAATTTTCATGAACATGATTACGCCATGGCAACGGTGCAAGTTGCTTACGTAAGGCAAAAGGAGCGTCTTTTGCACCAACACGACCATTGTTACGGCGCACACCTTCATCGCAAACAAAGCCTATTAATCCAATCGATTCTTGTTTAACTGTAGTTGCCAATTGAATAATTTGATGATAACGAAAGTAAGCGTGATCCGTATCATGATCGATGCGACCTTGCCAAACTTCTGAATCCGTTTTCTTATACATTACATTCACCTTCTTAAAGACTGAAAAATTTATACTTTCATTATATTTTCAAACATTTATAATAACAAATATTAATTTTTTATCTTATAATAGTTTAAAACTATAAATGAGGTGGCAAAATGGATTTACGGAAGATGTATTATTTCGATGCGACGGTAAAATATCAAAGTTTTTCAAGGGCCGCAAAAGCCTTACATATTTCACAGCCTTCATTAAGCAATGCGATAAAAGCTCTGGAACGAGAAATCAACGCACCGCTAATAGAACGAACAACCAAACAATTTCAATTAACGGAATTAGGACAGCAATTTTATGAACGATCAAAAAGTTTAATTGCTCAATTTGAAGTAATGGATACCGAGCTAAAAGAGTTAGCAAAAGGGGAACATTTAGAAATTCGATTAGGCATGATTGAATCAGCAAATTATTGGTTTTCACAAGTAATCATTGCCTATCAAAAACGATACCAACATAATCAAATTACACTAATTGATACACTGTATAATCAAACCGTGCGCCAAGCGTTGTTAGGTTTAAATGTGCATGGAGTAATTACTAACCAGCATATTGTGGATACTGAAATAAAAAGTGAATTATTGTATAACGAACCGTACGTCGTGTTAACAAAAAAAGATCATCCATTTGCCACGAAGGAAAAAATAACGCTAGTAGACTTTACTGACGAAGCATTAATAATAGGTATGCCAGAATTTCAAACGAGTGCACAAATATTAAAAGCATTTGAACAGGGAAATATCAAACCGCATATTCAATATAAAATAGAACGATTTGAAATGATAAAAGTATTAGTAGAAGAAGGGTTAGGAATTGCCATCTTGCCTCAACACTATGTCACACAGCATTTATCAGAATGCTTACTAACACGCCCAGTGCACAGTGAGTTTCTAAATCGCAATGTCTACTTAAGCACAATGAAAGATCGCACATTCCCAGAGAGTATATTAAAGCTATTTGAGCTCATAAAGACAATGCATTGAATAGATGCTCGGCACGCACGCAATTTTTCAAAGTAAATCCGTAAAAACCTCACTTAGCGTTATTACGGAGAACCGTATCATAAGTAACTGTAAACCAAAGGAAAATCCCGCTGGAGGAATAACGAATCCAGCGGGATTTTTAGTTGCTTTCTTTAGAAGGCAATCGAATATGAAAATAATAAATACACGCCGCAGCGTGTTTATTTATTTAATCCCCGTTTTTTGATAACTTCCCATATCTGCCGCAGTTCCTCCAGCTGTTCTTCAGGCGCTTCTTTCATCTCTTTGAAGAAGAGTATTGGTTCCAGCTTATTGAAGAATTCCCACATCATAAAAGAGAAGGGGAATTATACATAACGCTCATCATAATTTTTGCCTTCTCATCCATTGTGTTGCAACCCACTTTTCACCAGTTATAACTGGTGTTCCACCATGTAAAGTTAGTTCGTTTACGTTTTTATCGTTATAGAAATATTCGAAATACACCGCCGTTCCCTTTTGTGGGGATACTGAAAAATTTAGTTTAGGAAAAAAGGTTTCTCCACCTTGTTCTACATCATTTAAGTACATGACGAGTGTGCTAATTCTATTATTTTTTGCTGCTTTACTTGTTGGTGAAAAAAAATCAAAATGAGCTTTATACTCCTGACCAGGAGTATATTTAAGAATTTGAATACCATCCCCATGTTCAATGGGTATATTCATAATAGATGATATTCTTTTTTCAACTTTGGTAATGATATCGTTTTCATTTTTTTGAAAAAACATGCCACTACTTGTTCTTATCTCATTTACTTCGCGTGCAGTTCCAATTTTTGAACGCTGCATTTTGTCTTTTGACAATGTAATTAGCTCATCACATTCTTCGTCACTCAAAACATTTCCTAAAATGACTATTAGTGGTTCTTCTAATCGAGCGATGATATTAATTTCTCTATCTTCAGTTTGGATATTACTTCCAATGTGACTGAAAATAGTTTGTTCTTTAATAGTTGATTGTTTACTATCCATTATCAACTTTCATCAGCCCCTTAAAAGATTTAATTTTCTCAATAATTCATTTATTTTATTTGTGTAAGCGGCTATCTATGATAATTATATCATAAGTATTGGTGTAATAATGAAGCAACCTACACCGGTTGCCCTTTTTATGTTCAATGAAATGTTATGTGAGAATGAAGTATGTAGAAAAGAAAACAGATTTTCACAATAAGAGTTTAGTAAGTGGTGTGATAACCTCACAATGGCTTTTGAGGAAGATGAAGAATTTGATGAAATAGCTTTTGGGATAGCACGAGATATTGAATGTCAACGGGATTTATTTTTGGTGAATACTTACTCATCAGAAGAATTACAGAACTTAGACCTTTCAAAAGTAAAGTTACCTCAAGATTGGTTTATAGAGTGGTTAAAGCAATTAAGCGAGAAATAAAAGGTAGCTCCTTCTTCATCATCAGGATTTAAACCGGCGATTTTAATCCCTTCAAGCAAGTTGTTATTTGTTAATTCCTCAATTATTGTTTTTAATGCCTTTTCTACGTCTACAACAAAGTTGAAAATATTAACTGTTCCATTGCCAATATCTCCACCATTACCTGTCCAACCTAAACATTCATTATAGACACTGGTTGTTATTTAGCAGTAAGCTGTGTAAATTACAACCAGTGGTAAAGCAAAAAGTTGTATCAGGAGCGAGAAGAAAATTAAAGAAACATATTTTTCAATGCTATTCTTCTAGCAGAAACTTGATAAAACTTTTCAAGCCTTTGGGCTGTTGCTGTCTATTTTTTATTACAAAGTCTATTTGGATCGTTTCTGGAAGTTCTGATATGTCGTATTCATTTTGATACTTTCGAAGTTTTGCAACATCAGAAGGGACTAAACTGATACCCAATCCATTACTAACAGATTGTAAAATAGCCTCAAGTGAATCGAATTCAATGGTGCGTATATTGTTGTAGGAATTCATTTTTGCTAAATGAATAAGCATATTTCGATAAATGCAATAAGGGTTGCTATTTACAAGCAATGTTTGTTCGTACTGCATTTTATTCGAGCTATTCTTTGGCGAAATAAGGCTTACTTTTTCTGCAATTGTGTAAATTGTTTTGAATTCGCTATAATCAAACGGTTCGGTGACAAAAGCGCCATCAACTTCTCCATAAAAAACCTGTTCTAGCAACGTACTAGTTGTATCTGTTCTCACTTTAACATTAATTTGATTATTAACACTTAAAAAAGATGACAATATTTTAGGAATCCTTAAAGCAGCGATCGTTTGTGTAGCACCAATTACTAGGCGTTCTTGCCATTTCTCAGGGTTGATTTTTATTTTTGCTTCATCCATTAACACGAGAATCTGGTTAGCATAATCTAGTAAAATTTCCCCATCATTAGTAAGGGTTACTCCTCTATTATTTCGCTTAAATAATCTAACTCCTAATTCTTCCTCTAAATTTTTAATTCTTTGACTGATATTTGATTGTACATATCCTAGTTTCTCAGCAGTTTTAGAGAAAGAATGTGATTCAGCAACATGTTTAAAGATTAATAAATCATGAGACTCCACAAGTTCCTATATCCTCCTCTGATATTATTTAAAATGATATCAAGCTAATTTCTAACTATTATACAACTCTAATAACTCAAAATATAATAAAAATATTAAATAAAGCAAGGGTGATTAAAAATGAAACTAGTTAATAAGTCAATAATAGTAACGGGTGCTGGAACGGGAGTAGGGAAAGCAACGGCCTTAGAATTAGCAAGTGAAGGTGCAAAAGTCGTTATTAATTATAATAAATCTGCAAATGACGCAGAGGAGGTTGTAAGACAAATTGAAGAACAAGGGGGTGTGGCATTTTCTTTTAAAGCCGATGTTGCAAATGAAGAAGAAGTAATAAAAATGGTATCTAAAACGATTGAAGTATATGGAACAGTTGATGGATTAGTTAACAATGCAAGTATTACTGCCCAAATCTCTATGGACGATTTAAGCTCAGTAACAGATAAAATTTGGAATGAACTTTTTGATGTAAATGTAAAAGGTATGTTTTATTGTGTAAAGGCAGTAGTTCCTTACATGAAACAACAAGGGTCAGGGGTTATTATAAACATGGGTAGCGTTGCAGGAGTGACAGGAATCGGTTCATCCATTCCATATGCTGCAACCAAGTCAGCAATTCATACGATGACAAGATCATTGGCAATTGCTTTGGCACCGGAAATTAGAGTTAATGCCATTGCACCTGGGGCTGTGGATACAAGATGGTGGGCTGGTAATGAAGAAAAAATGTATAATCTTGCTGGAAACTTACCTCTTAAGAGGATATCAACACCTAATGATATTGCGCAATCCATTATTTTTCAAATAACTCAAAGTTCCGTAACAGGACAAACATTTATAGTAGACAATGGACAGACTCTTTAAAACGTAGTGATAGCCTCTCACTAGTTTTCATTAAATGATGGATGAGCCGTGTAGATGCAGGTCTTAGATTTATATGAATAGGACTTTAATCTACTCCTAGTATTTAATGATCATAAACGAAGGCGTGATGTGCATCGTGATCCTCACATTGAAAAATATAGAAAGCAAATTACTTGGGCTGACAAGATTGTCTTTGTCTATCCAATCTGGTGGGAAAGATCTCCCGCAATGTTTATGGGGGACATTGATCAATTATTTGCTGCAATTTTGCCTGCAGGGATAAGAAGGGACTTCTACCAGAAGGACTATTAAAAGAAAGTTCAGTTGTGTGTGTCCACCATGAAGGGACCTACAAATTATCCACTTCTCTAGTTGAACAATGCGCATAAAATATTGATGAAAAGAGCCTTATTTAATTTTGTCGGAATCAAAAGAGTGAAGGTTTTTGAATTTGGTAATATGGAAAGTCCAAGTGGAAAAAATCAGAAAAAGTTTATCGTTATTTCAAAAAAGTAGAACGCTAAGAAAAACAAATTTGTTGTTTTTTAAATCATTAAGAGAAACCTCATTTGTATACAATAAGGAGAACCGTATCATAAGTAACTGTAAACCAAAAAAATCCCGCTAGAAGAATAATGAATCCAGCGGGATTTTTTTAGTTGTTTTCATTATAAGTCCATCGAATAGGGACTAAAAACAAATACACGCCGTAGTGTGTTTATTTATTATAAAAATCAATATGTCTCTTTGGAAGTGAAATGGCCAATGCCCTTTAATTCATAGTCAAAAAATTTAAGAATTAGTTCATTTTCAGTTTCAATACAGTAATATTTATCAATGTCGGCTTTTCCGCCTTGTAGAATATTTGCAAGTATAGGAGAGAAAAGCGGTAAATCGGTCAAGCTTAAATGTTTTGCCCCTTGAAAATGAACAGTATATGCTTCTTTGAAGTGTTCATTATTGGATTTGTTCGCTACATAAGTGGAGTTGCTTTCGAGCTGTCCCCAAACATCGTCAGAATAAATGTTAAGAAGCGGGGTCGTGTAGGCTTCACTACTTGCTACAAAATCATCAATTTCTTTCTTATAAACAAGCTCACTAAAGAACGGGGCATCAATATTTACAACTGCACGTATATCGTCACGCTCTCTGCCTAGCCAAACACTTGCTGCGCCGCCCATTGAGTGCCCGAACACACCAATTTTCTCTGTATTGATATGTTGATAAATGGGATTATTGTCACTTTTGGCTTTTTTAAGTATCGTATCAATTACAAAATTCATATCGTCTGTTCGCAGTTTCATCCATTTTTGAATGAGTCCATAGAGTTCTTCCTTCGTGTAAATGCCTTCTTTATTGGCATTGCTGATTTCACGGTTATAATCTGTATTGATCAAAGTCTTCGTTCCATCATCTGAAACGGTATAAAAGGAGTGATAGGGATGATCGATTGAAACGACTATATAACCGTGGCTTGCAAGCTCAGTATAGGTAGAGGTATTGCTTGCCTTAGTACCAGATGCTCCATGCGAGAACACCAATAGAGGGTATGTTCCATCTGCATTTTTGGGATACCAAAATTCCACATTAACAAATCGGTTGTGCCCCTTGTCGGTAAATTCCTCAATACGGTTTTTGTCAGTATATGTGTAAGTAGCGGTTGCGACTTCATATTCACCTGTCCCTTTTGGTAATGTATGCTGAGGAAAAACAAGTGCAGGTGCAAGTGCAAATACCAATGCCAAAATCATAATAATGGATTTCCACACAATATTGGAAGTTTTGTATGTTTGGGTATTTGCTTTGTTACGGATAAGAGAAACCGTTCCCTTTACCGCTAATATGAAAAGTAGTATTGCAAACATTACCCAGCGGAAACTCCACACAATCACCGGTGAAAGTGTGAGCATTACAAATGCTATAAATACAGCAATCCTAATCCAATTCTTTATTTTTTTATGGTTTTCCTTAGTTACCATACAGTAGATTGCAAAAGCAATCTCGAAAATCAAAGCGATAAATAATAGTAAAGTTCCCATAGTAGTTACTCCTTCTCCTTCGAATAATTTTTTATGAACTCATCATAATAAACTGCTGAAAGGATGGATATAGAAAAACGATAAGTTGTATCCACAAGCAAATAAGATGCAAAAAAAAAGCGGTAAGCTATAAAGCTTACCGCATAATAATCTGTTGCAGACAACTTCTGCTTTATGATTTTATTAACTACTCATAAACGTCTTTCTTAAATGCCTTTAGTTTTTCGTTGATTTTTTGGGCTTCTTTTTTATCATTTTGCCATGACAGCAGACGAACTATGATATAGATTACTGCAATTTCCAGTGCAAAAATGATTACATGTAATGCACTATTCACAATACCAAAAACGCCACCGAGGGCAATCAATAGAATCTCCAAAGTGAAAAAATGAATGGCAATTCTTATACGCATTTTCTTCTCACTTTTATCATTAGGAGAATACAAAATAAATCCCATTAATGCACTTAAAAATGAAAATGCCATAATTATATAAATCGACTTCAAATCAAAGGCCATGTGGGGATAATACATTTGTCGCAAAATAGTAATAATAATGATTATGGATGCGAAGATGATCAAGAAATCCTTAATAATCTTTTGTACAAATTCGGAAAGCTTCATATTTATCCCTCTTTTACAATCCAAGCATATTTTTAAGGACAGGCACATACTGCCTTGATACAACAGCACGTTCCCCGTTATCAAGCACCGCTTCGAATCGGCCACTTATGGACGGAGAAATAGATGAAATTTTAGCTATGTTCAAAATAGTTGATTTGGATGCACGAAAACAGTTCTTTTCTTTGCATAATTCCTCTAACTCATAAAGCTTTTGTTTCACCTCAAAAACGTTGTCCTTGCAGTAAATAAAAACCTTTCCGTCAACTGCCTCGAAATAATAGATATCACTAAGCTTAATACGGTGAACTCTATCATTTTGATAACCGAGTACAATGAGGTTTTCAGTTTTCAGCTTGTTTACGATTTCGTATATTTCGTCATCTACCTCATGACACCTAATAAGAATTTCTTCTCCCAGTTCTTTGCTTATTTCTACTATTGAAATATTCATATTATCACCCACGAAAATTCAAGTTATTTCAGGTTGTCTACGGATTCTGTTTTTCGTTGTTTTCAAGTTGTTCGGTTTTATAAATTTACAAATGGCGTACGGGTAAATAAGCTTGTTTATCCTCAAAATTAAAGATAGTGGACATTTCTCCAGTTTTTGAGTGTTGTCATTGAGTTTGTTGTTCGTGCTTCTACCAGCACAATCTGATCTGGATACTGCTTACATCCTTCAGACCACTTCATTATAACACATCCATATAAATCCTTTTTTACATTTTATCAGATTATTGTTTGGAATTTATACTATGATATTAGCTTTAGAGTCTATTCATTTCGCTAAATCAAGTGTAGGAGAAAAGACAGTCGTACAGGCAAAGTGTAATGCAGAGCAGAACAATGTTAAAGTCCAAACGGTTAGAGAACTTGTGGGGCACAGATGATTAAATGGACAAATAAAGAAGGAAAACAATTTTGGGGATGCTCGTATTACCCAAAGTGTCGTAATACAAAAAATAAAACCTCATTTAGATACGTCACGGAGAACCGTATCATAAATAACTGTAAACCAAGGAAAAATCTCGCTTGAGGAATAACGAATCCAGCCGGATTTTTAGTTGCTTTCTTTAGAAGGCAATCGAATATGAAAATAATAAATACACGCCGCAGCGTGTTTATTTATTTTGACCTCGTTTTTTGATGACTTCCCAAATCTGTCGCATTTCCTCCAGCTGGTCCTCAGGGGCTTCCTTCATCTCTTTGAAGAAAAGGTTCAGTTCTGGATTGTTGAAAAACTCGATCATTTCTTTTTCATCGTCGATTTCTTTTTTCGATGTATCAGTTCTTCCAAGAAGATAGTCGGTTGATACATCATAGTAATCGGCTAATTTCTGCAACGTCTCATAATCCGGCTGACGAAAACCGCGTTCATAATTTGAAATATTTTGATTAGGAGCATTTAGACGTGAAGCCAACTCTTTTTGTGTAAGTCCGGCTTTTTCTCTTAACGACCTTAATCTTTCACCTAAAGTCAAAGGATTCTACCTCTCCAGCATTGGGAACATCGACGGTTTGAAATGGCGGAACACATTCAAAATGTTCACTGATCAGGACAAGCAACGTGCCAAATACGCGATGGATGCCTATAACAAATGGGATATTTACATTCACGATGATTCCAGACAGACATTGGCAGACATCCGTGCTGCCGTTCGAAAAACAAAGCGGGAACACCCCGATCAAAAGCACATTGTTGTGATCGACTACCTGCAACTGATTACACCGATTGGAAAGTTTGAGCGGAATGATTTAGCAGTTGGACATATCACACGCGAATTAAAGCAGATGGCGCGGCAATTCGATGTACCTGTCATGTTGCTCAGTCAGATCAGCCGAGCAGTCGTACAGCGGCAGCATAAGCGCCCGATGATGTCTGACCTGCGTGATTCTGGATCGATTGAACAAAATGCTGACCTTGTGTCTTTTCTGTACCGAGATGATTATTACGACAAAGAAAGCTCAGCTAAAAACATTGTGGAAGTCATTCTCGCCAAACAGCGTAACGGTCCGATCGGTACAGTCGAGCTGTTATTTATAAAAGAGTATTCCAAATTCATGAATATAGGGAGGAGATATAGCGATGAACCGGCATGAAGTCTTTAAAACATTGAAAAGGTACCATGCTTTGACGGGAAAGGTGATGACGAGTGAGCAAATGATATTGGCCGTCGGTAATACAAGTCCAGTTGAATTGATTAGAGGCATCCGCATGTTTGATAAATACCTGGATCTGCAGAGAGGGGGAGCAGCGTGAACGAAATCAAAGGCTATAACGAATTAACCGAAGCTCAGCGCAAATTGCTCTGGCGTGTCCATCGTAAGCATCTGTCATCAATAGGATCAGCTGAACGTGATAAATACGGAACAGGCAACATTACAAAAGTAAATTGGAACGCGTAGGACGCTTGTGTCGAGGTTCAATTTACGTATGGGGAATGGTGGAATTATGCCTCGGATGGAACGTGGTATTAAAGAAATAACAGATAGATCAATAACTTAATTAACAATGTGCAAAATTCAATAAAAAACAAAAAATATATCGAATGAAAAAGGACAAAGTTATCAATGAAAAGAGGACACTTCTAAATGAGAGCGCGTAATTGGAACGCAAAGAAAACATTTGTATACGGTATTCTTTTTGACAGTAAAGCCGAAGCCGATTATTACAAGCTTCTTCTGGCAGATCCAGCCGTTGAAAAGGTTGATGTGCAGCCAGAGTTTGAAATCATACCGACATATCCAGTTGTATGCCATCGCTGTAACGGCTCAGGCAAGCAGAAAATCCCGAAAACGGGACGAGCTATCAATTGCACTCTTTGCTCAGGAAAAGGCGAGAAAACGAAGGTGGGGGCGAAATACACGGCCGATTTTAAAGTTTATTACAAGGATGGCCGAACAGAAATTGTCGATGTCAAAGGTGGACCTACTTCAAGGGATTTCCCGTTACGACGAAAGTTGCTTGAAAAGACGATCGGGCAGGAAGTGACGGTCATAGAATACAACAAAGGCAAATGGAACAGAAAGCGATAAGAGGTGATGGCCATGTTGCAAGGGACGTGCATTGATCCCGATATTTTAGCGACAGAAGAAACATTATACTTATTCCCTGCAGGTACGGATTATATGTACGCATCTAGGTTTCCACGCAAGAGCGCTCACACAGGCTGTTTTCTCAAGGTCAAAGAAGAAATTAAAGCGTCTGAGTGGCCGCCAGAACCGCCAAAACGAGCGGTAGAAATTCAACTAAACGAGGTATATACTGCAAAGCTCATATGGTGTTGGGAAGCGTCAAAAGATCGGTGTGATAAAGAATATTATGTCATTGCCCGAGGATCAGGTAGCCATGTAGATTACTATCCTAATCCAGAACTAAAAGGACTACTTGGGAGCTTGCCAGTGCATTGGTTTGAGAATTTCCGACTCGCTGGAAATTTACTGGCTATCGAATCGGGGAAAATCGTAACGAAACAGATTCCAGAGGTAGCAATATTCTATAAAGAAGAATCATCGCAGTTTATCGAACAGCTCAGCTTATTTTAAGAGAGGGATGGCATGATGAACATTGGCGATTGGGTTTTAGCAGCGCCTGGCCGGAGTAAGTACATCAGCTATATTGATCGTTTTTCGGAGGATACTATCGCCGCGTACGTAATAAAAGTGGCCAGAATTATAGACGGGGAGCCTGAATGGATGGAACCCACCCTGGCTATCGTCTCACTAAGATCGATATCTGTAATGAATAATACGCTCGAAAAAGAAGACTATCAGGCAATGATCGATTTAGCAATCATGACTGCAGATAAGGAATGGTTCTTTGAGTTAAGAGACAGGATGATGGCCGATGCGTAAAACGTTCACAAATATTGAATTTAAAAAGCGACTGTAGTTACTTTATACAGTCGCGCAATAATGTATTTAACTCAAAAGGGTCTTACGGATAATGGTTTGGTACCTAGCAGCATCCACCGCCACCACCGTATCCGCCACCCATGAAAGATGCTCCAATGATGATTAAAAGAATGAACAAGACAACAACTAGTGCAAAGCCTGATCCAGATCCAGATCCAGAATCATTACAATTTTGGGAACTCATAACTATCACCACCTTTTAAATATAGTATGAAAAAATAGAGACGAATCTTGTAGGAATGGTTCTATAAAAATCAAAAAGTGTTATCTGCAGCGAGGACGAGGGCAACAATCCGTCGGATAACCAGGGTCTACCACGACATTTCTTGTAGTAGGTTGATAAATATGGCGGGGAACATTGACAATATGTTGACGATTGATATTCACGATTGGGTGAATAACAGGAACCTCACGTGTAATGTAGGAATCATGAAATACACACTTTGGGGGACAGATGATAGGTCTAACAGGACGATACATTAAAAACACCTCCTTACTTACTCTATTAGATGCACCTCATAGTAACTTGGAAACGGACAAACAACATGGGTGAGATTTTAAATTTGCTATAAATGACATACACCTAATACAGATAGTTACCTAGCTACCTGTCCTTTTGACAGGGTGGAAGATTAAAGATACGAAAAGTAAAATCACAGAATTCAAATATCCAGATGACAAAGGGGAAGTTATTTGTCCTCAATGCACGTTTGAGCAGGATCTGCCCTCGAATTATTGTGGCGGGTGCGGGCAAGAGTTACCGGATTACATTACGCAAGGATTAACGCATTAAAAAACAGCAGGGATGAGGGGGAATGGATATGTATTTTGTAATTGTTCCAGGTGGATTTGGTGCATACAGCATCGAAAGTTTTGAATTGCTAGATGAAGCGAAAGATCGGGTGAAAGAACTCATTGAGACAGTCCGTAGAACAGCAAAGATGGCGCAGGAAATTCCAATGAAAATCAAAGTGGAAGTGGAAATTTAAACAAAAAATAGCCAGGCCGGAGCCTGACTGTAAAAGAGTTGTATTTGCAGGGTGCGTCTGACGAGGGACCGTCATACAAAAACAATATACCCGTTATTCAAAAGTTTACACAAAAAAGGCCGAGGAAAAGTCCTCGGTACAAAAATATAGAAGGAATTTACCCTGACGTAATACTAGTTTATTCAATTCATAGAAATATATGCACAATAAGTAAAGTTAAATAAGACCGGTTTCCCTGTCCGGATGCAAGGGTGGGAAGAGAATGACGGTTATGGGAAACCGACTTATAGCCAAAGTATAACCAATTCAGAAAAATATATACAAAAAAGCAGAGAAAAGTCCTTGGCTACAATCATTATCTATTTTGAAATTCAAGAATAAGCTCATCTAATTCTTCACTGCACCGTAACGTTTCTAGGCTGTTAAGACCGTGTTGCTGTCCGGCAGTAATCATGAGGTGTCGAAGGCTGTTAATGAGAGATAGCAATTCGCAAAAAGTAACTTGAGTGTTATTCATGATAATCTCCCCCTAGTTTCTTGATGACTAATCTAGGTAAATTATATCGCAGAAATAGGTAAAAAGAAATGGGTTTTTGTGAGGGACTATCATCTTTAAAATAAAAAAAGCCGAGGAAAGTCCCCGGCTACAAATATTGGAAGGTCCTTATTTATGAGAATTACTCATACAATAAAAGTTTAACCATTTCAAAGAAATATATACAAAAAACTCAAATTTCTCTTGGTTAAAATTTTTAAGATCTGCTTTGTAATTGAAATTGGATAATTAACTTGTCTAGTTGTTCACTATATTTAAGGGTTTCGATATCTGTAAATCCCTTTTTTAAACTAGTGGCTATCAGCAACCTACGCATATCATTGATTTGAGCGGATAAGTCTTCCAGACTTAATTGATTAGATAACATTGCATTTCCCCTGTACCCGTTTGTTTGCTAAAACATAACAGTGAATATCATAAAATAACACAGAAAGAATTACCATGAATTCGACAAAACATCTAAAAATATTACAATTTTTGAGAGAGTAAAAAATATAAAAGGCCAGGACTTTGCCCGACCGTTGAATAGTACTCGCAATTCTATTTTAACAGACTGGGGGCGTCTTGCGGTATGAAGATTGACCATGAAAAAATGACAGCTGAAATTAATTTGATGGAGAATGCCACTTATTACGTAGTCGATGGAGTACCTAAGAAAGTAGATGATCTGCCGACGGGTTTTGGTTCACAGACTATTGCCTGGCAGCACGGGAAGCCCGTTGGATTCGACATACATTACACGAGTAGAAAAAGATGAATGATCAACAGTAGACACAAACTGTTGATGAAAATATCATATCACTTTTAGTTTTATTAAATAGAGGTAAAACCAATAAGCAGAGAGATAAGGGATCAGATACGAAACAAAAGTCCAAAGAATGTTCCATCCGTTTCGATAGGTCACTTACCCCATTAAAACGAATATGAATTCAAGAATAGTAGTAAAGAGTGTGGCGAGAAAAACGACAAAGTAAGGGTGGGTCATTCTCTTTTTTATAAAAAAAATCATGTAGCAGCCAAGGATAGGGAAAAGGCCCAAATTAAAAGGGAGCGTGGCAATGGTTTTAGAATCTGGAAAGGGATACACTTCCCAAAAGCCAAAATAAAGTCCTAACTCATTGGTTAAAAATGAGACAACTACACCAAATGGGCCGATCAAAGGGATTAGTTTCTTATCTTTTGGATGAAGATGTAGCAGTACAATGAGCCAAGGAATGATAAAGGCGATGATTATAAAATACATGTTGTTCTGCTGCTCCTTTTCACAACCAGAGTTTTTACCTAAAGTATCCATTTGAGAACAAAATATACGATCAATATACAACATAAACTTATTTTTTGTATAAGGATTGATTTTACCAAGTAAAGGTCTTCTCATTTCGATTATATGCATATGGGAGAAGTGATAAATGTTAGTAATGGTGTTAATCAACAGTTCGATCATAAGGAGGGATGATTATGTGTGATTGCTGGCAATGCAACATGACGGAAGAACAGCAGGATGCTTGGGCAGATGAATATCTTGAATGGGAATATCAGCAATATCTTAAAAGTTTAACAGAAAGCATAGAACCTTTATCAATGGATGAATGGCTTGAAACAATAAGGGTGGATTAATCATCAGTTCGACGATATCGCAACATAAAAAGCCGGGTTTCCACCCCGACTTTGAAAAACCGAACATTAACAAAGCAAAATGTTCCGGCGAATAAAATTATTTCCATTTTATTTAAAATTAAATCAAAAAACCGAGGGAAGCCAAAACCCTCGGCTAGTAGAGGTAGGTGACGTTGACGCAAGCAAGAGTGAACGCTCATGCAACAATACTTTAACCACTTCAAAGAAATTTATGTATGACAACTTGATCAAAAGAGCAACTATCCCAGGGCAAGAATAGTTGCTCGAAAAGAAAGGTATATGACTTTTAAATAGGAAGAAGAAAGGGCTCCTATTTGTTTTCAGTATACGCAGTAACGATTCAAACGGTGAAAATTCAATCAGTTAAATGAACAGTTCGATCATATTACGGTAATAAAAAAAGCCGGGATGTCCCTGGCTATACAGAAGGAATAATAAAAGCTGTCGTGATTGTCAGTCACTTCATAATTAAAGGTGATTCATAAAATATAAAAACCAAACCGCATGATTTTGTTCGTCAGATGAGATTTGTTGAAGTTGATCTTTAATAAATACAATATTGGTTTTTCTTGCTATCTCGTGATAAAAGTCTACTGTTTCTTGTTCATCTTTAAATGCAGCAAGAACCCCACTCTGAAAATCTGGAGAGCATTGTTTTGATATTTGTGGAGAGGGTTGTTTTCCTGTTAGGGATGTATAGATATATGAAAAGATTTGATAATGTCTCATTTCATCATTTCTTATTTCTAGGATACGGTTTTTCACCTCGGTATTTGGAGCTTGATTTGCTAATTGTTCGTAACATTATATGGCAGTGCACTCACCGTTAATAGCTTTTGAAATATCGTTAATTAGCTCCGTGTTTGAAGAAGGCTGTATAGAATTATAATGCAAGTTGCATTCACTCCTTTTTTATCAAAGTATGTCAATGGTTATTTAAATGAATCTTGTCCACGAGACGTGTAAGGGGGATGAAATCAGTGGATGAAGTGCAGAAATTTATTGGAGAAAACTCACATCAACTAGGGTAAGTCATAAAGGAAGTGAAAAAGCAATAGAGAGAAAGAGGCAACATTGGCACTTTAACTGTCGGCCTCTGTGTTTTTGTTGTTGATCATCACGGCGATTATCAAGAGTTAGTGAACAGAGCGGAACTGTATGAAAAAACACTCAAGTATTAAGCTGATCGCGGATTTACCAACGCGAAAGAAGTGTTAGAAGATTAATTGTCAGTTCGACAAAAAGCAACTATTCCCGGACAAGAATAGTTGCTCCGAAGAAGGTCGTTGAATAGGAGGAAGATGAGCCCCTATCTGTTTTCAGTATACGCAGCAATGATTCAAATCGTGAAGATGTAATCAATTAAATGAACAGTACGATCAAAATGCATAAAAAAAGCCGGGTTTCCACCCCGACTTTAAAAAACCGGACATTAACATAGCAAAATGTTCCGGTTAATAAAATTATTTCCATTTTATTTAAAGTTAAATCAAAAAACCGAGGGGAGCCAGGCCCCTCGGCCGGAGAGAGTGGGGGAAACATCATATGCAAGAATGAACCCTCATCCAATAAAAGTTTAATCAGTCATGAAAAAGTTATACAGTTTAAAAATTAAATAACCAACGTCCCAACGGAAAAACCGACGGACATCAAACTTTAGAGTAGGTTTACACCTGCTTTAGAGCTTGGTGTCCTTTTTTATTGAGAATAGGAGCGATCAAGATGAATTCAAGTTTGAAAGAGCAGCTGAAGCAATGGAAGAAGGATCATCAGAATGTAAAGCTAGAACGTAAGAAAGAAAAGCCGTTGCAGAAGAAGCAGGAGAAGCTGTCTCAGCGTGAATTGCGAAGCTTAATGGGAATGGACATGAGGACGTTACGACGAGGCAAAGGTGGAGCATACAAGTAAATACGAGGAGGCTATTACATGAGAGAGCAAATTTCCTTTTTACCAGAGATCGATCGCAAAGAGACACAAAAGAAAGTAGAAGAAGTGTTAGAAAGCGTCCGAATTTATAAACAGATTGGCTTTATCAGAAGGGAAATGAAAACCACTCCCGCCTATACTCCGCGATATCACAGCCAAACCTATTCCATGGGCAACCCTGCGGAAGAGACCGCTATATGGAATGCTGAGAAGGAACAAGAACTTGAGAACTTAGAAGACAATTTGGATCGTGCGTTAAATCGTCTTTCCAGAATCGAACGGGCAATTATTCAAAAAAGATATTTAGAGGATGAAGACGCATTTGATTACATGATCCACAACGAGCTAGGAATGAGCGCGAGAACCTATGGACGAGTGAAATCCAGAGCATTCTACAAGTTGGCTTTCATGTTGAGGCTTGAAGTCGTGAAAGGGGAAGAAAATTAGTGGCAGACTTTTGGCATGATTTTGGCCGTATAATAGCATGCGTTTTGTTATTGGGGGTGCTATTATGTTAGTAGAGAAATATAAGGAATGAGGCACTCACTGTTAAAGGTGGGTGCTTTTTGTTGGTATTTGTCGAACGAATTATATAGAATTGTGCCTTTTTTCCTGGGAATATATATGGAAGGGGGTATTGAATTATGGGTAAATTAGAAGTAAATTACAACGAAAGAATTAATGGTTTATTGACAAGCCAAAGTATGA
This sequence comes from Domibacillus aminovorans, assembly GCF_001643235.1. GTDB lineage: Bacteria > Bacillota > Bacilli > Bacillales > Domibacillaceae > Domibacillus > Domibacillus aminovorans. The sequence continues at coordinate 24,101 of NZ_LQWY01000052.1, forward strand.
AAGACTTTACTAGTATTGTTGAAAAATTCGCCTCGTTCTTTGCAGAGTTTAAAGGCGATTTACTTGATAGCTTAGTACGTAGAATAAGTGTAAGTTCTGATAAGGAGGTATATTACTGGGCTCAATTTTTCGCGTTAGGGTTAGTTGATGAGGGAGAAACAATCACTGTTAATTTTTGTAGTGAAGAAACAGGAAATAATGTAAACGAAAAAATTGGTGTAATAGGATTCAACGATGGATTTGCCTATATCACTTTTGAAGAGAGTAAACACAAAAAATTCTATCTAAACGATCAATATATCGACCAACTGTTTCAAACTGCTTATTCTAAGTTAATAAACTAATTACTGAAAGAGCATCTTCCGGGGTGCTTTTTTCTTTTGTTTCAAAAATCGAGGCCGGATAGAAAAAATGAGGCATGAAGAAATAGAATTCCCGTTAAGGTGGCATGTGGTTCTTCTTTATTTATAATTAATCTCCTTCTATTTCTGTTATACTATATCAATTAATGAAGATATTTCCAATAGAGATTAAAGGAGAGAAATTTATGAAAAAAATCCAGTGTGCTTTGGCTTCAGCGGTAGTGGCAGGAGCAATATTTTCGTCGTCTATTTCATTTGCAGATGCAGCATCATACGGTCCGGTGTTAACACAGCTGACAAAAGACTTTCCGTTTACTGATGTACCTGTAGATCGTAAAGAACCTGTCCAGTATCTCTATAGCCATAAGTTCATCAACGGTGTAAGCACTGATAAATTTGGATGGGACAGGCCAATCAAACGTGTTGATGCTGCCCTGATTATTGCTTATGCCATAGGCTTTGAAAAAGATCCTACGCCTACGCTGGAAGAGAAGACATTCAAGTTTAAAGATGTTCCAGTTCGTGCATACGAAGCAATCTTCTGGCTTCAAGACAGAGGAATTATAAACGGAAAAACAGCGACATTATTCGGATCTAATGACACCATAACGAGGGGAGAAATGGCGATCATTGCTTCCCGGGCTTACGACAACTTTTTAGAAGCGCCAGGGAAAGCGAATCATTCATTTACGGATGCAACAGGCCGATACGTAACAGCGATTAATAGACTTCAAGCTTCAAATATTACGCAAGGAAAATCCGTTACTCAGTTTGGTACTTACGATAAGATGACAAGAGGAGATCTTGCCCTCATGCTATATAAGCTTGATCACCGTAGGGCTGTTTATTCTGATGGCGATTTGCCACCTTCCAATACATTGCCGTCAATAAAATCAGGTGTAATGTTCAAGACAGAAAAGGAAAACTATAATCTTTCAACAGAAACAGAGGTCTTATTTACTGTGACTAATTTAGGAGACTTTAAATACGACGTAGACAATGACTACATCTTAGAAAAGAAACAAGACGATGAATGGGTGGCAGTAGAATATAATTATCTCCCTACTCCTGCCATGATGAATGAGTTAGTACCAGGTGGAAATGTATTAAGAACAGATATCGACTTTGACTTATTTAAAAAGCCGCCAACAGCAGGAGAATACAGATTGGTCCAGCACTTCAGCTTAACTAATGCTCCAAATAACGGATTCACCTTGGCAGCATACTTCACAATTATTGAATAAATTTTTAGTTTGTAATCATCTTGTTTACAAACATTCCAAAATGAAGGGAGCATTCACTAATGCTGGTGGATACTTTTTTCTATACTTTAAAATAAACATCGTCGTTTTTGTCGTATAGCTGCTGTATATATGAGAAGGATAAACTTTTTTAATTGTTTTTATTTAGTGAAGTAATTTCTTGAAAAGGAAAAATGAAGGGGTGTGTTAAAATAATAAAAATTAATATTAAAGGAAATGATGTTATTGTTTGTTAAACTACCGATTCTTTTTCGACATATTAAAGATATCCTTGTGGAAGATATATTCACGGAAGAGTTGACTAGACTAAATAATGAGATTGTATGGTACAGAATAAAAATTGCTTCTATAGTGTTAGTCATGAGGAGAGCGTAAAATATCTTGTGTAAATGAATAAACAGAAAAAG
>NZ_LQWY01000053.1 GCF_001643235.1 Domibacillus aminovorans
TAGAGGAGAGAACATTGCTCCACAAACAATGCCTAGAAGAGAGATTATTGCTCCACAAACGATGCCTGAAAGAGAGAACAATGCTCCACAAACAATGCCTGAAAGAGAGAACAATGCTCCACAAATGATGCCTGAAAGAGAGAACAATGCTCCACAAATGATGCCTGAAAGAGAGAACAATGCTCCACAAATGATGCCTAGAAGATATCACTATGTTCCACAAATGATGCCTGGACAGTTTCTATTATATTAATTTTATTGAGAAGTCGTTTTACGACTTCTTTATTAGTTAAAGAACGATTTCAGCGTTTCCTCCTCCACTTACTGTGACTATACTCCATGACTGCCACTTCCTGTCCGATCGCCTTTTCAAGTAGCTTTCGACGCAATGGGAAGTCCCTCGATGCTGGCCCACCTTTCACATCCACAATTTCTGTCTGACCATTCTTGTAATAAACTTTAAAATCGGCCGTGTATTTCGCCCCTGGCTTCGTTTTTAAGCCTTTTCCAGAACAACGATTACAATTGATTGGTCTCTCCGTTTTCGGGCTTGTCCGCTTGCCTGATCCGTTACAGCGATAGCATGTGACTGGGTATGAAGGAATCACTTCGAATACCGGTTGTACTTCAACCTTTTCGACACTTGGATCTGCTAAAAGACGCATGTAATAATCGGCTTCGGCTTTACTGTCAAAAAGAATGCCGTACACATATGTCTTCTTCGCGTTCCAGTTACGCGCCATGTGCTGTCAATTCCGGCATGTCGATTACTTCATCCATCTTGATTTGGATCTTTTCAAACTCCGCATCTTCAATGGCCTGCTTTTTCTTGCAGACACGTCCCACTCCATCGCTCATGCTTTTTTCTGATTTCAGCGGACGGTTGCATCGTTCACACAGTTTCACTGCTCACAACCTCCTTCACAAGATTGGCGCTAATTCGTTCAACACGGTTCATGCTGTTCCATTGATATTCAGCGATTAGCTTTTCACGTTCTTTGTAAGAAGGCTTTTCCAGACCTGTGTGAGCATTCGCCGCAACCACCATTTCATACATTTGTTCTGTATAGTGCATTATTCATCAACTCCAAGTAGCTCCGGATTTTCGTAAATGTTGCCGATCACTTCAAAATCTTCGCCGCGAATAGTTCCAGGAAGAAAAACAGTCCCTGTGCCATCTGCAAATCGCAATCCTGGCCATAGATCATCTACAAAATATATTTTGCCCGTCACCGGCGGTTCAACCTTTTCGATTTCCTTACAGTCACACTTTGTGTAACGATGCCTCGAATATTTAACAATATCTCCTTCATAAATCTCCGTGTCGTTTCTATCCTTTAATCCGATATATTGCACAAGACCTTCAAGTTCCTCAAAGGAAAACTTATATCGACCTCCCCCTTTGCCGACAGCGAATATATCTTCATCTTCAAAATCAAGTATGAGGACTTTGAAGATTCTTAATTTTAATTGCTGTTTTTTATTCAGCTGCTTTGCGTAAGCTCTGTATTTAATTTCCCACATCAATACCCCACCCCTTTCGCCGTATACTGCCGTTGCTGACCGTTGGTAAAGTACACATCAACTGCTGATTCTTGCGAATTGGCCTTCACTTCAACAACGTGGCCAAGTCCGTACTGATCACGCTCATTGCCTGATAATGACGAAAGAAGCTTGTGATGCCCTCGGATGAACAACTTGCGTTCAGCATCTGTTAAATTTTCATATCCTGCGATCGGTGTCATATCGTACCTCCACTCTGGAAATCCAAATATCGACTAAACATCCGGCTACCCTCCATGATGTTGGCTGGCTCCGTGTCGCCACATGCTCGAACCAATTCCACAACGTCCATACCACATCCCGCTTTCTTGTAGTAATTGATAAGCAGTTGGAAAACTTCACGTTTACTCATGCAGCATCTCCTCCTAACAGCTTCATTTCAGCATCTGCGATTTTCTTATCAAGCAATTCTCTCCGCGCCTTTCGAATATGTTCTGGTGCCGGTCCACATGTCGGGCACGCTTTCACAAGACGTCCGATCGCTCCTTTGTATGCAACACGATAAGTGCCGCCGCATAATTTACACACTGCGTTTCAACCTCCAATCCTGTCCTTCTGCATCCAGCAGAAAGCGATATTGTTCATCGCTGCATTGCCCTATCAGTCGACTGGCTGCAGCATATCCGATCTTGTCCGCCAGTGTGCCTCGATCTTCATTACTGTTAAAGACAATCGGCATTTGCTTGCGGTACCGCTCGTTAATAATCCGGTAGTACATTGTTTCCCTTGCTTCCGTCCATTTTGATTTACCGATGTCGTCCCATATCAACACATCCGCTTCAAGCGCTGGACCTAACAGACGATTCAGCTGCTCCCCTTCATCCCCTGCTCGTTTCGCCTGCATCAAGTCATCAATGAAGACTGCATCCGAGACAATCAACACCTGAAAACCTTTTTTCAGAAGTTGCTTTGCCAGCGCAACCTGCAAATGTGTTTTGCCGATGCCAAAATTATTATGCTTCCACTTCATTTCCGCCCGTTCTCCCACCGGCATTTCTTTCAGTCGTTGTTCACCAAAAGAAGCGATTAGACCAAAATTTTGCGACGGGATCACTTTCTTTTTCCGGCCATCTTCCGCCGTTTCGATGCTAAACTCATTCAAATACTGTTTAGTCAGACTCATCATCTGCTGCTGAACTTCTTCCTCACACTTGTAGTTTTCAAAATTCGCTTTTTGAAATTCATCCGGAATCATGGACTGTTTAAAGCGGCGCTTCCAAGCTTTCCGCTCTTTACACTCACAAAATCTTGCAACGTCCTGTCCCTGATCGTTTTTGTGAATAATGAACTCTGTATCATTGCAGATATTGCACTCATATTCATCCGCCCCAAGCTTTTCGGGAGGCTTCCAGCTCTCTATAGGCTTGTTCCGCTGACTTGCCTTTTCCTGCAGATCCGCCATTACGTCCGCGATACTGGTGAACCGTTGTTTTGTCATGGCTATTCTCCTTTTCTTGTTTTTCAATGTGTCTATCGAAAATGTAACCAACGCAGTAAGACAAAGCGTTGATTCGCTTGTTCGGATGTTTGGGCTGGTAACTATCAAACTTCTCTTTCATCCAAACCAACGCGTTTTCAAGAGAAATGCCGAATTCAATAATTTTTTTTGCTTGTTGGTAATCATCTGCTGAAGTTATTAATCCGTGACTTCTCAGTTCAACAAAGCCATCCAGCAGCTTCTGTATTCGCACTTCAGGAGTATGTGATATTTCTTCAACTGAATTTCCTTCAATCGAATCACCACGCACTGGGTCGGTTGTAGACACCCCGTCACTGGCTCCTTCGTACGCGTTTTTAGTAGTAGTACTATCTTGATCATTCTTAAGACATTCTTTTTCATTCTTGTTTATATCCACGAGGTGTTCCCCATCTGTTTCTCTGCTGTTACCTTCAAAGCTTTTTTGTTGGTAAGAATCCCAATTTAACAGCGTTATTAGTGTGTACTGCCTGTTACCCTTGCCCCGGTCGATCTTGATCATCGACTGCGTTTCCAGCCATTTTAGAATGGTAGTCACTGTTTTGGGATTTGGCTCCTGCCATTTCACCCCCTCGTACCACCCGATGTTTTTTGCAATATCCCGAACCGATGTCAGGTGCTGCCCTGACTTTATGATTAAAAAACTGCCGTCCCGCATCGGTATTTTATTTTCCTGATGATTCACTTTGTATTTGAGATACTGCCATATTCTGTGATAGAGAGGGGGCATCATCCAAATGGCACTATCGAGCTCTTTTCGATAGTCTTTAATGTAGCCGGACAATGTGGCTCCCCCTTTAGTTAATGCCTTGGATCATTCATAATTTTCATACCAGCTTCCTCTGGTGTTCGGTTATTCTTTTTTGAGTTACACGGGCGACAAGCTGTAACTAAGTTTTGTTCTAAAAGGTCGCCGCCTTTGGATTCCGGAACAATATGATCAATCGAAAGATTTTCTTTGATTCCGCAATATTGGCATGTGAAGTCATCTCGATTCCAAATGTGCCATCTGATGCTATCTGGTATAGTTTTCTTTTGATATAAAGCGCTGTTACCTACTTCTAGTGGCCGGATATTAAAGGTTGTTTCATATAAATCTTGTAAACAATCTGAACATAGATTGAAATCTTTGTGTGACCAGTGAAAGAATAATTGATTTTGAATTAATTGATCGCAATTGTCACAGTGCTTCTGGTATGATTCATCGACCTGAAAGTCAGGCCATCGAAAGTATTTAGGCATTAGGTTCACTCCTCTTTTTAAGTACAGCCTTCTTTTCAATTCTTACGAGCTCCAGATACGGATGAGAGGACTTAAAATAGCCCTTCACCCATCTGATATACTCTTCATTGCTATTGGACATTTGACGAATGAAATCTGGAATGTCGCATTTGTATTCCATTATTTAAAGGGAAGATCGTCGTCTGAAATTTGAATCGCATCCAAGTCCGTATCTTTTGCTGACGGCTTTTTCGTTTCTTGCACGGGTTCTTGTTCAACTGACGTATCTGGTTCTTCAATTAATTCATGCTGCACATCGATCACTTCGCTCATATCCGGTGCGATCTCTTGTTTAATCGTCGAATCTGCTTCTACCGTCTTTTGAAACTCAATGGATTTTGGCGCATATTTTAGTACTTCTTTTAGGACTGTTTTCTTTGCCATTGCGTCGTAGTTCGTTTTCCATGGACTTGTCCATCCTTTTTGAACGGCCTGGCTAAACTTCTTCGCGTGCTGATCAATGCGTTCTCTCGTCCAGTACACAAAGTCAAAACCACCATTTTGCAAATGATAAACAGCGTAATAGCCTATTGGTTCACCTTCTGGAATACTGGCGGGAACATGCTTCAAATCTTTGTATAAACCGTATTCAAAGACCAATTCGTCATTGATGTACACCTCATGAGCGTAAATCGCTTTATATTGGCCACTCCGGACTGCAAGATCGATCAGTCCTTTATAGGAAAGCTGGAATTGAACCTGTTTTCCATAGGGAATTAAGTATGCTTGTCCAAGTCCGGTGTTTGGTTCTACACCGAGCTGAGCTGATTGCATGAGCGCTGCTAGGAAAGACATTTGATCGCATTCAAGTAATTTAGGTGTGGTACGTACAGCTGTTAAGGCAATACGGGCCATTCTGTCTGCATCCATGTGTTTCGGAAGAGCCCTTTGAATTTCGGGCCCCATTCGTTTTAACAAACCATTTAGTGACTGCTCCGGTGTGACTTGTCTTGCTGGTGCATTCTGCTGCTTATTTGCCAGCTCGTTTTTGATCGATTGGTTGTTAGCCATTTATTGTTTCCTCCTCTAAATATGAAAACAAAAGATTGTCTGGTGATTTTCTTAAACCTCTTATATAGCGAGATATTGTACCTTTACAGAACCCGAAATGGCGACAAGCATCATTTTCAGAACCAAAAATAATATTTTCTCCAGTGGAATGATTAAAACAAATAACCTTTTTTCTAAACCATTTCCCCTGGTTTCTTTTTCTCTCTTCAGACATTTTAATTAGTCCATTATCAAAAGCATGTCGAATGTTCTCTGAAGCTGTCACCCACTCCAAATTAGATATGTGATTGTTTAGTTTGTTTCCATCGATATGATTTACTTGTGGTTTTTTCATAGGATTATCCACGAAAGCAATCGCAACAATCCTATGAGCCTTAATGTGTTTGGCTTTGCATTTTTTTGATAATGCGTATACTAAGTAACCACTCATATCAATGTAAGGTTTTAATAGTTTATTTCTTTTCAAACCTAAAATTTCCCCACTTTCAGAAACCTTGTACAAACCTTCATATCCAGGCACATCTTTCCACGTTTTACTCATACGAGACGCCTCCAGTTATTTAATTTTGAAAGGGCGGGAAATGCTTTGTTTGATATATTGCTCATAAATGTCCGGTTGTTCTTTTTTCAGCCGGGTTGAATCGATACGATTTGAAACCTGTGACTTCCAGGTGATTTTCTGCTCACCGATAAAGGCCGTTTCATTTTCCTGTATGGCACCTTTTAAAATGTTTTGGCACTCCGTCATCTTTTCTTTAATTTGTGATAAGTCTTCTTCCAATGTTTTATAAGAATCGATATACACTTGAAAGTCAGACGTTAATTCAATTGTGCTGTCGGGTTCATGCTGTGGGTACATTGCCTTGAGCAGATCACTTGAAGCAATGGATCCGTCAAATGCCGGCGGATTATTCGGAATGACGTGATTTTCCCAAAACTCTTTTTCAATATTGATCAAGTACGTAATCAATTCTTCATCACGTTCAATACGTTTATGAATGAATTTATTGCCACCGACCAATACTGCAATCCACCATGCTTCATATCCTGTTACAGCCATATAATGTTGGCATTGAAGCAGATAAGAAGCCGGGATCTCATCGCCTTCCCACTCTGCTTTTAAATATTCAGAAGCTGTTTTGCATTCGAGCCCTTCATTCTTGCCGACGATCAGCCGATCTACATTGGCATAAATAAACTCATATTCTGGATGCTTCAAGATGGCGTTTCGACGTCGTACTTTCAATCCCGTACGGCGGGAAAATTCCTGTGCGACCAAGTTTTCATTCAATACTCCAAAATAGGCTGCTTCACTGCCTTCTTCAAACCCACCTTGATCATTGACTGAAAAGATTTCTTCTGACTCAATCTGATTCGTTTTTTCAAGGTACACTTTCATCGGCGAACTGTACTTATTCACACCGGCAATGGCGGCAGAATCGCTCCCCCCGATTCCATTTCGTCTTTCCATCAACCAGTCATGCCGGGATAAATCCAACGTAGAAAGGGCATTCATGTTCTTTGCCAATCAAATCCACTCCCTTGATTCAGTTTTTAAAGTGCAGTACAATGTCTGTAACAATATTTTTCAAAACGACCCGCCTCCGACAGCGGGTTTTTATTTTGCTTGTTTTTCAATCGCTCCATAAAATCTGACCTGGTACTCACCAATGTTCACTTCATGTACAACATCGCCGTTTTTCATGATGAAGTAAATGTCAGTAGTCGTAATTTTTTCACCAAACATATCTTCAATTGGATGTCCCTTTTCGATATCGCGAAAATCCTCAGGGAAACACGTTCGTTCAATTTGTTGAATTGTTTGAACCAAGATTTTTCACCTTCTCTCTGATGGATGATGTCCATCGATAGCAGCCGGAATAGGTACGGGGGAGAAACCTGGCCCGATTGCTATCGACGAGCACCGAAGTGCCCATCTGAAAATAAATATAGTAGTGTTATTAATAAAGACATGGTACAATGTACACTGACTAGTGTTTCATTACTGACGGCCGCTCTGCTCAGCGGGCGTTATTTTTTTCATCTTCTTTATAACGATCCCATACACCGCGGCTAATCCAAGTCCCGACCGCTGTACAAATGACGGCAATAGTCATCAATCCGGTGATGGCAATATCAGCTGCCCAAAACAACATGTTTTTTCACCCTTTCTACCAATACTCCGTTCTCCTGTAACTTCTGAATGATGTCATCCACTCGCTTCTGGCTTCTGTGTTTCTCTTGTATTCTTTCTAATTCACGCAAACTGTTTAATAGATCAACCGCACAACGTTTCGCTTCCATAATGTCGCCGACCACAATGCTTTCTTCAATACGGTAAATAAGACTGTGTGCACAAATCTTTTCTTTCGTTTCACTACTCAAACCTCGATCCATCCTTTCGTCTTAATGCGGCTGAATGTCTCTTTCTGAACCTGTTTTGGATTAATAAGATATGCCTCATATAAGTGCCTACGGAAGTTAGTAACTGCCATTTCAGCTTCATTGAGTTCAATGATCAAGTCTTTAATCCAAGCCACTTCTTCTTTCGTGGCATTTTCCGGTGCCTTTTTCCAATCAAATTTGTACTCAAGATCATCCTTTTCTGTGGGATAAACTTTCCGCTGAACATCTGCCCACTCATCAGCTAAAAACTCTTTAAATGAAAGCCGGTGCTGCTCTAAAGCTTTGCCCCGCAAAACTGGGGAGGTATAACCATCACTAAATTCAAAGAGCAGATCCATTACGAAAGCTGGGGAATCGTTGTACACATTGATCGCCCTCTTAGCAATGTCCTGTTGCATCGTTCGCCGGTTATTTTTTAAATGACTGGCCATCTGTGGCGATACGTCTAGATCGAATGCAATTTGATTTACGCTTAGATCTTCATCGGACAGCATTCTTTCAACGATCTGCCCGACATTTGCTGATTTTTTTACAACCATCGATACACTTCCTTTCAGTATGTGACGCGCACTTTTTTCATACAGTCGAACGAATTATCCTTTATCTATGAAATTCATTAACTCGCTTTTTCTGCTAACGTCGTATTAAGTTCATCAAAAAGCGTCGTGATAGGCATTTTCTTTTCGCCCCAAATTCTCATGTAATGCACAGCTGCATCTTGATCCAAGTAACTTAATTCAGCGAGTTTTTTCGGTATCGCCATTCGCTTGAGCAGTATTTCTTTGTCATAGATGAAATCATCCATGTAGATCACCTCCTAGCTGACTTCTTTACGCTTTCTTTATCCGCACATTTCGTGCGGTTTATGTTCAAAAAAAATATCTTGGACAGTAGTATTGTAGTAATTAGCCAGTCTAACTTTTATTTCATCTTTTGGGATACGTTGACCGTTTTCATACATCTGTAGTGCACTGATACTAACACCTATTTCAGTACTTACTTTCTCACGAGATTCATCACCTCGTAACGTTATAAGTTTTTGTCCAATCTCTATTTTATTCATTTTCACCACCCCTTCCGCACGTTATGTGTTGGCTGTATCTTTATATTAATCCACACGTTTCGTGTTGTCAACACATTTCGTGCGATAAATTCAAATAACAACACACAACGTGTTATTATTAATGTAGGTGATAAACTTATGAAAACATTAGGCGAGCGATTAAAAACATTACGGTTAAGTCAGAATACGAAAAGATCACAAAAAGAATTCGGAAAGCTTTTTGACTTAAGCGAGAGTACAATCGGGATGTATGAAAGAAACGAAAGAAAGCCCGATTATGAAATTCTTCAAAAATTCGCTGAGCATTTTTCTGTCTCAATTGATTATTTGGTTACAGGCAAAGAAAGTAACGTCGCTAAAGCTAATTTATCTGACGATGAAAAAGAAATGATGGAGTTTTTCAATAATCCGGAATTAAATCTCTTTTTTAAAGAAATGGCAGAGTCGCCAGAAGAACAAGTGGAGGAATTGCGCGAGTTCTGGAAGATTATAAAGAAACGTGGCCTACATAAAAAATAACATTCAGATTTTTTAAACCCTGTCTTTTCCTTGACAGGGTTTTATTGTATACTATCAACAAACATATGTTCCTTCAATTGGAAAAGAGGCATCCTTTATGATCTATGTGCAAACCCATCTTGAAGATTTTATCGAAAATTTATATAAAAAAATCTCTATTTATTCTCCGCAGCAGCTTAATTTTCAAGACATTGCGGACAGTTTAAACATCCTGGTAGATTATGCAGACGTAACAAGCAGGTGCTATGAACAAGACGACATACTTATGATTGTGCTTAATGAAAATTTATCTTTCGCAGAACAATGGCAGGATTTTGCTCATGAATTATGTCATTTGTTGCGTCACTCTGGCAACCAGCGCAAGATCCCTCCTGCTTTTCGCACACTCCAGGAATGGCAAGCGAATAGCTTTGCCCTGCATTTTTGTATTCCCACTTTTATGCTCGAAAAACTCGAATTAACAGATCATAAGCAAGCAGCTATAGCAATTATTGCTCAAACATTCGGTGTTGAATATGGTTTTGCTGAAGAACGACTAGAACGTTGGCTTTTACAGCGCGCAATGGTGTATTACGGATAAAAGAAAATGCTTCTATTTCTTACCTACTTTTTGTCGTAATTTGTCGAAAAATAAGTGTAGAACTCACCTTCTTTTTATAGGAAGATGGAAGGAAGTACTATTCATTCATTATTAGCACGCTGTAGCGTGTATTTATTTTAGCTATACATTGGTACTATTTTCATGACATAGATGAATTATCTTTGTAATTATTTACTGAATGAAAAACATAGGTTTGTATCATTTTTTATTTTCTTATAAATCAGTTTTTTCACGCTAAGTCAGTGAAAAGCTAGGAGAGATAGTAATGACTACTATATTGGATAACCTGCAGACCTTTCTGTTAAATATTTTTTTGGTTTATTTTTGTTTCTCTATTTATTTTAAATTCATTGAAAGAAAAGCAAATAAATTAACGAATGAACTGATCATTGCTCTTATATCGGGGATTTCCATCGTTCTATGTATGACATTTCCTATCACCCTCCCTGCTGGTTATATTATTGATTTTCGCCAAATTCCTTTTATTATTGGGGCACTATATGGAGGATGGAGAGTTGCTGTTTTTTTAACAGTTATTCTAGTATCCTATCGATTTTTTTTAGATGTTCCTAGTACTGATGCAGCTTTAATTTTATATTTTCTGTTAATTATTTCATTATGGCCTATCATTCTCACCTTTAATAAGACCGTTAATATTAGAAAAAAATTATATCTTGCCTCACTAGCTTCTTTCTTTGGAATACTTTCTTGGATGGCAATGATCTTTTTATTTATGCCTGAAAATCTCACTAGAGATTACTTTATACTTTTTATTTTTTCTCTAATCGTTCAATCTATTGGAATCATATTCTTTGTGGTCTTTAACGAAAAATCAAAAAAGGAGGCTGCTCTTAATAACGAATTAGACAAGCTCGAAAAACTAAAGACAGTCAGTGAACTTGCAGCAAGTATTTCTCACGAAGTACGTAATCCATTGACAGTCGCAAAGGGATTTCTTCAACTTTTAAAGGAACCCAATCTGACAGATCAAGACCGGACCCATTATTTAAATATTGCAGTCGATGCTTTAAATCAAGCAGAATCTAGGATTACTGATTACCTCACCTTTGCCAAACCTTCATTAGAAAACATAAAGATATTGGATTTACACCAGGAACTAATCTATATCGAAAAATTCATTGGTCCTTATGCCGCCATGAATAATGTACAAATTGAAGTACAACTTGAAGAAGATATCTATATCGCTGGCGAAGATCAAAAGCTTCACCAGTGTCTTATAAATATCATGAAAAATGGCATTGAATCCATGCCTCAAGGAGGAAAACTACTCATTGAGTTGCGACGTGTTGGAGACAATGCCATGATCACTGTAACAGATACAGGTATCGGGATGGATGAAGAACAACTCGAACGTATGGGAAGCCCCTTTTTCACAACAAAAGATATTGGCACCGGGCTTGGCACGATGGTTGTCTATAGTATCGTTAAAACAATGCGAGGGGAAATCACAGTAAAAAGCGAAATAGGTAAAGGAACCAGCTTCTCTGTTCTTCTTCCTTTAGCTGAAATTTCACTGTCATAGTGCTAATAATCTCCATTCTCTATAGAAAGAGTTCCAGCAGCTGGCGGGATGCTGTGATGAGTATGCTGCCTTTCTCTGGTCGTTTTGTAGTAACTGTATGAGGTGTAAGCATCTCTCCCTTATCAGAATTTATATAGAGCTAAGAGCAACGTAGGAAAATAGATAGAATGACTAGTCAGGCATTATTGGCACACTATGGTGTGTATTTATTTTAACTATTGAATAGTACTATTTCGATGATATGGATGGATTTATTATTTCTCAAATACAGATGAGGAGTGGTTACTATGACGGATGACAAAGAAACCCTTGGATTCCGTGCAAACAAGAATAAGATCATTACGAGATTTGTTTATTTTTGTCTATTCACTATAATTGTTGTGGGCATTAGGAAGCCAATTGATATGGAACCTTCTGCGTTTTTTTCTAAGAATAGATCAGATATTGAACAACAGTCTGCAAGTATCCCGAAATCCTCTGATGTAAAAGAACATGAGCCTGTTTCTTCCCCAGGGGCCTTTAATGTTTTAGGAGCTTTCCAATCTGCAGGGTTAGCTGTTCCCGAACCAAAAGACAATACCATTTCTTGTATAAAATTTGGATGTGTTCAACTTGTCATCACTGAGGTAGTTAGTATTTATGAATGGCCTGATGTAGCAACTGCTAAAGAAACACTTGCTAATGGTATTGCTGATTACCAGGCTGGTTCATTTACTATACATTTTAGTGAATCATATAACTCTGATGGCAGTATAAAGTGCCTGCCATCACCTTCAAAGGAAGCATATATCAAGCAACTTGATAAATTCATTCAGTAAATTCTGACCGCTCTCTCCCTGCAACGGCCTTTCTTTGGCCGTTCTTTTTCGGAGGTGTACTAGCAGATGCGGGGATGGTGTGATAACGGAATATGAAAGTGAAATTGCAAGTATCCCCTTCCCTGTTGCAAGGACCGAGAAAGATGGGATTGCTTGTGAACGTTAATTAATGAAAGCCGCATCAGTACTTGATGCGGCTATTTTAATATCTTCAGTCTTCCCCCTGTTGAATCCATCGGTCAAGTGAAGACCGAATTAGATCATACTCCTCAATGAGCGCTTTCTTTGATTTTCCGTTCTGATGTAACTGAACCATTTGTTTTTTGAATGCTGGCATGAATGTGCGGCGTTCTCGTTTGGTCATGATATGGACTCCTCCTCTGTTTTAGATCAAGTGTAGACGATCCGGGAGGTAAAACTAAAGGTATTAAGTACATGACTCAATACCAGATAGCCGCTTGAAATATTTGTCCAACTTTTTTTGGTTCACTTCAATATGGATTCTTTTTGTATACAGTCTCACTCCTATGGATAAAATTATCTAACGGGGTTTTTTATTGAAAAAGATTATTGTCAATGATCCTTTTCAATAAAAAAGAACCATATGTCTCAACATTCAATCCTAATAATCTAGGTGTAATGTTTAAGAGATCTATAATCAATTGGAGCGATGAAGTATGATTCTGTTTTTAATTATAAGAAAAAAGAGTGTCATGGTAAACATGATTCTATTGCTAATTCTTTCATTATCGGGATGTACTTTAGGGAATATTGGTCAAATGGAGATAATTATTTTTAAAATAGGTAAAGCGGATAGTATACTCCTATCAACTGCAAATAAAAATGTACTAATTGATACTGGAAAAGAAGAGAACGGGAAGGAAATTATTAAGTACTTAGAAGAGCATAAGATTGATACCCTTGATTATTTAATAATAACGCATTTTGACAAGGATCATGTTGGGGGAGCAGATACTGTACTAAAGAATGTGGAGGTACTAAACGTAGTAACAGCGGATTATACAAGAGATAGTAAACAGTATAAAGAGTACGTTGCTGCATTAAAGGCAAAGAATCAAAGTGCAACTCTGTTAACAGAAAACCTTACATTTAAGTTAGGTTCGGCTGAATTTCTCGTGTATCCACCACAACGCAGTCATTATTCAGAAGACAACGATTATTCCCTTGTCATAAGTGTACAACATGGTGAGAACAGCTTTCTATTTGCAGGAGATGCCGAAGAAACTCGTCTTACTGAATTGATTGAACAAGGAAATCTAGAGCATACTTTTTTAAAAGTACCACATCATGGACTATATACTCACAAAAGCGCTGATTTCTTTGAACTTGTAAATCCACAATACGCTGTTATTACTTGTTCAGACAAAAATTCGGAAGAAAAGGTAGTGGCTGCATTAGAACAATTAGGCACAATGGTTTACTTAACTAAAAATGGTGATATCTATATTAAGAGCGATGGCAATGAAGTTACCATTAAACAGGAAGATATAAAATGATATATAAATCAAACTTAATTTCCTGCCACGTTTAACAACGACCTTTCCTTGTCCGTACTATTCTTAAAAGAATGATAAAGGAGCGATCGTAATGACTTAAATTTAGTTTTAGATAAATTAGATGATTTAATGCAAAAATGAGCTGTGTACAGAACCATTTTCCATGATGAGAAACTTGAAGTGTTATAGGAAGAAACAGAGGAAACAACTAAAGTTTATGGAAGACTCAATAGATTATCTAAATGATATATTGCCTACAGAAGCTTTCATCATGGTTGATAATATAATTGCTCCTTTAAAAAACGAATATCTACGAGAAAAAGCTAAGACATTAGCCTTTAAATACAGGTTTTGAATAGTAAGTTACTTCTCATCCAACACCTCCCTTTTATGAGATGGGGTTTTGTTTTACACCATTATCAAACATATGTTCCCTCAATTGAAAAAGAGGCATCCTTTGATGCCTTTTGAACTAACCATATAAGGACATATTTGTTTTAAAAGAGACTTCAATATCCTCTGAATACCTAGAATTGTTTCTGTACCTCATATTCAGTCGTTTCTTGATTTTTAGTGGCTATCATTTGCTCTCTGATCCATTGATGCACCTTACCCAGTTGGGAATCAAAGGCCGTTTGAAGGATTCCGCTCATTTGATAGTCGAAGAAATCCTTTCTTTTGAGCTTGACAAGAGCTTCTTCATAAGAAGAAAAACCGAGCTTTTGAAAAAGAAAGCATTCTAACGTCTGTTTGATGTTCTCAGGATTTTTCCAATAATTCATTGGAACGTTCGCCAGTTCCCACGGTTGAAATTGACCGGGATACACAGCATTAATGACTTGATAAGGAGACTCTCCAAAAAAATGAAAAACACCAGCAAGTCTATTTTCTTTAAAAAAATGATGGTTAACTCGTAAAGGAATTTCATGGTGAGTCATCTTACATTTTTCTTCAATGACATATCGAACGGCTTCAATGACTCTTTTTTCCCCTATTTCTCCTCGCCAATATTTCCAGGGAACTTGGGTGAATTCCCACGGTTTAAATTTTCCAGGATACGCATTTTCAATTACCTCTATAAAATTCGTCCATCCCTGAACATGAGCAGCCGGTCTTAATCGGTGATCCCAAAGGGTTTCAGCTTTGACGTTTCGTGGAATTTCCTCTAGAGGAATTCCTAAGTACTCCTCAATAAGGTAACGCGTTAGGATGGCTAAATAGTTCTTTCCCTGCTCTCCCACAAAGAAATGATTAGGGAATCGTACTCTTTTTCCATTCAATACATCCTGATAAATTTGGATTACCTTTTCTTTTTCTATCATAAGATCATCCTCCTTTTTGGATCTCTCCTTTTTACAATGGCGATAACGAATACATGATAAAAAGGGAACCTATTCTTTTTATACCGCTTTCTTTCTGTTTTTGAAAAAAGCAATGATAAAGAGAAGAACAGGGATGACGGCTTGAAATGAGGAATCGATATATGGCAAGTAAACCGCCCTCCATTCTTCCATATATTCCGTATAACTGCTTGCAGTAGTCATGGATACAAGTAAAACAACTATTCCCATCGGGTAGGCAAGATGGGAAGGATGTTTCACCTGAAATAAATGAGACGTTCCCATCACCGCCACATGGAAAAAGAGACTTAATTTTATAAAACCGCCGATCATCACAAAAAGGATAAAATAAATATCCAAACGCTCCAAAAACTTGGCTACTTTAATCGACTGGATCGAAGCTAGAAGGGGAAATTGTGCACGTGAGGCATGCTCCAGACCGAGAATACTTATGTTACCTGCTGCGACAAGTGCCAATAGGAGTCCACTTATGCCCACTGCCCATAATCCGGTCCGTTTCACTTTTTCACGTTCCTTGACATAAGGGAAAATCATCGCAAAGGCAACCATTTGTCCAAATGGGAAGTACAATGTTTCTGCGAAAGCGCTTTTGATCACCGGCGAAAGTCCTTCTTCCAGTACCGGTTTTAAGTTTTCAATATGAATGATTCCTGAAATCATTATTAAAAGGATGCCGCTCAAGAGAAGCAGGCACATGGCGACAAACAACACTTCACTTGTTCGGGAGATGACTTCAATTCCTTTATAAACCGTATAAACGACCACCAGAAGGAACAGGACATTGAGGATAAATAAAGGCGTTGTCGGGTAAGCAATGGTGGCCAACAATTCCCCGAAATCGCGCACTATGCTTGCAGCTACATACGTAAAATAGAGAACATAAAAGAAGGCGAGTCCTTTTCCTAAAACGGATCCTAGTACTCTTTGCACATATTCCGTCAGCGGAAGATCTGGATAGTAGCGGTAAAGGCCGTAATACATGAAAAACAGGCAAAAACCGCCGGCCATGGCGATGTGAGTCGCCAGCCAGGCGTCCTGTTTCGCGTCTAAGGAAACCGGAAACCATACGGCAGAACCAATTTGAAATAAAAAGATGAGTGTGAAGAGCTGATAGCTACTTATTTTTGCTTTTTCCATCACGCGATCATTCTCCTTCCTTTTTCAATGTGGTATGAAGGGAGTTGTTGACTAATCCCGTGCGGCGTATAAGCGCCTCAACTTTTACGTCGACTTCTAATTCCGCAAACGTACGGTCATTCCACTCCTTTTCAAGCTTCTTCCACGCTTTTGGATCGGTACGGTGCACGACTTCGCCAAACCCGAAAATGTCTGATTTGTTTTGTTGCGCTTGCTGGACCGCTTTTTCGATTTCGCTCTTGATTTCTTTTCCAAGTTCCTTTTCAATCTTTTTGATGACATGCGGATCCGTCAGATCCACCGGCACTTTTACTTCCGCAATATCCCCTTCTGCTCGCGTTGAAATCGATAGTTTTGGCTTCCCTTTTGTGAGGGTCGCAGAGACTTTCGTTTTTTGACGCATCACTTTATAGGCAATGGCTTTTTTTTCTTTTTCCCAGCTGATGCTTGTAATGGTCGTTTGGACTTTATCCAGTGTCCACAGCGTTCCTCGCGCCGTTTCCCCGTCTATCCAGTCAATCAGCTTTCCTTCTTTAAACATGGCCAATCCATCCGCTTCCGGAGCCGCTTCCAGTTCCGATGATTGAACGTTGTTCACCGTTTTCCCCTGCAGGGGATCTCCTTTCAATGTAAAACTAGGCAGAACCGGTTCTTTCCCCGTAGAAGTGATTTGAGTAATTAACTCATGAACATTGACACGTAAGTTTTCACCTAGCATTTTTTCTGTCGTATCCAGCGTCTTTACAATTTTTGTCGCAGATACTCGATCCGTTCCCGTCAATGTTGTGAGTAAATCTTTCGCTTTTGTCTCCTTCGAGATGACGACCGTCGTCGTCGTCCGGAATTCGATGTCGCGGTCAAGCTCATCCAAGATAGGTGGAAGCCCTTCTTTTTTTGCTAGCTCATCGCTAATAACGACCAGATCGGTATGGGCGTAATAAGGCGTTCGGGAGAGTTTTTTGGTGACAAGGGCGTCCATATCACTCAAGTTTTCTCCTGTGACCGAATACACAATAACGGGTGGAGAGGATGCCCCTCCCCCTCCGCCTTGAAGTCCACTGGTGATGTTCCCTGGATTAATCACTTGCACGGTCGCTTCATAGTTTCCCTCTTCAGTTAGGTCAAGGGAATAAGCAGAGATAAAGGCGAGATCGGTTAATTCTCTTTTGCTCCAGCATCCAGAAAGGAAACAAACGCTGATGGCCAGCAAAAAAAGAAACATCCCTTTACGATTCATGCGTGTCACCTTCTTTCTGGTCTGTCATGATCATCTCACGAGAGATCGGAGGCTGCGGTTTCTGGTTTTCGCCTTGACGTGTTACATTCTTCCCAACGACCATCCGTGGTCTTTCGTTCATCGCCCATAAAGGGCTTCGAAAAAACGTCTCTTTAAAATTGGACGGAGAGAATGGCGCAAACGGGCTCATATACGGAACGCCGAATGAACGCAAGCCGCACAAATGAACAATCATCAGAAAGAAAGCAAGAATTAAGCCGAAAAAGCCAAATGTGGCCGCGCTGATGATAAAGGCAAAGCGAATCAAACGGGCTGAAATAGCCATCCCATAAGCAGGCGTCGCAAAACTGGCGATGGCGGTAACGGCGACGACAATGACCATGGCCGGCGATACAATCCCCGCTTGCACAGCCGCTTGCCCGATGACGAGAGCCCCTACGATCGAGACGGTCGACCCGATCGC
>NZ_LQWY01000054.1 GCF_001643235.1 Domibacillus aminovorans
ACAGACGGCAAGAACGAGCCGTAAAAACGAGAAAAATTTGCACACATGGTCATTCTATCGCCTGTCTCAATTCATCGAGTACAAAGCCAAGTTAGTTGGAATTAGGGTTGAATATGTGAATCCCGCTTATACAAGTCAAACGTGTCCAAAGTGTTCTGCTAAGAACAAGGCACAAGACCGCAAATATACATGCGAATGTGGCTTCCAAAAGCACAGAGATTTAGTCGGTGCGATGAACATTCGATACGCACCTGTGATTGATGGTAACAGTCAATCAGCCTAAGATGCTATATGGACTGTCTTAGGAGGGGTGATGAGACACCCTCATCTTGAAGGCTGTTCAAAGCAGAAATGAATTGCGAACGTTTAGTCATTCAAGAATCCCACCCGTCACACCGCAAGGTGTAGGGCTT
Organism: Domibacillus aminovorans; assembly: GCF_001643235.1. Taxonomy (GTDB): domain Bacteria; phylum Bacillota; class Bacilli; order Bacillales; family Domibacillaceae; genus Domibacillus; species Domibacillus aminovorans. The sequence continues at coordinate 414 of NZ_LQWY01000054.1, forward strand.
GTGCCTTTAGGCATGGGGGTCTCAAAGTTGCTAAGATAAGAGTGACTTGTGAGGGAATCTACCAAAATAAGAGCAAATCAAACAAAAACATCCCGTTCACGATTATGTGAACGGGATGTTTTTATGTAAACAGCAAATCACCCGATTGAACTTCCGTTTTCGTAATTCGCGACAAACCTAGCTTCAATTAGCTATTTGCGATCAACTTCATATCATCTAGGTCAATAATAAAACCACCTGTTTTTAATAAATCAAGGCCAACTAAGCCGCTGATTGGAAACCCATCCAAGTTTCCAAAATCAATATCTACATTGTGAAACTCTTTATTTGCAAGTTTAACAAAAGGTATTTTCTTTGAGAAACAGAATTCTTCACCGCCAATTCCAATACTGTTCACAAGGTGATCACCCGGTTCAAAATAAATCCCGATATCAGAGACTTCATCAATGACGATAATAGAATGAGCTGCACCAGTATCAACCACAACACGATCAATTATTTTCTTTTTTCCATTAAACTCTATTTCAATAGACGTCAAAAGAAGACCTTCTTCATAGAGAGGAATCATCGAGTAATTCCTCTTAAAGCAGAGGGCTTTCGCACGTCAATAATAAATGTTTCATTGCTCGTATGATACACAACGGTATTGCCTTTTGAACGCAGAAGCTCACTCGTCGCTTCTTGAGCGCTATCAATCGGCCGAATGAGTGCCACTTCATCCACGATTTTACGGCTATCCACAAGATGAGAATCAAGAATCGACAACAATACGTACTGATCAGGATAAATGTCGCGTACTTCCTGCCACTTCATTTTCAGTTCCCCCTAAATTGTTAAATGAATAAAAAGGACTGTAGAAGAATCGTTGAATAGTTGACTTGAGATGCACTGTTTTTAATGTGCTCGTATTTATATTGATTATACAGCATCGTGAAGTAGGATACTTATCAGAGGGAAAATCATTCGGACAAAACGAAAAAAGCTTATTTTCAAGCACTTTTCTTCAGACTATCCAAAATCAACCGAATTAACTCATCCCGGGTGACCAACGTAACATGATTCGATTTGGCCAGTTATGCACAGTTTTTGTTTTCGACGATACATAAGAAATAAGGGAATGAACAAAAGGGTGACACCTACCGCAATGACGGTTGTAAAGACGCTTTCGAGGGAATTCGTTTGGAAGTAAGTAAAAGCGGCAATGAGGAAAAGAAGCATCATATCGGCATGATTTTATAACCAAATGAGGGGATTAAAAAAGAAAAAGTCCAGAAGTATACCATTATTTCTAACTATACAGCAAAAGCAGCCTATTCTTATAAACTCTCTTAATTTATCCATCAAAATACTCTCATTCTCGTCATACCTTGCAAGAAAATCCTCAAAGAACGCCCGGATCAAGGAAAAAGAACATACTCCTCCAAAGCGCCAAATTCAAAGGTAGTATCAGACCCCGTTCACGATTTCATAAAAAATAATCAATTCGACAAAAAATTTTACCAAAACTATTAAACATTCCCGAAACAACCCCGATATAAACTATGTAAGCAAGAGAAGCAGGGCGGCCGACCTGATATTTTGCTAATAATCTCAACACTGTTCACATGGACGTGAACAGTCAAACTCAAGGAGGAACTATACAATGATTATCAATCATAATATCGCGGCACTTAACACGTATCGTCAGTTTGGTAATGCAAACAAGGCACAAGGTGATTCAATGGAGAAATTATCTTCAGGTCTTCGTATTAACAAAGCTGGAGATGACGCAGCAGGTCTAGCAATCTCTGAAAAAATGCGTGGGCAAATTCGTGGTTTAGATCAGGCTTCGAAAAATGCGCAAGATGGGATTTCTTTGATTTCAACTGCTGAAGGTGCATTGAACGAGACTCATGACATTCTTCAACGTATGCGTGAACTATCAAACCAATCAGCTAACGGAACTGCAACCGATGCTGACCGTACAGCTATGCAAGATGAGTTAAACCAATTAACATCTGAAGTTAATCGTATTGGTAATACTACTGAGTTCAATACTCAAAAGCTATTAAATGGTGGAGTTGGCTCTAACGATGGTGCTAAAATAACTCAAGCTACAAGTGCTACAGTCACTGCAGCTGGGGCAGTTACAGCCGCCGCATCTACTGCAAGTATTACTGTAGATAATGTAACTTTTGATATTTCTGGTGTAACTGTAGCGACAGCAGATGATGCAGGTGCACAAGCTGCAGCTATAGAACTTGGAAACAAGACTTCTGGTGGTACTAAGTTATCAGATCTCGTTGATATTACTACAGATGGAGCAGGTAAATTAGTATTTACTGCGAAATCAGAAGGAACAACAAGTTCAATATCTTTTAGTGCTGATGATGCGGCGTTAGGTATTACAGCGGCTACAGATACAGATACAGGTTCTCCTACAACTGTTGAGCGTCATGGACTAGAAGGTACTGCTGCACTTACAGCAGGTAATGTAACACTTAGCACCACTGATTCATTAAAATTTACAGTTGGTAGTGAAAGTGCTGTAGAAGTTAAGTTAAATAATAGCGGCACTGCAAAAACATATGATACTACTAATGCTGATGCAAATATTGCAAAAGCTGCCATGGAAGATTTAGTTAAGGATTTAAATGCTGCTTTACAAGAGGCTGGAATGAGTGATAAGGTTACTGCTTCTTTAGGTGCGGATAATAAGCTTCAATTTATCTCAGAGACAGGTAAAGATATTTCTGTAGCTAATGGTTCTGGAACTCCAATTGCTTCTCTAGGTGGTGGATTTGCATCTGTTGGTAATGTGGACCAAGTTGTAGGTCCCGGCGCTCAAGGTTCTGGTTACAACACTAAATTCCAAATTGGAGCTAACACTGGACAAAGCATGTCTTTAAGTATCAATGATATGCGTTCAGCTGCAATTGGTATCACTGGTAATGCTGGACAAGCTGGATTTACAGCATCTAACTCAGTTACTAACGGTACTAACGATATTAAGGCAGAAGCTGCTTTAAATATCTCTAATAAAGAAGACGCTGCAAAATCAATTGCTGTAATTGATAAAGCAATCGCTTCTGTATCTTCAGAACGTGGTAAACTAGGTGCTGTTCAAAACCGTTTAGAACACACAATCAACAACTTGGGTACATCTTCTGAAAATTTAACTGCTGCGGAATCTCGTATCCGTGACGTTGATTATGCTTTAGCTGCGTAAGCAGTGACAAGCACAGTCGTCCTAGCTGGTAACGGCTAGAGATCATTATCGGGTGAATTGCTGGAAAGTCCTTAGAGCTTTTCTTGCCACAACGTAGTTGGAAACGACAAGCGTGATGGTTTGAAAAAAGAAAAGATTGGGCAATCAGCAGCCAAGCTCCTGTGAGGAAACTCTGGAGAAGGTTCAACGACTAGGAAACCGTCTAAGGCGCAAGCTATGACGATGAATCCATAGGTGAAACAATGGTCATCAGCATTGTGAATCCGAAGTGCCCGACCCCTACTAGAATGCTAGAGGGTGAAGATATAGTCTAGTCATTTACGAAAGTAAATGTTCGCACGATGGCGAAAGAAATGATGAACCAAACTAAGAACTCTATTCTTAGTCAAGCAGCACAAGCAATGTTGGCTCAATCAAATCAAATGCCTCAAGGAGTATTACAACTTTTGAGATAATTGATTCGAAGGGCGTCTTATCTGGTAACGGGTAAGAGTATAACTGGGTGAATTGCTGGAACTTCCTAAAGCTTCATCAACTACAACGTAACTGGAAACGGTCAGCGTGAAGGTGTGAAAATGATGAAAGATGACACAATGGATAATCAGCAGCCAAGCTCCTGTGAGGAAACTCTGGAGAAGGTTCAACGACTAGAGAACCCGGTCTAAGGCGAAAGCTATGACTATGAATCTCGTAGGGCAGCAAACGCTGTTCGAAGTGCCCAGCCCCTTGGAAGACAAGGGTGAAGATATAGTCTATTCTATGACCGAAAGGCATAGCGGCAAAGCAAGCCAACCAACAACCACAAGGAGTTCTACAGCTTCTTCGTTAATATTAAATTCTTTGAAAGGGACTCTAGCTTTGCTAGAGTCTCTTTTTTACATTTACTAATTGAATCTCTAGTTTATGGAGTCCCGTTCACTCTTTTGGAACCTTTTTTTGTTTTATAATAATCCTTTTTTGCGAAGGTCTGTTTTTTTATATCCGACTGAATGATAGCTTCTGCCTAATATTGCTGCTATTTCTAAACTGGTGTGCCCTTTCTGGACCAAAGCGATTAAGTTTGTCATTTCATCTTGTGAATACGGTTTAGTCCGATCAGAACTTGATGCAAGTACTTCATAATCTGGATATGCTGTTTGGATCATTTTTTTTTCGAGGGAGAACCGCCATTCCCAATTTGTCTTATAGTACATTCGTTTACATGTAATCGTAACGGGTTTAATGAGTTTTAAAAAAGACAGAATACTTTCTACAGTCGTTAATTTGATCATGAAATTGTGACCGTTTGATACAGCAAAGTATCTAAATGAAAATCCAAATATTTTTTGGCAGTGTTCAATCAAAATGTCCAATTGATCTCGGGGGAAGTTTTGAAGAGCTAGTTGGATGGACGGGGTAAGATATATTTTCCTTTTGCGATGATTAATGGTTTTTGTGATCGACAATGTCCCGTCGTCCATATATAAAACGGCTAGAAAATGAGGAAGCGTACAAAGTGGAAGCAACCGCTTGGGTATACATTTCTGGCCCCGATCATTGTAAAAATGAGGATAAAGATCGGTAAATAGTAAACTAGATTTAGATCGCAGAGTCTGGCTTTTCAAAGTTAGATAAAGCATGTCAGGAAAATAAGATTGCTTCCATTCACGATATTCTTGATAATCAACTCCGTAATGTTCACGATAACTATTATTAATTCTGCGTGATCCAGGATAGAGCTTGGTAATTTCACCATCGCCCATAATACTAGCAATTAACATGTTTTGCTGAACAGCAGACAATTTAAACAATTCCATTAAAGTGCCCCTTAAAGTATCATTTGATTCTTTTTGCATTATAACATATAATTTTGAAAAAGAATCATTTGATACTAATTTAAGGAAGGATGAAGTTTATGATTTACTGTGAGAATTGTGGTGAAAATAGTAGTGTGCAAATTCAAGAGACGTCAGCAAGCTATGTTTTAAGAAGAGAAATTTTTGAAATTAAGGAAAATCACCTTTTTTGTACAAAATGTGGGAGAGAAGTACAGGATAAGGATGACGAGAAAAAAAGGCAGCAGCGATTGACTGAACTATACCAACGCAGATATAACATGTTTCCTGAAGACATCAAACGGATCCGCAAATCAATGAGATTAACACAGAGTGAATTTGCGGATGTACTAAATATGGGGAAAGCAACGATTAAACGTTATGAAACTGGAGGATCTTTACCAGACGGTGTTTTGCTTGGAGTGTTACGTGTATTAAGAAAGAATCCTGAACTAATTTTAATGTTTTTTGAAGAAACGAAGGCGGGCCTCCCAGAAAAAGAACGACAACGCATTGAAGAGAAATTGCAGCCATTGATGCAAAAGCGTTTAAAATGAAGAAATAGCAAACCGTGAAGTTCTTTACCGCCTAGTCATAAATTCATATATAATATAAAGAAGGATAAACTAGTATGATAGATTCTTGCTTTCAGCTTTCGCATGATCAAAAGCCTGTTAACTAGGAGGAGACAAGATGGATAAGGACACCCACGATCAGAAAAGATTCCTGGAAAAACAGCTTCAATGGAGCAAAGAACAAGCGCGTATCTTAGATGAAATCGATGTGCACCTTCATGAGATGAAAGAAATAGCGGAATATGCTGTTAAACATGAGTTAACTCTAGATGAAATTGAAAAGTTAAATGGTCAATTAAATGAATTGAAAGATGTGATCCATTCGCTGGAACAGCAGTTGCAGCCTGTTATCCATTAAAATTGAAAGGTGGTGTTTTTCATGGATATTGCACTCATGTCAATGGTGTTAAGTCAAGGAAATGTTCAGCAGCAAGCTTCTCTAGCTGTGATGAATAAAGTAATGGATCAAGCAGAAGGCAACGCGGCTTTCCTTAACAAGATGATGGGGGCGGTGAACGTGCAAGCATTGCAGCATGCGGCTCAACCGCACTTAGGTGGAAACATAGATTTAAAAGGGTAAACATAGAGTCTTGATGTCTCTTATATTAAATATATAAAAGTCTTTACACCTCACTTTTATTAAAAAGTGGGGTATTGTTGTTTCGTCTGGAAAAGATTTTTTTGGGAAATTAAAATATGGTATTCTTTAATAAAAAGAAAAGGGGCCAATAATGAAAGCGTATCAATTATTGATCACACTTAAACACATAAATCCGGCTGTCTGGCGAAGAATTTTGATCCCGGCTGAAACGAATTTCAAGAGGCTGCATGATACGATTCAGTTTGCGATGGGATGGCAGGACTATCATTTACACCAATTTGAAATTGACTATGCGGATAAGCCCTTTACGTTACGAATTGTTGAAGATGATGAAATGTATGAAGAGCATCTTTTCAGACAAAAAGCCTTTCTTTCAAATCCGCCGCCAGAAAATGATAAATTTTATGAGTTCGAGAAACGGGTTATGATGATTGAGATGCGAAAAGCGCGGACGACGAAGCTTCCAAAGTACCTTGAGAAATATTCAGAGGTACTGTACACGTATGATTATGGCGACAACTGGGAGCACTCGGTTAAGCTGGAAAAAATCGTGGAAGACTATTCGTACGGTCATCCGGTTTTGCTTGAAGGAGAAGGAGCGTGTCCACCCGAAGATGTGGGCGGTCCTGGTGGTTATGAAGAGTTTTTGAAAGCGTGGCACGACCCGTCTCATCCGGATCACGAGCATATGCGTGTGTGGGGAGAAAGCCAGTGGTTTCAAGAACTGAATATTCAGAAAACAAATGAGGTTATGGAGAATGTATTGAAGCTGAAGAAAGTGAAATAAGGATATTAGAAGCTTTGAAAAAGACGATTTTCAGGTTCGAATCCGTTAGAAAAGGGGCTGATGAGGCAGCCCCTTTGTCATTCTGTCTTTTCTTCTTCTTTGTAAAATCGTTCCCCGGTTTCAGGGTGAAAATAAACGACTAGTTTTTTCTTTGTTGTCGGATCAATGGAGACTTCCTTCGTTCTAATAAAGCCAGGAGGGACGTTTTGACCGTGTTTCTTTTTAAAACGTCGATCCCATATAAACCAGGAGCCAATGATTAAGACAATGAGGACCAGAAATTGCACACCGTAAAAGCCGAGAACCCATTCCATCTGTTTATGCCTGTTCCGCGATGACGGCTGTTCCGTAGGCAACGATTTCGCTCATGTTTTGACCGATTTCCCCGGAATCAAACCGCATCATGACAATCGCATTGGCGTCCATTGCTTTTGCGTTTTGTACCATTCGATCCATCGCCTGCTTCCGCGCATCTTCCAGCATCTCTGTATATTGATTAATTTCTCCACCTACGAGCCCTTTTAATGAAGCGACAATATCTTTTCCTATGCCCCGCGCTCGCACGGTTAAACCGAAAACAGGTCCTTTCACTTCTGTTATTTTGTAGTTGGCAATATTTTCTGTTGTAACAATAATCATATGAACGTACCCCCCGTTTACGAAATTTTTTTGTGTCTTTATTTCTTATTCTCCATGATCTTCTGTATACCTGTTATTTGCGACACATATGTAGTTGGACAGTGCTTTCTATTCAGTTTTTTTTGCTATTTCTAGGTAGTTGTTTTCAATGAATTCCAAATTTATAGGCTAGATGATTGATATACTGCCATCATTCGTCAAAATGCTCCTCTTTCCGTTTTCTATAAAAATACGTATAATATGGATAAGTAGTTGTATTTTACTAGAAAATACGTTCGCTAACGTGGCGTGTAGAAGGAGGCTGTTGTGCCATTTCTTCAATGTAAACATGGCGGGTTGTTTTATATGCTAGAGTCTTCTGTAGGAGAAGAGAAGGAAACGATTGTCATGATTCATACGAATGTAACAGATCATACGTTATTTGATGAGGTTGTTCCTTTTTTGAAGGAGCAGTACAATGTGCTGCGCTATGATTTGAGAGGGTTTGGTCAGAGTGATGGCGGCGATGTGCTTTTCACGTACGAACAGTATGTAAGCGATTTATTGTTCCTTATTACAGAGCTCAATTTGACGAGCGTTCATTTAGTAGGTTTTGGATTAGGTGCATTGATTGCGGCACGGTTTACGGCGCTTTACGGTGGATGGATACAAAAAGTAGTCCTCATTGCGATGCCATGTAATCCGCCGCATTTAATTGAAAAGGTGAGAAAGCATCGGAGGGAAATAAGCCGCTTCGGCACGATTGTTCCGGTTGATTATATTATAGACATGTCGACGGTGTTACCGAAAGAGGACGCCCGTGTAGTGAAGCTGCGTGAGACCGTATCAAAAACGCCTGTGTCTACCTATGCGTGGTTAATGGATTTATCGGTCAGTGCGACGCCACTTACTGATTTATGTCAAATTCAGAAGCCGGTGCTGACCCTATCTGGGGATAAAGACTTAATTTTCCCATCCCACTTTTTAGAAGCGAGTACGATGCACTTGCCCAACTTCCAGCATATGACGATTACCCATTCTTCGACGTTTACGGTCATCGATCAACCGGAAGTTACCGTACAATTGATCCTTCACTTTTTACGAGAAACGCAAGCAGAGAAAGAGGTATTGGACGACTTTTTAACATCCATGTATGAAGACATTCGGCTGTATACAAAACAGGTGTATGACAAAGGGATCGAAAAAGTAGATGAACTTACTAACAATGAGATTCATGTCGATTTTTTATCTTCTTTTCATGTGCATATTAATGGGAAAGTTGTGATGAACGGCTGGAATAAGCGGTTTGCGAAACAGCTGTTTCTGTATTTGGTTTTTCATCCATCGACGACGAGGGAAGCGATCTGTGACGCGATATGGCCGGACATACCGATTCAGCAGTCGAGAAAAAACTTACGTGTTTATTTGTCCTATTTGAAAAGTTTAATCCAGATCGATAACAACAAAGAACCCATTTTATTAATGGATCGGGAGCATGTATATGTCAAAGCGCACATTTCGGGTGACGGGATTAAACTGAACGAAGCACTGCAGCTCGCACTTCATGAATCCGATCCTCCCAAGCGGTTCGAAGCATGTAAGAAAGTACTGGATCTAGTGCAAAACTTGCTGCCGATACGTCCGGTTCTCTACGATGACTGGTTTCTTGAGGTTCACGATCGAGTAGAGCTGCAAATAACAGACATGATACTCTGGATGGCAGACTGGTTGTTTGAACGTGAAACAGCAGCAGCCATTCAGCACATTCAGACGTACTTGCCGCTCGTTCAAGATGAGTTTGCTTTACAAGACAAATTAGAAGAGTTTCAAATTCGGTCTGTTCATGAAAAAAGTATGAAAGAATAAAAGGGCTGTCTAAAAATTAGAAACGGACATGGATAGTTCTTTTTATTGTGAAAACGGTGTTTGGAAAAAGCACCATATCGGTAAAAGAAGTAATATTGAGTTGATTCTGTCGTATATAATCAAAGGATGTTTGGACTAAATGAAAGAGAGGTGTAGACGTTGAAAAAAGTTTCATTTCTTTTCATAGTATTCGGTCTTTTATTTGGTTTAGCGGTCCCGCAGACAGAAGCAGCGACGTATTCAGATGTGCCATCGACGCATTGGGCGGCGAAAGAGATTTCATATTTAAGCGACTTCGGTATTTTAAAGGGCGGCTCAAACGGCACGTTTCATAAAGATGCGCCGGTAACGAAAGCACAGGCAGCGGCGATTTTAGTACGGGCGAAGAAGTTATCTTTAGTGAATGTCCCAAATCCAGGATTTTCAGATGTACCGGTGACGCATCCGTTTTATAAAGAAATTGCGGCAGCAGTGAATGCGGGTTGGTTTTTAAAAGGAGCTTCGTTTCAGCCGGACAATCAGCTGAAGCGTATTGAGATGGCGAAGGTTACCCAGTTGGCATTTGGGATTACAGGATCGGTTCCAGTTGAGTGGGAAGATATGAGCCATACGTATTCTGGGTATGCGTATGTTACACCACTCCTCGCGAACGGGATTACGTCGGGCTATACAGCGACGAAGTTCAATCCGACAGCGAAAGTAACCCGTGCCCAGTTTGCGATATTTACAGCGCGGGCGATGAATACACAGTTTCGGATGAAAGTCGTGACGTATCCGAAAAAAGCAGCGAGTGATATTTTCTATCCACAGTTTGTGGACACAACAGGGATCAATCATTTTACGTATTTGAATGAATTTTATCAAGAAGAAGGACAGTCTCTCGTTAACTATCGAAATGAAATAATGGAATTAGCACAAGAAGATGATCAATTCGGTGAATATTATAGCTACGGTGTCTCTTATAAAGTGCCACGTGCTGATTTGAGTTTTATCAGTGTCGTGTTTGATAGCTATCAATACACAGGTGGAGCTCATGGCTATGAGCAGCTATTCTCATACAATTATGATGTAAAGAGTGACAGCTTCATTTCACTTGACGATCTCGCAACGAAAGCGAATTACGAGCAGGCGGTTATAAACCGAATAAATGCGATGAATGCTTCATACTATCCATATTTTGGCGGTCCAGAAAGCTTGGATGAACTACAATATCAGTTTTATATGACGCCTGCCGGATTTGTTATGTATTTAAATCCGTATGAATATGCGCCATACGCAGCAGGCATTCGGGAGTTCCAGATGCCGTATTCAATGATTCGATAATAGAAAACGCCCTGATGTCTTATACATCAGGGCATTTTCATGGTGGGCTTTCGCTAATTTTTACTCTTCGTACCCATACCTTTAAATTGATTCATCAATTTTGTGCGGGATTTTTCGTTTCTGAGCAGATAAGCGGCGCCAGCGCCCAGTGCCAGTGTGGTCATCATTGTTTTATTGTTTTTCATCGTATGCACGCTCCTTGTTTAGTTGATCTTTGCCTGAACATTCTTCCCTTTTAACCCGAAAAATAAACGAAGAAACAAAGAGGGGACAATAACAAAAAGCTCCGACATGTGTTGAGGTCGGAGCTTTTTCGTATGGAATAAGTTGGCGAAAGGTTATTTCATTCGTTTTAAGGCGGCTTTGTGTTCGATGGATCAAGCGGATAGGATGTCGAAGATTTATTTTCCATGTCGTATTCCTACAGATAACTGAATAGGACAAATTTTAAAAAAATTCTTAAATAATAAGTCGAAACTTTGTTGGTTATGGTACAATTTTACTAATAAATAACCTTGTTTAGCCTAGAAAGGATAATAATGTGGCAACTAAAGATTAAGAAGGAAGGAATCGATGTTATGGGCGGCACGGTGAATACAGTGGATGTTGCGAAAGGTGCAGCATCGGATGATAGATTGGGGGACTAGAGAATGTTGAAAAAGAAGGTGGAACTTCCAGATGGAGAAGTGTATAAAGTAACATTTCCTGCCATTTTTCCGATAAAACCTATTGGAAATTTATTAATTTAATCAATAGATATAGTATGGAAAATGTAGTTGAAGGGGCGGCAGGTATGAAAAAGACGAAAAGTATTGCAACGAAATTGTCGATGCTTATGATTAGTTTGTTTTTAATTTTGTTTACAGTGTATGCGATGGTGACGAATGTAATGCTGTACAACAAGAGTATGGATGATGCTGAGGCATTTGCAGTAAAAAACACGGAGTTGTCGGCTGCAAAAATAGGGGACCATTTTGATGAGACGACCGAATTGTTGCAGACGATGAAAACGACGATGGAGTCAATGCAGGCAGAAGGGAAATTAACAGCAGCATCTGCACTCAATATTTTGCAAGCGAATTTTGCGAAAAATGATTATTTATTCAGTATGGGGCTCGTTCTTGAAAACGGAACGGTGCCAATTGAGCCGGATGTGGATAAAGCACTTATTGATTCAGAAAAGCGATTTATGCCTTATGTGTATAAAGAGGAAAGTGATGTTGAGATTGAGAGGGTAACCGGGTATGACGACGGAAGTGACTGGAGCTCGATTCCGAAAAACGAACAGCGGGCTGTATTGACCGAGGCGTATGAGTATGAGGTGGACGGTAAATTGATTAATTTATCGACTATTTCGATGCCATTAACCGCTTCAGATGGAACATATCTAGGTGTCATTGCAGCAGACTTTTCGCTTGAGTTTATGGAAGAGCTTGTTAAGAGCGGAGCGCCGGATGGAGGTTTTGGCCGCATTATTACAGACCAAGGCTTCATTGTGGCGGACAGTATGGATGAGAATCAGATTAAGAAGAATATTGATGAAACAATAGACTGGGGCCGCATTAAACCGGTCATTGATGAAGGAAAAGAGTCGACGCTTTATGTCGATTCACAGGTTTTAGGTGAACGTTCGTTTAATGTATTTGCACCGGTGCAAGTAGACGGTGTTGATGAGAAATGGTCTGTGCAGACGTCGGTCCCAAAATCAAGTATTCTGGCCGCGTTTAAGCAGACGATTGTCGTGACGGTTATTGCGGCGATTGTGATGATTTTGATGATGGCTGTGGCGACGCTCTGGTTTATTCATCGCCAACTGAAGCCGCTCACGTTTTTGCGTTCGTCTATTGAAACAGCGGCAACGGGTGATTTGACGCAAAAAGTAGACAAGAATTATCTTAAGAATGATGAAATTGGTGCAGTCGCATTTGCATTTAACGATATGCTTGGAAAAGTGAGCAGTGTCATTCAAACGGTGCGCGATTCGACTCTGCATTTGAATCGGTCATCGAAAGATGTCCACCACGTTTTTGAAGAAGTGGTCGCGTCGAGCCATGAAGTGGCGGCGGCGGTGGATGAAATTGCACAAGGAGCTTCGAAACAGTCAGAGGATACGGAGGACACAGGGAATCAGATCGCTGGGTTGTCCGAGCGGATTGATGTGTTGTCTATGTTATCGGCTGATATGAATAAGTTGTCGCATCAAGCTAGCGAGTCTACGCAGAAAGGCATGTCCGAGGTGTCATTGCTTCGTGATCGTAATGAGGCGGCGAATGATATGAACATACGTGTAAAAGATCAGATGCAAGGGCTATCTGCAAAGATTTCCGACATTGAAACGGTGATCGAATCGATTCACGGGATTACAGCACAGACGAATTTGCTAGCATTGAATGCGTCGATTGAAGCAGCACGTGCAGGTGAGCATGGACGAGGATTTGCGGTTGTAGCGGCGGAAGTTCGAAAGCTGGCCGAACAGTCGCGTATGGAGACGGATGTGATTCAAAAAACAGTGCAGGATATTTTGGCGGCATCGAAACAAACATCGGTTGTGATTGAAGAGAATATGGTGCTGATGGATGGACAAAATGAGTCGGTGTCGAATACGGAGTCGGCGTTTATAAAGCAGGCTGAGATTGCCGGCCAGATTGGTGAATCGGTGAATGAATTGACATCAAAATTGCAGGAAATGATCGGGCAGAAGGAGCAGGCAGTGCTGGCGATTCAAAGTGTGTCAGCTATTTCTGAAGAAACAGCTGCATCTGCCGAGGAGGTAAGCGCATCCGCAACGGGACAGCAAGTCGAGCTTGAACGTATCGCAAAAGCAACGGAGGAAATGAATGAAATTGCTAGCGAGCTAAAAGAAGTAGTTGACCGGTTTAAAGTGTAAGCTAAACAACTTTTGCTATGGTGAATGACTAAAACAGCCTATTTTTTTGTACAATGACGGAATGTGACGGCATTCGGTTGTCAAAAGAGCGTAAGGGCAGCGAAAGTAAGATAGAAAACATAAAGCAATGCCTGCTGAAAAGCACGTATAAAATAAAAACGAGAGATCATCTAAAAATAGTAGATGATCTCTCGTTTTTTATTATATAAACAAGCTAAGTATCAATACAACGCCAAGACCAACAATCGAGTTCGTGAACAAGAGAAGGCCCCACGTTTTGAATGTTTCTTTAATGGATAAGTTAAAGTACTCTTTAAATAACCAGAAAGAAGCATCGTTTACGTGTGTGATTGTGTTACTTCCGGCTGCTGTTGCTAATACCATTAAGACAGGGTTTACATCGAACGTGTCGATAAGGGGACCAACAATACCGGCTGCTGTAATGGCCGATACGACCCCTGTCCCTGTTGCAATACGAAGCATCGCTGTAATAACCCAAGCCATAATTAATGGGGAAACACTCGTATTTTGCATCAGAGCTGCGATAGTGTCGCCAACACCAGAATCTAGGATGATTTGTTTGAAAGCACCGCCAGAACCGACGATGAAGACGATCATGGCAATACTTTCAATAGCACCTGAGAAAGATTTCATCGTTTCTGACATTGTACGTCCAACACGAAGACCAAAAACGTAAATGGCTACTAATACAGCAATGATTAAACTGATTTCTGCACTTCCGAAAAAGTTTACGATTTGATAGACTGTTGAATCTTTTTCAATAAAGTAATTAATAATTGTTGCGGCTGTAATGATGATAGCAGGGATTAAGGGAACGATTAAACTAGCTGCAAACCCTGGCATTTCTTCATCAGTAAATTCTTTTGATTTTTTCAATAGCGGTGGAACGGGACGATCGAGGTTACGCAACATTCTTGGTAAAATAATACCAGCACAAATAACAGAAGGGATGACGACAACAAGTCCTAAAATATACACCATACCCATGTCCGCACCGTATGCTTCAACAAGTGCTACAGGACCTGGCTGCGGCGGGAAAATACTATGTGCCATTGTCGCAGCTGCAACCATCGTCATACCTAGACGCAAATAGGGAATTTTTGCTTCGATGGCGATACTAATAACGAGTGGAGCTAAAATGATAAAGGCTACTTCATAAAAAACAGAAATACCGAAGATAGCACCGACGATTAAGATGGCCCATTCGACATTTTTTACACCAAATTTGTTTAGGAGTGTCGTTGCTACACGCTGAGCAGCACCCGAATCAACCATCAATTTACCGAGTACGGCGCCGAAACCGATAATGATTGCTAAGCTTCCAAGAGTTCCCCCAAAGCCTGCTTTTAAAGAAGCGATGACATCAGGTAATGTCAGGCCATTTAAAATACCTACAAAAATGGCTGAGATTAAAAGAGCAAGGACACTGTTTAGCTTCACTTTCATGTTCAAGAATAGAAGCAAAGCGACTCCAAGTGCTACCCAAATAATCGGTAAGTAATTTGTGATCCAATCCATATTAATTTCCTCCTTTAGCGTAGATATAATAGAAATAAATAGTAAAGCGCTTACTTATTTTGCCTAATGATTGTATGTCCGTGACATATTTCCTGCACATCACTTACATGATTTACAGAAAAATGATAAACAAACCAAATTAAATGCTTTCTTTTTTTGTTTGTTTACTAACTAAACAAAATGCAATAAAAACATCTTAACGAATAAGATAAGTGCAGTCAATTAAAAATTTTTAAAAAGAGTATTAAGAAAAGTAAGAAAATAGTGTAAATTTTGAATTGTCGTTAAATGCCCATAATGATAGTATAAAAGTATGGGGATGAAAGGGTGGATTTAGATGAAAAAGAAAAAAAGTATTGCACGGAAGTTATCAATCCTTATTATCGGTCTATTTTTACTATTGTTTGTGGTGTATGCGGCTGTGACAAATGTAATGCTATATAACAAAAGCATGGACGATGCGGAATCGTATGCGATTAAAAATACACAGCTGTCGGCTGCAAAGATTGGTGACCGCTTTGATGAAACGGCAGAAATGCTACGAACGATGAAAATGATGATTGAATCGATGCAGGGAGATGGGAAGTTAACAGCGGCATCTGCACTCCATACGCTGCAGATGACTTTTGCCGGAAATGAGCATTTATTCGGTTTAGGGATCGTTCTTGAAAGTGGAACGGTGCCGATTGAGCCGAATTTGGATAAGACACTTGTTGATTCAAGAAAGCGTTTCCTCCCCTATATGTACAAAGGGGAGAGTGGGGTTCAGATTGAAGGATTGAAAGGATATGGAAAAGAAGGAGATTGGAACTTGATTCCAATAAACGAAAAGCGGCCTGTATTGACCGAAGCATATGAATACGAGTTAGACGGTAAAATGATCAATCTGGTGTCTACTTCAATGCCGCTGATCGCTTCAGATGGAACGTTTTTAGGTGTCATTGTAGCAGACTTTTCAATTGAGTTTATGGAAAAACTTATTGAAAGCGGAGCACCAGAAAAAGGTTTTAGCCGTATTATTTCAGATCAAGGCGTCATTATGGCTGATAGTATGGATAAAAATCAGATGGGGACGAATATTGATAAAACAATAGAATGGGACCGCATTAAGCCAGTCCTTGATGAAGGAAAAGAGTCGGCGCTTTATGTCGATTCACAGGCTCTTGGTGAACGTTCATTTAATGTGTTTGAACCGGTGCTGATAGACGGTATTGATGAGAAATGGTCTGTGCAGACGGCTGTCCCAAAATCAAGCATTCTGGCCGCGTTTAAACAAACGATGATCGTGACGGTTATTGCGGCGATTGTGATGATCGTGATGATGGCTGTGGCGACGCTCTGGTTTATTCATCGTCAGCTAAGACCTCTTCGCTTTTTGCAGTCATCGATTGAAACAGCGGCAACGGGTGACTTAACAGAAAAAGTAGATACCGGGCATCTTCAGAACGATGAAATTGGGGCAGTCGCCTATGCCTTTAACAATATGCTGGATAAAGTGAGTGGAGTCGTTCAAACGGTGCGTGATTCGACGTTGAATTTGAATCGGTCTTCGAACGATGTGCAGCATGTTTTTGAAGAAGTAGTCGCGTCGAATCAGGAAGTAGCGGCGGCGGTAGATGAAATTGCACAGGGGGCGTCGACTCAGTCAGAGGATACAGAAGATACGGGGAATCAAATGGCCGGTTTGTCGGACCGGATTGATTCGTTGTCGGTATTGTCTAGTGAGATGAATGAACTGTCGAAACAGGCAGGGGATTCAACGACGCAAGGCTTGTCGCAAGTCGCATTGCTTCGTGAGCATAACGTGGCGGTGAATGCGATGAATGTGCGTGTGAAGGATCAAATGCAAGGATTGTCATCAAATATTAGTGAAATTGAGACGGTCATTGAGTCGATTCATGGCATTACGGCGCAGACGAATTTACTGGCACTGAATGCGTCAATTGAAGCGGCGCGTGCAGGTGAGCATGGACGAGGGTTTGCGGTTGTAGCGGCAGAAGTCCGGAAGTTGGCCGAGCAGTCGCGGAAAGAGACCGAGATCATTCAAAAGACGGTGCAGGATATTTTACATGCATCGAAGCAGACGTCTACGGTCATTGATGAGAATATGTTGCTTATGGACGGACAAAATGAATCGGTGTCTCATACAGAGTCATCGTTTGCGAAGCAGGCTGAAATCGCGGAACGTATTGGACATTCAGTCGATGAGCTGACATTGAAGCTACAGGAAATGGTCGGACAGAAAGAGCAGGCGATGCTATCGATTCAAAATGTGTCGGCGATATCTGAAGAAACAGCCGCTTCCGCGGAGCAGGTGAGTGCATCAGCGGCTGCTCAGCAAGTGGAGTTGGAGCGTGTCGCAAAAGCGACGGATGAAATGAATCAAATTGCTCGTGAGTTAAAAGAAGCAGTTGACCGCTTTAAAGTATAGGCTGAATCATTTCATGCTATTGCTAAAGAACTCTGTCCTATAAATAAAATGAGTGTTTATCGTCAAAAAATAAATGTCGTTGCGAAACGGGGCTATTTTATTCAGGTATTTACTGATTAAAATAGCCCTGCTTTTTTATACAAATGATGGCTATTTGAAAAATGTAAAGTAATGAAAAAACTATGGATACGTTAAAGTGAAATGATTAAGAAAAGAAAATAGGATTATATGAAAATCATTTTTCGGGAAATATTTAAAATATTCACTTAGTGACGATAGATAATGGTAGTATAAAAGTATGGGTACGAAGGGGTGGATTTAGATGAAAAAGAAAAAAAGTATTGCGCGGAAGTTATCAATCCTTATTATCGGTCTATTTTTGCTATTGTTTGTGGTGTATGCGGCTGTGACAAATGTAATGCTGTATAACAAAAGCATTGACGATGCGGAATCGTATGCGATTAAAAATACACAGCTGTCGGCTGCAAAGATTGGTGACCGCTTTGATGAAACGGCAGAAATGCTGCGAACGATGAAAATGATGATTGAATCGATGCAGGGAGATGGGAAGTTAACAGCGGCATCTGCACTCCATACGCTGCAGACGACTTTTGAGGAAAATGAGCATTTATTCGGTTTAGGGATCGTTCTTGAAAGTGGAACGGTGCCGATTGAGCCAGGCATAGATAAAGCGCTTATTGATCAAGAAAAGCGGTTTCTTCCGTATATATATAATGGAGAAAGTGGTCCAGAGGTCGAAGGACTGACCGGTTACGGTGAAGTAGGAGACTGGAACCTGATTCCTAAAAATGAACAGCGGCCTGTATTAACGGAGGCGTATGAGTATGAGCTGGATGGTAAAGTGATTAACATGTCGTCGATTGCCATGCCGTTAAATGCTTCAGATGGAACATTTTTAGGCGTCATTACAGCAGATTTTTCGCTTGATTTTATGGAAGAACTTGTTGAAAGTAGTGCGCCGAAAGATGGTTATGGCCGCATTATTACCGATCAAGGTGTTATTGTGGCGGACAGTATGGATAAGAATCAGGTAGGGAGGAATATTGATGAAACAAGGGATTGGGACCGCATTAAACCGTTCATTGATGAAGGAAAAGAATCGACGTTATATGACGATTCACAGGTTTTAGGTGGAAATTCGTTTAATGTGTTTGCACCGGTGTGGGTAGACGGTATTGATGAGGAATGGACTGTGCAGACGGCTGTCCCGAAATCAAGCATTTTGGCTGCATTTAAACAAACGATGATCGTGACGGTTATTGCGGCGATTGTGATGATCGGGATGATGGCTGTGGCGACGCTTTGGTTTATTCATCGTCAGCTAAGACCTCTTCGCTTTTTGCAGTCATCGATTGAAACAGCGGCAACGGGTGATTTAACAGAAAAAGTAGATACCGGGCATCTTCAGAACGATGAAATTGGTGCAGTTGCCTATGCCTTTAACGATATGCTGGATAAAGTGAGTGGAGTGGTTCAAACGGTGCGTGATTCGACGTTGAATTTGAATCGGTCTTCGAACGATGTGCAGCATGTTTTTGAAGAAGTAGTCGCATCGAATCAGGAAGTAGCGGCGGCGGTGGATGAAATTGCACAGGGGGCGTCGACTCAGTCGGAGGATACAGAAGATACGGGGAATCAAATGGCCGGTTTGTCGGACCGGATTGATTCGTTGTCGGTATTGTCTAGTGAGATGAATGAACTGTCGAAGCAGGCAGGGGATTCGACGACGCAAGGCTTGTCGCAAGTCGCATTGCTTCGTGAGCATAACGTGGCGGTGAATGCGATGAATGTGCGTGTGAAGGATCAAATGCAAGGATTGTCATCGAATATTAGTGAAATTGAAACGGTCATTGAGTCCATTCATGGCATTACGGCGCAGACGAATTTACTGGCACTGAATGCGTCGATTGAAGCGGCGCGCGCAGGTGAGCATGGACGAGGGTTTGCGGTTGTAGCGGCAGAAGT
>NZ_LQWY01000055.1 GCF_001643235.1 Domibacillus aminovorans
CTTTTTCTGTTTATTCATTTACACAAGATATTTTACGCTCTCCTATTTTAAAAGGATTTTTTCAATAAAAAATAATAGTTAATAAAAAATAAGTAATAAAAAAGGATATTAAATGTTTGTACAGAAGACATAAAAAATAAATATAATTATGTTGCATTTAAACGCCCCAGATCCTTAGAATCCGGGGCGTTTTTTTTGTTGCTTATACTTTCACTTATGTTAACTTCTCTTGGTTGAACAAGCTAATAAAAACCACTACACTTTATGAAGTAAGGATGGAAAAACATTGGTGATATATACCATGTTTATTATTCATCGTAGACATCGAATAAAAAGCTGTAGGGGTCTTTATTCTTTTTTAAAACTTTCTTTTTTTGCTGCATCGAAATAGTGAATGATGACAAAGTAATCACAGAACTACACAAAAAAACTAAGCACATGATACCCACCAGTATAACCATGTAATATTCCCCCCTTTATCTGCACGCTAAGCTTAAATTATGGAACGCGTTTCAGAGCAAGAAAAAGTTTTATTGAAAAGGTGAGTATATGGCAAATATTAAAGATATCGCGATGATGGCAGGAGTATCAGTAACAACGGTCTCCCGTGTAATAAATAATCACCCTTATGTAAGTGCTGAAAAAAAGGAGGCTGTTCGGCGAGCAATTAAGATAGTTAATTATCAACGGAATATAAATGCCGTTCATTTAAGTACAGGAAAAACATTCCTTATAGGTGTTGTTGTCCCTTTCTCAAATCATCCTTATTTTGGTTTGTTAGTCGAAGGTATAGCGAATGAAGCCTTGCAGAACAATTATAAGTTAGTTCTGTTCCAAACTAATTACGAAGAAAACAGAGAGATTGAAGCTTTAACTATGTTAAAACATAAACAAATAGATGCTTTAATCATATGTTCCAGAATTTGCGGGTGGGATATTATAGATGATTACGCGTCTTATGGCCCAATCATTCTATGTGAGGATACAAGAGGTACAAATGTATCTTCCACGTTTATCGACCATTACAAAAGTTTCTCTAAAGCTTTAGAGTATTTATATAATAAAGGTCATCAAAAAATTGGTTATAGCCTAGGAAGAAGAACAGGAACCAATAGCGAAAAAAGAGAAACAGCTTACAGAGATTTTCTTGTGAAATTCAATCACCCGTTCGATTCAAATTATATTTTCTATGAGTGTTTCAATTTTGAAGACGGGGAATGGGTCGTACAACATTTAAAAAATATGAGGAATCCACCTTCAGCACTATTAGTTTCTAGTGACCAAGTAGCTGCTGGAATTCTAACCTGCTGTAAAAAACAAAATATTTCAATACCAAATGAGCTTGCATTAATGGGATTTGATAATCAGCCAATAGCAAAAATTATGAATATTACTACTCTTGAAATACCCTTAGTTGAAGTCGGGAGAAAACTATTTCTTCAAGCAATTGACAATACAACTATTTCTCAAGAAGAGATAGCAGTTAAATTAATTGAACGACTAACGGTATAGATATTTTTGTATAAAGGCGAGGAATTAGAAGATGAAAAATAAGATTTGATTTAGAATGCAACATAATAGCAACTATGTTGTATTGGAAACACCCCAGATTCTAAAGATCTGGGGCGTTTTTTTTGCTACTCATACTTTTTCCTATGTAGATCTTTCTTGTTTCAAGGGATGTTTTTTATAGTCGTTGTTCTTCAGCTAACGAAGCAGGTTAGTCGAGAAAGTTATTCGAACAAAGGATATACTAAAAGTGAATCGAGAATGGTTTTTTTTGAGAATGGAGGATTTTAATGAAAAAAAAGCAATTGTTTAATTATTTACTACTGGCTTTAATATCACTATTCCTACTAACAGGTTGTCCAGGCCCAGCTGACTACGATATAGACCTCCCTGGAGGTTATTCTGTTATAAGAACATCAGCCCATCAAGTAAAAATTGCACCAAAAACCAGTGATACTAGTTGGGGAAGCGACGTTATTCCTACGAAAGTTACTGAAGTTGCTTGGGATGATAATTATATTATTGCAAAGCAACTTGGTTTGAAAGAGGACGATGATAGTAGTAATGGCTATCAAATTCCTGATAAAGAAAACGTCCATTTTTGGATATTAGAAATTAAGACAGGCAAAGTAACTGGACCTTTAGATGACGACAGTTTTATGGAAAAAAAGGCTGAATTAAAAATATCTAAAAATGTTGTTTTAAAAGAAATAAATGATATAAGATAATTGCTTTTTGAACTAACAGTTGCTTGATTTTAAGAAAGTCTCGTAGAAAATCCAAGGATGAATGCAACATAATAGAAATTATGTTCTATTCAGCTGAAAGGAGACAAAACTAAATAGTTCTGTCTCCTTTTTTCTTCTTCCTCGTCGTCAAATATCTGTTTGCTATCAGAATGCTTGAAATGACTATATTCATTTCCTTTTTTACCTTCAACAATATCATCAAAAGGAGTAAAATTATTACTTGGCAAATTGTTTGTTTTAACCGTTCGATAAACCATAAATATAACGCCAGCGAAAAATAAGATTGGAAAAGCGTATTCCATCAAAATCGCCTCCTTTTCTTAATTTTAACGATACCATATTTTAGTTTTTTTAGGTAAAAAACGGAAATAGTATACAAAAAAGAAATGCAACATAATAGGAATTATGTTGTATTAAGCAAAAACCGCCCAAAGAACCAGTAAATTCTTTGGGCGGTTTTTACTTAATGAAGAAAATCTTGCTTGGTGGGTTATATAGATTAATTTAACTATTATGTATTTTTGTGTTAACGTAAATAGTGAAATGCAATTATAGAAAAAGTTTACGTGCAAACTTCAAATGAGGAGAATTCAAATGATTTTTCTGCCTTTATTAATAGCAGCATATTCCTTGATACTTGCTATTTATGTATGGACTACAAGGCCTGATGGTGTTTCAATTGCTTTTCTTAGCAACAGTATTTTAATTACACTGATTGGAGTGTTTTTACCCATCTTTATAAAAAAGGGAGATCCGCGATTAAGATGGGGACTGCTAATCATTAATTTTCTTCTTTTGTTGTTTTTGTGCTTGTCTTGGATTGGTCTCTTTGGATTTCAAGAACCTTAAGAACAATCTAAAATTACATACATTGATATCTACTTGGCATTATCAAGATTGAAAAAAAGAATGCAATATAAATGTAAGTATGTTTTATTGGGATGAGGTGGGGAAATGACTTGGAATGAATTTGTGGAACTCCAAGAGCGAGTAGGTTGGGGAGAAGAATTTAGCTTTGATTATAAGGAAGAGGAGTATTGGATAAGCCTAAATACAGATGGATATTATCTGACGCGCTCTAAAGATTCAATGACGCAAGAATTTGATACCTCAGAAGCTCTTTTTGAAAAAGGAAAGATCGATGGAAAGAATCTTCCGGAAATTTACATGTATATAGAATGGTAGCCAAACGTCTAAAATGAAAATTTAAATAGGTGAAAAACGATGAGATCTTTAGATTTATCTTCAGCACTTGGGGCTACATTAGTTTTTGCATTGATCTATGCACAGGCATTTTTCCTGGGAGGGTTTGAAACCGATGATTTGATTGATACTGGACACAGTTTGTATGGTTATGTAGTCAGCACGGTTGTTGTATTTGCCTTAGTGACTTTGATATGTATGTTCACTTATTTCCTTGAGATTCTTTTATTTAAAGCTATTTCATTTAAGCATAAAAAAAGAGTAGGAGTAGTTTTTTATCTTCTTGTAGGGATAGTAGTAGGCGTCAGCTTATCTTTATTTTATCTCCATTTTGATGAATTCTCATACTTTTTAAAAACTGCGACTGTTCTCACTACCGTGGGCTCAATCCTTTTTTATTTTATTAAAACATTCGTAGATTCTGTAGCTCTCAAAAAAATATTGGCTTTATCTCCGATAGTGACTATTGTTGTGATATATGTGTTAGTTAGGTGATTTATTGAAAGTTAAGCGATAATAAATTAAATATTAAATGAAAAAATCAACATCACTGAAC
This sequence comes from Domibacillus aminovorans, assembly GCF_001643235.1. Taxonomy (GTDB): domain Bacteria; phylum Bacillota; class Bacilli; order Bacillales; family Domibacillaceae; genus Domibacillus; species Domibacillus aminovorans. The sequence continues at coordinate 4,018 of NZ_LQWY01000055.1, forward strand.
CAAAGCAACATAAAACAAATTTTGTTGCATTAACTAAAAACCCCCTAAGCTAGGGGGTTTTTGACCTACTGTCCTTTTTTTGTTTCAGCTTCTTCTCAACAAAGATCCATACGTAATAAGAGATCCAGAATAAGGAAACTACCAAAAATCCAATATCTATTCTTTCAGGATAATTAAAATATAGATATAACAAGGCTAGTAAAAGTAGTGGAAACAGAGTCCAATATTTTTTTCTATGCAAGAGATCACCTCTTCTACTGAAAAATCAAAAAAGTTTCATTATTTACCATTATAAACCATTAACAACTACACTATCTACATTTGTAAAGCTCTATTGTTTAATAACAACTGCAACATAATGTCTATTTTATTGCATTAACGAAAAACAGCCCAAAGAATCAATAAATTCTTTGGGCTGTTTCTTTTAAAAAGAGATAATCACAAATACAGTTACATACTTTTGGTTTTTAATGTTAATATCAGAGTTAAAAAGTGGAAAAAGGAGAATTTCCTATGGAGTCGGATTTATACTTTTATACAAATATGGTCAGAAATATATTGATTACTTTCTTTCAGCATGGAGTCTGGGTTGTGGGCTTTTTTTATTTTTTAAATAAAACGTTTGAAAATAAACAACTAATGAAAGTCTCGAAAATAGCTATTGCAGTAGCTTTATTTTTATTTCTTTTTTACTCAGTAGTCACAAACATTTGATAATCTTAACGTAACATAATGCCTATTATGTTATATACAGAAAAAGTAGATATATCTTGAAAGATGAGGTGGAGGAATTGGAAAAAGATAACACGACTTATATCACTTTCGGTTCACAAATGGGAGACGAAAATGCTGCGAGAGCCGTTCAACCACATCTTATCAAGTTAAGAATCCTTTTAGAAAAGTACTGCGATAACAGTTATTGTAGAGAAGTAGATGAATTTGCACCAATCCTTCGCGTGGACGGCGATGGTTGGTACTGGGAGTTTGAAGGGTGCGAAAAATTAAGGTTAAGTAAAAAATATCGATATATTACAGTTGATATAGGAATGCCGAGATCTAAATGGGAAAATGTTGAACCGAAGAATATCAGAGGATACCTTGTTCTTCATTTTAAAAACGCTTTAGATCTTATGATAAGACGATTAAAAAAAGAGAAGTACGTTGTGAGTGAAAATGATTTATGGAACGATTTTAAAAAAGTAGAAGACGAATTTTTGTTAACCTAAAATGTTCCATAGTTTTTAAAAACAAAAGCAACATAATAGCAATTATGTTGCATTGGAAAAGCCCCGGATTTTAAAGATCCAGGGCGTTTTTTTCTGCGGATAATAAGTTAATGCTTAAACCAGCAGCTTAAAATATTCTATTTATCATATCACTAATAAACCAAAGTAAAAACAAACTAATTGCCAATAGACAGTTTAATAAAGCTAGCAACCATTGTTTATTAAATAAACTAGATAAAGCACCAATTGATCCAATTAATAAGGTGTAGTGATAAACATCTTTTGATGTGGTTAAATGGATTATTAATGACAAAGTTGCTATAAATAGACAAACTATGTTTACAGTTGTTAAAATCTTTTTTTTCAAAAAAAATCACCAATTCTTATTTATTGCAAAAAGTACTAGCTAATGAAAAATAGGTAATTACCCCACTAGCATATGTTTTTTGCTTTGTATTATATTTCCCCCAATTTGCAGATAAGGTATTAATAAGAGTATCATCACAACTACATTTATACATACCCTTACTTTTATAACATAAATCATGCGTTTTACACGCTTGATCAATTGAATCTATCGGTGTTCCTCCTCCATAACCAGGTCCACACCAATTTCCATAGTATTGAAAAGATACCTTTGCTTGTATTTTACCATTCTTTTTACCATTGTTGTAATATTTGTGTTGCATTGAAATTTCTTCTGCTATACGCCCTGCCTCAATAATTTCGCTATTTCGCCCATCTGATATAGCTTTTTCTTCATCGAATTCTATAATACCTTCATCAGTCATTTTTACATAAAGATTTAATATTTGTTGAAACTTATGAGCTTCTTTATTAGCAATTCCAATATTATTCGAATTTGCTGCAAAAGCAACTGATGTTACAGATGATACAATTAACAATAATGTGACAAAAGGTACTAATAAGATTCTTTTCGTTTTTAGCATGTTATCCACCTCAATGATTTAATAATGTAAATTATCCCAAAAACAAACTGGAAAGTAAATGAAAATTAACAAATAAATTTCTAATAAAATAAAATTATGGTAAAAAAATAGATATTAATTACTGATTAATACTGAATATCAGTTTAGGTTTATCAACAAAATTACTAGTGGCGGGGAAAGGATGTGGGATTATCGTCGGATAAGGTATGTAAATAAATATCTATTGTTTCCAAAGCAACATAATATAAATTATGTTGTATTGGAGTTAGCTTTTAAGAGAAGTTCATAAAAAATTCAGATGCACTCTCGTTAGTACATCTTGTCAACGGTCTGAGAGTAGCCGAAGCTACTCTTTTTTTGTTTTAAATATAGTGACTCTCTATTATCGTTTGATGTACGTTTTAAAGGGAATTTGAATAAACTAAAGTGGATTATTAAAGAAAAGAGGGGTTATCTTGAATAATAAAATCGGAGATAGTACAAACGACGATTATCCTGCTGAATTACAATACATTGGACAGGTATTAATTACTTTAGGAGATATTCTGACAACGATTGGTTTAACGGCGGAACGAGAACAAGCTCAGCGAGAACAAACAAATCAGCAAAAGGGGAATAACCAGGACCAAAAAATGAAACAGCAGATGATGCAGATGCGCCAAGAAACAGAGCAATTGCGAAAGCAAATGGAGTATATGCAACGACAAATAAACCGACTGCAAAAGTAGATGGAAATAGATTTTTATTTTTTATTTAAAGTAAACAAATAATTATACTTTGTTGCATGCTTTAACTCATCGGTGATAATCTCAAATAGCATATGTTGATATATGCCTTCGGGTAGGCATTGTTTGATTCTTCGATACTTTTCTACAGCCTTTAACTCCCCAAATAACGCTTTTTTTATCCCATCGATATAGTTCGCTGGTTTTTCAAACTGCTCTTCGTTTAAAGAACCAATCTCTTGCCCTGTAAAGTCCCGGTAAATATTTCTAAACATTTGATTATGCTTTTTCTCATCATCTCTTATGGATGCAATGATTTCTTTCTCATCTTGAGTTGGCGCAATAGAGATTAAATATTGATAAAAAAGTTCATCTTCTCTTTCTCCTTGGACAGATTCAATTACAAGCTGTAAGGCTGTTTGCAGACAAGGCTGAGTATAATCCGGCTTTTGAACCATTGTCCCCTGATAAGGCATGTACCCTGCGTACGGGTAATTGTATTGTTGATACATTAGCGTCCTCCTTATTTAATATCGTAGATAGCATATTCCATCTTTAAATTAGGGTGATTAATTAGTTGGTGCAAGAAAAGAATACATAGGAGAATCACGCTTTCGTGTTTTAACACAAAAATTCGGAAAGTTTTCTTACTGAATGCAACATAATAGGAATTATGTTGCATCCTCAAGAAACCCTCAAAAAATCATTGAATTCCTTGAGGATTTCTTTTTTATAAAAAATAACATTTTTGGTTTTTTGTGATAATCTATACAATATAGTGTCTTAAATCTCTTCGAGAGAATTAGGAGGAATCAAAGGATGGTTTTTAAAATGCCTTTTATTTTTGGTTTTATATTTACACTTTTTATTGTATTGGTAATTAATTACATAACTCAAACTTATTTATTGAAAAAAAATAATCACAAAATTGACTTTAAATCATTTGGTATTATTTTGTTACAAAGTATTTTGATTTCAGTGATTTTAACATTTGTTGTATAAAAAAAGATTATATTTTGGGAAGAAGAATTAATAAGTGAACTTTAGAATAGTAGAATATTCATCAAGCAGTAACATATATGTGCAAGATAAAAATGTAGAGAAAATAAAAGATTAACTATATCTCTAAATGCCTTTACTTCAACCTTTATTATATTAAATGCAACATAATGTTAATTATGTTGCATTCGGTATAAACGATCAAAACAAGCGCCATCCCTTTCGTTTTAGGGGATGGCGCTTGTTTTGGTTGGCGAGAAGGGAATAGAATGAAATGTTTTGAATCATTATGTTATATTCAATGCAACATACTGTATTTGTTTTACGGAGCGAAGGCCCCTTCTTCCTGGTGATATATATACTTTCTGTTTTTAAAATCGAATACAGAGTTGGGACCAAATCCATAGTCCATTTTTTCTTCCACAGACATCGCTCTAGGTGTTTCATTGTTTGGCTTTTCAGTGGATTGCTGGTCGTTCGATTGGCATGCAGCTAAAAAAACAAACAGTGTTGTTAAGAAAGAAATGAGTATTATATGCTTTTTCATCAAAACCTCTCCTTTTCACGAGTATAAGGGAACGGTTTAGGCAATAAAACCGAATTTAATCAAATATAGGAAAATATTAAAGAGGGCTTTTTCGTGGCAGCAAAACAAGGACAAAACAGTGTGGAACCGATTCGAGATCCGGAACAGATCCGGGCGATGAAAGAATATCTGCTGCACCGGTCGTACCGGGATTACTTTCTTTTTACGTTCGGCATCAATTCCAGGCTGCGGATTAGCGATATCGTATCGCCCCGGGTCATGGACGTCCGGAATACCGAACATCTACGAATCAAAGAAAGAAAAACAGGGAAAATCCGAAAAATTCGTATGACGGGCGCATTGAAACAGGAAATCGAGAAATACACACGCCAGATGGCCGATTTGGACTTTCTTTTTCCTTCTCGTAAAGGCAAAGGTCCAATTGGCCGTGAAACGGCTTGGCGGATTATTAATGGGGCTGCACGGGCATGTGGGATTGAAGGAGCCATTGGCACCCACACCATGCGAAAAACGTTTGGTTATCACTTTTATCAGCAGATAAAGGATGTGGCCATATTGCAGCAGATCTTTGGCCATTCAGTGCCATCTGTTACCCTTCGCTATATCAGCATTAATGATGAGATGATCGATGAAGTGTTAGAAGGATTTTCTCTTTGAAAATCTCAACTTTAAGTTGGATTAACTAAAGACGGTTGTCCCCGCTAAAAAAGAATGGACCTGGCTGATTTGTTTGAATACTTTTTTAAAAGAAATAGAATGATGCACCGCCGTTCAAAAGGAAACGAAATAACATGCAGTCCTACATGATAAATAAGCATTGAAATGAAGAGTCAACTATCTAAGGTAACCATCGTTGGAGGCAAAATGAAACTGCCTATAAGTCATTTTGTAAAAATCTGTAACGTGAAAGGGTGTATTTTTTCCGCTACAGCCCATTGGAACCCGGCAGGTAACTATTTTGTCACTCTGTTTGTGAAACGGGAAGTAAAATGTTGGCCAAAATAAACACTGCTGTTGGGATTGATTTAATCTTGAGATATTTTGCTATTTTGTCAGATAGCAATGTAAACAAAAACGTGCAGCCATTTTGTTCACTGGAAGAGAAATTAGCCAAGCAAAGCGCATTTTTTCCAGACAATAAGAACTCATTAAGTAGAAATACAAGCTGTCTAAGATAAAGAAATAACTCGTTAGAGTGGTTCGAATTTATGAAAAAATCGCCAATATAAGAACTGAATAGTTGCAAGAATCATCAAAAAATATATATATTTGAATTATGCACATAATGCAAAATTCAATACACAAACTATTACACTCAATAAGGAATTTCCTCTTTTTTAAATGGATATAAAAGTTCCTCTTTTGCTACTAATGCTGCCACTTCAAGTTGCCAGTTTTCAGCACTATCTTCTTGCTTGATAGCTTCAATTTCCTTATTCTCGAGCCAATTATAAAAATAAGGATGACTAATTAAAGATTCTTTCCTTTTTTGATAAGTAAACATATTCATAAGTGTTCCATAAAAATAGCCATTGAAGTCTTTTTTGATTTTTTTCTGTTTATGGGCAAATACAGTCTGTTTGAATGCATCTATCGTAATATCCACGTAAAATTCAATTGGGTCAGCAAGGTTGGATTGTTCATACGTCATTAAGGCTTTTTTCCAAAGCTTATAAATCTCTTTTGCTTCCGAAATAAAAGGTATTACTGCTTCAATGAATCTTTTTGGAACATTTTTAGGTGTAAATGTTTCATCTAGACGGGTGTTCTTACGTAAGATCTTTAAAATCTTTTTATTAAAAGATAAATACTTGGTAGAATCTTTTTCTAGCTTATCATCCTTACTTTTATAAGGGATTTTCGTATTTTCAGGTTGGAAATTAGGTTGGAAATCGGTCAATTGAAGAAGCTCTGTCCATTGTTTAAAATACGGATGTTTTATAAATAGATGAATAGGTGCTCCAAGCCCGTTTTGAGTAGATGAGCGGCGGTATACTGTGTAAACGAGACCATAATCGCGAAGCTGTTTAAAGATATTACGGATCGTTTTATCTGTAACATTAAAACGTTTCGCAAAATAATCATCACTTGCAAAGCAGAATCCTTTTTCAGCACTGAACCAGCAGATCATTTCAATGGATTGTTGGGTCCCTTTTTTTAAACGATAAAATTTATCACCGTAAGCCGCTATGATCGGGTTTAAGAGTGTTAGTTTTATTTCTTGTTGCTGCGCATGATTGACTGCGTAAGGTTTCTGATATTGTAACTTTTGAAATTCATTATGGGACAAAATTTTATATCCAGACATACAGTTTCTCTCCTTTTAAAACAACAAAAAAAGACGTATTTACCGGTGGTTACGGTAAACACGCCTTTTTAATTGCTTTCAAAAAGGATATACTTCCCCATTGAATAAACTGTTTATTTGTCCTATAATACAGACATAAACAACTATTTTGGTGAAAGCAGGTGTTTACCGTGGCGACTTCACGGTGGACGGTTAAACGGGTGCGACCAACACCTGTTTAACGCGCTTTTGCCTTTTCTATTTTGTTTTTTGTAATTTAATGGTAATTGAATGATTTTTTATAGAGAAGCATTGAATTTTTTAACTATATAGTATTTATAGGCTGTTCCCAGCGACTATCTTAAAGTTGCGGAACAGCTTTTTTTTATTTCTGTTACCAACCATACAACAATTTTTTTATCTTGTAAAACGCTTTAAAGAGGGAAAAAGAGGATCTAATATTAACAAAAGTAGAAATTTCCACCTATGCGAGAAAGTTGGTCAATTTAACAGAAGTGGAAAAGTAGAAATTTCCACCTATGCGAGAAAGTTGGTCAATTTAACAGAAGTGGAAAAGTAGAAATTTCCACCTGTGCGAGAAAGTTGGCTATCTTAACAGAAGTGGAAAAGTAGAAATTTCCACCTGTGCGAGAAAGTTGGCTTAAAACCGAATAGAAAAAACCTTTAATATCAACGTTTAAGAGGCATTAAATTATAACAAAAGTAGAAATTTCCACCTGTGCGAGAAAGTTTATTCAAAACACCTCGAATATTACATTTATGTTACAAATTCAAAATGGGTATATTTAAGGCTGTATTTATAAAAAAGGCTTAAAAACCATTACAAGTAATGATTTAAACATAGTTCTACTTATGTTAAAATCTGAAATATACAAAAGTGGAAAATTGTTAGGTAGAAATGTGTTTGAAAATACGTATAAAGAGGAGAAACGAGATGGCTGCTAAAACAATTGTAGTTGGAAACTTTAAAGGTGGCGTAGGTAAAACAAAAGTTGCTGTCATGGCTTCATGGGAACTTGCTTATGAATTTAACAAAAAGGTCCTTTTAATCGATATGGATCCCCAAGCTAACGCGACTACCATTGTGGCTCGATCCTCTGGTATAGGAGACATAAATGCTACCATATTTGAAGGATTCAAGAATGGAGATTTATCGAACACAATAGTGAAAATGCATGAGAATTTAGATTTGATTCCAGCCCATGTGACTTTTAAAAACTTGCCTAAATTCTTATATTCTAAATTTAAAAAAGACATTGATCAAATTACATATTTGAAAAAACTGTTGGAGCCAATAAAAAATAAATATGATTACATTTTTATTGATGTACCTCCAACGATTAGTGACTATTCGGATAATGCAATGATGGCAGCTGATTACGTTTTGATTATCCTTCAGGCACAAGAGTTATCTCTTGAAGGAGCAGAAACATATGTATCTTATCTGCAATTTATGGCAGATGAATACGATGCGGATATTCAAGTAGTCGGTGTTCTGCCAGTGTTGTTGCGGGCAGGAGGTCGCGTAGATCAGTCTACAGTTATGAGAGCGCAAGAAATATTCGGTGAAGATAATGTATATGAGAATTACGTAAAGCATCTTGAACGTTTAAAAGCATGGGATATAACGGGCATTGCAAATCAAGATCAGCATGATAAGAGAGCCCACCAGACCTTTATTAAAGTAGTGGAGGAAATGTTGAAAAACATCGAACGACTTGAAAATATGAAGCATTATGAAGAGGAGGCGGCAGCAGGTGAGTAATAGCGAAAATATTAAAGGTCCTTTAATTAAAACCAAGAATAAAAAGCAAAACGGAATACCAAGACCAGAGCCTATCCAATTTAATCAAACGAAAGATCCATTTAAGTATCAGGAACCCTCTTCAAAAGAGCAGGAGGTGAAACTAAAAACAGCTGACATTGCAGTTCCAGGTAAACAGCCAAAAGAAATTAAAAATATGGATGCGACGTCCATTGAGAAAAAAGTAGTAAAAAGAGCAGTTGTAGGAAAAAATAATGCTGTGAAATCTATTAAAGTTCCTGCAGAATTGCATATAAAAATAAATGTATTAGGAAAGTTTATGGATGAAACGAAGACGTACGCTATTCTAGATGAATTAATAAAAAATTATGTCGCTGATAAGTTAACTGAACGCCAAAAAAAGCAGTTTGAATATATGAGTGAATTTTTGATCAAAACTTAATGTAAGGGTGAAAATAAGAAGGATCTCCCGTCGTCTGAATGTTGATGACGGGAGTTTTATTGTTTTACAGTTTTGTTAGGACACAGGGATTTGAGTAGGAGAACCATACGACATTTGTAAAATAACATTATATAAGCCTCCTGATAGGTTGATTTTTTATTTGTGAATAGATAAGTGGCCAGGGCTCTATAATTTGCTACAATTAAATCAACGTTGTCGAGTTTTTTATAATGAATAATTCTGTCCAGCATTTTCTGATGGAACGGTAACTATTTCTTCTTTGTTTTGTTGTGAAAAATAATTTTCAATAATCTGGCTGCTGATTACCTGCATACTTGTACCTTGCTCATCCGCTAGTTCTTTAATCTTCTTTTTAATTTCGTAAGGAAGGTGAATGGATAAGTTTTTTTCGCTGGATTCAATTCTGATGTGCTGATGATTTGCGGTTATATACCCATCTTCTATGTTATTTTCAAGAAGATGGCCGATTGATTCTGCTGATTCTGTATCTGTTAAAACAGCGTCTTTCATATAAATAGTGAGCTTTTGCTTATCCTCGTGAATCTCCATATAGAGGTTAGAAATAGCGCATTGTTTGTATAGAACATCGATGAATTTTCTAGTGAGAGAATAGTGTAGCGGTAGGCTTATTTTTGCGTATCCAGGTGTGCCTGTTCGTTTTCCGAATGAAACCTCATAATCCGAGGTTAACTCATGTTTAAAAATACCTTCCTCGTATCCTATCTCCAGTCCTGTCAAAGGAATAAAAAAGCCCCATTTGCCTGAATCATAGCGGATTAGACGTGCTTCATTAATAGAAGGAGATGAAAAGCGCTGATAAAAAGCCTGTTTGTTTTTCCGATCATAAAATGTGCGCTGTTTCAGTCGGTCATCTAATAGTCGGTCCCGATATGCTGTTTTAAAAGTATCGAGATCCAATCGTTGGATAAAGGTTACACTTTTATTTCTCCATGTTTGTTTTTGAAAGGGAATTAGCTGTTCATCTAAATATGATTGCAAAATAGATCGTGTGATCTTTAGATAGTCAGCTGATTCACTCATCGTCATTCCGGGCATATCATCCGCTAGTTCTTCTTTTAACTTCTCAACTGCTTCTTTTTTAAACAGTTTGCCACGATGTCCACCCCAATGGTCTTCAATAGGTGTCAATTTTCCGTCGCGGATATATTTATGAATGGTCGCGGTCGCTTTATCTAAAATAGCGGCCGTTTCTTTTGTTGTGTAGTAATCTGGCTTATTCATCTTCAGTATTCCTTTCTGTTGATTGATATCTAATATTTTACACAATGTCTTTTTATTATGCTTTTTTAAGCGAGGGTAATTTTAAAAATAAAAATAATGAATATTTATTTCATCTGTATTATAGTACATATTCTATTATATAACAAAAAGAAATCATTAAAGTAATAATTATTAATATAAAAATGATTTAAAAATTAAATAGTACAAATAAATCAACAAAGCAATGATTTTTTGAAGTTAATATTTATTATTAAAATTAAAAAATCATTTTATTTAAAAGATCTAACAAAATTTAACTTTTATCATATAAAGAAAAAGTTATAATAAGTACATCTATTTTAAATAATTAAATGTGTTTAAAAGGAGAGAATAAACTTGGGCGAATTAATAAGTGAAAACGAATTATCATTATTTTTTTCGAAAAATCCGCAGCAAGTCTTGTTAGATCTCTATGAAAAAAAAGATCAGGCTGAAAAAGAAGGGAAGCCTATTTTTGTTTACTTTAATGACAAAGAAATGCTTCATTACTATTTGTATCGGGATACAAATTTAAACGAATTGGCTAATCGATCCGTGCGTACGATTATGGAATATGAAAAAGAGCTGCGCATGATGGTACGACAGCTACTGGAATATTCGGGTGAAATTAATTTGGACTTTGATATTGTCGAAGGATCATTATTTAAAAGCATGGGGGAACGGCACATGCGCCGGTATCAAAGGTGGGTGGCGGAAGAGAGTCCTCACGTGAAAAAGCGCGGCCGGTATTCAGTTGCCACGCTGAATCGTAAAACGGTGATTTGGAAAAGCTTTTTCATGTTTCTGCATCGGAGCGGCTACATTGAAAAGCCGATCCACGAAGGACTATTGGCGGCAACAGTAAGGACAGATGACCGGCCCAATCGCGACCTCGGACCAGGTGAAGTGATACAGCTGCTCGATTATTTTGATGAGCGCCGGCAGTATATTGTCTTTTCGATTATTCATGTTCTGGTCGCAACCGGTATGAGGAATGAAGAACTTTGCAAATTAAAACTATCTGATGTGAAATATGATAGCATACTCGGAAATTACTATTTAAAAGTGACAGGGAAAGGGAACAAAGTACGTGAGATTCCGCTCAAACCAAAAGTAATGGACAGCATTATCCTTTATCGCGAAGCCCGCTTTATTCCGGAAAAATTTCCGAATATAAGTGATGAGCCACTGTTTCTGACAAGTACAGGTCGGGCGTTTTCACCGGATGGCTTGGCACATTATTTACAAAGAGTATTTAAAAAAGTGGAACTTCCATTTGTGCATGCACGACAGACAAGAATCACCGCACACGTATTTCGACATAGCTTTGCCATTATTTCGTATCTCAATAAAGTGGATATTTTTGCGATTATGAAGGCGTTGGGGCATGAAAATATTAACACGACGATGATTTATTTACAGCGTATAATGGACAGAGAACAACATGCGATTCATAAATGGGATGATGGCACATTAGGGAAATATATATAATAGAAGAAACACGTTAAAAAAGGAGCATTTGCCAGACAGGCAAATGCTTGATTAAGAGAAATAAGAGAGCTTTTATAGATTTCCCTTTACTCTAGGTTTATACATGTATATTTTTGGGGAATCATTTTATAAGAGGTATAATGCCCATTCTTTCTGATGATGGATTAGTCATTAATTTTATGAAGTTAGAATGACAAGTGATTTATATGGTAAGCGAATTAAATGACTTTAAATTTTTATTGACTATTTATTTAAATGCATGATATAGTAATAAACGTTGCTTATTTAAGTGAATTCCAAGAAATTTTCTCTTGAAACGAATAAAGATTATTGGTAAATAATACTTTTATCAAATATTATTGACCTAGAGTCTTAAAAGATGTTATATTGATTGTCCGCTACTACATTATAGCGACTTTAATATAATAGAAGAAAATTTTCTTCCGAATAGATACTTTTGGGGAATAGTAATTAACGAAAAATACTATTGACTTTTGAAATGTTAAATGGTATGATTACTTAGCTGTCGTTGATAACAGCGATTGAAATTGATCTTTGAAAACTGAACAAAATAAACGCCAA
>NZ_LQWY01000056.1 GCF_001643235.1 Domibacillus aminovorans
CCTTTTTCTCTAAATCGGAGATTTTAATTTTCATGGGAGTTGAAAAATGTTCATATAACATGGGCATCTTTTTGTGGTTTAGCGTACGCAAAATCGAAATTTCATTTTCAAATAGCTCTACCTCTTTTTGGTTACGGCGCTTACTTGGCCGAAGCTGTTTGATCACTCTATTCTCCTTTGTTTTCAAGTCTTTGCAAAGATAAACCATCCCATAGCTTCCCGTTCCTATCACACTCAAAACCTCGTATTGATCGTTCAAAACCGTCCCTTCTTTCATCGGTATATCAATAAAAAACTGATATATTTTTCGAATGGAACGTAAAATGGACATTGTTCCCACCTCTTCTTTTAAATTAGGAGATGACATATAGCTTAAAATTCTTTCATGATCAAACTCTTGAGTGTCTTAAGTATACAACTAGGGAAGAATTTTATGTACTACAGCTACTCTGGATCGTCTATATTTATCCGGACAGAAAAATGTAGGTCACGTACACTTGACCTAAAACAGCTGGGGAATCGAAAAAAAGAAGAAGCTGAAACGCGGCACTTTCATGCTAGAATTCAACAATAAATGATGCAGCTGCATCAGAATGGGAAATTGCCGTCTGAATTTTATACAATTTAGATTTGACTTTAGTTCACTAAATTTCCGGTATACATAGCTATAGGAGGCTTACGCCGTTCATGTCCGGTTATCCGCGATCAAAGGTGTCCGACCGGCCATACCGAGTTTGGACGCCGTATGAAAAAAGGAAAACAGTTACGAATGGATAGGCTCGTTACAGATGATCCGGAAGACGATCTGTAACACCCGTGATTTAAGACTGTTTTACAGATCCAAAAAAGATCTGTAACGCCTTCCATCCCTTGTCCTATATAGGTTTATTCTTTCTTATATAAGAATGTTACAGATAAAAGAATACATAACAATACAAAAAAATAATGAATATAGAAAATAAAAACAAAAAAAGTTCTGGCGGAGGGGAGCTGTAACGATGTTTTATCTTGGGAAGAAGTTTTAAACTAAGGACATGGCTTTTCTTATTTTGTATAACGATTGGCATAGTTTGAAGCAACGAAAGCATTTGGTTTAATTTTAGGTTCAACGCCCATCGATTCCATTCTAGCGACCATTTCTTTTACAAACTCCCTTGTTTTATTCCGTTTACCGGCTCCAATATCAATATGGCCTTCCATCGTGAATGTTGCCCCTTCGTATACAGCAGGAAGAACGATATTGATTAACTGATTTTTTCTACCTTCCGTAAACAGGGAAACAATCTCCTCCGTTAAAGATAATTCTTGGGAAATACGTTCGTGTAATTGCGTCATTCTTCTGGGGATGATCACTTTACTTATACATGCCCATACACCATGTCCTTCCTGCTGTATCACAATCCCTGTAATAAAAATGGTATGTGCGGTATGAACTTGGGAATCTGTACCTATCATTAATCGATACTTGCCCCTTGGATTTATTGTCATGAACTTGACAATATGATTGAAAACCTCTTCAAATGACATATTATATTCCTGGAGATTTTGAAATGAATGATTATAAACTGGAAAATACTTCACATTGTAGCACCCCAGCTTTCCTTACTTATTGATAAAATCAACATGACGGAAATATAGTGAAAAATATATGCACTCTCCATACATCATATGGCAAATGTTTTGCTGTCGTGCAGGGGAAAGGAAGACTATAGCCATCTGAAGATAGGGGCAAGTTTTCATGTAGTGACTGTATAAAAGGAAACTGACATTTTATTTGAAGAATGGCTATTACCTAAAATACGCTTGAATTCTTCAGCTATTCAACTATAGAGTAGTTCTTTATTTTAATTTTACGATCACCTTATATGTTCCCTTGCTTGTCCCCACCAACCCTATCATGTACATTATATAAAGAAAAGCACTAGGCAGGTGGTGTTAAATATGGGACATAAATATGAGTTTATTGAACTTCAAGAAAATTTACCTTTTAAAATGTTTATCAATAGTGTGAATTATATTCCATTTCATTGGCATAAAGAAATCGAGCTTATTTTTGTTGTAGAAGGATCTATTGAGTTAATTGTAGAAAGTAAGCGATATGTACTGAATGAACGAGATTTTATTGTGATTAATAGTATGAACGTGCATAAAATTGATAAAACCGATTCGGAGAATGTGTTGTTAACGTTACAAATTGATCTAGAGCTGACGAATCATTATATTCCTGAATTAGAAAAAGTAATATTCCACTGTAATTCACAAGATACAGAGCAACAAGAAGCATATGATATTATTCGGTGTTATCTTGCACAAATGGCCTGGGAACTCAATAAACGTGTAAAAGGATATCGATCAAATCTAGTGGGGATTCTTTATTTATTAATTGGCTATTTATTTCGCTCTTTTCCTCATGAATTGAAAGATGAGAAAATGATTCTATCCAATAATCATGATATGGAACGATTAAGCCAGATTATTCAATACATTGATGAAAATTATATGCGAAAGCTGTCATTAAATGAAATGGCTGAACGAGAGCATCTTAGTTTTTACTATTTTTCGCATTTTTTTAAGGATAAGATGGGCGTGCCTTTTAAGAAATATTTAACTTTAATCAGGTTAGATAAAGCAGCGAGTCAGTTGTTAAAAACAGATAAAAGTGTCTTGGATATTTCCTATGATTGCGGCTTTGCGAATAATAAAGCGTTTAACAAGAGCTTTAAAGATAAGTTTGGGATGACGCCAACCAAGTATCGTCAGCAGCATATGGAGCATCAATCTCTTCTTCCGCCGTCAATCCCATTAATTATCGAGGAAACGCCTAATGGTATTTATTCAGATGTTTCAAAAGTAAACACCTTAGAAAATTTATTTGAATATTTGCCTAATGAAGAGACTCATGTAGCGAATCAACTTACTACGCTCGACCAACTTTTTGTGGAAGTTGATGTAGACCAGACTGGGCAACCGTATGAGCCATATTGGCAAGTGTTAACGACTGCGGGAAGAGCATCAGAAGGTCTTCGTGCCGATTGGCAAGAACAATTTCTTATGTTGAAAGAAGAATTAGATTTTCAGTACATTCGTTTCCATGGAATCTTTAATGATGAAATGATGGTTTATCATGAATCTCCTGATGGGAAAAGTATTTATAATTGGAATTACGTAGATAAATTATACGATTTCTTGATTAAGATGAAGACACATCCTTTTGTTGAATTAGGGTTTATGCCGTCTAGTTTAAAACGTTCGGATGAGACGATATTTTGGTGGAAAGGCAATATTGCTCCGCCCCATGACATGAAAAAATGGATCGATTTAGTTGAGAATTTTATTCGTCATTGTATTCAGCGTTATGGAATTGAGGAAGTGAAGAATTGGTATTTTGAAGTATGGAATGAGCCGGATTTAGAAGGAATCTGCTGGGCCGGGACCCGTGAGGAGTATTTCGACTTTTATCAAGCGACAGCGAATGCGATTAAGTCCGTTTCGTCTGAATTGAATGTAGGAGGTCCTGCTCTCAATTATGGCACAGCCTTGCAAAAAACGTGGCTGACAGATTTTCTTAATTTTTGCGAACAAAACGAAGTACCGATTGATTTTGTTTCGTTTCATATGTATTCGGAATACATTGATACAGAGAAGATGACATCCACTAGTTTAACCGAAATCAAGCAAGCGACTTTTTATCAAGAAATTATTAACAGTGTGCAAGAAACATTGTCTCGTGTTCATCGAAACGATTTAAGTCTGCATGTTACAGAGTGGAATTTTTCTCTTTTTTCGCGGAATCTTATTCATGATACGATGTTCATGGGCCCGTTTATTCTCAAGCATGTCCTTGATTCAATCGGCAAGATTCAGTCATTAGGATTTTGGACATTTACCGACATCTTTGAAGAATTTCTTGCAGGTACCTCGATTTTTCATGGTGGGTTTGGCTTGATGAATATGCAAGGACTAAAGAAGCCATCCTATTACGCCTATTATATGCTGAAAAGATTAGGGTCTCATATTCTTGTGAAAGGTGAACGATATATCATCACGAAACAAAATGAGGACATCCAAATACTAGCCTTTAACTATAGTCATGTGGATCAACTGTTTATGGAAGGTGACTGGTCTGGTATTACGGAAAAAAATCGGTACAGTGTGTTTGAATTAAAAGAACAATTAAGTCTTGAATTGACGATCCATAACTTATCCGGAGTTTATAAATATACGCACTATCAGTTGGACCGCAAGCATGGCTCTGTCTTCGATGAGTGGTTAGCAATGGGTGCCCCTGAATCTCCTTCCGTAGAGGAAATTAATTATTTGAAAAAAAGAAGTGGGCCAACGATTCGAACGGAACAGCTTGTTATTGATTCCTCCTTCCAAGTGACAATGGAAATCCCGTCTTTTGGTGTTCAATTAATTACCCTTAACAAAATCATCTAATGAAAAAAGGCATTCTTGCTAATTAGCAGGGGTGTTTTTTGTTGTCTTTTGATTTTCCCTAATGTGAATGTATGATTCGATTTATAAAGACAACAAAAAATGCCGTAAAACTCAACAAAATTTACAATGTAAACGTTAACAATTTACATTAAAATGTGATTGTAAGTTCAATTGACACAAATAGCTTAGAAGAAATACGATAAATAGATTCTACATCAGGAGATGAAGAGATGATGGAAATAGATGAAATCTACTCAACGCTAACATTAGAAGAAAAGGTATCCCTACTATTCGGAAAAGGGATGTGGGAGATTGCTGGTATTCGCGACATTCCAGATGTGATTATGGTAGATGGACCTCATGGTGTTCGTAAACCAATCGACATTCATACTACTGGAATATTCGAGGGGAATAATGCAGCGACAGCTTTTCCTATATTAGGAGCGCTTTCTTCAACTTGGAATGTCGATTTAGCCTACCAAGTAGGAGAAACATTAGCAAATGAATGTCACCATTACGGTGTTCATGTACTCTTGGCACCTGGGGTGAATATCAAACGAACTCCATTAGGAGGCAGAAACTTCGAGTATCTTTCCGAAGATCCGATTTTAGCAGGTGAAATAGCTAGTGCTTATATTAATGGTTTACAAGAAAACGGAATTGGTACGTCTCTTAAACACTATGCAGCGAATAATTCTGAATTTGAACGGATGACGATTAGTTCAGAAGTTGATGAACGAACACTACGTGAAATTTATTTAACTGCTTTTGAAATCGCTGTGAAAAAATCGAATCCGTGGCTTGTCATGACTTCTTATAATAAAGTCAATGGTTACCGCTCGGAAGAGAACCCGCTTTTAATGAACCAAATTTTGCGAAGTGAATGGAATTATAACGGTGTAACGATTTCCGACTGGGGAGCTGTGACGAATCGCTTAAAAGGATTGCAAGCTACACTAGATATTGAAATGCCAGGACCATCTCTTTCTAGGCAAAAACAATTAGTCGAACAGATTCGTAATAGCGAAGTCGATGAGGCTGTGATTGAAGCTAGTGTGAAACGAATCCTTGAATTAGTTGTGAAAGCGATTGAAGGGAAAAAATTTGCGAAAGACACTTATGACTTCGACCAACATCATTTAATCGCAAAGCAAGTAGCTGTTGAAGGAACAGTGTTATTGAAAAATGATAACGATGTCTTACCGATCAAAAAAGAGAAAACGAAATCGGTGTTAGTGATTGGCCAACATGCAATTAATCCTCGGATCGGCGGTAAAGGTGGAAGTGCAATGGTTACGCCGTATAGCTTAGACATTCCATTGGAAAAAATGAAGGAAATTGCTGGTGATGATATTACGATACATTATGTGAGTGGATATGATGATTTTGATCCGAGTAAAAACGAAATGAATCAGAAAGAAGCGATTGCTTTAGCGAAACAAGTAGACAAAGTCATTATCTTTGCCGGAATACCAGAAGAACTAGAGGAGGCAGAGGGATTTGATAAGGAAGTGACTAAATTGCCAGAGTCACAAATCAATCTTATCTTATCTGTTGTACAAGAACAACCGAATATGACAGTTGTCTTATCGAATGGTTCGCCACTAACAATGACTGGCTGGATAGATCAAGTACCTGCCTTAGTTGAAGGCTGGTTCGCTGGACAAGCAGGTGGAAGTGCGATTGCTGATATCTTATTCGGGTTAGCCAATCCATCGGGTAAGCTGTCTGAAACATTCCCTGAACATATGGCCCATAATCCGGCGCATTTAACTTACCCAGGTGAAAATGGCAAGGTTCATTATCATGAAGGAGTCTTCGTAGGCTATCGTTACTATGATAAAAAGAATATCAAGCCACTGTTCCCATTTGGACATGGTTTATCATATACAGAGTTTACGTATGAATCGATTCAAGTGAATAAAAAAGCAATAAACGATACTGAAACAGTTGAAGTGTCTGTAACGGTTCGCAATAGTGGAGCAATGGATGGAATGGAAGTGATCCAACTTTATGTTCATGACTACGAATCCAGTGTGATTCGTCCATTAAAAGAACTAAAGAAATTCGAAAAAGTTCATTTACAATCTGGTGAAGCAAAGCAGATTACCTTTACATTAGCGAAACGTGATTTTGCATTTTATGATATGGCTTCTCAAGGGTGGCGTGTTGAAACAGGATTATTCGATCTTTTAGTTGGACGTTCCGTAGCGGATATTCGTTTATCGACTACAATTCATGTAACATCGACTGAAGTGAAGAAGCCCGTATTTACACAAAAAAGTTTAACAAAAGAATGGTTACAAGATGAAAATGGCAAGAAAATTATTATGGAATTCTTTGCTCAACTTAGTGACGAATTGAATGTGAAAGATAAATACACCTTATCTTTTCTTAAGGAATGTCCAATTCCCGCGGTGATTTCTCTATTCGGTCAAAAATGGATGGATACCAATGATGCTGGTGCTGCATTAGATCAGTTGATTGCCCAAGTTAATCATGAAAATAAAACTTCTGAGGGGGGATTGTAAGTGAATAAGTTAATTAATTGGATGAATGAAAAGTTTGCGCCCAAATTAAACAAGTTTACAGAAAATGTGTGGATTTCCTCCATTTCAGAAGCGATCATGATTATATTACCAATGATCCTTGTTGGTTCCTTGTTAACCTTATTCTCGATTTTGAATGATTTTATCTCTTGGCTGCCTAATTTATCACCAATAACGACATTCAGTTTCGGATTATTTGGCCTGTTTATCTCTTTCCTAACGCCATACTATATTATGGATAAAAAAGGCTATGATAAAAACAAGATCATTGCTGGTGCAACTGGACTATCACTATTTTTAATGCTCTTATCACCAACAATCTCAGATGATGGGAACATTAGCTTTATTTTAGAAAGACTTGGACCAACTGGCATGATGAATGCGCTAATTGTCGGTATGTTCGTCGGCTTAGTGATGAGTATTTTTAAACGCTTTTCATTCTTTAAAAAAGGCAGTGAGCTTCCGGAATTTATTATAGAATGGATTGATTCATTAGTTCCGATTACCTTTATATTACTTGTAGGTTGGGTATTTATTTATCAACTGCAAATTGATATGTTCGATGTGATAGTAGGAATGCTTCAACCACTTACGTTAATTAGTCAAAGCTTTGCTGGATTTGTGATCATTAATTTCATTCTCGTTTTCCTTTATTCATTTGGGATGAGTCCATGGGTATTAATGCCAATCTTAATGCCAATCTGGCTACAAGCGATTAATGAAAATGCTTCACTTGTTGAACAAGGATTAGATCCAGCTAATATTAACACATTTGAAACGTTTTTCTCTGGCTGGCTTGGAGTCGGAGGTTTAGGTGCAACACTGCCACTGGTGATTTTGCTACTCTTTGCGAAATCCTCTCGCTTAAAATCTATTGGGAAGACAACACTCGTTCCGTCCTTATTTAATATTAATGAACCAATCGTTTATGGAGCAGTTGCCTTTAATCCAATCTTAATGATTCCTTTTTGGCTAAATGCGTTAGTATCACCAATCATTGTATACATTGTTCTTAACAGTGGACTTGTTCCAATTCCGAGCATGCTATTCCAGCTCTGGTATACGCCACTTGGTATATCAACGTACATTATTTCAGGGATAACTGGATTAATTTTACTAGCAATTGTTTTAGCGATCATGTTCCTCATTTGGTTCCCATTCTTTAAAGTGTACGACAAACAAGAATGGAATAAGGAACAAGGAAAATAAGAAAATATGTATAGTTAGTAGAAATGGACTTACCCCAAGGAAGAAGGTATTCGAACGAAGAAGTTTACGGATTTTTCGAACGGGAAAGCTCATCTTCTTTAGACAGGAGATGAGAGTGAGGTCGAACGATGCGTGTCTTATGACGCGTCAATCGTTCGGATTTTTTGTTTTTTCACTGCATATCACTTGCTTCAAGAACGTATATTCGATTGTGATGGATGTATAAAGCGAGGAAGGAGGGACGGCCCCTATGTTTGTGACACATTCCTTTCAAATTCCCTATGATGAAAAGCTATATGATGAATTGAGAATCATGCAGCGGGAAGCCGCTATCCGTTTGGAATGATATCGTTCGGGAAGCCACTTCTTATTATTTGTTTGGGAAAGGCAAGACAAAACAATGGATGTATTTTTTAATGATTTTATGGGTTTCTTCCTTGTTAAGACACCCAGAACCATTCATGCATCTTCCTTATAATGAATCGAATAACAGCCAAATCCACATACAGAAACCTAACAAGAAAACCATCTGCTTCTTGTTTCGTATAAACCTTTACTTTCTCTCATATATGAATATAAGAGGGGAATTGGAGGTGGTGGAGTTTGGTATCAAGAAGTTTAAAATGGACGACAGGCGGTCTTGAGGCTCTTTTGGGCATTCCTTACATCAGTCTTGCATTTGTCGTATCATGGGAGTGGCGTCCGCTTGTTATTATGTTATTTTTACACATGTTCGCTTTGTTTTACAGTGCGAAAGAAAAAACCAACAAAACAGCTTCTATCTTAGGGATTGTCACATCCATCGTCGGGTGGATTCCTGTTGTCGGTGTGGGCATGCATCTTGTCTCCGCGTTCTTCTTACTAAAAAGTGCAGCCAAGCATAAATCGGTCACGGAACAAGAGACACCGACATCGTCTAATTGAAATGCATAGGATGAAACAACGCGTGACTTGAATCAAAATAATCCTTAAGCAAACATTGCTTATTTTCTCGGAAGTCAAGCTGGGCGGTTCATCTGTTCCGTTTACAGGCTTGGAGAAAGTGTACTTTGATGTAGAATAAGCAACTGTTTCGATGCCATCCCCTCATTACCGTAACGTAATGAGGGGATGGCATTTTTAAAACAAATTTTTAAGTTAAAGCTTTTTATCTAAAATGCTCAATCTCTTTTGAATCATCGGATTTGCGGTCAGTGAGTATGCCCATTTGTTCGATATGCTGTTTCGCTTCTCGATTGCCTCACAAGTAAATAATCAAAATGTTTAACGTTATTTCGAACAAGGATAGGCATTTGATTCGGACTCAATACGTAGACAAGATGAATATGAAGATAAAAATAAAAACAACCGTGCATGGAGGCTGCTCTTATATTAAATGATCATTGTGCAAAATTCAAATCATTTTTAAAAAATCAACTCATTTTTACCTTAAACTTTCTTCTTTCTTTTAAAAATATCGTTTTTTTCCTTTTCGCTGTAAGTAATCAGTGAAAGGAGTGGAAGGAGTGAAAACGGGGTTAAATGTGCCAGAAGCAGCAGCGTTTTCAAATATTTATTCAGGTATGCTTTATCGATATGTGAAAGAAGGAAACATACCTTATTACCGGCTAGGACTTCGTGTTTTTTCAATAAAAAGGCACAACAAGTATGGGTGAAAGATCAGAGAAGGATGAGAAACAGTGAGCGATTTGAAGAGCACTTTGATTTGATCCGCTACAACGAAAAAACGCGTGAAATCGCGATTAAATATTGGTGCCGGTACAGTTTTTCAGAGGAGAGAAACCAGTGATAGACAGTGTGTCATGGTGCGGGAACATAAGGAAATACTGGCCCTTACAGATGTGATGTAGTTGGAATGATAAAAATAAATCATCTAACAAGATGACAAGTGAAGAAGGACTTGTCGTATTTGACGGCTCGTATAAATTGTATGTGAACATGGAATTCTAGCTATTTTAGCGATATAGAAAACATTTGGATTCCGTTTGATCGCTTACATGAAGCCTAGGAATTCTCAAATGTTTTCTTTTTTTTGTAAAATCATCAGAAGTGCCGATGAATAGCCATCCGTTGTTCTCTACTTCATTATCTATGGAGTCTATTAGACGTTCCGACATCACTAATTCGATTGAGCGGTATAGATGGGATCATAAAGTCGGTTGAATTCGATGCTGCTGTCAGCTCAATAACCGGATTTTGATGCGTAATAGAGTGCAAATCCCATATCATGCCTTCAAATTTGTTGTATTGTCCCGTTACTCTCATGATCTTTTGGGTAGCAGGTGACGGCTGTATTTGCAAGTTTGTCCATTGATTACCGCTACATTCATAAGGCACAGTCAAACTGCTTTCCATTTGAATCATATTTACGCAATCATCAAGCGATACATTATTAAATCGGTTCGCATTCACCCACGCCATACCGGTTGTTGGTTTTTGTGCTTTTAGTTTTATTCCAATGTTCATGCCTGCTATTTTCACATTTTCAAAATTGACGAATGAAATCTCATGGCCGCTGCCACCGGAAAACAGAGATAATCCTACACCTTTGTGGCTTCCTGACCAATTTATAATATTTAAATCTTCAATTTTGCTTCTGTTCCATAAATTATAATATTTGTGTTTGCCGTCTAAACGGATCACCTCTGAATTAAATGCAACATCATCAATGGCAATGTACGCACCTTTTAGTGAAGCATTTTTTTCTAGTTCGATTACTTTGAAATTTCCATATACGACAAAGATGGTTCCATAACCAAACTCAAGTTTTACCCCTTCTCGTACAATTATAGGGGTAGTAAGAGTATATGACTTATCTGCGGCCATAACCGTTTTGATATTGTTAATTTTGGCATACTCAATCGCATTTTGTACCTGAACGGAGCCTGTTCCGCTAAAATCCTCCACATATACTTTTTCTATTTGTGCCACTTTCTTTTCTCCTCTCTGTAAGTATTTTAGTAGACCCGGGCTGCTCTAGCCGGTCTAAAAAAATGATTATACATGTATGAAAAAGCGATATAATCAGATGGTTGACTTAAGTGACATAGCGTTTGTTTAAAATGTCAGGGGTAAGGGTGGTAAATCTAAATGAAAAGGTATCAGTCAAGAACAAGTTATGTTTTAGTAGCAAGAGACTGAACCGAATCAACTGATACTAAAGTGGTGTGTATAAGGATGTTTGATAAAATGATCGTCTCTAAATGGAATCTTGAGAATTTGCTTGTTACAGATGAGTTTAGAGCTTATATGCCGTATGCAAAATAGCGTAATATCCTAAATAAAATAATGGAAGATCCGTTATCAAGAGGTCAGTTTTACAGATGTTGCTACTACATAACTTGACAATGATCATGCTTGGTTTTTGATTGTAGGCCATCATCGTCAAGAAAGTATAGAACACGATACCAAAGATTTAACTCTATTATCATTTGTGTTTGCAATGATAGATACTTACGCATAGTTTATGCGAGTCAAAATAAAAAGCATAATGAAATAAACTATATTTACCAATAACTAACTAAATTATAAGAGAACAAAGGCGGGAGCAGCTTAAATGAAAAAACGTTTATTGTGTATGTTTTCAATTATTTAATACTTATCTAAGGTAGAAGTGCTTTATATTAGGGGTGACGACCATTTTTCTGAAATTAAAATGGGGCATAGATATGGATTAAAAAATATGGGGAATTCTTGATGCTAGCGATACGAGACTTTTCCTTGGCTTAATGGCAAGTGTCTGTATTTACACGTACACAGGAGTGGTAACTGAAGAAAAGTAATCCATAATTTATCGGAAATAAGAAAAAGGCGTACAAATCTGTTATCAGATGGTACGCTTAACAACAATCTTTATGGACGCCAATAGATATTATCTCTTAATATTTTTGCGGGATTTCCACCCACTACAGTATTAGGAGGAACGTCTTTTGTCACTACACTGCCTGCTGCGATTACAGCCCCCTTTCCGATTTTAACACCCTTCAATATGACCGATCTGCAGCCGATCCAAACGTTATCGCTTATATAAACGGGATTATACACGTGTTCTTGCTTGTTTAATCTATGATAATCTCTATCCATAATGACAACATCCCACGATATATTGCAATTATCCCCTATAACGATTTCTTTGCCACAGTGAATTTCGGTTCTATCTCCAATAGCGATATTATTTCCTATCGTTAATTTTGACTTATGGTCTGTCCCAACTACGCTAAGTTTAACATCTGCATAAAGTAAGACATTATCTCCAAGTTCCACATACCCATTTTTTTTAATGAATCGTATTTTACCGGCTACTTTTAAAAAATGACCGCATTTATCAAATTTGCGTGAAATAACAAAACCTCTTGTCAAGTTATTCATAAAACTGAGAATCTCTCTGATTGATTTGGACTTATAAACATTTAATGCTTTATTAATTACCTCAACCATAAATACCACTCCTTATAGGTATGATATAGCGTTTTTTTAATCAATGACAAACTGTAATCAATAACCATTGTTACCTAGCTTCAAACAGACCATACGCTTATTGAGATTTGACGATGGTAGATGAACTTGCTGCATTATACTAACCCAATCTGATAAAACGGGCATCCGACAAATGCTCTTTTAGGAAAGCCTGTTTCTTTTTAATCTCAATTAATATTTAAGTGATTCTTAAAGATGGAAGAAACACGCTGTTTTTCTTCCTCAGGTACTAAATAATAATAAATATCGTTTATTCTTTTACCCGTACCCGTTATTTGCTCTTGCTTAATATTATTACTAGCAACTGCATCATTTTTTTGAATCGTCTTTATTTCATGGATTGTCATATTTGTTTCGATGTTTTTCTTCAAGGTACTTAAAATGTCATTATAGCTCCACATTGAATCTATACTTGCTCCTTTATCGAGTATTCCCTGAATAATTTGCCGCTGCCGTGTTTGCCTTCCGAAGTCTCCTTGTGGGTCTTCATATCTCATTCTAGAGTATTTCAGCGCCTCTTCTCCATTTAATGTAATGTTTCCTGTAGGAAAGTCCGCCCCATCATATGAAAATGCAAACACATTGTTTACAGAAATTCCGTCCACTGCATCTACCATATCTTTAAAACCATCCATATTCACTTTTACGTAATAATCAATTGGAATATCGAGAAATTCTTCAACCGTTTTTGCCGACATATTTACACCTCCAAATGCATAGGCATGATTGATCTTATCTACTTTCTCTTTCCCTGCAATATTCACACGAGTATCTCGTGGGATGCTAACGACCTTCAGCGAATGATCTTGTCCATTCACTGACATAACCATCATCGTGTCAGAACGACCTTTATCTCCTTCACGTTCATCCACTCCTAATAAAAGCACCGTAAACCCATCTTTGTTTTTTAACGAAACTTTTTGAGGACGCTTTTCTGACTTTTCAAGTGCCGACTCATTTAGTATCCCATTCAGCGTTTGATGTAAGGAGACGTAGGCGCTAAATATGAACCCCGCTACACTTAATAGTAAAACCAAGACCATTATGAGAATGATCTTCCTTTTCTTTCTACCCATCCCTTAACCTCCTTTTAAAAGCATACTAAGATTAGGAGTGTTGATGATCTAATTGATAAACTTTTCGCATAATGATGTTATGTTCAATCGATAGACCCCGTTCTTTCATCATCTCTAACAAGATTTTCAAAGTAGTATTAGCATATTCAAATGTCAGAGATTTTTTGAATCAGCCCCCTTTTTTTGTTCCCAGATAATGATGAAACTTTAGAAGATCAACTTTATTCATACTTGCTTTTTCAGCCTCGTGTAAAAACTCTGTCCATTCATTTTTTGTTTCTGACTGTATAAGTTGTTCTGGTTTGATTAGGTGATCGGTTGTGATCCCAAGCGCGGCAGCGATTTTAGAAAGAATATATAGTGAAGGGTTGACAGTTGGTTTTCTTTCTAAATTAGATAAATAGGATTTGGATATTTGTGCCTCTTGGGCAAGTTTTGTAAGAGTATAACCTCTTTTTTCTCGTAATTGTTTAATACGGTTTCCTATCATATGAAATACCCCTTTCTTGGTTTTTGTTCATTATAACGCACATTTTTTGATTTTGTGTATTTTTATTTAATAATAACCCTTGATTTGTTCTTTAAAAAGAATAAATGGGTATATAAACCTATTATTTTTTAGTTGGATACATGCTATACTCTCCGTAAGAAATGATCTTTATAAAGAACAAAAATAATCAAAATGTACTTTATAAAGAAAGTTAATTAATGAAAAGAGGGCTTACTGATTGTGAGTGACTGGTTTTTTAACAGATTAATTAGGAGAGTGAGAAAATGAAGGTGTTAGTTACGGGCGGGGCGGGGTTTATCGGTTCGCATATTACAGAGGAGCTACTTTTGCAAAATCATCAGGTAGCGGTTGTGGATAACCTCTCTAGTGGCAAAAGAAATCAAGTGGCATCAGGGGCAACATTTTATGAAGAGGATATTAAAAACGAGGTTCTTCATGAAATTTTTTCGGATTTTCAGCCAGACTATGTCATTCATCAAGCTGCCCAAGTTTCTGTAGCAAAGTCACTTCAAGATCCGCTCAAGGATAGTGAAGAAAATACTTTAGCTACGATTAATGTGCTCGAAGCTTGTGTCAAACACAATGTGAAAAAATTGATTTTTGCTTCCAGCGCTGCTTTATATGGCAGCCCGAAGTATTTGCCGGTTGATGAACAGCATTCAGTTAATCCAATCTCTTTTTACGGATTATCTAAGAAACACGCAGAAACCTATATCAAAATGTTTGCTCAATATCATGGGCTAACGTATACGATTTTACGTTATGCCAATGTTTATGGCATGAGACAGGATACAAAGGGGGAGGCGGGTGTAGTGGCCACTTTTATGAAGAGGTTTTTAAACAATCAACCGCTCAGCATTTTCGGAGACGGAGCCCAAACCAGGGATTTCATTTTTGTGAAAGATGTGGCAAAAGCGAATGTGGCTGCGTTAACAAAGGGAGAAAATGAAGTTATTAACATTAGCACAGAAAAGCAAACGTCTATATTAAATATTGTGAACGAATTGAAAGCGATAACTAACAGTGATATTTTTCCTGCTTTTTATCCTGAATCGCAAGGAGATATTAAAGACAGCATTTTGGCAAATACCAAAGCAAAAAACATGCTGAATTGGAAACCAGATTATTCATTTGTAGAAGGATTAAAAGAAACGATTTATTTTTATCAAAAGGAAATGATCGTACGAAGCTAATTAAAAGAAAGGATGGGCCGTTGTGCAGAGTGAAATGACTATAAAGGATTTTTTTCATTTAATTAAGAAAAGAATCATTGTGATAAGCGTGATAGCGGCTATGGTAATGGTGATTACGGCCTTTGTTACAATCTTTCTTTTTAGGCCGGTGTACGAGGCTAGCGAACATATTTTAATAGGAAATTTGCAAATTACCAATGCAGAGAATTCTTATGAGGAAACACAAAAAATTCCACAAACGCTGGCTTCTTCTGTTGATTTTATTAAAAGTTCAATTGTTCTGAATGCAGTGAAACAAGAGCTCGGTTTACAAGAAGTGTCACTAGAAGAAAAAATGATGATTGAAAATAATAAAGATTCACAGATTATTACGATTCATGTCAAAGATCAAGATGCAGAACTGGCAAAAAAAATCGCAAAGACGACTGCGGCTATATCGATCCAAAAAATGAATGTTTTTCTTAAGCTTAATGAGGTGAAAATTTTAGAACAAAATGAAGACCCTATTAAAGAAAACAATGTTGTCTCCTCAATGACTATTTCTCTTATCGTAGGAGTGTTTTTAGGAATTGGTCTGGCGGTCATTCTTGAACAGTTAGATGACTCGATAAAAAATGAGAGAACGGTGGAAGAGTTGATCGGTTTATCGATTTTAGGGAAGTTTGACGGCAAAGCCAAGATCCAAAAAAGTGGCAAAGGAATTCCTAACTATAAAGAATTTTACAAAGAAAGGAGAAAGTTCAGTGCTAAAGAAAAGAAAAACCAAGCGGATAGAGCAACTACGATCTCCTGAAAGGGGGCTAAATACTGAGCAAATTAGAATGGTTCGAACGAACATTTTAAATGAAACAAATCATGGAAAGCCAGTATTAATGGTAACATCTCCTAAAGAAAATGAACTACAGCCGCTAATATCTTCTAAGCTGGCAATCTCATTTGCTGAAATTGGAAAAAAAGTGCTGCTTGTCGATGCCAATTTTAGAAAGCCAGCTTTGCATGAATTGTTTGGCATCAATAACAGGATAGGACTGAGCAATCTCTTAATGGATGAAGAAGGGGAGGCCAGTGAAGTATTTATTCAAAATCTCTATATGCTGCCTACAGGATCTTATTCTATGCACCTGGAAGGCTTTGAAAAGATCGAACAATTAATGACTGAATGGAAGCGCTATTATGATGCTGTTATTGTGGAAGCACCAGCATTTTTAGAAGTGGCCGATTCTCAAATTCTGTTAGCCGCGTGTAGTGGTATGATCCTTGTGATTCAAGAAAATCAGACAAAAAAAGAGGATGTTCTGAGAACGAAAAAGATGTTAGAAAGAGGAGGATATCCTATTTTAGGGGCGATTTATCAAACAAGTTAAAAGTATGCAGGTGATGATAGATGGGTCATGTAAGAAAGAATTCTATTGGGAAAAATGTATTTCATTTATTTTATAGTACTGCTTTTTCAAGCGGGTTGAATGCTTTTACTCTAGTAGTTCTGGCAAACTACCTTGAGTCTAGCAGCTATGGAATGTTCAGCATTGCACTGGCATTCTCGCTGATTATGGGATATTTCACAGATGTGGGAATGAGTGTAACGATGCTGCGAGAAGGATCAAAAAAAGGAATAAGTTTATCCACTGTGATTTCTTCCTATATTAAAATCAGGCTAGTATTATTAGGAGTTACTTTTGTAGGCGGATTTTTCTTTATTCAGTTACTCTACCAAGATCAGCCAGAGTTGATGCAGACAATGTATTATTTGATTTTTCCGATGGTAATAGGATTGACTATGCAAAGCATCAGTGTTACCTATTTTCAACTGGTAGAAGAAATGCAGTATTCTGGGCTTATCCGCATGTGTTCAGCGGTGTTCCTTGTTATTTCCATCTCATTGGGCATGTTTTTTTCACTAAAGCCGACCATCATTGCTCTTTTATATGGCTGTTCTTATTTGTTTGCAGGAATGGGTGGCATGTACTTAACCAGTAAAAGAGTGGAAATCCGTTTTAAAAGCGCTTTTCATAAAGATCTATTGAAAAATATGCTGTCCTTTATTATAAGTGGCTTACTTATTGTGATTCTTCCGCAACTTGGACCGCTCGTACTAGAAAAAACATTAACATTAAAGCAGGTAGGGTTTTTCGCTGTTGCTTACCGGATCCCCTCTGCTTTGTATCAAATCCCAGGTGTGCTCGCAGGAGCTTTCTATCCAGTGCTGTTTAAAAGTTATAACAGCAAGGGGGGATCGGAACATTTACAGCTGAATATTTTGCAACTTAAAATGATGGCGTTAACAGGTATGGCAATGACGGTTCCTTTGTATTACATGCCGGAGATCATCATCCACTCGCTGTTTGGGGAAAAATGGTTGTTTGCATCTAGCGCTTTACAGATATTGTCTTTTATGCTTGTGCTGCAAAGTATAAATGTGGCACTTGCTGACGGACTGACAACAAAAGCTTTACAGACTCGTCGAACGATTGTCCAGGCGGTAGCTGTTGCCGGAGGGATTGGGTTTTATACTTTTTTCAGTCGACAGTACGGAGTGGAAGGAGCGGCTTTCGCTGGAATTGCTGTTGAGATCCTTTCCTTCGCTGGTTTCTGGTTATTAAACCCGAAAAGGGGGGAAATAGCAAAAAAAGTCTTACTACCTTATATTTCTACCTTTATCATTTTGCTTGCAGTCATTACGCACTTTTTATCAGCACAACCGATTTCTGCTGTTGCTCTTCATTTGTTGTGTCTTCTTATCATAATAGGAGTGGATCCGGAATTGGCACGAAAATTAATAAGTTTCATCAATCAAAAGAAAAACTTTGAAAAAAAGCAGTGGAACGGGAGGTAAAAGATGGCACTTCTTAATGATGCCAGTCAGACGAAGCGCAACACCGGTCTGTTTTTACTGTTTTTCCTCTTTATGTTAGGTAAATATAACATTTATATTGGATTTGCGCTTAAGCCTTATATGATCTTTTTGATTTTGTTCTTACTTTTTCGTCTTTCAGCTATTTCTTTTCAGAAACTATATCCCTTTGAATCCATGTTGTTATTGTTTTATTTGTTTTACAGCTTCACTGGGGCTTTTTCGGTTTATCCATTTGCTAGTCTTCGTATCACTTTAGGAATCATTTTGCTCATCTTCTGCTACTTTATTTTACGATCTATTTTAGAGGGTTACTCAGATAATGCCATACAAAAGGCAGTGGCAGGAGCTGGTTTGTTGTTTAACGCCGTAAGTCTTGTCTTGTATGTGATTGGTTTGAAAAGTCTTGGATTTCAAGCGCAGGGAGAGATGATTTCTAGTTATGGTACGCTTTTGGATAGAGATTATCCAAGGTTAATTGGTTTGGTTGAGGACCCCAACCTTTATGTTTTTTACAATACAATCTTCTTTACATATTTTTTAACAAATATAAAAAGTTGGAGAAATAAAATAGGTTTCACATTATGCTTGTTGACGAGTATCTTGACATTTTCAAGAGGCGGCATTTTGGCTATGTTCGTTATTATTTTAATATATATCGCCGTATGCAGCCCTGCTAAAAGATGGAGAATACTGATTGCTGTGGGGGGATTTTTTGCAGCGGCTAGTTATATGGCAACATCTATAATGACGTTCGATATTGGCCAACTGCTTGAAGCACGAATTGAGGATTTTTCCAATGATGGGGGAAGTGGACGTTTCGAGTTGTGGGGCCGGGCTTGGGAATTTTTTTTGGCACATCCAGTTATGGGTATAGGAGCGGATAACTTTATTGAATACAACAAATTTTATTATGGAGAAGGTTTGTACACTCATAACACGTTTTTACATATTTTAACGGAATCTGGTTTATTAGGATTTTCTTTGTACGTCACCGTTCTTTTCCTTATTTTTATCCAGCTTCTTAAAAGTCGCATAATGTGGGAAAAACCGTATTTATTTTTGTCCTTTATCGCATTTTTGCTACAAATCATGTCTCTATCTTTAATTATTAATGAAGTATTCTTTCTATACCTGGCTATTCTATCAGTTATTGTAAGAAAAAAGGAAAATAAACAACTCGTAGAAAAACAAAAAACAAGGGATGCTCAATTGATTGCAAAGGAGGTTCATGGAAATGAATGTATTGTTAATGACAGATAAATTAATGACAGGAGGAGCAGAATATTACTTTTGCAAATTGGAAAATCAACTAAAGCATTCAAAGCTTGTCTTTTATACGGCAGCAGGCGGCGGTGAGCTTTACGAGCAAATCAACAATAAAAAACATTTTATCAATATGTCTCATAGCAACCATATCGCTAATCTGATCATGATCAAAAGGAAAGTGAAGGAATACGATATTGATATCATTCATGCCAATAGTTTACGAATGGTTCTGTACGCAGTTGCCATTCAGAAAATGATGAAAAAAAAATTGAAAATTATTTATACAAAGCACAATGTAACGATGATAGAAAAAAGTTTTCGACCAGTTTTCACCAGATTATTAAACCGGTATGTAACGAAAATTATTACGGTTAGTGGTTATGAACAGGAGAATCTTTTTCAGCTGGGGGTTCAGAAGGAAAAGATCACAACGATTTACAACGGAGTGGATTTAGGTCAATTTATGTATCACCAAAAGGAAAAAGATAACGTTTATAAAGTAGGAATTTTGGCGAGATTATCTCCAGAAAAAAATCATGAATTATTTTTGGAAATTGCTAAAAAGTTGAAACAGTATCCAGAAATTAAATTTTATATAGGCGGGGATGGCCCCCAATACCCAAAAATTCATAAAATGATTGAAGAGTTCGAACTTACTCATCATGTGCAGATGATTGGGGAAGTGAAGAATCCAGAAAGCTTTATTAAAGATATGGATGTACTTGTTTTAACTTCTCATAGGGAAGTCTTTCCCATGGTCGTTCTTGAAGCAATGGCTGTCGGAACACCGCTTGTTTCAATTAATATAGGTGGAATTAAAGAAGCGATCACAAGCGATGAATTCGGCTGTCTTGTGTCAGGATATTCAGCCGATAGATTTTGTGAACATATATTGGCTATAAAGGAAGATCAGCAGTTTAGAAATAAGCTAGTAAATAGTGCTCGCGATAGGGTACAGAAAAATTTCTCCTTAGAAAAAATGGTTACTTACACAATGAGAGAGTATTTAAACATATAAAGAAAACACAAGAATGTCGCTTGTTTTTTATAAACAGTAATTTAGATAGATTAAAAATAAGATAATAACGAAAGAAGGGTCAGAATGGGCAAGAGCGATGAAGGGCGCATTGGTAAAATTATTCTTGTTTTATCTGATATATTTATAGTTCATCTGGGCTATTTAACAGCATACTGGATTCTGCATGGTTTTTCCTATCCGTTTTATTATATAGATGCAATACCATGGATTTCAGCAGCAGTTTTGACTATTTTCTACTTATTTAATATGTATACAGATTGGCAAAGAAAAAACTTTCAGCAGGTACTATATACGATCTTGTTATCGTTCGGAATGTTTACTGTTTTGATGATGGCTGTTGCTATTCTTTATCCGATTGAGATTTTTTCAATAAAAAACATTATGCTTGCTTTTATAATTCAGAATATTTCGGTAATAATGAGTCGCTTTTTTATTTGGCATGTCATAAGAAGAATATATGGAAAGAAAAAGTTATTAATTATCGGTGAAAATGAAAAAGTGGGTTTATCTTTAGCTGATAAACTGCTTTCTCATAATAAAGGATGGTTTATTATTAGCGGATTTTTACTTTTAAGCGAAAAACATAAACTGAAAAGCTACATAAAAGAAATTGATGTTGTGCTTGTCAGTCCTTCAATTGATGAAAAGCAAAAAAGTGAAATGGTCAGCTTGTGTGTAAAATATGGAAAAGAAGTATTAATCGTACCTAAGCTTTTTGAAATATTTATACATGGTTCAGCTCCTCAGCAAGTGGATGATATGCTCGTTTTGTCTATCCCTCCCGCGGAGCTTAGCATGGCCCAGCGTGCGGTTAAGCGTGCATTCGATCTCGTCGCAGCTACAGCAATATTAACTGTTACTAGTCCTTTCACTATTTTTTTGTGGATACTTATTCCGCTTACGTCTCGGGGACCGGCCTTCTTTAAACAGGATCGTATTGGTGAAAATGGAAAACCTTATAAAATTTATAAATTTAGGAGTATGGTGCAGGATGCAGAAAAAAACACAGGGCCTGTACTGGCAACAGAACGTGACCCGCGGATAACATGGATCGGCAGATTGATTCGAGCTACACGACTTGATGAATTGCCGCAATTATACAATGTCTTAAAAGGGGAGATGAGTCTGATTGGACCAAGACCGGAAAGGAGCTTTTTTATCGATCAATTTCAGCAGCAAATACCTGATTATGCATATAGAATGACTGTCAAACCTGGTCTAACAGGACTTGCACAGGTGATGGCAAAATATACAACGACTGTTGAGGACAAGCTTCGATTTGATCTAATGTATATCCGGCAATATTCATTTGCAGCGGATATTAAAATTTTACTGCAAACGATCCGGGTCGTTCTCCAGCGGGAGCAGGCTAATGGTGTTAACGAAAAAGATTATCAGAGAGAAAAACAGCTGTTGCAGCTGCTGGGACAAAATGAGGCTGCTGGTCTCAATGAAGGGAGATGTATGGAGTGAATATTTTATTTATCACACACGGAAAGCCAGAAGTTCCGGGGAAAGGTGATCAAGTCAGAGCGTTTCAGCAAATAAAAAGCTTACTGAAAAAAGGACACACTGTTCATTGTTTGTTTCAAGAAAAGAACGAAGCCTATTGGTGCTGTGCCACCTCTATTATTAATGGAGAAAGTAAAGAGAAACATAAAATAAAGACGAAAAGTAAGCATCTGTCAGTTGCTAAGAGTTTTTTTCTAAAGGGCTACCCGTTAAGTGTTTCTCTACATTCCTTTCCGACTTTAAAGGGATTTCTGAAACAAATTACGGATCAGACGCATTATGATGTTGTCCAAATTCAATCAAAAGTCCTTCATAATTTCTCTACTAACAGCATTCCAGGTTCAACTGTCCTAATTGATTATATTGATGCCATTAGCCTCAATTTGGAAAGAAGATACAAGTGGACGAAGAAACCGCTTGAAAAACTTGCGGTTAAGGGCGAGCTTGGAAGGATGAAAAAATATGAAACATTTATAAAAAAACAATGCTCAAAGGCGATTATTATCTCTCCTGCAGATAAAGAGTTTTTGCATCTAAGAAGAGTAAGCCAGGTGGATGTTGTCCCAAATTATATTGATTTAGCTTATTTTCATATGAACAAGTTTGTTGAAAATAGAAAAAAAGCCATTGTGTTCACAGGAACAATGGGTTATGCCCCAAATATAGATGCAGCGGTAAGGCTTGTAAAAGATATTTACCGCCCTTTAAAGAAAAAGTTTTCTGACTTGGAGTGCTGGATCGTTGGGGCTAATCCTGCAGCTGAAGTAAAAAAACTAAACAAAATTGAGGGGGTAACTGTCACAGGGTTTGTGGAAGATATTAGGGAGTGGCAATGGAAGGCAGCTGTGTATGTTTGTCCTTTGCGCTTTGGCGCAGGTCAACAAAATAAAATACTGGAAGCTGCTGCTCTAGGCTGCCCGATTGTGATGAGCAATGTAACCAATTCCGGTATAGGCTTTACAAATAATGAAGAAGCGATCATTTGTGAATCTAATAAAGAATTTGTTGCGCAGACTGAACAGGTTTTGTTGAATCAAAATCTGGCAGAGTCATTAGCGAAGCAGGCAAGCCATTTTGTAGCAAGCCATTTTTCAGAGGAAATTGTGGCAAATCAATTAGTTTCGGCCTATAGGGGAACCGATTAATTTTATCAAAAAACTGCAGGAGTGGAGGAATTAAAATGAAATTAATACTACTGTCCGGGGGATCTGGAAAACGTCTTTGGCCATTATCGAATGATTCTAGATCAAAGCAATTTTTAAAAGTACTTGCTAGTGAAAACGGTCAGATGGAATCGATGGTTCAAAGAGTGTGGAAGCAGCTTGATCACGTTGGCCTGCAACAATCAACATTAATCGCTACCAGCAAATCACAAGTAGATATGATACAGAGTCAGCTCGGCTCCCATGCCCCGCTTCTTATTGAACCGGAGAGAAGAGATACATTTGCAGCTATTGCTCTTGCCGCAGTGTATCTGTATAGCATCAAAGGAGCAAGTTTACAAGAAGTGGTCGGTGTACTTCCAGTCGATCCATTTGTTGAGGACCGTTTTTTTCATAGAATAGGAGAGTTAGAGGAAGCGCTATTATCATCACAGGCAGAGCTTGCTTTAATAGGGATAGAGCCAACGTTTCCTTCTTCTAAATATGGCTATATTGTACCTGGAAAAGTGAATAATCAAGAAGAATATATAGTGATAAGCCATTTTAAAGAAAAGCCAACGGAACTACAAGCAGCTGAATTAATTGAAAAACGTGCTTTATGGAATGCAGGAGTAGTGGCATTTAGACTAGGATATATAATTTCTTTACTTGAAGAAAAAGGACTTCCTATTCAGTATGAGGAATTATATAAAAACTATGCTACCTTACCAAAAAATTCATTTGACTATGAAGTATTGGAAAAGGCGAAAAAGATAGTAGCTCTTCCATACGATGGTTTTTGGAAGGATTTAGGAACGTGGAACACGCTTACAGAAGAGATGGTCACAAATCAAATTGGGAACGGAATAGTCAGTAACGATTCTAACAATACTCATCTTGTTAATGAACTTGGTATTCCGATTACAGTGGTCGGTGTGAATAATGTAATAGTCGCTGCTAGCCCGGATGGTATTTTAGTATCGGATAAACATGAGAGCTCAAGAATTAAAGCATTACTTGATGGAATTCAGCGACGGCCAATGTATGAGGAGCGGCGCTGGGGCTGGTACCGTGTTCTTGATCACACGCAAGTGGGAGAAGGAACAGAAGTATTAACAAAACGGGTCTGTGTAAAAGCAAATCGGAACTTAAGTTACCAACAGCATACCGCCCGAAGTGAAGTTTGGACCATTATTAAAGGGAAGGGGGAGTTTGCCCTTAATGGCTGTATTTATTCTGTAAAAGCAGGAGATGTGCTTCATATTCCAGTTAGAGCGGAACATGGAATTAAGGCAATCACTGACTTAGAGTTTATTGAAGTTCAGTCAGGCACAAGTCTTGTAGAAGAAGACATTTTGCGCATTTACATGGAATGGAACGATGTGATGGAGTACTGTAATAAAGTTGTTAGCTAAATGAAAAGGGCAAAACAGGAGAACACAAAATGATTAATAAGAAAATGAAAATAAGCGGGCTTGCTTTCATGCTCCTGCTTGCAGGCATTATCTTCTACTTATTATTTCAAGAGAAAACAAATAATGAGAAAGGAGAAGAGGAGTCTTCTACATCAACTGATCGTTCCTCTGAGGAGAACGATGTAGTGGCAGTAGAAGACTTTTTAATACCGACAAAAGGCTCGCGGAAAGACTATTCAGACGCGATACAGAAGGCCATTGATTTTTGTGCTGCACATAAAAAAGAAAAAGTAAAATTGAAGGCTAATAAAAAGTATACGATCAAATCAGGGTTTACTGTAAAAGAAGGAGTAAAAGTAGAATTTGGACAAAATTCCATTCTAATAGTTACAGGAGATTTTCAGGTGATGAATGTGGAGAAGGATGCCGTCATTATAAACGGAACCATTCAAGTAATGGACCCTTCTTTTGGATCAGAAGTGATATACTTAAAAGGTAATGAGCAATTTGATGCAACGAATAAAACCCGTATTGAAAACATGACGATCGTTAATGAAAGCGGTAAACATGAAGGTATTGGCCTTTCACTTTATGCAAAAGGTCCATGGCATAACATTAGTTTTGTAAATTTTGAAAATATATCTATAGTTGGTTTCAAAACAGGTATTCAACTAAAGGCAGAAAATCCGGAAGGAGGGACTTACAGCTGGGTTAACGCCAATCGTTTTGAAAATATAACGCTAGAAGATTGTGTTCAATGTATTAAAATAATAGGTTCAATGAACATCCCAAATGAATGTTCAGGTAATCTTTTTACAGGTCTGCAAGTACAGCTGACTGAAAACACGAAACAATTATTAATGGTTGATGGGTCACATAATCAATTTGAAAGCATAGTGTGGGATGTGCAGCGTATCCAAAATCATGATCCACTCATTATATTCACATCTAAAACAGAGAAAAACCAATTAGATACGAACTTAAGTACTCAATATATCAATGATAATGGACAAAACAATGAGTATTAAGTTGGACTTATATAGTTAGAATAATATAGGATAAAGCAATAGATTTTTACATTTTCTTGTTTTCAAAATCCAAATTGTATATAAAAATCAAAGAAAAGGCAAACTTATTGAAAAATAAGGACGCAAAGCTACAGGTCTAAGGGGGAAGGTGCTATGATGGCTGGGCTGCCTAGATAATTAGGGGGATTCTTTTTATGAACAAGGAGCAAATTTTCGTGGAAAGAGAGTGGATGATGTTAATGAAGGAGGCTAAAAATTTAGGGGTATCTATTCAAGAAGTAAAGAAATTTTTAAAAAGCGGAAGTATATATAAGGAAAAATCAGCATATGAGCCATGATTTCCCTGTTAGACTGGTCATATAATAGGTTAAGCAAACGAAGTGGGGAAGCATTTAACTGAATTTTTAAAAAAATATAGATAGAAGAAAAAGTTAATCGTTAGTCAGACCATTTATAGCAAGAGCTGAATTGAATGGTCTGACATGGCACAATTGACAGATGAATTCTGATATTGAGTAGTTTACTTAGGACTTCCCTAATAGAGTATACATAGTATACTCTATTAGGGAAGTCCTAAAAAAGCTGTATTATTTGTCGGAACTATTGGATTTCTGCCATTTTTGAAATTCAAGAAATTGTTTAAATTGCTCTTTACTAATACCAGACTCCATAGCTTCTTTAGCAAGTTCAAGCCACTCAATATCAATCTCTTCATCTTTATTGTTATTTTCATGAATTAATTTCTCAACAGTCACATCTAACTCCCTAGATATTTTATATAGAAATTGGATGGAAGGATTTAATTGTAGTTGGCGTTCAACCGAAGATATATACGATTTCGCTACGCCTGCCCGATTAGCCAACTCAGTCAATGACAATCCTTTTTTTATCCTAAGTTCGCGAATACGTTCTCCTATAGACATTATGATCACCCTTAAAACATACTAAAATTCAACTATTATTAGTTTATATTAACATGGCAACCATAAAAAGATAAAGCACTGTAATTAAATAATGTGCTAAAAATATACAGTAAATAGTGGATTATAAGTTATTATTAACCATAAATGTATAAATATTGATATTAATCCCAATCATATTTAAAATTTAATCAAAGCCGCAAGCTGCTTAATACATCGGACAATTTCTGCACTTCATAACGAACCACATTAAAAGAAAGCGCAATGTTTCCGAGGCGGTGATTATCATCTGGGAGTATTGCGCTTATTAATAAGTCGAATAGCTGTTGACGCAGAACCGAATAGGAAGCGATTTGTTTCCGTTCGGATTGATTGACGAGAGCAGTCCCAATATCACCGATCACATTTGATGTGGTGCCCCTCATGCCAATAAGAGCGTCAACACCGGCAATGAGTGCAACGATTTCAAGAGGTAAACCAAACAACATCATTAATACGGCGGACGGCGTGACTAAACCAGCTGCTGGTACAGCGGCTGTTCCGATCGACCATAGTGTAGCAATGAAGACGATGATAAAGAAGTCGGTTGTTGTGAGATGCAAATTGACAATGTTCACTACAAAAACGATGGATACCCCCATTCACAGCACCCCGCAGTCAGAATTGAAGACGGCTTCTAAAGACAGTGCGAAACTAACCGTTCGCTCAGAAAAATGCCCGTTTTTTGAGCCGAATCGATTGTGATAAGTAAAGAGGCAATGCTGCTCGATGTAAAAAAGGCAGTTGTATACTTTTGATCAGATGAAAATTTCATCGTTGAAATGGTAATCCCCATGATCATAGCGAGAAAGATAATGACCATTACATCGTCAGTGGAATGGCAGTAGCAATGGGCTTGTGGAGTTTGAAGTAATGATTGTCATTGAGCAAGCGTATGGACAAGTTGTTCATAAATGGACGAGGGAATTGAGAGATGAGAGTGAGAATCCTGATCATCTAAAAGACCGTTACTATTAACATGACTTAAATCGCTTTAAATAGAAGACACCGTTCGAATTAAGAGGGCACTGCAAAACACTTACTTTTAAAGGGAACGCCCGAAAGAATGATTTCTCTTTCGGGTGTTTTTCTTTTGATCCTTTTTTAGTAAGCTATTCTTAACGAACCCATGTGGGGTACAGGTGATAACCGTGTTAAGAAACCAAAAATAAACGGCGATGTCTTTCCATTTAGAACTCTACGAGTTAATTCCAGAAGACCATCTGTTGAAAAAAGTGGATCAAACTGTCGATTTTTCATTCATTCAGGAGATTGTGCAGGAATCCTATTGTATCTATTATGGACGCCCAGCGAATGGGCCGGAACTGATGCTTCGATTGCTTTTCTCCAGATTCCCTATGATCTTTCCGATGAACGGATGATCGCCGAAGCGCAGGTCAATCTGGCTTATAAATGGTTCATACATGCATTTTCGTACGCTCATGCTGGACACACGAAAGAAGCAGGAAACATAATTGGTTCCTGCTTCTTTTTTTACAATGA
The DNA here is from genome assembly GCF_001643235.1 of Domibacillus aminovorans. Taxonomy (GTDB): domain Bacteria; phylum Bacillota; class Bacilli; order Bacillales; family Domibacillaceae; genus Domibacillus; species Domibacillus aminovorans. The sequence continues at coordinate 28,173 of NZ_LQWY01000056.1, forward strand.
CGTAATCCACATGCGTTGAATGATTATTCATGATGATCATATTTGAATTATTAATTGCCTTCTGTTAAATCTGAACTCACTTCTTCTAATAATGGCGGAATAGGTAAAATGACATCGACGGTTGTTCCTTTATTGATTTCACTTTCAATTGTGATCTTTCCTTGATGCTCTTCAATAATTTTATAACACATCATTAGTCCTAAGCCAGTTCCTTTTTCTTTGAGACTGTAAAAAGGTTCTCCAAGGTATGGAATACGCTCTTTTTGAATCCCACATCCTTGATCAATACAACGAATTAAAACGCGGTTGTGGTCGAGTTTCATTACTTGGACCACTATTTTTCCTCCACTTTGCATCGCTTCAATAGCGTTTTTAAAGATATTGATAAATACTTGTTTTAATTGATTCACTTCGCATCGAATTAATGGAATGTCGGCTTCCGCCTCAATGATGATTTGTATATTGTTCATGATCGCTTCAGGATAAACAACAACTGAAACCTGCTCGATTAACAATCTTAAATCTTGGAGTCGAATAGTGACAGCCTGCGGCTTAGCTACTGCCATAAATTGATTGGTAATTGATTCAATTCGGTTGATCTCAGATACCATCACATCCAAATACCAATCATTGTTTTCACTTATAGAAGATTGTAGTAAACTCAGAAATCCTTTGACAGAAGTCAATGGATTTCGAATCTCATGGGCAATTCCTGCTGATAATTGGCCGATTACAGCAAGCTTCTCCGATTTTCTTAATAATTCTTCCGTTTGCTTCAGTTCTGTGATATCACGTCCTATGATCACAAGTGCTTTACGCCTGCCATCAGGATAAAAAATTGGAACCTTAATAACATCGAAAATAATTGATTTGCTATCAGATTGTGGAATCACTTCTTCACTTCGGGTAACACAGCCATTTTCCCACGTTTTTTGATCTGATTTCTCGCAACAAGATAATGTATCTCGATAGAACTCATTATAGGCAGCCAATTCACTATCTTTTTTACCTTGATAAGGAACATTCTCAAACTGAAAACAAGAAATAGCATAATCGTTCGCTTCAAGCCATCTTCCTTCACCATCTTTAAAGAGAACAACATCAGGCATGGCATTAATTAAAGTACGTAATCGTTTCTCACTTTCTTTCAATGCTTCTTCCATTCGTTTATGTTCCGTAATATCCCTTAAGATGTATACAAAAGCTGTCACATTTCCCTTCGCATTTACAATTGGGGAAACGAAGCTGCTAACATCAATGAAACTTCCATCTTTTCGTTGCCTAATCGTATCAAACGACATAACATGCCTGCTGTTCAATATTTTTTGATGGATTTCGTTACACTCATCAATCAAAAAATCGGGAACGATAGATAGTTGTCTTCCTATTACTTCTTGTTCAGTCCAACCAAATACTTCTACAAAAGCTTCATTCACTTTTATGACATTACATTGTAAGTCGAAAATAATAATAGAATCCACTGTATTTTTAAGAAATAAGCCCAATTGTTGTTTGGTCGATTGCAGATCTTCTTCCATTTTCTTATTTTTGGTAATATCTTTTACAATTCCATAAACTCCAACAATCTCATTATCTATAAAAATCGGGAAATTATTTACTTTTAAATCTACTCGGTATCCATTTTTGTGCTTAAACGCCATCTCATATTCCTGTGGCCTTCCTTTCATTGTTTTTTCAAAATATTTCAATCCGTTTTCTAGATAATCTGGCAGAAATAGGGATGGAAGTGTAATCTTTTGAAGTTCTTCAACCGTGTATCCAATCAGTCTCTCCAAAACCGGATTCGCATCCAATAAATTTGCCTGTAAATCACAAGAATAGATACCATCAGGATGATGATCAAAAAGGGATTTATAAAACTCTGCACATTTAATCGATTTTTTCACCATAACTTGTTCCTTGTCATTAAGATTGGGAATTAAATCCCCACTATCTATACTTGATAAAGATTGGAGCGTTCCATCTATCACACTAGGGAGGGAATATTTTGTAGCAAAGGATATGTCCTTAGAACTTGGTATGGTTGGAGGAATAACGTGAACAACGGCACCGATAGGCATTCCTCCATAAATATACGGGGTTAGTTCAAAGCGCCAAATTCCTTTTGGATGTTCATATTCCCAATGTTTCCTTGAGGTTAAGGATAGCGATAGAGAAGGGGTGCTGACCAAGAAATGGTTCGAATCGATCAAACCTTGTTCATATAAAATAGGAGATGCTTTAATCACCTTCCATCCGCGATCTAAAACTACTAAATAGGACTTTGACTGCCGAGAAATATTTTGGCTTTGATAATATTCGAATAGCTTAGAGCGTTCCAACTTTAATTGGTTAAGCAGCATCTGAGCTCCATCTTGTGCCGCTGAAGTTACTACTGACAAAAAATGAGGATGGTTGACTGCCCATAGCCCTGTTAAATCAATGACTCCCAAAATTTTTTGGGTAGCTGGATCACGGATAGGAGCAGCCGTACATGTCCACTTTTGTACCTCTTGACAAAAGTGTTCTCCAGCAAACACTTGAATCGGAGAACCGGTGGCAATTGCTGTTCCAATAGCATTCGTACCTGCGTTATTTTCTGCCCAAGATGAGCCAGCGACAAAATTCATATCTTCAGCTTTGAGCATTAAAGACAAATCTCCGTCTAAATAAACAATATCGCCGGAAGGATTACAAAACGTTATCAAATGGCCGGAATCCATATACATATCCTTTAATTTCGTAAGTACCGGTTTTAAAGTGCGAAATAAGGGATCTGTTGACACATATTCCTTAATTTGTTCTTCATTGAGGTTGATGGAAGTCTTACTTTGAAGCGGACTGATTCCATGTTCCAAACAACGTTGCCATGAATCATACATTAAAGATCGGATTGTTGGGGTTGTGTTATTACCAGTAATAAAATTTTCCCATTCATGTTCAAGCTTTAGTTTTTCTATTTTCGGACAAGTATACTTATCCAGAGCTATTAGGTTATTCATGACCATAGCTATTCCTCCAAATAAATGATTGTAGTAGCAGACTCTTATCACATAGAATTTTCTTGAATAATAATAATAATAATAGTCTGTATAATCTGAATATAAATGATGCCATTTGGTTAATTTCGGAGGACTGAGTCTAATTTAACAGCATGTGAAATTTATAAATAAATGCATCTTATAATGTACGACGGGGTTAACTCATAGTTATGTAATGGGGTAGCACCAACTTTTTATCACATTTCCAACGCTATAGCTGAAACCCTTGATAAATAAGGTGATTACCTAAAAGGAGTAACGGTAACACTTTGACAATGGTAATTAGGTGTTTTTGCGTTCCCTCAACTTATCCCTAAATCAAAGTCCCTTTCTACAAGGTTATTTACTTTAGAGGGAAATGACTTAGAGTAAGAAAAACACCTATTTAACTGCTAATAAATGTATTATCATGGATTTTACGTCAAAATGTTAGTGGGACCCCCTGTAACGAAAATAAACAACCTTATTCATTCTGATCAGAATAATAAGGTTGTTTACACTTATTTCCTTACTCATTATGTTTATTAACTCTTTCATTGCTATAGAATCTTATTTTAAGAGGGCTTAATGATTAACTCATACTAGAGTTTTAAAACCAAACTAATACCCAGCATATACATAAGCATGACTTCACCTGCCGTTAGTATCACCCACTTTTATATATTAGCTATAGTTTGTTAAGCATACAAAAAAATTTTTTTGTTGTAAATACTTAAAATTATAAATTTTCAAAAAACAGATTTTATTGTAAATAGATTAAGCAAAAGCCTAAAATGATGGGAGTGAATGGTCTCCATTTTACTGGACAAGCGTCATCAGTGAATACCAGGCCTCCGGATGACCATCGCTTTTCCAGTCTACATTTGATCCATTTGCTCCGTGAAGATGAACGACAGACCTAACCTCGGGCGTATCAATAGCACCGTGAAGGGTATGATCAATTGGGGGAAAATGTTTTTTGCAGCTTAGTCAAATACTTTACATAAGTGGTTTTGTCCTTTGTTGCTTCGATGGCAGGCCCAGGACTTATTCCATTGTACCTCCAAATCCGTGTCTGAGGAAAACATTTGTGGACTCGATGTCTTGATTCTTTCATTAGGAGTACAGATGATATGAATAAGAAAAAAAGGAATGTTACAGATAAGGCGTATGAATTATTTATTGAACAGGGATATCATGCTACGTCCATATACGAGTAACGCTTTTCAAAAGGAGCAGGCAACAATGACAGTGAAATGGTTAAAAATGTATGCCTTTGAATAGCTATGTGGATAACGATAAATGCCATTTCTCTCATCTTAAAACTTTTCGATTTTTTTAAAAAAGCGCAACGTTTCCGGGGTGGTAATCACCATTTGGAAGCGTTGTGCATTTTAAATAAAAGCTTTTTGGGGAATTTTTCAATGAAACGTCAAACAGGCTTATTTATTGTTTCTTATCCCCTTCTGGAGCATTGACATCTGGATCGAGCTGATCATCGATTTCACCATCCCCAATCCCATTATTTTGATCGAGTCCATCGTCTGGATTGTTGCTTTTATTCGGAGGATTGTTTTCTGGATCGAGCTGATCATCGACTTCGCCATCATCCATTCCATTATCTTGATCAACGCCATCGTTTACACCGTTGTCTTCATCGACAGGGTTGTTTTCTGGATCTAACTGATCATCGACTTCACCGTCATCCACTCCATTATCCTGATCTTTTCCATCTGCACACCCGGCTAGTCCGCCAAGTGTTAATGTAGCAGCCATTCCACCAACGATTAATTTCTTTTTCCATTTAAAATCCATTTCTATGTCCTCCTTTATCTAAATCTGAATTATTATGTAGCATACCCGTTGTTTTAAAGTTTAAACAAAGACGAAATATCAACAGGAATGCTTAATAAAGCCTTTATGAAAAGGTATAAAATTCCTTATACGGAAGTGTTTTAAAAATAAAATTGCATAATCGTTTTTATCGATTTTTCGTTAAGTTATTGGAATAGGCCGGTATTAATAGGGAACTAAACGAAGTTATTCAATCAATTGCTATTATCTCATTTATGATCATGATAGGGGCTATTCTCAGGAGTTGATTTTATGATATGGACGGTCGGAGTGCTCATGATCTTCTTAAAGAGGAACCTATTTTTAGCCGAACGGCCAGAAATAAATAAGCAGCCAAGCGCTTTTTTAACAAAGTCTTGGCTGTTTTTCCTATTTATAGTAACTAAACTTAACTTATAACGAATTAAAAACGAAAAGAAACGATTATCTAAATATATACAAATGGTGTAAGAGAATCCTTTTTCTTCATTCATCCCCTAGCGGCTGCACCTGCTGCAATCGCTCCTTATTTTGATTCAACTGCTCTTGAAGCCTGTTAACGGGTTCTAGATGTTCACTGTTTTGGAGCGCATTATTGAGCGCATTATCTGCCCGATCCATCACATTTTGTGCTTGTTGAATCAATTGCGGAGTAGGATGCGATTGAGCTTGTTCTACGGCTGTCGTTACATGATCTACAGAATTACGCAATTGAGAGATGACATTTTCATTTTTCCAGCTCACTTTCGTGTGGTCCACCATAGCAAAATCCTCCATATCATTTTTTTGATAGTAGTACGCTCTTACTATGCAAAAACAGCCCCTTTTTTATTCATAAGTTTTATACATTCATTCCAACAAATTTATTGGGCATTCTATCTTTCGTCCCGTGATGACAGAACTTGTTTTACATGCTTTAGACAATGCTGTTTCTGTCCAACAGATGGAGCCTGACCTCATTTTGCATATGGATCTTGGCTTGCCATACACGAGTAAAGATGTTGGCCAGGTGCTTGAAAAACAAGAAATCATTCTGTCTTTTAGCCGCAAAGGATGCCTGTACGATGTGTTCGAGTTATTGACTCAAGTCCAGTTTGACTCATAAACATTTAAGTCGTTTATTGTAAGCTGTTTAGGGATTTTTCATAAATATTTTAGAAAGTTTTAAGATATGTGTGATAAGGTTCTTTTAGTTTATGAGCGAATGATCTCTAAATGTGAAAGTGTGGTTTGTAAACGAGATTTTCGAACTTTAAGAACAAGCTAATTATCAATAAAAATTTTCTAACAGAGTGAAAGGCGGATAAGGAGTGATTAATCATATCGATTAAAACGAGATTTTTGTTGTCTTACGTCGGAGTGATACTTATCTCTATCGCTTTACTGTTGGTAGCTGGGTTTTTAATTATTTTTACGATTACAGGCGATATAAAATCGATAGAGCATTTTTACAAAAAATCGTATGTTCAAAAACCATTAACTACAGTAGAAGAAAGTATGTTTCTCGATTTAAAGCTATTGGCTAAAAATAATCCTGAGCAGCTTCTAAACGAAGAGCAGCTGAAGAAGATTGAACAGAAGGATATCGAAATTGTCGTTAGAAAAGATACGAATGTCGTGTACGCTTCCCCAACACTTGACAAGCAGTCATTGCTTAAGTCTCTTCCTGGATTTGAAGAAACGAACATTAATACGCGTGATACGATAAAAATGGAAAAAAATTTTTTCACGTATGTGAAGTTTGACTTTTATTTTTCAGATAAAAGCAAAGGAAGCATTTTTGTATTGACAAAGGCAAGTTCCTATGCTGAGTTGATCCGAGAGTTGTTTCCCATTTTATCGGGCCTGTTGCTTTTTTTGTTTATCATAATTATTGGACTTTTGAACTATTTAGTTTCAAGAAGTATCATTAGGCCTATTTCCATTCTTAAAGAAGGTGCAGAACGAATCAAATCAGGCGATTTAAATTTTGAAATCATGGCTACTTCGAATGATGAAATCGGACAATTGAATCAAACGTTTGAAGAGATGAGAATAAAATTAAAAGAGTCTGTAAATCTCCAGCTTCAGTACGAGGAAAATCGAAAAGAGCTTCTGTCCAATATTTCGCATGATTTGAAGACACCCATTACTTCGATTATTGGATATGTTGAGGGAATCAAAGACGGTGTGGCAAATACTCCACAGAAAATGGACAAGTATTTATCAACTGTATATTTAAAAGCAAGAGATATGGATTCATTAATTGATGAACTGTTTTTATTTTCAAAGCTGGATTTAAAAAAAGAGCCCTTTACTTTTGAAACTGTCGAACTGAATAACTATATGAGAGACTTCGTTGAAGAACTTTATCTCGATTTACTTCAAAAAGGAATCCAGATTGACCTTCATCTTCTGGATCAGCCTGTTTATGTGACAGCAGACAGAGAGAAATTAAAAAGAGTAATGGCTAACTTAATCAGCAATTGTGTGAAGTATATGAATAAAGATCAAAAGAACATTATCATTTCTCTACAGGAAGGAATGAATGATGTCACTGTACAGATAACAGATAATGGGCACGGAATAGAACCTTCCGCTTTACCTTACATTTTTGATCGCTTTTACCGTGCTGAACAATCCAGAAATTCTCAGACAGGAGGAAGTGGATTAGGACTTGCAATCGCAAAACAAATTATCAGGGAGCATGGAGGGGATATTTGGGCTACTAGTGGGATAGGAAAAGGCACAAGTGTCTTCTTTTCTTTAAAGAAAGGTGAGAAAATATGAAAAAAATATTACTTATTGAAGACGAAGTAAGCATTGCAGAATTGCAAAGAGATTATTTAGAAATTAATGATTTTTATGTCGATATTCAACATACAGGTGATGGTGGACTTCAACAGGGTCTTCAAGGAAATTATGATTTAATTATTCTGGATATTATGCTTCCAGGGGTAAATGGATTTGATATATGCAAACAAATACGCGCTGTTAAAAACATTCCTATTTTGCTTGTATCCGCCAAAAAGGAAGATATCGATAAAGTTCGAGGTCTCGGTTTAGGGGCAGACGATTATATTACTAAGCCATTTAGTCCAAGTGAACTAGTAGCAAGAGTGAAAGCGCATTTAGCACGTTATGAACGTTTAGCAGGAAGCCAAGCGATAATAAATACCATTTTTGTCCATGGGATTTCGATTGATAAGTTGGCTCGTAAAGTTCATATTAGCGGAGAGGAAATTCCATTTACTACGAAGGAATTCGATTTGTTAGTGTTTTTTGTGAAGCACCCTAATCAAGTGTTGAGTAAAGAGCAGCTTTATGAACGTATTTGGGGGTTGGAGTCAGCTGCAGATGTTTCAACTGTGACTGTCCATATCAGAAAATTACGTGAAAAAATCGAGAGAGATCCTGCACATCCAAAATTTTTGGAAACCGTTTGGGGTGCAGGATATCGCTTCAATGTTTAAATAGTGTGTCTCATGTCCTGTCACAAAGGTGGCGGGATTTTTTTATAAATATTAAGAACTTTTATTAATAAGTTTATCTTTTTTTAAGAAATTGTTTAGAGGGAGTTTAAGATTAAGTACTAACATACATTTTAGACGGAATCACAAAGTCCAACTGAAAATTTATAAGGGGGGAATTCTCATAGAACCTCAAAAATTTTTGGAACAAGCAATGTCATCTGCTTCGGAACATGGATATGTGAATGTTGTTAAAGAACTTCTTACCAACACGGATACCGATGTTAATCATGTAAATGACCTAGGCTGGACGGCTTTATTAGAAGCAATTATTTTGAATGATGGAAATGAAAAACAGCAGCAAACGGTGCAATTGCTTATAGATCATGGGGCGGATGTGAACATATCTGATCATAATAATGTGCCCCCTTTACAATATGCACGTGAGAAAGGCTTTAAAGAGATTGAACAAATTTTGTTAAAAGCAGGAGCAAAATAACCATCGTACAAGCCTTCATCAGTGAAATCACATGGTTTTATTGAAATGATTATCAATAAACAAAATTAAATAATTAGGAGCTGACGACATGAACAAAAAAGCAAAAGTATTATCACCTTTACTACTCGGATTAACATTAGTTATAACAGGATGTAACACGAACACACAAGACACCCAAAGTGAACAGAAGCAAGAACAACCTCAAAAAGAAACACAAAACGAAGCACAAATTACGGAGTTACAGCCGTTAAATATGATGACATTACAAATAACATTTACTGAGCCATTACTTGAGGAAGATGTAAATACAGAAAACTTGGAAAATATTAAGAAAAACTTTGGATTTGATAATGATATGAGCATTGTCAACGTTCCACGATTAAAGACGGGTACAGAAAGTACCTATATTGTGCCCGTGACAATCCAAAAACCAGGAACCACATATACAGTTAGTTATAAAGGTGAAGAAAAACAGTCCTTTGAAGCGAGTAAGGAGAAAATCAATATACGTCAAACCAAACAGGTTACAAACGATACATTTGAAATTGAATCCTTTAAAGAAGATGGCGTAACCGATTATGCGAATATTATTGAAGCGTATCGGGCTGATAGAGGTGATTTGGCTTTTCAAGTAGATAACGAAAATAAAGATGAAAATGGAAAACAATATCAAGTGATCTCATCTTTACGAGATCGTGTAGTCACAATGACATCGGATAAAGGGGAAAAAATCACAGCAAATTATGTTCCGTTTACCCAAGCTGCAGATGGCAGACAAGCGCCAAAATTCCGTTTACCAGAAGGGCAAATATTAACGCCTGGTACAGAATATACGGTGACATCTGATTGGGCAACGATCAAGAGCCCAACCTTTACTGCTGAAGAGATTGCTCCTCTTACAATCAAGTCAGCAGAAGCAATCGACAGCAAATCGTTCCAAATAACAGTAGATAAAGATCCGGGTATGGAGTTATTTGCTGGTCGTAAAGTGCAATTAAAAGGTGATGACGGCAGAAGTATAGAAGCCCAATACCGCTTCTCCTCCCGTAAAGGACCTGTTGGAATCTTTGATGTGCTGAACGACAAAACATTGCAATCAGGCGTCAAATACACAGTAGTACCAATGAACAATTGGGCAACTGCAGATCATGTATCTTTAATAGCTAAGTAGAATTAGAAATAAAAGGAAGAGAGACGATTCATCATATCTCTTCCTTTTTTATTATTTAAGGTCTTTGAGATGGAAAAGAGGGGTATGGTAAATAATTCTTCTGTTTTTAGTAAATGTTTTGCATCAGAACCATTTTCCTGAATACGTATTTGATTATAATAATGTATATATTGATTTATAAGTTGTACTACCTTAAAATAGAGTAAAGATTCCCTTTTTAGGGTGTAGAATCCTTCCGACTTTAGCGAGGAATGAAAGGATTCAATGAAAGGCATTGTCAAAGCAGCTTCCTTTAAGGGACTGCTAATGGCAATGCCTTTTTCTTTAGATAAATCTTAAATAGGCATAGGACGTATATACAGAACCTTGATCGCTGTGTAAAAGAATTTCAGTTGCTTCACGCTTTTGAACAGTCTCATTTAGCGTATTTAATATAAGTGAAGTCAGCCAGTATGAAGAAGTAATTGTTGAGAAAGAGTCAGTCTCCTAACAACCTGCTAAATCAAAACAAAAGAAAAAACATTTCGAATAAAATGAATTAATGCTTCAAATATTTCTTTGAATAGTTTGAAACAAGGTAATTACGATGAACTAGGAGGAACGATAAGATGGAGTTTGATACAAGTGTAGGCCCATTAGTCACTATTAAAGTAATCGGTGTTGGTGGCGGAGGAAACAACGCCGTTAATCGTATGATCGAGCACGGAGTTCAAGGCGTAGAGTTTATTGCTGTTAATACAGATGCACAAGCTCTTAATTTATCAAAAGCAGAGATCAAGATACAAATCGGTGCAACATTGACAAGAGGTTTAGGAGCAGGTGCAAATCCAGAAGTAGGTAAAAACGCAGTTAAAGAAAGCAAAGAGAGGCTCCAAAAAGCATTAAAAGGTGCAGACATGGTAATCGTTACAGCCGGAATGGGCGGCGGTACGGGAACAGGGGCAGCCTCTGCTATTGCTCAAATTGCCCGTGAGCTTGGTGCATTAACCATTGGTGTTGTAACACGTCCGTTCAAGTTTGAAGGCCGTAAGCGTGCAACACAAGCGGCGGGCGGAATTGCCTCAATGAAGGAAGCGGTGGACACATTAATTGTGATTCCAAACGATCGCTTATTGGAGATTATCGATAAACATGTACCCATGCTTGAAGCATTCCGTGAAGCAGATCATATCCTTCGCCAAGGCATACAAGGTATTTCGGATTTAATTACCGTACCAGGTTTAATCAACGTTGATTTTGCTGACGTGAAAACGATTATGTCTAATAAAGGATCTGCTTTAATAGGTATTGGCAGGGCAACAGGTAAAGACCGCGCTGCTGAAGCTGCAAAGAGAGCCATTTCCAGTCCGTTACTTAACACATCCATCGATGGAGCTCAAGGTGTGCTAATGAAACTCACAGGCGGCACCAATTTAAGTCTATATGAAGTACAAGAGGCAGCAAATGTTATTGCATCTGCTTCAGACTACGAGTTAAACATGATTTTCGGTTCTGTCGTTAATGAAAACTTAAACGATGAAATTATCGTAACCATTATTGCTACTGGCTTCAATGATCAAGAGATGCCATCATTAAAACCGTCTTCCCATCCTTCAACGGCAGAAATGTCAAAACCACAGCCACAAGCCTAAACAGATGGTTTTGTATGAAGAAAGTGATTCCTCTATGTAATGGAATAGGTCTCGACCCATTTTATTACATAGAGGCCACCAAGCGATAGTGCAGTAGAAGTGTAAGCAACTGAACAAAGAATCATCAATGAGAAATCCATTTTAATGAATCTTTTTTGATTATTTATTCTTTAGCAGCTGCAACTGCTGTAATTGCTCTTTATTTTGGTGCAACTGCTCTTGAAGTCTGTTAATAGGTTCCAGATGTTCACTGTTTTGGATAGCATTACTGAGCGCATTATTTGCTCGCTCCATTGTATTTTGCGCTTGTTGGATCAACTGCAGAGAATGAAAGAGTAGGTTGTATAGAGATATGCAGATTAATCGTTTTTATCTCGATCATCGTTTGTAGAACATGTCTCCAGCATGGTACAATACTCCTGTACAGATTACTTTTTGAAAACGGAAGATATCATGAGACAACCATGGTACAAACAATAATACAAATAAACTTACTTAAGTTATATTTCTGAACGCTTTCGGACAAAGTCCGGGGCGTTTTTTTGAAAGGAAGTAAGAAATGGTGAACGACGAAAACTTTTTAAAATTAAAACAAACGGTGGACACGCTTATTACCTATAAGGAGCAAGGTGTGGACGTCAGTGGAGCGGATTATCCTGTTTACATAAAAGAGATAAAGAGGTATTGGCAACTGCTTCGGGTGGAAGAACTCGACGCAGTGAAGTTATTTATATTTAAGCAGAGTATGTTCGAGATGACGCCGAGTGAACGGTCGGGTGTACTCGGCTCGTTCGGTATTCAATTGACAGATAAGGATAAAAAGAAAGGGACCACAGGTGCGATGGAGCGGCTGTACAGGCACTATCATAAGTCGACTGTACGCGCGCGCGTCGAGCAAATTGTTGCATCGTCGGTACGTGAAGCGGCGGTCGCGTTACGAAAAGAGGAGACGATGGCAGATGAGTTAGCGGAACCGTCACCTGTATCCATATTGTTCACGGCACTAAACGACCAGCGCCCAGACTGGATGGGCGACTTGATCAAACACGCCCCACTCGAGTATGTGAAATTGCAAACAGACCTGTTGACCTTTGCCGGTGATATTCCGAGTGATGTCTTTTCTTTTAAAAAGACGCAAGATACAGCCCCATCCAACCTTCTAGACGACGAACGAAATGATGGGGAGAAAGACCGCGAAATAGCAAAATTGACCGAACAGGTTCGTTTGTTGCAAAAGGAAAAAGAGGACATACAATGTGAATTGGATTCTTTTTTGGAAGAGGCGACGAAGGAAGTGACTACGCTGCAAGAAGAGTGCAATATATGTCATGATGTCGTGATGCAACTGAATGATAAAGTGGAACAGCAGGCGCTTGTCATTCGCACGTTGAAACGTGAAACAGATGGACAGAAAGAGGAACCTGTTCTTGATTTACGTGGTGCGGTTGTCGCATTCATCGGTGGGGAAAAAGTGCGCCATTTCCAAAAAGTTGTTCATAAATACAACGGGAAAATGAACTTTGTATCAGAAACCGATTTGACACTTGTCGACGGTGCAGTAAGCCGGGCAGACGTCGTTTTTTTTATGCACGGTTTTGCGGGCCATTCGCTTTATTATAAAACGAAAGAAGCGGCAGCCAAATACGATGTTCCGTTTGAATATGTAAACACAACAGGCGTCAGCGGATTTGAACGACAATTGAAAAATTTTATCGTTCAAACCATTTGAAAGAAGGAGTGATAAGGTGTTAGAACTGTTAATGATAACGCGGACAGTGCTCATTGTCCTGCTCGTTGTGCTGATCGTAATATGGCTTCTGAAAAAATTATTCCGATTGGCTTTTTTTGCGGTGGTGATTTTGGGGATTTGGTATGTGTGTACGCATTATTTTGGGCTCCGATGAGGGGCTCTTTTTTATTTTGATTTTTGGGAGAATAGATAAAATCCACTTTCCATCCGATTGTTGAATCTCACCTTGCCCATACGAATAGCATAACGTATGGGCAGAGAGGTGAAGACCGTTTTTGTCTGTAAAATCTCGTGATCCAGTGCCGAAATATAATTTCACTAGAGGGAAGTGATAAAGATGCAATTTTTTTATACGGTTCGTCCCGGTGATACATTGTACCAGATTGCGAGGCGATGGGAACTTCCAGTTGAATCCGTTATTGCGGCAAGCAATTTGACGCCTCCCTACACGATTTTTGTGAGGCAACAGCTGTCGATTCCGCCTGGTGTCAATGCATACCGCGTACAGCCGGGAGATTCGATCAATCGGATTTCTCAAATTTATGGAGTACCGTCAACCGTGATCATTGAAGCAAACCGGCTTCAGCCCCCTTACGTTATACAGGCCGGTCAGCTACTGAATATTCCGCCTGGTGTCCCTTACTATGTCGTGCAATCCGGCGATACACTGTTTCAGATCGCCAGACGCTATAACGTGACAACGGGAGGACAAAGTAATTACGAGCTGATCCGGCAGGTCAACCGACTTCCATCCTCGACCATTTTTCCGGGAATGAAATTAGTCATTCCTTACGCCCCTCCTGGTGATCGAGGGCTGATTGCGTATACATCGGATCGCGGTGGACATGACGATATTTGGTTATATCATCCTCAAAATGGAATGAATGTGCAGCTAACAAACGAATTAGGCGACTCTTTCTCGAAACCGATATGGTCGCCGGACAGCCGTAAAATCGCTTTTGTAGGGAAGAAAAGAATTCTCTACGTTATTTTTATCACTACCGGTTCAATAGCCCGTATTGATCAGTTGGAGGAAGGGGCGGAATTAGGTTTGGGGTGGTCGCCGGACAGCCAACAATTAGCCTATACGAAGCAGGAACACATGGTTTTGTATAACGTCCTATCACACGAAGAGCAAAGCATTCGGCAGCCTGGTGCATCCGATGTCGGATGGTTTCCAAACGGGACGGAACTGCTGTTTCAAGCACCAGACGCATCGAGTATAAGTCAGCTTTTCCGTATTCGAACAGACGGAACAGGTAAACAGCCAATCACAAAAAACACGGACGGTCCTCTCCATAATGCTCGTCTATCTCCCGATGGAACATTTGCGCTTTATACAACGCCTGGTGCTAGTATTTCGATCATTCACACCGTAGAGCTCTCAACAGGCAATGTGTTTGAAGTGAAAGGAGGCCCGCTTGCCAAAAATTATTTCCCGGAATGGTCTCCTAACTCTTCGCAAATTGCTTACAGCGCGACTGCTTTTGACGACAGAGGATCTTTCTCGCAGATCAGAACCGTGGGACGCCAAGGAGAAAATGATCGGATAGGGGCGATCTCCAATTGCTTTGCGACACCTGTCACCTGGTCACCAAATGGTAGAAAAATCGCTTATCTTTCCGGCTGCAAGGAACAGGAGTTTGCCAGTGAGATATGGGTTCTTGATCTCCATCACCCTGTTCCCATTCGCCTTATCGAAGGAGTTAGGATCATGTCTCTGCAGTGGTCACCTTTGCCGATTCTTGATTTATCGAGAAAGACATATACGAACCCAGTCTACAAAGTTAGATTCCAATATCCGTCGCACTGGCAAAAAGTAAACATAGAAGGTCATGGAAAAAAGCTCTCCTGCCAGGGGGAGCTTTTTCAGACTTTCTCATAAATATTGATTTACAGGAGACGATATAAACATCCATTTGATTAAAATAAAGGACGTGAATATAATGGATTAATGGATTTTGTTCATGAACAGGAATCATTTACGGCCATTCAATGGGTTTTAAGAGCAGTTGTTGCTTTTTACTTTTTGCGGCTAAACAAACAGAAAGTACATAATCTAATGCAGCATAAGGACATTATGTTGTATTAAAAAGCCCACATATTTAAAATATGTGGGCTTAAACGGTTGGTACTTTCCGACAGCTTATTTATAAATCTGCTTCAGGTGCTGGTGTTGCCCCTATATTTATGGGAATGGGGATGAGAGCCGTTAACGGTCGTTACCCCTTGAAAAGTATGATAATGTCCACCATTAGGTAATGGAATAGCAGGACCAGTCAATCCTCGGATTTCATGTTTGTGTCCATCATCAAATGAAGTAACCGTAAAGTATCGATGAGTATGGGGTACTCCGGTAGGCGCAGGTTCCGTTGTTCCAGCATAGTGATGATGATGTCCTTCATTAAAAGAGGTCACTCCTGAAAAATGATGGATATGGACGGGTACGGGCCGGCCATTCCATGTTGTAATATACAAATGGTGAGAATGGCCAGAATCTGAATTTGAATCGTCTGAATGCATAATCAAACCAGTAACCGGTATTTCCATATGTGTTTTTCGCCACCTTTCTTATCCTTCTCCTACACTTTATGAAAATGAGGGCGAAGAATTCCTCCTTTAAGAGTGCTCGATTTTATTATGGCGATTTTAATTGGAAACATTATTGCCCATCCTTTGTCGGATGAACAATTGGGACTAAAGAGATCTATGATAACGATGACTGTCTTAGTTCTTTTATATATAGCTGGTGTATTTTTGAGTTTAAAATGGGTCAAATTAAGACGCTGGCTTGACCCTTCCCCTTATCCACTCATAATAAAAGTCAAAATAAAGATAGAAGAAACACGTCAAAATGAGACCGTTTTTTATCAAAGGAGGATAAAGTTTAGATATCAACTAAAAAAGAAGGGATGGACTTAAGTCAATAATCTGGACACAAAAAAATTAAGTCTTAAGCTGTTTTTCTAATTTGATCCTTAATGGCTTGTAGTGCTTGGTAGCCGCTGATACTGCTATCGCTTCTTTCATTTGGCCATACCATTTATCATTTTCCGACAGAAGACTCCCTCTTCAATCGTGTGAAGTGCGAAGCCCAATGATAAGGGGGAGATGAATGTCGGTTAGGCGATAGCCTAAAGGTATTTCTTGTCAATCATTTTCGAATGAAATATAATCAGTCTTAAAAAACATAAGGA
>NZ_LQWY01000057.1 GCF_001643235.1 Domibacillus aminovorans
CTGTGGTGTAGCGCTGATTTTGCGCTACATGGATGGCTAACGGGTGCTTTTGTTGAATAAGGAACGCAAAACGATCACACTTTTTTATAAAAGAATCATTCAATTTAACACAAGAAGAGCATGTTTTGATTAATCTTTTTTTCAAAACACGATCTTTTTTTTCTTCATTTTTCAGGGTTAATGGGATTATTTCGATTAAACATTATTTCAAAGCGACAATTGGCTAAGGAATGGCACTAACCGTTGGTAGTACCTTTCTTTCTACTTCAACTTGAGATCGGATAAATTCTAAATGAAGAAGATCAGTAAGCTACTAATAAACTTATAGTATGAATGAAAGCAGAATAGTAAAGGAAAACTCAGGAGAATACTCTGCATCGTAGAGAATATATATAGAATAGGAATCTAAGTACGCACTTTCTAGTGAAGGGATAAATCTCATGAATAAATTAATAAATGACAATCTGTATGAAACGAGAAATAACCTAATAACGGAGATTACTTTATTAAGTGATGCTCAATTTAATAGTAAGCCTGATATGAATAAATGGAGTATAGCACAAGTTTGTCATCACTTAGTTTTAGTGGAAGAGGCATCTATAAAGGCTATTGCATGGGGATTAAAAGAGATTGATAATACTCAAAAAGAACGTAAAAAAATTCACCTTATATTATTGGATAGAACGAAAAAGATTAAAGCTCCAAAAATCGTTGAACCAGATGTAGAACCATTTGAAGTTCAGCAAATAATTGATTTGTTAAACGATTCGAGAAAAAATTTGATGACTTTTCTTAGTACTATAGAAGATAAATCCATATTGGCGGAAAAATCAGTGAAGCATCCTGCCTTTGGTGAATTACCTCTGGATCAATGGATTGAACAGATATATTTGCATGAACAGCGACACACAGAACAAATAAAAGAGATAAAATTACTTTTAGATGCGAGGCACTAAACATATGGTTATAAACGGATTCTTGTTTAAAGGTAATTAGCATATCAAAAAAGAAATTTTAACTTTGTGAAATATTATACTTAAATGTCCAGACTGCTTTTTAGTACAAAACATTTTTTAAAAAAGGCTCTGTTAAATTTCAATGTTGATTTTTTAAAAATACAGTTGAGTTAGTTATTTAAGAATGGAAGTAAGGATCGGTGGAATTCAATCTAATCGTAGTTCTTGTCATCATAATAGGTATTGTGACTATGGTAACTAGAAGTTTTAAATATGCAGGAATAATCCTGCTCGGTTGCAGTTATTTAACCCGTGGTTTATATGCTATGATTGAATGAAACAGGTATGAAAAGATACTAGGAGGACACTCACCATGTTAAAAAAACAAATGGAAATATACATATCAAAAGCTTTAAGTGAGAATAAGGTTGAATTGTTTAAAGAGGAAAAGGAATATGCAGAAAGGCATCACTTGACAAATGATTTTACTATAGTAGAAAAAGAAAATATTACCCGCTTTACTGATGCTTATATCGAGCGCAGTAATAAAGAAAACGAAGAGTTGATTTCGGAAGAATCAGCTGCATTTTTATCACAACCCCTTGAATACCTAAAAACCAATAAAAGCGAATTCCTTTACTTCGAATCTTCATGGTTTGAATTAATCGGAGTTGAGACACTTTCATTGGAAGTCGATGATGTGTTCGGAACATACAATGCCTTGTTCGGCTTGAAATTCCAGAAGAAAATGGGGAATGCATTAAAGGCTTACTTAAATAAGGAACTCCAAGGAGAGATTGGAACATACAGTTTAATGTTCAACCAAGGTGATGGACTATGGGATGTCAATTTTTCCTTGAATAGTGTAGAAGGATTTAAGGAAGAGATGTCTTTAGGCGATGCTTTAAGCCTCATCTATCATTTTCTGTTTATTCTTGTTGAAACTATCGAAGAAGATAAATAAGTAATTATAAACAGCCCCCACCAACTAAAGATGGGGGCTGTTTTGCATTCATATGACTTTATTGTCGCTTTTAAATAAAGTCACGGTGTTTATAAAAAAGTTGCGATGTTTGCCCCTTTGGATCTGTTTATCTAAAGGGGTGTTTTTATAGTGAAAAGAAGATCTGAACTGAAAGGTGGATTAAGGGACTGCTGGGTGGTAATAAAGTTACTCCACTAAAGGGCCATTTAATTGAGTAAGGTTTATTGAATTAACGGGGCAGGTTGAATAATCAGTTTTCTGATATACTACTTTAAATAATTCATTTATAATAACAATACTTAATCTGTGATAGAGGTGAATAAACATGCTTTGGACTCCATTATTTGAAAATGATGTACCTGTAGCACTTCTCCGCCCTTAGTGGAGTAAAGGTGACTACTTCTCTCCGTAAGGGCATTTATTGACCTAAACTTAAATACGGAGGGTACAAAAATGAAAAACACTTGGTTAGGTTCTATATATTTGGCTTTAGCTGCCAGTATTTGGGGTGGTATGTACGTTGTTGTAAAGGTTGTAGTATCGGTTATACCGCCATTAGAACTGGTATGGATGCGATATTTAGTAGCTATTATTGCACTGCTCATTATTGGCTTGGCAAAAAGACTATCATGGCGAATTCATAGACGTGACATCCTATTAATCATAACCATTGGGATAATTGGTAATACTATTTCGATTGTTACGCAAGAAATTGGTACTAACCTATCTTCGGCACAAATGGGAGCAATTATTACTTCTTCAACACCCGCATTTATGGTTATTTTTGCTCGGCTATTGCTTAAAGAATGGTTAAACTTAAAAAAGGGAATATCTGTTGGTTTAGCGACAATAGGAGTATTTCTTATTGTAGGAAACGGTCAAATTGACATGTCCAATCAACTTGGTGGAATTTCACTACTTGTTGCTGCTTTAACATGGGCTCTGATGTCTGTTCTTTTAAAACGTGTTCCAAGTAATTATTCTCCAATTGTAGTGACAACCTACTCAATCTTAGTTGCCGTCATTCTACTGACACCTTTTGTGTTGGGACGTTTAGATGAAATTAATTTCTCTCAACTGACTCATCCGACTATTTGGGGTGGACTTTTATATTTGGGAATTGTTTCAACAGCCTGTGCATTTATACTTTGGAATCGTGGATTACAATTGCTGAATGCTTCAAGTGGAGGTTTATTTTTCTTTTTACAACCTTTAGTTGGAACATTACTTGGGTGGCTTTTGTTGGGAGAAAGTATAGGTGGAACGTTTTGGGTAGGCTCAATTTTAATTCTTAGTGGTGTTTTGTTAGTTATCCGAGAAAAAAAGTAGAATAACAAAGAAATAAAGCCTTTGGAATCGCTAAGTCCAAAGGTTTCTTTTTTAAATATAGTATTTAATGACTTTATCGTAGACTACATAAGGACTGACGCTTTTTCAATTAACGGGCGCGATTTTGGAAGATTAAAGGTAGAAAATGATCAAACTTTTTTATAAAACCGAAACTTAAATCTGCTAGATAAGAATCCATTTTGATCAATGATAAACTAAAATGTATAACTATGGAATTTATTTCGGGAGGACAATTCATTGCAACAGAGACTTGTTTATTTTCTTATCAGCCTTACTGCACTATTTTTAATCGGATGCTCAGATGAAGCACCAAAGGAATTTAATTTAGACCAGCTGACCAGAGTGGTCGTACAGGAAATAAATAAAGGTACACAGAATGAAATCATAATTATGGAGGAAAAAGATTTAGAATCCATAAGGGAAGTGTTTAAGGAAATTAAGTGGGAACCAGGTTCGATGGTGGATATCGAAGGCGAAAGAAGTGCTGAAGCTACACTTTGTTATACATATGATAAAAATATGCCTGAACGGTTATTTGTTTATGAAGTTTATCTTATGAAAGAGGGCACTATCTCCCTGCAGAGCGAGAATGAAGAAGAAGGCTACGGAGAGTTAAGTAAAGAACATGCTGAAAGCTTAAAAACACTGTTTTTCAGAAATAAATAACATATTTAACAGCATGTAAGACGTTATTGCGCGTACATAAGCGGCTTATGGTTATCTCGTTGATAATCATAAGCCTCTTTCTTATTTATTTAATTGTTGGTCAATAGTAGACCGATACTGTTGAGTAAAAGATAAAAGACGCTGACTTAAAAGAAAGGCTTATCAAAGGATATTTTGTGTAGAGATAATAAAGTTGTTTAATTTCGGAAAACGAATAATTAAACGTCGTCCCCAACATCAATCAAAAATTCCCCAAACTTTCAAAATTTATTTTTTTCTAATTTTTCTTTTATTACCATCATCGAAGTGCGAATTTCATTAATCTCACTACTGGTTAGTCCAGTAAACAATTGAATTATTTGTTCATCTGACTGAATATTAATTTTATCCAGCAGTTCCTCTCCTTTTTTTGTCAAAAAGAGAAAGTTTTTTCTACTGTCTATTATTGAGCTCTTTTTCTCTATTAATTCTTCACTCTCTAACTTACGTAAAATTCTGCTCATATAGCTTCTATCAATATTAAGTTCTTGAACGAGATTATTCGCAAAACACTCGGTTCTCTCGCTAATTTCAAATAGTACTCGTGCTTCGGTTAATGAATAATTTGTATCTAGAATTTGGTTATTAAATAAACCAAGTACTTTTGTGTAAAATCGATTGAATTGTCTGATATCATAAATAGTTTCTTTATCCATACATTCTCCTTTAGTTGACTTTGTCCACATTTGATATTAATATAACTATATCCCTAAAATGTTGACTTAGTCAACATTTTCAAAAATCTTTCGCAATCTTTATTAAGACCTAATTGAAGGAGATAATATATGATTATTCGAGAAATTAAAAAAGAAGACAATACAAAAGTAAAAGAAATAATACAAGATTCACTACAATCACTTGGCTTAGCGATTCCTGGAACAGCTTATTTTGACCCTCAACTTAACGACCTTCACCAATATTATACTAATTTAAAATATGCGAACTATTGGGTAGTAGAGATGGAAGGAGAAGTTGTTGGGGGAATTGGTATAGCGCCGTTTACCGAACATGACAAAGTTTGTGAATTGCAAAAGCTATACTTAAGTCCAAAAACACAAGGTTTAGGATTTGGAAAGAAGCTAATCGAAATAGCTTTGTCATTTGCCTCTAAACATTATGCAAAGTGCTACTTAGAAACACAGCATGAATTAAAAACTGCCTGTATATTATATGAAAAGTTTGGATTCACACTTTTACATGAACCACTATTAGGCTCTGACCATTCTGCTATGGATGCGTGGTATATAAAAGATTTGAATTAACCATAAGAAAAACTTCTTTCTTATAGATAACAACTTCCATTGAATCAAGATGTACATCCGTAAACTCTCTCCATAACCAAGGAAGTTTAAAATCAATCAACAAAAGATGGTATGAAAATCCTGTTTCCACACTATCTTTTTAAACAATCTTATTATCACTCTACATTGGGAGAAAAAGTATTAAGTAAGACTAGTAAGGCTGGGAGTATTCTTAGCTAATGTAAAAAAACAGAGGACCATTTTCGATCCTCTGTTTTTTTGGTGGAATATAAAACTAGCGCTCAGTATTAAAAGCATAGCAACTCGATTTGTTACTCAACAGTTCGCCCCAAAAGTTAAACAACTTTATTAGTTTTTAAACCCTTGAAACTACACTTTTAATTTGTACATGGAGTTAGTATAGTTTCATGGACACAGTTTAATTAAGTCCTTA
>NZ_LQWY01000058.1 GCF_001643235.1 Domibacillus aminovorans
CTTTTTCTGTTTATTCATTTACACAAGATATTTTACGCTCTCTTTTGACGATTTTATTCCTTAAATGATTAATATAAATATTTATAATAAAGACTAATAATTTGTAATAAAGTTTGATCAAAATCCTGTAGTGAAAATGCAGGATTTTTCTTTTCACTAACAGTGATGATTTATGAAAGCTACACATTAAAACGATGCTTGAATATGCTAGGTAATAATGTAAATTAATACTTGAACTTGGAAAGAGGTATATTATGATTCAACTCTCGGGGATGCCCTTTCAACAGAGTGACATGTGGCCGTCTGGTAGCATTGAAAGTATAATCATTCAACAGATGAATGAAGATACAGTCGTTTACTCGTATCAGTCCATAGATGAATTATCGTTTGAGCTTAAGTTGCGAAAAAATATCATATTAAGTGCAAGAGCCATGAATCAAAGCAATGTGCGGTTTGCAGTATTTGCAAAATCCCGTTGTAATCCTCAATACTGGCATTTGACGAGTACCGGCGGATTCCTCCTGCTGGATGGTGTAAAACCATCAGACGCGATTCAAGATATCTACAGGAACAGTTCGCAATATGCGTTTGAATGTGCAACGGCAATGGTCATTATCTATTATCATGCGGTCCTAAACCTTATTGGCGAATCCTTATTTAATCAATTATTTCAAAATATCTATTTATACAGCTGGCATGCTGATCCTGACCTCGGATTAACATCAAATTATACAGACCGTTTTTTACCTGGTGATGTCGTATATTTTAAAAATCCGGACTTCGATCCGCAAACCCCTCAGTGGAAAGGAGAAAATGCCGTTATTCTAGGAGACGGTACGTATTTTGGACATGGGGTAGGAATAAAGACAGCTGAACAAATAATTCATGCTCTGAATCGAAGGAGAAAGCCGGGGACAAAGCAATCAGCCTATCTGACAAATTTAGTTACAAGACCATCTTTTAAACATTTGGCGAAACTTTCGATGTCACAAGGAGTTTATTCGAATCATAAATATCAACATATCGTCGTCCAACATAGTGAAAGTTCGATTTCATTTGATCAATATGTGTTCTACTTGTAATCGCCAACCCAAAAGTGTTGGTTTAAAATAAAATTCGATTAAGGTGCTGCTGAAAACGATGATTTATCGATAAATAAAAGAACCTGTTTTTGAAAAAAAATTGATCAAAAACAGATTCTCAACGTATTTAAAAAGATTTCTTTTTATAAAAAAGTTTGATCATTTTCTATGACAGTTATTCAACAAAAGTATCTGTTAGATAAGTAGATTAAGAAAATCTACATATTCTTATTAAAGTATTGGATGCCAGGGTCATTTGGATTCTGGTGCAAAAACTTCAAGACAGTTGCAAATACTCTTTAAGTATCGCACATACTGATACTATTACTCTAAAAAAGGTGCGTGATCAGTATGGGAAAGCACCATTTATTCAAGTGGAAACATTATCAACCGGACATTATTTTGTTAACCGTAAGATGGTACCTGCGGTACAATTTGAGATTTCGTAACATAGTGGAGATGATGGAGGAACGCGGCTTATCAATGGCCCACACAACGATTATGCGTTGGGTTCATCAATATAGTCCGGAGTTAGATGATAGAGTATGGTATCACCTCAGACTAACAAATAACTCTTGGAGAGTCGACGAAACGTATATCAAAGTAAAAGGGCATTGGATGTACCTGTATCGTGCAGTGGACTCCAAAGGAAACACGATTGATTTTTATCTCGGTAAAGCAAGAGACAAACAGGCTGCAAAGTGCTTCTTCAAGAAAGCTTTGCGGTCTTTTCATGTTTCTAAACCCCGTGTCATAACAGTAGACAAAAATCCAGCCTATCCTGTAGCGATTCAAGAGTTAAAAGAAGAGAAACGTATGCCTGAAGGTATACAAATAAGGCAAGTAAGATATCTCAATAATATAGTAGAACAAGATCACCGTATCATTAAAAAACGTGTGCGCTCTACGTTGGGATTCAAGTCGTATGAAACAGCCACTTATATATTGAATGGCATTGAAGCGATGCATATGATAAAAAAGAGGCAAGTTCACCAAGAGGTGAAGTCTGCCCAAAATGAAGTTGAATTCATACATCAGTTGTTCGGAATAGCATCATAACGGGCAAGTTAGTAGGTAATATAGGTTCTATTTTTATCAAATTATTTTCGCACCAGAACTGAATTATCCATTGTTTTAAAAATTTAAAAACCGACTTTCTTAACAAGCAGCTAAGGAACTCGATAGATCTATGCTGATCCAAGTTCCTTAACGTGCCAGCGGAAAATATCCCAATTTATGAAAAGCTAAAGCCATTTGATAATATCCTCTACTATTAGGATGGATTCCGTCCCTTGTTAATAAAGCTTTTTCATTTCCTTTAAATATACTATAGATATCAGCTACTTTTACATTTTTATACTGACTGAAATTGTCAATAAGTGAATTGAATGTTTTAATACCCTCTTCACTTGTGGGGATATTTGGAAATGGATTATACAAATTAGTTAGTCATATTATAAAATCTTTTTGTTTATCCATGTGATGAATTCTTTTCATTATGCTGGAATAGTTATTCTGAGATTGTTCAAGAACATTAGAAATAATTTTTTCATTTCCAGTTTGCATAAATATTTTAGCGGCATTTAATAGATCATTCCCTCCAGCAGTTATAGTAATGACATCTGCATGTTTTACATATTCTGTAACGATTGGAGAGTGGAGCATATTTAGAACATCGCCGGTTGTTGCTCCCGACCGTGCATATTTCTTATATTGAATACACTTTTTTAAGGTTTGTTTACTTAAACATACGTAATGTTCAACAAATCCCGGGTCAAAAGTTGGAACACCTACACCAACAGTTAAGGAATCCCCTAATGCAAGATAATGTAAAGGATACAAATACATGTTTCACCTCGATTTGTATGAAATTGATTGTATTCAAGTTATGCAACATACGAAATTGATATGCCCTCCTTAAGTAGACAGTTGTAAGAAAGCAACGGTATTGTTTACTTGGAGGGGATTTTGAAATGGCCAAAAAACAAACATATTCTACAGAGGTTAAATTACAAGCAGTCGAACTCTATTTATCGGGGGAACTAGGAGGATATCGGCTTGTAGCTGATCAGTTTAATGTGCATGCGACTCAGGTGATGAGAGCTTATAAAGAAGAGGGAATCGATGCTTTAAAAAAGAAGCGTGTGTCGTATCAGGGAATCATTTAAATCGAGAATTTCATGCCACTCGTCCCAACGAAAAAATGTTAACGGACGTTACCTATCTTCCCATTAATCAACAGCGTTTTTATTTGTCGGTTATTTATGACGTATATAACAATGAAGTGGTGTCTTACAAATTAAGCCGGTGCAATGACTTTCAACTTGTACGAGACACACTGAAAGCAGCTATTTAAAAACGGAAAGTGAGGGGAACTCTTCTCCATAGTGATCAAGGTGTGACCTATACCTCCCGTGCTTATCATCATCTTCTTGTGAAGTACAAAATGAGAGTAAGTATGTCTAGAAAGGGAAACTGCCTCGACAATGCCTGTATCGAAAGCTTTTTTGGCCATTTAAAATCTGAATGCTTTCACCTTTTGACATTCAACCATGCATCTGAGGTTGAGCAAGCGATACACGAATACATACAGTTTTATAATGCAGCAAGATATCAAAAGAAACTAAAGAACCCTTCTCCGATCGACTATCGAAGAAGGGCTGTGTTGTTCAATGACAATAAAGATGTTTAATTATAAATAGAGTGGTTACATTTACAATAAAGTCGTTGGATTTTCGTTTAATAGTTCAATATCTTTGATTCTTCTGTAGTTGAACAAGTATTCTGTTCAAGGAATCATAAAAGCCCAACGATAATATTGTGAAACAAATAGTTTATAAGATAAACCGAAAGAATCCCAAGATGGGATAACAATTGTTAGAACTCTACGTGAAGCATTAACAATAGTGGGATTTGTACCTCCATTTTTATTAGTTGGACATTCGTTAGGCGGTCTATATGCAAATTTATATGCCCGACTCTACCCAAATGAAGTAGAAGGAATTGTCTTTCTAGAATCCAGCCATCCGAAAGATTTAAGCCTTAATGAATATCAAGGTAAGCCAGTAAAAGCAATTAATATGGTGTTCAAAATGTTTGATTCCTTGTCTTCCCATAAACAATTCAATGAGGTTAATTTTGTGAAAGAAACTGTGAACCAAATTCATCAAATAGACTCTTTTCCCGAAATACCTGTATATGTAATTACAGGTGGACAAGAAAATCGAATGATGCCAGAGAAAGTTCAAAAAAAACGACTAGATAATCAATTAGAATTACTTTCGTTGTCAAGAAATAGCAAACATATTGTCGCTGAAAAAAGCGGTCATTTCCCGCAATTATCAGAGCCTACTGTAGTCATTGATACTATCAAGGATTGTGTAAAACAAATAAATAAAACAACCGATTTCTAATTAATATAAAGTTTTTTGTGGAGAATATTTTTCTCTAAAGAGCGTGAAGTATTACACTTAAACTCCCATGAAAATTAAAATCTCCGATTTAGAGAAAAAGGCAA
>NZ_LQWY01000059.1 GCF_001643235.1 Domibacillus aminovorans
TGGAGTTAGTATAGTTTCATGGACACAGTTTAATTAAGTCCTTACAATTATTTTTGAGAGGATGTGTCCGAATTGGAACGTAAACCTTCAGGCAAAAAATATAACGATGACTTTAAGAAAACGATTGTGGACCTCTATCATTCCGGCAGCCCAGTTAAAGAATTAAGCAGCGAATATGGCGTATCAGACGTAACGATTTATAAATGGGTGAAAGACTTTACTCCTATTGGTTCAGAGAAAGAGGCGCTGACACCAAAAGAGTTAGCCGAGATTCAGAAAGAAAACCTTCGGTTAAAACAGGAAGTAGAAATCTTAAAAAAGGCTATGGCCATATTCGCGAAAAAGTAACCGAAGCAGAGCTCAACGATTTTATCGAGGAACATAAAGATCAATACCCTGTCCAGAAAATGTGCGAAGTACTGGCCGTGCCAAGAAGCAGCTACTATGATTCCCTTGAAAAAGCGACGTCAAAGCGTGAACTGGAAAATCAGGAACTCACGGAGGAAATCCAACGGATTCACCTGGAAAGCAAGGCGCGTTATGGCGCTCCGAAAATTCATAAAACCTTATTAAACAGCGGTTTTTTTCTAAGCCTGAAGCGTGTCCAGCGCTTAATGAAAAAGGCAGGAATCCGTTCGATTACAAAGAAGAAATACCGTCCCTGTCCCTCAAAGGAAAAGGTTGTGCAGCTGGACAATCTTTTAAAGCGAGACTTCTCTACTTGTACAATCAATGAGAAGTGGGTGGCGGATATTACGTATATTCCTACGATAAGAGACAGCTGGTGCTATCTGGCCTCTGTATTGGATCTGCACTCGAAAAAAATCGTTGGCTATTCTTTTTCTCGTTCTATGACATCGGAATTGGTGATCGAAGCACTTCAAAATGCCTGTTTTTCTCAAAAGCCCCGAAAGGGCTTAATTCTTCATACCGATCTTGGCTCACAATATACCAGCAGTGAGTTTACTCAACATGTCCAAAAACATGGAATCAAGCAGTCTTTCAGCCAGAAAGGCTGTCCTTATGACAATGCCTGTATAGAATCGTTTCACGCCATACTAAAGAAAGAAGAAGTTTATCATACACAATACGCAGACTATCCAGCTGCAAAGCTGGCCATGTTCCAGTTTATAGAAGGCTGGTATAACCGAAACAGAATTCATAGCAGTATCGGCTATCAGACACCTCAAGCCATTGAGGATCAAATTAGAAGACCGGCTTAAGACTTAACTTTTTTGTGTCCAAATTATTGACTCAAATCCAAGGGTTAACTTAGTAAAATAGCTTTGGACTGAACTTTTTTGTGTCTAAATTATTGATTCAAATCTAACCAAGTATTGAAAAATACCCATAAAGTTTTTTGTATTTTCTGCCACCTTGTTATCCTTACTTCTAAATTCAATAATTAAAGGCCGTTAAGATTCATTCAACGGCCTTATAAATTAAATTAATTTAATGCTTTTTTCAACGTTTCTATATTCTGTTTCATTAAACTTACGTAGTCTTCCTGATTTTTAACCTCTTGATTTGTGATAGACTCTAAATTATGCAGAGTTAATGGCTCAGCTTTAATCTCATTTTTTACAACATTAGTTATTTTAGACGCAACATTTTGCTCAAAAATAACATACTTTACATTCTTTGCACGGGCATCTTTAATAATAGTTTGTAGCTCCTTTTGTGAGGGCTCTTCGGTTGGAGAAAGACCCGCAATGCTTATTTGTTTTAAACCATAGCGGTCATTCCAATATCCGTATGCCGCATGTGATACAATGATTTCCTTTGTTTTTCCGTTTTGAATGGTGTTATTGAATTCTTTATCAAGTTGTTCTAATTCGCTTTTTAATTCTTCAAAATTCCCCTCAAACGCTTCTTTTTGTTCTGGTTTTAACTCAACTAATGCATTTTTAATATTTTCAGCCATTGTAATGGCACGGATTGGGTCTAACCAAATATGCGGATCTAGATCGCCATGATTGTGGTTTTCTTCACCTGCTGTATGATTATGAACATCCTCGTTAGCATGCTCATCTTCATGATTTTCTTCGCTGGCGTGTTCGTCCGGATGTTCACTATCAACATGTTCATCTTCATGGCCTTCTTCGTCTTCATGTTCATTGCTGCCTTTAATAAACGTGACCCCATCTGCTGCTTCAATTAATTTTACGTTTTCATTTTTCAAAGCTTCTATGGCATTATCAACAAACCCTTCCAGACCAGCACCGGTGTAGATAAAACCGTCTGATTTAGCGATATTAACCATTGTTTTTTGTGACGGCTCAAATGTGTGAGCATCGATGTTAGGAGGATAAATACTTTCTACTTTGACAGAGTCACCGCCAATTTTTTTTACAAAGTCTTCCAAAGGGAAAATCGTTGTATAAATGGTGAGTTGATCTTTTTCTACTTGATTATTCGTATTTTCTGTTGTTTTAGTACTGCCGCATCCTGATAAAAACAAGGCTGTTACTAGTACAGCAGTGAAAAATAGGGCTGATTTTTTCATTTTATTCTCCTCTTTCTATAAAAAGCATGATTTTGACCGTCATGATTATGCTTTAAATACTTCAACATGTCTTCCTAGCTCGTAGTTAGGCGATGGTGAAAGCTGGAATTGGATCAGAAAATGTAGTCCAGTCCATCGTCATTTCATCATCTGAAAGTAAACAAGACTCAAGGGATGCCTCAATTTCAGCTTGATCCATGTCTAAGCCAATAAATACAAGCTCTATCATACGGTCTCCGAATGTTTCATCCCATTTTTGAAGTAATTCTGGCTCTTCTTGTAAGATGGCTTGTTTTTCAGCTTCAGGATAGGCGGCGATCCATTCACCAGCCCCTTGAATCATAATGGACGTGCCTGCCTGAGACAGTAGACCTGTCATGTCATTCCGGCTTGCCAGCCAGAAAAAGCCTTTTGCACGGATGACATCCACCGGCCAATTTTCAAGCCAACTCATGAAACGTTCTGGATGGAAAGGACGGCGGCGACGATAGACGAACGAGGAAATGCCCAAACTTTCCGTTTCCGGTGTGTGTTCTTCATTTAATTCTTTAATCCAGCCAGCTGCTTGACTCATTTTTTCGAAATCAAATAGTTTGGTATTGATAATGTTTGACAGCCCTACATCACTAAATGTTGTTTTCAATACTTTGGCTTCTGGATTTAACTTTTGTAACACGGCTTCTAATTCTTGGGCACTTTCATCATCCAATAAATCAACTTTGTTCAAAATAATCACATTGGCAAATTCAATTTGGTCAATTAATAAATCCACCACTTCACGTGTATCCTGTTCATCTGTTCCTTGTTTTCGATCTACTAAATTTTCACCGGATGAAAAATCCTGCCAGAAACGATTTCCGTCCACAACGGTCACAAGAGTATCGAGGCGGGTTTTCTTGGTCAAATCAATTCCTAACTCTTCATCGATATACGTAAAAGTTTGCGCAACCGGTACTGGCTCACTAATACCTGATGATTCAATGACAATGTAGTCAATATCGCCTTCGTCCACTAATTTCTCCACTTCTTTCATCAAATCATCACGCAGCGTACAGCAAATACACCCATTTTGCATTTCTATCAGCTTTTCTTCTGTTCGTGTAAACCCACCTTGCTTAAGTAAAGCCGCGTCAATGTTCACCTCACTCATGTCATTGACAATGACGGCGATTTTTAATCCTTCACGATTTTGTAGAATGCGATTTAATAAGGTGGTCTTTCCAGAACCTAAATAACCACTTAATACTGTTACGGGTACTTTTTTCATAAACTAAACCTCTTTCCAAATCATAATTATTACGATTTATTGATGATAAAATTGCTCTTTTTCTTACTATCGAGATGTTATCCCGTTTCATATTGAAAATGGACAGCCTTTGGAGAAATCCATTCATTCCAACTATATAGGCAATGAATTAGTAATTGGTTATAAACTGCTAACAATCCGTTCTGCTGCTTGACGGGCTCCAGAAATATTACGAGCGATCGGTCCCATTTCAAGCTCTGCTAAAGCTCCGGTTACGTATAGACCTGGTCCCCATTGCAGTGATTTTGAAACGATAGGATATCCGCATTCTGCGCATGGAAGCTCATGTTTTTCAACGATTGGCGTCAGCCACTGTTTCCCTGGCAAAGCTGGCCGAAAGCCTGTTGCTAATAAAACCGTGCCTGTTTGGTGAATCAGACGGCCTTGCTCATCCTCTAGCTGAAGCCTACCGTTTTTTACTAAAGCCTGTTGAACCTGTCCATCCATTATCAGCAGCTCATCTTGCCGAACACTGCGCCGTAGTTTTATATACAAGTCACGAGGCAAGGACCCTTTGTGGCGGACTTGTTTAATTTGCTCCCGGCGTGTTTGATAGCAGGCAATTTTGCCGAAAGAAAGCTGATTTTTAGGACCAAGCCAAGCCGGATCGCTATCAAAATCATGCAGACGAAACGGGTGCCGCTTTAGCAGTGTAACTTCGCCTGGAAACATAGCAGTTAATTTTAAAGCTAAATGAACGGAAGTGATCCCGCCGCCGATAATCGTAAAAGGACGTGCCATCTCTTCAAGTTTTGGAAGATTAGCCTCAAAAATATGGTGTACAGAAGCATGTGCTTCTTTCTTTAATAACTTTGCCCAGTCGGGCCAAGTTGGCTGTTCGCTAATGCCAATAGCCAGTACCAGATTCTCCCCTATTAGCTCTTTTCCATCTTGCAGTTCGACATGCCATTTGTTTTCAATTCGCTCGGCAGTTCGAACGCGTCCTTGCACCCATCCTTTTTTTAACTGTAAATCGTCAACCAGGTGATCACAATGCTCATTAAACATGGAGAGAGCCGGACGCTTGAACCTTCCGTAAAAAGCAGCAGATTCATCCGTTGCATTGTTTTTCACAAAGGCTTGCAAACTAAGCGGATGAACGTCAAGATGATGAACGACCGGCGAACGTAAATAAGGCATGGAAATAAGATTTGTGCACCGTTTCCAGTTTTCTAATGGTTCTGCGTGAGGATCAACAATAGCAACCTCGTCAATAGAGGCTTTTTGCTGTTTCCGCAAGAATGAAGCCATGGTGATCCCTTGGATGCCTCCGCCAACAATGATCCATTTATACATAGGCCCAATCTCCTTTTTAAATCGTAATTATTCTTATTTACAAAAATGCAAGAAAATGCTCATTTTTTCCGAAAATGACCAAGGACATCAATTGTTGAATGATAGCACTGCAAATAAATAATGAATCATTAATGGTGAAATGTATTTCAATAAGATTCTGTTACTGATTTCATTCTCTCTCAATTTTCCTTTCCACCTGCAATCTTTAAATATGTAAAAGCTTATTTATGCCTTTTGTTGAACGTTACAGAGGCATAAGCATCATGTAGATGAATGGATTCTTCATTGCGGCATTCTACTGTAAAAGATTGAATAAATGGTATTTCGTATAAATCAGCAGCCACAAGACGGACCATATCTTCGACAAAGCGAGGATTTTCATATGCTTTTTCAGTCACTATTTTTTCATCGGGCCGTTTTAAAATTGGATAAATCAAGGCGCTGGCATTTGACTGAGCAGCATCTAAAAGCACAGCCTTCCAATCAATAGATTCTTTATACTCATCCAGTAACAATGCCGTCATTTTAATATAACCCCGTTGGTTATGCGCACTGTATTCACTAATTTCTTTGGAACAAGGGCATAAAGTCGTTACAGCACAGGTTAATTCAACCATTCTTTCTGCTATCTTTCCATGCTGATAAGATACCGACATTTTGGCGTCCGCATGGTTCAAACCCGCTAGAGAAGAGGCTGGTGCTGTCTGTTCGTAAAACCAAGGGAACTTTACTTCAAGACTTGCATCTCTTTGGCCTAAACGCTCTGCTAATTCTTTTACAAAATCGGAAAGTTGTGAAAAGTCTAAAGTGAAACCTTGTCTGCGATATAGCTCCAATTGTTCAGTAAAACGGCTCATATTTGTTCCCTTTACATCACGCGGAATCGTAGACGTCAGGGTAAAAGAAGCGATTGTCGTTTGTGTTAGTGGATTTAACGCTGAAGTAATGGAAACGGGCATTTTAACGTTTGTAATACCAACAGCATCAATTTCAAACAAGAAATCCTCTCTTACATTTTGTAAATCAGGCATCTTTTCTTTTTCACTTGGCTTTGTTTTTATTCCAGGTTCTATGGAACCGAACAGCTTTAATCTTTCATTTTTTGGGGGAATTTTGAAATTTTCCATGTAGTATACTCCTTTTAAATTCATTTACTAATAATAAAACGTAATTATTCCTATTTGCAAGAGTTTTTTGAATTTTAAAATCGGCTAACCCATAAAGTTTGTTTTATTTGAGTCGAAAAGACTTTATGAAATTTAAGCATAATTAACATAACGTCTGTTCTCAATAACAAAGATCCAAAACATGATTCACCCGAGAATTTCACTCACAGGAATGAACGAAACAGTTGTATTTGATGAGACTATTCATTCTTTGTGAAACTCTCTCTTTCGATAAAATCTGCTAGAAGCCGGTTTTTAATAAAGGAAGCCTCCTTTCATACTTTTTATTGTCAAAAGAAAAAAAGTATGGTTTAATAACTCACAAAACGTAATGATTACGATTATTAAAAGGAGCGAATACGATTGGCTAAAAAATCAAAAGTAGTAAAAGAAAAAAAACGGCAAGAGCTTGTGGCGAAATATGCCGATCTGAGAAAGGAACTAAAAGAAAAAGGAGATTATGAAGCGCTTAAAAAACTTCCGAGGGATTCTTCCCCTACTCGTCTTAAAAACCGCTGCGAGGTAACCGGCAGACCACGTGGCTACTTGCGTAAATTTAAAATGTCCCGTATTGCTTTTAGGGAATTTGCCCATAAAGGACAACTTCCAGGTGTGAAAAAATCTAGCTGGTAATGGCTGAATAGGTCTATAAAAAGACATGAAACGCGGGGAATGTGCTTATAGTGACCATGAGATCCTGTCACTATAAGCTAGTTTCTTTAGAGATTTATTCGGAGGGATAAGAAATGAACGAACATTTATTAGAAATATTGACAAGAGAAATTGTGGCTTCTTTATCCGTAGAACGGCGGCAGCTTTATCAGTTTATCGTCCATTTAGAAGATGAACTGGCTCAACAAGCAGAAACATCGGATCACTTTTTGTCATTGCTTGTGAAGCACGCCCCGCATGAGCAGGCAGCTAAACATTTTAACCGGTCACATGGAGAAACCATCAAGCTGATGAAAGAAATCGAAAAAGAAATTGATGAAAAGCTTCAGCTGAAAATAAAAAAAGCAAAGTGGATTGACTGCACCAAGATTATAGCGAAAAAAAGAGGAAGAAACAGTCAGAAAACATCGCTTTATCTTTTTGTAATTTAGTGTTGTTATAATGATTCGACTTGTTTTGTTTTTAGTCAGAGGATTAGATATAAGCGGTTTGATGCCCTTTTACTACGAAGACAGACAGGATGAACCTCTTGATAATTATAGGCGAAGGAGCAAAAGGAACTAAAAGAGAAATGCTAATCTGGAATATTGAGAAAATTATTGAGAGGTTTATCCCCTACCTGCTTGCAGAGTCGTAGTAAGGTTACAGAAAGATCTAAAAAATTTAAGAAAGTCTAAGATGTTTAAATTTGTCTTTCGAGAGTTAGCGTATAAAGGTCAACTTCCAGTAATCAGTTGGTAAACATTCATCTATCGGGATTTTACCTCTGCTAAAGATTGATTGCTCAGTACTATAGTAATAAAAGGGAATTTCAATCGTTTGAGAGGTCTAAAGTGAATCAATTATCGCCATTAAATCGTAATAATTCTTATTTATTTGGAGAGAAACACATATGACAACATGGTATTTAAGTAATACGAAGCATCATGTTCTTATTTGTAACGGAAGCAGCTGCAATGAAGCCGGAGCGGAAGAACTAACGCAAGCCATTCGGAAAGAAATATCAGAGCGAGAGATGGACGACACCATCCACACAACGCGTACATGGTGTAATGGAAGATGCCATGATAAGTGTGTTGTCATCAACTATCCAAAGGGCACCTGGTATAAGGATTTACAACCTGAGGATGCTCCCCTCTTTCTTAATTCGCTCCTTGCCAATGAAGATTATAAAGAGAAAGCAAGCCATTCGTTTGTTGGCCAAGGTTTCGAACGTTCACCTGGAGTTGTTACTGGGGTTTCTAAAGACAAAGAAAAAGTAAGCAAAGTATCAAAAATATTGTAAATGGAGATGAATACAATGACATTAATCAAACCAAACAAAATCCCTGTCACCATTCTGACTGGATATTTAGGCGCTGGGAAAACCACACTTTTAAACCGCATCCTCACAGAAAAGCACAATCAAAAGGTCGCCGTTATTGTTAATGAGTATGGAGAAGTTGGGATAGATAATCAGCTGGTGGTTGATGCTGATGAGGAAATCTTGGAAATGAACAATGGCTGCATCTGTTGTACGGTTCGAGGGGATTTAATTCGCATTCTGCGAACGCTTGTGTTTTCAATGGAGCAAGGTAAAGTGAAATTTGATCGAGTTTTGATTGAAACAACGGGTCTAGCTGATCCAGCACCTGTTGCCCAGAGCTTTTTTATGGATGAGTTACTTTCAGAAAAATTTGAAGTAGACAGTATTATCACTGTAGTAGACAGCAAGCATGTCACTAGGCATCTCGATGGTCATGATGAAGCTCAAGAGCAAATTGCTTTCGCTGATGTGATCATCCTTAATAAAACAGATTTAGTATCCGATAGCGATCTGAGGACGTTAGAACAAAGAATTATCAATATGAATCCCACAGCTAACAGAATACATGCTCAAAATTGCAATATAAGTTTAAGAGATATTTTAGGAATTAATACGTTTGATGTGAATCGCAAGCTTGAAATTGACCCTCATTTTTTAGAAGATCATCACCATCACCATCATGATGATAAGGTGTCCTCTATAGCTTTTCGTGAAGAGAAACCTCTTGACTTAGACAAGGTAGATCATTGGATGAGTTACCTTGTCCAGGAAAAAGGGGAAGATTTATTACGTTATAAAGGGATTCTTCATATTAAAGGGATGGAACAGCGAATCGTATTCCAAGGGCTTCATATGTTGTTTTCAGGAAATCCGGATCGGAAGTGGCAAAAAAACGAAACAAGACTAAGTGAACTTGTTTTTATTGGGAAGGACTTAAATAAAGAAGAGTTAGAGCAACAATTTAAAAATTGCATAGCAAACTAACTATTGTTTACGCAAGTTTTCAATGGACAAGAGAAGGAAGCTAATTAGAGATTCATATTTAATACTTATTATGAGGTACTTTAGTTGAACTATACAATTTCCGTGAAAGGGGACATTCATTACTATGCTTGATAACCTGTATCGACAAGTTATCATGGATCATTATAGACAAAAGAGAAATTTTGAAGAATTAAAAGGAGAAAATGTACGAAAAGTACATTATAAAAATCCTACTTGCGGCGATATCATGACTTTATTTCTAGAGCTTGAACAAGACCGAGTTAAGAAAGCAGCCTTCCTTGGTGAAGGTTGCAGCATTAGTATGGCGTCTGCATCTATGATGACAGAACTTATCGAAAACAAGTCACTACAAGAGATTGCATCCCTTAGAAAAGCTTTTGAGGATTTAATTCGCCAAGGAAAGGTAACAGATAAGCTAGACTTAGGGGATAGTTTATCGTTACAAGGAGTCCACAAGTTAAAAGCAAGACCTAATTGTGCATTAATGACTTGGCAAGCATTAGATAAAGTTTTAAAAGACGAGAAAGAATACACTATTCTTTAAATTTTTCAGTACCATGAACTTTTTATAAGTAATTGGTAGTTTTAAAAGGAGGATTTATGGCTTCTGAAATACATTCTTTTCAATTAGGAACATTCCGGCTAATGTCCATAATGGATGGTGTCTTCCCTGTTTCCAAAGACTTCTTTTTTGCAGATACTCCAGAAGATATTATTCATCGGATTCCATCCAATTTTGATGCCCCACTTAATTTTTTGCTTATAGATACAGGAGATAAGTATATCTTAGTGGACGCCGGATTTGGAGAACCTTATCTACCAACAGCAGGCAAACTGCTTAACCATTTAGAAACCCAAGGGATATATCCAGAGGATATCCATACTGTCATTATTACACATGGACATATGGACCATATTGGCGGCCTTTCGAATAAGGGCATTCCGACTTTCCCAAATGCGGAATATGTCATGCGAAAAGATGAATGGGATTCATGGGTAAGCAATCCGAATTCAATGGAATATAAAAAATTGATGCCTTTAAAGGATCACATGATCTTAATCACATCAGATACAGAGATTGTTCCAGGTATCCATCTCGTTCATACACCTGGCCATACAGTAGGTCACCTCTCCCTTTCAATAAGTTCGGAAGAGAAATATTTATTAGTAGCCTCAGATATATTGAATGATCCAATAACTTTGCAGCATTTGCCTTCACATATTCGTGCGGAGATGTCACCGAAACAAGGCCTAGAAACCCGAAAAAGGTTCTTACAAGATGCACCAGATAAATCAGCACTATTATTTGTATGTCATTATCCATTTCCAGGATTAGGACATATAGCAAAGGAAGATTTTATATGGAAGTGGCTTCCTATAGATGAGAACTAATCATAACAAGTTAATTCTACACGGAAATTAGCTTGTTATGATTGGTTAATGAGTATGTGCTATTAAATCTCTATTTAAAACATGATAATCTAATAGACTTTAATAGAACGTTTTTTATTCCCATTAAAATCCATGATAATTGAAAGGAGAAGAATATCATGAATTTAGAATTATATCTAAATCAGTTAAAAGAAAATGGTTACAAACGCACCCCTCAACGATTAAAGATTTTATCTTACTTTATAGGGCAAAAAAATAGGTTTGTCTCAGCCAAATCCGTAATGAGTCATCTTCAAAATGATATGTGTAATATTAGCCTCGATACTGTGTATCGAAATCTATATTTGTTTAAGGACATCGGTATTATAGAGCTTACTTCTTATAATGGAGAGAACCTATTCCTTTTAAAAAATGAAATTAATACTCATGAATACAAGTTCATTTGTACAGAATGTAGAATAACGACTGGCCTAAACCTATGTCCAATGGAAATAATGGACACATCCCTTGATGATTACTTCATATACAACCATAAGTTTGAAGTTTATGGGCTTTGTCCATCTTGTCTTTAAGGGCTAACGTCAACATTTCGGAAGTTTTGAACATTAAGTATACTTTAATATCAAAAACTCAAATCATAACGGTTTCGTTTATTAATAGATTTAGCAGAAAATTTATGACTATAAGGAGCAGAATTTACTTGAAAACTAATAAAATTGAAATTTTTATTCTTAGTGGTTTTTTAGGAAGTGGTAAAAGTACATTACTGGCAAAATTATTGGATTTTGAAAAGCAGCAAGGAAGACAAATTGGGGTTATTATGAATGAAATGGGCCAGGTAAGTATAGATTCTAAAGTAATTTCAAATGAAGTTCCTTTAAAAGAATTATTAAACGGTTGCATTTGCTGTAATTTGCAAGGAGAATTGAGTTTACAGCTAAAAACGTTAATAGAAGAATATGAACTTGACGCCATATATATTGAGTCAACCGGTGCGGCTCATTTAATCGAAGTCGTAGATGCTTGTACCCATCCATTAATAATTCATAATTTAGAAATAAAGGGCATTATTACTTTAGTAAATGCTAAACAATGGCGAGATGGGAAAATGAGTATTAGATTAAAAAAGCTCCTAAAGGAACAAATAAAGTATGCCAATATAATAATTTTAAACAAAATAGATACTATTGAGGAAGGAGAACTTGATTCGTTAATCAACAGTATAAGACAGGTTAATCCAAATGGACACATTATTCCTTCTACTCATGCAGAAATTGACCCGAATATAGTATCATTAAGTACAGTAAGTACAATAGAAAATCGCCCTAAAGAACTAAATGTAAATGAACATGCTCATTTACATTTAGAGACTCTTGCCTTCCCTTTAAACAGTCCAATTCACCGTATTGAATTTGAGAAATGGTTAAATACATATTCAGGACAATTGTATAGAGCAAAAGGCTTTATTAAACTTATAGAATCTCCCGGTATTTTTCTTTTTAATTATTCTTACGGTTTCTCAATATTTGAGCGTTGCAAAATTAATAATAGCTATCCCCAAACGCTAGTTTTTATCGGTGAAAATCTTGATCATAAAGAAATTGAAACAATGTTGTTAAAAATAAAAAGTAGCTAATTGAAAGGAAACAGCATCTAAGAGCACCATATCAATTTCTTCGGCTTGTTTCCATTATCGGAACAGCTCCATCAAACGATCCGCAGGTTGTCATTTACACAGCTATTGATAATCCAAAAGGGACAGTTCAATTTGGCGGCACATTCGCCGCGCCGATCGTCGGGCGAATGTTATCAGATATCCTCCCACTTCTTAATATGAAACAGTAAGATAAACAAATTGAGAAAGAGAAAGTATGGACGAATCCCGATATTGTGGAAGTACCAAATTTAATCGGTTTGCAGAAAAAAGAGCTGATGAAATAGCAGCTAATTTCTGTGGATATTGTATCAGGAGGTACTGGGAATACAGTGATTCAGCAGTCCCCTGCCCTTAATTAGTTAAGATAGCCAACTACTCTTTAATCAAACCATTCATCATATTTTCATCCATTGGTCCGATAATTTTTTGATGAATAATACCTTCCTCGTTCAACACGAATGTTGTCGGTATAGTATACACATCATATGTTTTTGAAACGTCACCATCTTTGTCCAATAAAATGGGGAACGTTAATTGATATTCTTTCGCAAACTCATTTACTCTTTCGTTGCTTTCCTCGATATTCACCGCAAGAATCTCTACATTGGCTGGTTTCTTACGATAAAAAGTCTGCATGTTCGGCATTTCCTCTTTACAAGGCGGACACCATGTTGTCCAAAAGTTTAAAAACACTTTTTTTCCTTTATAGTCAGATAGTTTTACTTCTTTTCCATCCATCGTCTGAACCTTGAAATCAGGTGTCCCCCCTCCCTCCTCAGTACTATAGTTGTCACTATTGACGGCTGCTGCCCCGGCTTTATTATTTTCGGCTACTTCCTTGTCACTGTACAAGTTAAACAGAACAACCCCTATAAGTAACGCCAGCCAAAAGAGTATAAAGTATTTCATCTTTTCTTCCTCCCTAAGTTGGAATAAACCGATGTTTATATATACGTGGGATTATGTAGAAATAAGACGCCTATCCCTTTAAAAAGAATCTGTAGCACCTAAAAGAGACTAAATTAAATTCTGGACGAAAAAAAGACAAACTACGTCTAATCAAAAATTTGAAAAAGTAGTCTGTCGACAGTCTAAGAGTTCTTCTTTTTTATGATGCTAACGCTGTAGATATTTCCTCTTAATTAACATTGTAGTCTTTCTTGTTTTACTCGGCTAATACGATGCTAAACTCCACAAAAACTGTATAGTTGCCCATTTCACTAATAGATTCGCTTTTTGTAATTGCTTGTTTAAGAACAAAAATCTTGATATTAACAATACTAAAGCACTAAGATGGTACCTACGGTACAACTTGAGCTTTCGTGATTTGGTGGAAATGATGATAGAAAAAAAGGTGGTGGAGATCCAATGATACTTGAAGAATTGACAAAACTAAAAGACGATATTAATGCGTTACGGCCTATATCTCCAAACTTAATGAAGACAATTGCACAGAAGTTCCGAGAAGAATGGGCATACCATACGAATGCGATAGAAGGAAATACGCTTACGCTACGAGAATATCTTGAAGTGATGAACCACTCAGAAGCTGTTTACTTCTTGCAAGACGCAATTCGTTATCGTGATTTATCGGAAGGGCTTATTAAAGAATTTCACGCGATACTATTTGAAGGTGTAAAAGCATGGGCTGGCAGCCAGTTCATTCAGCCTGGTGTATATAAAAAGCAGGATAATCATGTGCTAACGCCAGATGGAGAGGTCATTACTTGCCGGTTGTGTATGAACTTTATTTTAATGAAAGCAGGATATCCTCCAGCGATTATTCGTCAAGAAGAACGAAGTGACTATTATTCAGCATT
Organism: Domibacillus aminovorans; assembly: GCF_001643235.1. Taxonomy (GTDB): domain Bacteria; phylum Bacillota; class Bacilli; order Bacillales; family Domibacillaceae; genus Domibacillus; species Domibacillus aminovorans. Next base: position 14,127 of record NZ_LQWY01000059.1, read on the forward strand.
AGGTAAAGCAGATCAAGGGCATGATGAATCGTTTATCAAGCTCGTTCAACAAGAAATAGAGAGAAGTTTAGTGACAACGAGGGACATTTTATTTAATAGTCAGAAACAAAATATACGCATTTTTGATACGTTTTACTGCTATTATTATGGCATTGAACAATATTTAAATATTTTCTGTATGAAATTACAAAACAAGGAGAAGAAAAAATGCACAATTTAATTAAAAATCCAACAGCAAATATCATATTTATTTTGTCTTGTATTCTTGTGTTAAGTTCTGGATGCAGTAATGATAAAAAGGAGATTCAGAATGAAACATCATCATCTTTACATCAAACTACTAAAGTCGAAAATACCGATCAAACCACTAATACAATGAACAAAGAAAATGACAATGATCCGAAAGCTATTGAAGTTGTTGCCAACCCAAAAGATATAACTGTACTTGTTAATAAAACATACAGATTGCCGGAAAATTATATTCCAAGTGATTTAGTTTACCCAGATATTCCATTTACTTTTAGTGAAATGATAGATAAACGCAAAATGAGGAAAGAAGCCGCCGAAGCTTTGAAAAGAATGTTTGATGCTGCTAAGCTGGATGGAATCTATTTGGCAGGAGTTTCTGGTTACCGTTCCGAAGAAAGACAAAGAATACTATTCGAAAACTATGTTAATAAGGATGGATTAGACGAGGCTAATAAATACAGTGCACATCCGGGTCATAGTGAACATCAAACTGGACTTTCTATAGACGTATCGGGTATTAGTGGAGAATTTGCAATTGAAGAAGGTTTTGCTAATACACAGGAAGCAAAATGGCTTGAAGAACATGCTCCTGAATACGGATTTATCATCCGTTTCCCGAAAGGAAAAGAAGACATTACAGGATATATATATGAACCATGGCACATACGTTATGTTGGTTTAGAAATATCTAAGGAAATTGCACAAAAAAGTATTACTTTAGAAGAATACTTTGATAAAGCTATTCCTGTAACAAAATAAAAGGTTCTGGTGCAAAAACTTAGGGACAGTTGCAAATCATCTTTAAATCTTGGACATACTGATACTATTACACTTTAAAAAAGGTGCGTGATCAGTATGAAAAAGCAACATTTATTCAAGTGGAAACATTATCAGCCTGACATTATTTTGTTAACAGTAAGGTGATAGAGATGATGGAAGAACGAGGCTTATCGATGGCTCATACAACGATTATGCGTTGGGTTCATCAATATGGACCGGAATTAGATGAACGAGTACGACGTCATCTCAAGCAAACAAATGACTCTTGGCGAGTCGATGAAACGTATGTCAAAGTAAAAGGTCAATGGATGTACCTGTATCGTGCTGTCGATTCGAAAGGAAACACCATCGATTTTCACCTAAGCAAAACAAGAGACTACAAGGCTGTAAAACGCTTTTTCAAGAAAGCTTTGCGGTCTTTTCATGTTTCGAAACCTCGTGTCATAACAGTGGATAAAAACCCTGCTTATCCTCTAGCCATCAAAGCCTTACAAGAAACAAAAAGCATGCCGATAGGCATGCAACTTAGACAAAAGAAATAGTTAAACAATATCGTAGAACAGGATCATCGTTTTATCAAGAAGCGAGTTCGTTCTATGTTAGGATTGAAGTCCTTCCGAACGGCTAAACAGATTATTTATGGAGTGGAAGCGATGCATATGCTGAAAAAGAAGCAACTCCTTCTAAGGGATAACTCTGTCCAAAATCAAATAACGTTCATCCATCAATTGTTTGGTTTATCAGCTTAACTAGCGATTCTGATAAGGTTTCATACGTCTTTTTTTAATGAATACCATATTTGCACCAGAACCAGAAATAGTAACCCCCTCGAGGAATGGCTGGAAAAAGCCTGCAGGAAATTGATATCCGTTCTAAATATAATATCAGCGTCATTGCTATTGTAAACGGCACGGATATTATCGTGTCCCCATCTCCAGCTCAAATTATTCATAAAGAAGATCTATTAGTGGTAATTGGGGACAGAGAAAGTCTAGCCAGATTTTCAAATATAGAATGACAGCTAGCTGCACCTTATATAAATTTAAAACAAAGTTGGACTGTTTACAAAAAAGAAAAAGCCGAAACTCCTTAGGGACTGACCCCCGTTTTTGAGACAGGGATCAAAACACCTTTT
>NZ_LQWY01000060.1 GCF_001643235.1 Domibacillus aminovorans
ATGGTAGTTGGGGGTTTCCCCCTGTGAGAGCAGGACGCCGCCTGGCACGTTAAGACAACTTAATGATTTAAGTTGTCTTTTTTGTTGGCATTTTTTCTTTAGGGCATTATAATGGGGACAGAAAATATCGTGAAAAGCTATTGTGGGATATTTGTTATAGAAGGAATTTGTTTCATGAATGCAGTGATAAAGCGTTTACTTTTAATGTTCGGATTTAAGTATGAACATTCCGAAAAATCTAACATATAGCTTGAACCTTGACAGTATACCCGTTCAATTGATAACCTACTAATAATATTTTTCGGTCAGGGAGGCTTAAATATGTGGGAAGATAAGTTTAAAAAAGAAGGGTTAACGTTTGATGATGTATTGCTTGTACCAGCTAAATCAGAGGTGCTTCCTAAAGATGTATCGTTGAAGGTGGAACTTACGCCAAGTTTGAAATTGAATATCCCGATGATTAGTGCTGGTATGGACACAGTAACAGAAGGGGACATGGCAATTTCAATGGCACGTCAAGGCGGTCTTGGAATTATTCACAAAAACATGAGTATTGAGCAGCAGGCGGAACAGGTAGATAAAGTAAAGCGTTCTGAAAGCGGCGTTATTAGTGATCCATTCTTTCTGACACCGGAACATCAAGTGTTTGATGCTGAACATTTAATGGGCAAATACCGTATTTCAGGTGTGCCAATTGTGAATAGTCAGGAAGAGCAAAAGCTTGTTGGAATTTTAACAAATCGTGACCTGCGTTTTATTCAAGATTATTCAATTTTGATTACAGACGTTATGACAAAAGAAAATCTTGTTACGGCTCCTGTTGGTACAACACTTCAAGAAGCAGAACAAATTCTTCAAAAGTACAAAATTGAAAAGCTCCCACTTATAAACGAACAGGGTGTATTAAAAGGCCTGATTACGATTAAAGACATTGAAAAAGTTATCGAGTTTCCTAATTCAGCTAAAGACGCTCAGGGGCGCCTTCTTGTGGGTGCTGCTGTTGGTGTAACAGGCGATACGATGAAACGTGTTGAACAGCTTGTAAAGTCACAGGTAGACGTCATTGTGGTGGATACAGCGCATGGTCATTCGACAGGCGTTATTGAAACGGTAAAAGGAATTCGTTCCGCCTACCCTGAATTGAACATTATTGCTGGTAATGTAGCGACTGGAGAAGCAACGCGTGCACTGTTTGAAGCAGGCGTAGACGTTGTGAAAGTGGGAATTGGTCCTGGTTCCATTTGTACGACACGTGTGGTAGCAGGGGTCGGTGTACCGCAAATTACCGCGATATATGATTGTGCAACAGAAGCACGTAAATATGGAAAAGCCATCATTGCAGATGGAGGAATTAAGTATTCCGGCGACATCGTTAAAGCAATCGCGGCAGGCGGAACTGCTGTTATGCTTGGAAGTCTTCTTGCTGGTACGACGGAAAGCCCAGGCGCAACAGAAATCTTCCAGGGACGTCGTTTTAAAGTATATCGTGGTATGGGTTCTGTGAGTGCGATGGAAAAAGGATCCAAAGATCGTTATTTCCAGGAAGATGCGAAAAAATTCGTCCCAGAAGGTATTGAAGGCCGTATCCCTTACAAAGGTCCGCTTTCAGATACATTGTATCAATTAACAGGTGGACTTCGTTCAGGTATGGGTTACTGCGGAACGAAAGACATTGATGCACTTCGTGAAGACGGCCAGTTTATCCGCATGACGGGTGCCGGTCTTCGTGAAAGCCATCCACATGACGTTCAAATTACGAAAGAAGCACCAAACTATTCAGTATAAGATAAGACACCTGTCCCGAGCGGACAGGTGTCTTTTTGTTCATAGTCATAGGTATTTTACCATGTGATGAAAAGACTCACCGATAATAGTCCATGGCTGCGTAATAGAGAAGCCATTCCGTTCATATAGGCGGATTGCGGCTTCCTTTTTCGTTTCGACATTCAGCGAAAGTTTGCTACCCCCATGCTCTGCCGCTATATACTCTGCGTATGTAAGAAGTGCCGTGCCAATGCCAGAACCTCGAAAATCAGGATGAACGCAGACTGTATCGATATACCATTCATCTAGATGAGCTTCCCTATCGAGAGTAATTCTGATCCCTTTCTTTTCGTTCAACCAGCTAGATAAGTTTAAATCCAACTCAATCGCATCTGTTCCAAAATATAGGACGAGAATACCCGCTGGAGTTCCACTTTGTTCTGCGATATATGTGTAACGATATGAATGGCGGTTGTCACTGCGTATAAATAGTTTCATTAACGCGGTCTCAGCCGCCTGCTTATTTGTCTCTCCGGTCAGTCGGTATGCAATGTCTCCGATTGCCTCTAAAATGAGCGGTACAGAGAAAGAAGCGTCTCCTGGTACAGCTTTTCTTACAAATGTTTTCATCTTGTACACCTCCACGCTTTATTATAAGACATCTAGGTCGTTTCGCGTCTGTTTTTCCATTGAAAATGTATGGTACAATAACGAAAGTGTGACATAACAGATGGAGGGGTTTTTGGTGTGAAAAAGAGAAATGGGTATCGGATTGGCGCTGCTTTTTTGAGCGCAATGTTGTTAATTAGTTTGTTAACGCCAAGTGGAATGAAAGTAAATGCGGCTTTTGATGTGAACGCTTCAGCGGCCATTTTAATTGATGCGGACACCGGCCAGATTTTATACGAAAAGAATGGAAATAAGCTTCTTGGTGTAGCAAGTATGTCGAAAATGATGACCGAGTATTTGCTCCTTGAAGCAGTAAAAGAAGGAAAAATCGGCTTTGACGATACATATCAAGTATCTGATTATGTATATACCGTTTCGCAAGATCGCAGTCTTTCAAATGTGCCGCTGCGTGCAGATGAAACATATAACATGCAAGAATTGTATGAGGCAATGACGATTTATTCTGCGAATGCCGCAACAATTGCAATCGCTGAAAAAATTGCCGGATCTGAAGCAGAGTTTGTCAAAAAGATGAATGAAAAAGCGAAAGAACTCGGTTTAGAACAATATAAATTTGTGAATGCGACTGGCTTGAACAATAAAGATTTAAAAGGTCATCATTCAACAGGCGGAGAAACGGATGAAAATATGATGTCTGGCCGCGATGTCGCAACACTTGCCTATCGTTTAATGAAAGATTATCCGGAAGTGCTAGAAACAGCAGGCATACCAAAAAAGAAATTCCGTGAAGGCACGGACGACGAGATTGCGATGGAAAATTGGAACTGGATGCTCCCATCACTTGTTTTTGAGTATGAGGGCATGACAGGTTTGAAAACAGGCACGACTGATTTTGCCGGCTACTGTTTTACAGGTACAGCTGAGCGAAATGGCCAAAAGCTGATCGCGGTTGTCATGGATGCGACAAGTGCTAATGGGGAAGGAACGTACAATGCCCGCTTCGTGGAAATGAAGAAATTACTTGATTACGGATTTGGTCAGTTTGAACGAAAAGAGATTGTAGCAGCTGGAAATCAAGTAAAAGGTAATGAAACATTGCCCGTTCAAAAAGGAAAAGAGAAAGAAGTAACGATTCAAACGAAGTCAGATATTGCAGTTTGGGCGCAAAAAGGTTCAAAAACGAAATATAAAGTAAATGTAGTGCTAAATAGTTCGGATTTAGATGAAAATGGAAAGCTGACAGCACCTGTTAAAAAGGGAAAAGTGGTTGGTTCTGTTGTAGTGAAAGATGATCAAGGAAAAGCAGTTTCATTTTTAAAAGCAGCCGGTCAGGCACAATTAGAGACAGTTGAAAAAGTAGAAAAGGCTAACTGGTTTACTCTTTCAATGCGTGCGATTGGCGGCGGGATTGCCAGTGGATGGAACTGGATCGTTGATAAAGTAACTGGTTGGTTTTAATAAAAATCACCTTCTGCTATTGACAGAAGGTGATTTTTCGTGTTTAGTATGATTTATGAAATTTATAAAAAATCATATTTTTTCGTTAACACTAGGAGGAATTATCAATGAACACTGGAACAGATCGCGTTAAACGGGGAATGGCTGAAATGCAAAAAGGCGGCGTTATTATGGACGTTGTCAATGCAGAACAGGCGAAAATTGCGGAAGAAGCAGGCGCAGTAGCCGTTATGGCACTTGAGCGCGTACCTTCTGATATTCGTGCAGCAGGCGGCGTTGCCCGCATGGCAGATCCGCGCATTGTAGAAGAAGTGATGAACGCTGTGACCATTCCAGTTATGGCGAAAGCACGTATCGGTCATATTGTCGAAGCACGTGTACTTGAGGCGATGGGTGTTGATTACTTAGACGAAAGTGAAGTATTAACTCCAGCGGATGAAGAATATCATTTGTTGAAAAGTGAATACACAGTACCATTCGTTTGTGGATGCCGCGATCTTGGTGAAGCAGCACGCCGTATTGGTGAAGGTGCTTCAATGCTTCGGACGAAGGGTGAGCCTGGTACAGGAAATATTGTTGAAGCAGTTCGTCATATGCGCAAAGTGAATGCGCAAGTACGCAAGCTTGTTCATATGAACGATGATGAAATTATGACAGAAGCGAAATTACTCGGTGCACCATTTGAAGTGCTTTTGCAAATTAAAAAAGAAGGCAAGCTTCCAGTCGTAAACTTCGCGGCAGGCGGAATTGCAACACCGGCTGATGCGGCGTTGATGATGGAGCTTGGTGCAGACGGCGTGTTTGTTGGCTCTGGTATTTTCAAATCAGACAACCCAGCAAAATTTGCGCGTGCGATTGTGGAAGCGACAACTCATTACCAGGATTACAAATTAATTGCAGAACTATCGAAAGAACTTGGTGAGCCGATGAAAGGAATCGAAATATCTAAAATCGCGCCAGAACAACGCATGCAGGAGCGCGGCTGGTAATGATGAAAATTGGTGTTTTAGGACTGCAGGGTGCTGTTCGTGAACACGTTCGCTCTATTGAAGAAAACGGAGCGGAAGCGGTTGTGGTCAAATGGCCGGAACAGCTTGATGAGCTGGATGGATTGATTTTGCCAGGCGGTGAAAGCACGACAATGCGCCGCTTGATTGACCGGTACGGATTTATGGAGCCACTACGCTCGTTTGGAGAATCTGGCCGGCCGATGTTTGGTACATGTGCGGGACTTATTTTGCTTGCAAGCGACATCGTAGGCTACGATCAGCCACATTTAGGGTTAATGAATATTACGGTAGAACGCAATTCGTTCGGTCGTCAAAAAGAAAGCTTTGAAGCAGAGTTGTTTATTAAAGATATAGCGGATGATTACAATGCAGTTTTCATTCGTGCCCCTCATATCGTATCAGTAGGTGTTGGGACAGAAGTATTGGCGGAGTGCGATGGCCGAATCGTCGCAGCGCGAGATCGCCATTATCTCGGTTGTTCATTTCATCCTGAACTGACAGAAGATCATCGGATTGCCCGTTACTTTATTGACATGGCAAAAGCGTCAAAAGCGTCACTTGCGAATTCGTGAAAAATAGTGTAAATTAGACATGAATTGAATAGTGAAACGCGATGAAGGAAACGAGTAGCATGCTTTTTTTCTAAAAGAGAGCCGGTGGATGGTGCAAACCGGTGTGAAAAACATGTGAATCCATTCTGGAGCGGAGTGCTGAACTTAATAAGAGTAGGCATTTTCCGGCGCAGGCCGTTAAAACGAAGTTGAGAGGAAAGCAGTGTGCTTTCAATCTGGGTGGTAACGCGGAATATAAACTTCCGTCCCTTTTATTAGGGGCGGGAGTTTTTTTATTTTTAAAAGGAGGAATTGTATATGCTGGATATGAAGTATTTGCGTTCGAATTTTGTAGAAGTGAAGGAACGATTAAAATTTAGAGGCGAAGATATGAGTGCGTTTGAAGACTTTGAAGCGCTGGATCAAAGACGACGGGATCTGCTCGGACAGACGGAAGAATTAAAAAGCAAGCGAAACAGTGTATCACAGGAAGTCGCCCGCTTAAAAAGAGAAAAACAGGATGCGGATTCATTGATCGTCGAAATGCGTGAAGTTGGCGAAAAAATTAAAGCATTTGATACAGAGCTTCGAGAAACGGAAGAAAAGCTTGAGAGCCTTCTTCTCAACATGCCGAATATTCCGCACGAAAGTGTACCAGCTGGTGAATCAGAAGATGATAATGTCGAAGTACGCCGCCATGGAGATATCCGTGAGTTTAATTTTGAAGCGAAACCGCACTGGGATGTCGCGACAGATCTTGATATTTTAGATTTTGAACGCGCGGGCAAAGTGACAGGAAGCCGCTTCACATTTTACAAAGGGGCAGGTTCAAAGCTTGAACGCGCATTGATTAGTTTTATGCTTGACTTGCATACAGAAGAGCATGGTTACACAGAAATGATGCCTCCTTACATGGTCAATCGGGCAAGCATGACAGGTACAGGACAGCTGCCGAAATTTGAAGAAGATGCGTTCCGAGTTGAAACGGAAGATTATTTCTTAATTCCGACAGCAGAAGTGCCGGTGACGAACTATCACCGCGACGAAATTTTAAATGCAGACGATCTGCCAATTAGTTATGCCGCATATAGTGCAAATTTCCGCTCTGAAGCAGGATCTGCAGGACGGGACACACGCGGATTAATTCGCCAGCATCAGTTTAATAAAGTTGAAATGGTACGTTTTGTAAAACCAGAAGATTCTTATGCGGAGCTGGAAAAATTAACAGGCCACGCGGAAAAAGTACTTCAATTGCTTGGGCTTCCATACCGTGTGCTAAACATGTGTTCAGCGGATCTCGGTTTTACAGCAGCGAAAAAATATGATATCGAAGTATGGCTTCCAAGCTATAATACGTACCGTGAAATTTCTTCTTGTTCAAACTTTGAAGGGTTCCAAGCGCGTCGTGCGAATATTCGATTCCGTCGCGAAAAAACAGGCAAACCGGAACATGTGCATACGTTAAATGGCTCTGGTCTTGCGATTGGCCGTACGTTCGCCGCGATTATTGAAAATTATCAGCAGGAAGATGGCAGTGTTATCATTCCAGAAGTGCTTCGTCCATATATGGGTGGTAAAGAGCGCATTACAAAAAAATAATTATTCTTCGGATAGCCTGTTTTGCCTATCCAATCTTTAAAAAAGGTTGACGAAAGATAAAAGAATATATATGATAATATTTATAGAAATAATCGGGTATAGAGTATACCGGTTACAAAAAAAGTATATACTGTAACGTTACTGATCAGACAACTGAAAGTACACACTGTTTCTTTTAATGGTGTGTGCTTTTTTTGATCAAATTTAATGGAGAAGAAAGGGTGGGAATTATGACGAAAGCAGTCATTATCTATGGAGGAAACAGTAACCAATCCAGATTAAAAGGAATTCTTGATAAAGTGGAACATTTTTTCGGAAAGGAAGGCTTTTCATCAGACACGATTTACGTACATGAGTTACCAGCGGATGATTTAATTAAAGCAAATTTCAAAAGTGAAGCGATAATTGAAGCGAATGCAAAAGTGGAATCTGCACAAGTTGTGGTAGTACTAACACCTGTTTACAAAGCAGCCTACACTGGTATTTTAAAAACATATCTCGATTTGCTTCCGCAAAAAGGGCTGGAAGGCAAAACCGTTTTGCCACTCGTTCTAGGCGGCTCATTTGGTCACTTGCTCGTCATTGATTATGCATTGAAACCGGTGTTGTCGGCGCTTGGTGCAACGGATATATTAAGCGGCGCATATGTGCTTGATACACAAATTGAGTATACAGAGAATAATCAATACTTGATCTCGTCAGAAGCAGATGAACGACTTGACCGTGTCTTGAACACAGTTAAGGAAAAGGCGAAACGACATTCTTAAAAATCTATAAAAAGATTTAGGAAATGTATTGACGGGTTTATTTGTTTTATGATAAATTAAATCTTGTCGATACGGAGGGATACCCAAGTCCGGCTGAAGGGATCGGTCTTGAAAACCGACAGGGGAGTCAAATCCCGCAGGGGTTCGAATCCCCTTCCCTCCTCCATTACTAATACAAGTATATAATTAGAGATACGAACGTCCATCTGGAATAGTCCAGATGGACGTTCTTTTTACTTTTTAATAACGGTAAATCGGTCGGACAACAGCAGCCAATTTTGTGGAAAGGACAGACCGATTTTCCAGTAGGCCATTCCGCGCAGTTTCAATTCTTTTAATAGTGAAAACTTTGCATCAATTGAACGGGCATCTTCAAACCACACTTTATGAAGACGTCCGTTTTCATCTGTGTAGTCAATGTACGGTGCTTGAGCTACACGATCATAGCGGATGGACGCATTGTAACGAACAGCAAGACGGATCGCTTCCTGCGGGCTGATTGCACGGGCGGGCGGATTGCCAGGCTGAAATGGAAGAGTCCAGTCATATCCGTATAGATTTTGCCCCATCACAATTTTTGACGCGGGCATTACGCTTGAGGCAAATGTTAACACGTCACGAACAGGACCGATTGGTGATACGGCCATTGGCGGCCCGCCACTGTATCCCCATTCATATGTCATAATGACACTAAAGTCGACAATTTCTCCGTGTGCTTTATAATCGTGCGCTTCATACCACATTCCCGGCTGATCTGCACTTGTTTTCGGCGCGAGCGCTGTTGATACTGTTTTACCTTCCCGATGGAACCGCTCTGTTGCCCGGCGCAGAAAACGATTGTATGCTTCGCGGTCTTCTGGGCGTAAATATTCAAAGTCAAAATGAATGTCACTGAAGTTAGACTGACGGGCGATACGGCTTATGTTGTCCAAAAGAGTTTGCTGTACTTTTTCATCAGTTAATAAGATGTGGCCAAGCTCGTCGCTGAACTGGTCGTTTTCTTGATTGGTGATATCCATCATGAGGACAACACCATTCTGTTCGGCGACCGGCTGCAACGGCTGAATCGCAGGTTCTTCTAATGTACCATCTCGTTTTGCGTTAAAACTGACCGGCGCGAAATACGTTAAATGAGGAGCGGCTGTGCGAGCGCTGTTTAAAAGCGCTGTGGAATAACCGGAGGCAGAAGGTTGAATATAGCCCGTGAATTCTGCCCGTGTTTTCGGTGCCATTGGAATACGCAGCTCTCTTCCAATTTGCAACGGGGCAGATTGTGACAAACCATTTAATCGTGTCAGTTCCTCTACCTTTATTCCGTATTTTTGGGAAATACTCCAAAGACTATCACCGGCAACAACGACATAAAAATTTCCGGACACTGGAATGACGAGAGCCTGACCGACAACAAGTTGATCGGGGTTTGGCAATTCATTTGCCTGGCTGATCGTCTGTGAAGTCGTTCCATATCGTCTTGCGATTTGAAATAACGTATCGCCGCTTTTGACCACATAAATATGCAAAAACGTATCCCCCTCTCTGTACTATTTGTACAAAGAAAATGCGTTACTTATGACTGCTGTTTTAGTACATTGATTAATTTACGGACAGATCGAATATCTGCACCTAAAACGCTCTCCATCATTTTAAGTGCATATTCATTAAATTCAGGACGTTCAGATGCGATCGCATCTTTCGGGACATACACGTTAAATTCGCGCATATACGCATCGTTCGCTGTGAAAAAAACACATATATTTCCGGCCACACCGGTTACGATGACCGCCTTTGTATCGAGTTCTTGGAGCAGTGTGTTTAAAGCAGTCTGATAAAAAGCGGAATGTTTCGGTTTAATGAGGAAATAATCACTATGATCCGGTTTTATTTGCTGTATAATAGGAGCGCTCAAGTCATTTTGAGTATGATCGATAATAAGACCTATATCAGCTTTCCATAACTTATAATGATCATTCGCATAAACGACGGGTATATTATTCGACTGACAATACTTTTTTAGCGTTAAAATAGATGGAACGATATTGTATGTGAATTCGGCTAATTGCCTGCCTTTTGGAAAATTAAAATCATTGATCATATCCACAATAATCAAGGCGAATTTTTTCTTCATGTTTAAACCTCCCTGTTCCATAGTGTTACCCGAATTTTGACGGAAAGGATCATGAAAAATGGATGAATTTTTTATGAAACTAGCAATAGAAGAAGCAAAGAAGGCAGAGCAACTCGGCGAAGTGCCGATTGGAGCGGTTATTGTAAAAAACAATGAAGTCATCGCGTCTGCCCATAATTTACGGGAAACGACGAAAAACGCTGTTACTCATGCAGAACTTTTAGCCATTGAAAAAGCATGTGAAGCCGTGGGATCATGGCGACTGGAAGAGACGACACTTTACGCCACATTGGAGCCGTGTCCGATGTGCAGCGGAGCTATTTTATTATCGCGTATTGACCGAGTCGTGTATGGAGCTGTCGATCCGAAAGCGGGATGTGCAGGCACATTGATGAACTTACTTGATGACAGCCGATTTAATCATCGCTGTGATGTTGTATCTGGCGTTTTGGCGGGAGAATGCGGGATGCTGCTGACAACTTTCTTCCGGAACTTGCGTCAAAGGAAAAAAGAACAGAAGCAAAAGATGAAAGAATAATACAATCATTGCTTTTTGCCGCGCTGGGTAGTATAATTATCTCTACCGTGCTAAGTGGGGAGGTAGCGGTGCCCTGTATCCGCAATCCGCTCTAGCGGGACTGAATTCCTTCTCGAGGCTGTTTAATTGTAGGGTCTGCCTTTTGTAAGTGGCGTTGACGCCCGGGTCCTACGCAATGAGAACCCATGAACCATGTCAGGTCCGGAAGGAAGCAGCATTAAGTGGACTTTCTCATGTGCCGTGGGGGAGCCTGGGCTGAGCTAACTGCTTAAGTAACGCTTATGATTAGCAGTCGACAGAAGGTGCACGGTATACATAATGAAAAAAGATGTCCGGCTTGCCGGATGTCTTTTTTGTTGCTTCTTTTAATAGTAAAGGTGTGTACGTTCGTTTATAATAGAGCAAGGAATGTGAAGGAGGAAGACAATGAGTTATCAGGCATTATACCGTGTATGGCGGCCGCAAAATTTTGCAGATGTCGTTGGGCAGGAGCACATAACGAAAACGCTTCAAAATGCTCTCCTTCAAGATAAAATCTCACATGCTTACTTATTTTCTGGTCCGCGCGGTACAGGGAAAACGAGTGCGGCTAAAATTTTGGCAAAAGCGGTCAACTGTGAAAATGGTCCGGCAGCTGAACCGTGCAATGAATGTGCATCTTGCCGCGGTATTTCTGACGGATCAATTCAAGACGTAATTGAAATTGATGCGGCTTCAAACAATGGGGTCGATGAAATTCGTGATATTCGTGATAAAGTAAAATATGCTCCGGGTTCTGTCCGATATAAAGTGTATATTATTGATGAAGTGCATATGCTTTCAACAGGTGCCTTTAATGCCCTTTTAAAAACACTTGAAGAACCCCCTAGGCACGTCATGTTTATTTTGGCAACGACGGAACCTCATAAAATTCCATTAACGATTATTTCTCGTTGTCAGCGGTTCGATTTTAAACGAATTACTGCACAGGCGATTACAGGACGAATGAAACTTATTTTAAATGAAACCGGTACAGCATTCGAGGAAGCAGCGCTGCCGATTATTTCTCGTGCAGCAGAAGGTGGAATGAGGGATGCGCTTAGTCTTCTTGATCAGGCGGTTTCTTACAGCCGCGACCAATTGACGGAAGAAGACGCGCTCACTGTAACCGGTACAGTTGGCCAAGAAAAGCTGAACGCTATTGCCAAGTTCGTCCATGAACAGCAAGCGGCGGGAACGGTGCAGACGCTTCATGGTCTCCTTATGGAAGGTAAAGACCCTATCCGTTTTATAGAAGATTTTATCTTGTATTTCCGTGATATGCTTCTATATAAAATGGCACCAGATCTCGAAGAGTCACTTGAACGGACGATGGCTGATGCCGAGTTTGTTGAAATGGCCGGTCAATTTTCTGAGCAGGCGATCTATGAATATATTGCCACACTAAATAAAACGCAGCAGGATATGAAATTTACAAATCATGCCCGTATCTACCTGGAAGTGGCGCTTGTGAAGATGTGCAGAATGAATGTAAGGGACGAATCGATAGCGTCTGTACCGGGAATGGAGGGGCTACTTGAAAAAGTAAACAGGCTTGAGCGGGAAGTGCAAGAGTTGAAAAGCCGTCCGACAGTTACAATGGAGCCGGAAGCAGTACGTCCAACCGCAAAAAAACCAGCCCGTTCGGGTGCTCAATTTAAAGTAGCTGTGCCACAAGTTGAGAAAGTTTTGTTGGAGGCGACAAAGCAGGATATCCAAAATATTAAAAGCCGCTGGGTTAATATGATTGGCTACTTAAATGAGCGCCAAATGCGCTCGCAGGCTGCTCTTTTAAACGATGCAGAACCAGTCGCTGCTTCAAACGACTCATTTGTGTTAAAATTTAAATATGAGATTCATTGTCAAATGGCTTCAGATAATAAAGCGTTTATGGATTCCATTTCGACAATTTTAAATGAGCTGACAGGCAAACCGTACCGTCCTCTTGTCGTGCCAGAAGAGTCATGGCTTGAAATACGTCGTTCTTTTTTGAAAAAACAAAAAGAAGATGGCGCGTATATACTTCTTGCTGACTCACCTAACAGTGATGTACAGGAAGAAGAAGAGGATCCGCTAGTTTCGGAAGCGTTGAAGCTTGTCGGTGAAAAGTTTCTTGAAATTAAAGACTAAATTACATGGAGGATGATGAACATGATGCGTGGCGGAAATATGCAAAATATGATGAAACAAATGCAGAAAATGCAGAAGCAAATGCAGGAAGCACAGGAGGAACTAGCGGAAAAGAAATTTGAAGGTTCGTCTGGCGGTGGAATGGTGAAGATTAGCATTTCGGGACAAAAAGAAATTGTTGATGTACAAATCAAAGAAGAAGTTGTTGACCCAGAAGACATTGATATGTTGCAAGATCTCATTCTAGCGGCAGTCAATGATGCATTGAAAAAAGTTGAAAACGAAACAAATCAGAGGATGGGACAGTTTACGAAAGGGATGAACCTTCCTTTCTAAAAAGGAGGCAATAAGGGATGTACTATCCTGAACCAATTACAAAATTGATCGACAGCTTCATGAAACTGCCGGGCATTGGGCCGAAAACTGCGGCTCGCCTGGCTTTTTTTGTGTTAAATATGAAAGAAGAAGACGTGCTCGATTTTGCTAAAGCGCTCGTTAATGCAAAACGTGATCTCGGTTATTGCTCTGTCTGTGGCCATATTACCGATCAGGATCCGTGTATAATTTGTAAGGATGAGCGGCGTGACCGGAGTATAATCTGTGTTGTACAAGATCCAAAAGACGTCATCGCAATGGAGAAAATGAAAGAATATAATGGTCTGTACCATGTGTTAAACGGTGTTATCTCTCCAATGGAAGGGATCGGACCAGAAGACATCAATGTACCCGATCTCTTGAAGCGTCTACAGGATGAGACGATCAAAGAAGTCATTCTGGCGACAAATCCAAATATTGAAGGGGAAGCGACTGCTATGTATATTTCTCGTCTCTTAAAACCATCTGGTATCCGCACAACTCGTATTGCTCATGGTCTGCCAGTTGGCGGTGATCTTGAGTATGCAGATGAAGTGACACTGTCTAAAGCGATTGAAGGCCGCCGCGAGCTATAGGAGGATTCAACATGTTTTTTCGGAAAAAACAAAAGATAAACGAAACGTACGATGAGAAATTGATTGAATTGCTCAATCGGTCTCAAAAAGAATGGTTTCAACACCGGGAACTGCTCCGACTTAGTTTTGAACAAAACAATGAGCTGGAGGCACAGACGAAAGCAGCACAGGCGAAATACTTTTTCCTTTTCAAAGAAGCAAAAAAACGTCATATACGCATAAAAGAATAAAGAGCTCCCATAAGATAATAAGGGAGTGTGATAATGAATGAGGCAGATACTATTGTTTGCAGCACAGGTTTGTAAAAAAATGATTATAGGTGCCTTTTCTCTATATATAATGAATGTATTGGTTAACCATGCTGGATTGCATATTCCAATGAACATCACGACAGCGTTGATAGCGGGTTTTCTGGGGCTGCCGGGCATTTGTATGCTGGCAGCTATTCAAATTTATATTTTTAAATAAAAAAGCAAAAAAATGTTGACGTGCTCATTACATAGTGTTATATTAGTAAACGTTGCTGCTGAAAAGCGAAAAACAACATTGAAAAAGATATAAAGGTTTATTGACATTTGAAATTAAGAACGATATAATGGTTAATGTCTATAAAAAAAGTAGATTGAACATTGAACATTGAACATTGAAAACTGAACAAAATCAATAAAAACGTCAACGT
>NZ_LQWY01000061.1 GCF_001643235.1 Domibacillus aminovorans
ATATTGAACTACCCACCACTTATCGATCTTACGATCTGATTGAAGTGGGGGATTCCTAAGAACACTAGCGTAACCGCTAATTATGGATTAGGCTATCCCCGCAGTCCCTGCGGTTAGAAGTCGTATCGCTTCATTTTTAAGATTGATTCCTGCGTTAATATCTCTTTGATGATGGGTATGGCACTCTGGGCAATCCCACTCACGCAATGCGAGATTTTTAACGTCTTTATTTTTGTATCCGCAACATGAACATAGTTGACTGGAAGGGAAGTTTTTCGCAACAGTAACCACTTGTTTACCGTACCATTTCGATTTATATTCAAGCATTGTTCTGAATTGTGACCAAGATACTTCGCTAATTGCTTTGGCTAACTTTCGGTTTTTTAACATATTTGATACCTGCAAGTCCTCGATCCCGATTACGTCGTGGTTTTTGACAATATCAGTCGATATTTTATGCAAGTAGTCTGTTCGTGCGTTGGCGATTTTCTCGTGAATACGGGCCACTTTCACTTTTTGTTTTTGATAATTCCTCGATTCAGACAGTGAGCGTTTCTGTTTGATCGCAATTTCTTTTCGGCGTGAAAGAATACGTTGCTCTTTTTCCAATTTCTTTTCAAGTGAACAGAAAAACTTTGGATTCTTATATACGGTTCCGTCTGATAATATAGCAAAGTCTTTTAATCCAACGTCAACACCAACGGAAGAATTTGTTTTAGGTTTTTCTTTCACTTCTGTTTCAACAAGGATAGATACAAAATATTTACCACTTGGATTAAGTCTCACAGTCGCATTGAGAATACGACCTTCAACTTCACGACTCTTCGCAAACTTTACCAATCCAAGTTTAGGTAGCTTGATTTTGTTATCAACAACCGCAATATTACCGTTCGTATGCTTTGTCGTGTAAGATTGTACTTTATTCTTTTTAGATTTGAAGCGTGGTGCTTTGTTTTGTTTCTTAAAGAATCGTGAGTACGAATCAGCAAGATTTTTAAGTGATGATTGAATCGCAATGCTATCGACTTCTTTTAACCAAACTAATTCCTTCTTTAATTGTGTTAATTGGGCAGAACATGAGGTGTACGTCAATCCTTTTCCCGTTTCTTTGTACGTATCATTCCACGTTGCTAAAAAGTGATTGAACACAAAACGAGAGCAACCGATTGTTTTAGCGATTAGAATTTCCTGTTCTTTGTTTGGATAGATACGAAACTTATGTGCTTTGTGGACTATCATTGATTTTCACCGCCTTTTATGCTACTATTATACCATGGTAGCAATATACAGTCAATCAGATGGAGGGAAAAACATGTTAAAACAAATTAGTGTTCGCCTTGAAGAAGAATTAATCAAAACCGTTAAAAAGAGTTGTTTAGACAAAAACATTTCACTACAAGAAGCTGTTCGTCAAGCATTAGAATCATGGTTAAAACAGTCGGACAATCGAGACCGCTAAAGCGATCCCTTGTCCGAAGGCGATTCGTCCCCCACTTAATACCGGGCTGTGCCCTTTACGTATTTGAAGATGGGGGTATTCTCGCCTGAAAATCTGATAAAG
>NZ_LQWY01000062.1 GCF_001643235.1 Domibacillus aminovorans
AGTGAGTTTCATTTCCTTTGGAACGAATACAGCAGAGGCGACAATCGCGAGGAACGCATACACGATTGTGGCTACCGCACTTGCCCCGGCTGCTGCTTTCCATTTAGCCGTTTTTGATCCTTCCGTAAAAGGGTACAAATAAAGTAAAAGTTCGAATCCTACAAACGTAGTCACTATTTTTCCGCTGCCTTTCATGATGGCCTCCACTCCGTTTGAGGCGACTGGCAACAAGTATTGTATATCGAAGTGTGGAATGAGAGGAAGGAACACAAATAAAACAGACACGAGTAAAAAAGAAGCCAGGACATGAAACCGTGCCATCACTCTCACGTTTTCTCTTAGTAGGTAAACCGACACCGCGACACTCAATACGGCAAAGACGACATGCGGTGTTCGTGGAAAAGCCCAGTTTGATGATATGGCAAGAAACATAGACAGCTCGTAGCAGGTGATGGCAAAAAAGAAAAGCGTATACATCATCGTCAATACAGTACCGATGATTCTCCCGACAAGGAGCGGGGCAAAATCATACAAGGTGAGCCCTGGAAAACGCGACGAAAGCAGCCAGATCACCGCAATGCCTCCTTGTACGAAAAGACCAGCGAGCAAAACGGCAATCCATCCATCTTTTCCTGCTTCCTCTTGAACCGTGTAAGGAAGCGATAAAAGGCCAATGCCTATCTGGGTTTGCAACAGAACGAAAAACAGCTGAACAGGCGAAATCGTTGCAGGTGATTTCATTTTTTCGCCCACTCTCTTGAACGGAACTCAGCGTCTTCTTTAAGTGGACAACTGTCCAACGGCCATGTACTCAATTTCCAAGTAGGCTGTTTTATAAATGCATCCTTTTCTTTTGGCTGCTCTTGATTCCCTCTGTTTTTATTTTTCTTGAAGATTGAAAGCATGGTATTAAATTACCTTTCTTTCTGTTTTCATACATTTTGTCCTAGTACTCCCCCCATTATTCTTATTAAACATTCGATGTTGAATGTGATTTTGCTGAAGAACGCTTGGAACGTTGGCTGATACAACGTGCCATGGTGTAATTATGGATAAAGGAAAATATTTCTATTTTTATTTATCCTTCCATTCGTCATTATTTGTCGAAGGAAAAGTGTAGCATACACTCTTTATTTATAGGAGATAGATAGAATGACTAATGACTAGTCATATATTATTAGCACGCTGTTGCGTGTTTTTATTTTACCTATATGATGTTACTATTTTCATGATATGGATGACATGTTGTTAAAAAGGGGGATTTTTCAAAATGAGCAATCTGTTCAAAGGATGTCTTGGTTGCCTAGGTATGAAATATGTTCAAGAGCGTCTCGGCCATGGAAGCATCGCCATAACCGCTGACGTGTATGCGCACGTATCTAAAAAGATCGAATCCGGCAATCTTCAAATTGCCGTTACGATGATTCGGCGTTTCTTGATCTTACTATCGTCAGACATGTCCATCAGTTCCATTGGCATCTTCTCTTGCAATGACATAAGTAACAAGCCGTTCATTTCAGCAGCTCCCTTCTCAATCTATTATAAGAAACGACTGTCCTTATATTGACATAAAAACAAGCATCATTTCCAACAGTGTAAAGCCGCCTTCTTTATGTTTCACTTACCAAAACTTCGCCTTCCGCATCAATGGTAATATCCCCACCACCAGGGCGTTTCGTTTCATCCTCTCGCAAGTATCCATCTGTTACCATCGTTTCAATGGAATCAGGAAATTTCTCATTGTTAATCGGGTATGCCTGCACCTGTCCTTGTACCATATGTAAATAAGCGAAACAGCCAAATATGGGTTTTTGACATAACTTCAATAAGTTTGTTTACTAAAAAGGCTCTTTTAAATTTCATTGTTAATTTTTAACCAAATAAAAAAGACCGAAACAAAATCCGTCTTTTTTGCATATCTTCTTCAACTAATATACCTCTCGAATTATTCCGACTAATGATATTTCACCCGTACATGATTATTAGCAGCAAAGATCGGTTTTCCCCTTTCTCATGGTTTTTGTACAGTCACTATAAAATAAGCGGAATATGATGGTATGGATACTAATATGAACATTAATGGTTTCGTTCATCCAGTGTTCACACTTTGAGATTACTGGTTAGAAATTTTTTTTGAAAAGGGGTCTTTATGTGTATTGTTATATATATCCTTTTGTTCCACATTATTACTATCGTAGTCCTAATCCAACAACACTACCAACCCAACTACGATTTCCAACACCTTTTCCTGGGCAAGGGCCTATTATCGGACCTGGTCTATGGCCTAGTCAACCTAGTCAACCCGGTCAAGGGCAAAGACCCTCAACACCTCCTCCATCTGTAGTACCAAAAAAACCTGTAAGAGGTTTCGCAATTGATGCACCAAGCATGGCACTTTGCCTTTTCCGATGGACTTCTATATGGCTTACTAATGGAACCCAGATTTGGTTTTGGCCGGTTTTTGTTGGTGCCACATCAGTTGCAGGTTTTACTTGGCCTCCAGGGTCAGGAGCATTTGGAATAGATGCTAGACATATCGATGTCTTTGTCTGCCCGTAAATCACCTAACATTCTTTTTTATTAGGAAGAGAAGATTTTCTTTACATCTATATGGATCTCTGCTTTTCAAACATTAGTTTATGGCATAGCTTAAATAAGTACGTTTAATAAACAGGCTCTGTTAATTTTTAGCCAAATAAAAAAGACCAAAAAAATTGGTCTTTTTTTCTTTATTCTTATTCAACTAACGCATCCTTTACTTGAATAAGACTAATAACTCATTTGATTTACAATTTTTTGTAAACCTGATAAATTCCCTTTTCCTAAAGTAGAGTAATAATCTATATGTTTCTGTACTGCATTTAAAGCATTTTTATAAAAATCCTCACCAAAATCTTGCCTAATACTTTCAAGCAAAAATTTATTTGTATCATTATTAAATGCTCTTTTATATACTTCTCCATTCATCATAGCCAGAAATATGGTAATAAAAGCCTGTACAGAACCTTCATTCATATCTGTAACCCTGTTAATTTCAATTTTTCCATCACCTCTTGTCATTTGTCCTAAATATACTTTTTTTGCTATTTCATAAGCACCTTTACTCATCTCCATAGTAATCTTCATTTTTATATCCTCTAAATAAAATCAATGAGCTGTTTCAACAGAATCAACATGCTTTACATGCTTATAATTGAACCAAATAAACAGCACCGAAATAAATACAAACAATGCACCCACAATGAAAGGTACACTTGGGTTGTAAATCTCCGCCAGTTTCCCTGCCATAAACGGTGCAATAGCTCCTCCTATGAAACGCAAGAAGCTGTAAGCAGCAGAGGCGGTTGACCGTTCGACAGGTGCTGCATTCATAACAGCTGTCGTAATTAACGTATTGTTATTCCCCAATAATGCACCAGCGAAAATTACAGCAGCGATAACTACCCATTGGGTCGACGTCCAGATGCCCATTGCGACCAAGACGATAGCAAACAAGATCAACATCATACACATAGATCTAATTGTTCCAAACCATTATAGAAGGCAATTGTGAGGTGTTAAAAGAAATGAATGAAAATCCACTGGAAACCATAGAACTTGAATTGGCGGTCTTGATTCGCCGTCTCACATCTATTACAGCTGATAAAAGAAATGCTACTCTAGATCGGTCTGCCTATCTTTTGTTACATCAACTATACCTTCAAGGTTCTTCTGGGGTAAGAGCTTTGGCAGATGAATTCCAATTGGATATTTCCACTGTAAGCAGACAAGCTGCAGCTCTTGAGCAAAAAGGATATGTGGACAAAGTTCCAGACCCAATGGATGGAAGGGCCTACTTCTACCAAATTACTGATTTAGGAACAAAGATGCTAGTTGAATATAAACAAGGACGATTGGATAGGTTAACAAAATTGCTGAACGGATGGTCGGATGAGGATTGCGAAAGATTTGGAGATCTGTTGAGAAAATTTAATCAATCTATAAAATGAAGAAACCCAGCTAATCTTTTAATGTGAAGGTAGCTGGATTTTAAAGTTGGATGTGCAAAATAGCACTTAAAATAAGCGCAAATCACCTCCTAAAGTGACAGGTATAGTTAATCTAATAGCAATAGAATATGTCTGAATATATTCCTGCATAAACAGACGTTTAGATTTCAACTAGTTATGTTTAGGGATTGCTATAATAAAAGCCCCGGCTGGAACCGGGGCATGCTCGCAATTATATTAAACAGCTCGGTTACGGCCGGTCTTTTTCTTTACCTAAACTTTATAAATTCCCTTTTCTCTTCTTTCTTTTTTGATTCTCCGGATTTTAGTTTTACCAACGTCAATTTCTCGGCACTTCCGTCTGCGACGAGAGCATTGGCTTTTTAATATAACTTAACTGTCTTTTTAGTTACCGCTCCGAAAATACCGTCTGCTGTAACGTTATAGCCTGCTGATCGCAATAAAGCTTGTAGCTCTTTCACAGAAGTTTAGAAGAAATTGTGAAGAATTATACTTAGACTAACGGGGCAGGTTAGTTGAGGATTGGTTGTAGCTAGTTGAATGATACGTTTCCTTGAATTAAGAAAAAAACCTCTCTAAATTCCTCTTAATTAAGGAATTTCACGAGAGGTTTGTTTTATATGTTGCTCTTCGAAAAATATTTCTGAGTATCTTCACGTATTTGTTTAGGTAAGACACGATCAAGCTCTTCATTTAACCATGACAGTGATTTACTACGCAAGTAATCACGCATTTTTTCTTCCGCAGAGAGCATAACTAAATTGATGGTGCAAGAGGAGGGAGCTGAACAGCAATTTTCTCTATACAAATAACCATTATCTTTAATATTTTTACATTGAAAAATAGGCTTAGGACCTTCAACTGCTTCAATTACATCCCAAAAGGAAATATCTTCTGGGGACTTAGATAACCTATATCCTCCCTTTACACCAGAGACAGAACTTACAATGCCAGCCTTAGATAATTTACCGAAAACTTTTGAAAGAAATGTCTCAGAAAGTCCTTGGAATTCTGCCAAATCCTTTATCCCAACACTTTCCTTGGAAGGAACATCAATTAAATAAACCAGACAATGTAAAGCATATTCAACTCCGACACTATACTGCATATAAACTCACCTGCTTTTAATTTTAAGGGTTATCAAATTGTATCTTAGGAGTATTTAGAGTGTTAGTCAAATAAAAGAAATCTCTTTTGGGTAAATCATATTCATTTGACAAAAATAATTATAACACATATTATAGACAATATTAATCGGCGATTAACTTAGTCTCTAATTTCAACCTAAAATTCATTTTAAAGGGGAAATAAAAATGAACAAAATACTTATCATTAACGCACATCCAAAAATAGATGATACTTCTTCAGTTAGCTTGCAGGTTTTTAACCACTTTTTGAAAGCTTATAAAGAATTAATTCCTGATATCGAAGTAATTGAACAGATTAACTTGTACAGTGATGTAGTGCCTATGATAGATAAAACGGTTTTAAGTGCATGGGAAAAACAACGAAAAGAACAGGAGCTAACTAGCCAAGAACAAAAAGTAACGGAGCGTATGTCCGAGATCTTACAACAATTTAAAAGTGCAAATACGTATGTCATCGTTTTACCTTTGCATAATTTTAATATTCCTTCAAAGCTAAAAGATTACATGGACAATATCATGATCGCACGTGAAACTTTTAAATATACTGAAAATGGGTCTGTGGGTCTACTTAAAGATGGACGAAGAATGCTTATTATACAAGCAAGTGGATCAATCTACACCAATAATGATTGGTATACAGAAGTTGATTACTCTAACAAATACCTGAAATCAATGTTCAATTTCCTTGGTATTGAAGATTATCAAATCATTCGGGCACAAGGAACTGCTTTACTAGAACCAAATGAAGTATTACAAAAAGCATATAAAGAAGCTGAAGAAGCTGCTTCAAGATTAGCAGCTAAAGAAAAAATACTATATTAAAGGAAAGGAAAAGGCATGAAAATTATTGTTACAGGGGCGTTTTGAGTAATTGGTCGTTCACTTCTTCCTAAATTAATACAAAACGGGCATGAAGTATTTGCGATGACTCCAGGTGAACATTAAAGTACTATCTACAATTCAATTATTTATTGAATAAACTTTTTTAAGGAGGTAATTAAATTGGAACAACGAATTGATTATTACAATGTAGCACCAGAAGCACTTAAAATAATGATGGAAATGGAGAAGTATACGAAAACTACAGGTATAGACCGTAAACTTCGTGAACTTATAAAAATTAGGGCTTCTCAAATAAATGGTTGTGCATATTGTATTAACATGCATACAACTGATGCTAGAAAAATGGGTGAAACGGAACAGCGACTATACTGTGTCAGCGCATGGAAAGAGTGTGAATTCTATACAGAAGCAGAAAAAGTAGCTCTTGAGTTGACAGAGTACGTGACATTAATCCCAACAAAACGTGTTCCAGTTGAGCTTTATCAACGAGTGCGTGAACACTATGACGAGAAACAGTATGTTGACCTTGTTCTAATAATTAATCAAATTAACAGTTGGAATAGAATTTCTATTGCAATGGGGATTATAGCAACTGAAAAATAATACCCTAAACGAACACATAAGATGTTCGTTTTTTTCTTTTTTCTTCGTAATAATCGACTACAAAATAATACCTCCGTTTGCTTTCTGTACGAACAATCCGTATTGCCTTCGTTGCGCTCATTTCCATATGATCTTGAATAGATCTAGCCATCGTACGGTACGTCTGGCCTTCATATAGCCCGCTTGTCACCACTTGACGCAGCTTCAAAATGACCTCATTCCGCTGTGCTTGCAGCCGCTCATTCAGCGTTAAGCTGGTGAAATTATGTTGAATGGCGTTTTCCAGTACCTCAATCGGAACTGAATAGTAATCAGCAAACTTCTGCTGTTTTGGTGTAAGTCTCACATTCGATCAACCCCTTGCGCTAGTCGCTTTGTTTATTTCGAGCAAAGAAAAAAGCATCCTGGGAAATGTGGTAAAACAAAGTGAACTTTTTCTTATTTAGTCACTATTTTATTTTTGTCTTTATACATTTCCATATCAGCAAATTTTATTATTTCTTCAAGAGTGATATTCATTCCACTCTTATAATGGAACATACCGCGGCTAACAGAAATAAAATAGGGTTTATCTATTGTTTGATTCGTTTTATTTATTTCCTTCATTACATTGTTCCATATGTTATTGATATTGGAAATATCTTTGTTTAAGAAAGCAAGGACAAACTCATCTCCACCATAACGAAATAGAATATCATCATTTTCAATAGCTTTATTAATGGCTAGACAAGTCAATTGAATTAAACAATCACCCTCGAAATGCCCGTATACATCATTAACATATTTTAGTTTGTTGACATCAATAAAACAGACAGTTAACTTCAAATTTTGCTTTTGTGCTTTTTCCAGTTCATGTTGAAGTAATTCCATACCATACCTTCTATTGAATATCCCTGTAAGAGTGTCCGTAGAAGCATGTTTTAACAACTCATTTTCCATTTTTTTCAGATGAGTAATATCTGTAATTCCAGTTAATATACAATTTTCATTTTTATAAACAACTAGTTCACAATTTAGTAATACCCATAGATTTGATCCTTTAGAATCTTTTAAATTAAGTGTATAGTTTTTAACACAGCCAGAATCTCCAAGTTCCTTGGCTAGGGTATCCCGTTCACTTAGGTCCTTATATAAATAACTTGCTCCAAACTTTTCAAGTGAATCTGTAATCGAATTGAAGAAAAACTTAGCTTTTTCATTAATTAAAATAGCTTTACCATCCCTAGCACTTGTAAGGAGCATAGGATAGGGATTTACCTCGAATATTTTCCTGAAATTCCTTTCATTTTCCTTTAGCTTTTTATTATTGTAAAAGTCTTTTTTTCTATAAAAGAAGAATGTTGTAGCAATCAGTACAGCGAAAACTACTGCTGCCGTAGAATTTACTTGTTTTAATAGTAAGGAATACTTCGATTTTTCCAAGATGGAAAGACCTATAAGAAAAAAACTATGATTTATTAAAAGTATAAAAAACAAGTATTTTATATTTACTGGAAACAACACAGCCACCGTGATAAGAATAATCACATAAGCATCAATATTTCCAGTCAGTCGTTGGCTATTAATTGATGCTAGTGCACCTAAAAAAACATAACCAAAAATATAAAAATGCGCTATTGCGGACAACAATTTAGGGTTTATTGATCGTTTTCTATTTCTGATCAACCTCTGAAAAGATAAAAAAACGAGGGATAAAATGAACCCAGCTGAATGAATGCATACAAGGGTAAACTTAAAATTCGAATCTAATACATCCTTTAATGCTATAAAATCAAAATATAAATAAAAGACATAACTCATGACGGGAGCGTCAAGAATTTTGTGTAAATGACGGAATCCCTTTTCT
>NZ_LQWY01000063.1 GCF_001643235.1 Domibacillus aminovorans
CTTTTTCTGTTTATTCATTTACACAAGATATTTTACGCTCTCCGGTGGAAAAAAAGGAGATATTGTTTATTCATTCAATCACTTTCAAGATGATTATCACATTACCTCTGAGCAATGGATTGATGTGAAGGCACTTCTAGGCGATAAAAGCGATAATATTCCTGGCTGTCCGGGAATTGGTGAAAAATCGGCCTTGCCGCTAATTCAACTTTACGGCTCTTTAGAAAATATTTTCGAGCAAATAGACGTCCTGGATCCGAAATTTAATCGTTACAAGAAAAAGCTTATTGAAGGACAAAAATTGGCACTCATTAGTAAAGAACTATCAGCCATCATATGCGATATTCATGAGTTAAATGAGTTTCTTTTTGACGATTTACAAGTAAATATAGAGAGAAACAATTTGATTGCAGAATTAAAAGAATTGGAACTTAACATTAAATATTAAGCCGCTCAGCGCAGCAATTCAAAGCGGTTTTCTTGGATAAGTTTATGAAGCTCCTTATCTTCAAAGTGTATAGTCGATGGAACACCACGACATAAATAACGGAATTCAGTCATATCGTTATCAAGCGTGTGTTCCCCCACTATTCTTAATCCTCGCGTGCTCATCTCTTTTCTTAATTCTTTTAACTGTTTGAGGGCTTGGCTTTCTTGATATTGATTCGCTGATAAATAAACTCTTTTCATTTTTATAGTTGATTTTTCATTCTCTTTTAATTCACTTTGCAATAGTCGTATCGTCAAATTATGTATGATGTAGTTGTAAACAATTTTTCTGTCTTCATCTGTAATGGCAATCATTTATATCCCCCTTATTTATCATTGCAGATTCAACACCGAAAATTTCCCAATTATTTAATCAACTTTTTCATAACTTAACACTTCTTCTTCAATAGCGATATTCCTTTCAATTAAATAGATTTTTGTAAAACAAAAGCCTATTTTATCTATTCAAAACAAAGACCCTGTCAACTTAGTGCTGATAAGGTCTTTGCTTTTTAATAAATGAGTGCTTTGATTCCTGTTAAAACGATCCCGATCATAAAACCGCAAACAGCTCCATTCACCCGAATCCACTGCAAGTCTTTTCCAATATTGTTTTCCATCATGAAGACAAGCTTGTCATTATCTAACTTATCTAGATTTTCCTGCACGAGCTTACCGATCTTGGAATGATTATCTTCAACGAGAATGGCAATTTGCTTTTGTACCCCATTTTCAATCATGCTGTTTTTTATTGGATCTTCTTTTAGATTATTTAGTAAGCGTGTTAAAAATGGAAGAACGTACGTGTCCATAAACTCGCTGCTTTGAATAAAGGCTAATGTTTTTTGCTGAATTCGTTGTAAGATTTCAGTTATTTTCTCAGCCGGCTCCCATTTAGCAAGAAGATGTTGCTTCCAATTTTCGATTTCTTCTAACCATTCTTTCTTGTCTTCTATACTTCGTAACTTTTTACGTACATGTAAAAGAAACGCTTTTCTATTCGGATCTTCTTTCTGGCGTAAATGGCTTACAACATTAAGTAGAAGGTTTTGTAATATACTGCCGAGTTTTTCTTCATTCAATAAGTTTTGAACAGACTTTAAAGCAAACTGCATGAAACCGTCTAACTCGATATTGTTAAGTGCCTGCATGGCCATACTGCCAAGTTGATGACCTGTACTCTCTCTTTTTGCCCACTGTTCTGCTTCACTAAGAACATAATCGAATACTTTCTCATCATATTCATGAATGAGCACTTGATCGACGACAGATTGAAGGACCCCGTTTATTTCAATAGAAGAAAGAGAAAACTTTAATTCCTTTTCGATAAAAGGCGCTATCTTCTCCACTTGAACAGAACGAATTAGTTGATCTGCAAGTGAGACCAATCCTTTTCTTGCAGATTCGGAATGAAGCTCTTTTTCTAAAATTGGAAATATTTTTTCAGTAAATTGAATTTTTTGTAGTTTATCTTGAATACTTTCTTTTGAAAGCCAGTCATTTTCAAGCGTAGAAACAAGCGCTTTGATCATTTTGTTACGGTTTTTAGGCAAAAGAGCTGTATGTGGAATAGGTATTCCCAATGGATGGCGGAATAAAGCCGTGACGGCAAACCAATCGGCTAGTCCACCGACTAGACCCGCTTCAAATCCTCCGTGCACGACATCAATCCACGATGATCCGTGAAATGGAATCGTTGTTGCAAAACCAGTCCCCATAACAGCCAGTGAAAAACTAGCTAAGTGCTTTGATTGTTTTGATTTTTTAGAAGTCATATTTCCTTTTTCCCTTTACAAAATAGATTTGCTATACCTAAATAAAAAAATTCTTATTTTTTTAATACTTTTAGTTATTTGAATACAATATCATAATCTTTCTACTCCAGAATTACAATTATCTGTATTAACTCCTGATTCGAATAGGGTGACTGATATTCTCAGGCTTGAGAAGAGAACAGTACATTAATGTTTATCCTCATATGTCTTTGTATAACCGTTTAGCTTCAAAAAAGAAGACTTGGATAAACTTCTTCGTATTTACTTTCGTGGGCGTAAAAGAAGTCGATGAATCTTCCTGAATTTCCCTCATTTTTTGACGAACGACCATAAAATCAAAGAATTTCGATGCGTAGTTCTCAAATTTTGGATTGGCGTAGTCTGTCAAACCAAGAGAAGCAAAATGAATAAGCGAATGTGTAATAGCTCTTCGTATTCGCTGTTCAGAAGCTTTCGTTTCCCTGTTTATATCCATTTCTGAAGCAGACGATCCCAGCCTTTTTTGAGCAACTTGTTTGAATATCTCTTTTAAGGATGGAAAATTTTGTTCAGAGGCCTTTGCATGTTCGTACGTAAATAAGCATTTAAGAATGTCGATTAAATCCCTCGATCCATTCTCCCCAACAATACCAAGCTCCGCTAATAAAAACTCACCGATGTTTGCAATACTTTTTTCGTTAACCGCAGTTGACTGTACTGTTTGATCCTCTAAATTTAATAGGCTGCTGAGAGATGTTTTTATTTCTTGAATCGATTTCTCGAGTTGAATTCGTTCCACCACTTTTCGGATGACCGTGACAATTTCAATTCGATTAATTGGCTTCATGATATAATACTCTACTCCGAGTGCGTAAGCCTCGCTAATTAATTCCTTTGATTCTACTTGGGAGATCATGATAATTTTCCCTTTGAATTGTCCGTCAAGATGGCGTATCGTTTCAATTCCATCCCTAACAGGCATCAATAAATCAACAAAAAGAATGTCCACTTTTTGCATATTCAAAAAAGGACCTGTTAATTGATCACCATCCGATGCTTCTCCGACCACTTCACCTAAATCCCCGTCTTCAATGATTTGACTTAAGATGGACCGAATGGCATCATCATCATCTACAATAAAAAACCGCATAAAATCAACTGATGAGTTGGTAATTTTATCGAAAATAAGACCCCGTCTTTTTGGTTTTCAAAAACAATGTCTCCGCCAAAGTTTGTAACTGCTTCTTTAACATAGGCTAGCCCAATGCCTGTAGATGGATTTCCACGTTCGTCATATTTTGATGTAAAACCTGGTTCAAATATAACCTTTTTGTATTTCTCAGGAATAACAGAACCACTGTTATAAACGTTAAATTCAACCATTTCATCATGTTCGAGTAACTCGACATGGACGGTTCCGCTCTCCGCTATAGCCTCTACTGCATTGGCAGCTAAATTATTAATTAGCGACAAAACTGTGTAGACGTGATAATTTGAATGGTTTCCTTTAATCGAATACGTAAAGACAATGTGTTTCCCAAGCGAATATGAATATTTTTCGTTAATGTGGATGATTAATTGAATTAATTCCGCCACACTCATGTAATCTTTATAGCTTTCATTGGTAATTAATTTCGAAAGCCCTGCGAAAATTCGTTGATTATCTTTTTTAATCTCATGTATCTCCCCGGCCATCCGTAGCACTCTCTGGCTCATTCCATTGTCAATCTCTTTTAAAGCACGATATAAATCATACGATTCTTTTGTCACTGTTTCTGCATTTTTTAATGTTTTTTTCAAATAAACAGCTTCTTCATACAAATTGGAAATAAGCATCAGCATGTGCCCGTTTTGTTCCCTTATGTGCTTTTCCCTTGATTGTGCTTCATATAGTTTTACCATATTAAAAAAACTCACGACAATAAAACAACGGACAAATGCGATCTTCACCATTTCGATCACTTCTGCAAATGAAATGGTCGATTTCAACAAGAAATATTCAATAAGCAGCTCTGTCCCATTGGATACTAGTTCCGTCAAAAGACCAATGAGCCCGATTAAGAGCGACCAATTGCGAAATCGTTTTACGTCTACTAGTTGAAATAAACAAGCGTACGTAAAGTAAAAGAAAAACGCTGGAAAATGATGTTGAAAAGAAAGTACCATATTCTCCATATTCCCTGTAACCAGATCAATGGTAACACGAAAAAAGATAACTGCTGCAGCCGTAAAAAAACCAGGTATAATAAAAGGCACTTTTTGCAGCAATAATAAAAAGAAAAACATCGTGGGAGCACCGAAACCGATACGGAACGTTTCATTGAACGGATAAAACTTCAGCTCCCCCGCAAGTGGCACCGTGACGATCATGAGTATAATGATGTAGATATCCTTCTTTATTAATGAACTAAGATGAAAGGTCACTTCTCACCTCTTTAATTTGTCTGAAAATCAGTATACAATCCGAGAGCGTAAAATATCTTGTGTAAATGAATAAACAGAAAAAGG
>NZ_LQWY01000064.1 GCF_001643235.1 Domibacillus aminovorans
TTAAGACTTAACTTTTTTGTGTCCAAATTATTGACTCAAATCCACAATCTGAAAAATAAAGTTGTTTAATTTTGATTAACAAATGACCGATACTGTTGATCTAAAAACCAAAGAATTTTTGATTAATTGGACAGATTCCATCCTTAGGCTTGTTTCTTATCCTCACTTATAAATTATCTAAATGGTAGACTCAAAAGATAACCGATATAGAAAAACAATTCTCGAAAGAAGAACGGAATTTTACTGTCCAATGTCTTGTATACAGAACTTTGCGTGGGTGATGAATATGCTTCCATTCCAGTTTTTTCCGCCATTAACATGGCTCTTTTCATATGCAATGGGTCGCTTATGACTGTAAATGTTTTAAAGTTTTTCTCAATTGCAATGTCATATGCATATCTGAGGTTCTCTTCAGTGATTTTTGATTTAGTCTCAATCAAAATATCTTCCGAACTAACATCATTTTGAATGGCATAATCCCTCGCAACCTCTGACTCCGCAAATTTATCGCCCTTTCCTTTGCCACCAGTAAATAATATTTTATCTATATATTCATTCTCATAAAGCCAAATAGCATGATTTATCCTTTCTCGTAAAACTGGAGATGGCTCATCATCCCAAGCAGCGGCACCAAGTACCACAGCCACATCAGTCTTAACTAATTGAACTTTGCCGCTGAAAGACCATATACTAAGCGCTGAATAAGCTATGAAAATAAGGAAAGTAACGATTATAGTGAAGACTAACCTGAATAAGAAAATTTTTGACACATTAAATCAACCCTTTACGACATAAGCCATTTAATCATTCTTCTTATGTTACAGAAGTATTGTTCGATTCATTCGATCATCAACAAAGAAGTTTAACAGAACCTTTCTTTTAAAGTATAAGTTAAAATTGAAATTTAGTTAATCAACAGTTCGTCGATACAGCGTATCACAGAACAAACAGGGCTTTTATCAACATTGGGCTTTAACAGAGCCTTAAAAAAAGACAAATTTATTGAAAAAGTGTTAGCTCCGAAATCTTTTTCGTAATTTGTTCTCGAAGCGGCTCAAGAATCAGATCCGTCTGTATCTCCTGCTTTGATCACTTTATAATCATCATCAAGTGAATGTGCATCAATATGTACTTTCCATTCACCATCCGATAATACAAGGTCGACAGGAACTTGCTCAATTGTTCCATCCGCATACGTGAGTATGGTTTTAAAGCTATGTCTTCCCGAGGAATCAGTCGTAGAGGTAGGGTCAATTTCATAGGCTATTAACTCTTCTTTATTTAAAAGCAGACTGTATTCTTTCTTTTGCAGTTCAACATCTTCATAGCGTTCGTCGATTACTAAATCTAATACGCCTTCAACATTCTTTTCTTTTACTGCTTGAAGATAGTTAATAAGCGTACCTTTTACCTTTTCAAAAACTTGACGGCGGGCCTCTGCTTGCTTGGTAGCCTCGTTTAGTTCTTCTTGAGTGTAAGGATAAATAGGTTTGTTATTTTCGTCGAAATACTGAACGGAAGGTTCTATACTAGATGAATCTTCCTCAGCCTGAATAGGATTGTTGTTTGTATGATAATTTTCACTTGATAGCTTTGTGCTGGCAGTACTTTGAGCATTTGAAATAAAAGATGAAGCAGCGACGCATAAACCTATGAAAGCAATGATTGATAATGCGAAGAAAGATTTAGATTTCATAATAATCCCCTTTTTGTAATTTTGTATCCATTTTATCATAAGGGAGATCTTTTTGTGTTGATACATGTAAGAGTACATCCTTCACTTAAATTGAATATCAAATGCAAAAGATTAACCATTTTATCCTTAAGTGTTAACATAATGATAAAATGGTTAGGTGGTGGGAATTAGGTGAAAGAGATTCTTATTGTGTTGGGTATAGTGACAACAATAATGGCGTTCATGTTTGTTCCTTTTTTAACAAACTTTGAGGCACAGGAAAGTACCTCTCCGGAAGAGTTTATAAAAGAGTACATAGAGGTAAACCAAGCGAAGGATTATGAGCGTGTAGCGAATATGGCGATTGATAATCGTTTTGGGAATGATCGACAAGCTGAAATTGCTGGGTACAAACAGAATGACGCAGTTTCCCCATCGGTAGTAAACTATGAAATCAAACAGGTGAAAGAACCGAAAGAAGGCCAGGCCCTTGTCATTACTGAATTAGAATTTGACGATGGAAGTATCATGCAAATGCCTCTGCGTCTTCTCAAACAAGGTGGAGAATGGAAAGTGTATATAAGCAGTGGAAGTATTGCTGCTGATAAAGATTTTAAAATCCTCAAACAACCAGACGGAATATAAAAGAAACAAAATTCTCAATGCAACATAAATTTAATTATGTTGTATTTGGAATTAAGGGCGATCTTCAACTCCCATGAAAATTAAAATCTCCGATTTAGAGAAAAAGG
>NZ_LQWY01000065.1 GCF_001643235.1 Domibacillus aminovorans
TTCCTGCTTAAATGACCTTTATAAAAAAGAAAAAGCCGAAATTCCTAATATAACATAAGGGACTGACCCCATAGAGTGAGATAAATAAAAACACCTTTCAGTTGAAAAACGGGTGTATGGACTAACTAAAACAACTTGGAGGTGTTTTTTCTGTGGGCACAAGAGTGAGTTATCCGTCTGAAGTAAAATTGAAGGCAGTGGAGATGCGATTGGCCGGGGTACCTGTCAAAGAAGTCATGAAAGAATTAAACATTCGAAACCGTACACAGCTCAAAACATGGATGAGATGGTACAAAAATGGTGAAATGCATCGGTTTGAACAGCCGGTGGGAAAGCAGTATTCCTATGGAAAAGGGCCGGAGTATGAAAATGAAACGGTGAAATTGGAGGAAGAAAACCGTTATTTAAAGCAGCAGATTGAGGTCCTAAAAAAGTACAGCGAATTGGAAAGGAAGTGGTACCAGAAATAGCAGTAGAGTTGGTGGAGGAGTTGAGAACGGCAATGCCCATTGGTGAAATCTGCAGTCACCTTGGCATCCCAAGATCCACCTATTACCGCTGGAGAAAGAAGAATGAAACAGAAACATCCAGGCAGGCAATAGAACGAAAAATTGGCACGCTGTGCCAAGAAAATAAGTTTCGATATGGCTACCGGAAAATCACTGCTCTATTGAATCAGGAGATTCCAATCAACCACAAAGCTGTGCAGCGTGTGATGCAAAAATATGGATGGCAGTGCCGTGTGAAAGTGAAGAAGCGCAAGCAGACTGGACAGCCTTATTACATCGCTGATAATCTGTTAGGCCGTAACTTTCAGACAGATAAACCGCTGCAAAAACTCGCAACAGATATTACTTACTTGCCTTTTGGTCAGAAACAGCTGTATCTTTCAAGTATCCAAGATTTATTTAATGGCGAAATCATCGCCTATTCCATCGGGGACTGTCAAGATACAGCCTTTGTACTGGATACCCTGTTGCAGCTTCCATCTTTGTCTAAAGGGTGCATCCTGCACAGTGACCAGGGATCGGTGTACACATCATATGCCTATCAGCAGGAAGTCAAAGGAAAAGGCATTATCATGAGCATGTCCCGCAAAGGGACACCCGCTGATAATGCCTCCATCGAATCGTTTCATGCCTCGCTAAAGTGTGAAACGTTCTATCTCGACGAGTTGAGAAGCACTACGACAGCCATCGTAGAGCAAACTGTCGAAAACTATATTCATTATTATAACAATATCCGTATTCAAGCGAAACTAACCAACCAGCCGCCGGTACAATACCGACAGCTGGCTGGTTAAAAGGTGTTTTGATCCCTGTCTCAAAAACGGGGGTCAGTCCCT
>NZ_LQWY01000066.1:0-14809 GCF_001643235.1 Domibacillus aminovorans
CGTATTTGAAGATGGGGGTATTCTCGCCTGAAAATCTGATAAAGTCTGATCAAAAATCCTGTGATATACAGGATTTTTTCTTGTTCAGCAAACGGGCCATATAATTGAATAAGGCTTTTTGAGGGAGGATAGTAGAATACGACTGTTATATAACGAATTGGGATACATTTTATGCGATGAGTCAAAAGTGGTTCTAGTCACACTAAGATCTAATAATTATGATTATTATTGTAGTAAGTCATGATAAATTTCCTGAATTCATCTGCAAAAGTTGAGATGTATCTGTCTTTTAACCATGATAAACCGACAATAAATTTAGATTCAGGATCTGAAATTTTAACATAATTCAGATGATATTTTTCGCAAAGCGTTATCGGAATTAACCCTACACACATTTGGAGTTGAAACATTTCAATTAATAGATCAAAGTCTACTTCGAAGATCACCTTTGGGTTGAAACCGGCAGATTGAAACAGCTTCTTAACCGTGTTTTTGTATTCGTCGTATCCTGCAAGTGATATAAATGATTCTGAAGCTACTTCCTTTAAATCAATTGTTGTTCTATTGGAAAATCGATGATTTTTTGGAACTACTAAAACGATGTCTTCTTCCATTAATACGTAGCTCTCAATCTACAGCAATTGCAATAACCATCGATATTGGGATAACAAATACTTTTTTCAAAATTTTCGTCTTCCTTTCAATATATACATTTGCCTCATATAGAACATATGTCCTTAATGAGACAAAAGAAAAAGCCCTGCGTGAGCAGAGTCGTAAATTTATTCTAATCCTAATTGCGTTTTTGAATCTAGTTTATCAGCCGTGAAGCTAAGTATTGCATTAGCTCCAAGTGAATCACCGTAATATGTAATCATGGTCATGTGGAATTGGTCACCTTCGCTACCTATTTCAGATGTTAGCTCACCAGCGCCGCCGACAATTTCTTGTACTTCTGCATAGCTCATGCCATTTTGGATCTTGTTAAATTCCTCAGCGGTAATTTTTACATCGCTTGATTTACCAAGCCCTGCTTGTGCCTTGCTGATTAATTTACCGCCCTGGAACATGAAGTTAGCATTACCGAATGCAGTGTCAGAGGATGTCCATTGGTACATGTTCGTATGGATCTCAGTGCCAGCTTCGCCTGTTTCGGAAAGGAGCTCACCTTCTGAACCAATGATACCAACGACATCTTCATAAGACGTTCCGTCCTTAATTTGGTCGAATTTATCTTGGGTGAGGACACCTTTTGGAGCAGGTTCGGATGTTTCTGCCGGCGCTTCTGTTGTTGTTCCAGTCGATGATGTCGGAGCGGTTGCGTCATCGCCGCCATTTGCTACAAAGGTAATGATGATAATGATGATAATGATTAGAGCGATTAAACCAAAACAACCCAATTTAAAAAGTTTACCCAAGTGTATAACCTCCTTTTATATGTATATTTTCATACTAGTTTACATTACAAAAGTTGTGTATTCAATATAAGTTTCACCAAATTAGTAAATATATAGAATTCTAAAAAAGCCATTCGGCTTGGCTTTCTCATACGTAAAGGTGGTGGTATTTATTGAAAATCAACACGAATGTCGAACGGTTCGCCAATCTCACTTTTGTTTTCATCATGAGGTGGATCAATCAAAACCCGTATCCATTTAATATCTTCGGGCTGTGAGTTTTGCAAAACATACACATATGATCCTGTTAGATCCACTTTCCCATAAACTTCACCATTGATCATGTCCGAGAACGTAATATCTGGATCAATATGCTCGCCTGTATTCGTTATAATTTTGATGAATCTGCCTTGGAAGGTGTCTGTAGCTTCGGTTGTATGAGCAATATCCATAATTACTTGAACATAATTGATGTTTTTAATACCGTAAAACTCCGCTGTTTCACCGGTGAATTCAGCAGACGAAGAAGTTGATTGTAATGACAAGGTGAACGGGCCGGATGTAATAGGCTCGGTGGCTTTACTCTTCTTTATCGTCTTATAAGTTACTGTTTCGTCGGTAATAGTATTTGGATCATCTTTATTGTCGTTTTTGGTTGTAGCAAGTTCTTTTGTTTCCGATTCTTCGATAGGTGGCGGATCACCAGGTTCTGTGTCATCGCTGCACGCTGCTAAGCCGGCGTTTAATAACAAAGTTAATGCAGATAAACCTAATTTGTTTTTCATATGAAAGTCCTCCCTTTTGTCAAAGGATACAGGACAAAAGTTTCGATTTCAATCTAATTTTCGACAGTTTAGTAAAAATATAGAATTACAAAGAAAAAAGCAATCGGCTTGGTTTTCTCATACATAAAGGTGATGGTGCTTATTGATTGTTGTTTTCGTCTTTTAATTTTAATTGCTGCGCAAGTAAGTATTCAATCTCTTTTGCAGTTCAACATCCTCATAGCGTTCGTCGATTACTAAATCTAATACGCCTTCAACATTCTTTTCTTTTATTGCTTGAAGCTAGTTAGTAAGCGTACCTTTTGCTCTTTCAAAAGCTTGATGGCGGGCCTCTGCTTGTTTTTCACGCTCGTTTAATTCTTCTTGAGTATAAGGATAAATAGGTTCGTTATTTTCGTCGTAATACTGAACGGAAGTTTCTATACTTGATGAATCCTCCTCAGCTTGAATAGGACTGTTGCTTGTATCATAATTTTTACTTGATAGCTTTGTGTTGGCAGTACTTTGAGCATTTGAAATGAAAGTTGAAGTAGCGACACATAAACCTATGAAAGTAATAATTGAAAATACGAAGAAAAATTTAGATTTCATAATAATCCCCTTTTTGTAATTTTGTATCCATTTTAACATAAGGTGGATCTTTTTATGTTGATACCTGCAAGAGTTCATCATTCACTTAAAAGGAATTAATTAATACAACATAAAGTAATTATGTTGTATTGAAAATGCCCCGGAATCTAAAGATCCGAGGCGTTTTTTGGCCGCTCATATTTTGACAGTCTGTATGGAATATGAATAACCTGTAAAAAATAAAAAATGATTAATTTTCCCTTCGTTGCTTCAACAGTTTTTCAATAAATATCCACCCATAATACAAGATCCAGAACAAGGCAATTACAAAAAATCCAATATCTATCCTCTGAGGATAATGAATAAATAAATACAATATTATTAGGGAAAATGGTGGCATTAGTAGCCAATATTTTTTTCGATGCAAAAAATCACCACCTTTATTAAAGGGTTCAAAAAAATTCATTTATTTTCAATATAAACTATATTTTGTGTTTTGTTAGGGTTTTTTAGAGTTTTAATCATTTTCAATCAATACGGCATAATAGCAACTATGTTACGTTAAAAAGCCTTTGATCAAATTCCAGGGCTTTTAAATTTACTAAATTATGTTAAAGTAGTTGGGAGAAAGCTAAGGAGATAAAGTCTTGAATAATATAATAAATAAGGTATTAGGTATAGGTGTATTAGGAGCTTTTATTGTTTTTGGAATTCTTACTTTTATAATTTCAATATTTATTCTGTTTTATGCTATTGGTCCCAATAGAGATGACGTTGCTTTTTTTGGTAACGATGAATATGTAATTAGTAAAGTTAATACTGAATATGAGTTATTTAAAAATGAGGAGATAATTTTAAAAGAAGTAGCTGATTATAAGCAAAAAGATTCTTTAGCTTATATTTTAGGTAAAGAACAGTATGTAATCATTGATGAGAAAAATAAAAAACACAAAATAAAATCAACAGCAGAAGCGACTGAACAAGAGAAGATCTTTTTACAAAACATCAAAAAATTGAACTCTTATAAAGAATTATACTAAAAGCAACATAAAAGGAGTCAGCTTGTTTTTGATACAAAATAAATTAACTGAGGTGCTGGCATGATTAATTATCTGAAAGGCTCTGGAGGTGCTATTGCAGTAACAACGTTAGGTTTAGTCATAATCGCCATGGGCTTAGATTATTTTTATGTTGTCCTTCTATATGTTTCTGGTTATGGCTATGTATTTGGTCTCTTAGGTCTTGCCTGCTTATTTTTAATAAAAAAGAAAAAATACAGTACAGCAAAAAGTTATTTAGTCTTTTTGAGCCTGGGTATAGTATGCGGAGGCATTATGGAATTCCTTGCTGAAGGAGAGCTTTTCCCCAACCTGCTTATTTTAACTATGTTAGGATCATTGGTGTTTCTCGCAGTCCAAAAAATTGAGTTCAAAGCTGCTGTTTATACTATTTCGGCATTACCACTTTTAATAATTGGACTTTACACTTTATATATAAACATGTAGTGAAACTAAAGTAAAAAGGTCAACGCTTCTGATCGAATGCAACATAATGGCAATTAAGTTACTTTCGGATAAAGAAAAGGCCGGCGTAAGGAATAAAAAATTTCCTTCCGTTAGGCCTTTTCTTCGCTTATTTTCTTTTTTCTCTGTTGCTCATTTTAGTTTGAAGCACTCTGATTAATCTTCAACACTAAAGTCTATCATCACACCCACTATCTCCTTGGAAATATTATATTTCACTTTCACTTTATACAATCCATCCCCGTAACCTGACATTGCAATCGCACCACCTGGAACAATTCCTCCCTGTGCATCAGAAGCAACTACATCCGAACATGCAACGTAATATTTTAATCCAGCTTCGTCCATCTTAATGTCATATACATTTTCAACTTCATATGAAATCGCTTCATCTCTTCCGAAAAAAGCGAAATCAAATATTCCAGCCTGGGCAGAGTCAACGCCAATCAGCTTATCGCAATCATGCCAATTCCCACTAGGTTTCTTTTCACCATAAAACACAACTAAGTTTTCAACCACATCATCGTCCGTGTGAGAGATAGTTGCCGTCCACTTCCCGTTTTTCACATTGGATAATTGGACTTGCAACTCTGCTTCTTTTTCCACCGGATAACACGGATCCGTAATAATTAACTTTCCACTTTCTACTGTAAAATCACCAACGATTTGGGGCTTACTAGCATTTATTTTTGGTACAAACCAATCGATAAATTGGCCTAATGTTAATGATTTACTATCGGTTTTGCCGGTTTTTTTAGTCCAAAGATAGATTTGCTCCTGCATAAATCTTTTTCGAATACGGTAACATAGCTTATCTCCATTCATATTTTCAGCAATACAAATCATGTCACTTGGTAATTTTTCCGGTCTGTTCTTCTGATTTTGTTTTACAATATCGATTGCTAAATCTGTGTTTTGAGTAGTTGGAACTGGAAACAACGTCCAATCACCAAACTTTGCTCCGTTTGTTTCTAAATAGAGCTCCTTAAATTCATCTGGAAAAAGTAAACCAAGTTCTTTTTCTACTTTTTTTAATTCAAGCAACGAAACACCTGTCGCTTTTGAACTTGATTCAATCATATCAATTACTTTCTTCATCTCTTTTCCTCCATTTTTATAATCTCAATGTGATCGAAAATTTTTCGTATATATTATTTTCTCTGTGTTAGCTATAGGTTTTTAATAGTTTAAATCTATATTATCAAAGACCTCAGGTAACGACTTTTTCAGAAATTCTAAATGCAACATAATAACATGATCTGACCCCTGTCAAGTAGATAGTTACAAGAAAGTAACGGTACTGTTTACTTGGAGGGGAGCATATCAAACGACTGAACAAATTTTGCTGACTACTTTTATGTAGATTAAGTGAAACCCATTATCTATTTTATCCCTAAGTGTTAATATAAGGATAAAATGGTTGGGTGGTGGGTATTGAGTGAAAGAAATTGCTGTTGTAGCAGGCATAATAACAATAATAATGGCCTTCGCGTTTGTTCCTTTCTTAGCAGATTCTGAGAAACAGGAAAGTACTTCTCCAAAAGAGTTTATAAAAGAGTACATAGAGGCAAACCAAGCGAAGGATTATGAGCGTATAGCGGATATGGCAATTGATAATCGTTTTAGGAATGACCGGCAAGCCGAAATTGCTGGATACAAACAAATTTACGCAAATTCCCCGTCATTAGTAAACTATGAAATCAAACAGTTAAAAGAACCGAAAGAAGGCCAGGCCTTTGTCGTTACTGTATTAGAATTTGACGATGGAAGTATCATGCAAATGCCTCTGCGTCTTCTCAAGCAAGGTGGAGAATGGAAAGTATATATAGATAGAGGAATTAATGCTCCTGATAAGGATTTTAAAATCCTCAAGCAACCAGACGGAATGGCGCAGGAAAGCTCTTCTCCAAAAGAGTTTGCAACAGAATATTTGGAGTTACACAAGGCAAAAGAATATGAACAAATGGCAGATAAGGTCATTGATAAGCGTTTCCCTGATTTGAAAGAGAGAGTTAAGATGTATAGGGAAGCGGACAAGCATTCAGCCTTAAAAGAGTATGAAATTAAAGAAGTAAAAGATGTGACAGAAGAAACGGCAAAGGTTGTGGCCGTGTTAACGTTAAAGGATGGTAGTGTTATTCAGGTGCCTCTGCATCTTGTGAAAAAGGCTGGGGAATGGAAATTGCATATCGGTTTCGAGGATCTTAATGAATATGAGGATTTTAAAACTATTAAACCAGCAACTGAAATTTAAAAATTTGTTTGAATGGAAAACATTTTATAACTCAGTGCTTTTGGAAAGTAAGAATTAAAATAATCAATTTTTAGTGTTCTGAGTTAAAGTAGAAGAGAAGCAGGATCGAAAAGAAGAACTAAGGAGAATTCTTGTGAGATTATTTATATGCTCAGTGTTAGGAATATTTTTCTATTACTGTATTCTTTTTTATGTGTTTTTTTCAGAAAAAGAAAAACGATGGGCAGAATCTCAAGGTCAACCGATCGATGTACGGTGGGATCAAAATACGGCCTTTGTCGATGGTTATATACCATTCTTGACTATGCCACTGCTCATTATGATTCTATGGGGATATGGTTTATGGCTACACAAATCTAAAACGACTAGGGAAAGAATAGCCCTTTTAATTAGTATTTTTCCCGTTGGAATTGTTTACTTTATCTTCTTCATTTTTATTTCGATGCAAGGATATCAGCCATAATAGATTAAACAGTATAGAATATATAAAGAAATAGGGTGAAATATAAAATTTATACTTACAATACCAATACAACATAATAGGAATTATGTTACATTTGGTTATTTTGTGATCTCAAGGTCATTATTTTTAAGAGCAAAATCAATGCGAAAGTGAAAAATAGTTAAATAGTTTTTTAAACTTAGGGGGTATTCTTCTGTATCCCGAAAATCAGAAAGGTGAATCGCATGAAAAGTAGGTATCCCTTAGTCACTTTTCTATTGGCTGCAGTTCTTTTAAGCGGTTGTTCTGAAAATAGTGTTACAGAACCCCGTGAGCCTTCATCAAATGAATATTATGTTGCTTCTGTACAGGGAAATAAGTTTCTGGCAGTATTAACTGAGCCTTATTCAGGTTTTGAACCGAA
Source organism: Domibacillus aminovorans (assembly GCF_001643235.1). Lineage (GTDB taxonomy): Bacteria > Bacillota > Bacilli > Bacillales > Domibacillaceae > Domibacillus > Domibacillus aminovorans. The sequence continues at coordinate 7,396 of NZ_LQWY01000066.1, forward strand.
TACGGATAAAGAATATTATTCAGCAACTTATTATGAGTATCCAAATGCATCAGATCTGAAGGCGGGGCAAAGAGTGAAAATCGAATCCAGTCATCCCGTTATGGAATCTTTACCTGGTCAGGGTATAGCAGACAGTGTAGAGGTTCTCCCGGAATATAAACCTAAAGAGGCTGATATGTCAGAATCTGAAATTGTGATGAAGGCCATAGAAATGACAAAGGAACAATCGGATGAAATAAATCCAATAATAGTAGGTATCAAGAACATCCAATACGATGATCAATCAGATATGTGGAAGGTCAGCACAAACCTGGATGGTGAAATATTTGAGCTGAAAATAGAAGATAAATAAAATATGAGGAATTTGAAGATCATTTTAAAAAGGGCGGTTGGCAATATCTTTTGAGTGCAATCAGAAGAGATTTTTGTAATGCGCATTCTTGAGTTAATGGCAGGTTGGTTCAAGAAAATGATAAAATATTATTAGATAAATTTAACATTGAGGTAAAGAAATGACACGATATTTTAATTTATTTTCAGCACTTGGAGCAACATTAGTTTTTGCATTAATCTATGCACACGTATTTTTCTTTAGAGGGTTTGGAGCCGGGAGTTGGTCTGGCTGGTATGGTTTTCTATTCAGCGCGCTTGTTGTTATTATCTTAGTAACTGTCATATGTATGGTCGCTTATGGCCTTGAAACTCTTTTATTTATGATCATTTCATTTAAGCATAAAAAAAGAGCAGGAATAATTTTTTATCTTTTTGTAGGGGTGATAACAGGCACAAGCTTATCTTTGTTTTATCTCCCTTATGATGAATTCTCTTACTTTTTAATAACGGCTACTGTGCTAACTACTGTAGGATCAATCCTTTTTTATCTTGTTAAAACATTCGTAGATTCTGCAGTTGTAAAAAAATATTATCTTTTTCTCCAATAGCAATGATTTTTTTGTTGTATGTGTTAGTTAGATAATTTATTGAAATTTAAGCGATAATAAATTAAATGTTAAATGAAAAAATCAACATTACTGAACGCATGCAACATAAATACATGATATGCTCCCCTTTAAGTAGACAGTTCTAAGAAAGCAACGCTACTATCTACTTGGAGGGGGTTTTTGTATGGGGAGAAAACAAACTTATTCTGTAGAGGTTAAGTTACAGGCAGTTGAACTCTATTTATCAGGTGAAATGGGCGGGTATCGGCGAGTAGCTGAAAAATTCAATGTAGACGCGTCTCAAATTGTGAGATGGGTTAAGGCTTATAAACAAGAGGGAATCGATGGCTTAAAAGAAAAGCGCGGTCTTGTAGGAAGAAAACCAAAGAATCCTTCGGATCAAGAAAAGATTAAACGGCTAGAAGCTGAAGTAGCCTACTTAAAAAAGCTGTTAGAAGCCAGGAAGGAGAGATAAGAAAAAGAACTAAAACCCTTGAATATCAAGTTATTAAAGACATGTCTGCTTGTTTTTCGATTGCCCTTCTTTGTAAAATTGCCGGGGTCTCAAGAAGTGAATATTATAAATGGCTCAAGAACGGAAAGAACCTTTCTAAAAAACAAGTAGAGAACCAAGCCCTGCAAAAGAAGATCGTTGAGATCTTCAATCAGTATCGAGGAATTTTTGGTTACCGAAGAATAACGGTTTGGCTGAGAAAGATACTTAAACGAACCTACAGACTCATGAAAGTGCTTGGGATCTAAGCGAGGATTCGCAAGAAGAGGACTTTTTATGGCAAAAAAGAAGCTTGTGTTGTATCAGGGAATCATTTAAATCGAGAATTTCACGCCACTCGTCCGAATGAGAAATGGGTAACTGATGTTACTTATCTTCCCTTTAATCAAAAGCGCCTTTATTTGTCGGTTATCTATGATTTATATAATAATGAAGTGGTGTCTTACAAATTAAGCCGGTATAATGACTTTCAACTTGTGCGGGATACGCTGAAAGCAGCTGTCCAAAAACGGAAAGTCAAGGGGACTCTACTCCATAGTGATCAAGGTGTGACGTATACCTCTCGTGCTTATCATCACCTTCTTGCGAAGCACCAAATGAGAGCAAGCATGTCCAGAAAGGGAAACTGCCTTGACAATGCCTGTATCGAAAGCTTTTTTTGCCATTTAAAGGCTGAATGCTTTCACCTTTTAACATTTAGCCAGGTTTCTGAGGTTGAGCAAGCGATAGATGAATACATACAATTTTATAACAAAGCAAGATATCAAAAGAAACTAAAGAACCTTTCTCCAATTCAATTTCGAAGAAAGGCGATGTAGGCTTTTTAAAGGTGTCTACTTGACGGGGGTAAGATCACTTATCATTCAAGGGATGGCGCTTAGTTTGGTTTGTAAGAAGGGGATCAAATGCAATGTTTTGAATCATTTTTATCAAATTGATCAAGAAACGAAAAAAGAGACTGAGATTTATATTCCGGTCACCTTTGAAAAAATGGAAAACAGAGTAGACGTGTATCTTCTTCTTTGCGACAACACAGATGTGCATAAGGTATTGTTTGATTCCAAGATGGAACAGCAAATACATCGGTTGAAGAGAGGAAAGGAAGCGTATATTACATTGAAAAAGGCCGAGTGTGAGCTTTCAAAAAAAGTGGTTGAGTGGAATAGCACAAGAACGACTCTTTCTACTTACCAATCACGCAGAAGAACGGCCTCAAAATTTCTAAAAGGGGTGACTGCTGATGAAATCATCCGTCACTAATTTAAAACTCGAAAAAGAAACCGTTTAGCAAAGTAAAGGTCTTGAAATCGGCAATCGGCTATTACATTGGGCGCGAGCGGAGCATGGGTGACTAATTTTAAAAAGGATGGACGCTAAATAGAGAAGGGATGCTTGTATATTGGCATCTCTTTTTCTATTTTCACTTAACGAAAAATAGGGAGGGAACGATATGGCATATTTAATCGTGAAAGCAGCCATGATCGAACGAAAATTTTGTCGCAAGATGATAATCGGGCCATATTCTTGAATAGGAGAAAGAATTATTAGAAGGTGAATCGAATCTCTAAGTTATTCAACTTGGCAGTTTTTTCGTTAATGAAGCAGTCATTTTGACAACAATGACAAAAAACTTAAAATAATACACAGAATAAATTGATGATTCTAAATAGTTGAGCTATATTTGCACTGTACATATTTTTAAGGGAGGAATTAAAAATGGTTAATTTTACGTGGAAAGGAAATCCAGTAACACAAATAGGAAACGACGTAAAGGTTGGAGATAAAGCTCCTGAGTTTACAGTACTAGCGAATGACTTATCACCTGCTACACTCGCTGAGTCAAAAGGGAAAGTTCGTTTAATTTCTGTTATACCATCTATTGATACTCCTGTTTGTGATGCACAAACACGTCGTTTTAACGAAGAAGCTTCTAAATTAGGTAATGTACAGGTTCTTACTATTAGCGCTGATTTACCGTTTGCACAGAAAAGTTGGTGTGCAGTAAATGGTATTGAGAATGTACAAACATTATCAGATCATCGTGATCTTTCATTCGGTGAAGCATATGGTGTTGCTATCCAAGAACTTCGCTTATTAGCACGTGCTATTTTTGTTGTTGATACAAACGACAAAGTAACATATGTTGAGTATGTAAATGAATCAACAGACCACCCAAATTATGAAGCAGCATTAGAAGCAGCTAGAGCAGTATTATAAACAAGTAGAGTTATTTTTGCAGCTCATAAGCATTTTTCAATATATCGCAATCGGGCGCGATTGTTGTATAACCTATAGATTTAAACGACTTTATTATTTTTTAATCGACTATATTTTTTAAACAACTTTATTATCATGAAACATTAGCACCCGACATTAAGTGAATGCCAGGGTGCTATTCCCCTTTTTCGGGGGATGTGCAAAAACACCCAAGTACGTATATTGAGCCATCTACTACCCTATATAAAGAGTACTTGGGCGATTGGTTTATAACAAAGAAAAACAGTAGTGGCATTCAGACAGCAAAAGTGTATCAGAACTATCTTCAAAGTCGAATCATGCCTAGATTGGGCAACTACACCTTATCAAAGTTATCAACAATTCAAATTTCAATCGTTTATTAATAATTTGAATAAAGAGGGCCTAAGCAGCTCGATCATAAAAAAAGTTTGTGAAATTGTAAAGAAGCATAGTAGATAAAAATAAAATCAGAAAGGATAACAAAATGTCAGAAATAAAAGATGAAATCATTTTAAGAGGGCTTAAAGAACATAATTTAAAAAATGTAGATTTAAACATACCAAAAGAAAAAATCATCGTATTTACAGGTCTTTCAGGCTCAGGAAAGAGCTCAGTTGTATTCGATACATTAGCAACAGAAAGTAGAAGACAAATGACTTTGAACTATCCTCTCTATGTCAGAAATCAAATGCCAAGGTACGAAAGACCCCACGCCGATCTTATGCAAAACTTAAGCCCGGTTATAGTAGTAGAGCAAAGACCTATAGGAGGCAATTCCCGCTCAACAGTAGGCACCTATATGGATATAAATCCATTAATTAGACTTTTGTTCTCGAGAATAGGAAATCCATCAATAGGTTTTGCCAACGATTTTTCGAGCCAAAGTTCCTTTGGTAGATGTCCAGAATGTGGTGGATATGGGGAGGTAATTGCGCCAGACCTAAATAAGATTATCGATTACGATAAGTCACTTCGAGATTATGCAGTGAAATTTAAGCCATTATCGCCTTCAGGTTGGCAAGGTAATTGGATGATGACCTGCGGATTATTCGATCCAGGTAAACCCATAAAGGACTACTCAGAAGAAGAACTCCACCTACTATTATATGGTCCCCGAGAAGGTGAAAGAGCCTATGCACCGTTTCACACAAAACATGGAGCTCAAAACGCGGAGTGGGATGGGTTGTTGCCTCGATTTATGCGTCTTTATATAAATAGGGACATCTCAAAACTAAAACAAGTATCCCAAGATGACGTCTTAGCAGTGTCAACACATTCATTATGCCCAACCTGCCAAGGTTTAGGCCTAAACCCAAAGGTATTAGAATGTAGAATAAATGGCCTGAATATCGCAGAATACGATCAATTAGAGCTTCCAGAAATACTAGAAGAACTAAAGAACATAAAAGATCCTATGGGAGAATCTATAGCACAACAAGCAATCCCACATGTAAAACAACTAGTCGACATGGGACTAGGATATTTGAGTCTATCAAGAAAAATGGGCACCCTGTCCGGTGGCGAAGCTCAAAGGGTAAAAATCGCTCGTCATTTAGGGAGCAGTCTAAACAATATTACATACATTTTCGACGAACCAAGTGCAGGACTTCATCCAGAAGAAGTGGATATGTTAATACAAATGCTAAAAAGGCTAAAAGACCAACATAATACTGTAATCGTAATCGAACACAATCTATCAGTAATAAAAGTAGCGGATGAAATAATAGAAATGGGACCAGGAGCAGGTGTAAATGGAGGAGAAGTTGTCTATCAAGGAAAATTAGAAGGACTAAAAAACTCTCCCACCGCAACAGCCCTAAACCACAAGCTAAAAATAAATAAAAATCCAAGGGATATAAAAAGTTATTTTACAATAAACAGAGCAAGTAACAATAACTTAAAAAATATAAGCGTAAATATTCCTAAAAATGTCTTAGTCTCTATATGTGGAGTATCAGGTTCAGGTAAAAGCTCCTTAATGTTGGAAGCGTTCACAGAAAGATATCCAGAAACCATAATGGTAGGACAAGGCGGCATAGGAATCTCCAATCGTTCGACCCTAGCTACATATATGGGAATAATGGATGATATTCGCGCAACATTTTCAAAAGAAACAGGACAACCAGCAGGTTTGTTCAGCTTTAACTCCTCAGGAGCATGTCCTATCTGCAAAGGAAAAGGAGTCCTAACGCCAGACGTAGCATTTGCAGATCCGGTGACAATCGCTTGTGAAGCATGTGACGGTACGAGATATTCAGACGAAGCACTGTCATATCGATATCAAGATAAAAATATAGTAGAGATTTTAGATTTAACAATAGACGAGGCTATTAATTATTTTAAAATACCTAAGATCATAAAAAGAGTGCATACGCTAAAAGACGTAGGATTAGGGTATCTGACCTTAGGACAGACGACAAGTTCTCTAAGCGGAGGAGAGATCCAACGTCTAAAACTCGCAAGCCACTTACAAAAAGAAGGACAAATCTACCTAATAGATGAGCCATCCTTAGGACTACACACAGAAGATAATGAAAAACTCTTAGACGTATTTCAAAATCTCGTAAACAGAGGTAATTCTGTCATAATAATCGAACACAGTCTAAACTTTATAGCGGCGAGCGACTGGGTAATAGAATTGGGTCCAGGAGGAGGAAAACAAGGTGGACAAATTATATTAGAAGGTACACCAGAAGAAATGTTAAATGCAGAGACATTGACAGCGAAATGGTTAAAGGATGGAGTAAGAAAACATTTCACTTAATATGAAAAATTAACAAGATCGAAATTACGAAATAAGTTTAAGGAGTTTAAATATATGGACAGCATAATTTTTGATCTAGATGGGACATTATGGGATTCAACAGACACGGTCCTGCTGGCGTGGAATAGTTTGATGAAGGATTACAAGCAAATCAACAGGGACATAACGAAGGAAGATCTTCAGAGTGTCATGGGACTTCAAGTTCCCGAGATAGGAAAAAAACTGTTTCCGGACTTAAATGATCAAGAACGGAATCGATTTTTAGAAGAAAGCTGCCTAGTAGAAAATACATTTTTAGGAGAACAGGGCGGGGTTCTTTTTGACCAAGTAGAAGATGTATTGAGGATTCTTTCACAGAAATATAAGCTTTTCATTGTAAGCAATTGTCAGGATGGATACATTGAAGCATTTTACAAGTTTCATCAATTAGAAAAATACTTCACAGATTATGAAAATCCAGGGAGAACGGGTCTTTCAAAAGGAGAAAATATTAAATTAATCATGGAACGAAATCACTTAACCAAACCTGTCTATGTGGGTGACACGGAAGGGGATCGAAAGGCAGCCCAATTCGCCGGTATTCCATTTGTCTACGCCAAGTATGGATTTGGACAAGTAAATGAATATGATTATGCAATTGAGACCTTCGATGAACTTGTTAAACTATTTTAAACGAGGAGGCCGTTTCTCCAGCTTTGATTGGAAGCAGAAGAAACGGCCCTTGATTACTTATTCCCTCGAACCAACAACCCATAGGAAAGAATAGCACAAACATTGCTAACGGCAATGATAATTCCCAGGGGAACAAAACCTCAAAGAAGTTTGGATATTAGTTTAATTTATGATGAGTGTTTATTAGTTGATATAGGGGTAGCGTCACATGCCCATCAAGCTAAGTTAAATTCATACCCCAAAAACGAAAAAACGCTATCCTTATCGTAAGAAGTTTACGAGGAA
>NZ_LQWY01000066.1:14851-16789 GCF_001643235.1 Domibacillus aminovorans
CAATTATGTAGTCGTTTAGAGGCTTCGACAGGTGTACTCATGAGTCCAGAAGGACTGAATCAACGCTTTAATATCGAAGCTGTCGCATTTCTTCGAGAAGTATTTACCTCGCTCTTAACGCAAAAACTATGTGCGACACAATCGCTCTCTTCACACATGTTTTCTGCCTTTGAACGTATTCGTATTCTAGATGCCACCGTTTTTCAGCTACCTGATACGTTCGCAACCGACTATCAAGGCTCAGGCGGAAGTAGTAACACCGCAGGTGTGAAAATTCAATTAGAATACGATTTACTAGGTGGACAATTTTTAAACGTACAACTTGGTCCAGGGAAAAACAATGATAAAACATACGGTACGATTTGTCTTAAATCCGTTAAAGCACGTGATTTGTGCTTGCGTGACCTCGGCTATTTCGATTTACGTGACTTACAAGCCATTCAAGACAAAGGGGCTTACTATATTTCTCGTTTGAAGTTGAATACACGCATTATACATTCAACTCGATATGGCACACATGATGAGCAGGTTAGCATACGGTGAGACGATGGAGATTTCGGAGGCGTACATCGGCCAAAATCAGAAGCTCAGGGCACGTGTCATCATCCATCGGTTAACAGACACTCAAATGCAAACACGTCTGAAAAACCAAGCAATCCGTGAGAAGAAAAAAGGCATGATTATGAAAGATAAAAGCAAGCGTTTGATGGGTATGAATGTGTATATGACGAATACATCGCCAGAAGAAGTGTCCACTGACTACGTGCATCCTCTGTATTCACTACGTTGGCAGAATGAGATTTTGTTTAAGACATGGAAGTCGTTCTTTGAAATCGATAAATGTAAAAATATCAAAAGAGAACGCCTTGAGTGTCATCTATATGGACAACTGATAGGCATTCTCCTCTGTTCATCTACGATGTTTCAAATGCGGCAACTCCTGCTCAAAAAGAAGAAGCAAGAGCTGAGCGAATACAGAGCGATTTACATGATTAAAGACTATTTTCCGTTCCTGTTTCAAGCAATGGCTAGTGGGACAAGTGAACTCATCACCATACTGCACCGCCTCTATCAACTGCTTAAGAAAAATGGACGTAAGTCCCATCGGTATAAAAAGATGACGGTCTTTGACATTCTCGGTGTCGTATATGAAACGACGGTGCATCAAAGACGAGCAGCCTAGCGAAAAAAGTGCCTTTTTATTGAATAAGAATTTTCTTCAAATATTTTTACTTCAGTAATGTATATTTCAGTAAAGGCTTTTTATAAAACGTCACTTACTTATTTGTTACCGAGTTGTTCCGCCAAACCGATTAGAAGTCCTTCGATTCCACGAATGTAGCAGAGCCGATAAGAGTCCTCGTACTGAACCACTTCGCCAACGAGCTGAGCACCATACTTAGTGAGTCTGGATACCATTTCGTCAATGTCTTCAACGGTGAACATGACGCGTAGATAACCGAGGGCGTTTACAGGAGCAGTCCGGTGATCTGATATAGTAGGTGGGGTGAGAAATCGCGAAAGTTCAAGTCGGCTGTGGCCATCTGGGGTAACCATCATAGCAATCTCTACGCACTGAGAACCCAATCCGGTTACGCGACCAGCCCATTCACCTTCGACAGTGGCTCGTCCTTCGAGGTTCAAGCCAATCTCCTCGAAGAAAGAGATTGCGTCATCAAGGGATTCTACAACGATGCCGACATTGTCCATTCTTAGTAATTTGTTTTTTGCCATAGTCTTATCTCCTTATGTGTAAAAATTTATTATCTGATCATCTTCATAATTATTCTATTAAAAAGTTACAAATTCCTTCCAAAAAAAAACACCTTGTCACAGTATAGGAAAATGTGAAATTGGGTTTTCGTGTATGTCATATAACATCTTGTTAACGAACGGTTCTGGTGCAAATAATTGGGGAAGATATAAAGAGGCGAAAAG
>NZ_LQWY01000067.1:0-353457 GCF_001643235.1 Domibacillus aminovorans
CGTTGACGTTTTTATTGATTTTGTTCAGTTTTCAATGTTCAATTTGTTTATTTCTCGCCGTCATCATCAGGCGACTTAAATAATATACCACGGTTATATATAGAGAGCAAGTCTTTTTTAATAATAAATTAATAAAAACAGCCACTTTTATTTTAATGACTGTTTCCCTATCACTTTTTCAATATGTAAATCTCTTCTTTTCAACATGTCAATGACCTCTCCATTAGGTAATTGAATGAGCGGTCTCGTTCGATACATTTGATGAACAAACAACACTTTTCCTTCATTGCCATCCGATAACTCAACTATTGTCCCCGGTACTAAATTAGCTACAATTGAAAATAGTGCGTTCATAATAGGAAGATCGAATTTCCCGAATAAATCTTCTTGAATAAACTCAACCGCTTTAAAAACAGACCGTCTATCTTGAAACAATCTGTCTGTTGTTAACGCATGGTATGTATCAGCAATTCCTACAATCTGCGCAATTGGATGTATTTTATTCCCCTTTGCTCCCGTTGGATAACCCGACCCGTCTATGCGTTCATGATGTTGATAAATAGCAAGTTTTACTTCAGGCTTTAACAGCTTTAACTCTTTCACCATACTGTAACTGGAAATTGGGTGATTTTGAATATCTTTATATTCTTGCTCCGTCAGGGCAGTTGTTTTATTTAAAAGAGAAGAATTAATTTTGGACATGCCGGAATCAGCAAGAACACCGGTTAAAGCTACCTGCACAATCATTCCTTTTTCATAATTCATTTTTTGCGCGATCATTCCACACAAAATGCCAAGCGATGCTGTGTGATGAAATAAATACTCTTCCTTTTTTGAAAAAGAAGAAATTCTATACAACTGTTCTGGATTTTCAAGTACATATTTTAGAAGCGGTAAAATGATCGTTCTTATCCTCGCAATTTCTACATTCATTCCTGATTGCCATTTATGAAACTCTTCTTTTATTCCTTTAAATGTTTTATAGTACTGCTGCTCCAACATATCAATGTTTGGACTGAACTCATTTAGTGAGGCAGCAAAATAAATAGACGAAAGAGGATTTTCTTCTGGAGGAACAACATCAACAAATTTAATGGAGAATACTTTTAAAAATCGGATGTGCTGTTCAGTCAAAATAGTTCCTTTTAAAATGATAGGGTGATCAGTGCTGGCAAGCACCGCTTCATTAACATGCCATCCCTGCTGCAGATCTTCTACTTTCACAAACATATACCTTGCCCCTTTATTGAGTCTTTATACCCAATTATAATAAACATTATACTTAATTGATAGACAAAAAAGCACAGGTATGTTGAAATCCCTGTGCTTGATTCATTATTCTTCTATTTCTTCTATCTCTGTTTCGATCACTTCTTCGTCTTCCTTTTCTACTTTCGCTACAGTCGCAACTGTTTCTTCATTGCCAAGACGAATGAGTTTGACCCCTTGCGTACTACGGCCAGTAATGGAAATACCGCCGATATCCATTCGGATCATGACGCCGCCCATTGTGATCAGCATGAGATCCTCTTCACCTGTCACAGTTTTCACAGCAATCATCGGGCCGTTCTTTTCTGTAATATTGCACGTTTTTAATCCTTTACCACCACGCGTTTGAATACGATAATCCGATTCATGCGTTAGTTTGCCATATCCGTTTTCAGTGACGATTAAAATATACTCATTGTCTTCAACAAGCTCCATACCAACTGCATGATCGTCATCTGACAACCTGATTCCTCTTACACCTGTTGATGTTCTACCCATCGAGCGGACATTATCTTCTGGAAAACGAATGAGCATTCCTTGCTTTGTTCCTATGACGATATGTTTTTGACCGTCTGTTAATCTAACTGATATGAGTTCATCATCTTCACGAATATTAAGCGCAATTAAACCGTTTGTACGAATATTGGCATAATCCATAAGCGGCGTGCGTTTCACGATTCCTTGCTTCGTTGCAAAAAACAAAAACGCATCTTCTGTAAGCTTCTCAACAAATAGCATCGAATTGACCCATTCATCCTGCTCGACACCGAGTAAGTTTACAAGTGGAATACCTTTTGCTGTTCGGCTATACTCAGGAATTTGATACCCTTTTAGACGGTACACTTTCCCTTTGTTTGTGAAAAAGAGAATCGTATCGTGTGTCGACGTTGTTAACAATTGCTCCACAAAGTCATTTTCATTCGTACCCATCCCTTGAATACCACGTCCACCCCGGCGCTGACTTCGGTACGTTGAAACAGGCAGACGTTTAATATAGCCTTTATGCGTTAATGTAACGATAATTTTTTCGACTGGAATTAAATCTTCGTCCATTATATCACCTGGTGCACCATCGGTAATTTCTGTGCGGCGCTTATCGTTAAATCGCTCTTTAACCTCAGCCAACTCTTCGCGGATAATTTCCAGTATTTTTTCTTCATCTGCTAATATTGCTTTTAACTCAGTAATAATAGCCATCAAACTTTGATACTCTTCTTCAATTTTTTCACGTTCAAGCCCGGTCAACCTCTGAAGACGCATATCGAGAATAGCCTGTGCTTGCTTTTCTGACAAACCAAATTGTTCGATTAATCCTGCTCGTGCAAGATCTGCTGTCTGCGAACCGCGGATAAGTGAGATAATGCGATCGATATGGTCAAGCGCGATACGGAGCCCCTCTAAAATGTGGGCACGTGCTTCCGCTTTATTCAACTCAAACTGTGTACGACGGCGAATGATCTCTTGCTGGTGAGCAAGATAATAAGTCAAGCATTCTTTTAAGCTAAGTACTTTAGGATGACCATCTACGAGTGCCAGCATGTTAATACCAAAACTCGTTTGCATCGCTGTATATTTATATAAATTATTTAAAACGACACTTGCATTCGCATCACGGCGTATTTCCATCACAATCCGCATGCCTTCGCGGTCAGATTCATCACGAAGATCAGTAATGCCATCAATTTTTTTATCGCGGACTAATTCTGCAATCCGCTCGATTAGTTTTGCTTTGTTTACTTGATATGGAATTTCATGAACGACAATCGTTTCTTTTCCATTTGCTTTTTCTTCAATTTCGGTCCGCGCACGTAAAATAATAGAACCACGCCCTGTTTCATACGCGCGGCGAATACCGCTCCTACCCATTAAAATACCAGCCGTTGGGAAATCAGGGCCAGGTATGTATTCCATTAATTCAAGTACGGTCAACTCCGGATTTTTACTGATTGCAAGAAGCGCATCGATTACTTCGCCAAGCTGGTGTGGTGGAATATTGGTTGCCATCCCGACGGCTATACCAGATGCACCGTTCACAAGCAGATTTGGAAAACGCGCTGGCAAAACGATCGGTTCACGTTCAGAACCATCATAGTTATCTTTGTAATCAATTGTATCTTTATTCAAATCACGTGTAATTTCCATCGCAATTTTTGACATACGTGCTTCTGTGTAACGCATAGCCGCCGCTGCATCCCCGTCGACAGACCCGAAGTTTCCGTGTCCATCCACGAGCATATAGCGATAGTTAAAGTCCTGCGCCATGCGTACCATCGTTTCATAAACAGCCGAATCACCGTGTGGGTGATACTTACCAATAACATCCCCGACGATCCGTGCTGATTTTTTGTACGCTTTATCAGCGGTCATACCGAGGTCATTCATTGCATATAAAATGCGGCGGTGCACAGGTTTCAAGCCGTCACGCACGTCTGGAAGCGCTCTGGAAACGATAACGCTCATCGCATAATCTAAAAATGAAGAACGCATTTCTTGACTTATATTAATCTCTTTTACATTCGAGCGTGGCGTATCAGCCATGTAAAAATCCTCCCTTTTAAAAAAGTGGGAGCGCCCGCATTAACGGGCGCCATTTTAATTTATCCCGCATTAACAAGCAGTAAGGCCCCACGAAAAAGAAAGATAAGCGGGGTTCAACTGCCCGTAAATGCCCGATTGTTTCGGACTTGGGTCACAAAGGTATCGAGACAGAATGTCGTGCTCTTAACCTTTGTTCTGTTTATATATCAAGATTTTTAACATAACGTGCATTATCTTCAATAAATTGGCGGCGCGGTTCGACTTTATCACCCATTAAAATTTCAAACGTTTCATCCGCTTCCATTGCATCTTTTAATGTTACCTGAAGCAATGTACGCCACTCAGGATCCATCGTCGTTTCCCATAACTGAGTCGGATTCATTTCACCAAGACCTTTATATCGTTGCAATATCGGTTTGGCAGTAGTAGGGAGTGACCCCATCACTTCGTTAAGCTCATGATCATTATAAGCATAACGAATGTGCTTTCCTTGCTGCACCTTGTATAATGGCGGCTGTGCAATGTATACGTAACCTGCTTCAATTAACGGACGCATGTAGCGGAAAAAGAAAGTTAAAAGCAGTGTTCGGATATGCGCACCGTCGACATCGGCATCCGTCATAATAACTAATTTATGATATCTCGCTTTTGATAGATCAAATTCTTCGCTAATTCCTGTACCGAGCGCTGTGATCATCGCGCGCACTTCATTATTTGACAATATTTTATCAAGACGAGCTTTTTCAACGTTCAAGATCTTCCCACGCAGCGGCAAAATCGCCTGAAAGTGACGATCACGGCCTTGTTTTGCAGATCCACCAGCCGAGTCACCTTCTACAATGTACAATTCACTGATTTTCGGGTCACGCGATGAACAGTCTGCAAGTTTCCCTGGAAGACTAGATATTTCAAGTGCGCTTTTACGCCTCGTTAATTCACGTGCTTTCTTCGCAGCTAAACGAGCGCGTGCTGCCATCGTGCCTTTTTCAACAATTTTACGCGCGGTATTCGGATTTTCAAGCATGAATGATTCAAAACGACCTGCAAAAACAGAGTCCGTTACCGTACGTACTTCCGAGTTGCCTAGCTTCGTTTTTGTCTGCCCTTCAAATTGCGGATCTGGATGTTTGATCGAAACAATGGCTATTAGTCCTTCACGGACATCTTCACCGGATAAGTTTGTATCAATGTCTTTCACTAAGCCATTTTTGCGGGCATAGTCATTCACAACACGTGTCAGTGCCGTTTTGAAGCCGACTTCATGTGTTCCGCCTTCATGCGTATTAATGTTGTTCGCAAATGAATAAATATTACCGACATAGCCGTCATTGTACTGAAAAGCTACTTCGACTTGGATGCCTTCCCGCTCACCTTCCATGAAGATTGCTTCTTCATGAAGCACTTCTTTCGAACGGTTTAAATGCTCCACATATGATTTAATTCCACCTTCGTAGTGGAACTCATTTTGTCTTCCTTCTTCCCGTTTATCTTCCAGTGTAATTTTAAGTCCACGATTTAAGTACGCTAGCTCGCGCAAACGCTGTGTAAGTATATCGTAGTCATATTCGAGTGTTTCGGTGAAGATTTCAGGATCTGGACTGAAATGAATATGCGTACCAGTAATGTCCGTCTCTCCAACCACTTTTAAGTCTTCTTGTGGAACACCTTTCTTAAAAGCCATGTAGTGAATTTTTTCATCGCGATGTACATATACTTCAAGGATCATTGATAGTGCGTTTACAACAGATGCTCCAACACCGTGAAGTCCACCTGATACTTTATAGCCGCCGCCGCCGAATTTACCGCCTGCGTGCAGAACAGTTAAAATGACTTCAACAGCTGGACGGCCCATTTTTTCTTGATTATCAACTGGAATACCTCGTCCGTTATCTTTTACGGTTATGCTGTTATCTTCTTCAATGATGACATTGATTTCTGTACAGAAGCCGGCAAGTGCTTCATCAATACTATTATCGACGATTTCCCAGACGAGGTGGTGAAGACCTCTTGCACTCGTCGAACCGATATACATACCCGGACGTTTTCTAACGGCTTCGAGTCCTTCAAGCACCTGTATTTGATTAGCGTCATAGGAAGGTGTCGTATTTTGTTGGTCCATTGTCAAATCCAGTCACCTTCTCCTTCAATAAATTGATATTACTTTATTTGTGTAATCGCTCCGTCTGTCACATTGTAAGCGGAAGCGGCGTTTAATGTATCGTGCTCAATGCCATCCGTGTTCGTCGTCGTCACAAATGTCTGTACTTTTCCATGAATCGTATTAAGCAAATGCGACTGACGGTAATCATCGAGTTCAGATAACACATCGTCAAGCAATAAAATCGGATATTCACCGATTTCCGATTGTATTAATTCAATTTCAGCAAGCTTGACAGCAAGCGCTGTCGTACGCTGCTGCCCTTGTGAGCCGAATGTTTGAATGTTTTTCTCGTTCACATAAAAAAGAAGATCGTCTCGATGCGGTCCAGTCAATGTTACCCCACGATCCACCTCTTTTTTGCGCCCTTTTTGAAACAATTCTTCAAGAATGGACTGCATCTGTTCATCACTGTGCTCCTGTGAGATCCCCGCAGCCGGTTCATATAAAATAGTAAGTGACTCAATACCACGTGAAATGCCTGAGTGGAGCGGTCCCGCCCATTTTTGAAGCATACGAATAAATTCAAAACGCTTCTTCATCACTTTTACAGCTAGTTCAATCAGCTGATCTGTAAGTACATCAAGCATCGTATAATCAGATGCTCGTTTCGTCTGAAGCTGCTTTAAATAATGATTCCGCTGCTGCAGCACTTTATGATAAAGACTTAAATCATGTAAATAAACAGGCGATACCTGTCCAATTTCCATATCAATAAAACGTCTTCTTACCTGTGGACTGCCTTTCACAAGCGTCAAGTCTTCCGGTGCAAACATAACGACGTTCATATTACCGATATACTGGCTCAAGCGCGTCTGTTCAAGATGATTCACTTTTGCTTTCTTCCCTTTTTTTGAAATGATTAGTTCAAGTGGGAGCGACTGGTGTTTTTTTTGCACTCGCCCTTTTATTTTAGCATACTCCGCTTCCCAGCGAATTAAATCTTTATCATTCGACGTCCGATGCGACTTAGCCATCGCCAGCACGTAAATAGATTCGATCACATTTGTTTTCCCTTGTGCATTTTCACCGATGATGACATTAACAGTATCATCAAATTCAATGAGCATCGATTCGTAATTACGATATTGTTCCAGAGCCAGTTGTTCAATGTGCATGTGTGCATAACACCTTTCGCTGACAGTTAATCGATCTCTTCCTCTGATCCAAATGCCACTTCATACACGCCGTCCCCTGGAATTTCCACACGGTCTCCTTCCCGCAGCTTCCGTCCTCTGCGGTTATCTTCTTCGCCGTTTATATACACATCATGTTCACTTAAAAACCATTTTGCCATGCCGCCCGTTTGAATCACGCCGGCAAGCTTCAAAAATTGACCGAGCGTAATAAAATCCGTATCAATCCCTACTTTTTTTGTTGTCATCTTTTCTATTCCTCCGTTCAAAAAGCCAATACTTTAATTTTACTAAATAATCGCCGCAAATACAAAAAAAAGCAGAGCCTTCATGCTCCGCTTTTCAATTGGATTTATCAATACGTACGAACAGGCAAAATTAATTGTAATGTCGAGTCATCATGAAGCGGCCGAATGACGAATGGACGCATCGCACCTGTAAACTGAATATCAATTTCGGTTCCTTCAAGAGCTTTCAGTGCATCCATCATATATTTCGCACTGAATGAAATTTTTAATTCTTCGCCTTCTGTTGAAATACTGTTCACTTGCTCGGTTACCTTTCCAATTTCAGGAGAATTAGACGAAATTTCAATTGCTCCCTCTTCACTGCTGCTCATTTTCACAACGTTATTTCGCCCTTCACGCGCTAAAAGTGAGGCACGATCTATAGCTTGTAAATATTCTTTTGTATTCAGTTCCATTTTCGTTTTGTACTCATCCGGAATAAGGCGGCTCGTGTCCGGATAATTGCCCTCAAGTAAACGTGAGAAAAATAGTACATGTTTTGAACGGAAAAGCACTTGATTATCCGTCATAACAATTTCAACCGGCTCATTCGTATCATCCAAAATTTTGCTTAGTTCCGTTAAACTTTTCCCCGGAATGACGACATTGTACTCCCCCTCTGGCAGCCCTTCTGCTGACGTTTTACGCATAGCAAGACGATGACTGTCTGTTGCAGTACAAATAAGTGTTCCATTTTCAATCTCCCAGTTGACACCCGTCAAAATTGGACGTGTTTCAGAAGTTGATACAGCAAAAACGGTTTGACGAATTAATGTTTTGACAAGATCGGCTGGCAATTTAAACACATTTTCAACATCGATTTGTGGCAAATGAGGATATTCATCTGCATCCTGTCCATTCAAACTGAATTCAGCATGCCCTGAACGAATGATTGTTTGAAACGATACGGTTGTTTCAAACTCGATTGTCGATGCAGGCAGTTTACGGACGATTTCACTAAAGAATCGTGCATTTAATACAATGCCACCTGTTTCTTCAACGACAGCAATCGATGTTTCTCCTTCATCTTTTGGAATGAACGATTCAATCGAAATATCAGAGTCACTCCCTGTCAACGTAATACCGTCATCGGAAGCGTGAATCTTAATACCTGTCAAAATGGGAATTGTCGTCCTGGAACTGACAGCTTTTAATACATCTTGCACACCTTGAGCAAGGCGATCTTTTTGAATGGAAAATTTCATATTTATCCCTCCATCAGTATATTTGAATAATTTTTATTAGGAAACTCATTCTTTATTTATATATTAATAAAATAATAGTCGTAGTAGTAGGGCTTGTTGATTTGTGGATAACTATGCAAAAACGAAATAAAGACAGTCTATCCACATGTGGACAGACTGTTGATAATCGTCCCTGATTGTTCACAAGTTATTAAGCTTTTAAAATGGATATGATTTCTTTTACTTTATCTTGAAGCATCGGATCTGTGTCGAGCAATTTTGATATTTTCTCGTGTGCATGAATGACTGTTGTATGATCTCGTCCACCAAACTCTTCACCAATTTTAGGCAGTGAAAAATCTGTTAGTTCACGTGACAAATACATCGCGATTTGTCGTGGGAAAGCTACCATTTTTGTTCGTTTTTTCGCTTTGAAATCTTCTAGACGGATCTCGTATTGTTCGCCAACTACCCGTTGGATATCCGGGATTGTTACTACTTTTGGTTTCGCTCCTGGAATAATACTTTTCAATGCTTCTGCAGCTACACTTGCATTTACTTCTTTGCTGATCATTGAAGAATAGGCGACAACGCGGATGAGTGCTCCTTCGAGTTCACGAATATTTGTATCAATTTGATTGGCGATATAAAGCATTACTTCATTGGGCACGTCCAAGTTTTCAGCACGCGCCTTTTTACGTAAAATGGCAATTCTCGTTTCTAAATCTGGCGGCGTAATGTCCGTGATGAGCCCCCATTCAAAACGTGAACGGAGCCGGTCTTCAAGTGTTGGAATTTCTTTTGGCGGCCGGTCGCTTGAGATGATGATTTGCTTGCTTTCTTCGTGCAGCGTATTAAACGTATGGAAAAATTCCTCTTGTGTTTGTTCTTTCCCAGCTAAAAATTGAATATCATCAATAAGTAGCACGTCTACACCCCGGTACTTATTTCGAAATTCTACGGCTTTATTGTCACGGATCGAGTTAATAAATTCGTTTGTGAACTTTTCTGATGATAAATAAACAACTTTTGCACCGGGATTATGCTCAATCACATAATGGCCGATTGCATGCATTAAGTGTGTTTTTCCTAGCCCGACACCACCATAAATAAAGAGTGGATTATAGGCTTTTGCAGGCGCTTCTGCAACAGCAAGGGAAGCGGCATGGGCAAAACGGTTACCTGATCCGATAACGAATGTATCAAATGTATATTTGGGATTCAGCATGCTTTGAATGGTATCCTGCCCGTTGCCTTTTTGATTTTTAGGTTCTGTTGTATGTTTTGGAGGCACATATGCATCGAAATCATGGACATCCGGAGAAATAAAGTAAACATCGAGCTTTTCGCCCGTTAAATCGCCGATGATATCGGACATAAGATGTGTGTAATGGCCTTCGAGCCAGTCCCTATTAAAAAAATTGGGGGCAGCAACAACAATAGCATTCTCGTGAAGAGAATGAGCTTTTGTTGACTTCACCCATGTGTCGTAGCTTGGTTTGCTTATTCTCGTTTGAATGCTCTCAAGTACTTTGTTCCAGAGATCATCAATATTTTCCATGTGGCACCTTCTTTCTCGTTCCTAGCATATCTTGTTTAATAATTGTACAACATAAATAGGGATGAATTCATAATTATACATGACAATGATTGTGAATAAATATATAATAGGATGAAAGTAGTTTTTCGACAAAATCCACAAACTGTAGATAAAGTTGAAAACAACTTGTATATAGTTTTTCCACAAATTATCCACAACTGTGGATAATTTGTGTCTGTAAATATGTTATCCAGAGTGAAAACAAAATAATGATAGCAGAAATAATGAGTAGTTGCAATGATTGGAATGGATTATCCACAGGATGAAAAGTGGTGTTTAAAACATTGTCCACAGGGTGAGGACTTGTGAAGAATGGAAAGAAGAAGTTGTGGATAATCAAAAGTGCTGTCGAATACTGTCCACAATGCCAGACCATTCAACAAAATATGCATACTGCATAATTGAATTCCACAGAGAAAAGACAGTAAAATAAAGTAGATCAAACCTGTTTTTAAAATTCAGTTGACAGGATGGACCTACGTACTTATAATTGAAAAAGACTGTTTTGAAAATATGAATTTGAAAACCTCAGGGAGGTGTTTTAATATGAAAAGAACGTTCCAGCCTAACAGACGTAAAAGAAGCAAAGTTCATGGTTTCCGCACACGTATGAGCTCTAAAAATGGCCGCCGCGTTATCGCGAGCCGCCGTGCAAAAGGCAGAAAAGTACTATCTGCATAAGACCACTGACCATTTCAGTGGTCTTTTTTTCTAAAGTCATTGTGCGAATGAAAGAAGCAGCAGGTGTTATAGATGAAAAAATCATTTCGAATAAAAAAAAATGACGATTTTCAAATGGTCTTCAGTAAAGGAAAATCGTTTGCAAATCGCCAGTTTGTTGTTTATATGCATGAGAAAAAACAGAATGTACCATTCCGAATCGGCCTGTCGGTCAGTAAAAAAGTTGGCAACGCCGTTGTGCGCAATCGGATTAAGCGATACATAAGACAAAGTTTCATGGATCTAAAGACAGATGTCTCGCCAGGCTATGAGTTCATTATCATAGCGAGAAAACCGGCCGCGGATATGACGTGCAACGAAGTGAAAAGCAGTCTTATGCATGTGCTAAAACTGGCGAAAGCGCTGTAAGGAAACAATTGAATAAGCAAAATAAAGAGTAAGCTAATGACAGGGGGCGTAACAGTTTGAATAAAAAAACGCTTTCAATCCTGATTCTAGCTCTTTTTTCTGTATTGCTTGCTGGCTGTACAGAAGTCAATCAGGAAATTACAGCGAACAGTGAGGGGTTTTGGAATGAGTATATTATTTACCCGCTCTCACTATTTATTACGAAAACGGCTGAAGTAGTCGGAGGATATGGCTTAGCCATCGTCGTCGTAACGATCATCATTCGGATCGTTATTTTGCCACTTATGATCAAGCAGACAAAAAGTGCCAAAGCAATGCAGCTGCTGCAGCCTGAAATGGCAAAGCTTAAAGAAAAATACAAGTCAAAAGATGCACAAACACAGCAACAACTGCAGCAGGAAACGATGGCACTGTTTCAAACACACGGTGTCAATCCAGTTGCGGGCTGTTTACCGCTTATCGTTCAAATGCCGATTATTATCGGTCTTTATCAGGCTATTATGAGAACAGGCGAAATTAAAAATCATACATTTCTCTGGTTTGATCTCGGTTCACCCGACATTATTTTGTCGATTCTTGCAGGTGTCTTTACATTTTTCCAGCAAAAATTGATGATGGCTGGAACAGCGAATCAAAACCCGCAGATGGCAATGATGCTCTGGCTTATGCCGGTTATGATTATCGTCTTCGGAATCACACTCCCAGCCGCGCTTTCATTATACTGGGTTGTCGGTAGTATTTTTATGATTGTTCAAACGCTCATTATTAATGGGCCGAACAAACCAAAAGACCCGTCCATTACGTAACAAAAGACATTGTCTCTTTAGGCAATGTCTTTTTGTTATATAGAAAAAGGGGTATTGTTCCTTTTGTTGTTGGTTCTTTTTTGAAGTTATCAACATGTGGATGAATTCCGTCTTTTTTTCATCGTCTGGCTGTGGTATTCTATTTATTTAGGAAATGAAATTGAAGCCAATGGGCTACTATAGATAAAAAGTAAGGGGAGAGGGGTGAATTGAATGGAATTTGATACAATTGCAGCGATTTCGACACCGTCTGGGGAGGGAGCGATTGCAATCGTCCGTTTAAGCGGCGACACGGCCATTCAAATTGCCGATAAGGTATTTCATGCACCTGGAAATAAAACGTTGTCCACAGTGCCGACTCATACAATTCATTATGGCCACTTAATTGATCCATCCACAGGACATAATGTGGAAGAAGTGATGGTTTCTATAATGAAAGGACCGAAAACTTTTACACGTGAAGATGTCGTCGAAATCAATTGTCATGGGGGCATGACGGCGGTCAACCGTGTGCTACAAATTGTGTTGAATGAAGGAGCACGTCTTGCTGAACCAGGAGAATTCACAAAGCGTGCTTTTTTAAACGGCCGGATTGATTTGTCGCAAGCTGAAGCAGTTATGGATCTGATCCGTGCGAAAACGGATAAAGCAATGAATGTCGCACTTAATCAAGTAGAAGGGCGCTTATCGAAACTCATTCAAACATTGCGACAGGAAATTTTAGAAACACTTGCGCATGTAGAGGTGAACATTGATTACCCGGAATATGATGATGTGGAAGAAATGGCCCATGATGTACTCCTTGAGAAATCGCGGTTCGTTCAAATTGAAATTGAAAAACTTTTGAAGACAGCGGAACAGGGAAAAGTGTTACGTGAAGGATTGTCCACAGTGATTATTGGACGGCCGAACGTAGGAAAATCTTCTTTATTAAATGCGCTCGTTCAGGAAAATAAAGCTATTGTAACTGATATACCGGGTACGACACGTGATATTATTGAAGAATACGTAAACGTACGCGGTGTACCGCTTAAACTTGTCGATACAGCCGGTATCCGGGAAACGGAAGACATTGTTGAACGAATTGGTGTCGAACGCTCGCGTCAAGTGCTGGCAAAAGCGGATTTAATATTACTCATGCTTAATTATTCAGATGAATTAACAGCTGAAGATGAAGCACTGTTTGAAGTGATCAACACGATGAATGCAATTGTCATCGTCAATAAAACAGATTTGCCGCCGAAACTTAATATGAACCGTGTGAGGGAATTGGCAGAGCATAAGACGATACTGACAACATCACTGCTTGCAGAGCAAGGAATTGATGCGCTTGAAGAAGCGATTGCTGAATTGTTTTTCTCGGGTGCTGTCGGTGCGCAGGATATGACGTATGTGTCAAATTCGCGTCATATCGCCTTGTTGAAACAGGCGTATTCATCGATTACAGATGCCATTAATGGGGCAGAATCAGATGTGCCAATTGATATTATTCAAATTGATTTGACAAGAACGTGGGAACTGCTTGGTGAAATTATCGGTGAAAGTGTACAGGACGGTTTAATCAATCAACTGTTTTCGCAATTTTGTCTCGGGAAATAAACGAGAAATAGGAAGGAAGAAATAGTTATGAAACAATATGCAGCGGGAGAGTATGACGTTATTGTCATTGGGGCTGGCCATGCGGGTGTAGAAGCGGGGCTAGCTTCAGCGCGTCTTGGTGCAAAAACGCTCATGATCACGCTTAATCTCGATATGATTGCGTACATGCCATGTAACCCGTCTATCGGCGGTCCAGCCAAAGGTGTCGTCGTACGGGAAATTGATGCACTCGGCGGCGAAATGGGAAAAAATATTGATAAAACGCATATTCAAATGCGTCTTTTGAATACAGGAAAAGGACCTGCTGTACGTGCGCTGCGTGCGCAGGCAGATAAAGTGCTGTATCAGCAAGAAATGAAAAAAACAATTGAGACGGAACCAAATGTAAAAATCATTCAAGGGAAAGTAGAGACGTTGATCGTAGAAGATGGTGTGTGCCGCGGTGTCATTACACAAACGGGCGCGCGTTATGAAGCAAAAGCGGTTATTGTGACGACCGGTACGTTCTTGCGTGGCGAAATTATCATTGGTGAGTTGAAATATTCCAGTGGTCCGAACAATCAACAGCCCTCCATTCGCTTGTCTGAACATTTGCAGGAACTTGGATTTGAAATGAAGCGATTTAAAACAGGGACGCCTCCGCGTGTAAATAGCTTGACAATCGACTATTCAAAAACAGAAATCCAGCCAGGTGACGATGTGCCACGTGCGTTCAGTTACGAAACAACTAAATTTATTACGGATCAAATGCCATGCTGGCTCACGTATACAAGCCCCGAAACGCATCGTATAATTAATGCAAATTTGCACCGTTCGCCGATGCACTCAGGAATGATTGACGGAACGGGTACGAAATACTGTCCATCGATTGAAGATAAAATTGTTCGTTTTAATGATAAGCCGCGTCATCAAATTTTCCTCGAGCCAGAAGGAAGAAATACAGAAGAAGTGTATGTGCAGGGAATGTCATCAAGTCTTCCGGAAGAAGTGCAAATGGAAATGGTACGGAGTGTTCCAGGTTTGGAAAAAGCAGAGATGATGCGTGCAGGCTATGCCATTGAATATGATGCGATCGTTCCGAATCAGCTCTGGCCAACGCTTGAAACGAAGCGTGTGAAACAGCTTTATACAGCTGGTCAAATTAATGGGACGTCTGGATATGAAGAAGCAGCCGCGCAAGGTCTAATGGCGGGTATTAATGCAGGATGCAGCGTGCTTGGCAAGGAAGAAGTTATTTTGAATCGTTCTGATGCATACATCGGTGTATTAATCGATGACCTTGTGACGAAAGGAACGACAGAACCGTACCGTTTGCTCACATCGCGCGCAGAACACCGGTTATTGCTTCGCCACGACAATGCGGATTTGCGTTTGACGGAAATTGGATATAACACTGGCCTTATTTCAGAAGAACGGTATCGTCGTTTCATAGCAAAAAAAGAAGCGATTATAACGGAACTTGAACGGTTAAAAGTGTCAATGATTAAACCGAATGAATACACACAGACCATCATTCGTGAAGCGGGTGGCAGTGAGTTAAAAGACGGTATTCGCGCCGCAGACCTGCTTCGCCGCACTGAAATGACATATGAGCATATTAAACTGCTCACACCGCCAGAAGTTCCACTTAGTGCGGATGAAGAAGAGCAGATTGAAATCCAAGTAAAATATGAAGGCTATATTGAAAAATCGCTCCAGCAAGTAGAGCGTGTGAAAAAAATGGAGAATAAAAAAATTCCGGCTGACATTGATTATGATGAGATTACAAATATCGCCAATGAAGCACGAACGAATTTAAAATTAGTGCGCCCATTGTCCATTGCACAGGCTTCACGTATTTCAGGCGTCAATCCAGCTGACATTTCCATTTTGCTCGTCTATCTCGAACAAGGCCGTGTTGCACGGACTGGAAGCGAATAAGGAAGGTACCATATGAAAATCGATCAATTTCAATTAGAGCTCGCAGAAAAAGGGATTTCTCTATCAAACGAGCAAATGAATCAATTTCAGCATTACTATGAACTGCTCATCGAGTGGAATGAAAAAATGAATTTAACAGCCATTACAGATCGGGAAGATGTATATGTGAAACATTTTTATGACTCATTGACCGCTGCGATGTACACCGATTTAACAAAACCGCTCCGCATCTGTGATGTTGGTGCAGGAGCTGGTTTTCCAAGCATTCCGTTAAAAATCGCATTCCCTCAGCTCGACGTGACGATTATTGATTCGCTTAATAAACGAATTACCTTTTTAAATAAACTTGCTTCGGAATTGAAGTTAGAAAATGTTCATTTTGTACACGGCCGGGCAGAAGAAATGGGACAAAATCCGGCACAACGCGGACAGTATGACATCGTTACAGCACGCGCGGTCGCCCGTATGTCCGTTTTAACGGAGCTGTGTCTTCCATTTGTGAAAACGGGCGGTGCCTTCGTTGCGATGAAAGCCGCAAGCGCTGCCGATGAAATGGAGAATGCATCAAAAGCGATTACCGTTCTTGGTGGGAAAACAGAAGACATCTTTTCATTTCGTCTTCCTATAGAAGACAGCGAGCGGACCATTATTGTGATCCGTAAAGAAAAAGAAACACCGAAAAAGTATCCGCGCAAACCGGGCACACCAAATAAAGCACCAATTGAATAATGCTAGCAGGAACAGAACGCAGCGTGGCGAATACTATCTTGAGATGGAGAAGGTGGTGTAGTCATGAAGCGTTCTTTTTCCCATATATTTGGAGGGAAAAGTGAGTCGTCATCTGCTGTAGAATTAATGCCAGCAGATGAAGTGAGAGAACTTGCTGTGGAGTGGATCGAACCAAATCGGTTTCAGCCGCGCGTTGTCTTTCAAGAAGAGAAAATTCATGAGCTTGCGTCAACGATTGCCGTACATGGCATTATTCAGCCGATTGTCGTTCGTCAGCTAGAAGAAGACCGCTATGAAATTATTGCAGGCGAAAGAAGATACAGAGCGGCAATGAGTCTCGGACATTCCGCTGTTCCAGTC
This sequence comes from Domibacillus aminovorans, assembly GCF_001643235.1. Taxonomy (GTDB): domain Bacteria; phylum Bacillota; class Bacilli; order Bacillales; family Domibacillaceae; genus Domibacillus; species Domibacillus aminovorans. The sequence goes on from NZ_LQWY01000067.1 coordinate 16,676, forward strand.
ATCATACGTTCGTTTACAGATGAACAGACAGCGTCTGCAGCTTTAATTGAAAATGTGCAGCGTGAAGATTTGTCGCCGATTGAAGAAGCAATTGCTTATAAAAAACTGCTCGATTTAAGCGAGACGACGCAGCAATCACTTGCAGCTATGGTTGGGAAAAGCCAGTCGTTTATTGCGAATAAGCTTCGTCTACTAAAGTTGCCGGAAGATGTGCAGCAGGCAGTTGCTGAGAAACAGATTACAGAACGGCATGCACGTGCTTTACTGCCACTTAAAAAGCCACAGATACAAAGTGATTTGCTGCAAATCATACAAGCTAAACAGTTGAATGTGAAGCAAACAGAAGACCGTGTTGTGAAAATGCTTGAAAAAGAACAGCCGAAGCCACGTAAAAAAGCGATCAGCCGTGATATTCGTATTGCGGTCAATACAATCCGGCAGTCGCTCTCGCTCGTCCAGCAAAGCGGTATTAATGTAGAACAGTCAGAAGAGGAAAGCGATGAATTTTATCGGATTACGATTCAAATACCGAAAAAACCAAGATAATGACGAATAAAAAGCCTTTTTTGCTAATCTTCTAGTCAAAAAACGGCTTTTTTCTTATGGAAAAAAGGCAAAATGGTAGTCGTTTTGTTAGAATAAGAGATAGACAACACCGACAGATGAAAGCAGGTGAATTCCATTGGGAAAAGTAATTGCGATCGCCAATCAAAAAGGCGGCGTAGGTAAAACAACAACATCCGTTAATCTAGGGGCTTCTCTTTCCTCATTGGAAAAGAAAGTTTTGCTTCTTGATATCGATCCCCAAGGCAACGCGACGAGTGGTGTTGGTATTGAAAAGGATCGTGTTGAACAGTGTATTTATGACGTTCTTATCGATGATGTAGAACTGGCAGATGTTATAAAACCGACAACAGCCGAAGGGATGTATTCCGTTCCTGCCACGATTGCGCTGGCTGGGGCAGAAATTGAACTTGTGTCCGCTAGTTCACGTGAAAAGCGGCTTGAAAAAGCGCTTGAACCACTTCGTGACAGTTTTGATTATATTTTAATCGACTGTCCGCCATCGCTAGGATTATTAACTATAAACGCATTAACAGCAGCCGATTCCGTCTTAATACCTGTTCAATGTGAGTATTATGCTCTTGAGGGATTAAACCAGTTGTTAAATACTGTGAGTCTCGTTCAAAAGCATTTAAACAAAGATTTATATATTGAAGGTGTACTACTTACGATGTTTGATGCGCGGACAAATTTGAGCATTCAAGTCGTCGAAGAAGTGAAAAAGTATTTTCGGGATAAAGTATATCAAACTATTATTCCACGTAATGTGCGCTTAAGTGAAGCGCCAAGTCATGGAAAACCAGTCATGCTTTACGATGCCCGTTCACGCGGTGCAGAAGTGTATCTTGACTTTGCGAAAGAGGTGGCAGTACATGGCTAAAGGACTTGGAAAAGGTTTGGATGCGCTATTTAAAGATTTAGGACCGGATAATAATAATAATAATAATACCGTTCAAGATATTTTTGTTAAAGACATCCGCCCGAATCCGCATCAGCCAAGGAAGTTTTTCAATGAAGAAGCAATTGAAGAACTAAAGCAGTCCATTCAATCACACGGTATCATGCAGCCAATCGTGCTTCGCAAAAGTATTAAAGGCTATGAAATTGTCGCCGGTGAGCGTCGGTACCGTGCTGCAAAAGCCGCTGGCTTAGCAGAAGTACCAGCTATTGTGAAGGAATTGACGGAAGAGCAAATGATGGAACTTGCACTTATTGAAAACTTGCAGCGTGAAGATTTAACCGTCATGGAAGAAGCTGCGGCTTATCAAATGATTATCGATAAATTAAATTTTACACAGGCGGAGCTTGCTGCACGGATAGGGAAAAGCCGTCCTCACATTGCGAACTACGTCCGTCTGCTTGGATTGCCAGCTGAAATTCAAGTTTTTATCGCTAAAGGCAAGCTTTCGATGGGACACGCACGTGCACTTCTTGGTGTGAAACAAAAGGATCAGCAAAATGAAATAGCGCAAAAAGCCGTATATGAAGGCTGGACGGTGCGCCAGATGGAAGACTGGATTCGTAAACTGAATGAAAATGTTTCACGTGAAACAAAACCGGTAAAAAAAGATGTGTTTATCATTGACAGGGAAGAAGCCCTACGCGCACGTTTTGGTACATCGGTGCAAATCCGGCAGTCGAAAAACGGTGAAAAGGGAAAAATCGAAATTGAATATATGTCCATTGATGATTTAAACCGTATTTTAGAAATACTTGACCAAAAATAGTAGAGTGAATAGGTCGTCTCGTTTCATTTGTTTGATTTGTTCTATAAATACAGCATCATTTTAACGATTATCGTATTGATTGCTGTTTTTACGTCATTAAATCCGGCTTTTATTAGTGGAGAGAATGTGCTAACCGTTTTACGGTCCATTTCAATCGTCACGATTATTGCGGTCGGTGTAACGATTTCACTATATAATAGATTCTGTCGCCGCTGCGTTTATCCGTTTTTGGTGCGGGCAAACCGAATGCGCTCGGTACGTTCATCGGTGCAGTGCTGATCGGTATTTTACAAAACGGGCTTGTTATGATGTCAGTCCCGTATTACGCTATGGATATCGTGAAAGGATCTATACTTACTTGTCTTTACCCTAGCTCTCGCGTACTATAAGCAGACACAATCAAGATAAGGCGCATAGCTGTAAATGAGCGCCTGATCCTGTTAAAATAGTGACAACATAAGAAGCAGGAGAAGGAGGGCTTGTTTTGGAAGAATCATCATTATCGACATATCAGCGCGCTCTCGAAAAATTATGGGCTAAATTTACGAATGAAGAGACGTGGCTTGCGTTCGGTGAAGGAACGATTAAAATTACGTTAACGATTCTCGCCGCCATGGTCATTGTGAAAGTTGGCAAACTTGCGATTCGCAACTTTTTTGTGATTCGTTCGAAAGCGCCGCTTACCTTTTCAGAACGACGCGAAAATACGCTTTTAAAGTTGATTGAAAATGTATTGGCATACGTAGTCTACTTTATTGCGCTTGTTAATGTACTGGCTATTTTATCGTTTGATGTAAAAGGATTAATTGCCGGTGCTGGTGTGCTTGGTTTAGCGATTGGTTTTGGTGCACAGAATTTGGTCCGTGATGTTATTACCGGATTTTTTATTATTTTTGAAGATCAGTTTTCCGTCGGTGATTTTGTCCGCATTGGCCAGTTTGAAGGAACGGTTGAAGAAATTGGGCTGCGCACGACGAAAATTAAAAACTGGACGGGTGAGTTACATATTTTACCGAATGGAAGTATTGTTGAAGTGACGAATTTTTCACTTCACAACAGCGTAGCCGTCGTTGATGTGAGCATTGCGTATGAAGAAAATATTGCAGAGGCAGAACGGGTTATTGGTGAACTGCTTGAAACGCTTCAAGCGAAATATCCAGAGATCGTTTCAACACCAAAACTCCTAGGAATTCAGATGATGGCGGCAGCTGATGTAACACTGAGAATTACGGCAGAAACAACACCAATGAATCATTATTATATTGCCCGTATGATTCGAAAAGATATAAAATTGTACTTAGATGAACAAGGTATTGAAATTCCGTATCCGCGTATGGTCATGTATTCAAAAACGGACGAACCGGAAACGGAACAGAAAAAGTCGAAAAGCGGGGGGGCAACTTGATGGAAGAGAAGCAATTTGAATTAAACGACGTTGTTGAAATGAAAAAACCCCATCCATGCGGTACGAACCGGTGGAAAATTATCCGTCTCGGCATGGATATCCGCATTAAATGTGAAGGCTGCGGTCACAGTGTTATGCTACCGCGTCGTGAATTTGCAAAAAAAATGAAAAAAGTATTTGAACAGAGCGGCGGCGAATGAGCTGCTCTTTTTTTGTGTGAAATTGCCTTTTTCCCTCTCAGTCCATATAATAGGGAAAGGTTGAACAAAATAATTCGTCCGTGTGCCTACAGGAAGCGGGTCACGGAGGCGTTGCGGCAGGACGCAGAGAATTGAGCATTTGATCCTTTCGAGAAAATAAGGAGTGAATAATATGGCATTAACAGCAGGAATTGTTGGACTTCCGAATGTTGGGAAATCAACATTATTTAACGCAATTACAAAAGCAGGAGCAGAATCGGCGAACTATCCGTTCTGTACGATTGACCCGAACGTCGGCATCGTAGAAGTGCCAGATGAGCGTCTCGCGAAATTGACAGAAATGGTAACACCGAAAAAGACGGTCCCGACTGCATTTGAATTTACCGATATTGCGGGCATCGTAAAAGGAGCCAGCAAAGGGGAAGGCCTTGGCAATAAATTTTTGTCTCACATTCGTGAAGTCGATGCAATTTGTCAGGTCGTCCGCTGTTTTGATGATGAAAACATTACACACGTATCCGGAAAAGTTGATCCGATTGATGATATCGAAGTCATTAACCTTGAATTGATTCTCGCTGATCTTGAATCGGTGGACAAACGTCTTGCACGTGTAGCGAAACTAGCTAAGCAAAAAGATAAAGAGTCAGTAGCAGAACATGACGTACTCGTGATCATAAAAGAAGCACTTGAAGCGGACAAGCCTGCCCGTTCCATTGAATTCACAGATGATCAGCAAAAAATTGTGAAACAACTGCATTTGCTTACAGCGAAGCCAATGCTATACGTAGCCAATGTAAGTGAAGAAGAAATTTCAGACCCGTCAGGCAATGAGCATGTACAAAAGGTACGTGATTATGCGGAAGGTGAAGGATCTGAACTCATCGTCATTTGCGCAAAAGTGGAAGAAGAAATTGCGGAGCTGGATGATGATGAAAAAGCGATGTTTTTAGAAGAACTTGGCATTGAACAATCGGGTCTTGATCAATTAATTAAAGCCGCGTATTCATTGCTTGGTCTTGCCACATATTTTACAGCAGGTGTGCAGGAAGTGCGTGCATGGACATTCCGCCATGGTATGAAAGCGCCCCAATGTGCCGGTATTATCCACACCGACTTCGAACGTGGATTTATTCGTGCGGAAACCGTTTCTTACGACGATCTTGTATCAAACGGTTCAATGACAGCAGCTAAGGAAGCGGGAAGAGTGCGTCTTGAAGGAAAAGAGTATGTGATGAAAGACGGGGACGTTGTTCATTTCCGCTTCAATGTATAAAGGATCGAAAAGGAAAACAACATTTCTTTATTGTGACTTGAGAAACTGACCAGTCACGGTAAATATCGATTATTTTCGATGGAAATAATCCTGTCATCAAATCTTTTTCCCACTGCCATTTTGAAAAAAGGTCTGTCTCAAAATTCAATTTTGAGACAGACCCTTTTTTTGTAAGGGAGTTACGTATCGTGAAAGATATAAGTTATATGGCATTGCTTGCTGCTTTTTTAATTATGACGGTGCCTCTCCGGCTATCGTATAAACAGCAGCTTGGCATTTCGAAAGATATCATCATTGCGTCCATTCGCGCAGCTTCTGACAATTGGCTGTATCCTTACATTCGTTTTTTCGATTAAATCGCCAGTTGTCTTTACGCTGCTTATTTTATTTATGATCGTCATTGCAGCGAGAACGAGTGGAAAGCGGGGGAGTGTATTTTATCATTCATTTTGGATTGCCTTTGCTGCGATTGTAACGGCTGAAATCGTATCTGTCTCAATCTGGGTCCTATTTGACATGGTTAACTATGATTTGTAGTATATTTTACCTATGAGCGGGATGATTATCGGTAGTTCAATGATCGCTGTCAGCTTAACATTCGACCGTATGTCCCGAGAGTTTGACGCGACAAAAGAGCTGATCATGGGGAAACTCGCACTCGGCGCAACAAAAGGGCAAGCAGCGCAGGAGTTAATTGAAGCAACAGTAAAAGCCGCACTTATTCCAAATGTGGAAGCGATGAAAACGATCGGACTCGTTCAATTGCCATGCATGATGGCCGGTGCGATTATAGCTGGTGCATCGCCTGTTATTGCCGTTAAATATCAGCTTGTTATTTTGTTAACGGCGTTTGGAAATGCCGCAATTACGGCGATCATGGTTAGTTTTTAAACTTATTCTGCTTTTTTTAAACAAAGAATGTTTTAAAAGTTGCTATAATAAAACATGTGTTCTATAATGAGGATGCCGCCAAAGCTGTTGTCATGAATGACTACTCATAAAATCGGATTGTTAGAGAATGTTGCGTTGTTGAGAGATTCATGTTATAATTTCAACTTGTGAGTAATGAAAACTTACTCCTTGCTCTTTGGGAATCAAAGGGCCGCATAGTCCACGAGGAGGTGAACGAAGATGAGAAAGTACGAATTCATGTACATTATCCGCCCGAACATTGAAGATGAAGCGAAAAAAGCGCTAGTTGAGCGTTTTGACGGTATCCTTACTTCAAATGGTGCGGAGATCATCGATTCAAAAGATTGGGGTAAACGCCGTTTAGCGTACGAAATCAACGATTTCCGTGAAGGCTTCTACCAACTTATTCATGCTAAAGCTGAAAATGCAGCAGCAGTTGAAGAGTTTGACCGTCTTGCGAAAATCAGTGATGACATTATCCGTCATATCGTTGTTAAAGAAGAAGAGAAATAATCGTAACGTAATAAATACACATCTTTTTCAACATGTTTCACGTGAAACATTTCAAAAGAAAAGGAGTTGATTCTGATGATAAACCGGGTGGTTTTAGTCGGTCGTTTAACGAAAGATCCAGAACTTCGCTACACACCAGCAGGAGCAGCTGTTGCGACGTTTACGCTTGCGGTTAACCGCACGTATACGAATCAACAGGGTGACAGAGAAGCGGATTTCATTAACTGTGTGATATGGAGAAAGCCGGCTGAAAACGTGGCAAACTTCTTGAAAAAAGGAAGCCTTGCCGGCGTTGAAGGACGTATCCAGACGCGCAATTATGAAGGTCAGGATGGAAAGCGCGTTTACGTGACAGAAGTTCAGGCTGACAGTGTCCAATTTCTCGAACCACGCTCATCAGGCGGCAGTGGAGGAGGCGGCTATTCGGACGCTCCTCAACAGCAGCAGGGCGGAGGCTCTTACGGTGGCGAACAGCGGAATAACAACCAGGATTTTCCGTTTGGCCAGCAACAGCAGAATCAACAGCGCAGCAGTAACAATGCCGGTTATTCTAAAATGAATGAAGATCCGTTCGCGAATGACGGTCAGCCGATCGATATTTCAGACGATGATCTTCCGTTCTAATCAATAAAAGAGGAGGGGAAACTCATGGCAGGACGCAGAGGTGGACGTAAGCGTAAAAAGGTTTGTTATTTCACATCTAATGGTATTACACATATCGATTATAAAGATGTTGATTTGCTTAAAAAATTCGTATCTGAACGTGGAAAAATTCTTCCACGCCGTGTTACAGGTACAAGCGCTAAATACCAACGTCGTTTAACAATTGCAATTAAACGCTCGCGGCAGGTAGCACTTCTTCCATTCGTTGGAGAAGAAAGATAAGAATTGAAACAGGCACGATGTTGAATTTTCAGCATTGTGCTTTTTTTATGGGGAAAAACAAGTGAATCATTCTGTCCATGATGTGAAGGAATCGGTAGAAGCAACAGAACGATCAAACAATCTTGGCAGTCAGATTGATGTCATTACCGATCGGCAGATGAAATAGCCAGAGCAGCAGAAGAAGCTGAACAAGCGAACGAGGAAGGCTTGAGACAAATTCATGCATTGCGTAGGTCCAGCGAAGAAACGAAAAAATACATTGAAGATATGCAGTGCGTCATTGTGGATCTGGAATCAAAGATTACATCGATTGAAGTAGTCCTTCAACAAATTACAAATATATCTGCACAGACAAATTTGCTGGCGTTAAATGCGTCCATTGAAGCGGCGCGTGCAGGCGAGCACGGAAAAGGGTTCGCAGTTGCGTTCAAAAAGGGAGGAAGCTTGTAGAGCAGTCCTTACAGGCCGCGTGAAAGAAACCAATTCAGATTTTCAAATGGGCTCAAGGCAGGCTGTAAACCAAATGAAGAAAACGCACAGCAACTTTGATGAGCAGATGAATGTCGTCGAAGAAACGAGCATGATTTTCACAAAAATATCTACGCTTGTGGGCACAATTGCATTATCAATCTCAACCATTAACAGTGAAATTAAAGAAGTAGCTTTAACAAAAGATGAAGTCATTTATGTGATGGCAGGCATTGCATCAGCGAGTGAAGAAGTAAGTGCTTCGGCGGAAGAGCAGTTAAAAGCCATTCGAACCGTTACGGAATCTTCTGAGCAGTTAATGGAACTGAGTATTGATCTAAAAGAAGTTGTGGAACGTTTTAAGCTGGAACAAGCATAAGGGAAAATAGATGTTGGTTTTTCATATCTAATTTTAATAAAAACTTTACAAAGGCTTAACAATATAATAGGTATATAAAACTATAATGGAAGGCGGAGCTAGGAAGAAGGGTGTAGATAAATAAATGAGATCAATTCGAATGAAATTTATAGTGCCGATTGCGATTTTGTTAATCTGTGCATTTGCCTTTATTATTCTTTTTACGAGTTGGAAAGTAGAACAAAAAATAGCTGAAGATACGACGGAACAGACACAAGGTTTTGTGAAAGAGCTGAATAATTCAGCGGCCGTTTTTTTGAAAAAGTACGAAGAAAGTATTCAATTGTTATCGGAATCGGACCAAGTTGTTCAATATGCTAATACATATCGCTCTTCTAACGAGCCGAACAATAATATGGAAAGACAAATTCAAACGGTTTTCAACCGATACACGGAAATATATAAAGATGCATTGAGTGTTTACTATGCTTCTGAGAATGGCATGTTTAAAATGACACCGGCAACAGCTTTGTCGGCTGATTATAACCCAGTGAAAGAAGTTTGGTATACACAGGCGGTAAAATCAAAAGATCCTGTATGGAGCGAGCCATATGAAAGCAAAACAGGTGACTATGTGATTACTGTATCAAAAGCAATCATGAGTGGTGAGGATGTTCTTGGTGTCATTGGATCGGATATTAATTTAACGAGCATGACGAATTGGATGAACGAGCTGAATATCGGCTACGATGGTTATCCCGTTATTTTATCAATTGAAGGAAAAGCGATTATTCACCCGACGGAAAAAGGGCAGGACGTTACGAAAGATCCTGTGATGACTTCTGTGATCAATGGAGAGAAAAATGGTGTTATTGATACGGAAAAAGGACTTATCGTATATGATACAGTTGGCAAAACAGGATGGAAAATCGGTGCTGTATATGAAAAAGAGAACTTATTTGGTGTTTCAAATGAAATGAAAAAAATTCTCGCCATTACAGCGTTTTCTATTCTTTTTTTAGTCATTTTTGTCGTGTCGGTTTTATCATCTAAAGTGACAAAGCCGATTCAAAAGCTTAACGAATCTGTACAGCAAGTAGCGGATGGAGATTTGCAGACGCACGTTCACATGTCAGGAAAAGATGAAGTCGCGGCGCTTGGAAGGAATTTCAATAATATGGTACGGAAAATGCGTAGCATTGTCGGCATAACAGATGATGCTGCCGCGAATGTACGCGAATCCATTCATCAATTGAATATAGCGGTACAGGAAATTAATGAATCCGGTGCGATGGCTTTCTCCGCACTTGAAGAATTAACGGACGGTACAGAAAGGTCAGCAAGCGGGTCTAAAAAAGCAGCCGATCGTTCAATTGAACTGGGCCACTTAATTAGTTCTATTTCAGAAGAGGCATCGGCAATGTCAAAGCTTGCTGAGCAGGCTGCTGGAGCGACTGAAAAAGGATCGGCTCATGTCGCGGCTGTTGCATTGGCAATGGATACATCAACGGGATGGATGGACGCAGCGATGACCGCTATTCGAACGCTGGCAGAAGACATTACCCGTATTGAAAGCATCGTTCATGTGATTGAAGATATTTCGGTGCAAACGAATTTGCTTGCGTTAAATGCATCGATTGAGGCTGCACGTGCTGGTAACCATGGCAGAGGATTTGCAGTCGTGGCGCAGGAAGTGAGAAAACTTGCAGAACAGTCAAATAAAGCAGCCGGCGAGATTCATGAAAAAATTGCCGCTGTTCAAACTGGATCTGAACATGTAATTGATACGATGAGCCAGGCTGGTGATCATATTATGACACAGACAGACGCTGTACGCGAAACCGAAATTGTTTTTGCAGATCAAGGAGAGTTAATGAACAAAATGGATGCTGCGATTGTCGAAATTGCGAGTCATATTCATACAGCTAACAATGAAAAAGATGTTGTTGTGCAAACGGTTGGTCATTTAGCGGAGGAAGCCCGTTCTTCCGCTGCTTCATGCGAAGAAGTACAGGATCGGACGAAAAACCAGCTTGCAGTTATAGAAAGTGTTGCGTTGGCATCTGAACAGCTAGCTTCATTAAATGAAGAATTGATTAGCGCAATTCGTCAATTTCACATATAAGTACTTATGGAAACAGTCCGATCGTTCGTTCGGGCTGTTTTGTATTTAAAGTTGAATGGATGAAGAAAGGAATGTAGAATAAAGAAGGAGAATGTCGGAATTAACGGTGTATGAACGGAGTGTTAAAGTGGAAAGAACGAAAATGATAACAGAAGGGGCGCTCATGTCGGCACTTTTTACAGTGCTGCTCCTTGTTACGGTATACGTGCCAATTTTGTCAATAATCGGTGTCTTGTTTTTGATGTTGCCTTTTTTCATTTACAGTGCAAAATATAAGATCGTACCGGCTCTTATACTGCTCGTCGGGGCAGTAGCCATTACGTTTTTAATAGGTGGTCCATTTATGCTGCCGGCAGCGTTGCTATATGGAACAACTGGTATTGTGATGGGGACGATGGTTCGGAGAAAAACTGATAACTGGATCATCTATATGGCAGGAAGCCTAACACTTCTATTGAATGTTATCGCTCAATATGTCATCATGGTCTGGTTGTTTGATTTAACATTTTTTGATGAATTTCGTGCTACTTTTGAGACGACGCTCAATGAAATCGGCCCATTACTCGGTTCAGGAGACATGGATCAGATGAGAGAGCAAGTGGATATAGCAATGAATTATATTAGTGATATCTTACCAGCCCTATTGATCGCGACATCATTTGGCATGGTGTTTATATTAATGATGATCAACTACCCAATTGCAAAAAGACTTGGCATTCAAACAAAGCCAGTCAATCCATTTCACTCGGTACGGCTGCCAAGGTCGATTTTATGGTATTACTTGTTATTCATGATCAGTGCACTAATTGCTAATCCGAAAGAGGGAACAATGTGGTATGACATATATGTAAACATCATGTTTATTTTACAAGGTTGTCTATACATACAAGGTTTATCATTCGTGTTCTTTTTTGCACACAGTAAAAAATGGTCGAAAGCAATTCCAATCATCATTGCAATTTTATCAATTCCGGTCATTCCGGTCCTTTATCTTATCCGATTATTAGGTATAATTGACTTAGGATTTGATTTGAGACAGCGAATGCAGAAAAAGCCGTAACATGCTTTTTAAAATCGGCTCCATTAAGTACATGTAATGGAGTTCTACAATTAGGAGCTGAAGCTATGCTTTCGTATTATAACAGGCGAATTGTTCAATTGCTGTTGATCGTTATCGCGCTGGTCTTAACCACGGCTTCTATATGGCTGCTGACCTATCATCACGTTGTGGGCATCGTGATGATCACGGTGACGATTTTACTTCTCCTGTTTTTATATCTGGCAGAAAAAAGATTGCATGCGGAAGTGGAGCAATATGTGACAACGCTTACGTACAGACTGCAGAAGGTGGGAGATGAAACGCTTCAGAAGCTGCCAATTGGGATTCTTTTGTATAATAAAGAATATAAAGTCGAGTGGGCAAATCCCTTTTTGACTTCTTACTTTAAAGAAGAAACACTTGTTGGTGAATCGCTTTATGAAGTAGCTGAGCCCATGCCCGCGGTCATTAAAGGAGAAAAAGAAACCATTATTTCGCTCCATGACAAATTATTTCGGGTCATTATTAAACCAGAAGAGCGTCTTCTTTACTTTTTTGATGTGACGAAACAGGAAAAAACAGCACAGCTATTTGAAGAAGAAAAAACAGTACTCAGCATCATTTTTCTTGATAACTATGATGATCTAACGCAAGGAATGGATGATCAGACACGAAGCAGATTAAACAGTGCAGTAACATCCACGCTGAATAATTGGGCAAAAGATAATGGAATGTATTTAAAACGCATTTCATCCGATCGTTTTTTCGCTGTATTGAATGAGCGCATATTGAAAACACTTGAAGAAACAAAGTTTTCAATACTAGATGAAGTACGGGAAGAAACAGCGAAGTACCATGCACCGCTCACTCTTAGCATCGGAGTTGGACAAGGGTTAGTTCCATTACCCGAACTCGGTGACATTGCTCAGTCCAGTCTTGATTTGGCACTGGGCCGCGGCGGTGATCAGACTGCGATTAAACAAGACGACGGGAAAGTAAAGTTTTACGGTGGGAAAACAAATCCGACAGAGAAGCGGACACGCGTCAGGGCACGAGTTATTTCCCACGCGCTTCGTGATATTGTTGCAGATAGCGATAAAGTTATTGTGATGGGGCACAAGTATCCGGATATGGATGCGGTCGGGGCATCGATGGGCATTCGTCATGTAGCGGAACTAAATGGCCGTGAAGGGTATATTGTCATTGATTTTTCGCAAATTGATACAGCAGTGAAGAGACTAATGCAAGAATTAAAAGAACAAAACCCTGAGCTTTACTCACGCGTCATTACACCAGAAGAAGCGCTTGAAATTGCGACGAATAAAACACTGCTCGTTGTCGTTGATACGCATAAGCCGTCTTTAGTCATTGAAGACAGGCTATTGACAAAAGCTGAGCGGGTAATCGTGATCGATCATCATCGGCGTGGAGAAGAATTTATTAAAAATCCAATTCTCGTTTACATGGAGCCGTATGCATCATCGACGGCAGAACTCGTAACAGAATTACTTGAATACCAGCCTAAAACGAAAAAAATAATGTCGCTTGAAGCGACAGCGCTTCTAGCGGGGATTATTGTCGATACGAAAAGCTTTTCACTACGGACAGGTGCCCGGACGTTCGATGCAGCTGCGTATTTGCGTACACATGGAGCGGATACGATTCTCGTTCAGAAGTTTTTAAAAGAAGATATTGATACGTATATTCAGCGTGGCCAGCTTATCGAAACCGTTTATTTTTACAAAGATGGTCTAGCTATTGCAAAAGGAAAAGACGATTATATATACGACTCGGTATTGATTGCTCAAGCAGCCGATACGCTCCTTACGATGAACGGTGTGCAGGCGTCGTTCGTCATTGCACGAAGGGGAGAAGAGACGGTTGGGATAAGCGCCCGTTCGCTTGGTGATGTGAATGTACAGATTATTATGGAACAAATGAATGGCGGTGGCCATTTGACGAACGCGGCGACACAGGTGAAAGATGCATCTATTGAAGAGGTTGAAATGAAATTATGCCGGGTTATTGATGAATTGACTGAAGGGGGAAATGAAGAATGAAAGTTATTTTTTTAAAAGATGTAAAAGGTAAAGGGAAGAAAGGCGAAGTGAAGAACGTAGCGGACGGCTACGCAAATAACTTTTTAATTAAAAACGGGTTTGCGGTGGAAGCAACATCCGGTAATCAGAATACACTTGATGCACAAAAGAAAAAAGAACAGGCAATTGCAGCAGAAGAACTGGAAGCAGCGAAAAAGCTGAAAGAAACGGTCGAAAAATTAACGGTTGAATTACATGCAAAAACGGGCGAAGGTGGCCGCATCTTCGGTTCTGTTACAGCGAAGCAAGTAGTGGATGAATTGAATAAGACGCATAATATTAAATTAGATAAGCGTAAAATGGATTTACCGGATGGCATTCGCAGTCTTGGTTATACGAATGTTTCCGTTAAATTGCATAATGAAGTAACAGCTGTCTTGAAAGTTCATGTATCAGAGGACAAGTAAATAAATAAAAAATGTGATCGGATTTATCTGGTCACATTTTTTATGTAAGGAGATTGAAAATGAGCGATTTATTGACGGACCGCATTCCGCCGCAAAACATTGAAGCAGAACAGGCTGTACTAGGTGCGATCTTTCTTGAGCCATCTACGTTAACAGTCGCTTCTGAAATTTTAATTCCGGAAGATTTTTACCGGAACGCCCATCAGCAAATTTATTTAACGATGCTAAAACTTGGTGATCACGGTAAAGCAGTAGACGTTGTGACAGTGACGGAAGATCTGGCAGCCGCAAAGCAGATTGAGGATGTCGGCGGTATTGCATACTTAAGTGAACTGGCGGCTTCTGTACCGACAGCAGCTAACATTGAATACTATGCTCGTATTGTCGAAGAAAAGTCGCTCCTGCGCCGATTAATCCGCACAGCAACGACGATTGCGCAGGACGGATACAACAGGGAAGACGAAGTAGAAGATTTGCTCAGCGAAGCGGAAAAAAGCATTATGGAAGTAGCACAGCGAAAAAACGCCGGTGCATTCCACAATATTAAAGATGTACTCGTCCGCACGTACGACAATATTGAGCTTCTTCATAATCGAAAAGGCGACGTGACTGGTATACCGACTGGATTTGCCGAACTTGATCGTATGACAGCCGGTTTTCAGCGTAATGATTTAATTATCGTTGCAGCCCGTCCATCAGTAGGTAAAACGGCTTTTGCGCTGAATATTGCCCAAAATGTTGCAACGAATACGGATGAAAAAGTCGCGATTTTCAGTCTGGAAATGGGTGCAGAACAGCTGGTAATGCGGATGCTATGTGCGGAAGGCAATATTAATGCTCAAAACTTACGGACCGGTGCTTTAACAGACGAAGACTGGCGGAAATTAACGATGGCGATGGGGAGCCTGTCCAATTCCGGTATTTATATTGATGATACGCCGGGTATACGTATCGGTGAGATTCGATCAAAATGCCGCCGTTTGAAACAGGAACAGGGTTTAGGCATGATTTTAATTGATTATTTGCAGCTCATTCAAGGGAATGGCCGCTCCGGAGACAATCGTCAGCAGGAAGTGTCGGAAATTTCTCGATCATTAAAAGGGCTTGCCCGTGAACTTGAAGTGCCTGTTATTGCGCTCTCTCAATTATCGCGTGGTGTAGAGCAGCGGCAAGACAAGCGTCCAATGATGTCTGATATACGGGAGTCCGGTTCGATTGAACAGGATGCGGATATTGTTGCCTTCTTATACCGTGACGATTACTACGACAAAGAATCAGAAAATAAAAATATGATTGAGATTATTATTGCGAAACAACGGAATGGCCCAACCGGTACAGTCGAGCTTGCATTTGTGAAAGAATACAATAAATTCGTGAATATTGAGCGGCGTTTCGATGATATGTCAGCACCGCCAGGAGCATAAAAACGAATGAATAATTAATAAAATATTGAAATGTTCGTATTTTCTGTTTGACGAATAGTGTTTTTTACTGGTAAAATAACTGTGTTTGAGAAAACGTTTTTCATGAACCTTCGGAGGTGCAAAAAAATGTCATCAGTAGTAGTAGTAGGAACGCAGTGGGGCGATGAAGGAAAAGGAAAAGTTACAGATTTTCTTTCTGAAAATGCAGAAGTGGTTGCCCGTTATCAAGGCGGAAACAATGCAGGCCATACAATTAAATTCAACGGTGTTACATACAAGCTTCATTTAATCCCGTCCGGTATTTTTTATTCGGATAAAATTTGTGTAATCGGAAACGGTATGGTTGTTGATCCGAAAGCGCTTGTAAAAGAGCTTGCCTATTTGCATGGACATGGTGTATCAACGGATAATCTTCGTATATCAAACCGTGCACATGTGATCTTACCTTATCATTTGAAAATCGATGAAGTAGAAGAAGAGCGCAAAGGCGACAATAAAATTGGTACGACGAAAAAAGGAATCGGCCCTGCTTATATGGATAAAGCAGCACGCATGGGTATCCGTATGGCTGACCTTTTAGATCGGGAAACATTTGAAGAAAAATTAACACATAACGTAGCAGAAAAAAATCGTCTTCTAGAACGATTTTATGAAACAGAAGGATTTAAAGTAGAAGATATTCTTGATGAATATTACGAGTACGGTCAGCAAATTAAAGATCTTGTCTGTGACACATCTGTTGTGTTGAACGATGCGCTTGATGAAGGCCGCCGCGTATTATTTGAAGGTGCACAAGGTGTTATGCTTGATATCGATCAAGGAACATATCCGTTCGTTACGTCATCAAACCCGGTTGCTGGGGGTGTGACAATCGGTTCTGGTGTTGGACCGACTAAAATCACACATGTTGTTGGCGTATCAAAAGCGTACACAACGCGTGTGGGTGACGGTCCATTCCCGACTGAATTGAATAATGAAATCGGAGACCGTATCCGTGAAGTTGGCCGTGAGTATGGGACAACGACAGGCCGTCCACGCCGTGTTGGTTGGTTTGACAGCGTTGTTGTTCGTCATGCACGCCGCGTCAGTGGTTTAACTGACTTGTCACTTAATTCTATCGACGTGTTGACAGGTATTGAAACATTGAAAATTTGTACGGCTTATCGCTACAAAGGTGAATTGATTACCGAGTATCCGGCAAATCTTCGCGCCCTCTCAGAGTGTGAGCCCGTATACGAAGAACTTCCAGGCTGGACAGAAGACGTTACAGGCGTGAAAAACTTGCATGAGCTTCCTGAAAATGCACGTCATTATATTGAGCGCGTTTCACAGCTGACAGGTATTCCGCTTTCTGTATTTTCTGTTGGACCGGACCGCAATCAAACGAACGTTGTAAGAAGTGTTTGGGGCTAATCGTTATGAAAACCGTTTCCTTCGTGGAAGCGGTTTTTTTAATAGGCTGCGTTCAGTGCCCCTTGTTCATACTTTAAGTCGATTAAGTCGTATTTAGATGCGATTGTTCATGAATTGAGGCATGAAATGACGAAATTTGTATTGCAACGTTTGGAAATAGTCGCAAAATTGTCAATATATATTCTTTTTGTTCGCATTTTTCGACATTTTTTTTCGAAATGTATTGTCAGTATCTTAGGCATGTGATACTATTAGCAAAGTTGCTAGTAAACATATTGTTGGTCCGGTAGTTCAGTTGGTTAGAATGCCTGCCTGTCACGCAGGAGGTCGCGGGTTCGAGTCCCGTCCGGACCGCCATTTTTACTTTAACCTAATGTTATGTCTTAAAAGCGGCCGTCCGCACCTATGAATTGTCCTTCATGATCAACGGCCGCTATGTTTTTAACAGATAACGTAAAGAACGTTAATTATCTAGGCTCAGTAGCTCAGTCGGTAGAGCAAAGGACTGAAAATCCTTGTGTCGGCGGTTCGATTCCGTCCTGAGCCATCAAAAAAAGCATCGCGGTGATTTCGCTCCCGTGGTGCTTTTTATTATTTTATCCCGCATTAAAGGGCAGTAAGTGAGAATGTATTGTAAAACTTCGAAAAAAGAAGGGTAGATGAGGAACAACTACCCGTAAAAGCGTAATTGATCCAGGGTTGAAGTGAAGTTCCACTTTATGAAATGTTTACCGATCAGAAACGGGATGCCGCAGTCACACTATTCATGGTAAAGTTAAAAAAGGTAAAAGAGGCGCAAATATGATAAAATGTATTATTTGAAGCCATCTTTAACGTATTGAAAAAGAAGCGAGGGACATATATTATGCAAAAGAAAATATTGGTTGTAGACGATGAAAGACCAATTGCAGACATTTTGCAGTTTAATTTGAAAAAGGAAGGATACGACGTTCAGTGTGCATATGATGGAGATCAGGCTGTTGAGATGGTAGAAGAAATGCATCCGGATATCATTTTACTGGATATTATGCTTCCAGGCCGTGACGGAATGGAAGTGTGTCGTGAAGTACGTAAAAAATATGAAATGCCCATTATTATGCTGACGGCAAAAGATTCTGAAATTGATAAAGTACTCGGTCTTGAACTTGGTGCGGATGATTACGTCACAAAGCCGTTTTCCACACGTGAACTCATTGCCCGTGTGAAAGCGAATTTGCGCCGACATCAAGCGGTGCCTGTACAAGAAGAAGAACAGGCAGAAACGAATGAAATTGCGGTCGGGGCGCTAACCATTCATCCGGATGCATACATTGTTTCGAAACGAGACGAAACGATTGAATTAACGCATCGTGAATTTGAACTACTCCATTATTTAGCTAAACATATCGGACAAGTCATGACACGTGAACATTTGCTTCAAACAGTTTGGGGATATGACTATTATGGGGATGTCCGGACAGTGGATGTCACTGTGCGCAGGTTGCGAGAAAAGATTGAAGATAACCCGAGCCACCCTTCATGGATTGTGACGCGAAGAGGAGTAGGCTACTACTTACGCAATCCTGAGCAGGAGTAGCATTGATGAAAGGAGTAGGTTTTTTTCGTTCGATTCAAATGAAATTTGTGCTTACATATGTGCTGCTTATTTTATTTGCGATGCAAGTTATTAGCGTGTATTTCGTAAACTCCCTTGAGGAAAAATTTGTCACGAATTTTAAAACCTCTTTGCAAGAACGTGTTAATTTATTGGAGTACAATTTACGTGAAGAAATGTTGAAAGAGCGCAATGATGAATCTAATACACTTGAGCAGGATATTCGGGGTATTTTAGAAGATTTTTCTGCCAGAGATATTACAGAAGTGCGTATCGTTGATGAGCGGAGCCGGATTATCGGTACATCTGATGCGAATAATCAAGGTGTCGTCGGCCAGCGTATGACCGAGATTGCCATAAAACGGGCACTGTCTGCTGGTGCGACAGAAAATAATATGTTTATTGACGACCGGACTGGTCAGCGTGTTTGGGTATTGACGTCTCCTATTTTATCAAATAGTGAAGTGATCGGTGCCGTTTATTTAATTGGAGATATCGAAACCGTATTCAGTCAGCTAGATGATATTAATGAAATCCTATTTTCTGCGGCAATTTTAGCACTAGCTATTACCGCGATACTAGGCATTACACTAGCGAGAACCATTACAAGGCCAATTACCGATATGAGGCGTCAGGCGGTTGCTCTTGGAAAAGGAAACTTCTCGAGAAAAGTAAAAGTGTATGGCCAAGATGAAATTGGTGAACTCGCTGTAACATTCAATAATTTAACGAAGCGGCTTCAGGAATCGCAAGCGACAACAGAAGGTGAGCGTCGTAAGCTGTCATCGGTTTTGTCACACATGACTGATGGGGTAATTGCGACAGACCGCCGTGGCCGTGTTATTTTAATTAATGAACCAGCGTCAAAAATGCTGAATGTTTCACGTGAAACAATTATTTCACAGCCGATTGTGTCTCTGCTAAATTTAGAGGAAGACTATTCATTTGATGAGTTATTAAATGAGCAGGATTCGGTCATTCTTGATTATAGTACGCATGACCGCCCATATATCTTACGGGCAAACTTCTCGGTTATTCAAAAAGAAACGGGCTTCGTCAATGGGTTAATTACAGTTTTACATGACATTACTGAACAGGAAAAAATTGAAATAGAACGCCGTGAATTCGTGACGAATGTTTCACATGAACTGCGGACGCCGCTTACGACGATGCGCAGCTACTTAGAAGCGCTAGCTGATGGGGCATGGCAGGATCCGGACATTGCACCGAATTTTCTTGATGTGGCACAGACAGAGACCGAGCGGATGATCCGGCTCGTGAATGATTTGTTGCAATTATCAAAATTCGACAGCCGCGAATACAATTTAACGAAGAAAGATACCGATTTTATCGAGTTTTTCAATAAAATTATTGATCGTTTTGAAATGACGAAATCGCAGGAAGTTACATTCCGACGTAAACTGCCACGCTATCCGATTTATGTCACAATCGACCAGGATAAACTGACGCAGGTCATCGATAATATTATTTCCAATGCGCTGAAATATTCGCCAGAAGGCGGACTCGTTTCATTTAAAGTGGAAGAGCATGGTGACACGATTCAAATAAGCGTCAGTGATCAAGGAATGGGTATTCCGAAAAAGAGCCTTGAGCGCATTTTTGAACGTTTTTACCGTGTAGATCGGGCTCGTTCGCGGAAAATGGGCGGTACCGGTCTTGGTCTTGCGATTGCAAAAGAATTGATTGGTGCACATGACGGCCACATTTGGGCGAAGAGTGTGGAAGGAAAAGGGACAACGATTTTCTTTACATTGCCGGCAGATCTTTCCGAAGAGGATGATTGGGTATGAATTATGAAAAAATCAAATCTGCTGCCCTCGCGCTGTTTGTGCTCATAAGCCTGGCGTTTACATGGGGCATCTGGAACTACAAGCCTTCTTATGAAACGATTAAAGACAGCTCAGATACAATTGTAAAAGAAGTAGAAATTGGCCAGCAACGCAAAATTTCAGCGCTGCTGAAGCCATCTAAAATTGTAACCCATTTGCAGGATCAACATTACGGAACGGTGGCAGAAGAAGAGTTAACATGGTTCATGGAGGAAATGGCTTCATGGATATTTTATGAACCGGAAAATATTTCTAGTTTATTGAATGAGCAAGAATTTAATGAACTGTTGACTGGTGATTCTCATGTCGAATTATTTTTTTCTGGATCCATTCCGTTTAATACCATTAAAAATATATTGGCTTTTAATCATTCAGATGTCCCGAGTGCCGTATTTGACCGGATGGTAATTAAAGAGGAAGAGCAAAGTAACAGCGCGTCTGTTTACTTCGTTTCCGTACAGGAACGGCTCGTATTTAAAAGCCGGATTGAATCCGCATCACTTGCAGAATTTAAAATGCGCTATTTGGTACAATCAGATCATCTTGAACCATACATCGCGCATCAAATTCCAAATGGACCACTTTTGTTTGTAAGAAAAGAAGCACCGGTATTATATACGCAAAAATATTTGCCCGAACAAATAGAGGCTGAAACCTTTAAAAAAGCCCTGTTTAATGATCCAAGTTACGTAAAACGTGGAACGAGCTTGGGAAGTGATGAATACACAGACGGTTCAAGTTTAATGCGTGTTAACCACAGTACCGGTGTCATTACGTATTTGAATTTGGCATTAGAAAATGAAATCGGTCAGAAAATGGCGCTTAATACGCTTATTGATAAAAGTATTAGCTTCGTCAATGACCATAATGGCTGGGTGGATGAGTACCGGCTGTTCAGCACAACACCAGGTTCGTCGTTCATTAGTTACCGGTTGTTCTTAGATGATTATCCAGTATTTAATGAGCAGGGGATGGAGGGGATGGCTGAATTATCTCAAACTTGGGGACGTGAACGTATTTATCAATATAAACGTCCTTCTTTTATCATTCAGCTTGATAGTCCGCTTCCAGAAACAAAGACCCCGATTGAGCTTGAAAGCGGAGAAGAAGCCATTAGCAAAGTGCTCAGTCAAGAAATTGATGTGTCTCTTTTGACAGATATGCAGGTTGGTTATGAAATGACCGTTGAGCGTGAATCACCGAAAATTTTAGCGCTTGAGCCTTCCTGGTACTACAAATATAATGGAACGTGGCAGCGTCTTGTGACTGGTGGAGGGGGAGCGGCCGATGGATTGGAGTAAAACGAAAACGATTTTTATCGCTGTGTTCCTTGTGCTCGATCTGTTTCTAGCAGTCATGTTTTTTAACAAATACGATGCGACCCGTTTTGAAGTCATTAAGGAAACATCAATTGAAGAAAAGCTTCAGTCCGACCGAATTGAATACGAAAAAATGCCGGTGGATGCCGAAGAGCTGTCCATTATTACGGCCAAACCGAAAATATTCTCTGAAAAAGAGTTTTTCTTTTTAACGAAGCAGAGGATGACAATTAACAATGGAACAGAAGTTGTTAGTGAGCTGGACAAGCCATATGACACGGATAAGGCAACACGCGAAAAAATTGTCTCTTTTGTGAAAAACAACGTGCTTCAGGGCGACCGCTATTCCTATTGGAAGCGGAACCGTGATGAAAAAACAGTTATTTTTTATCAACAGTTTGATGATAAAAAACTGTTCAAAAATAGAAGTGGTTATTTAACGGTGCAGTTGGATGATGCTGACAACATTATTGGCTATACACAGACGATGCTGTCAGACATTGATGAAAACCGTGAAGAAGAAGCGATTTTACCAGCCTTCCAGGCGATTGATGCCTTGTACAAAAATGGCCTCATTCAGCCGGATAGTGAAATTGCCAATGCAGAACTTGGCTACTATACCGTCGTACAGCTAACAGAAGCACAGGTACTGTCACCGACATGGTACTTTCAGCTGAAAAAAGATGATAAAACGGAAGAAATTTATGTGAATGCATTTGACGGATCGATTTATCAAACGGAAAAAGAGTCGTAATTTAACTGGAGTGGTAATACATGACGATGCAATTTAGTGTGCTTGCAAGTGGAAGTACCGGCAACGCAATTTTTGTGGAATCAGACGGTCAATCGTTCCTTGTGGACGCGGGATTGAGCGGTAAAAAGATGGAGGAACTATTTTCATCGATCGGCAAGAAGATTGCGGACCTTTCCGGCATTCTTGTTACACATGAACATAGTGACCATATTAAAGGACTAGGTGTGCTGGCCAGAAAATATAAATTGCCGGTATACGCCAATGAAAAGACGTGGCGGGCAATGGACCGATTAACGGGTACCATTGATGACAGCCAGAAGTTTATATTCGAAATGGAAACAGTGAAAACATTCGGCGCACTTGACATCCAGTCATTCGGCGTATCACATGATGCGGCCGAGCCGATGTTTTATATTTTTCATCACGGCAGCAAAAAACTTGTGCTGATTACAGATACAGGCTACGTCAGTGACCGAATGAAAGGTTTAATCAAAAATGCGGATGCCTATGTGTTCGAAAGTAATCATGACGTCGGAATGCTGCGTATGGGCCGCTATCCATGGAACATTAAACAGCGCATTTTAAGTGATGTCGGCCACGTATCGAATGAAGATGCTGCACTCGCCATGAATGATGTCATTGGACCGAACACGAAACGAATTTATTTGGCGCATTTAAGCACAGATAATAATATGAAAGAACTTGCAAAAATGAGTGTCACGCAAACACTACAAATGAAAGACGCCGGTGTCGGAGAACAATTTCATTTATTTGATACCGATCCGAAAACGTCAACACCGCTTGCTATGATTTAAACGAAACGTCCCTAGCTTGTGCGCTGGGGACATTTTTTGATTAATTAAATGGTCAAAAAGCAGGATGAGCGGTTAGAAAAGACGTGGACTGGTCACAAATATGGCTAAGCGATCAAAAACTTGTATAAGTGGTCAAAATAGGCTTGAACCTTATTTTCTTCCTTATCAGTTGTCCTTTTTTTAGTCAAAGGCGTATAATTTTTCAGAATAGATAAAGTGAATGGTGAGACAATAACCGAGTGGAAAGGATGAGGAATACATGGGTTATTATGATGAAGGACGCATTGGACGTAATAAGGGTGGTGGAAAAGGCGGTTATTTTTTATCTGGGCTGGCAGGTGTTGTTATTGGCGCGGGATTGGTCGTCGCAACAATTCCATCCATAATGGATTACCAGAACGACGAACGAACTGTCGTTGAAAATCAATCATCTGGCCGAACAGAACAAGTTTCGTTTGATGTGACAACAGACGTGACAAAAGCAGTTGATAAAGCGAAAGATACGGTCGTCGGCATTACAAACATTCAAGAAACAATGAGTTTTTTCGGATCAGAAGCGACGACGCAGGAAGCGGGTACAGGAAGCGGTGTTATTTATAAAAAAGATGGAGATAAAGCATTTATCATCACGAACTACCACGTTATTGAAGGCTCACAGCAGCTGGAAGTAACGCTTGCGGATGGCACGAAAGAACCGGCAAAGCTTATTGGCAGCGATGTATGGACAGATCTTGCTGTCTTATCGATCAGCGGTAAAAATGTCGAGAAAACAGCTGAATTTGGCAATTCGGAGGCATTGAAAATAGGCGAACCGGTTATCGCGATCGGAAATCCACTTGGTCTTGAATTTTCCGGCTCCGTTACGCAAGGTGTCGTCTCGGGACTTGAACGTGCCATTCCTGTTGATTTAAACGGTGACATGGTGAACGACTGGCAGGCAGAAGTATTGCAAACAGATGCGGCAATTAACCCGGGTAACAGTGGCGGCGCACTTGTTAACATTGCCGGACAGGTGATCGGTATCAACTCGATGAAAATTGCCGAAAATGCTGTTGAAGGGATCGGACTATCCATTCCAATTGATGCAGCACTGCCAATCATTAAAGACCTTGAATCATTTGGAGAAGTGAAGCGTCCTGCTATGGGCATCACGCTTCAAAATGTCAATGAATTGCCATCGTATCATCAGCAGCAAACACTCAAACTTCCTGAAACGGTAACAGAAGGTGTCATCATTGAGCAGGTGCTCACCAAATCACCGGCAGCAGAAGCGGGGCTGCGTGAATACGACGTGATTACCGAACTGGACGGTAAACCAATTAAAGACGTTATCGAACTGCGTAAATATATGTATAACAATAAAAAAGCAGGAGACAGTGTCACTATCACATACTATCGCGGTGGAAAACAACAGCAGACTGAGTTAAAATTAGTAGCGGAAAGTGATTTTTAATGGGGGAAAAAAGATGTATTGTTGTTTAGAACATGCCGAGTTAGCCTTGGATATTGCTGTTGATGAGTATGAAACAGCGCCTAAAATAGAAAAAGTAGAAGAAACGATTTCATGTGAGTTTTGTAAAAATCAAGCCATGTATGTGGTAGGAAACTAATATTCGGGCACAAAATGTGGATGAATTCTGTGGGTATGTGGATAAAGTCAGAAAATTCCCGTTATCATCATGTTGATAACGGGAATTTTTTAATTATGTGAAAACGATCTTTAATAATATTGAAACAAAATTCTGTAATAAAATATAAAATTATCAAAAAAGTATGAAAATTCATTCTTTTATTTCTGTAGGAGTTAAAAAGAAGAGAGGAAAAGTATGATATTCACAGGTGTAAGATATGGTAAAATATAAACAGAAAGAATGTTGATATGTGGATAACTTCTGTGGATAACCTGTTTGTAAATTGTTTGTAAGGTGGGTTGTATTGTGAATATCTCTATTATAACAGTCGGTAAGTTAAAGGAAAAGTACTTAAAACAAGGCATTGATGAGTATGTCAAACGACTTTCGGCTTATGCGAAAATGGACATCATTGAAATAGCTGACGAAAAAGCGCCAGAAGTCCTGAGCGATGCTGAAATGATTCAGGTAAAAGAAAAAGAAGGAGAAAGAATCCTTTCAAAAATTGGACAGGACACATACGTCATTGCTCTTGCTATTAACGGAAAAATGAAATCATCCGAAGCTCTCGCAGCTGATCTCGACAAACTTGCCACATACGGAAAAAGCAAAATTGCCTTCATCATAGGCGGATCACTCGGCCTGAGTGATACTGTGCTGAACCGTGCAGATGAAAAGTTGTCATTTTCGAATATGACATTCCCGCACCAGTTAATGCGGTTGATTTTAGTGGAGCAAGTGTATCGGAGTTTCAGGATCAACAGAAATGAACCGTACCATAAATAGATGCGGTTTTTTATATTAATTTACATCTATCCTATCATTAGTACTGGATGAAGGACACTTTTCGTATTTCCATGGAGATTACTGTCCTTCAGAACCCGGATGAAAGACATGTTACTGGTTCCCAAGAAGAGTTTTGTCCTATCTGTTTTTTTATTCTAAATTTCATAGATTTTTAAAGGTTCCTTCTTCAAAAAATAAGAGGAACTGTCTTACGAAATAGTACAGGTATAGTGAAGAAATAATGAATCTTTTACTACCACTATCAATCACTGCCAGTTTGTGTGAAAGAATCCTGTTAAATCACTTCGTTCATAAGTATGGGCACCAAAATAATCCTGCTGTGACCATAAGGATTATTTTTCTTGGATGTTCTAAGGAGTGAACAAAATCTTGAATTTCGTAGTAGGGATGAATTGATTGATCTTCAATGTTATCAACAAGTTTATCGGTTAAATCCCTCGTATAATTATAGACAGCCACTTGCTCACTTTACTAGCCATATTTAAAGCAATATTACTGCCCATTACCCTTAAACCAATGACACCAATTGTATTGAACATTTCTTCCTGCTCCTTTTATTTAAGATTAATAGGCAGTAAAACCCTCACTTATAGACTCAGAAGATACTAAGAGAATAAGTGGGGGATCTACTGCCCGAAAATATTGGTTTATACGAATAAACTTAGTAATAGAACAAATCCTAATCCAGCTACAGAAACGATTGTCTCAAGCAATGTCCATGTTGCAAATGTTTCTTTCATGCTTAGGCCAAAATACTCTTTAAACATCCAGAAGCCAGCATCGTTAACATGTGAAGCTATTAAACTACCCGCTCCTGTTGCAAGCACGACTAAAGCAAGATTAACGTCAGATTGTCCTAACATTGGAATAACTAAACCGGCAGTTGTTAAAGCTGCAACAGTAGCAGAACCTAAGGAAATACGTAAGATTGCAGCGATGATCCAGGCAAGCAAGATTGGTGATAATGAAGTTCCTTGGAATAATTCGGCTACATAGTCACCTACGCCGCCATCAATCAATACTTGTTTGAAGGCTCCGCCGCCCCCAATGATTAAGAGCATCATCCCAATATGAGTAATAGCAGTTGTACAAGATTCCATTACATTTTTGATTGGGATTTTTCTTGCTAATCCCATTGTATAGACAGCGACTAATAAGGAAATCAACATGGAGGTTGATGCATCACCAATAAAACGGATAGCTGCTAGTAAGCTATTATCTTCAAATCCCATTGTTTTTTGAAGCAAAGTAATAATCGTAGCAATAGACATTAAAATAACAGGAAGCATTGCAGTAAATACACTGATACCAAATCCAGGTGTGTCTTCCAATTTAAATACTTTTTGTTCACCTAAAGAGGCGATGTTACCAGTTTTTTCAAATGAAGCAGGTACGAGTTTTTTGGTAAGCTTAGTAAATACAGGTCCAGCTAAAATAACTGTTGGAATTGCAATAATGAAACCGTAAAGTAAAACCTCACCAAGGTCCGCGCCATATTCACCAGCAATAACTGTAGGTCCTGGGTGTGGAGGTAAGAAACCGTGTGTTACGGATAAAGCTGCAGCCATCGGAATACCGAGATATAAGATAGAAACCTTTAATTCTTTTGAAATGGCAAATACGATTGGAATTAATAATACTAATCCTACTTCGAAAAATAACGCCACACCGATAATGAATGAAGCAGCTACGACCGCCCATTGAATATTTTTTTCACCAAATTTGTTAACGAGGGTCATGGCAATTCTTTGAGCGCCACCAGAATCAGCGATCAACTTACCTAACATCGCTCCAAGTCCAAAGATTAACGCTAAGTGACCAAGTGTTCCGCCTAATCCGGCTTCAACGGTTTTAACAATTTCCTCTAATGGCATTCCAAGTGCTAAAGCGACACCGAACGATACAATGATTAATGAAATAAAGGTGTTTAATTTGAAGCCCATTATTAAAATTAATAATGCTAAAATTCCAATTGCTACAATAACTAATGGCATTGTAATTTCCTCCTGCTGTTTATCTTATTAGTGTTTTATTAAGCTTCTTTGATAATTGGCAATCCGTGTATAATCGTTTTCTAATACTCTATATAGGTTAATGAAAATCGGCAGTAATTGCCTATATTCTTTTGTTGCATCTTCTTTTGGTGTGTGTTTGTTGGTACTGCCAACCATTTCAGAAACGACTTCAAATGATTGGATTTTTCCGGTGGCATATAAGCCTAAAATACAAGCACCTAGACAAGAACTTTCGTAGCTTTCTGGAACGACTACTTCAGATGCGAATATATCGGACATCATTTGCCGCCAAACATCTGACCTTGCGAAGCCTCCAGTAGCTTGAATTCGGGTCACAGGACCGTCCATGCATTCGGTTAATGCTAAAAATACTGTGTATAAATTGTAAATGACTCCTTCTAGGGCTGCGCGAATCATATGTTCTTTCTTATGAGACATCGTTAAACCGAAGAATGAGCCACGTACGTCTGGATTCCATAATGGCGCACGTTCACCAGCAAGGTATGGATGGAATAACAATCCATTAGCTCCGGGTTTTACACGTTCAGCAATCTTGGTTAATACATCATATGGATCAATTCCTAGTCTTTTCGCTGTTTCTACTTCTGATGAGGCAAGTTCATCACGAATCCAGCGAAGGACCATCCCCCCATTGTTTACCGGTCCGCCAATTACCCAGTGCTTTTCCGTTAAGGCATAACAAAATATTCTTCCCTTTTCGTCTGTTTGCGGCTTGTCAATAATGGTTCGAATGGCACCGCTTGTCCCAATTGTGATGGCAATTTCGCCTTTTCGTATCGCATTTACACCTAGATTAGAAAGGACTCCATCGCTGGCACCAATGACAAATGGTGTTTGTGGATCGATACCAATCTGTTTTGCTAAATCTGAATCACAGTTGGTAAATATCTTGGTTGTTGGTACGAGCTCAGATAATTGAGCAGGTGTTATACCAGCAATTTTTAATGCTTCTTCATCCCAATCTAGTGTTTTGAGATTCATCAAGCCCATGGCTGAAGCCAGGGAATAATCGACAACATATTGATCAAAGAACTTTTTAAAAATATATTCTTTAATTCCGATATATTTTTTAACCTTGACAGCAGTTTCAGGAAGGTCATTCACAATCCAAGCTATTTTAGTTAATGGTGACATGGGGTGAATCGGTGTTCCCGTTCGTTTATAGACTTCATGGCCATTCAACTCATCTTTTATTTTATGTGCCCATGCTTCACTACGATTATCTGCCCATGTGATACAAGGCGTCAGCGGATGCTCATTTTCATCCATGGCAATGACACTATGCATGGCACTGCTAAATGAAACAAACGATAGCTTTTTTTGTGAATGATGTTTCATTATATTTGAAATGGCTTGTAGGACTGCCTGAAAAATCTCTTCTGGATTTTGTTCACCTGTCGACATATCCGGTGTATAAAGCGGGTACCCGATATTTTCTTGTTGGATGACTTCGCCTTTTTCACTAAATAAAACGGCTTTCGTACTTGTGGTTCCGATATCTATACCTAACATATAGTTAGTCATTTTGTTGTACTACTCCTTTAGACAGCATTTGTTGTGACATCCATAGGTCTTCTACTTTAACTTGAACATCATCAAAGTTTTCATGGAAAGACTTAATCATGAGGTCTCTATCTTTTGTTTTGATCGCTTCAATATAAAGCTCATGATTTTTTACAATTCGTGTAAAGTCTTCATACTTTTCTTTGAAACGCATACGCATCGACAAAAGAATGAAGCTTTCCATAACGGGTTTTAAATTATTCCAGATCATCAGGATATATGAATGATTAACTGCATGAATAATCGTTTCATGGAACAAGACATCTTGATATGAAAACTCATCAGCATCACTATATTTGATTGCGACTTTCATCATTTCTAGTATTTTACTAAGTTCCTTTACTAATTCATTAGTGTCCATCCTTACAAGCCGTTCAAATACAAACGATTCTATGAGTAAACGGACATCATAAATTTCTTCTATTTCTTTATCTGATAAACCAATAACAACTGCACCCATTCTTTCTAATCGGATGATATTTTCGGATGCCAGTATTTTTAACGCTTCACGAATGGGTGAGCGGCTTACAGCAAAATCTACAGCTAATTTATTTTCTGATAATATGGTACCGCTTTCGATCTCGCCGGAAATAATACGCATTCTAAGCTCGGATGTTACACGATTACCAGCAGAGGCCTTTGAAAGCCATTTGGAGGGATATAGAAATTCCCTTGATTCGGCCATAAATTCACCTTCTTAATTAATCAAGTATACTTGTATACAAGTATTATAAATAAGATTTTTAATTTGGCAAGCGCTTTTATTAGATCGATGCCTGTCACGCCCCGACATTTGTCGAAGCTTGATAGGTATTTATAATGGTAGGGAATGATACATAGAATGAAAATTGTAATGGCGGCTTCGTTAGGGTTACTAATAATACTTGGAGGATGCAACTCAAAAACAGATGAATAATAACAAAACGCCATTCAAAAGGGTCTAGATGCTGTGACAGAAGATAATTTTAGTAAGGATGAAGGATTATTTGAGGGGCATTAGATAGTAAAAAAAGTGATGAGAGGGCAAAAGCTTATTTAAACAAAGTGCATTTGATTTTAAAAGCAGATAATTTAGTTGAACAAAATAAAATTGAGGATGCGATAAAATCCCTTGGGAATATGTCCATTCTCAAGGGATTTTATTTACAGTCTAAGATGGTGCGCCTTATTTTTTCAATAATAAATACATAAAATAGGGTGCACCAATTAATGCGGCCATAATACCTGCTGGAATACCATCCGGATCAACTAAATTACGTCCGATGGTGTCTGCAAGTAATAATAGCCATCCGCCAATCAGAATGGCAAGGGGGAGAAACAATTGATTTCTCGGTCCTACTAGCGCTTTTGCGATATGGGGAGCGATGAGCCCGATAAAGGCAATTCCACCTGTGACGGAAACGGCAGAAGCTGCTAGCGCAACCGCTGTTAAGAGCAAGACAATCCGTTCCTTTTCAATCGAAACCCCGATGCCAATCGCCACAGGTTCGCTAAGTCCAAGAAGATTTAAACGATTGGCTTTGTATAGCGTAAAGGGAATAAGGACTACCAACCAAGGAAGGATTGCCCATATAAAAGGCCAATCGGCACCCCAAATATTCCCGGCTAACCATTTCGCGATAAAATCCACTTTTGAACGTTCAGCCGATGAAATTAGTACAATCATGATACCGGAAAGTGCCATTGAAAATCCGATCCCAACGAGCACTAAACGAACGGGTTGAAGACCTACATTTCGGTTATATGAAAACACATAGATTAAGCATGCAGTGATTAAAGCACCTATGAAAGCAACAATTGGAAGCAAATAAACGAATGCTCCTGCTTGCACAGGGACAAACAAAAAGAAAACAGCAATGGCCACACCGGCTCCAGAATTAATACCGATAATGCCAGGATCCGCTAAATCATTGCGCGTAATTCCTTGTAAAATAGCACCGGATAGGGCAAGAGCCATGCCCGCTAATAACGTAATAATTATCCGTGGTAATCGAACAGAAAATAAAATAAAATCTTCTTTAAACGTACCTTGACCAAGAAAAGTTGGGATCAGCCTGTCATACGTTAACGAGGCATAACCGATTCCCATTCCAATAACGGCTGTCAATATAATAAGTGCTGTTAACAGACAAAAGATGATTCGCTGTTTTTTGAGTAACGCTGGCTGAATCATGAGAATGCTTTGCCTCCTTTGTGGACGATTAAAAGAAAGAAGGGCAAGCCCAGCATGGCAACAATAGCCGCCACAGGTGTTTCATAAGGAGAATTGATTGTACGGCCAAGCGTATCGGCAAACAGCATAAAAATGGCTCCTGAAACAGCTGCCATCGGTATAATATAACGATAATCAGTTCCAACGATTGCTCGAACTATATGAGGAACCATTAAACCGATAAATGCCATATTCCCAGCAAGTGCTACAGAAGCACCGGCGAGTAATGTAATGACAATAAATAGGATCGTTTTTATTTGAGTTGTCTTTTGACCTAATCCAACAGCTGTTTCTTCGTTTAAACTAAGAATGGTCAGTTGTCTTGAGAGGATAAGAGAAATAAGTATACTGATCGAAATGAAGGGCACGATCACTTGAAGCTGTCCCCATGAAGTACCGATCAATCCTCCGGCGGTCCACATGGATACATCTTTTGAAACTTTGAAGTAAATACCAATTCCTTCTGCGATAGCAGATAGGAAGACAGAAACAGCCGCACCGGCGAGTACAATTCGCAGAGGGGAAAAGCCACCCTTTTTCATAGCACCAAGACCGAAAACCATCATGGCTCCGATAGCCGCCCCCACAAAACAAGCAATCATGATTCCAAAATAATTGGCTGCAGGGATAAAAGCCACGGTCATTGCCAGTGCAGCATTTGCACCAGCAGTTAATCCAAGTAAACTGGGGTCGGCCAGTGGATTTCTTGTCATACCTTGCATCATTGCACCCGAAACAGCTAATGCCGCTCCGACAAAAATTGCGGCAATTTCACGCGGCAGGCGAATTTCACGGATAATGGAAATAGCATTTCCCTTCGTTTGAGAAGAAAGTGCCAGCCAAACATCTTTAAGCGTGATGTCCGCTGCTCCGAATACCATCGCTATCACAAACATCCCAACAAACACAAGGCTTCCCGCAATCAGTTTAAAAACAAATGGGATAGTATAGTCGTTTTCTTTCATCATTAATTAATCATCTTTTCTTTTATAGAATAAAGGAGGAACTCTTAAGTTAAGAATTCCTCCTTATTTGAATTAGTTACCAAGAAAGTTTTTAATAAAGTAATCTAGCTGAAAATCTAACGTTAATGGATCATTGAAGTAGAATTCTTTCATGTTCACTTCAAAAACTCGGTTATTTTTAACAGCAGGGATGTTTTTATACGTATCGGTTTCTTGGAATGAATTATCCTGCTCCGAGTCTTTACTAAGAATGACATAGTCTCCTGAAAACTCAGGCATAACCTCTAATGATAATGCGTAGTATCCATCTTTTAAAGCCGTTTCTTTTACTTTTTCAGGCATCTTTAATTTCATTTCTTGATAAAGAATTTCTGTACCACGGCCCCAGTTATCGCCGTATACATAAAGTTGTTTGTCAAAGTTTTCAATGACAGAAACAGTTGTCTCTTCACCAATTTTGGCTTTAATGTCTTCACCGGCTGTTTGTGCACGTTTTTTGAAGTCATCAATCCATGCTTTTGCTTCTTTTTCTTTATTTAATAATTTGCCTATTTCTAAGTGTTGGGTTAAATAATCTACTTTTCCATATGTATACGTGACAGTAGGAGCAATTTCACTTAATTTATCGACGTTGTTAATCGTTGATAAACCAATGATTAAATCAGGTTCTAATTCAATAATTTTTTCTAAACTTTCATCGGATACTTCTTCTACGTTTTTTAATTCCTTTTCAAAGCGTGGATTCATCTTGGACCATGAATCTACCCCAACAAGATTGACATCTAAAGCCATGATGTTACCGGCAAAAGAAGAAAGTACCAAAACCCGTTGTGGGTCAGCAGGAACTTCGATAGGTCCATTTTCGGATTGATAGGTGATGGTGCCTGATTTTTCTTTGTCCGTAGAGGCCTCTTTCTCGTTATTGTCAGATTCATTACTACAAGCACTAATAATTAGCACGAGCATTAGCATGAATGGAATTAATCGTTTTTTCATTTTTATCTTCTCCTTTTAATAGATCGTATGTAATACACATTGGTTTCTTTGTACGGGGGTCCCGTCCAATTTCAGCGTCAATATGAAAAACTTTTTTTAACACACTTTGATTAATAACTTCCTCGCAAACTCCGGCTTTAACTATTTCTCCGTCTTTTAAAGCAATTATAAAGTCAGCGAAACGAGCAGCTTGGTTTAAATCATGAAGGACCATGACAATCGTACGTTCTTGTTCTACATTTAATTTTTGCAAAAGTTCTAGAACTTCCAATTGATGTGCCATGTCTAAATAAGTTGTAGGTTCATCAAGAAAAATCATTTCCGTTTCTTGTGCAAGAGCCATGGCAATCCAGACGCGTTGGCGTTGACCTCCTGATAGGGCATCGACAGGTCGGAACTTAAAATCGTGTGTTCCTGTGACTTCAAGAGCCCAATCAATGATTTCATAATCTTTTTTTGTTAAGCGTCCGAAGCCTTTTTGATAGGGAAAACGGCCATAAGATATTAGCTCACCGACCGTCAATCCACTTGCACTTTCTGGTGTTTGTGGAAGAATCGCCATTTTTTTGGCGAGTCGCTTCGTGCTTTCTTTGGAGATATGTTCTCCATCTAAAACGACTGTTCCAGATTGATACGGAATAATGCGAGTCATTGCTTTTAACAGCGTAGATTTTCCACAGCCATTCGAACCGATAATGGTTGTGATTTTTTTATCAGGAATTTGTATATTGAGATCTTTTATAATTAAACGTTCACCGTAGCTAATCTTTAAATCATCTGTGTATAGGCGAACCATTACTCCACCTCCACCTCCATCTATTGAAACATATGACTAAACATAATTGATAACGATAATCAATTTCATTACTTTAAATATCATAATTCTATCTATTTTAATTGTCAACCATTGTTTTTATTGTGAAAGTAGAGAGAAATGTGTATATTTAATTGATAATGATAATCAATAACAATTAATTTGTAGGAGTGAATAGACATGGAGCAGCAAGAGCTATTTGATGTAACTGTCATTGGAGGAGGTCCAGCAGGGCTTTATTCCACTTTTTATAGTGGACTTAGGGAAATGAAAACAAAGCTTATTGAATATCAACCACAATTAGGCGGGAAAATACATGTATATCCAGAGAAAATGATTTGGGACGTTGGAGGACTCACGCCAATAACAGGAGAAAAATTAATTGAACAGCTTGTAGAGCAAGGTTTGACGTTTAACCCAAAAGTAGTGTTGAATGAAAAAGTAGAGTTGATCACCCGTGATGATAAAGGCATTTTTGTATTACAATCTGCCTCAGGCCAAAAGCATTTTTCGAAAACAGTCATTGTGGCTGTTGGCGGTGGAATATTAAACCCACAAAAGTTGGAAATAGAAGGTGCAGAGAGATTTGAAGTGTCTAATTTAAATTACACAGTAAAGTCTTTAAAACATTTCAAAGATAAAACGGTGATTATTTCAGGTGGAGGGAATTCTGCAATCGATTGGGCAAATGAATTAGAACCTATCGCAAAAAATGTTTATTTAACATATAGAAAAGATGCTTTAGCAGGTCATGAAGCACAAGTAACAGAGCTGATGAACAGTTCCGCTGTTTGTTTCTTTAATACGTCTATTACAAAACTAATGGCTAGCACTAATCATGAAGTCATTGAACGTGTTGAACTGACAAATCATGAAACAGGAGAGATATCGTATTTGCTAATTGATGAAGTGATTATTAATCATGGTTATGAATGGGATAAGACATTACTTGAAAATAGTGAAGTGGAGATAGCAATAGCAGATGATTATTATATCGCAGGTAATGCTGCGAGCGAATCTTCAGTAGATGGACTATACGCGGCTGGAGACATTCTAAAGCACGAGGGGAAATTACATTTAATAGCGGGTGCTTTCCAAGATGCCGCAAATGCTGTAAACAAAGCGAAGCAATTTATTCAGCCTGATGCTAATAAAACCGGAATGGTCTCTTCACATAATGAGATCTTTAAAAAGCGCAATCGGGAATTGGTTCAAAAAATGATGAAATAATCTATACTCCTTTAACCCGAAGAAAGCCGTTCCTTTAATCGTATTTCTACAATGAATGAAGGAACGGCTTTAAAGTTGATGTTCAATAATAAGAATGCAAACTATTCTCTTCCATCCAATACGCTTCTCTTCAGAATAAAAAGCTGTAAAAGCTTGTACACACTTCTTTTAATTGTTGTCCAAATGAATAAACTTCTATATTGCATTCGGTTAGTTACCGCGAGCCTCATCCGATGAATGTGTTCTTCAGTCACATACGTAGTTTCTCGGTCGATTTGTCCTTCCTTATTCAAATTTTCAATGTAGTTGGTTTCCTCTTCAAGGGCCTTCATCCGAATTTCGGTTTCCACTAATTTCAGTTGATCAGAGTCTTCATCACGTACAATCTTAAGACGATTTCGGGTTTGATTGCACGTCGCGATGACCAACAATGCGGCTCCACGGTTGTCAGATAGAGCTAATGGCAGCATCAATCGTACGAATCATAGCTGTCCTTCAAGCTGCACCATCTATTTTTTGAACTCGGACGTAAAGGTACGATATGCTTGCTTCATCGTGTTTTCGGCTCTACGTCTATTCTAGGTCAAGTAAGTGTACGTGACCGAAATTTTTCTGTCCAGATAAGTGTAGACGATTCATATAAATTCATTCAAATTCCAAATCCTTTTTGTAAAAAGATTAACCTAAAATGGAAAAAAGTTTTTTACAGCGCTTACAAAATTATATTGACGGAATAAAAAGAGGATGATATTCTACTGGTACGGTAATTAATTAGTTTATTAAACTAATTAATGTTCTATCTCGAGATGTAATAAAAAATTTTTTTATATATTTTTGAAAGGGATTTCAAAAATAAAAAATAGGACAAATTTCAAGGAGAAAGGCAAATGTTTTGCTGAAGGTGGGAATAGTGATGGACACACCTTTAAACATCCGAAGGTTCTGATATTAATTTTAGGGCAAGGCTTCTGAAATATGTTTTTAAAGTAATGGAGGGATAAAAAATGAATCAAAAAGCTACGGGAACAGGATCTGCAAATGTGGAAGTCAGAAAATTTGGCATGAGAGATAAATTCGGTTATTTGTTTGGTGATTTCGGTAATGACTTTTTCTTTATACTAGTACTGTCGTTCTTAATGGTTTACTACACAGATGTTTTCCATATTAGTGCGGCTACTGTAGGAGTCCTCTTTTTAGTTGCACGTTTATGGGATGCCGTTGCGGATGTTGCATGGGGTCGGTTTATTGATACTAGAAAATCGGGCAAACATGGTAAATTTAAACCATGGATTTTCAGAATGTCCTTTCCACTCGTTATTTCAGGTATATTAATGTTCGTAAAAATTCCAGGTATGTCAGATGGATTTTATATGGCATGGGCTTTCGTCACATATATTGTCTGGGGAACTTTATATAGCACGGTGAACATTCCATACGGCTCCATGGCGTCTGTCATTACGAGCGATCCTATTGAACGTACAGCTTTATCCACTTGGAGAACGATGGGTGCGATGCTGGCAAGCTTAATCATTAATGTACTTGGCCCTCTCATTGTGTTTGTAGACAATAAGATAGATGCGAACCGTATGCTGATGGCAGCCGCTATTTTCGGTGTTCTGGCGATTGTTTGTTACATGGCATGCTATAAATTATCAACGGAACGTATTGTTGCACCTGAAACTGAAAAAGAAAAAGTGAATATAGCTAAAACAATGAAAGGTCTTTTGAAAAATAAGCCATTAATTTTTATTTTAATCGCATCTTTACTTTTTATGGTGAATACGATGCTGATTGGTACGGTCAATGTGTATTTATTTAAAGATTATTTCAGTAACGCAGCCGCCTTAAGTATCGTAGGCTTTATCCAAGCGGCAGCTGTATTTCTAGCCATTCCGTTAGTGGCACCACTTGTAGCTAGATTTGGCAAAAAAGAAACAGCGGCAACAGGTATGTTACTTGCAAGCGTTGTCTATACTCTTTTATACTTCTTGCCAAACTTGACTTTAACGCCATTTATCGCCATTTCAGCTGTTGGGATGTTTGGGTTTGCCTTCTTCAATTTAGTCGTATGGGCATTCGTAACAGATGTGATCGATTACCATGAATATTTAACCGATTTGCGGGAAGATGCAACTGTATATTCGATCTATTCAATGGCTCGTAAATTAGGTCAAGCTATTGCGGGTGGTCTCGGTGGTTTTGCCATTGCAGCAGTTGGATATGATGCAACTCGTGAGGTGCAAACACAAGGTGCACTTCATGGGATTCATACACTTGCTACTTTAGCGCCTGCAGTCATTTATATTGTGATTTTCTTCATCTTGGTTTTCCTATACCCATTGAGTAAGAAACGCACAAACCAACTGGCTGCTGATTTGGCTGAAAAACGAAAAATATGACGAGCATAATTTAATTTCAAAGAAAAAATCGTACCGATGAAGGTACGATTTTTTTCGTATATATGCAGTCTCAACCTTTTAGGAGACGGGTGCTTTTTTGCTAATTTGAAGAGCATTTTGCAGATCATTGATCTCTTTTTGGATTTTTGAAAACCCTTGGATCTCAGGAGCACTTTTTGTAGACAGCGTCCATTGTTGCTAAGTAGACTTCGCCATTTTTTCGAAAATGAGAAGAAATTGGGGGTTCTGGTGCGAAAATAATTTGATAAAAATAGAACCTATATTACCTACTAACTTGCCCGTTATGATGCTATTCCGAACAACTGATGTATGAATTCAACTTCATTTTGGGCAGACTTCACCCCTTGGTGAACTTGCCTCTTTTTTATGGTTCTGGTGCAAATATGGTATTCATTAAAAAAAGACGTATGAAACCTTATCAGAATCGCTAGTTAAGCTGATAGACCAAACAATTGATGGATGAACGTTATTTGATTTTGCACAGAGTTATCCCTTAGAAGAAGTTGCTTCTTTTTCAGCATTCAGACACTCCTATCTAAAATAATAAGAAACCCATCATTGTTTTTCC
Organism: Domibacillus aminovorans; assembly: GCF_001643235.1. Lineage (GTDB taxonomy): Bacteria > Bacillota > Bacilli > Bacillales > Domibacillaceae > Domibacillus > Domibacillus aminovorans. Next base: position 55,062 of record NZ_LQWY01000067.1, read on the forward strand.
TCTGTATCTATGCGCAAATGATGTCAGATGGAGCGATGACCCTAAGTGAAGCGGCTTTGAAATACTTCCTGTAAAAACACCTATGCCGCAGCCGGCCAAAACTCTTTAATCCATTCTTTAAGTTATTCCCCGGTTTTCATTTGCTATAAGTGTAGAAGTCAATTCTTCCTTTGAAAATAATGTATTTTTTGAATAAAATGCTCACTTATATATAATAAGAAGAGCTGTACTATAAATGAATGAAGTTTATACAGTATCCCCCGTACCTCTCCTTGCTTTTTTTAGAAATTGGAACGATAATAAACGAGTTGCTAGTTTAGGCTGCTATAACGTAGAATAGGGTTAAATTTTAGAGCTTTGAAAAGAGGGTAACAAATGAATAAAAAATCCATTTATGGGTTGACATTTGATCAACTAGAAGAATGGCTTATGGCATATGGGCATAAAAAGTTTCGTGCATCACAAGTTTGGGATTGGCTATATAGAAAGCGGGTAACAGACTTCTCTGAAATGATTGATATCAATCAAGAGTGTGTTCAATTACTAGCTGATCACTTTGTCATACAAACATTAAATGAGCATATTAAGCAACAATCAGCGGATGGAACGGTTAAGTTTTTGTTCAAGTTACATGATGGCAATTTGATCGAAACGGTATTGATGAGACATAAATTTGGTTTATCGGTTTGTGTCACAACGCAAGTCGGCTGTAACATTGGCTGTAGTTTTTGTGCGAGTGGATTATTGGCAAAAACACGCGATTTATCCAGTGGAGAAATCGTAGAACAGATTATGAATGTGCAGCATCATCTGGATAAAGCGGGCCAAAGTGAAAAAGTAAGTCACGTTGTGGTCATGGGGATTGGTGAGCCATTTGACAATTTTGATAACCTTATTGACTTCATAAGAGTGATTATTGATCAAAAAGGGCTTGAAATCGCGGCAAGACATATTACTGTGTCAACGAGCGGGCTTGCAGATAAAATTTATGAATTCACCGATACGAAATTACCGGTAAACTTAGCCATATCATTGCATGCGCCAAATGATGAACTTCGAACGCGGATTATGAAAATAAACCGGGCGATTCCGATAGAAAAATTAATGAAGGCCGTCGACTATTATTTGGAAAAAACAAACCGGAGAATTACATTTGAATATATCTTGCTGAAGGATGTAAACGACCGTAAGGAAGACGCTCTTCAACTTGCCGAATTGATTGGCGAAAAGCGGCAATACGTTAACTTAATTCCATATAATCCGGTTGATGAACATAGTCAGTACCAAAGAAGTGATCCGGAAGCAGTGATGGCCTTTTATGATACGCTCAAAAAGAAAGGCATTAACTGTGTTGTTCGTCAAGAACATGGGACAGATATTGATGCTGCTTGTGGACAATTAAGAAGCAAGCAAATTAAAAAAGCCAGAGCTCAATAACTTGGAAAAGATCATTGCGGATTAGGATGCTAATGAAGACTTAATGAAAAATGTATTCATTAACATGAAAATGACTATAAAAAAAGAAGCTAAGGGCATCCTTTAGCTTCTTTTTCTTTATCCACAAGTTTGTTGTGGTATTTTCCGACTTTCTGAATATAAGTATATCAGTGAATTAAATTGATCACATAATAAATGCGTATGGAAAAAGGTACCCATCTTCCATATGCATTATTTAATGGATTGTAAAGTGAAAAAAACTATTTTAATAAATATTTTAAAATAGTTTTTTTAATGGGAATGTAAAAAATAAACAGAGTTATAATTTTAGAATACTTACGTTTGATTTTGTATATTAAAATAGTTTCTTTCTGCTAGTATAAATCATCCAATTGCGATGTGTTAACAAAGAAAAAATCTATAAGCTGTAGAGAGGAGAGAAGGTCTAAGCAAAAGGTGATAAAATAAAACAACGAAGAAACAAATAGAGGATAAGAGGGAGATTGAACTTGAATAAAAATATAAATCATCCACCTGATTATTCATCCGCTCCACAGGATAACTTAATCTTAGAACATTACGGAATAAATGAACTTAATTTCGAATCTATTAAAAATTACCGATATAAATTTTCAGCCATTAAACCAGATCATCCATGGAATGGACTTGAAACAAAAGAATTTTTATATAAGATCGGTGCATGGGGAAAGGTACGAAATACGAGTAAGGAAGGCTTGACTATCGCTGGATTATTAATGTTCAGTGAGGAAAGGATTATTACGGAGGTTTTGCCGCAGTATTTTCTTGAATATAGAGAAAGCTTAGAAGGGACAGAGAAAGGGAATTGGTCCAACCGTTTTACTTCACAAGATGGAACGTGGTCAGGGAATGTATTTGATTTTTACTTTAAGGCAAGTGCTGATTTGGCTGCCGATTATAATGTTTTATATGAAAATAACCGTTTTGATCAGTCTGTTGAGAAGGATGATCTGTCTTGCTTGCATGAAGCATTGATCAATTCATTAGTTCACTCTGATTATTATGGAGGTGGCGGCATTGTCATTGAAAAAGAAAAAGAATTATTCCGATTTTCAAACCCTGGTCTTTTTCGTATGTCAGTAGAACAAGCGTTAGAAGGCAACATGAGCAATCTTCGCAATCCTAACCTTTTTAAAATGTTTATTTTAATCGGACTTTGTAAAAGGACTGGTTCGGGATTGAAAAATATCGAAGCAACATGGGAAAAGAAGAAAGAGGGAACTTTGGATATAATCCAGGCACTAGAGTCAGAGCGTACAATCCTCGCGTTACATGTAAAATTAAATTTGTTGGAGGAAGAAGAACAATTAAAGGAAGTAGACGAAAGTGATCTTTTTATATTCCATGAAGACGAAGAACCTTTAACAAAGAACGTTGATGACACGATAGACTCCATAAATAAGAATGAAAGCTCCATCAATAAAGAGGGTAACTCCTATATTAAATATAAGAACTCCGATATTATCATTGATAACTCTATAAATAATAAGACGAACTCCGATATTAATAATGGTAACTCCTATAATATCGATGATAAGTCCGTTAGTAAAGAGAATAACTCCGATAATAATAGGGAGTATCTATTTATTCATACTTTTAACTCCGACAATAGTGAAGTGCCTATAATAAACCATGAAAACACAGATATAACAGATATAACGGCAAATGATTTGACATATGAACAAAAAGAAAAAGCAGCAGATCTCTCTTCTTCAAAGGAAGTAGAGGAAGAACTATGGGAGATTTCAGAACTTGCCAGAAGGAAAAGGCGCTTGCAGCCAAGCACGATGGAAGAGATTATCATTAGACTGTGCACCCAAAAGCCATTAATGTTAAAAGAATTGGCATACTTATTAGAGAGAACACCGGATGGATTAAGAAATAATTATTTAGCTAAGCTACTAAGTAAAGGGAGGGTAAGGCTAAAATATCCAGATCAATTAAATCATCCGAAGCAAGCTTACATGGTTGTTGAGAAGAAAGATCAATGATTGTAGATAGGTCTTTAATTGGGAATAAAGAAATATTAGAATAATGAATATTTCCAAAAATAATATTAATAAGGAGCGGTAGGCAAGTGGGACAATGCAGTATCGATCACTCACAAGAGGATGTAATACAAAAACTCGAAAGCCAGCGGGACTTTTTACCAGCAGCTTTGTACGAAGAGTTGCAGTCACTTTTAAAGAACGAGCATGTACAGGAAGGGTTAAATGAGTTATTTCATTTATTTAAAAAATATGACCTAGCTTCCCAAGAAGAACAGGAAGTGCGAAATCAAAAATTAATGCACTTGATACACAGTAACAAGTAAGCAAAAGAATAATAGCCCATTCCGTTGAATAAAAGTAAATGAAAAGGCATGCAGATAATCAGACAAAGGAGGAGAAAAATGGATTTCTTCTTGGTTGGTCTTGGTTTATGGATAATGATTGGATCTGCCTTGCTTTTATTTATATGGGGGCTATGGAAAAAATCGTGGAGAGCATTAGTATGGAGTGGAATAGCTCTTTTACCGTCAATACTTTCTATATACATTGGCGGTACAGAAGGATGGCTTAAGGTATCTATTCTTTTGCCATTGGTACTCTTTGTTCGAGCTTACTACATGAAAAAAAGAAGGGCGCGTCTGTTATGAGGCCTCATTAATATTGAAAACTGCTTCATTTTTGAAGCGGTTTTCCGGTTATTTTTAATCAGATATACTATGGAAAAATAAAATATGGTAAAGTGGAAGCCTATAATAATATAAAAAAGGTGGTTTTAACATGACGACACAAAATGAAAATGCGGCTTTACCTCCTAAGACGTGCACGATTGAGCGTTTAGTAACAATGGAAGAAGATGTTAAAAAAGTATTGAAAGGTGAAAAAACAGCTACGCGCCGCAATGGCCGCTATGCGGATATTGGCGAAGTGATGACGCTTGATGGCCGTGATTTCGTAGTGGAGCGCGTATATTCACAATCACTCGGTGAATTAACAGATGAGCACGCTAAGCAAGAAGGATATGCGACGGTTGAAGAATATAAAAATTCAATTTTATCGTATCATCCAAATATGCCTTGGCTTCCGCAAATGCGTGTGTGGGTGCACGAATTCCGCGCTGTTCAGAATTGATTTAAGTAAAGGGTGAATACGATTTATCAAGTTATATTATTTTTGCACATTTTTAGTGCAGTCTTGTCCATTGGCCCATTTTTTGTACTTGTGCCGATGATTCCAAGAATGCGGGCAGCGGATCAAAGAGGGCTGCTTGCGTATTTGTCTTTGTTCAAATCAACCGTCAGTCTCGTGAAACATGCCGGTCATGTACTCGTGACGACGGGTGTTTTGCTTGTATGGAAAAGCGCGTGGTCTTGGTCAACATCGTGGGTTGTTATGACGATTGCAGTTATGGTCAGCTCCGTGTTTTTCCTCGCACGCGCCTTTTCACCGGTTATTTGCAGGTTTCACGCGCAGAAAATAAGTCAAGATAAGTTAATAAGTAAGCTGCATCGTTCTGTCTGGATTTATATTGCCTTACTCATGATCATGTTATGGTTCATGGTTGCAAAACCGGCTCTTTGGTGAAATAAAAAAGACTTGTCATATGGGATATTTACAAATTAACAGCATTCAAAATCCATTGTTTACGAAGCTACATAAATGAACACGTCTTGTTTGATTTTATTCATTCAAGTATTTATTTTTTTAAAAAGAGCATACATAAATGCCATGAGTTCAGCACGGTTTGAGACGTTTAGTTTTTTGTAAAGAATCGTTAAATAGTTTTTGGCAGTGCCGACAGATAAGAAAATTTTCTGGCTGATTTCGTCGTTTGAAAGTCTGAGTAGCAATGAATCGAGCAGTTCAGCTTCACGCGGTAGTAAGTCGATGCCGCTGCTCTTGACTAAATGGGCAATGGATAGGTCCAGCTTTTTTTCAACGACAGGTTCGTTCATAAAAAACGGCTGGATGAATACGAGAAAACCATTTGCCCAGCGACACAGTTTCGAATGGATAAAATGAGACTTTCGGTTTCCATACCTTTTAAAATGATAAAATCAATTTGATCAAATGGAGGAAACGAAAAGTAAATAAACCGGCCCAATCCGTAAGCTGCGTACGTAAAAACAGCATAAAATAAACTGAACTGGCTGGCGTATGTATAGGCAGCTCTCCTAACCAAAATAAGCAAAAAAAATTATGATATGAATGACGAATCATTCATATTGATAAGAAATCCAATGATTAACTGAATGGTAAGCAGTGATTGATCGGCACGAACGGACAGTTTGTTAAAGAGGAGGAGACTTTTGGCAATCGCTAACGAAACAAACAAAATTAAAAATAAAACAAGGGGTTTTGTTAGCACATTGTTGTCCTGAAACAGTAAATACAAAATAAACGGTTGTATAGTTAATAGTGATCGTTTTTTAGTTTCAAAGCTAGTACTTGTTTTAAGAGAAGAAAGGGAATTAATTTTGTTATTTAAAAATATTAAGTTGGTAAAAGAAGAATTAAAAAAAGCCTAGCGTTTATATACTTGCATTGGATGCCTGCTACGTCGTTCCTGCAATGGACAAATATCAGGATCGTGAAAAAATGGTAAAAAAAAGAGCTGACTCAAAGCCTGAATTTTTCAGGAGAGTCAGCTCTTTTAATCTTGTATTAAGCCGATTTTTCTTTCGGTGCCCATGATTTCCGCCATGAAATTTGTGCAATGGCCAATAGAATGAGTGCGGCAATACCGATAATCGCATAGACGGTAAAGCCTGCCGCGTATGTGCCGGTCATTTGTTTTAATGTACCGAGGATGTTCGGGACGAAAAATCCGCCAACTCCGCCGGCCGCACCGACGATCCCAGTAATCACGCCAATTTCTTTTTGGAAACGCTGTGGTACTAACTGGAATACAGCGCCGTTCCCCATTCCAAGGCACATCATTCCGAAAAACAACAAAGCTGTCACGATTGCGAGAGAAGGAAGTAAACTGACGCCAAACATACTTACGGCAACACCGATAAACAAAAAGCTGAGCAGTTTAGCGCCACCAATTTTATCGGCAATCATTCCGCCGACGGGGCGGAAGAAGCTTCCAGCGATGACACATAGTGTGACAAAGTCTCCGGCTCTTACACTTGAAAGTGCATATTGATCAACGAAAAAAATACTTAAGAAACTCGTCAGGCCGACAAAACCGCCGAATGTGACACTGTATAGCAAACAGAAATACCATGTGTCTTTCATTTTAAGGACGTTAAAATAATTGATCAATGGCTGCGCAGGAGGTTGAGATGGTGCATCTTTTGCAATTAGAACGTACGTGATAAAGACGAGGCTGAGCGGGATAAGAGCAACTCCCAACACGCCATGCCAGCCGACATGTTCCGCAAGACGCGGCCCAAACAATGTCGCAAAAACCGTTCCGCTATTCCCTGCACCGGCAATTCCCATCGCAAGGCCTTGCAAATGCGGCGGATACCAGCGGCTGGCCATTGGCAGGGCAACAGAGAAACTGGCACCGGCAACGCCAAGCAATATACCGATGAAATAAAGCTCTGTCATCGTATTTCCGAATAACCATCCCCAGAAAAGAGGGATCATCGTGACAATCATTCCGCCAATGGCTGTTTTGCGTGGGCCAATCCGGTCTGTTAATACACCGAGTATTAATCGAAAGAAAGAGCCGGAGAGAATGGGGATAGCGACGATTAATCCCTTCTCAGCTGGAGATAGCCCGAAGTCTTGCGTAATGTACACACCGAGTGCCCCTAACAACACCCAGATCATGAAGCTGATATCAAAGTACAAAAATGAAGCAAGTAAGGACGGCGTATGGCCGCTTTTTTTAAATTCTGATAGTTTCATCTGTTCCTCTCCTTCTTTAAAAGGTAATGATTTCTTAACATAAGTGTATGACTGGGAAAGGTTAATTTCTATCTTATTGTTAGAAAACCTAACATAATTTTTCGGAAAATAGTGAAAATGAAATTGACTTTCTTCTTTTTATTTCATATTGTGTTAAGTAAGCTGACATAAGAGACTAAATAAGGGAGTGGACAATATGAAAATCTTTTCTTTTTTCTTTATCCTTTTCACGAAAGGTGATGCAGATAAAGAGGCTGCAAGCAATATGGCAGAGTCATTTACAGGAAACGAAGCGTACTGGAACCCTACTTTAAAAGCTGAATAAAAAAGGAGGGATCCTCTATATGAATAAACGAAAAATAGTCGTCATTGGAAACGGCATGGCTGGCGTGCGATGCGTCGAAGAAATAGTAAAGATTAATCCACACTCTTTTCATATAACGATTTTCGGAAAAGAACCTCATCCGAATTATAACCGGATTTTACTGTCCAAAGTACTGCAAGGTGATACATCTGTTGAAAGCATTACGTTGAATGATTGGAACTGGTATGAAGAAAATAAGATTACACTTTTTACAGATGAGCCAGTTGTAAAATTGGATACGGAACAAAAATGTGTGATAACGGCAAAACGAACAGTAGAGTATGACGAATTAGTTTTGGCGACAGGGTCTCTTCCGTTTATACTGCCGCTTCCAGGTGCAAAAAAAGAAGGCGTGACTGCTTTTCGTGATATTGATGATTGTGAGAAAATGATCCGATTATCTAAAAAACACGAAAAAGCGATCGTAATCGGCGGCGGACTTCTCGGACTTGAAGCAGCAAGAGGACTGCTGAATCTTGGCATGAAAGTTGATGTTGTTCATATTGGGGACTATATTATGGACCGTCAGTTGGATCAGACAGCAGCTAATATGTTGCAAAAGGAGCTTGAGGAGCAAGGAATGAATTTCCTTCTTCAAAAGCACTCGGCTGAAATTACTGGGCATAAACGGGTGAAAGGGCTGAGTTTTAAAGATGGAAGCCGCCGGGAAGCCGATTTAATTGTAATGGCAGTCGGTGTTCGTCCGAATACAGAACTCGTTTCGGGAACGGCAATTAAAACGAACAGGGCAATTGTTGTCGATGATTATATGAAGACCAATGTGCCGAATGTATATGCTGTCGGCGAATGCGCGGAACATCGCGGTCTTGTGTACGGGCTTGTCGCGCCTTTATATGAACAGGGAAAAATATTGGCGGCCCATTTATGCGGTCTGGAAACAACAGGTTACCGGGGGTCTATTTTATCGACACAGTTAAAGATATCGGGCGTCAATGTTTTTTCAGCCGGCGAATTCATGGACAGTGATGATACGCAGTCGCTGAATTGGCATGATGGCATTCGAAATACGTATAAAAAAATTGTCGTGCGTGATAACAAAATCGTCGGGGCCATTTTACTTGGTGACATTCAAGAAGGCGCCAAATTATTTGGCATGATTCAAAAGAAAACCGATTATGCCGTTCTTGAAAAAGAAATGAAAAGTGTGGGGGACTCTCCGGCAAATGGCGATGCTCTTATTGCATCGATGGCCGATCACGATATCGTCTGTGCGTGCAATGGTGTGTCAAAAGGATCGATCGTCAATGCCATATGTGAACAGGATTTACAAAGTGTCGATGAAATTAAAGAATGTACGAAAGCGTCTAGTTCGTGCGGGGGCTGCCGGCTGGTTGTGGCAGGCATTCTTGATTATGTACAGCGAAACGGTGCGGGAGAAGACAAAGTGAAAGAAACAATTTGCGCCTGTACGGACGCGGAGCATAGCACCTTACTAGAAGTCATTCAGCTGTACCCGGGCGATTCGCAATCACAAATCATGAATCGGCTTGATTGGAATAATGAAGATGGATGTGTAATATGTCGCCCGGCACTTTATTATTATATGGGTATTCACAGCCAGTCCTTACCGGATATTATAGAGGAGCGGCAGACAGACGGCACGTACGTTATAGCGCCGCGTATGTATGGCGGAGTGACGGGAGCAGACCAGCTGAAACAAATTGCTAATGTCGTTGAGAAATATGCGATTCCTCTTGTGAAACTTGCGGCCGGTCCGAGAGTGGAGTTATACGGTGTGAAGGAAGGAGACGCGGCTACGATTCGGGCAGAGTTGAATGCAGCCAGTCCGCTTTACGGAAAAAAAATTCATGCAGTTGGTACGTGCGCTGGTATTCGATATGCAGGAGAAGCTATACAGGATTCTGTTCAGATGGGCATGACGCTCGAACGAGAACTGGAAACCATAATTGTACCGGCGAATGTGACAATTGGTGTATCAGCTAGTCCACGTGATGAAGCACATTCGCTTAAGGAAGATATCGGATTAATTGGCGTGCCGGGTGGCTGGGAATTATATGTGAGCGGTGAACGATTTTATGCACCGATGACAGACGAAAAAGTAATTTCGATGGCGGCTGCATTGCTGCAATATTACCAGGAAACGGCTTTTTATCCAGAACCATTGCCTGTATGGATCAAGAGACTGGGCATTGTGTTCATTCGTGAAGAAGTATTGAAGCGGAAAATAGAAAGAAAAACAAAAAAAATTCAACAGGCGGTTGCCATGTTACAAGGTAGGTGAAAGGATGGAAACGGTCATGGAGACGCAATGCCCATTTTGCAGTGTACAGTGCAAAATGCAGGTCATTGAAAAGAAAGAATCTGGTCTGAAAACGTATAAGGTGCTGCCAAAGCAAAATGCGGCATCAGAAGGACGGCTTTGTATAAAAGGGATGAATGCCTATCAGCACGCATTGAGCGGCGAGCGTATCACAACACCGCTCATTAAAAAAGACGGTGTATTTATGCCGGCTACATGGGAAGAGGCGTACGCTCTTATTGCGACCGAATTTTCGCGCATTCAAAGTGAATTTGGTCGCGATGCCATAGGTGTATACGGCGGCGGATCGCTGACGAATGAAACTTCTTATTTGCTCGGCAAGTTTGCCCGTGTCGCCTTGCAGACGAAATACATTGATTATAATGGCCGGTTTTGTATGTCGGCAGCGGCAACAGCCGGCAATAAAGCGTTTGGCATTGACCGAGGTTTGACCAATCCATTGCCGGAAGTCAGACAGTCAGACTGTCTTATTTTAGCCGGTACGAATATTGCCGAGTGTCAGCCAACATTAATGCCGTATTTTACAGATGCGAAAAAAAATGGAGCCTACATCATCGTCATAGATCCACGCAATACGTTGACCGCTGAACTGGCAGATCTTCATTTAAAAGTGAAGCCTGGTATGGATGCAGCACTTGCGAACGGATTGCTTAAAGTCATCATTGACGGCGGCTATGCCGATGAACTTTTTCTGGAAAAACGGACAAATGGATTTGAAGAAGTAAAAGCCCATATTGATACACTTGATCTTGCTAAGCTGGCTTCTATTACAGGTGTTCCGGCAGAGGATATTCAAGAAGCGGGCAAACGGTTCGGTAAAGCGGCTTCGGGCATGATATTGACAGCGAGAGGAGTTGAGCAGCAAACAGATGGGTACATGGCGGTCCGCAATTTTATTAATATTTTACTTGTCACAGGAAAAATCGGCAAAGTCGGCAGCGGGTATGGAGCAGTGACCGGACAGGCGAATGGCCAAGGTGGACGGGAGCACGGTCAAAAAGCAGATCAGCTCCCCGGCTACCGTTCAATTGAAAACCTGGAAGACCGTGCGTATATAGCCGGTGTGTGGGGAGTCGAACCGGATGATTTGCCGGGCAAAGGAGTTTCCGCTTATGAAATGATGGAAAAAGTACATGAGCGGGAAATATGCACGCTGTTTTTAATGGGATCGAACCCGATTGTCTCCAATCCAAATGCGAATTTCGTTGAAGAAGGACTGCGCAAGCTTGATTTTCTTGTCGTCGCAGATATGTTGATGTCCGAAACGGCACAAATGGCGGATGTCATTTTGCCAACGTCTTCTTACTTGGAAAATGAGGGCACATTGACGAATCTAGAAGGCCGTGTCTTGCTACGGGAAGCGGCGCGTCCAGTACCGGGCTTTGTGAAACAAGACTGGGAAGTGCTCAGCGGAGTTGCAGAGTTGCTTGAGAAAGGATCTTATTTTTCTTATTCTAGCGCGGAACATATTTTTGAGGAACTTCGAGTAGCAAGCAGGGGCGGACTAGCTGATTATTATGGCATTACGTACGACCGACTGAGAAAAGAAGAAGGTGTCTACTGGCCTTGTCCATCGATCGACCATCCGGGTGAAAAACGATTATTCGAAACGTCATTTGCCCATTCGGACGGAAAAGCAGCGCTTATTCCAGTAGATAATCATTTTCCAAAAGAGCAGACGAGCGAAGAGTTCTCGCTTTATTTAACAACAGGGCGTGTACTCGGACATTATTTAACAGGTGTGCAGACGCGCAAAAGTCCTACACTGGAGGCTCGCCAGTTTGAATCGTTTATTGAGATTCATCCGAAAACAGCGAGAAAGCTGAATATACGTGATGAGACACTTGTCAAAGTAAAATCTAGGCGCGGTGAGATTGTCGTTCGCAGTAAACTAACCGCATCAATTCGGGAAGATACCGTTTTTGTCCCGATGCATTGGAGCGGCATTCAAAATATTAATAAATTAACGAATGAAGAACTTGACCCAACATGTAAAATGCCAGGATTTAAAGTGTGTGCGGTTTCCGTGACCCCGTTGTTGACGTAAAAAAGAGGTTCAATGTATGAGCAATTTGTGAACGACGGTATAATCCCCTTCTAGTAGACAGATAAAAGAAAGATCTTTATCGTCTAACTAAGGAGGGTTTTTTTGTGGGAGTAATTATATAGAACAAAAGAAATCAATGTAGAGGAGGATTTACGTTGAGCCGCGCGGAAATAAAAAAGGACGTACTGCACTTTTCAAATGGAAAAATGACAACGAGAGAAGACACAATTGTGACTGAATTCCCAGTGACGATTAAAATAAACGGACAAGAATTCGTGACGATGGTTTGCACGCCGGAATACGTTGAAGATATGGCAATTGGGTATTTGGCATCTGAAGGAATTATCCGGAAATATGAAGATATTAAAGAGATATGGGTACAGGAGGATGAAGGGTTTGTTCATGTGAAAACAGATAAGCCGAATCCATACTATGAAAAATTTCAAAATAAACGGTATATTACGTCATGCTGCGGGGGAAGCCGTCAAGGGTTTGTGTTTGTTAATGACGCGTTGACAGCGAAAAAAATGAACGATATTCATGTAAAAGTTTCACCGGAAGATTGCTTTCGCCTTATGAAGGATATGCAGGAATCGGCGGTTACGTTTCAGCAGACAGGAGGCGTTCATAATGCGGCATTATGCGATATGAATGAACTGCTTTTATCTAGAATGGATATTGGGCGACATAACGCTCTTGATAAAATTTACGGATACTGTTTGAAAAATGACATATCCATTAAGGATAAAATACTTGTGTTCAGCGGCAGAATTTCTTCAGAGATTTTGTTGAAAGTGGCCAAGATCGGCTGTGAAATGATCTTATCGAAATCGGCCCCGACTGAACTTGCGCTTACATTGGCAGAAAATCTTGGCATTACAACTGTTGGTTTTATTCGGAATCAATCGTTCAATGTGTATACAGGCGCAGAAAGAATTATGTTGGAAAGTGAGTCATAATGACCCGCCATTTGCTACTTATGCATAATAGTAGGTTAAAAAAAGAGAAGTATCATACTCTTTTGAATTCCTCAAAATCAGATGGACTATTAATGTTGATAAAAGAAGGTTCTTCTATACTAAAAGAGATTGTTTTATATTTTACACTATTTAACAGCGCTGTCATGCTCCGCCTATCTTGCTTGAGATGATGATCAGCGGGTTGTAGGCAGTCACGATGATAAAGGGCGAGAAGAGGGTGGATCTTTTCATTTTGAACAGGCACGACCGCTTTATACTCATTGCTTTTTGTATAAGCGATCAATTGCTTTACAAAATCAGTTGTCACAAATGGTAAATCTGACGACAAAACAAAAAACCAATCCGGCTCGGGGAGACTTTTCATCACATGATGAAGAGCAAAAAGAGGACCCCGGTGGCACTCTTTTTCTATCGATAATGTGACACCAATCGCATCAAAATACGGCGCTAGCATGTCGTTCGTGGAAATAATAATCGGCGCCAAATTGTTTTCTTTTAGCGCATCAATGCTGTATTGATAAAATGGTTTTCCATTGTACAGTTCAAACATTTTTGGCTTGCCATAGCGGGAAGATTGTCCGCCGGCGAGCACGACACCTGCCATAGTCATCGTATCACACTCCTTATTTCATTATAACGCTGGAGGCTTTACATGAAAAATGTATTACAAGTTGTCGGCTATCAAAACAGCGGCAAAACGACATTAATAACAAAACTTATTACCCATGTCACTGAGAATGGCTTTCGAGTTGCAACCATTAAACATCATGGCCACGGCGGCTCACCGGATACGAAAGACAGTACACGCCATCAGCAGGCCGGCGCAATTATCGCCGGTGTCGAAGGGGATGGGTTGCTACAGCTAAATATTCAACGTGACAGCTGGCCGCTCGATGATATTCTTGCCGTGTACAATACGTTTCCAGTCGACCTGATTTTAATGGAAGGGTTTAAAAAAGAATTGTACCCGAAAATAGTACTGATCCGCACAGAAGACGACTTGCCACTTCTTGAACTTGAAGCCATTCAATGCATTATTAGCTGGATTCATTTACACGAATCACGCTATCCCGTTTTTCGTCTTCAAGAAGAAGAACAGTATCTTTCTTTTATTATCGAACGATTAATAAAGTCATGAAAAATGTTTCACGTGAAACATTGTATAATCCTCTTTCCTTGTGGATATTATAATCTAAAAAGGGGGACGGTATTTTTGCGAAAAAAATTAGCATATGTCTTGTTATTGATGTTGCTTGGAGGGTGTCAGCCAGATGAACAGCCAGAAAAGATGTCAGCACCGATCAATGAACCGCACGAATCGGCTCAAAGTCCGGCTAGCCCATTGAAGGTCATGAAAAAAGAAGAGACTGGTCAGTATTTGGCAGATTCAGCAGGAATGACATTGTATTATTATATGAACGATAAGCAGGATGCGTCCGCGTGCACAAATCACTGTCTTGAGGAATGGCCGCCGTTTTATATTGAATCAAGCAAAGTCCCAGAAGGCTTTAGTGAATCTGATTTCGGCGTCATTACCCGTGCTGACACAGGTAAAAAACAAACGACTTATAAAGGCTATCCGCTTTATTATTTTTCACGAGATCAAGTGGCTGGACAGACGAATGGCTATAGTGCAGATGATAAATGGTACACAGTCAACAATTCGATTGATAAAGTAGCACTTAATAAAAAATGATAGACCGGCATGATCGGTCTGTCTTTTTTTGTTCATTTACGATCTTATTCAAATTATGTCTTAAAGAAGCTAAATTCATATCAGTGAATTTAGTTTTTTTGTGTTAAAACGGGTATAGGTAACATAAGAATGAAAAAAGCGGAGGGATGGATATGGGATGGAAATATTGGAAGGTAGTCTTACGGTACGGTCATGTAGGGAAGAGAAATGAAATTAGCGTGGCTCGCTACCTTGTCACAGACTCATTTTATACACCGGTTCTCGTTATGGATCAGGCAGCGAATATGCCAGGTGTGAAACATAATGGGGTGACATCTATAAAAGAAGTAACGCGTAACGAATTTATTGCGGGCAAGCGACTGGAGCAAGAAAATTTTTATTTACAGAAAATGAAAGCGCTTCATGATGAAAAACCGGCTTGATGAGAATGAAAGTGTACAGGTTATTGCATGAGGAATACCGAAGCTGATAATAAAGTGAAACGTCCATCAGGGAGAGTTTACCGCCCATTAATCTGCGATAAAGATGTAACAAAAAAGACGATTTCAAAAGAATTTCTTTTGAAATCGTCTTTTTCGTGTTTATATTGAAAGCCATTCTTTGAGTACGTTTATCCACTTTTTTGACGCGGGTGACATGTTTTTAAAAGAAGGGGCAGCAATGCCGATTGTGCGATAAAAGTCTCCTTCTAATTTGATTGCTTTCACATTTTGAGGAAGCCGATATAAAATCATTTCCGGAAGAATACTAATACCGAGTTGATTTTGAACCATTGAGATAATAGCCTGATCTTCAGACGTTTCATAAAGAACATTAGGTTTTACTTTATGGGCGGTAAGAATCCTCCTCACATCATTATCAATACTTGATTTTGGCATGATAAATGGCTCGTTTTTTAGCTGGTGAAGTGAAAGGGATGTTGAATTGTAAAGAGGATGTGTATCCGGCACAATGCAGAGCAGCTTGTCTTTTTTGAGCGGTACCACATCTAATGATTTAGCGGCGGGCAGCGACAAAAAGCCAAAATCAATCGTTCCATCCGTCAGCCATTTGCTGATTTCATCATAGTCTCCTTCAAATAGTTTAATCTTGATGAGTGGAAATTGTTCACTAAAGCGCTTAATAATTTGAGGAATCCATTGAATCGAAACGCTCGGAAACGTCCCGATGCGGACAACCCCTTTTTCAATGCCATGAATGGTGGCTGCCTCCTGCACCATTTGTTCATTCCATTTCAATATTTCCCGAACATAAAGCAGCATCCGCCCGCCATTTTCAGTCAAGGCTACACCTGTCCGGCTTCTAGTCAGCAATGTAAAGCCAAATTCAGACTCTAATCCGGCAATGGCATGACTGACAGCGGATTGAGTTAAACCAAGCGATTCTGCTGCTTTTGAAAGACTTCCGAGATCGACGACAGCCCGAAATACTTCAAACTTTGCAATTGTCATAAGGTCTCACTCCACGTATTAATTTTATTCAACTATCTTATTATAAATATTCATTTGATTTATATAAAGAATAAATTTTATAATGAAGATAATAAAGAAACGGGAGGATGGTTCATCGTGAATAGGCGTTGGGGAATGGATACAGAGCTGATTCATCGGCATAGCGAACAAAAACAAATGGGTGCTGTTGCACAAGCAATCGTTCCGGCAGTCGCCTACTCGTTTGCAGACTGTCAGACCGCGATGGAGGTTGTTTCAGGCAAGCAGGAAGGGACCTATTATGGCAGATACGGAAATGAAACGTTATATGCCCTTGAAGAAAAAATGGCTGTTTTAGAGAATGGAGAAGCGGCACTCGGTGTCAGTTCAGGTATGGCCGCCATTTCAATTGCATTGCTTGCTTTTTTAAAATGCGGTGACCATGTGATTGTGACGAAAGATGTGTATGGCGGCACACATAAATTTTTAACAAGTCTGGCGCCGCGTTTAGGGATTACGTTCAGTTACGTAGATTGCACCAATCCAGCTAATATTGTGCATGCGATGAAAGATAATACGAAAGTGGTGTACATCGAAACACCGTCTAATCCATTATTAACAGTGCTGGATATTGAAGCGATTGCGAAAATAACAAAACGGTACGGGCTGCCACTGGTCGTTGATAATACATTTATGTCCCCTTATTTACAAAAACCGCTCGATATGGGTGCGGATGTTGTCGTTCACAGCGCAACGAAATATTTAAACGGTCACGGCGATGTGCTGGCCGGTTTTATTGTGGGCCGAACTGAGCATATCCAGTTTATGAGGCAAAATATTATGGGTGATCTTGGTCAGGTGTTAAGTGCATGGGATGCATTTTTAATTTTGCGTGGTTTGAAAACATTGGGTCTTCGCGTCGAACGTCACTGCAGTAACGCGCATCAAATCGCTGCATTTTTATCGGCTCATCCTCTTGTTGGGACCGTTCATTATCCCGGTCTTAAGTGCCATCCACAGCATGAAATTGCACAGAAGCAAATGCAAGGAATGGGTGGCATTGTTTCATTTGAATTAATGGGTGGATTGGAAGCAGCAAAGGAATTTATGGATTCCTTGAAGCTTGCGATGATTTCATTTAGTCTCGGTGATCCGGAAACGCTCGTGCAGCATCCGGCAACAATGACTCATTTTTCGATGTCAGATAAGGACCGGGCCGCTGCTGGCATTACAGATGGACTCATTCGCCTGTCCGCGGGTCTCGAAAGTGCATGTGATATTATTTTCGATTTAGAACAAGCACTGAAAACAGTCAATCAAAAAAAGGAAGAGGGATTATTATGGAAAACATTGTAAAAAAAGGAATCGATAATCTTGATCCAGTTTCAATGTACACGATTACCGCAAAATTATTTACACACGTTTTGATGTCAGTGACAGAGCGTTTCAGTGGCGAAGGAAAGATTGCGATAGAAGCGGGCGTAAAGCGCGTAACGGATGAACAGGTTCTTACTTTAAAGAAACAGATGAATAATCCAGAAGAAGAAATCAATGAAGGTGTGCTTTTTCATTTTGATCGATTGCTGGATGACGAAAAAGTAGAAGAAACATTTCGTGCGTATGAGAAAGCACAAAAAGAAGTAGGGCTTGAAGCGCATACGATGTACGCAATGATGGCGAAAGTGTTTGCGAATGTAGCCAAGTGTGTTGTGGATAAGTTTGGTGAAGCGGGACAGGAAGCGATGATGAACGGTGTTGGTACATTTGGTGAAGAGCGCGGACGCGATATTGCTCGGCGTGCAGCAGCTGTAGGCAAGCCGAATACAATGGACAATTATTTATCAAATTACGACATGGGACGCAGTGAGCTGTTTGAATACGAAACACTTTTTCATCCAACCGAGATTGAACAATCGTTTACGAAATGTGCATTTGCGGAGCAGTGGAAACAAGATGGGATGGAAGACTATGGAATTCTATACTGCCATATGATTGACCCGTCGATTGCGAAAGGATATAACCCGAATTTTGAAGTTGTTCATGATCAATACGTGCTGAAAGAAGGAACATGTCACTTCCGTTTTCAAATGAAAGAAGAAGTGTGAAATGGCGATTAATCAAGCACGTTTATGGAGCCGTCTTCATGAGCTAAGTCAGTTTGGCAAACAGGCAAGCGGCGGTGTTACCCGCTTTTCATTTACGAAGGAAGAACGTCAGGCGAAAGATCTTGTGATGACGTATATGAAAGAAGCAGGAATGACGGTTCGTGAAGATGCGGCTGGAAATGTTATTGGCCGAAAGGATGGATCAGATAATACGGCGCCTGCGGTCTTGATCGGTTCACATATTGATTCTGTTCCAGAAGGAGGGATATTTGATGGTCCTCTCGGCGTGCTGGCTGGCATTGAAGTTGTACAGGCGATGAGTGAAGCGGCTGTTGAAACCGTTCATCCAGTTGAAGTCATCGCATTTATTGATGAAGAAGGGAGCCGTTTTGGTTTCGGCATGATCGGCAGCCGGGCACTTGCCGGAACGCTTCTTCCCGAACATCTGCAACAAACGGATCAGAATGGCATCACGATTGCAGCAGCCATGCAAGAATCAGATTTACATCCGGACGAGATCAACAAGGCTGCCCGGTATTCAGAAACAGTCAAAGCTTATGTAGAGCTGCATATTGAGCAAGGAAAAGTACTTGAACGAGCGGGACAGCCAGCCGGTATCGTAACAGGAATTGCCGGTCCTCTGTGGACGAGATGGACAATCGAAGGGGAAGCAGGCCATGCTGGTGCAACACCGATGAATCAGCGAAAAGATTCCTTGATGATGGCCCTTCAAATTATTCAGTTTATTGAAGAAGAAACGAAAAAGTATACGAATGCTGTGGCGACAATCGGTCAAATTTCTGTCAAACCGGGAGGCGTTAATGTGATCCCTGGAGAGACCACGTTTACACTCGATTTGCGTGACATTGAAGAACGTGACCGCGATCAAATAGAAGAAGCAATTACGTCTTACGCACAGTCACTTTGTGCAGATAGAGAAATGAACATAAAAATAGAAGAGCTTCAACGAGTAGCACCAGCTCCATGTTCAAAAGAGATTCGTGCGGTCATGGAAGAAGCGTGCCTTACAATGAGTCTTGAACCGGTTTTTTTACCAAGCGGAGCCGGTCATGACGGAATGCAGTTTAACGATTTTTGTCCGATTGGTATGGTATTTGTGCGTTCTAAAAATGGGATCAGTCATAATCCGTCCGAATGGAGTTCAGAGGAAGACTGTGGTGTAGGGGCTTCGATTTTATATGAAACGGTGCTACGTCTAACCACGTAAAAAAGCGTGCGGAAATTAATCCGTACGCTTTTTTAGTATATTATTATGCACCCATAAAGGCATTAATCGCATCAACAAGGCTATAAATGCCAAGACCAGTACAAATCAGTGCAACGATTACGCCTGCAATGTTTGCTTTCACTGAGTTTGTATGATCACCAAGCCGTTTTTTGTTGTTCATAACAATTAACAGGAAGATCGCAATGAACGGTAATAAAACGCCGTTTAGAGCTTGAGCGAAAAGAAGCACGTCCATTGGTTTAAGACCGAGTCCGGATGAAACGATCCCGATGATCATGACAGTAACAAAAACTAGTTTATAACGTTTGTCTTTCATACCATTTTCCCAATTTAAGACACTACTAATGGTAATGGCTGCACCGAGTGGAGATGCGATAGCAGAAGAGAGGCCGGCTGCAAACAGCCCAATACTCATAAAGACTTTAGCCCAGCTGCCTAAAAGAGGTTCTAATTGTATGGACATTGCTGCAACATTTTCTACTTCTACGCCTCTCATTAACGTAGCGGATGTAATTAAAATGGCTGCCGTAATTAAACCACCTAGCCCAATTGAAATGATAATATCCCAGCGCGATTCTTTTAAATGATGTGGCTGATTCCATCTACCTTGTACCGTTGAGGAGTGGATGAATAAGTTATACGGTACAACAGTCGTTCCAATAAGTGCGATAATGGTAAGAATGGATCCATCAGGAATAGCCGGAACGAATGCTCCTTTAAACATTTCACCAAGATCAGGTTGTGCTACAACCATCGTGGTAATGAACGTAATACTCATAATGACGACGAGTACAATCATAACTTTTTCGATCAATTGATAACTGCCACTTAAACCGAGTAATAAAATAATAACACCGACGATTGGACCGAGAACATGTTCCGGAATACCGGTTAACGTTGTAAGGCCAAGTGACGTACCGATTAAATCACCGGCTATGTAAGCAGAACAACCAACCATAATGGCAATGATAACGAACCACATCGATCCGAATTTTAAGATCGGCTTGGTGAATTGTTCTCGAACGGCATCGCCAAGACTTTGTTGTGTAATGATCCCGAGACGTGCTGACATTTCTTGTAGAATGATCGTCGCAATGATAGAAAAGACAACAGCCCATAAAATCGCGTAGCCGTAAGAGGCACCCGCCCGGGTTGCAGTTGTTACCGTTCCTGGACCGATAAATGAAGCGGTAATAATGGCGCCAGGCCCAATAATTTTCATCTTGTCTTTAAATGATTTTGATTTGGAAGCGTTTTCTAATTCGGTTTTCGATTGATTTACCAAGATGTCTAACCCCTTTATGTAATATAGAAAAAATTGTGAAAATTCAACGCGTTATGAAGAACAGAGGCGCAACGGTCACGTCTCTGTTCTAGATTCTTCTAAATAGTTGTATATCGTTTGTTTGGAAACGCCCAGTACTTCCGTAATTCGATCAACAGATCCTTGAATCAGGAACGCGCCTTTTTCATCGAGTTGATTTACAAAGTAGATTTTATCTTCTCTGGACATCTTATCGATCGGTACATGAATATCGATAAGAGTATTTTCAATTAAATTTTCAAATACTTCCTCGATATTCTTCGCGTACGATTCATTCATGGTTCGATCAATCTGATCGAGATCATGTGTAACGGAAAATTCGCTGATAATTTGATTGACCATGGCGAAAGCGGTCACATCAAAGTTAATCCCTAAAAAGCCGATTACTTTTCCCTCAGGGTTTCTAATAAAGGAAATAGATGTTTTTAAAAATTTCCCATCGCGTGTTCGCGCCGTAAGTCCAAGCATATCTTTAACGTTATCACCGTAACGCCGAAGTTCTTTTAGGATAACTTCGGTTGTAGGTGCGCCAATTTCTCTACCTGTAACGGCTCCTTTAATATAGATAAGTGAGGATTGGACGTTTCTTACATCATGGATGACGACTTCACAGTTGCTGCCGAATGTTGCCACAATCATATCCGCAACAGGAATGTAACCATGCAATATCTTTGTGTTTTCTTCGTTTAGTATGTTCATAACATCACCAAGTTAATTTAGAATATTTTTACATCATACGATTGGAGAAAATCTTCAAGCAGCCGTGCTCCTTTTACACTATTTCCGTGTGCATCGATGGCGGGGCCATAGAGACCAATTCCACAGCCATCTGAGAGCAGCGGGTGACTGCGCAAGGATGGAGGAACAACTCCAAGTATACCACCGGAAACTCCGCTTTTGGCAGGAATCCCAACAAAAGCGGCAAATTTTCCGGAAGAGTTATACATTCCGCACGTAAACATTAATACTTTCGTTAATCTGGTGATAGGTGCAGGAATTAACTGGATTCTACGGACAGGATCGAATCCGTCCAAAGATAAAATGAGGCCAATTTTAGCTAAATCCTCTACCGTTATTTCAATGGAACAAAGATTGATGTAAGTAAACAGTGTATCGTCTACGCTAGAAGCAAGCAGATTATTTTCCATAAGGAAATTAGCTAGCGCCCGGTTTCGATATGCTGTTTCCCACTCGGATTCAAAGACTTTTTTATTAATTGTGACATCTTTATCTAATAAAGAAGAAAGAAGGCGTGTAACTCCTTGAATTTTGTCCATAGGAGTAAGCCCGGGAAGCAAAGAAGCTACTGTGAGTGCACCAGCATTAATCATTGGGTTGAATGGTTTCTTATTCTCATTTAGCTCAAAGCGCAGCAAAGAATTAAAGGGATCACCGGTCGGTTCTACATCTACCCACTCGAGAACAGCGGATTTTCCATTATATAAACAGGCCGCCATGAACGTAATGACTTTGGAGATGCTCTGCAATGTAAAGGGGACTTGATAGTCCCCGTTTAAATGAACTTTTCCATTGGGAAGCATAAGCGAAAAAGCTAAATAATCTGGATTTACTACCTTCAATTCAGGTATATAATTTGCACATTCACCAGACAAATATTCTTTGTAATAAGCAATCTTTCGATCTAAAAAAAGAGTTAATTCATTTTCGACGTCTAAATGGTGAAGTTCCATCGCCATGCACCTGTGCTTTTCTTTAATTAATTACTTTTTTGACTTTTATTCAAAATTTCACCTGCTAAAGCATATAGGATAACAGTTGTAGCAAAGTGAGCTGATAATTGAGTTGGATCTTGCTGTGGATAAATTTCCACGAAGTCCATGCCAGCAACACCAAGTTTGCAAATTTCATGAACGAGCGTTAAAAGCTCATGTGATGTTAGGCCATTTCCATCAACTGGACCGCCCGGATTAAAAGCGAAATCAAGCACGTCACTACAAATGCTTAAGTACACGCAATCTACTTCTTTGCTCGCCATTTGGTGAATTTCTTTTGCATAAGCTTTTAAATCTTTTTGAGCGCGGATATCATTGATTGTAATCGTCACTGCACCGGCTTCTTTTGCATTACGTCCACTTTCTGGGGTGTTTCTAGGCCCATGAATGCCTGTGTGAATGATGTTGCCATTAGGTACTGCATCTAGTTCATAGAGTCTTGCAAACGGACTACAACGCGCATATTGATCGCCGTTATGAGAAGGAAGGTTATCATAATGCGCATCCAAATGAATGATGCCGACTTTTTTACCTTGGTTCGTTAATGATTTTGCAATTGGGAATGTCACACCATGATCGCCGCCGAGACCGATGATAAATTTACCGCTTTCAAACAATTTTCCAGCAAATTCTTCAATGCGGCGCATCGTTTCATCAACATCTGCCGGTACAACATCGACATCACCAGCGTCACCAAGCTTCACATGTTCAAGCACATCGATATGATCAAGTTCAGGTAAATAACCGCTGTAACGTGCAGAACAGAGACGCATTACTTTAGGCCCTAACTCACAGCCAGTATAATCACCCCATGTAACAGCACCTTCCCACGGCACACCGTAGATGATTGCATCCACATCGTTCATATTTTTATCTTTAGATATATTTTTCGCTCCGAGAAAACAAGGGGTATTACCGTAGATGTTGTTTGCCATTAGTAGCATTCCTTTCCAAATTAGAGAAGTAAGTAATAATTCTGATTGACTATTTAAATCGTAAATTGATTTTTACAAAAAGTCAATTTAAATTTTAAAAATAATAAAATCATATAATTTATATGAAATAAATAGATATTTTATTAGATTTTTATACATAAAAAGTAAAAAAGTAGACAGTTTTTTTATCGTGGATTAATAGATGGTAAAGCCCTCACGGATGGAAGTTTCCCTTTATAATTGTATTGTATGCCGATACTCTTTTCCTTTTCCCTTTTATAGCGAAGAAAATCAGGAATTTAAAAGAAAGAGATGCTAAAATAATAAGAGGATTGACAAGAATGAGGTGGTTTTATGAAAAAAAAATGGGCGTTTCTTTTCGATATTTTCCTGACTTTTTTTAAAATCGCACCGATCACATTCGGTGGTGGATATGCGATGATCCCGGTTATTGAGCGGGAAGCAGTCGAGAAAAAAGAGTGGCTTAAGCAGGAAGAAGTGACGGATTTATTTGCGCTCGCCGGCTCCATTCCTGGTGCCATTGCGATCAATTCGGCCACGTTTATCGGCTACCGGATTGCCGGTGTCGCAGGTGCCATTGCGGCGACGATTGGCGTCATGATTCCAACATTTGCAATCGTTGTTTGTTTAAGTATTTTCTATTTATATTTTCAAGATCATCCGAAAGTTGAAGCGGCTTTTGAAGGCATCCGCCCAGCTGTTGTCGCGTTGATCGTTTTTGCTGCTTATAAAATGAGAAAAGGCGCTGTTGTCGATAAAACGACATTTGTTGTTGCCGCATTATCTGTTATATTGCTTCTATTTTTACACGTTCATCCCGTCATGATGATTGCTCTAGGTGCTGTTGCAGGTATTTTATTAATTAGTTTAAAAGACAAGCTTGGCATTGAAACGAAAGTCGACGACCACAAACAAAACACAGACTATTTTATGGGAGCGGATATTTAATGTTATGGCTGCTGTTTAAGACTTTTTTTATTACCGGACTTGTCTCGTTTGGCGGAGGTTATGCCATTATTCCCGTTATCGAAGCAGAAGTCGTGAAATATGGATGGATGAGCACACAAAAGTTCACTGATATTATTGCGATTGCCGGTATGTCACCCGGCCCCATTGCAACAAACACAGCGGTTTTTATAGGCTACCAAATGGCGGGCATTGCCGGTGCGGTTGTTTCAGCACTTGCAATGGTGCTGCCGTCGCTTCTGCTCGTCTTACTCGTCGCCCTCTTTTTTTATAAATTAAATCATAACCGCATTGTTCAGTCTGCGTTTTACGGATTGCGCCCGATCGTGATCGGATTAATCGTGTTTGCTGCCGTTAAATTTGCTCTTTCCAACGGATTAATGAATAGCATTTCGCTGCATACATTTAGCTTGCTCGCTATTTTTGCCGTCTCGTTGTTTTCATTGATTAAAAGAAACGCGCATCCAGCGTATGTTATTGTCATGGCCGGGCTGATTGGTATGGCCTTTTATTCTTGAAACTGTCTCGAATTGAGAGCAGTTTTTTTATTTTTTAAAATATACTTTTATTAAAATCTTTCTTCTATCTTCTATACTTGAGAGGTGGAAGGAAATTTTTTCGCTATTTTTATAAACAGGGATTACCTCTCTTGACATTGAGAATAGTTATCATTTAAAATTATGTTAGATAATGATAATCATTTTCAATTGAAGTGCAAGAACAGTCTAAAAGAAAGACCTTGTGGAAGCAAATGAAGAATTAATTAATCTTTATTATTTTTTTATTGTTCTTTTTTGTAAGTAATCATTTAGTCAGCTTCCTTAAAAAATTGAGATCATCATATTTCTAGAAGGTAAAGCATATACCTTTTCAAAGATTACGATGATGAAAGCTTATCTTTACATTATTTACACTAATTTTTAACGTTTCTTATGTCTTTATAAAACTTAAAAAAGGGGAGAAGAGAATGCATCGACATTTCATTGTGGCTAAACCATTTGGTCATCAAATCGACTGCTTTTGTCCAGACGGAGAACATGCAGATTATATTGTTCTTAATAAAGCAGATGTTATTGAAATAACAAATGAACGTAAAAACATGATGGATTATGGATGGTATTTTATGATCAATATTAATCATCATAGACAATTTTATATAGCACTTGAAGATTTGGACAAATACTTCGTTGAAGGACGAATGATGTCTCTGTTTGATTTAGAGTTACAAATAATTTATCTGAACTATCAAATTGATAAAGCCCTCGATAAGGGGGATGAACCATCATTTTTAGCAGAAACGAAAAAGTTAAAAGAAGCAAGCATCCTTCAGACACATTTGCAGCGCTTTTTACATAATGTTGAGGAAAACCAAATAATTTATGAGTGAAGTTAAAAAAGAGACATAAAGCATACTTAACTACTGAATGAGCAAAGGATAAAGAATTAATCAATCACTATCGTGAAAGAGTGGATTACTATTGAAATAACAGACAACAATTGATAAGATATTTATAAAAAAATTAAAACCGATTTGACTAATGGGATTAATTGGTATACAATGAACTTATCAATATAAAAGCCGACTGGACAACTAGAGGCTCCCTTACACAAAGCGTGAATCACTTTGTGTAAGGGAGCCTCTTTTATTTTAAACATGAAACAGGGGGATAAAAGATGACAAATGAACAGGATATTCAGCTTCTTCATAACGAGCAAGTGATTAGAGGCGAAGTGGTTCACGGTATGAAGGCGGGCAGAAAGCTTGGATTTCCGACTGCAAATCTTGATCAATCGCCGGGCGAACTTGAAAATGGTGTGTATGGCGTATATGTCCGTGTAAATGATCAGATTCATGAGGGAGTTATGAATATTGGCGTAAAGCCGACATTTGGCTCTGAATTTAAACGGATGATCGAAGTTCACCTGCTTGAATACACAGGAGACTTGTACGGAAAAGTTATTGACTGCGAATTTGTATTTAAAATAAGAGACGAACGAAGGTTTCCTTCATTTGAATTTTTAACGCGTCAAATTAAGGAGGATGTGCAATATGCAAACGAAGCCTTTCATTACATCAGTGTCCAAAAAGGCAGCGAACATCAAGCACAGCGAGTATCTTAATTTGCCCAATGTGCGCTTTTACAACTGGTGCCGTGAGCAGTACGGATTGAATAAAGGCGTCTTTCATACGATAGACGACTGGTTTTATGAATACGGGATCGTGAATATTTTATCCCGGCGCGTTTACTTGCTAGCATTTCTTGAATATGCAAAAGCGTCAGGAATGAAGCAAGAAGATCATAAATTCATTCGTTTCGGAAACGGAGGGCTCGTGGTCAAATTACGTGAGTTTCTGCAAATTCAGGAAGATGAAGTGTATATGATTTAAGGGCCGTACATGATGCATGGTAATGTTTATTCTATAAAAAAGGTACACATTATATGCACAAAGGAGATCGAGCGGGTGCCCGCCGGAAAGTAAGTTAACGAAGAGTCCTCACCATAATCTAGAATTGATACACTAAGATTTAACATAGTGTTCACACCAGATTTTCGACGCTTTCACAGTAGAATAATATTCACCCAAAAATTTATGAATAGTTCTTAAAACAAACTTAACAAATGTGTTTAATATAAATTAAAGTAACATTCAATAAGATTCACAATAACTAGCTAACTGGTCAACCAGAGGCTCTTGTCATTTCCTTATCTGAGGAAACCGACATGGGCCTCTTTTTTATATGAATAAAGGGGAGGAATGTTCGTGAGTTTACAATTTGCCTTTTGGGCTCCAAACGTAAGTGGAGGTCTAGTGATCACAGACCTACCACAAAAAACCGGCTGGTCATTTGAAGATAATAAACGCTATGCACAAATTGCGGAGAAAATTGGCTTTGATTATGTGCTGTTACAGACACGTTTTTTTGCAAGCTACGGTGCGGAAAATCAATTAGAAGCTGCTTCACTTGCTTCTGCTCTTGCTGCTACGACAAAGAAATTAAATATTATCACTGCCGTGTTACCTGGTTTATGGCATCCTGGTGTGGTGGCCAAAATTATTTCAACAATTGATCAAATTAGTAACGGGCGTGCTTCGATAAACATTGTGAGTGGTTGGTTTAAAGGAGAATTTAATGGCTACGGTGAACCTTGGCTTGACCATGATGAACGCTATCGCCGTTCTGAAGAATTTATTGAAGTCCTTCGTGAATTATGGACAAAAGAAGCAACAACATTTAAAGGGGACTTCTATCGTCTCAATGAAGCACCGCTCAAACCAAAACCAATTAATTCGCCAATAATCTTTCAAGGTGGAAACTCAAGAGCGGCAAAAGAAATGGCTGGACGCGTATCAGATGTATATTTCATGAACGGTAATACGCTGGAAAATATTAAGGAGCAAATTGAAGAAGTAAAAGCATTACGAAAAGAAAATGGTGGTGAAGACATTCAATTTGGTGTCAATGGTTTTGTCATCGTTCGCGATACAGAAGAAGAAGCGAAACAAGTGCTGTGGGACATCGTGGCTAACGCAAACAAAGAAGCTGTTGAAGGCTTTAAAAGTTCAGTCAAAGCTGCAGGCGCATCTTCACCTGAAGGAAAAGGAATGTGGGCGAACGCCTCGTTTGAAAACTTGGTTCAATACAATGATGGCTTCAAAACAGGCTTAATTGGAACTGCCGAGCAAGTCGCTGATCGCATTATCGAATTGAAAAAAATCGGTGTCGACATCGTTTTAACAGGATTCTTACACTATGATGAAGATCTACAAGCATTCGGAGAAAAAGTCATCCCGCTCGTCAAACAAAAAGAAGTACAATTAGCGGGAAAAATTACCGTATAAGCGTTAACTACACAGAAAAAGCGAAATAAAGGATTGGAAAACGAAATAGCTGGAGTTTAATATGAAGAAGCCGTCACGACTTTGTGACGGCTTCTTCTCTGAAAGCGTCTTATTGAAAATGGGGAATATTCTAATAAATAGAAAGGCGTGCTTTTTCTTTTTGCTATGTCTCTTACTGATTGTCGTATATAATGATAGAGATGATTATAGATAATACGGGAGGCACTAGGATGACGATATATACTGGATTTGTCGGAACATATACGAAAGAAGATGGGAAAGGCGTTTACTCTATTCAGCTTGATACAGATAAAGGCGAGCTGATCTCTGCAGCCGTTGCAGCAGAAGTAAACAACTCGACATACGTGACGATTAGCGATAATGAACAGTTTTTATATGCGGTTGAAAAAGGTGGCAAAGGCGGTGGCCTTGCTTCATTTAAAGTGGTAGATGGACAGCTTGAAAAGTTGAATGATGTACTTGAAAGCGAAGGAGTGCCTTGCCATGTAACTGTCAACAAAAGCGGCACGCGTGCATTTACAGCACAATATCATACAGGAACTGCGGAAATGTACAGCATTGATGCAGAATCAGGAAAACTGATTGATTTGCTTGATGTGGCAACGCACACTGGGACAGGCCCGAACATAGATCGTCAAGAAAAAGCACACACGCACTTTTTCGCATCAACACCAGATGAGCGATTCGTGGTAGCGATCGATCTCGGGACAGATGAAGTGATTACGTACGAAATTGCTGGTGAAGATTTGCTGAAAAAAGCAGTGTTCAATACAGAACCAGGAGCAGGTCCACGCCATCTTGTTTTTCATCCGTCAGGAAAAGTGGCCTATGTGATGACGGAACTCAGCAATGAAGTGCTTGTTTTGGCGTTTAATAGAAATGATGGAATGTTTGAATGGCTCGCTTCTCACAAAACGATTCCGGCTAATTTCACCGAAAACAGTCAGGGCAGTGCCATTCGTATTTCCAAGGATGGCAGGTTCCTTTACGTAGGCAACCGAGGTCATAACAGCATTGCGGTATTTGAAGTGATCAATGATGGCCGTGATGTGACATTGGTAGAAATTGTTTCGACGAAAGGCGACTGGCCACGTGACTTTGACCTTGACCCAACGGAACAATTTCTCGCAGTGGCGCATGAAAAAACACACAATGTCGTGCTGTTTAAACGAAATGCAGAAACAGGCCGATTAACGCCTGCGAATTCAGAAGTAAACGTTCCTGAAGGAGTTTGTGTGACATTTTTAAGTGGAAAATAAGTGAAAGAAGGCTTTAATAGTGGATGCAATCAATAGCATCATTCATACGTATGCTTCATTTTTTGACTGGGATATGTGGGTGCAGGTGCTGATAGATCCAGTGAGTTGGGGGCTGATCGGGACGCTGATTGTTCTTGAAGGTTTGCTTTCAGCGGACAATGCGCTTGTGCTGGCGGTAATGGTTCGTCATTTGCCAGAAGACAAGCGGAAAAAAGCGTTGTTTTATGGTCTGCTCGGTGCTTACACATTCCGGTTCATTGCCATTGGACTCGGCGTAATTCTCATTCAGCTCTGGTGGGTAAAAGTATTCGGTGCGCTTTATTTAGCGTGGCTTTCATTCAATCATTTTCGATCATCAGGAGCGAGCAATGAGCCGAAAGAAATGAATAAAGCAGGGTTTTTAATTCGGCTTTTCGGTCCATTCTGGGGAACAGTTGCAGCGGTTGAATTGATGGATATCGCCTTTTCAGTGGACAGTGTACTCGCGGCGTTCGGCGTCAGCCAGAAAATCTGGATTTTGCTACTCGGCGGCATGCTTGGTGTCCTCATGATGCGGACAGTAGCTGGTGTGTTTATTAAATTAATTGATAAAATACCCGAGCTTGAAACGACTGCATACGTATTGATCGGTATTATCGCAGCGAAAATGATGCTCAGTGTGTTCCATATTGAAATGAGTCATAGACTATTTTTTATCATTTTATCGGTAGCATTCGTTGGCACGTTTATTGTTCATATTGCCAAAAAAAGAATAAGCTTTCATTAAAGGTGTCCCGCTATTTAATGGCGGGATTTTTTATTGTTTCAGGGGGGATTAACCATAACCAAAAAGGTATTCCGCCATTTATCTTTTCAACGATACATGATAAAATCATATTAACCAATCATCCTACAATTCTAAAAGGAGAATCCACAATGGACGTAATAAAAGCAAAACGATCGTCGCTTGTCGAACAGATAGCGCTTCAAATCGAGGCATTGATCGAATCGAAAACATGGCCCGTCGGTACGCGCATCCCGCCAGAAATGGAGCTAATGGAGCAGTTCGGTGTAAGCCGTAATACGCTCCGCGAAGCAATTCGGGCACACGTTTACGCGGGGCTTTTGCAGACAAAGCAAGGCAGCGGGACATATGTGAGAGCTAAAACGGTCCTCGGTGTTTCCTTTCAGAAACGTCTGGAAACGTCAACGCTTCTTGAAACGCTGGAAGTCCGCCATGCAATTGAGCGTGAAGCAGCGTGGCTTGCGGCGGAACGGCATACGGAAGACGAAGCAGCGCATATTCAAATATGTCTTAAGGCGTGCAAAGAAGCATCGGATTTATACTCGTTTGCGGAAGCAGATATTGCGCTTCATCATGCAATCATTGCGGCATCGCATAACGGAATTTTAATCGATTTATATACGAGTCTGGCAGAGTCTCTTCGTGCGTCTGTACATGATTTAACCGGTATGAATTTACATACGGAAGCCGATCCGGGCGCCCATGAAGCGCTTGTCCAGGCAATTATGGAGCGACAGCCAGCAAAAGCGGCAGCCATTGTCAGCCAGGATATTGATTGCTTGAAGAAAATGGCTAATTCGGAGGAAAATAGATGAGTATGCAGGCATTAATAAAAGAGGAAAGAGAGCGGTCAAAAGCAGGGAAGCTGTTTTTACTATTCAGTATTATTTTACTTGCATTGAATATGCGTTCACCAATTACATCGGTCGGACCGCTTACAGCGATGATCCGCGACAATCTCGGTATTTCGAGCACGACAGCAGGCGCATTGACGACAGTTCCATTGCTTGCATTTGCGGTCTTATCACCGTTTGCATCAAAAATGGCCCGCAAATTCGGCATGGAAGTTGTTTTATTCGGCGCACTGCTTGTTTTAACTGCAGGACTGGCGCTCCGACCGATTGGCGGTGTGACAACACTATTTACCGGCACTTTGCTTATCGGCATTGCGATTGCACTTTGTAATGTGTTGATGCCAGCATTCGTAAAAAGGAACTTTGCACATCAAATTGGTTTAGTGACAGGGTTTTATGCGATGTCGATGAACTTGACAGGCGCACTCGCTTCTGGTTTCAGCATTCCGATTGCTACATCGAGTGATTTTGGCTGGCGGGCAGCAGTTGGCTTTTGGCTTATTCCAGCGGGCATTGCGATTATCGTCTGGCTATCGCAGATGACGCACATTCGTCATCCGATCAAAACAGAAAAAAGTACATATGAAAAAGCATCGCTTCTAACTTCATCACTTGCATGGAAAGTTACTGCGTTTATGGGCATTCAGTCACTTTTGTTTTATTCGCTCGTCGCCTGGCTCCCGGAAATTTTGCAAGAACAGGGAATGAGCGCTGGCGCTTCAGGATGGATGCTGTCAATGATTCAGTTTGCACAGCTGCCAGTCACATTTATCGTGCCTATTATTGCGGACAAGATGAGCAATCAGCGTCCGCTTGTAGTGATAACCTCTTTGTTACTGATTGTCGGATTAAGCGGTATTTTATTGGGCTTGACAGAGTTCGTTCTTTTATGGGTCATCATGATTGGCACTGGAGGCGGATTTGCTTTTAGCTTGGCGATGATGTTTTTCAGTCTGCGTACAAGGAATTCATTTGAAGCAGCGGATCTGTCAGGAATGGCACAGTCTGCCGGCTATTTATTCGCAGCAATGGGACCCGCATTATTCGGTGCTATGCACGATTTCATGAATGGATGGACGTTGCCAATTTTACTACTCATCGGGGCATCCATCTGTCTATTTATAGTTGGCATGGGGGCAGCGAAAGAAGGATATGTGACAGAGAAAACTGTATAAATAAAATAAGAAAATCCCGCTATGACGACAATGGCGGGATTTTCTTATTTTAACGGTTTTATTTGGAAACGTATTATGGAGCATCGAGCATCCCACCGTCCGCATAAAGAGGTCGATTTTAATCGTTCATAGGTTCGTACATATCCCATGCGTGCTTCAATGAATCGACGATGAAGTCAGCTACTTCTTCTGCAGATCGCTGGTTAACCGTCAACTTTGAATGGTTGATGGAATAGGCATCTTGCCGCTTATAAAATAACTCTTCAATTTCCTCGATGTTCCGGCTTTGTAAAACAGGCCGGCTATCGATCAAAATATTAAGGCGTTCCTTCCATTCGTCCCATGATACGTCCAAATAAAACACGATGCAGTTTCTTAAACAGGATTCACGAATTTCAGGCTGCAAAAAGGCACCGCCGCCGATCGAAACAATTTTTAATTTTTGTTCAGCGAGAGCACACGTTTTTTTCTTTTCGTAGTCGCGAAAGAACGCTTCACCATGCTGCTCAAAAATTTCTGGAATCGTCATACCGAAATCTTTTTCAATTTCTTGATCGACATCGATGAAGCTACGATATAACTTTTTCGCAACGAGCTCGCCGATCGTCGTTTTGCCAACCCCCATGAAACCGATCAGCACGATGCTTTTTTGTCTGACAGACATGCGCACATTGTTCAATGTAAACACTCTTTCCTCTAAATGAATTACATTTAAGTATAGTACAGCAAGCACACTCCGTAAATATTATTCCGAATTTCACAAAAATAATCCGATGCCGTATGCGATCAAAATACTGCTGATGATGTACATAAGCGCAAATGGGAGATTCCAGCGCATAATTTTAATTGGATTGATCCGCAGCAGGTCCGA
Organism: Domibacillus aminovorans; assembly: GCF_001643235.1. Classification (GTDB taxonomy): domain Bacteria; phylum Bacillota; class Bacilli; order Bacillales; family Domibacillaceae; genus Domibacillus; species Domibacillus aminovorans. The sequence continues at coordinate 88,350 of NZ_LQWY01000067.1, forward strand.
TAAGATCGAGACTGATAAGTTAAATGGACTATACATAACGGTAGCTAAGCTGCATGTGATTAATACAATCGTTAATGGAATGGATGAGACAGCAGGCAAGATAGGCCGCAGTAATTCTCCAAGTAAAGTAATCGATACGAGTGGATGGAAACCGATTAATGAGGCTACGAAAAAATACAATCCAATCATAAAATAAAAAATCAATATCCGGTCTGATACGCTGCTGAAAGCCGTCTGTAAAAACGATAATGCTCCGGATGCAGACAGCATATTTACGAACAATCCGGCGCTTAAAAACATAAAAAAATAATTCGATAATCCGTTCGACCGTTCTTTCCAATACGGAATTGTCACGCTGAAATAGCGCTTTTGCTTTTTAATTAAGAGTGCCCATATAATCGAAACAGGAATGATGACGATAACGACAGATAGTAAGTACCCTTTTTGAAAATAATGTTGGAACAATGATGTTAATAAAATAAAAATAAAAAGCATGAAAACCATTTCGAGTATTTTTCTGCGTACTTTTGCAGACGATGGTTGAAGAGCGTCCGCGATATGTAATCCGAATGGACGGTATTTATAAAAAGAAAGAGTGTAATCAATCATCGCAAAAAGGAATACGATCATAACCAAAGGTAAAAGAACTTCGTAATACGCTTTGCCGGTCATGTCAAGCGATGCGCTGACTAATACTTCCATCGGACTCCAGGACAGGCATAACGCATAGCTGCGCAATAAACTTTGTGATAAAAAGGCATGAGCTTTCTCCTTAGGCAGCTGCTTTAATGTATGATGAAGCGAACTTTTCAATAGCGGTATCATAGCAATATTTAAAAACAGTCCGAGTACATGCGAGACGAGAAAGCTACGTTTATAAAGCTGATCAAGCCAATTCGTGTTACGGCGGAGCAGCAAATTCAAATTCGTATCATAATGCCCGACACGAATAATCGAATTTAAAAAAGGCAGGACGAGGAACAGAGACATAACGCCCAGCATGGAATCAAAATACAAGAAAAATGAATACCACGGTATCTCTTGAAACAGAAATAATCCAGTACCAATCAATAAAAATATTAATCCTGAGTAAAAATAAAGTCCTTTTGAACGTGTGGAAGCGAGAATGGCCGCAATGACCGCGATCACACCAACTGCATAATTAAGAGCAGTTACATCGATAAAAACAGACAACATGTATAAAATGATAAGTGCTGTATACGTATATACAATCATCCAATCCCTACTTTCTAGACAGTCTAACTATACTATACATAAGCGTAGCAAACTTCTATTTTTTCGTCTATACAGGTCATGGATACAAGCGGCTTTTACAATTAGCCTAAATATAGATCTGCATCTCTGTTCCGAAAATGGGGCAGGGACTAAGCATGAACAAACGTGGTACAATAAGGGAAATGAGACAAAAAGGGTGAAAAACGTGAAACCGAAAGTAGTCGTCTATAAACGAATGAGTGAACAGGTACTTGATTTTATCCGTGAGTCCTGTGATGTACAGTATTTCCCAGATTATAAAAAGGAGTTCCCCGTATTTCTTGAGGCGCTGAAAGAAGCGGAAGGCGTTCTTGGATCAGGTTTGAAATTTGATGCTGCTTTGCTTGATCAAGTGCCGAAATTAAAAATTATTTGTAATACGTCTGTTGGTTATGACAATCTCGACATTCCTTTATTGAAAGAACGCGGTATTATGGCGACGAATACACCGGACGTGTTAAATGACACAGTGGCCGATACGATTGTGGCTCTTATGTTGTCAGCCGCGCGGCGTATTACAGAACTCGATCAATTTGTAAAAACAGGCGGATGGTCTGAACACGGCTTTTCGCAGCAGCAATTTGGTGTTGATGTCCATCATAAAACGCTCGGTATTATCGGTATGGGTGGTATCGGTTCAACACTTGCGAAACGAGCCTATTTCGGTTTTGACATGAATATTATATACCATAACCGCTCTCGCAATGAAGAAGCGGAGACTACATATAATGCTACGTATTGTACAATGGATGAACTTCTTGAGCAATCCGATTTTGTCTGTGTCATGACACCACTTACGCCGCAAACGGAGAAAATGATTGGTAAACGGGCATTTGAAAAAATGAAAAAAACAGCTATTTTCGTAAATGCAGCCCGTGGAAAAGTGGTCGATGAAGCAGCGTTGATTGAAGCACTCCAATCAAACGAAATTTTAGCGGCTGGTCTTGATGTATTTGAACAAGAGCCCACAGATCGTAACAATCCGTTGCTGCAAATGCCAAACGTCGTCACACTGCCACATATTGGATCAGCAACAGCGGAGACGAGAACAAAAATGGCGCAGCTCGGGGCAGAGAATGTAGTAGCGGGTGTGACGGGCGGGAAACTAGTCACATCTATTTATTAAAATGTAATGTATGGAAATCAGATAATTTTGCCCACTGAGGGGATACTATTTGCGTGCAGAAGCACAAATACTATTTCTGATGGAGGGATCCAAGTGGGCATATTAAGTGGGAACCCAAAAGATGAACCTATGCATTACGGCGAGGTATCAGCTGTATGGGCAGCAGCTCTTTCAGCAAAAAGCTTAGCATCTTGCTACAGCACACTGTTAAATCATGCGGGTGACGAAGATTTAAAGAAGCTCATTGAAGAAGCGATCACACTTGGGCAAGCGGAAGCAACCGCTCTTGAGCAAGTGCTAAAAGAAAACGGTGTTGGTCTGCCGCCTGCACCGCCTGAACGTCCAAAGGCCAATATTAATGACATTCCAGTAGGCGCCCGGTTCCAAGACCCGGAAATTGCTGCATTTATTTCCCGGGACATAGGAATCGGTTTAACCTCTGTCAGCATGGCAATGGCCCAGTGCATCCGTGAAGATATCGCTGCAATGTTTTGGAAGTGGCATGCAGCCCAAGTGAAGCTTGGCGGCGAGTTTTTAAAATTGAATAAAGAAAAAGGCTGGCTTGTTGTGCCGCCACTGCATCTTGAGCAACGCGAGCTAGTTGGAGCAAGATAATTATATAAAAAAGAACCGTCTGAAAAGTAGGGGAAACCCGGCTTTTCAGACGGTTTTTTATTTGATTTTTGAATTGATTTTCAAGAAAAAATGGAGTTGATTAAAAGTAAATTTGATAAATCGTAAATAAACGATAAAAAATTAACGAGTTTTGAAAGTCTTTAAAAGAAGGAATGAAAATGAATTATCAACAATGAGGCTGGCGGTTATACAATTTGGTAAAGTAAAAAGCAGCCGGATCTTATTCCAGCTGCTTTTTATTTTGAATTAGGGGAAGCAATGAGGATGTCCACTTGATGTTCGCTTAGTTTTGCCACATAGCCATCTGGTAGTTGATCATCCGTAATAATTAAATCAATTAAATCTGTTGAGGCAAAAGAAGCGATAGAACGTTTATTCATTTTTGTGTGATCAAGCAATGCTACAACTTTTTTAGAAGCGTTGACCATAGCCTTTTTTAATTCCACTTCATATACATTGAAGTCGGTTAAACCGGACTCGAGTGAAAAACCGTTTGCTGATGTGAACATGATATCGATATGAATTTGGCTTAAAATATTGACACCGAGGCTTCCTTCTAGTGAATAAGAGCCTCTTTTTACAATACCACCTAATAAAATAACCGTGATATCAGGGTGGTGATGTAATTCCAATGCAGTATTAATTCCACTTGTAACCACAGTCAATCGGATCGGTGTATCCTTTAAAACCCGGGCCAATTCAAGAGCGGTTGAACTGGCATCAAGCATAATACATTGGCCGTTCGAAAGCAGTTCAGTGGCCTTTTTAGCAATAGCTGATTTTTCAACCCGATTTTTGCTTTCCCTGATGGAAAAGCTTGTTTCAGTATCGTGATGATCATTTAAAATGGCTCCTCCATGCGTTCTTGTTAGAAGGCCCTCTTCTTCCATTTTCGTTAAATCAGTACGCAACGTGGCTTCAGAAACTTGAATTTCTTTTGAAAGTTCTTTAATCGTAATACGCTGCTGATCAGTTAATTTTTCCATAATGGTTTTTCGCCTTTCCGGCGCAAACATTTTCTTCATTATTTTATCACCTGCATGTCAATTTTATTTTTCAAAGTGAACCCGCTTACAAAAAAATGATTACAATTGAAGCAATTAAATGAGAAATAGAGAAAACTTTTAATTGCAGAAAAAGCATGGTATTTTAAAAAATAGGGTTTTTTTTTGAAATTACTTCTTTTATTTATAATACATCATTTCAATACAATAATGTAAATCATTTAATAGTAAAAGAAAACGAAAGTAAAATGAAAAAAATAAAAAATATATATTGACGTTTCGATAATAAATATAATACAATTAAAACGCAAACAAAACAAAACAAAAAATGAATAAGATTAATTGTAAGCGTTGTCTGTCATTGCGAGATTTATGCTTGAAAACACACTGTTTACCGAGGAGAGATATAAAATGTGTACAAATCATACAACAGCTATTCAACAAAATGATGCTAAAAATATTCCAACAACAATGAAAGCGGTTGTAGCCTATTCGCCTGGTGACTATCGCCTTGAAGAAGTGCCTGTTCCTCAAATTGGAGAAGGTGAAATTCTCGTTAAAGTTGAAGCATGTGGCATTTGCGCCGGAGATTTGAAAGCGTTTGATGGAGCACCAAGCTTTTGGGGAGATGAAAAACAGCCTGCTTACATTAAAGCACCGATGATTCCAGGTCATGAGTTTATTGGACATGTCGTTGCACTTGGTGAAGGTGTGAAGGGCGATTTTAAAATTGGCGACCGTATTATTTCAGAACAAATTGTTCCTTGCTGGGACTGCCGCTTCTGTAACCGTGGACAATACTGGATGTGTGAAAAACATGACTTGTATGGTTTCCAGAACAATGTAAACGGTGCGATGGCTGAATATATGAAATTTACAAAAGAAGCCATCAACTATAAAGTACCAGAAGATCTTCCGATTGAAAAAGCCATCCTAATTGAACCATATGCTTGTTCTTACCATGCAGTAGAGCGCGCACAAATTCAGCTTGGCGATGTTGTTGTACTTGCAGGAGCGGGAACGCTCGGACTTGGCATGATTGGTGCGATCAAAAAGTCAGGGCCTGGCAAATTAATCGTTCTTGATCTTTTTGAAGACCGTCTTGAGATGGCGAAACAATTTGGAGCGGATATGGTCTTAAATCCGGCAAAAGACGATGTAGATGCGATTGTAAAAGAATTAACTGATGGCTATGGCTGTGACATTTACATTGAAGCAACAGGTGCTCAAAAATCAGTGGAACAAGGATTAAATATGATTCGAAAATTAGGCCGATTTGTTGAATTCAGTGTGTTTAAAGATCCGGTTACAGTGGATTGGAGTATTATCAGTGACCGTAAAGAGCTTGATGTACTTGGTTCTCATCTTGGACCATATTGCTACGAGCCGGTTATTAAAGGGATTGCCAATGGTGATCTCCCAACTGAGGGTGTCGTCACACATGAATTGCCGCTCGAAGAATTTGCAAAAGGCTTCCAACTTGTAAAAAACGGAGCAGAGTCATTAAAAGTAGTACTTAATCCAAATCTGTAAAACGATGAATTTACTATAGGTTCCTACATTATTATAGGAACCTATATTTTTAACTGAAAATGGGATGAACAAAGGAGGAGAAGGTTATGAATATAAACCAGGGGTTTTTAGGGAAACTTGGCATGGACTCTAAAATGGCCATGGGGTATTTCGGCGTAATGCTGTTTATGATTGGGGACGGTCTGGAACAAGGCTGGCTATCTTCTTATTTAATTGACAACGGTTTGACTGTTCAACAATCCGCCTTACTTTTTAGTACATACGGTTTCGCCGTGGCGATCTCAGCGTGGTTTTCAGGAGTACTTGCTGAAGTTTTAGGCCCTCGTAAAACGATGGCGATGGGTGTTGTTTTGTTTGTTCTTGGAACACTGATCTTTTTACTAGTCGGTCTTCCGACGATGAACTTGGCCATTATGCTTCCGACGTATGCACTCCGCGGGCTAGGTTATCCTTTATTCTCATATGCTTTTCTTGTATGGCTTACTTATTACGCGCCAGCTGAGAAACTTGGCACAGCTGTAGGTTGGTTCTGGGTTTCGTTCGCTGCTGGATTGAATGTTCTCGGTGCGTATTATTCAAGTTTAGTTTTGCCTTATTTAGGCGAAATGAAAACACTCTGGAGCGCGTTGGTTTTTGTAGCAATTGGGGCGATCCTTGCAATTGTTTTAAATAAAGACGATGGCAGTAATCGAAAGAAATTTGAATCAAAAGCAGAAATGATGAAATATCTGTCAAAAGGGATTACGATCGCATTTGAACGGCCGAAAGTTGGACTTGGTGGAATTGTTCGAACGATTAACACGGCCGGTGCTTACGGGCTTGTTGTCTTTCTTCCAGCGTATATGATCGAAATCGGTTTTACACGCACAGAATGGTTGCAAATTTATGCTGCACTTTGGACAAGCAATGTTATTTTCAACCTCATTTGGGGCGTTGTCGGAGACAAATTGGGCTGGAGAAATACCGTTATGTGGTTCGGTGGTGTAGGCTGCGCTATCACCATCATGACGCTTTATTATATTCCGTTGTATATGGGACCAAACTATTGGGCTACAACGATTGCCGCGATAATTTTTGGAGCATGCGTTGCCGCTTTCGTACCGCTCTCTGCTCTAATACCATCACTTGCTCCTGAAAATCGGGGAGCCGCGATGTCAGTTTTAAATCTCGGCGCAGGCTTGAGTACATTTGTGGGTCCAGCGCTTGTAGGTCTTTTTATTGGCAGTGTGGGCACAGTAGGTATTCTCTGGATTTATTCCGGTTTATACTTAATTAGTGCACTTATCATGAGGTTTGTTACATTGCCGAAAGATGAAGTAGTGGGTGGCGTTTCTGCAAAAACACAAGCTGTTCATTGAAAAAAAAGAAATAATGAGAACGTCTGTTAACAGATGTTCTCAATTTTTTTTAGTTATTTTTCATAAATCAAAAATAATCGAAAATAAAAGAAAGTAAACATTGACTTTTTCGTAACAAAATGAAAAAATACAATTAATAATAGAAAAGTTAAAAAAGAAGAAAGTAACGAAAGGACGATATATAATGAAAATAGGATTAGGTTCCGATCATAATGCTTATGATATGAAAGACAGTTTGAAAGAGTACATTCAGGAGTTAGGACATGAGGTTGTCGATTATGGTTCTGAAGATTCATGCACAGAGATCGATTATCCAGGCGTTGCGTTTCAAGTGGCAAATGATATTAACGAGACTAAAATCGACCGAGCAATTTTAGTTTGTGGAACAGGAATCGGTATGGCGATTGCAGCAGGAAAAGTACCTGGTATCCGAGCGGCATTGTGCCATGACACATATTCAGCGGAGCGTGCACAAAAAAGCAATGATGCACAAGTCTTGACAATGGGTGCAAAAGTTATCGGGATTGAACCAGCTAAAAATGTGGTAAAAGTATACTTAGATTCTGAATTTCCTGGGGGGAATTCTGCGAGAAAAATACAGCAAATCACTGATAAAGAACAGGAATATTTGAAAGGAGCGACCGTATAGAGATGAAAAAGCTCATTAATAATCCAACGGTTGTTGTAGAGGAAATGATTGAAGGGTATGTGAAAGCATATCCTAAACATGTCAGACAGCTGGAAGAGAATGCACGGGCACTCGTTACAGCCAAAGAAACATGCGAAGGAAAAGTAGGCGTTTTAATTGGTGGCGGTTCAGGCCATGAACCAGCATTTATGGGTTATATTGGAAGTGGAATGGCAGACGGTGTTGCAGTCGGAAATATTTTTGCTTCTCCTCCTCCAGATCCAATTCTTGAAGCAACGAAAGTAATCGACAAGGGAGAAGGCGTCATTTATATATATGGAAACTATGCTGGAGACGTGATGAACTTTGGAATGGCGGCGGAACTTGCTGACCTTGAAAGTGGTATTCGGGTAGGCTCTGTGTTGGTCACAGATGATGTAGCTTCTGCGCCAAAAGAGGAAAAAGAAAAACGCAGAGGGATCGCTGGCGAATTTTTCGTCACGAAAGCAGCAGGTGCTGCAGCGGATAAAGGCTATAATCTAGACGACGTGGTTCGCGTTGCGCAGAAAGCAAATGATTATATGCGTACGATGGGTGTTGGCTTAACACCTTGTTCGCTTCCACAAACAGGAAAACCAAGCTTTGAACTTGAAGAAAATGAAATGGAAATCGGTCTAGGCCATCACGGTGAACCTGGAATTGAAAAGGGCGAATTGCAGCCTGCTGATCAAGTCGTGGATCGTCTCGTACATGACATTTTAGCTGATATGCCGATTGAAAAGGGCGAAAAAGTGGCTGTTCTAGTCAACGGATTAGGCTCAACGACACGCATGGAGCTTTACATTATGTTCAGACGTGTTGAACAGATCTTAAGTGAAAAAGGTATTGAAATCCACCGATCTTACGTTGGGGATTACAGCACATCCCTTGAAATGGGCGGTGCCTCTGTAACTATTTTGAAACTAGACGAAGAATTGGCCGAGTTTGTGGATCATGCAGCAGACTGCCCAATGTACGTTCAAAAATAAGGAGTGACACAAGATGAAAATGACTGCTGAAGATTTAAAAACCTTTTTGAAGAACGTTGTGGTGATGATTGAAGAGCAAAAAGAATATTTATGCGAACTGGATCGTAAGCTTGGTGATGGCGATCACGGTGTCACAATGTCTATTGGCTGGCAAGCTGTAAATGAGAAACTTGAAGCTGAATTGAAAGACGAACAGGATTGCGGCAAGATATGCATTACAACAGGACGTACATTTCTTAGCGCTGTCGGTTCTTCTGTAGGACCTCTTTATGCAACTGGTTTTATGAGAGGCGCTAAAGCATTTCAAGGAAAATCAGAACTAACTGATGTAGAGTTGAAAGATTTCTGGGTCGCATTTGTTGAAGGAATTAAAGAACGTGGGAAAGCCGAAGTCGGCGATAAAACGATGATCGACACATTGCAGCCGACACTCGAAAGCTTACAGACTAACTTTGAAAAATCCAATGATTTTTTAGCTGCATTTTCTGAAGCCGTTATAGCAGCGGAGCAGGGGATGGAATCAACGAAAGAAATGCTTTCCAAACGCGGGCGTTCAAGCCGTCTTGGAGAACGTTCTCTAGGGACGAAAGATCCCGGTGCTACATCTGCTTACCTTATTCTCGATACATTTTTAACGACAATTAAATCCGCTCAAGTGGCGTGATAATAAATGAAAATAGATTCACCCGCTCATCGAAGTCAAAGTAATGTTGACGGGCGGGTGGATTTTTTAATATAAATTGTACCGTTGATTAACTATAAATGCATAAAAATTCATTTTATTGAATGAGTAGGAGGGCGAAAACATTGTCTCGATTAAACATTGAACAAAAAGAATGCATTCAGTCACTGGCAGATGAATTTTTAACGGTGGCACAAAAGGCAGCGATTGGGGTATATCCGTGGATTGGAAAGGGGAATAAAAATGAAGCGGATGGTGCTGGGACAGAAGCGATGCGCAATGAAATGAATTGTATAAATATGAATGCGGTTATCGTCATCGGTGAAGGAGAAATGGATGAAGCGCCGATGCTGTATATTGGTGAAAAGCTTGGTACTGGCAACGGCCCTCAAGTGGATATTGCCGTTGATCCAGTCGAAGGAACCACTCTTGTAGCGAAAGGACAGGATAATTCACTGGCAGTTATTGCAGTTTCAGAACAGGGAACACTTTTACATGCACCGGATATGTACATGGAAAAAATCGCTGTCGGACCGAGAGCAAGAGGCTGTATTGATATAAATGTATCTCTTACAGAAAACATGCAGTCCGTCGCAAAAGCGCTTGGCAAAGATATGAGCGAATTGACGGTGATGATCCAGGATCGTCCCCGTCATGATCATTTAATGAAGCAGGTATTTGAAGTGGGCGCAAAAGTGAGATTATTTTCCGATGTTGATATTACTGGAGCAATCGCAACAGCTATTGATGAACTAGACGTCGATATCCTTGTAGGTACTGGTGGCGCACCGGAAGGGGTCATTGCGGCGGTGGCATTGAAATGCCTCGGCGGCGATTTTCAAGGCAGATTGATTCCGGAAACGGAAGAGGAATCGGAGCGCTGCGTAAAGATGGGGCTTGCCGATCCGCATGCTGTATTAACAATCAATGATATTGTGAAATCGGATGACTGTTTTTTTGCCGCGACGGGCATTACGGATGGTCCTCTTTTAAAAGGGGTTTATAAAAAAGAAAATGGCAAAATGGCCACACATTCTTTTGTTGTGACAACGAGATATTCACAATTTATTGAAGCACAACACGACGTATTATACATTTGATAAAATAGATGTTTATCAATTATCCGCTTCGATAAATAGACTGACTGCTGGATGTTTTTGTGTGTTGAAGGGAACTTTAGTCTTGCATGCGAGTTCTTTTTCTAAGAAGAGGAAACAATACGATAGAATTCATACATACAAGCGCCAACAGGACAACAATATCCACATTGAGGGTTACGCCAGTAATTTTAAATTAAAAGGGTTAAAAATGTATGATTTCGGGTAAAAAATAGTGTACTTCTGTATGGATTACATTATAATGAGTAATGTTTGTAATTGAACAGTAAAGGAGATTATTAAAATGAATACAAAAACATTTACAATTATTGATGAGACAGGTATCCACGCGCGTCCGGCGACGGTTCTTGTTCAAACAGCTTCTAAGTTTAGCTCTGATATCACATTAGATTACAATAGCAAAAGTGTGAACTTGAAATCCATCATGGGCGTAATGTCTCTTGGAATTCCGAAAGGTGCTTCTATAAAAATTGCCGCTAACGGTTCAGATGCTGACGCAGCAATCGCAGCACTTGCAGAAACAATGCAATCGCAAGGCCTTGGCGAATAATAATTCGCTTGAAAGATCACCGAATCCGTTTCGGTGATTTTTTGTATCATTTGGGGATTGAACTACCCTCCACTTAACCCTCTTGCGAGTTGTTTGAAGTGGGGGATTCCTACGATCACCCGCGTATCCGCCGGTTATTTAGTAGGCGAGCTCCGCCGTTCCTGCGGTTAGAAGTCGAATGGCTTCGTTTTTGATATTCGTACTTGCGTTCAGATCTCGATCGTGATGAGTGTTACACGATGGGCAGTCCCATGTACGAATGGCGAGATTCTTCACGTCTTTGTGCTGGTGTCCACAATTGGAACAGAGCTGGCTCGATGCAAATGTTTTTCCGACCACGATGACCTGCTTGCCGTACCATTTCGCCTTGTATTCCAGCATCGCGCGGAATTGAGCCCAGCTCACTTCGCTGATCGCTTTCGCCAGCTTGTGATTTTTGAGCATATTTGACACCTGCAAGTCTTCGATCCCAATCACATCGTGGTTTTTGATGATTTCGGTACTGACTTTGTGCAGGTAGTCTGCGCGTGTGTTGGCGATTTTCTCATGGATACAGGCCACTTTTACTTTTTGTTTTTGATAGTTTTTCGCTTCGGTTAACTTACATTTCCGCTTCATCGCGCCTTCTTTCCGGCGGGCAAGAATACGCTGTTCTTTAGCGAGCTTTTTCTCCAGTGTGCAGAAGAATTTCAGGTTTTTATAGACAGTGCCGTCTGAAAGGATCGCAACGTCTTTTAATCCAACATCAACGCCGCAAGATGAGTTGGTTTTAGCCAGTTTTTGTACCTCTGTTTCAACCAACAAAGAGACAAAGTATTTGCCGGAAGGATATCGTCTTATAGTAGCGCTCAAAATGCGTCCTTTCACTTCACGGCTTTTGGCAAACCGAACCCAGCCGAGCTTCGGCAGTTTTAGCTTATGGCCGGCTATGCTTACGTCAGGGGACTGGTTCTTCTTTTCGATATTGGTCGTGTACGACTGCACGTTGTTTCGCTTGCTTTTAAAGCGCGGCGCCTTATTTTGCTTGTTAAAAAAGCGGTCAAACGAATCAGCGAGATGTTTTAAGGAGGACTGCAACGCATGTGCGTCCACTTCTTTCAGCCAAGTGAATTCTTTCTTTAACTCGGGAAGCTGGGAAGAGCAAGCGCGATACGTTAAGCCTTTTCCTGTTTTTTCGTGTGTTTCATTCCATAGGGAGAGGAAACGGTTAAAGACAAAGCGAGAGCAGCCGATAGTTTTCGCCATCAGCACGTCCTGTTCTTTGTTTGGATATAAGCGAAACTTATAGGCTTTATGGATGGCCATTCTTTTCACCTCATTCCCAGGTTAGAACATTAGTTCCTATTAAATGATTATACCAAAGGCAAAAGAAAAAGCAACATCTTTTGCTTTGCAAACCAGAAATTCACCCCCTGCTTATCACTGGCTGTGCCCTTCGCGTGATTGAAGTAGGTGTGCTCTTTCGGTAAAATCTAATAGAAAGAAGGAAGAATAAATAGTGACAGTGTCGATTAAGAGGGGTGCGGGAGAATGACATACGAAGAAGTAATGGGAAAGCTGGAGCAACTTGGCACGGATCAGACGAAAAAAACATTTTTGAGGCATGGCGCGAAGGAACCATTTTTCGGCGTTAAAGTGGGCGATTTGAAAAAGCACTGTGTGAAAGATGTGAAAAAGGATCAGCAGCTCGTCTATGACTTATACGCCTCGGGTAATAGTGATGCGATGTATTTGGCAGGGCTTACGGTCAAGCCGAAAGAGATGACGAAAGAGCGACTGAACGAATGGGTGCGCGGTGCTTACTGGTATATGATCAGCGAATATACAGTCGCACAGATTGCGGCTGAATCACTCTTTGCGATCGAACTTGCGCGGGAATGGATGCGGGCGGATGAAGAAATGATCGTCGTTGCTGGCTGGAGTACGTATAGCAATTATTTGTCGATCGCACCAGATGAGCAGATTGATGGTGAAGAAGTGGAGCGGCTCTTAGCGCAGGTGGCGGAAACAATTCATGAAGAACAGAATCGTGTACGCTACGTTATGAACAATTTTGTTATTTGTGTCGGAGCATATTATGCACCGTTGACAGAGCGGGCAAAAGAAGTAGCAGTTGCTATTGGCAAAGTACACGTTGACGTTGGCAATACAGCTTGTAAAGTACCAGTTGCAATAGATTATATAAAGAAAATAGAAGACCGTCATGCAATCGGAAAAAAGCGAAAGACATGTATTTGTTAAAAAGAAGTCGAAGAAAAAAGCATGTTACGCGTATTATTCCGGTGCAATCATGTAAAATAGGCATGATGCAATTAGTGTTAAACAGAAAGGCTGGAAGATAGATGACTTTAACAAACCATGGAACAATTCCTGTTGCTGTTTCAGCACGCCACGTGCATTTGTCACAGGAACACCTTAAAATTTTATTTGGATCAGGACACGAATTAACGAAACGCGTAGATTTGTCGCAGCCGGGTCAATACGCAGCTGAAGAAACAGTGACAATTGCCGGTAAGAAAAGCGAAATTGCACGCGTTCGCGTCCTCGGACCGTGTCGCCCTGCAACACAGGTGGAAGTCAGCTTGACAGATGCTGTAAAGCTCGGTGTAAAACCGCCGCTTCGTGAATCAGGCGATATTAAAGGATCAGAAGCAGTAACGATTACCGGTCCTGCCGGTTCTATTGAATTGTTAGAAGGCTTGATCATTGCAAAAGCACACGTTCATATGACGACAGAAGACGCGAAGAAATACAACGTTGAAAATAGTCAAATTGTGACTGTAGAAGTAGGCGGAGAGCGCCCGGTGTCATTCCGAAACGTCGTCATTCGCGTATCAGACAGCTATGCACTTGAAATGCACATTGATACAGATGAAGCAAACGCCGGTTTCATCTCACAAGGTGCAACAGGTGATATTTGGGCGTAATAGGGAGAGAAGCTGCTGCATTTTGCAGCGGCTTTTTTGTCGTACAGGACGTGCTAAAAAAGGCGTAGCAATAAATGTTGTGCCATTGAGCCTTTGATTCATGGCGACGGGCGGGATAAATAACAATTAAACCCTGCTGATATATATTAGAATCCCGCTAAAGTCGGTATAGGCCTTCTTGAATACGGGTAAAAATCAATAAGAAGAGGTGAAGCAGATGGATGTAATAAAACGAATGATTGCCCGTTTTTTTGAAGAGCGCTTTTATGATCAAGCTGCACAGACTGCTTATTATCTGCTCTTATCTGCTATTCCATTTATGATTTTTATGCTGTCACTAATCAGTTTTTTCCCCGTCGATCAAGAAGCAATTCTCGAATTCATACGGCCATATGCACCGGGTGAGTCATTTACACTTATTGAAGAAAACGTCAATGCGGTTTTGTCCACAGGAAAAGGACAAGTACTTTCACTCAGCTTACTTTCAACGTTCTGGCTTTCTTCAATGGCTGTACAGTCACTAGGTCGGTCGCTTAATGATGTGAGCGGAATTGAACGGAATTTGCCTTTTTGGAAAGGACTTCTTCGTGATTTTGGCGTGACAGTGATCTTCATGATCATAGTGCCGCTGTCTCTGTTCATCCCATTCGCAGAACGTCTTTTGCAATGGATCGCTGCTCAGTCCATTACAATTGAAGCTTGGTCCGGCTGGTTGACCATTTGGCCAATCGCTAAATGGGGCATTGGAACATTATTTTTAATTTTATTTTTCATAGCCTTTTACAAAATCATTCCGAATGAGCGGCAAACGCTCCGCCTTGTCCTGCCAGGCGCCATTTTTGCAGCGCTTGGCTGGCAGATTGGTTCACTACTGTTCGGAAATTACGCGGCTGCCGTCAGCTATACAAGATTGTACGGCCAGCTATCTGGAATCATTGTCCTCGTTCTCTGGTTTTATTTAACGGCTGTCGTTATTTTACTTGGTGGACTGCTCAATGCAGAACGGGCACGGAGTTAGTCACTAAGGTGTGCCAGACACGTTAAATACATGCGATTCAAATAAAGCTGTCTGGACATATGCGGGCTATTCTCAAAATGATCTTCAAGTAAATTAAAAAAGTCTTCATTTGCCTCAAAATAGTGATGGATAACGGCATGGTTTTTTTCCGGAAGCGGCAGTGCAATGCCGATGAAGTGATCGCCTGTTATATCTGATAGTGACCACTCGCTGCCATTGGACCAATTTCGATACGTGTGATTTTCTTTACGGATGCCAGCAAAAACAAAGGGCAATTTCCATGCCTCAAGCGTAGCGCTGACGATTGGACGCGTTGATATCGACTGTATTTCTTCTATATAATGAAACCATATATAAGGATGTTCGATAAGTGCATACCAGTCGTCGATCGCTGCTTCGATTGAGTCATGAGTCACATATGTGCTGAGAAGAGGGATCCACGTATGGTACAGGCGATCAAGTTCGGTTTCATCTGCATGCTCTTCAAAGTAATTGGAAAATTGGTTTCGGATCGAGTCGAGTTCTCGTATGTGAATTGGTGTAATATTGTTCATTTAAATCCCCTTTTGGATTGATTATATCAGAGGAAGGATGATCAGGATGGGAAAAATCGTTCTTTATATTGCGATAAGTGTAGACGGATACATCGCGTGCGCGGATGGCTCGGTCGATTGGCTAGAAGATGTGAGGGGTGATGGCAGCGATAATGGGTACGGCGCATTTTATGATGAAATTGGCTCGCTTGTGATGGGGCGGAAAACGTACGAAAAAGTGTTGCAGCTTACGAATAACTTTCCATATGCGGGCAAGCCGTGTTTTGTCCTGTCACGGATGCTGGCTGGTGAAACAGAGCATGTGACGTTTATAAATGAGGCTATATCTGATGTTCTGGAACGGGCAAAATCTTCTGCAGAAGGCGATGTGTGGCTCGTTGGCGGCGGTGAGGTCGTGAAAGAATGCCTCGCAAATGGGCTGCTTGATGATCTATATGTGGCCATTATTCCGAAAGTGCTCGGAGGTGGGATTCCGCTTTTTCCAAAGGGGAGTGAAGAGGTATTTGTGCTTGCGGATGTGAAGAAATTTGGGGATATTGTATCAATTCATTATTGGAGAAAGGACTGATGGGGTGGCGAAAAAATGGGTAGCCGGATTTTTGTTACTGTCAGGATGCGGCATTCAGGAGCCGGCGCAGCCGGAAAGCGAATTGATTGAAGAAGTGGCAGCCGAACTCGATGTACCGTGGTCCATTGATCAGTCGGGAGATGTTTTTTACATCTCAGAGCGGCCAGGAACCATTGCGAAAATAGAAGACGGTCAAGTCGAACATCAGCAAGTCATTCTAGCAGAACCGCTTTCAGATATGTCAGAAGCCGGATTGCTTGGTTTCGTTTTGAAGCCGGATTTTGATGAGTCTCGCCAGGCCTATGCCTACTATACGTATGACAAAGACGGTGAACCGTATAATCGTGTCGTCGTGCTTGAATCGTCCGGTACGCTATGGCGTGAAGCAGAAGTCGTGCTGGATGACGTTTGTTCCGGCAATGTTCATCATGGCGGACGCCTTGAAATCGGACCGGACAAAGCCTTATATGTGACGATCGGGGACGCTTCAGAACCTGACACTGCGCAGGATCTGGGTTCATTAAACGGGAAAATTGTACGTGTGAATGAATCAGGCGACGCAACTGTTTACAGTCTGGGCCACCGAAATCCACAGGGCATTACCTGGTCAGAGGATGGAGTAATGTATGCTTCCGAACATGGGCAGTCGGCGAACGATGAAATCAATATCATTAAAGAAGGTAATAATTATGGCTGGCCGGAAATAGGAGGAATTGAGAAAACGGATGGACTAGAAACGCCGCTTATTACATCCGGTGCCAATGACACGTGGGCGCCGTCCGGAATGGTCTGGCATGACGGAGTGCTATACGTCGCGTCATTAAGAGGTGAGACTGTGTTGGAAATCGATATAGAAACGCTCCAAGTATCAAAAGAAATAGAAGGATACGGCCGCATACGAGATGTATTTTCGGACGGCGAATTTCTTTATTTCGTCACAAACAACACCGACGGCCGGGGCAATCAGGCAGAGAGCGATGATAAATTGTACCGAGTGAAAAAGTAGCATTCGGGCAGATGATTTGCGCTTCATTTAAATGTGCCCTACTCTTAAGAAAAGGAGTTGGACGAAGATGAAAGTAGAAATTTGGTCGGACTTTGCATGTCCGTTTTGTTATATTGGAAAACGCCGCTTTGAGCAAGCGATCGAGCAGTTTGATGGAAATGTAAAGGTAGAGTTTCGTAGTTTTGAGCTCGATCCGAATGCACCGAGAAAAGCTGATCAGGATATTCATGACATGCTGGCAGGGAAATATGGAATGACGCGTGAAAAAGCAAAAGAGATGAATGATCAAATGATAGAACAGGCGAAAGAAGCGGGGCTTGATTATCAAATGGATACCATTATCCCAGCTAATACGCACGATGCACACCGTCTGTCGCATTATGCGAAAGAACAAGGCAAGATGGCGGAGTTTACGGAACGCATAATGAAAGCGTACTTCACGGAATCAAAGCATATCGCAGACTTTGAATCTCTCGCCCAGTTCGCAGAAGAATCCGGCCTCCTTAAAGAAGAAGTATTACACGTACTTGAAAGTGGAAAGTATAGTGATCAAGTGCGTGCGGATCAGAAGGAAGCGGCGCAGGTTGGTGTACGGGGCGTGCCGTTTTTTGTATTTAATGAGAAGTATGCGGTGTCGGGTGCGCAGCCTGTGGAGTCATTTTTGCAGGTGCTCCATAAAGTAGGGACAGAAGAACAGGTGACGGCTAAAAAAACAGAATGGTGCGCAGATGATGATTGCGGTAGTCTTGACGGTAACAAATGAATATAATAAAAAAGTATATTTAACAATTCGTATTCAGCATGTCATATCATGAATTAAACCGCCAAAATTAAGGCGGTTTTTTGACGCATAGGGCGTGTTAACAAAGGTGTGCGATTTTATTTTTTGATCGGCAATTAGAAAAAATACTTTGATGGAAGGAGATAGAAGAATGGAGTACGCGCTGCTTGGTGATTTGCATTCTAGCATTGACGATACGAAAGCGGTGCTCGCTCACATTGAGCTTACGGTACCGAATGCGAAAGTGGTTGGACTAGGCGATTTATTTGAATCTAAAATTGGAAAAAGAAAAGCAGCGACGATTCGATTATCAAGACTAGAGGAAGCGGCAGTATGGTCGGAAGAATTCGTGTCGCTGCTAACATTTCCATCGGTCCGGGGCAATCAGGAAGAGCGAATTATGGTGGTGACCAGTGGGAATCAATATGAACATTTACCAGAACACATAATCATTGACGGAGCTGTGCTAATGCATGGCCACCAGTGGAAGTGGACAAAAGAGTGGACACCGGTGCTGCCCAAAACGGAACCGTCGCTTCTCTTTTTCGGGCATAGTCATGAAGCAGGACTGTATCGGAAAGGGAGACGACTGCCATTCTCGTACGGAGTCCCGGTGCATTTAAAGAAAAAAAGATACGGTATTAACGCTGGCGCCGTTTGGGGTACGCGCGAATGGGTGCTATATGACGCCGCCGCGCGCACCGTGACGTTTATGAAAACGGAGTAAACACTTGCTATACGCCAAGTAAAAACAAAACGAGCGGAATCGTCAAAATACTTAATAATGTGGTCACCAGTGTAGTAAACGAGACGAGATCGGGCTCCGTACCGAATTGAATGGCAAACATCGTCGTGTTTGCCGCAGCAGGCATTGCCGCCAGTAAAATCATGACATCTTTCAGCAAGTCATTGACCGGCATAAACGACACGATCAACACGGCAAGAAGCGGTGATGCAATCATTCGGATGGAGGTCACTGCACTCACATAATTATATGCTACACGCTTTGTCGCAATAACGGCGAGCTGCATGCCGAGAACGAGCATAACTGTCGGAATCGAAGCATCAGCGACCAGGCTAATTGCGTCCATAAATGTTTGGTGAATATGTACATGTAGCAATTGCAAGATGACCCCGAGTACCGCGCCGTGGACAACGGGCATGCGTACAACGCGCTGGAGCGACTGCTTCAACGTCGTTTCTTCTTCTCCGCCAAATGACGCCGCAAACATCCCGATCGTGTTCATCAAAAAGGCTTGGAACACCATAATAATAACCGCATAATCAAAACCAACCGCCCCAAAGGCAAATAACACAACCGGTGCGCCATAATTGCCGCTGTTCATAAAGACACCGCCAAGAATCATCGCTGCCATTTTTGGACGGGATGCTTTCATGAAGAAGCCAGTTACGAGTACAATAAGAATTAATGACAAGGATAAAATGAGGCAAAAAGCCGTAATATAAACGTACTCCATCGTTAATTCATTAGCGTAAAATGTCCGGAACGCAAGAAAAGGCGACATTAAATAAAGAGCGGCCATCGAAATCGATTTAATATCAAATCCAATCCACTTCTGTCCCGCGTAACCAGTCAAAAAAATTAAAAATGCTGGTAAAACAATCATTAATAAATCCAAAATCTGTTCATCTCCATCGAGTGTTTCTTTTCTTTATCATAGCAGAATATCCTATATGAAGAAGATGGTATACTACTGGGAAAACAGTGTTTCTTTTGTTCAAAAGGTGATCTCGGGCAAAGATGGATCTAAGCAAGTGACAAACACGCGAGGGGAACATTACCTTACCGGTTATTCTTACATGGCAAGCACCAGATGGGGGATTGTTTCTCAAACACCGAGTACGATTGTAAAAGAGCCATTAAATCATTTAATTCATCAAATGTTTCTACAGTCTCTTCCCATGCTTCTTTTAATTGTCCTGTTTGCGATAGGAGTAGCTATTTTCATTTCAATTCCGCTGAATAAGCTGGCGAAGTTTTCTGAAGAAGCAACATCCCTTGGTTATATTAAGAATGAACAGATGAATATGCCGAACATGAAACTGGTCATCTATGAAGTACGGCAACTTTATCAACATATCAGCAATCACCTGAATTTTTTATCTGCTGCAATTAGACGAGATGGGTTAACAGGGTTAGCTAATCGAAGGGCATTTGACTTAACCATTCAAGAATGGATGCAAAATAGGCATACTTTCTCTCTTTTACTTATAGATATTGACAATTTTAAGTGTGTAAATGATACGTATGGACATGTAGTTAGAGATGAAGTTTTAAAGTCTTTAGCCAATGTGATGTGTAAGATGTCCAGAGAACAGGATATTTGTTTCCGATATGGTGGAGAAGAGTTTTGTCTATTAGTAGACAGTGAGAAAAGGGGAGTGGCATATGCAGAAGCAGAGCAGCTTAGGAAAGCAGTAGAGCAGATGGAGAACGTAACAGGGAAGCCTATTACCATTTCGTTGGGAATATCGGCGTATGAAAAGGGCTGCCAGACGCCGGGTCAGTTAATTGAAGAGGCTGATTCGGCTCTTTATGAAGCAAAATCAGAAGGGAAAAATAAAACAATTGTTTACAACCGGCATTGAACTTCTTTAGCCGGTTATTTTTCTGTCGGATGAAAAAGATGGACGTGGTACGTTATAATGAAGGCATTGACAAAGATTGGAGTGATGTTGATGGAAGCCAAACTTGAAGAAAAGTACGACATAATGGACGTTAGTTTAATTGCGGGGAAAATTATGTTGGAAAACGGCGCGGAAACGTATCGGGTGGAAGACACGATGATGCGAATTGCGCAGTCATACGGCATTCGCGATTCACACAGCTTTGTGACACCGACAGGCATTATGTTTTCGATTGAAACAGACGAACCGACAAAAACAAAACTGATGCGTATTTCGAATCGAACGACCGATTTATATAAAGTGAGTGCAGTTAACGCAATTTCGCGGCGGATCAGTGCAGGAGAACTGACGACCGTGCAAGCTTACCGCGAATTAAAGGCAATTCAGAAAGCACCGATGTTTTTCCCCTTTTGGATCCATATACTAGCGGCAGCGTCGACAAGTGGATGCTTCGTCATCTTGTTAAAAGGAAGCTTTGATAACGTGCTTCCTGCTATGATAGCTGGCGGGCTGGCGTATTTCATCGTGTTAAAAGTCGCAAACATTGTGCCGACGGTGTTTTTCTCGGAATTTATTGCGGCACTTGTTGGCGGTGCTGCGGCATATTTGTTTTATCGAATGGGATTTGGCGGTGACCTTGATCGGATCATTATCGGTACGCTTATTCCGCTCGTGCCGGGCTTGCTTATTACAAATGCCGTACGCGATTTAATGGCGGGTCATTTTATTTCAGGGTTAGCGAAAGGAGCAGAAGCACTGCTGACGGCACTCGCGATTGGAACAGGCATCGCAGTTATTATGACATTGATTTAAGGGGGGAGGGGCGTGACGATTTTAACGAATATGCTGTTCAGCTTTCTCGCCGCAGCAAGCTTCGGCATCATGTATAATGTGCCGAAAAAATTGCTGATAAAGTGCGGCACTGTCGGGATGGCCGGCTGGATGGCGTACTATTTTTTATCTGAAAACAACGTCGATCCATTGGCATCCACAGTCGGTGCCTCATTCACAATCGCTGTCATCGGACATGTATACGCAAGACTGTACAAAACACCGGTTATTATCTTTACGATTGCCGGTATTATCCCGCTCGTTCCAGGCGGCACCGCGTACCGGGCGATGCGCGCTTTCGTGCAAAATGACTACGGAAATGCCATGAGTCTAGCAGCCAAAGCCTTCATGATTTCTGGTTCTATCGCTCTCGGCTTGATCTTATCCGACGTATTTTATCAGCTGTTGATTCGGAAAAAAGTACCGGTTGGGAAGTGAAATTGGGCGGACTGCAGGATATCTCTTTATTTACCAGATCGGGAGCTGAGTAAATGTGCAAGCACCAGGTCAAAGATTATGAGACCCGAGGAGTGTTTCGCCAAACTTTTCAAAAATAGGCTAAACTGACCACTCCCACGGCTGAAGCCATGGGGGTTCTTTTTCGCAAACATCCCACTTATATTCTTTCATCGAAAGAGGCAGAGGCGAGACTTTAGCGAACAACTCTTGAGAGAAAAACAGTCCTTCAAGAGGGCAAGGTCTGTGCCAACTACGCCATCCCACTGGCGATACGTTTTTCTTTTTTCGGTCGATCATTCAGCTGTTTCGTTTTTTGTCGTTGTTCTTCTGACAAAAACCGTTTATACCAAACGGGCTGCTTGTAGACAACCGACAAAAGCGGTTTGCCGGCCATGTGGTGTTGTTTACGGGCAATGTTTTGCGCGCCGTTTACATCACGATGGATTTCTGTTTTGTGAACAGAACAAGTGAAACTTCGTCCTCTGGCATGGTGCCGGCCGCCGCAAAACGGACAGTCTTGTGACGTATAGCTTTCTTCTGTTTCTTCTACTTGGATGCCTTTTAACTGCGCTTTATACGTGAGTTTTTGCTTGATTTTCCCCTGATTCCACAAAGAAAGCTGTTGTCTTCGTTTTTTGTTTGTCTTTTGTTTCTTTTGGCTGTTTTTCTTTGTGTTTTTTTCGATTCCAGACACATGTCCAATCACAAAATTCGTGACGTGTTCTTCTTCTAAAAACGCTATAACCTCTTTGGTTGTCTTGTGTTCCAATTGTTCAAGCTGATTCTTACTTTTTTGACGGAGGCGCATTCTTGCTTGCCGATATTTTTTCCATTGGTTCGATCCTTTTTTACAACGGGACATTTTCTTGCTCAAGTCCGCTAATGCTTTTGCGCGAAATTGAGAGAGACTCCGCATCGCACGTCCGGACACTAATAAGGCTTTCTCCTCCGTTGCCACTGTCACCGCATGAATTTCCCCTAGATCCCCGCCAGCTACTTTACAGTCATACGAAGAGAGATCTTTTTTAGGGACAGAAACCGCATAACAAAACCAATAGGCCCCGTTTCTCCACACGACTTCCGCATAGTTACAGTTTTCAAGGTTTTCTTCGGATCGATTGGGGATCACCACCGTCATGTTTTTCTTCGGAACCTTTTCCGTCCACTCTTTCTTTTTCCTTTTCGTTAATAAGTCTGAAAGGGCGTATCCATACTCCGATTTTTTAATCGTGATCGTGTCTTTGGAAACATCCATAGAGGCTTTTTTTAACGGAATACAATAATAGTACTTTCTACGCCACGGATATTTGGCTTTTTTGTCCGTTTTTCGCAGCTGCCGGATTGTTTCACGGTTCGCTGCGTATTTATCCGCAATGGCTTGAACCGTTTGGGAATGAAGATCGTAGGTTTGTTTTCGGATGGCTTGGATTTCTGTTTTGCTTAGCCACTTTTTACACGTGAAATAATAAGAAGTCGCTTCTCGAACGATGTCATTCCATACGGCTGCGGCTTCCCGCTGCATGATCCTTAATTCGTCGTATACGTTTTGATCATAAGGAATTCGAAAGGAATGCGTGACAAACATATTGGTATCCACCTTCCTCGCTTTATACGTTCATCATAACAGAATATATGTTCTATTTTCAAGTGATAAGCGTTGAAAAAACAAAAAAGTCGAACGATTGACGTGCCTTAAGATACGCCTCGTTCGACCTCACTCTCATCCCCTGTCTAAAGACGATGGGCTTTCCCGTTCGGCACATCTGTAAAAATAAAAAGGAGATGATCCAAATGAAAAAATCTGTTCGCGTTGTCGGCGCTGTGATTGAAAACGAGCAGCACCAAATCCTTTGCGCACTTCGCTCACCCGATATGACACTCCCAAACCTATGGGAATTCCCCGGCGGCAAAATCGAAAAAGATGAAACACCAGAAGAAAGTTTGCGAAGAGAAATCATCGAAGAACTCGCCTGCACAGTTGAAGTAGAGAAGAAGATTGAAGAAGTCACACATGAATACGAAGCCGTTATCGTGAACTTACTTACATACAAATGCCGCATTATAGATGGCACGCCAACCGCTGAAGAACATGCTGAACTTCGTTGGGTGCCAAAAAACGAACTCAGCACACTCGTCTGGGCACCTGCGGATATTCCGACAATTGATAAATTGTTAGTTGAATCAAATCTATAAATAAATCCTCTGAGAGCGGTTTGTGAAGGGCCCAAACAATTTTGGGAATCGAAGTAAATGCTGAAGAGCTTTTGGTTCGATAATGCCTAAATAAGTAGAGGTAATAATACGAACCGGGACACCGCGCTTATGAAGTTCTTGAAGCGATTTCGTCAGAAGTTAAACACCAGACATTCTTGTGAAGCTCACCATGAAATCAACGTGATCCGCTGTATGCATTTCAAATTTGATTGTTTTAAAGAAATTTTAAAGAATTTTTTCTCATTCGTTAACACGTCAGCACGGCTTAAAAACAGTTCTTGTTCAAGAAGTGGCATTGTATCCCCATGGCTGTATGTAATATAAGAGAGCAGTAATCAAATATTGTATATATTGTAAATTCCCCGCCTTCTCGTTCAGGCGGGGAATTTTATACTAATTTCGACCAGCTCTGTTCTTTCCACTGTTGACCGGTCATTCCATATTCAATGCACGCAATTTCATCGGACATTTCTTCAAAATGAACAGTCAGCCATTTTTGGTTGTGGGCGAGCCTGTAGTATCCTTTGTTTGAAAAGGTGACGGAGCTTGGGGCATAAAGAATATAATCTAGGTTCGTGAATTCTTCCTCGATTACATGGACAGCTTCTACTTTCATGGCCATTTGAGGATTTTCCTGAAAGCACTGCTTCATCTCAATAAAACTGGAGAATGTTCCCACGGAAATAAACGCCTCTCTTTCTCTAATCTGTATATCACTCTATCCTTTTGTCCATTATTCTGACCATATTTTCATTAATTATGCATATATAAGGAATTTTTCGAACAGAAAAAACGGCCCGCTTTTATGCGAGCCGTCACTTTTACTTATTAGTCTAACAGTCCAACCATTTTTAATCCGTTTACGATGCCGTCTTCGTCTACGTTTGTCGTAACGTATTTGGCCGCTTTTTTTGCTTCTTCACGTCCATCGCCCATCGCGACGCTGTTCATGACTGTTTCGAGCATCTCCACATCGTTTAAGCCATCGCCGAATGCATAAACATTTTCTGGCGTAATGTCAAGTCTGTCGATGATTTTTTGAATGCCTTTCGCTTTGGAGCCGCCTGCTGGAACGATATCAACAGATACAACATGCCAACGAACGAAGTCGAACTCAGGGAATTGTTCTTTATATAACTTGTCTTCCGGGTCTTTGCAAAATAAGAGTGATTGATACAAGTCCCGTCCTTCATGGTAATTCGGGTCATGTGATGGGAAGAAGTCGACTTTTAATGAATTGAGCCCGACTGTCATATCTTCGTTATCTAGGGTGTTCCTTCCCATATTTTCGTGATCCATATACACAATCGGATTTTCGCGTTTAATCGCAACATCTGTCAGTCTTAAAAGTGCTTCTTTATTAAGCGCATTTTTGTAAATCGGTTCACCTTTAAATACGACATACTGTCCGTTGTAGCTGACGAACGTATCGATATCGAGCTCTTCGCGCAAGTTTTTGAACATAAATGGTGCACGGCCGGTTGCAATCGCAACTTCATATCCTTTTTCCTGTAGGTCACGGACGGCCTGTTTTGTCGAAGCGGGTAGCTTTTTATCGTGATCATACAGAGTGCCATCTATATCGAAAAAAATAATTTTTTGATTCATGTCGGTCTCCTTCGTTTTTTATTCTTCTTATACCATACTAACAAAGGTGGTTTGTTTGAACAATAGCAGGAATCAATGGAAATATATATTGAAGGCTTTTTTTCACTTATGTGGAAATCGACTTTTATTTTTCAGATAAAAGCGAAGGAAGCATTTTTGTATTGAAAACGGCAAGTTCCTATGCTGAGTTGGCTCGAAAGTTATTTCCCATTTTATTAATTTTAGGTGAGAAGACATCCATTACTTCCATTGTACCAATAAATGATTGGGCGACTTCGGATAAAATATCTTTAATAGGGAAGTGAACATAAAAACAAAAGTGAGCATACTTGGATGATAACCGTTCCCTCCTTTTTCATAGGGAGATTAGTGAATACTTGCCAAAAGCTGTGACGTATATTTCTACTCTCATTTTTCATATTAAAGGAAAGAAGGAGGAATATTTATGGCAAAGCGGACGAAGAAAAATGATGCAGAACAAAAGAACAAAAAAGGATTTGACTCCAGTAAAACCGATTCAGAATTCTCCAAAGAGTTTGGCAGTGCAAATGCTAATCGAGCACACAAAGAAAAGGCGAAAAAAGAAAAAGCGTCCAAAAATCAAGGAGAATGGAACGGAATGAATTGATGAACCTTTAGGGTTCTCAATAACAGAAAGAAAAAAGCCTTCATTTTCGACCGAGTATAGTCGGGCGAAGATGAGGGCTATTACTAATGATAAGAGTGAATAAGAAATTTCAAATATTATTGTTGTTTAAAAGCGGGCACCTTTTTAACGCACCTGCTTTTATATATTTATTTTCAAAATTTGAGAAGGCAACTCAAAATCATCCTTCTATTCATTTACATTTTTTGAGTGAAGTGAACCATACTAGGAGAAAGGTTGAATGATGGAGGGCGTGAAATAATGACATCGTTAGGTTGGAAAGAAAGTGGGTACCCTATGAGAGTGTTGCTCTCGGGCGTATTGTTGTCTCATTTAGGCACCTACATGGTAGTTCCTCTGCTCCCCATATTTTTAAAGCTGGAGAAGGGGATGACTATTGCTGAAATTGGATTAATCTTAGCGATGTCGCCTTTTACATTTCAGGCAGGCAGTCTGCTCGGTGGATGGTTAGCTGATCTTATGGGAAGAAGAAGCATCATAGCCATTGGAGCATGGATCAATGCAGCAGCGATCGCCGGTTTTGGATTTTTCGATCAATTTTGGATGTTTATTAGTATGGGACTGCTTAGCGGATTGGGTGTCGGATTAAATGCCCCATCTACAAAAGCGGCCATCGCTGCCCTTGCCTCCCAGGAAGGCGACAAAACCACGGCATTTTCTTTAAGAGGAATTGCTGCCAATATTGGTATCGCCGCTGCGGGTCTTTTAACTTATTTCGTTTTAGGTGGAGCATCCATACTCATTTTTTATGTATCGGCAGGGTTATACATATTGTTAGGTATTATAAGTTGGTTAATGTTGCCTAAAGGATGCGGTGATGAGCCATGCAAAACCGTTCCATTTCGGTCATATGTGGAGATATTTAAGAATAAAGCATTTGTTGTTTTTTCACTGGTCAGTATACTTATTTGGACACTATATACCCAGCTATCCTTGAGTTTGCCTTTACGGGCGGAAGATATATTGCCAGATCCCGGTGCCGTCAGCCTGATTTGGACCGTTAACGCTGTGATTGTCGTTGTTTTGCAAAAACTGATTTCTAGATGGTTTAATGAGAAAATTCATCCTATGTATGCCTTGTCTGTAGGGATGTTATTTATTGGAGGAGGGCTTGGCTCTATTTATTTCGCTACCAATTTTTATGGACTGCTGTTAAGCGGTGCGATCTTTATTATCGGTGAAATGTTGGTTGTACCGACAATGGATGCAACTGTATCTCGGCTCGGAACCGTACGAATGATCGGCGTGTTCTTCGGTATAACCAATTTTGTTTCCGGAGTAGGGGAAGGTGCTGGTAAATTTGCAGGCGGTCAATTGCTTAGTTTAGGTACATCGTCAGTTACCCCTTGGTTGACATTTACTTTAGGTGCTTTAGTCATTAGCGGAATACTAGCTTCGTTAAGATTTTGGAAGCCATTAAACTCCTCATTGGCTGAAATAAGAGAAGAGGTGGGCCAAACAGGTAAGAGTGGTAGTTCCGATCATCTAACGGATTAGATAAACGCCTTAGTAACATGAAAAGTGGACAAACGGCAAGACTAGATCCTTAAAAAGGGATCCGGTCTTTTTTGTAGATGAAAGGAAAAAAGGCTTATTCTAGGTGACACAATAGATCAAGATAAACCATCATCTGCGTATACCCATGGAGTGTAGAATATAGAGTAATACTAACATAACGATGTCTAATCGCGCGTTAAAAGCAAATTGTATAAATCCTGACTGCAAGGATGAAACCTTTGTTAATAACAGGGCGGCAACCATGATGATGATTAAAGGAATCGTTGCAAGTTTAACCCCTCTATTTACCAATATAAAAATTCCGCAAATTATCTCAATAATAGCAATGATATAAATCGTATTTTGCGAAAAAGGTGGTCCTAAGCTCATCAAATGATGGCCTAATTCAGCATTTAATAATTTCATCAATCCAGAAGTAATAAAAACATAAGCGACTATATACCGGATAAGCTTAATTGCTGATAAGGAAGTATGAATTTGAATTTCCTCCTTTGTAAAACGATATGATTAAAGTGAGTAAACAATTACCAAAAATTAAAAAGAATGTGCAGCCGTTAGGGAGTGAATAAAGAAAAGGGTAGAGTTACCGTAGATGGAAGGCAGTTGATAGAAGGAGACGGTACGCTTTCGACGAGCGGCCGTTTTTTTGTAGGCAAAAAACGGCACACTGTTCAGTGGCCGTTCGGTTCAATGTGAATATGGGTGGCGCGTATGTTATGTTCTTGCAGTAGAGATTCTTCAACGTATTCAGTAATGTCATGGCTTTCGACAACGTTTAAGTCAGGATCGACTAAAATAACGACGTCGACGAATGTGATGTTGCCATGTGAGCGGGCTTTAATGCTTGATACACTGTAGACGCCAGGTACCTTCTCAACGGATTTTTGTATGTCTTCAATTTTATGCCGATCAAATGCGTCTGTTAATGTGAGGGAGGCTTCAGCGAAAATATCCCAAGCCGTTTTTAAAATAATTAAGCCAACGATGAAGGCAGTCAATGTATCGAGCCAGTCTATGCCTAACTGCGCGCCGATGATTCCGATAAATGCGCCAATGCTCACCAGCGCATCGGAGCGATTGTCATGTGCAGCGGCCAAGATGGATGGGCTATTAATTTTTTTGGCGAGCCGTGCGTTGTATGTGTAGACGCCGTACATGACAGCAGCAGCGAAAAGGGCGGCCCAGGCAGTGATCATGTCTGGTGTTTCATGATCAGCATGAAAGAGCGACGTGCCAGCACCGATAAGTACTTGAATGCCGACGGATGCCATAATGAAGGCAGCGATTAGTGAAGCAACGGTTTCGGCGCGGAAATGACCGTAGCGATGATTTTCATCGGGCGGCTTCCGGGCAATTTTTAAGCCAATCAAAATAGCGATAGAGGCGATGATGTCGGTTGAGTTGTTGAGACCGTCTGCTTTTAATGCTTCTGAAGCACCGATCCAGCCGATTGTTAGTTTTAATGTTGAAAGAAACAGGTAGGCGATAATACTGATCCAAGCGCCTTGTTCTCCTTTTTTAAGATTGTCATAAGCAGTATCCACGAGATGGTTCCCCCAATAAAAAAATAGTGTATCCATCATAGCAGATGCTATTCGGGTGGGTCTACGGCAACAAGATTGTGCGTGGCACAACAAGTTGTACATACGCTACAAATGGTCGAAGGCAATTAAATTTCGCTGCGAAAAGAGGCTGCCCAAGTCAGATTATCTGACTTAGGCAGCCTTTTCCTTAGCTTATTGGTAGTAACTCCATGAATGTTCGTAGTCGAGTGACAGGTTTTGCAGAGCTGGCCGTTGTTTTACTTCGATCCGGGCAAAATAAGCGGTTACTGTTTTTTGTTGGTTGGCGCCGATGACAATGTTGTCGAATGAGCGAGGTGATGTCATATCCGCGACGATCGTATTGCCAGCATGCAATGTGTACTGGCCTTTAATGTTAAACACTTTATTGCGTGAGTTGTTGTACAAGATGAGCGTCATTTTAATGCGGCCGTCTGCTTCGTGGACGGCGCTTTTAATGCCGACTTGAACACCTGTCCGGAATTTTGCTTCAAGTGCACGTGCGATAAAGACAGAAAACTCGGTCCGGTTAATTTCACTGTATGGCATAAAGTAGCCGTTGCTGCCACTCGCAATGCCAGCGCTGCCAAGTGCTGATGCATATTGATAAAACCAGTCTGTGCTTTTTACGTCTTTAAATGAGACGACATATGCCGGCTTCATGTTAAAGCCTTCTGCGATAATTTTCGCCATTTGAGAGCGTTTCAATTTACCAGACGGATTAAAGTAGTTTGCTTTGCTGAAAATACCATATTTTGTTAAGACTGCGATTGATTTATATGCAGGATGAGACGTCGGAATATCCCGGAATCCAGGATTCGGTGCCGACTCATTTTGAATGCCGAGTGCTTTCGCTAAGATGATTGCAGCGTGTTCCCGTTTGACGGAATCATTTGTGCCGAATTTTCCATTTTTGTAACCTTGAATAATACCTTTTTGTACAAGATAATCGATTTCATCGTTTGCCCAAAAGCTAGCAGGTACGTCACTAAATCTTACAGCAGCGGAGCTTGTCCCATTCGATTGTACCGCCGTGCCAGATGAGTTGTTTTCCACTACAGCCGCTGAAGGACTTGCAACTGGAATGAGTAAAGCAATCGTTAAAACTGCTGCAAATAAACTGTATAATATCCTCTTCATCTCCACACCCCGTTATAAAATTAAATTTTGTTTATATACATTTTAACAATTGAGGAAATGATTTCATATAGGGGGTGTAAAAAATGAGAAGTAAGTCACATATTTTCCTGTACAAAAGGTATTCGGTTTGAATGGGAACAATACCTTTACCTTCGGAAACTTCATTTTGGAGAAGGTTTACGTTATTTTAAACGGCTTCTTCAATTGCTTCGCTTCGTTTATCAGCAAGCCGCCAGTATAAATGGTGGTGGCCTTCTTCAATCGTGACATCAATACGGAATTCGTTGGAATCGAGCCTGACTTTATGTTCGCGCGCCCATTGCAAGATGGTGCGAAAAGCAAATTGGATCTCGTCATCACTTCCATGAAATTCAAGTAGTGCATACGACCCGGATGGAATAGTTGAATTTGTCATACCGGACGGAATAATATCAATTTGCTTCACTGCCATTGCGATGCAGTGTGTGTACAACTGACCTGCACGCTTTAAACAAATGTCCATTAAGTTTCCATCTGTCTGTCCGGGAATCAGGCTTGCTGCTTTTAAAAATCGTTTTGTCCACTCGGGTCTAAGTGCAGTAATTTCATCTTGTGTACCGCTTATTTCAAACCCAATAACAGTCACGGTGCGTACATCTACAATTTTTGGTGTCATATTATCAGCTCCTTTACCCTTTTCATTACCCTTTTATCTGCGTTTTCACACCGTTCCATTCGGGAATATACTTCAATACATACTGTATTATTTTTTCAGAAAAGTAAGTATAATGAATGGAGAAAAACATGTGAAAGGAGGCTTTTAAATATGGCGATGGGCTATTTGAACGGGAAATTTATCAATTCAAGCGATCCGGTTTTACCGATAGACGAGCGAGGTCACCAGTTTGGCGACGGTGTATACGAATTCATTCGAGTGTATAATGGACGCCCGTTTATGATGGATCAGCATATGGAGCGCTTATTTAAAAGTGCGGAGGCCATTAGGCTGAACATTGGAAAAACAGTTGAAGATATTATAGCGATTGTGGAGGACCTGATTGAGCGGAGCGGCGAGGCGAACTGCGACGTATATATGCAGGCGACGCGCGGCATTGCACCTCGCGATCACTTATTTCCGAATGTAGAAGCATCTATTTCGATGACAGTAAAGCCGTTTAAGCTTATATCGGATGACATTCGTAAGGTTGGTGCGACAGTGAAGCTGCTACCTGATGAACGATGGCAAAATTGCTGGATTAAGTCATTGAATTTGCTTCCAAATATTTTGGCCAAACAGGCAGCGTTTGAAGTAGGGGCTCTTGAAGCGGTACTCGTTCGTGATGGCTTTATTACAGAAGGGTCAAGTTCGAACTTTTTTATTGTGAAAAACGGCGAGATATTGACAGCACCGGCAACGAATCATATTTTACATGGGATTACACGTATTGCCGTGAAAGAAATCGCGATGGAACTTGGTATCACACTGAAGGAGCAAGCATTTACGCCGGACGAATTGCTGGCAGCAGATGAAGCTTTTTTATCGAGCACAGGCTTAGAAATATTGCCGGTAACAGAAGTGGACGGGCAGAAGATTGGCAATGGGTGTCCCGGGACGGTTACGGTAACACTGTATGAGGAATTTTTGAAGAGAATATAATGAACAATTAGTTGTTTCACGCGTAAAGCGCCTTCCTTTTGGTAAAATAGAAAGAACACTATTAGGGAGTGGGGCATCATGTTAAAGCGAAGCATCGTTGGTTGCTTGTTATGTTTAAGTCTCTTCGGAACACAGACAGGGCATGCAGCCGGGCTAAACTATACGGCCATCGGAGATTCACTTGCTGCGGGACAGACGCCAAACCGTGAAATTGGCGCAGGATATGCAGACATGATTGCAATGAGCATACAGCCAGAAGCCTATTCGAAAGAGCTGGCTATGCCGGGATATACAGTCGATCAGGTGATTAAGCAGGTAGAAAGTGACGCAGGCCAGCGTGCGATTCAAAGTGCGGACCTCATTACGATCTCAGCAGGTGCGAACGATTTATTGCCGCTCATTCAAAATGATCCATCGCGTGGCATGCTGACATTTAATGCAATCACTGCCGCCTTTGCGCTGAATGGGGTACGTGAAGATTATGCGGTACTGCTGCAAAAAGTTGAGGAATTGAATCCGGATGCCAATGTATATGCGATGGGGTATTACTTTCCGTATCCGCACGTATTTGACCAGCATAAACCAGCTGTCGCGGAGCAGCTTAATATGTTAAATGACATTATTAAGCAGGAAGCAGAAAGTGCAGGTGCTGTGTTTGTACCAGTTGCCGATCGTTTTGGGACGGATGCTGTCGACTATTTGCCAAATCCAGGTGACGTTCATCCAGAACCCGCAGGTTACTTAGAAATGGCGAATGCATTTTTAGCTGTTTACGCGCCGGGCAGTCCGGAGATTCCAAAGTCGTTGCTCAATCAGCTGCCAGAACCGGTGTCATTCGCGGAGCTCAGGAAAGTAGCAGCGAAACAAGAAGTCGAACCTGAACGCTCTGAAGAAGAGGTTGCTGCGGTAGAGGGATGTACAAAAGAAGAAATATACACGGAGGGGCGTCTTGAATCATAAGGCGTCTTTATTTAACAAAAAAAACACCCCAGACGAGTCCGGGGTGTTTTTTTGTTATTAAACGACACCTTGAGAAATCATTGCGTCTGCTACTTTAATGAAGCCGGCAATGTTGGCACCAACAACGAGGTTGCCTTCATGACCAAACTCAGCTGCAGCATGTTTGCTGTTTTTGAAGATGTTTTTCATAATGTTGTGAAGTTTTTCATCTACTTCTTCAAATGTCCATGGCTGACGCGCACTGTTTTGTGCCATTTCAAGGGCAGAAACCGCTACACCGCCTGCATTTGCAGCTTTTGCAGGGCCGAATAGAACGTCATTTTTCAAGAATATTTCGATCGCTTCAAGCGTTGAAGGCATGTTTGCTCCTTCACCAACCGCTTTTACGCCGTTATCAACAAGCACTTGTGCTGCTTCTGCATTGATTTCATTTTGTGTTGCACATGGGAGCGCGATATCGCAAGAGATGCTCCAAATGCCTGAGCAACCTTCTACATATTGTGCAGTTGGATGGACGTTCACATATTCGCTGATACGTTTGCGTTCAACTTCTTTCAATTGCTTCACAGTCGCCAGGTCAATGCCGTTTTCGTCGTAAATATAGCCGTTTGAATCAGAACATGCAACGACTTTCGCACCAAGCTGTGTCGCTTTGTCAATTGCATAGATCGAAACGTTGCCGGAGCCAGATACAACAACTGTCTTGCCTTCGAATGATTGGCCTTTATCTTGAAGCATTTCGTCTACAAAGTATACTGTTCCAAAACCAGTTGCTTCTGTACGCGCCAAGCTTCCACCGTATTGAATACCTTTACCAGTTAAGACACCCGCTTCATAACCACCGCGCAGACGTTTGTATTGTCCGAACATGTAGCCAATTTCGCGCCCGCCAACACCGATGTCACCAGCTGGCACATCAATGTCTGGACCGATATGGCGATACAATTCTGTCATAAAGCTTTGTGTAAAACGCATCACTTCATTGTCTGATTTGCCTTTCGGATCAAAGTCAGAACCACCTTTACCGCCGCCGATCGGCTGGCCTGTCAGTGAGTTTTTGAAAATTTGTTCGAAACCGAGGAACTTAATGATGCTTGCGTTAACAGACGGATGAAAACGAAGGCCGCCTTTGTATGGTCCGATTGCGCTGCTAAATTGAACACGGAAACCACGGTTTACTTGTACATTGCCATTATCATCAACCCATGGGACACGGAAAGAAATAACGCGTTCAGGTTCTACCATACGCTCAAGTATATTATGTTGAATATATTTAGGATGTTTTGCGAAAACCGGCGTCAATGATTCGAAAATCTCTTGTACCGCTTGATGAAACTCGCTTTCTCCAGGATTGCGTTTTTTTACGATCTCATATACATCGTCCACATATTTTTTGGCCACTTGAAATTCACCTTGTGTCACTTCGTTCGTGATTGTCGTCATGTGCAGTCCTACTTTCATAAGTTAGTAATTTAAGTTAAGAACATCATATGCCGATTTATTCATCTCTTCAATGCTTTGTTGGGATGGAATTAATGATTATTTGATATGGATTTAAAATGGAAGGAAAAGAAAGAGCTTTCCTGAGCTGAAAAAGGGTTTTCTAT
Organism: Domibacillus aminovorans; assembly: GCF_001643235.1. Lineage (GTDB taxonomy): Bacteria > Bacillota > Bacilli > Bacillales > Domibacillaceae > Domibacillus > Domibacillus aminovorans. Next base: position 122,993 of record NZ_LQWY01000067.1, read on the forward strand.
ATTAAAATGAGATTAATTTTTTAAAAAATGAATAATTATGATCTTGAAAAAAGAACAAAAGAAAAAGGCGTTCGCGAAATGTTCATAATTTCACGAACGTTTTTCTTACTGCTTAAACTGGCTGACCGTGTAAACAAATACAATGACAATGGTGATCGGAACAACCCATCTCATTAATGAAAACCAGATTGAATATGTGCTGCCCATTTTGTTTGCGCTTAAATAGTATTGCTCTTTTACGAGTGATTTATCCATACGCCATGCAATAAACAATGCAATGAGCAAGCTACCAAGAGGCAGAAGGATGTTGCTGACGAGAAAGTCGGTCACATCAAAAACGGTCCGTTCAAATATCAGTACATCAGAAAGCGTACTGAATGACAGCGCCGCTGGAATGCCGGCAAGAAAAACAATTGCACCGGAAATCCATGAAATTTTCTTCCGTGACGACTGTTCACCTTTTGTGAATGCCGCTGTAATAATTTCCAGCAAGCTGAACGATGATGTAAGTGTTGCAAACAAGAATAACAAAAGAAACATAAACAAAAACAGTTCGCCAAATGGCAGCTGAGAAAAGACAGATGGCAGAACAACGAATAGCAGGCCCGGCCCTTCCGTCGGTTCAAAACCGAATGCAAAGACGACTGGGAAAATAGCCAAACCCGCAAGCACCGAGACAAAAATATTCATAAGTGCAACAGAGCCCGCTGATGCAGGGATGCTGACGTCTTTATTTAAGTAGGAACTATACGTCACCATGCAAGAAAAGCCGACTGCAAGTGAAAAGAAAGACTGTCCGAGTGCATATAAAACAGCTTCACCGGTAATTTTCGAGAAGTCCGGCTGCAAGAAGAATCGAACGCCTTCCATTGCTCCGTCAAGCGTTAATGAGCGCACGACAAGAATGATAAAGAAAATGAATAGCATTGGCATCATGTATTTGCTGGATCGCTCGATTCCATTGCGGACACCGGCAGCGATGACGAGAATGTTTAAAAGCATAAATGCGGCATGCCCGCCGATTGTCAGCCACGGATTCCCCGTCACAGCACCAAATAAGGCGCCAGCATCACCGTCGTCAATGACATTCCCGAAGAGGGCCATACATGTATAAATGAGCACCCAGCCGCCGACAACGCTGTAAAATGATAGAAGCAGAAAGCAGCCAACAACACCAATTTTGCCGATTGCTGTCCAAAACGAGTCCGGTGCCAGCTTTTTATAGGCACTGACCGCTTCACGGCCGGAACCACGTCCGATAATGAATTCAGAGATGAGCATTGGCAAGCCGATTAAAAGCGTAAAAAGGATGAATAAAAGCAAAAACGCTCCGCCGCCGCTCTGCCCGGTCACATACGGAAATTTCCAGATTGCGCCGAGACCGATCGCTGCCCCGGCTGATGATAAAATAAAGCCGATTTTCGACGACCATTGTTCCGTTTTTTCCATAATAATCGCCTCCATTTATGGGATTTTCATTCCCCCACTATAGCATGAAAAAGCATAGCAGACCGAATATATTTTCAATGCGTGTGAAATCGTCTATAATGAAGTAATTAATATGACAACTGGAGTGTACCCAATGACTGTAAATATAAATGGATCAGAAAAAAGAGATGAACATGGAAACCGTCTGAAAAATCGTGGCCGATTGCTTGTGAAATGTCCGGATGGACCAGGCATTGTATCGGCGCTGTCGAAGTTTCTGTTTGAACATGGAGCCAATATTATTGAATCAAGCCAGTATACGAGTGATCCTGCAGGCGGAACGTTTTTTATCCGCATCGAGTTTGACTGCGAGTTGCTCGCTGACAAACGTCAAAAGATAGAGAAGGACTTTGAAGTGCTCGCGGAACAATTTAAGATGGATTATCGTTTTGCCTACGGCGGTGACCGGAAAAGAACCGCGATTTTCGTTTCAAAAGAGCCTCATTGTCTTCGGGAGTTATTGTGGGAGTGGCAGAGCGGGGATTTGCAGACGGATATTGCGTTTGTCGCGGGAAACCATGAAGATGCACGCGGAATAGTTGAGTCACTCGGTATTCCGTTCCATTACATTCCGGCAAATAAAGACATTCGCAAGCAGGTGGAAGAGGAGCAGGCCCGACTTGTGGAAGAGTACGATATCGATGTGATTGTACTAGCTCGTTACATGCAAATTTTGACGCCGGAGTTCGTTGAGCGTTATCCAAACAAAATTATTAATATTCACCATTCATTTTTGCCAGCCTTTATTGGCGCGCGTCCGTACGAGCGTGCTTATAACCGTGGTGTGAAGCTGATCGGTGCGACGTCGCATTACGTGACGAATGATCTTGATGAAGGACCAATTATTGAGCAGGACATTGAACGTGTGGATCACCGCGATCATGTAGCTGATTTGAAGAAAATTGGTCGTTCGATTGAACGTCGCGTGCTGGCTCGTGCAGTAAAATGGCATCTTGAAGACCGCATCATTGTGCATGGCAATAAAACGATTGTGTTTCAATAAGAAAAAGAGTACGGACAATGTTCCGGGCTTTTTTTGAATAAAAGAATCGATTGTTTAACACAACATTAGCTGTAAAATGGAAAATTGTAAGGATGCGTATACTATAACATTGATGATCGTTGCTGCCGGTAAAAAGAGGCTGATTTTTTTCAGAGGTACATATTTTTTTCTTCATAAAGGTTAGCTGCCCTGTATTATATGCCTTTTGGGAATGGGTGTAAAAATATATCGAATCTTTTTCAGCGCAGTTGCTATAGTGAATGTTTATATTCAGAATAGTCGATAAACAGGGAGCGTGTAAACATGACAGAATCAGGATATTTCGGCCAGTTTGGCGGCAGTTTTGTACCACCGGAATTAAAAGCAGCGCTTGATTACCTCGCTGAACAATTTACGGCATATAAAGAGGATCCGGCGTTTAATAAAGAGTTTCGTTATTATTTGAAAGAATACGTCGGACGAGAAAATCCGCTTACATTTGCGGAACAGCTGACAGAGAAGCTTGGCGGTGCAAAAATTTATTTGAAGCGGGAAGATTTGAACCATACAGGCTCGCATAAAATTAACAACGTGATCGGGCAGATTTTGCTAGCAAAGAGAATGAATGCGCATCGTATCATTGCGGAAACGGGCGCAGGGCAGCACGGTGTCGCAACAGCTACAGCATGCGCGATGTTCGGAATGGATTGCGTGATTTATATGGGAGCGGAGGATATGCGGCGCCAGGCATTAAACGTGTTCCGGATGGAATTGTTAGGAGCAAAAGTGGTTGCTGTAGAAGAAGGTCAGGGGCGTTTGAAAGATGCGGTAGACGCGGCGCTGAATGACTACGTTGCAAATTATAAAGACACGTTTTATTTGCTCGGATCGGCTGTTGGCCCTCATCCATATCCAACGATGGTTAAGCATTTTCATGCGGTCATCAGTGAAGAGTCGAAACGGCAGATTTTAGAGAAAGAAGGGCGTCTTCCGGATGCCGTCATAGCCTGTGTGGGCGGCGGCAGCAATGCGATTGGATCATTTGCCCATTATATTGATGAGCCGTCTGTCCGTTTAATTGGGGCTGAGCCAGAACAGGCCGCTTCTCTTACAAAAGGGGTCCCCGCTGTCCTTCACGGGTTTAAATGTTATGTTTTACTTGATGAAGAAGGAAATCCGCAGCCGACGTACTCGATTGCGGCAGGACTCGATTATCCGGGCATTGGCCCTGAACACAGTTACTTGAAAGAAACGGAACGCGCTGAATATTACATGGTGACAAACGAAGAAGTGCTTGAGGCGTTTAAAGAGCTGTCACGAACAGAAGGCATCATTCCAGCGCTTGAAAGTGCACATGCCGTCGCACTCGTTATGAAACTTGCTCCGGAAATGAAGAAAGAAGAGATAGTGATCGTGAATATTTCAGGCCGAGGAGATAAAGACGTACAGCAAGTGTTTGAAATGGAAACGGAATAACGAAGAAAGGGTTGTCCTGAAAGTCAGTAAACTGACAAAGGGCAGCCTATTTTTTTGTTGACGGCGGGATAATCACTAGAATATGGATAATTCAGCCGTCAACAAAGGGAATTTCACCCTGCCCTGCCTGTTTCCCGCAGTTCCATGTGAACAGTACATTGTATAAGCATTGATCTTCAAATTTACCGACGATGTTTGATCGTCATGCTATAAATCGTTTGTGAGCTCGGATGGCCCGAATGTAAAAGAAAACAGAGAGCATAAACAAAACGGGGCCGCCGTAGACAATAGCTTCATGATGGACAAACGGGACAGCGGCCACTCCTGGGAATGTAACAGCCATAAAAAGGAGTGCGTCACGACGTCCCTTCAGCACATCCCGCTCCGCTTCATTGCGTTTTTGCTGCGCATCCCGCTGCTCACGAAACAGCCGGGGCTCGTCCAGGACAGACAAGAATTTTTGCGGGAATGACAAAAGCGGGCGCAGGGATTGAACAAGAATTTGCTTTGGACTCGTTTTGCCCGCATGTTTCCCGAGCCAGTCCATTACCGGCTTTCGACCGACTTCCATTAAATCGATGTTCGGATCCAGAATATGCAGCAATCCGATAAATGTGGACACAGCTCGTCCTAAAAACGCGAATTCCGCTGGGAGCTGTACCGGTTCTTTTTTGACGATTTGCTGCACTTCGTCGAGCAACTGTCCGATAGCGAAGTCATCTAGCTGCATAAATGACTGCGCCGTATAGGCATCGATCATCGCCCGGATGACGCGTTTCATCCGCTCTTTGTCAGCGTGCGGAAGTAAAAAGCGCAGCCCTTCTAGTCCTTTTATGACCTGATCGTAATCTTCAATTAAAATGCCTTCGATAAGCGTTCGAATATGAACCGCATCTTCATTGGGCACACGGCCGGTCATGCCAAAATCAATGAGCACAATCGTCCCATCTGCTTTCACTAAAATGTTACCGGGATGCGGATCAGCGTGGAATTTGCCTTCCTGCAAAAGCTGCTCCAGAAACATATTTGTCAATCGGACAGCAAGATCTTGCCGATCGATGCCGTTTCGTTCTAAAAAGGAAATATCTGTAATGCGGGCAGCTTCCACCCAGTCCATAACGAGCACTTTTTTTGTTGAATAATCCCTGTTATAGCCGGGAATATCTACGTCTGAAAACGATTCATAGCGCTTTTTAAAATAAAGACCGTTTTCGAGTTCACGACGAAAATCAAGTTCAGCTCCGATGACCGACGTCATTTCCCGATAAAGTGCAAGCATATCCGTTTGCTTGCCAAACTTCGTAAATCGTTTCGCAAGCTTCATAACAATGCGCACGGCTTTAAAATCAACAGCGATAATTCTATCGATGTCTGGGCGCTGTACTTTTACCGCGATGAGCTCGCCTGTATAAAGACGCGCTTTGTACACTTGACCAATGGAAGCGGACGCCACCGGTTGCCGGTCGATTTCTGCCGCCACGCTTTCAACAGGTGCATTCCATTCCTGTTCCATGACCGTTTGTGCTTCTTCCCACGGAACGGCTGGCACACGGTCGATTAAGTCTTCAAGCTCATCGAGAAACGCTTTTGGCATAACATCTGCTCTTGTACTTAAAAACTGTCCAAGCTTAATTAATAAACCTTCAAGACGAAGAGCGGTCTGCCGATACTTAGCTGCCTGTTTTTTTATGAGTAATTCCCATTTTATATTTGTTTCATCCGTCCAATTCCCCCGGTGACATCGTTCGAAAATGGTGAGCTGTAAAAAGAAAACAACAGCCATTTTGACGATAATAAAAATACGGAAAAAAGCTAATTTATTCAAAAAATCCGTCCTTTCCGGATAAACATTCATCTGCCATTTTACAGGATGAATGGCACCACTGTACAATTTCGGGTTTCAGGCACCATTACTTAAAAAGGAAGAGTGATTGGTTCTATGAAGCGCAGTCGGTTTTTTTTGTGTGGAATTCGGGAATAAACGCGGTAGTGTGTAGAAAGACTTACCAGAAGAGAGGAAGATGTAATGTTTGATTCACTATTATTTAATTTAATGATTATTCTCTTTATTGGGATTGCCTCCCAGTGGATAGCGTGGCGATTCCGACTTCCGGCGATCGTAGTTATGTCGGTGGCAGGGCTGCTTATTGGGCCGCTCTTCGGGTGGATAAATCCGAAAGATGTGTTCGGTAACTTATTTCAGCCAATTATATCAGCCGCTGTCGCGATTATATTATTTGAAGGAAGCTTAAATCTTGATTTTCGTGAAATTAAAACGGTTCGCCAGCCGATCCGGCGCATTGTGACGCTTGGCGCGTTTATCGCCTGGATTTTCGGTTCACTCGCCGCGCATTACATTGCCGGATTGTCATTGACTGTTGCATTTGTCATTGGCGGTTTGTTCATAGTTACTGGTCCAACGGTTATTTTGCCACTGTTGCGTCAGGCAAAACTAAAACCGCGCACGGCAGCTATCTTGAAATGGGAAGGCATTGTTGTCGATCCGTTTGGTGCACTTCTTGCTCTATTCGCGTTTGAATTTATTAAATTTTTAACAGGCACGGTATCGGTTGCGACACTGCTCGTCTTTTTAGCTGCTTCTGTATTTGCAGTTGTACTCGGAACATTATTTGGCATGGGGCTTGGCAAAATGCTTGAAAAAGGACGTATTCCAGAATATTTAAAATCACCGGCCGTGTTCGTGGCGGTCATTACTTGTTTCACAATTGCCGATGAAATGATGCATGAAACAGGATTGCTTGCGGTCACGGCGATGGGGATTGTGATGGCGAATATGCATATATCCTCCATAAAAGACATGCGTCATTTTAAAGAAAATATTTCAATTTTGCTTACTTCCACGATTTTTGTCATGTTAACGGCGTCATTGACAACCGATACTTTGATCGAAATATTTAACGTTCGCATTATTGCATTTGTTATTCTGATGCTGTTTATTGTACGACCGCTGTCGATATGGATGTCGACGATCGGTACGGATATGACGAATCAGGAAAAAATGCTTGTCGGCTGGATTGCGCCACGGGGGATTGTAGCATTAACCGTATCGGGGTATTTTGCAGAATCGTTGCTTAAAGCAGGATACGAAGATGCTGCACTATTAACACCGCTCACGTTTGCCCTTGTGTTTTCAACCGTTGTTGCACATGGATTTTCGATTGGCTGGCTGGCGAAAAAGCTGGACTTATCATCAACAGATAAACCAGGTGTGCTGCTTATTGGCGGTAATGCATTCACTGCAAAGCTTGGTCAAACGATGCAGGAATTGAACATTCCAGTGCTCGTTGCTGATGAATCATGGCAAAGGCTGAATGCTGCCAGGCAGATGAATTTGCCGGTATACCACGGTGAAATCTTATCAGAAAGCACGGAATATCATCTCGAACTGACGCCGTATGAATACATGATTGCGGCAACGGATGATGAAGCGTATAACGCGCTCGTCTGCTCAACGTTTGTTCCAGAAATGGGCCGCGTGAATTTGTATCAAATCGCAGCGGGTCTAGAACGTACGCAAAAGACAAAGGAATTTAACAAAACAGTTGGCGGAAAAGTGCTGTTTGACAGCGACGCCCATTTCCAGGCGTTAAATAGGCGTGCTGCTGGAAACTATGTTATCCGGAAAACCGATTTGACCGAACAGTACAGCTATGAAAAGTATTTGAGTGACCGCGATAAAGGCTCATTACTGTTGTTCATTGTGAAGCAATCTGGAAAACTGAAGTTTTACACGCGTGATGAATCACCAAAAGGGGAAGCGGGTGATAAAGTAATCAGCCTCGTGCCACCGGTGAAAGAATTCGCGAAAATGAAGGAAAAGATCGCTGAAAAGCGGCGAGATCAATAATGAAAAAGCGGCCCCTAGGAGGCCGCTTTTTCTGACAGTAAATTTAGAGAAAGTATGGAATGTATTATAGTTATATTTAACCGGATAAACCCGGCTGAGCACTTATTATATTATTCGATTTTGAAAGTGCTTTCATTATAAAATGCACAAAAAGCCATAAAAAAGACACAAAGCAGAATTATTCGACTTAAATCACAAATAGTGAAAGAAAAAGCAGTCTTTTCCGGATGTTTTTTCTTTCATAGAAGACTATTTATCCCGCATTAACGGGCAGTAAGATCCGGACTATAACTTTAAGACATCAGAAAAGAAAAGAAGGCGAAGGGGGATAGCGGAACGTAGACTAAGAGCATCACTTTCTGTGACAAAGTCTACATAACCCACATCCTATGGGTCTAACCCCCACTGAATGAAGTTTTACTTTATTGTTAACGTCAGGCCGCTTGTATATCGTTTATTTTGAAATTAGATGTTGGAATCGTTTTAGTCAAAAGCGGCCGACCAACGTCACAAAGAGAAAGAAAATTGTTTTTCAAGCATTGTTCCTTGGTCAGCAAGGCGTGTATGCCATGAAAAAGCCTTTTCAAGTATATGCGGTGTTTGACCCCCACGCAAAGATGCTTCTTCAAAATATTGGAGTAGCTGCTCTTTATACATCGGATGTGCGCAATTGTGAATAATGACGAGTGCTCGTTCGCGCGGTGCTAGCCCGCGCAAGTCCGCATATCCTTGCTCGGTGACGAGAATATCAACGTCATGTTCTGTATGATCAACGTGTGAAGCGAAAGGAACGATACTCGAAATCGTACCGTTTTTAGCGGTTGATTTTGTTACAAAAATAGCTGTACGGCAGTTGCGGGCAAAATCGCCTGAGCCACCGATCCCGTTCATCATTTTGGTACCAGATACGTGCGTGGAATTAATGTTTCCATAAATATCCGCTTCAAGCGCGGTATTTATAGATAACAAACCGAGCCGCCGAATGAGTTCAGGATGGTTTGAGATCTCTTGTGGACGCAGGATAAGTTTGTCTCGATATTTTTCTAGGTTGGCATATACCTCATTCATTTTTTCTTCCGATAGCGTAATGGAGCAGGCGGAAGCAAAACGAATTTTACCGTGGTCAAATAAATCAAACACAGCATCTTGCAATACTTCGGAATACACTTCAAGGTTTTCAAACTCGGAATCAATGAGCCCGTGCAGCACTGCATTGGCAACAGAGCCAATCCCTGATTGAAGTGGAGCCAATTCATTCGTAAGACGGCCTGCTTTTACTTCTTCTCTGAAAAAAGTAATGAGATGAGCAGCCATTTGTGCCGTCTCCTCATCTGGTGGAACAATCGTAGAAGAGGAGTCTAACGATTTTGTAATGACAATGCCTTTGATTTTAGCCGGATCGACAGGGATGCCTATTTCACCAATTCGTTCATTAACAGATGTCAGCATAATGGGTCCGCGTTTTCCTTGCTCATTTAGGCTGTAAATATCGTGAAGTCCTTCCAGTTCAGCTGGCTGGGCAAGATTCAATTCAATAATGACATTCCTTGCTTTCTCTATAAAAATAGAAGAGTTCCCAACAGACGTTGCAGGGATGATAAGACCCTCTTCTGTGATTGCCACGGCCTCAATAATGGCGTAATCAATCGGGTCCAGCACTTCGCTCCGGATAAGTTCAGCTGTGTGGGACAGATGCTGATCAACAAAATATAGATTGCCGTCATTAATTTTTTTTCGCATGGATGGGTCGGCTTGAAAGGGGAGTCGTTTATTAATAATGCCTGCTTCCGCCATCAATTTATCAAGATCAAAGCCAAGTGAAGCGCCGGTAAAGATATTGACTTTAAAGGTTTCTGTTTTGGCACGTTCAACGAGTGACGTAGGCACCGCTTTCGCATCACCGGCCCGTGTAAACCCGCTCAAACCAAGTGTCATGCCGTCCTGAATCCAGGAAGCAGCTTCATCTGCTGACACAATACGTGTATGTAAATCATTCATTCGTAATCGTTCTGTTATGTGTTTATCCACGATTCGATCCCTCCGATTCGTTTTTATTAGTGTAACAAATAATGAAAGGGCTTTCATTTGCATGGGCATGAAAAGCCGCAAAAAAGACGCGAAAGAGAAATTTCGCGTCATGAAGCAGTATATTAATAATTGAGTGATTTCCGAAAAGTACTCGTATACGTCTGCGTGACGGGGATTTTCGTTCGATCTTTCATAATAAGCAAAAAGGTAGAATGCGAATCTGGCTGAATTTCCTGAATGAAATGAACGTTCACAATATAAGAACGGTGGACGCGGATAAAAGAATCATCCGGCAGCGTAAACTCAAGCTCGGTTAAATTTAACTTATGGTAGCCGCTCCCAGTCTGTGCCTGCACCCTTGTTTTTCGGCCTTCTGATTCCAGATACATGACATCGCTGTAAGGAATCGGGTACCATCTATCTTCAGATTTAATTGTCAGTACATTGCGCGCAATCGGCGACGGTTTTGCCGGATAGATGGTGGTAATGGCACCGCTCACTTCATTGTCATCAAAAATGGGTACGGACATAGCGTAATAGGGGATTCCATACACATTACTGTCAATATACATCGATACTTGATGCTTTTCCGTTAATGCCTGATGTGTCACACTGCCTTTTTTGATCGGATCGCCAGCGTGAATATGCAGGTCCACGAGACGGCTTGGCTGATAATAAATAAATTTTTCGCGGCTGGAAATAGCTACTGCCGTGTTCGAAGGGAAAAATTCTCTCATCACTTCCATAATGCCAGACACAGTAAATTGATCCATTTCATCCACTCCTTTTGAATGGTTGTAGTACAATAATTTTAACATATAAATGGAGTGATTCAGGATGGCAAAAGGGAAAACAAATGCAATGCGGCTACTTGATGCAGGTGGCATTGCGTACAATATGTATAAATATGACAATAAAGATGGGGAAATTGACGGTGTATCTGTGGCGGGAAAAATTGAAAAGGCTACAGGGAATGTATTTAAAACACTTGTCACGCAAGGAGCAGCTGGACTTTATGTATTTGTCGTTCCAGTTGAAGAAGAACTAGATTTGAAAAAAGCTGCTCGCGCTGCCAGTGAGAAAAAAATTGAAATGATTCCAGTGAAAGATCTTCAAAAACAGACGGGTTACATTCGTGGGGGCTGCTCGCCTATTGGGATGAAGAAGCTCTATCCGACTTTTATTGATGCGAGTGCTTTACACTTAGACTTCATGATTGTCAGTGCCGGGAAGATTGGTGCACAGATCGAGCTGGCACCGGTGGACTTGAAAACGATTGTAAATGCTACAATTTGTGAAGTTGTGAAGAAACCTTGAATAAAATGTTAACAAATTGTGTAAAGTTCATGGCATCTCTGTAAAAACGTTCTTTTTCACTGTTTTTTTCGTATACTGTAGTCATCAAAAGAAACAGGAGTTGAACCTCAACATGATGGTCGTTGAAAATCTTCTTGACGTGAAAAAATATTTCGCCGGTGAAGTAAAAGAAAACTTTGTTGTGCAGTATGAGAAAATGCTAAAATCCAGCGCATGTTATCAAGCAGGCGATTTACACGAAACAGAAGACGAAACAGCGGAATGCATTAAAGTCCTTCGTTCAACAGGTGAAGCAAGTTCAGTCACACGAATTAGCGAATATCCAATCGGCGCGGAATTCACATGCGTTGACGAAGCACTTGCTCGCATACGGGAAGCACACAGCGATATTTTTAAACGATAATTAAAAGAGCAGCCGGTTCCTTTAAGGAGCCGGCTTATTTTGTTTATACGAACAATGTGAAGTATTCAGAAAGAAGCAGGAGTGGTTACAAACTAAGACAGCGTAGAGAAATTCCGGTATACATGTTCCATTGTAGTCATATAGTTAGACTCGAGGGGGTGGGCGGATGCTTTATTTTACGTCGGGCCATACGGCGAGAGGATTCGTACAGATGGCAGAGACGAATGTGTCGGATGTGCGCCTGTTTATTTTGCTGCGGGGCGGTGGAGAGTGTGCGCAGATGGAATGTTTAAAAGAGATCGAGGGGCGGCTTCAAAAAGCGGATGTCCAATTTGATTCTATTCGTAGTCCGTGGAATGCGCTAATGCCGGAAGGACTTATTGTCGGTAACAAAGCGATCTGGTGTGGCAGTCTGGCACCGGATATACCAAACGAAGCGACAGTCCGTCATGCTGCTATTCATCCGGATATGCTATCGGCTCCGCCTGCACAGAAAACGGCGCACATTGCTTATGACTGTTTTCGGGAAGCGCTGCTCATTCATGACGAATGGGAATCCATTTTCATTAACCGATTTGATCCGAAAAAAGCGGATCGACTGGCACAGAAATGGATCGCAGCCCTATTACCTGGGAAATCTGATGATGAACAAAAAACAATTCACCGCTTTCTCGGGGCGGCTACACCAACTGGACCGGTTGATTATATTCCAGAGCTGACAGAAGGATTGAAGAAACGGTATTTAATTAAAGGAAGAGCGGGTACGGGCAAATCAACGTTTATGAAAAAAATTGCCGCTGTAGCGGAGCAGAAAGGTTATCGGACAGAAATGTATCATTGCGGGTTTGACCCGGCGAGCATTGATATGGTTATCGTTCGTGAACTTGGATTTGCGCTCTTTGACAGCACGGCACCTCATGAATATTTCCCTGGAAATAATGAAGTGGATGTTATCATTGACACGTATGAAGAGCTTGTTGAACCGGGAACGGACGAAATGTATGAAAAAGAAATCACCGCGTTATCAAAGAGGTACTCTGAAATAATGGAAGAAGGGACGGCCCATTTGCTTGAAGCATACAAAGAAAAAGAGTCAGCACGGACGGCTACGCCCGCGGCTGCTTCAAGAACGGCGGAAATGATTTGGAATTATTTGTAGGAAAAGAAATGCCCGATTTTTTCATCTACAATCGGCGTTTCATGTAGACCGCTATGGTCGATTGTTTTATCATAAATAATAGTAACACGGTAGTTTTTTTTCGGTACGATCGCTTTTAAACGGAGTGCACTTTTTACAGGTGTCACTTGATCGCCGGTGCCAGCAATATTCAGCACGTCTATTTCGGCAGGAAAACGTGTATGTCCGGCAGCAATTTGTGCAAGAGCAGGAGAGCCAGGCATTAAGTCGTACACGGCAGGACCGGTGTTTTGTGTAAACCACCGGCTGCCGGCGACACCACCAAACGGACTGCCAATGGTGACGAGTTTATCCGTGACAGGATGCCGCTCTGGGTCATACAGTTCCTGCAAAAATTTCACAGAGACAATACCGCCCATGGAATGACCGACGATGTTGACACGGTCGATCCCATATTCTTTTTTCAATACTTGCATAACGAATGCGAGAGCATGGGATGTATCGTCAAATGAAGCCCGGTTATCTTCAAATAATACTTGAATAAAAGCAGGTTTATCAGGGAGGGACATGTCTTCACGAACGAACAGACGGCCAGCATGTGTCACATTTATCGTCAACGCCCGTGATCCCCATCCGTACTCTTCAAAACGGGCAATCATCGTATTGAATGAGTTGGCATTTCCTTTAAACCCATGTACAAACACGACCGTTTCTACATATTGATTTTCTGACACGGCATGATCGTTTTTAGAAAGTGTCAAAAAGCTTACATACATAAAAGCAGCTGCCGCTAAAAATAAGCCGAATTTGCGCATGACCGGTCTTCCTCTCCAATAACACGTAGTACCTTTTAGTGTACAAAGATCCTGTGAAAATATACAGATCGAAATATAATGGGAACAGGGCAGGTGATAGGGATGAAAGAACTCGTCGGTAAATGTGAAGAATGTGGAAAAGACATTTACTGCATGGATGGTTTTTTTTATGGCGTGAAAGAAGACGGCAAACTGCTTTGTTTTGACTGTGCGGATGAAGAAAAATAAGAGCCTGCTTACAATGCAGTGCTCTTTTTTGTGATACTGGGCAAAGGGATATCATTGAACGGGGGATTCACTCAACATACAATACTTTTTCGCTGAATCCGCATCGGTTACAGCATCGATCATTTTAAGGGGACAATCAATGTATGTTCCTAATTGTGTATCGGTGTAAAGGAAAAGCATATCGGCATTTTGGGAATAGCTTTGCACTTTTTTAACGAGTGAGGCGATGGCTGTCCACTCGGATTGAACAGCGGGAAACGCTAGCTTCATTTTAATATGGCCGCCAACAGATGCCTGTACTTCCTTGTAATCAGGAATGTCGGGACCGGTGACAAGATCAACACTTTCGCCGCTGTGTCTTGTAAAGAACTCTTCTCTTTTAGGCAAGAGACGCTGAATGTCAGGTTTAATGTCTTCTCGGAATTGTTTTTCCCATACCATATCCGGATAATTATCTCTATGATGAACGCAAGCGTCACGCTGATCAATAGCCAGCTTGTTATTATAATCCTTCCACCCGGTCGAATGGCTTCGGTTTTTTCGTCCGGATGCGTCCGCTCCATGACCAATTTGTCCACATGCGCATTAGCTGTTCAGACGGTCCGCGTTTAAATCGTTTCATATACAAGGTGCTGCACACGCATTGCAGTATGAAGATCATGATGCCAAGAAGGATGCTAGCGATCACACCTAATTGTCCAAACAGGCCAAGTCCGTAGCCATAGAAAATAAATGTGCAGATGATGGTCTGCATTAAATAATTAGTGAGCGACAATTTGCCAACCTGTTCAAAAGATATATTGATTTTTGACGTGGGCCACTTTATATAAAGCAGTGGGAATGCGCAAATATAGCCGATGGAAAGAGCACTTGTACCGATCGCTCCAGCTACGCCGGTCCAGTTCGTTTCAGGCAAGAGCACAGGGATGCTTTTTAGCAAAAGCCCGATTGGCACAAGCAGTGCTCCTTTTTGATACAGCGGTTTTTCTTTGTCCGGTCGGGTAAAGATACCTGCTTTGGCTGCATACATCCCGTATAAAAAGAGCGGCGCTGTAAAAAAGGGCGAAAGCAGAAGGATAAATAGATACAAGTAATCTGGCATAATCAACGGGTCCTCATTGTTTCGCTGGTCCATAATTTCCGTATACGTGCCATCTACATAAATCGTTTTTGTTGCATCGACGTAATCTGCCATCTTTTCTTTTTCGGCAACGGTTTCTTCAATTACACCGTACCCGAGCGCAAAGGTAAGCATGAGTAATGCTGTGCCCCAAATAAGTAGTGTTTTTTTCGAACGTTTTAAAAAGAGAAGAAGAAAGAAGCCCATCATCCCATAAAAAAAGAGAATATCCCCTTCCCATAAAAAGATGGAGTGCAGCAAGCCGATCGCGATTAATAAAAGAAATCGACGGGCGCAATGCCGCCACACTTTTACACCGTTTCGTTTCAAACTTTCCATCATTTTCACCATTGAATAGCCGAATAAAAAAGTGAAAATTGGCATAAAACTGCCTTCGATCGCAATCTTGACAAATTTGTAAGCTGCAGAATCGACCGCTGATAATGAATATATTTCAATTTCATCTTTCCCCCATATGCCGTACTGAAAAATGAGCAGGTTTGCAAGCAATATGCCAAACAAACTGAATCCTCTCATTCCATCAATTATTTGTACCCGTTTTGATTCTGTCATCAAGGGTTCCCTCCAATTATTCTTACTATTATTTTATAACGATGAAACGACAATTTGCTTATTGATTTATGGAATTTTTGGAAATCAATAAGGGGATGAAAATTTGCACACAACAAATAAAGCCTCCCTGAAAACAATGCAGAGGAGGCTTCTTGTTAATCGACTTCTTTTCCGGCAACTTCACGGATTTCGGTTCGTTTTTGGTACAAGTTCGTCAAGATTGTTTTAATGACAGCGTATGTCGGGATGGCGAGGATAATTCCCCAGAGACCAGCGATGTTGCCAGCTGCCAGAATGATTGTGATCACTGTCAGCGGGTGAATATCGAGTGCTTTGCCCATAACGTTTGGAGAAATAAAATTGCTTTCAATTTGTTGGGCAACAAGCATGATAATCCCGACATAAATGACCATTTGCGGCTCTTGGCTGAATGCAATAAATATGGCTGGAATAACGGCGATATATGGGCCGAGAAACGGAATCACATTCGTGAACATCCCAAACATCGCAAGTAACAGTGCGTAATCCAGACGGATAATTAAATACCCGATTAAAAGCATAACGCCCACGAGAAAGCTGACCAAAAGTTGTCCTTGAATGTACGAACGAAGTGTCACATCCAGATCGTGAAGCGTATGACGAATCCACGTTTTTCGTTCTCCGGAAAAAAAACCGGCAACAAATGGTGCAAATTTTTCATGGTCTTTCAACATGTACACGAGGAAGAATGGCACGAGGATAAGTAAAAACAGTCCCTGTACGAATGCTTGAACAAAGCCGATTAGCCGTGAACTAAAGCCCGTTACGTAATCATTTAGCTTGTCAGTTACGTTTTCGAGCGATTCAATCGCAGCAGGTGGAAGACGGTCTTTTTGATTCAACACGAAATCCATCGTCTTTTCTCCTTCTTTTACCATTTGAGGCAAGTTATCAACGAGTGAGCTCACCTGACTATTCGCGACCGGAGCGATAAGAGCATAAATAAGCCAGAAAACGAGTCCAATTACGATAATAACAGTGCTCAGCGACGCCCAGCGCGGAAATTTTTTCGATTCAAGCCATTTCATAAGCGGGCGCGTTAAATAAAATAAAACGCCTCCAAGCAGAGCCGGCAGGAAAATGGTTGTCGCTACGATCACGAGCGGATTAAATACTCCGCGAATTTCCTGGAACATAAAAATAATGACCATGGCAAGCAATATGCCAATTCCGGTCTGAAACCAGAGTTTATTTGTCACATAGACACATCCTTTCTACATGTCAACATACCATATTTACCCGTCTATACGAAAAAAAAAGCCGAAGAGTTCCAGCTTTTTAAAAATAAATATGTGCAACACCTGCGATAATGGGTAATGAAATGAGCGTACGGATGAGAAAAATAATCAGTAAGTCTTTAAATGAAACGGGAATTTTCGTTCCAAGCAGCAGTCCACCCACTTCAGACATATAAATGAGCTGTGAAACGGACAAGGCTGCGATAACGAATCTCGTCAATTCACTTTCGATCCCAGAGCCAATAATCGACGGAAGGAACATATCAGCAAATCCGATCATAATCGTTTCGGATGCTTCCTGTGCAAACGGAATTTGCAATAATTCAAGAAGAGGGATGAAAGGCATGCCAAGCCACTGGAATAAAGGTGTTGTTTCAGCAATAATAAGCGCTGTTGTTCCGAGCGCCATAACGATTGGTGCAACACCGAGCCACATATCAAGCACATTTTTACAGCCGTCCTGCACAGTTTCTGATATCTTGTTTTGGCCGGCGCGCTTCACCCCTTGCTCGTATCCGTATGAAATAGCCGTATACCCTTTGGGAATTGCTTCATCGTCAGCCTGACGCGGTTTTTCATTAATGAACGTATCGGGTTTTCTTGAAAGTGGCGGAATGCGAGGCATAATGAGTGCACAGGCGATTCCGGCTGAAACAACCGTTAGGTAAAATGGAATGAAATAGTCCGCAAGTCCGACCTGGTCGATGACGACAAGACAAAATGTAATCGAAACAACGGAGAACATCGTACCGATAATCGCCGCTTCTTTTTTCGTGTAAAAGCCTTCTTCATACTGCTTGCTTGTGAGCAGTACACCAATTGTCCCGTCGCCGAGCCATGAAGCTAGTGCGTCAATCGATGACCGTCCAGGCAGTTTAAAGAAAGGGCGCATTACTCTTGTAAGCGAGTAGCCGACAAACTCAAGCAAACCGAAATTTAAAAGAAGCGGCAGAAGAAGTCCTGCAAATAAAAAGACTGAAAATAAGACAGGTAAAAGGCTGATAAGCAGTGTGCCGCCCGTTGCGTCAGACCAGACAGCTTCGGGACCAAGCTGGAAATGCGTCATAACCGCAAAAATGGCACCGACAATGCGAACGACTGTCCAAACAGGTGAAATATCAAACAAATTGGCCAGAAAAGCAGAATGACGCACGAAAGCAGGACGCATTATTTTCACGGCAATCGTCGCAAGAGCAGCGAAAATGATTAAAGTGGTCATAATCGCTGGAATGAACGCTCCAATCCAATCTTGAAGCGCATTGGACATAATCGCGATTGGAATCGTCAATCCATCTTTCACAGGTACCGGCGTTATAAACAACAAAATCCCGATCAGTGACGGAATAATAAAAAGCCACGGGGATGTTTTTTCATGCATATATAAAACCCTTCCTTTGTATAAATATTCATGCTTTACACAGTTTAATTCATCTATTCCCGAAAATCTACAAAATCGGTCATATTCATAAAACACAGATTTTTGTTAACGTTTTCAATAGTGATTGCTGACAGATCGGAGCTTTTATACGTATTCTGACGTATTTTCATGTTAAAATAAGAAGGGATTAAATATAAACGAGAAGGTGAAAAGAATGATTACAAGCATCGCAACGGACATGGACGGCACGTTATTGAACGGGAAAATGGAAGTGAGCGAAGCAAATTGTGACGCAATTAAAAAGGCACAGAAACTTGGCGTGGAAGTTATTGTTGCAACAGGGCGTTCATATGCAGAAGCGCGCTTTGCACTCGAAGGTTCCGGCATTGAGTGCCCGATTATTGCTGTAAATGGTGCGGAAACGCGTAACGCAGCTGGCGAGGTCGTTCAATTCACCGCAATCGAAGATGATACGGCATCGGATATTTATCGACGTTTGAAAGATGTCGGCGTGTATTTTGAAGTGTTCACAAACCAAGGTGCGTATACGGATAATCCGGATAAAGCGGTTGAATTGCTCATTGATATCGTCTCATCGGCCCATCCAGAAATATCAGTCGAAGAAATTCGTGAAACGGCGCAGCAGCGTGTAAACAGGAAACTCATTTTACCAGTAGACGAATATGAATCGATCATTCATGACATCGATCATCACATTTACAAGTTTTTCGTTTTTTCAACAGATGATGATTTATTGCAAAAAGCATCAGATCGTCTTGAAGGCATTGCGAGTATTGCTGTTAGTTCATCTGGAAATGAAAACTTGGAAGTGACGAATGAGCTGGCGCAAAAAGGGCTAGCACTCGAAGCTTTTTTATCATCTAAAGGGTTGTCAATGAATGATGCACTTGCAGTCGGCGACAATTACAATGATTTATCGATGCTTGAGAGAGTTAAGTATTCGTATGCGATGGGCAATGCGCATGAAAATATTAAACGAGCATGCCGATTTGAAACAGCTGGTAATAATGAAAATGGTGTCGCGCAGGCGATTGAAGATGCACTGGAACGAAGCATGGCCAAATGATACAATTATTCTTAAAATTCGTACTAAAAAAGGAGAAATAGCCTTGTCGAAAGTAACAATCGAAGAAATCGTTGTAGCGAATCAAGTATTGAAAGACGTTGCCATTAAAACGCCGCTTCAAAAAAATGAAATTTTATCAGCGCGTTATGGCTGTAATGTATATTTAAAACGAGAAGACTTGCAAATTGTCCGCTCCTTTAAACTGCGCGGAGCCTACAACTTTATCCGTAGTTTGACGGAAGAAGAGCGGGGAAAAGGTGTCGTGTGCGCGAGTGCTGGCAACCATGCGCAAGGTGTCGCGTATTCATGCCATGCGCTCGGCATTGAGGGGAAAATCTATATGCCGTCGACAACACCGCGTCAAAAAGTGTCGCAGGTGAAACGATTTGGCGGTGAAAATGTATCGATCGTACTAACGGGGGATACATTTGATGACTCTTACACAGCTGCGGTGGAATATTGTACAGCAGAAGAGAAAGTATTTGTTCATCCCTTTGACGATTATCGGACGATTGCCGGACAGGGCACAGTCGCCGTTGAAATCATGAACGATGCACAGGTGCCAATTGACTACATGTTCTGTGCAATTGGCGGCGGCGGGTTAGCTGCAGGTGTTGGTTCGTATTTAAAAGGCATCAGCCCGAATACGAAATTGATCGGCGTCGAGCCAGCAGGTGCAGCGGGGATGAAAGTATCGTTAAATAAAGGTGAAGTCACACGCCTTGATACGATTGATCCATTCGTTGACGGTGCAGCTGTGAAGCAAGTCGGCGATTTGACGATGGACATTTGCATGGACGTGCTCGACGGTATTGCCGTCATTCCTGAAGGAAAAGTGTGTACAGCAATTTTGCAGCTGTACAACGAAAGTGCGATCGTTGCTGAACCAGCCGGTGCATTAACTGTTGCGGCACTCGACTCTTACAAAGATGAAATTAAAGGGAAAAATGTCGTCTGCATCATTAGCGGAGGCAATAATGACATTGAACGAATGCAAGAAATTAAAGAGCGCTCACTTATTTATGAAGGGCTCAAGCATTATTTCATCGTCACGTTCCCGCAGCGCGCCGGTGCACTTCGTAAGTTTATGGCTGAAGTACTCGGTGAGCAGGATGACATTGCCCGCTTTGAATACACGAAGCGGACAAATCGTGATGAAGGACCAGTGCTTGTTGGCATTGAGTTGAAGTGTAAAGAAGACTATGCTCCACTCGTGAAACGTATGAAAGAAAACGGCTTCCCTTACATGGAAATCAACAACGATCCGTTGCTGTTTAATTTGTTGATTTAAGTAGATCTATTCTGGCGGGAACGGAACAAAAACGGAGTAAAGCAAAAAACGCAGGCATTGAAGCCCTGCGTTTTTTATTTAATTTCGGTTACTTTGTCATTTTCATCAAATGTGTACGTCCAGAAGTGCTCATAATTAAATCGATCGTGCAGTTCGCTTCCTTCTTGCGCTACACCGGCTTCAAGCTCTTTTAACATCCAGATCGTCTGCGAAATGTGAGCTTTCATTGCCTCCATTTTTTGATCATATACGTGGCGGATATCATAACGGATGTCGGCTGCACCGATTTCTTCAGCCGTATTGTTAGCGAAAGCTACGCAGTGAAGCTTTGGCCGTTTTTCCTCATCAATTGCCCGTACGGCACGAACGACAGCACGTGCGGTTGCTTCATGATCCGGATGAACCGAGTAGCCTGGGTAAAATGTAATTACGAGTGATGGATCAAGCTCATTAATTAAGTCAGTCATCATATCCATCATTTTTTGATCATCTTCAAATTCAAGCGTTTTATCGCGCAAGCCCATCATACGCAAATCTTGAATCTTAATCGCTTCTGCGGCTTTTTTTAGTTCTGCTTTGCGAATATCCGGAAGCGACTCACGCGTCGCAAAAGGCGGATTTCCGAGATTTCTTCCCATTTCGCCGAGTGTGAGGCACGCGTATGTAACGGGTGTTTCGCGTTTTGTATGAATGGCGATCGTGCCGGATACGCCGAATGCTTCATCATCGGGATGTGGGAAAATAACAAGTACGTGCCGTTCCTGTTCAACTTCCATCGTTTTCATGTTCTCAACCCTTTCCTTTTACTTAAATGGCGTTGTACCCATTTGCAAGGCAACCGCCAGTTTTCCGTCAAAATCATGGCCTGCCATGAGCAAGTGCCCGTCTTCATCAAATCCATAATGAGTCAATCCTTCTGCGTATACCCAGCCAATTTCGAGCTTTAGTCCAACCCGATACGGCCCACCACCGACAATTTTGCCATGTTCATATGTAAGTTTTGCATTGCGGATGTAAGCGCCTGCAGAGAAAAACTTTTCGTCAAAGTGTGATGCATATGCACCGTTCGTCGTTTCTAGATGAAGATAAATTTCTTCACCGGCAAATCGGTCCACGAGCTCCTGCACTTTTTCCGGTAAAATTGGTTCCATGCCGTTAAACCCTCCAGTCAAAATCAGTTCTTAGTTCATTGTACTAAAACTTTATCCAATTGGCGAAAATCTAGCTTTTTGAGTATGATGAGAAAGGAAATAATTTGAATAGGGGTGTCTGTTATGAATCAATCGATAAAAACAATCATTGAAGAACGCCGCTCGATTAAAAAATTCAATGGCCGTCGGGTAGAACAGTCTGATGTAACGGCTGTTTTAGCGGACGCCGCATGGGCGCCGAACCATGGGAATCGCGAACCGTGGCGCCTTATCGTCGCAGCAGAAAGTGGACTTGATGCGATCCGCACGACGATGAAAGAATGCACAATTCCGAATTGGACAGCGCTCTCTCCTGAAGAACTTGATAAAAAGATTGCTGGATTTAAGCTGCCTGGTGCATTTGTTTTTGTGGTAGTGCCGGAAGATGCCCGCCAAAAAGAAAGGCTGGAAGACTTTTCTGCAACAAGTGCACTTATTCAAAATGCACAATTGCTCGCATGGGAGAAAGGAATCGGCACATGCTGGAAAACGCCAGTATGGATTGATGCACCGAAATTCAGAACAGCACTCGGCGTGCAACCGGGCGAGCGAATTCTTGCTATGCTTCAATTCGGATACTATGACGAATTGCCAAAAGCAAAGCCACGCACACCTATAGAGCAGAAGATTACGTATTTTGGAAAATGAAAAACGGCCTAAGGGTTGTTTTTTATTTGAGTAAAAATTTACTGGAAATTGGTGCGAGCGGTCAGAAAGAGGGGGAGTGATCAAAAAATGTGACGAGTGGTTGGAAATGAAATAAGTAAGCAGAAACTCCGATTACTCTTTTGGAAAAAAACCGCCGGGCGCAGCCAGGCGGTCTCAAAACTTATTTTTGATTGTACGCTCCGTGCATAACCGGACCTACGTATTCGTTCAGCTTCCAGCCATGTTTGATCGCGGCGTTAACGAACTCTTTCGCATGGTTGACCGCTGTTTTTACGTCCTGGCCGTTCGCAAGGTTTGCGGTGATCGCTGCTGCGAATGTGCAACCGGCGCCGTGATTGTACGTCGTGTTATGTTTTTCGTCCTCTAGCAAAATAAATTCATTGCCATCATAGAAAAGATCAACCGCTTTGTCATGCTCCAGCTGTTTACCGCCTTTCACAACAACATTTTTCGCGCCAAGCTCATGAATTTTTTTCGCTGCTTCTCTCATATCATCAATCGTACGGATCGGGCCAACGCCAGAAAGCTGCGACGCTTCAAATAAGTTCGGTGTAACAACTGTTGCAAGCGGCAGCAATAAATCGCGTGTTGCTTCTGCGGCTTCTGGATTCAATACTTCATCTTCACCTTTACAAACCATCACCGGGTCAATAACGACTTTTTCCACGCTGTTCGCTTTAATCGACGCTGCAGCCGTTTGGATGATCTCTGGTGTAGCAAGCATACCGGTTTTCAGCGCATCAATGCCTGTTGACATCGCTGTTTTCAACTGTGCTTCAAGCGCATCAATCGCAAGCGGGAACACACCGTGGCTCCAGCCGTTTTCAGGATCCATCGTCACAATCGTCGTCAGTGCTGTCATCCCGTATGTACCGTGTTCTTGAAATGTTTTTAAATCGGCCTGAATGCCGGCGCCGCCGCTCGTATCTGATCCTGCAATCGTTAATGTTTTTTTCATGTTGAAAATTCCTCCTTCTAAATACACTTCCTTTAGTGTAAAAAACTATCGGCAAATGCACAAGGAAAAACGCCCTTTTTCAAAGGACGCTGTTATTGTGGCGGTCATTGCGTCTGCCAAACGCTCAGATTCGTCTTTATCATGTGCAAATACATAAATATCAACCTTCATAAATCCATCTTGCATAAATTGAGTGACAGCACTTGCTGTTTCTGTATGGTCGTTTATCATTTTTTACAGATTTTCTGAACGGGAAAGCCCATCGTCTTTAGACATGGGATGAGAGTGAGGTCGAACGAGGCGTGTCTTTTGGCACGTCAATCGTTCGACTTTTTTATTATTTCAACGCTTATCACTTGCGATAAGAACGTATATTTGGTTATGGTGGACGTATAAAGCGAGGAAGGAGGACGCAAATATGTTTGTCACGCATTCATTTCGAATTCCTTATGATAAAAAAATATACGACGAATTAAGGATCATGCAGCGGGAAGCCGCCTCCGTATGGAATGACATTGTTCGAGAAGCCACTTCCTATTATTTTGCTTGTAAAAAGTGGCTGAGTAAAACAGAGATTCAAGCGATTCGAAAACAAACGTATCACCTTCATTCTCAAACGGTTCAAGCCATTGTAGATAAGTACGCGGCGAACCGTGAAACAATCCGGCAGCTGCGAAAAACGGACAAAAAAGCAAAATATCCGTGGCGGAGAAAGCACTATTATTGTATTCCTTTAAAAAAAGCCTCTATGGACGTTTCCAAAGAAACTATCATAATTAAAAAAGTGGAGTATGGATACGCCCTTTCAGACTTGTTAACCAAAAAGAAAAAGAAAGCATGGACGGAAAAGGTTCCGAAGAAAAACAAGGCAGTCGTCATTCCCAATCGAGCCGAAGAAAACCTTGAAACGTGCAATTATGCGGAAATCGTGTGGAGAAACGGGGCCTATTGGTTTTGTTATGCGGTTTCTGTTCCTGAAAAAGATCTTTCTGCGTATGAATGTAAAGTGGCAGGTGGCGATTTAGGTGAAATCCATGCTGTCACGGTGGCAACGGAGGAGAAAGCCTTATTAGTATCGGGACGGGCGATGCGCAGTATTTCTCAATTTCGTGCAAAAGCATTAGCGGATTTGAGCAAGAAAATGTCTCGTTGTCAAAAAGGATCGAACCAATGGAAGAAATATCGGCAAGCGAGAATTCGTATCCGTCAAAAAAGTAAACATCAGCTCGAGCAATTGGAACATAAGACAACCAAAGAAATTGTTGTGTTTTTAGAAGAAGAAAACGTCACGAATTTTGTGATCGGGAACGTGTCTGGCATCGAGAAAAACACGAAGAAAAAGAAACAAAAGAAGAATAAGATCAGAAGACAACAACTTTCTTTGTGGAATCAAGGAAGAATCAAGCAAAAACTCACGTATAAAGCGCAATTAAAAGGCATTGCCGTGGAAGAAACAGAAGAAAGCTATACGTCACAAGACTGTCCGTTTTGCGGGGGAAGACACCACGCTAATGGACGAAGATTTGGTTGTTCTGTTCACAAAACAGAAATCCATCGTGATGTCAATGGGGCACAAAATATCGCCCGTAAAAAACACCACATGGCCGTGAAGCTGCTTTTATCGGTTATCTACAAGCAGCCTGTTTGGTATAAACGGTTTTTGTCAGAAGAACAAAGACAAAAAACGAAACATCCGAATGATCAACCGAAAAAAGAAAAACGTATCGCCAGTCGAATGGCGTAGTTGGCACAGACCTTGCCCTCTTGAAGGACTGTTATTCTCTCAAGAGTTGTTCGCCCAAGTCTCGCCTCTGCCTCTTCCTTTGGGATTGTGTAAGTGGGATGTTTGCGAAAAAGAACCCCATGGCTTCAGCCGTGGGAGTGGTCAGCCGCTCACATTATTTTCAAACAAAGGCCGGCTCGATTATAATGAACAAAGAGGTGATTTAAATGACAAAACAGATCTTAAAAAACGATTGGGGTCCGCTGCTTGAATCCGAATTTGACGCGCCGTATTATAAGCAGCTCAGGTCCTTTTTAAAAGAAGAATATAAAAGCAACATCATTTATCCAAGTATGGATGATATTTTCAATTCCCTCCATTTTACGCCATATGAACAGGTGAAAGTCGTCATTCTTGGACAGGATCCTTATCACGGGCCGGGACAGGCGCATGGACTTAGTTTTTCCGTACAGCCAGGTATTGCACCGCCGCCATCACTTAAAAATATGTATAAAGAATTGAACGCAGATCTCGGTTGTCCTGTACCAAATCATGGTTATTTGAAGCAGTGGGCGGATGAAGGTGTGCTGCTGTTAAATACTGTGCTGACTGTACGGGATGGACAGGCTCATTCGCATCGCGGAAAAGGATGGGAGATCTTCACAGACCGAGTTATTACACTCATTAGTGAGCGCGAAAAACCCGCTGTTTTTTTGCTCTGGGGTCGTCCAGCTCAAAGTAAGCGGTCGTTAATTGACGAAAACAAGCATCGAGTAATTCAATCACCGCATCCGAGTCCATTGTCTGCATCTCGTGGCTTTTTCGGAAGCCGTCCATTTTCAAAGGCGAATGACTGTCTCGCAGAAATGGGCGAGGCACCGATCAACTGGTGTTTGAACGAATTGTCGTAAAGGTTTCACGTGAAACATGTCGATTTTTGTTAAAATAAAGGAGAGAAAACGTTGTCTACGGAACCGAATTGTTTAAAGTGCCAGTATTTTTATGTGACGTGGGATCCTGCAGCACCGCGTGGCTGCCGTGCATATGGATTTAAAACGAAACAACTCCCGTCGATTGTCGTCCGCCGTTCATCGGGCCATCCATGTTATAAGTTTGCCGTGAAAGCAGGTGAGAAAAAATGAATATATCGCATGAAAAAGTACTTGCGAAAATGGAGCAGGAAATGGCCGCTGCGAAGATGGCATCGCCGGATGACGTCAAGAGGCATGTGTATGCGATTAAATCAATGTGTGAGTTAATGCTTGGAGCGGAAGTAAGTGCATACGAACCGCGTCCTATTGTTACGCCGCCGGCTGTCATGCATACGCAATCGCCGGCAACGATTCAGCAAACAGAGCGGCTCACAACAGAGGACGGTTCTAACGGAGAGTCTATTTTTGATTTTTAAAGGAGCAGAAAAATGAAATTATTTATTATGTTAGGCGCAATCAATGCCTTTTTAGCCGTCGCACTCGGTGCATTCGGTGCACATGGTCTCGAGGGAAAAGTTGAACCGAAGTATTTGGAAATATGGCAAACAGCGGTACAGTATCAAATGTTCCACGCGATTGGTTTGATCATTGTCGGCTTTTTAATGGGGCAGTTTCCAGACAGCTCCGCATTAAACTGGTCTGGCTGGTTGATGCTCGCAGGAATTATTTTATTCTCGGGGAGTCTATTTGTCCTTGCTGTCACAGCGATTAGCAAACTGGGCGCCATTACACCACTTGGCGGAGTTGCTTTTTTGATCGCGTGGGTGCTCATCATCGTTGCTGCAGTCAAAAATATGTAAGGAAAAAAGGTGAGGGGAGCCCTGAGTAAGGGACCCTCATTTTTTTAGCGATATGGATATTCGTACGCAATTTCACCATCGAATGTCGCATAGTCAAGATAAAGAAGCGGAATTAAGTAACGTTTTCCAGAAGGTTCGCTTAAAATTAAGTGATCGCGGCCTGCTGCTTCGATTCGTCCCCGAAACACTTTAGCGTTCCATTCCTTATTGTTTTCAAATGTCGTATATACCGTCACCATTTTCCCTCGGTTTAATCGGAAAATGTTTTCAATATAGGATTCTTCCACGACAGGTCGAGGCGGGGTAGCAGGTTGACCGGGTACTCCTTGAGCAGGCATTGGCATATAGCCGTATGGATTCATCTTCATTCTTCCCCCTTATTTAAAAAACTCTTGGACAAACAGATCGAAGTGGGCTGAAAAAACAATGTGACTTGAATCGTCCGGAATTATTCTGACCATACCATTGAGCAGGGCAGTCTCCTTCTGGCTCAAAAAACCAGAGTGCGTTAGACGCCGGATGATAACGTCCGCCGTTAATAGCTTTGCGGGCAAGATCAATGTCTCTTTGCCGCGCTCTTTGATAAAAGTAACTTTTCTGCGTCGCTTCAAAGCCGCCAGGTGACTGAAAAACCATATCGCGAATAGAACGCAGCTGGGCGAAATCAAGACAGTCCGATCGTGTCCGGTTCACCCCGACATTTCCGACCATTAGCATTCCGAGTGGTCCTTCGCCTTCCGCTTCAGCCCGCATGAGGCGGGCAAGCAGCCTCACATCTTCTTCTGTGTGAGCAACAGCTGCCACAACAACACCTCCCATTGCAATGTATGCAAAAATGAAAAAAGGTGTGCATTCATCATCATGTTGACGGCAGAATCACCTCATTCACTTCGGAAATTGAAATGACAAAGAACCGCGCCTTGATTAGGACGCGGTTCTTTATTACTTTATTTAATTCACGTGCATCATTTGAGCAAAGTTCTCATCTGTTAGCAAGTTGCCGACGAAGAATGAGCCGAATTCAGCATAGCGTGCACTTACTTCATCGAATCTCATTTCGTAAATTAATTTTTTAAACTGAAGCACGTCATCTGCATAAAGAGTGACGCCCCATTCGTAGTCGTCGAATCCGACGGAACCGGTAATAACTTGTTTCACGAGACCGGCGTATTGACGGCCAATCATGCCGTGGCTGCGCATTAAGCTTCCTCGCTCTTTCATCGGCAGCATGTACCAATTGTCTTCCCCTTGACGGCGCTTGTCCATTGGATAGAAGCAGACATACTGCGTTTTTGGAAGTTCTGGATACAGGCGTGCACGGATTTGTGGATTTGCATACGGATCTTCATCAGAAGAAAGATAGTTGCTAAGTTCTACAACCGATACATATGAATAAGCAGGGATCGTAAATTCAGCAATTTTCAACTTGTTAAATTCATTTTCAATCACATTTAATTCTTCCATTGTCGGACGTAAAATCATGAGCATGAAATCGGCTTTTTGACCGACAACACTGTAAAACGAATGGCTTCCTGCTTTTGACTCCTGGGTCGCATCTAATTTAGTAAGAAATTGACGGAACTCGCTGATCGCGTCTTCACGTGCATCACTCGGCATCATCTTCCACGTTGTCCAATCAATCGACCGGAAATCATGCAGGCAATACCAGCCTTCAAGCGTTTTTGCTGCTTCACTCATCATCATCACTCCTATGTAATTAGTTTCACCACCACTATACCATAAAACACTTGAACCGCTCCTATCATAAGGCTACAGTAAAAAGAGAATATTTTGTGAAGGAGAACATACTACTATGGATCAATTAAAAGATCTGCTGCGCCGTCCTATCTGGCGCTTCATAGATCAATCTGCTTACGGACCAGGATTCAACCCTATCTATTCATTTGCGACTGATGACGCGCTTTGCACGGCAGTTGGTACAGAGAAGAGCCCATCGACGGTCCGTGCTTGGGTCCATCATGACACGGTCGTGTTAGGCATTCAAGATACAAAACTACCTTATCTTAAAGACGGTCTTCAAGTATTAAAAGATGCTGGATTTCACGTCATCGTCCGCAACTCGGGTGGTCTTGCTGTGATGCTTGATGAAGGGGTGCTCAATTTGTCGCTCATTATGCCCGATACGGAAAAAGGAATCGATATTGACCGAGGTTACGAGGCAATGTACGCGCTCATTCGTCACATGTTCCCAGATGTGAAAATTGATGCGTATGAAATCGTAGGATCGTATTGTCCGGGTAGCTATGACCTTAGCATTGGGGGAAAAAAATTTGCTGGTATTTCACAGCGCCGTCTGAGAAAAGGTATCGCTGTACAAATTTATGTATGCGTGAATGGAAGTGGAGCCGATCGAGCTGAACAAATTCGTGAATTTTATGAAGCGGCGAAGCGGGATGCCGAAACAAAGTGGACATATCCCGATATTCAGCCGGAAGTGATGGCGTCGCTCGCTGAATTGATCGGGAGTCCACAGTTAACGGTTCAAGATGTGATTATTCGCTTTTTACAGTCGCTGAAAGAAATCGGAGGTCCACTTGAAAGCGGCGCAATGACTGCTTTTGAAGCGGACATGTTTAACGGATATTTAACCCGCATGATTGAGCGCAATGAAAAAGCTTTTGGATAAGTGATCAGTTACTCTGCTATTTTTTCTAAGTTGCCGTTTCGTTCCATTTTGAATGTGACGGCAGGTGTTTCATCATCGAGTGCCACGAATTTGCGGGCGCGATTCATAATCTTCATTAATGTTTCATAGTCTTCCTGCATGATTTCTGAAGACTGTTCGATTTGATTCAACTTATTTTGCAGTTGTTCATTTTCGGAACGTAGTCTCTCGTTTTCTGCTTTTAGCAGATCAATGGATTCCATGCCTTGTAAATAAGCGATAACATCTGTCATGTTGATTCCTTCTGTTGGCGGCACATAAAGCACTTTTTTCTCTAGTGTCCGGCTTCTTTGTTTGCGCTGTTTTTTTGCAAGGCTGAGTGCTTTCTCGTATTGTTGGCGGACGACAGCATTCCAGCGAAATCCGCAGGCAGCAGACGTGCGGTTCAGCTCGTCGCCGACTTCTTCAAATGCATTTAACTGCGTGCTGCCTTCGCGCACGTGTCGGAGAACGGTTTCAGCAAGCAGCAAATCATTTTCTTCGGACCAGGCATCTTGACGAATTTTCATTTGAATCATCTCTCCTTTAAGAAATAGTCTTTGAAATAGTCTTTAAAAATAAGGATAGCCAGAGAAGGCACATTTTATACGGTTTACATGAAGAAGATTGAAAGCTTGCAAACACGCTTTTTTCCATGTAAAATACCGGTTGAATGCAAGAGAAAGGAATGTTTTAAATGGCGAATGAATTTCGTGTTTGCGATGACTGCCAGGCAGTCGACCTTAAAACATTGATTCCAAAGCTCGAAAAACTCGATCCAGAGGCGGCGATTGATGTAAAATGTCAGTCATACTGCGGTCCGGGCCGTAAAAAGACGTTTGCGTTTGTAAACAATCGTCCGGTTGCGGCACTGACAGAAGATGAGCTTATGGAAAAAATCGTTAAAAAATTAAAGTTGTAAACATAATCACCTTTTCTTTTGAATTAGGTGATTTTTTTATATATTTAACAGTATATGCTTGGCTTCGCGCAAATTTTCCCATAAAGATGTGAATTTCCGCTATAATGGACAAAAAAAGGGACTGGTAGGAGGCAGGTTATGAGTTATGCGAAGCAGAAGTTGAAAGAAGAGAAAGTGTTCAAAGACCCAGTTCACCGATACGTACATGTGCGGGATGCCGTTATCTGGGATTTAATTGGAACAAAAGAGTTTCAGCGGCTGCGCCGGATCCGACAGCTCGGGACGACCTATTTTACGTTTCATGGGGCCGAGCACAGCCGGTTTAATCATTCACTCGGCGTGTATGAAATTGTGCGCCGCATTGTCGATGACGTGTTTCATGGCCGGCCGGAATGGGATTTAGATGATCGATTGTTAAGCTTATGCGCAGCGCTATTGCACGATGTCGGCCACGGTCCATTTTCGCATTCGTTTGAAAAAGTGTTCGGGCTTGATCATGAGGAATATACGAAACTCATTGTACTCGGTGAGACAGATATAAACCGTGTTTTGTCAAAAGTGAGTCATGATTTTCCAGAAAAAGTCGCGGCTGTCATAAATAAAACATATGAAAATAAATTGGTTGTGAGTTTAATTTCAAGTCAGATAGATGCCGATCGGATGGATTATTTGCAGCGGGATGCGTATTTTACAGGTGTCAGTTATGGTCATTTTGATATGGAGCGCATTTTGCGCGTCATCCGGCCGCGTGAGGAGCAGGCGGTTTTTAAGCAGAGCGGTATGCACGCGGTGGAAGATTACATTATGAGCCGCTATCAAATGTACTGGCAAGTTTATTTTCATCCGGTGACACGCAGTGCAGAAGTACTGCTGTCAAAAACGTTGCATAGAACGAAAGAGTTGTACGAAGAAGGCTATTCATTTGCGCATGAGCCGGTTCATTTCAAGTCCTTGTTTGACGGAGATTGCACACTCATAGACTACTTGAAGCTGGATGAATCAGTTGTTATGTTTTATTTTCAAGTGTGGCAGGAAGAAGAAGATGCAATTTTACGTGATTTGTGCAGCCGGTTTATGAACCGGAATTTGTTTAAATACATCGAGTTTGATCCAGCCGAAGAGACACAGAAGTATGCAGAGTTGGAAGAGTTGTTCCGAAAAGCGGGCATTGATCCGGACTATTATCTCGTTCACGATTCGTCGTCCGATTTGCCATATGATTTTTACCGGCCAGGCATCGAATCCGAGCGGCAGCCGATTTATTTGTTAATGAAAGATGATGTTACGTTGCAGGAGCTGTCGACCCGGTCTGAA
This sequence comes from Domibacillus aminovorans, assembly GCF_001643235.1. GTDB lineage: Bacteria > Bacillota > Bacilli > Bacillales > Domibacillaceae > Domibacillus > Domibacillus aminovorans. The sequence continues at coordinate 154,695 of NZ_LQWY01000067.1, forward strand.
ATTATGAAGGCGATTTCGGGCAAGCGGCGCACTGATCATAAATTGTATTTTCCGGTGGACTTGCTGCGCGATGAATCATCGAATCGGACAACGAAAAAGAAAATTAGAAGCATTTTAAAGATTTACCGGAAATGAAAGCGGGATTCTCTAATAATCAGGCGTTATCCCGCTGTGAGCATAACTGAATTTGTTCCTTTCCTATTCCATACTAAAAGGAGACGCCTAATTGGAAAATTTTTTAGCTTTTGAATTTGAACAAATGCCGTTTGTCATCATCTCCTTGCTCGTCGCGTTTACTGTGCATGAATTTGCACATGCATACACAGCTTATAAATTTGGTGATAATACAGCGAAAGATCAGGGCAGGCTGACACTTAATCCAGTGAACCACCTTGATCCGATCGGGACTATATTTATTTTAATTGCAGGGTTTGGCTGGGCGCGTCCTGTGCCAGTGAATCGCCGCAATTTCGCGAATCCGAAACTGGCCGGGGTGCTCGTGTCATTGGCTGGACCGCTTAGCAACTTTCTTATTGCGTTTATTGCGTATGGTATTTTTGTTTTTGCGATGAATGATGCACCTATATTTGTCATCGATTTGCTTCTTATGATGATGCAGCTTAACGTCGTTTTGTTCGTCTTCAATTTGCTGCCGTTTCCACCGCTTGACGGCTATCGAATTATTGAAGATCTTGTGCCGCCGCATATGCGTGTGAAAATGACGCAGTATGAGCAGTATGGCGTGTTGATTTTTTTGCTTTTAGTCATTACACCGCTTGATCAATTTACGATTCAGCCGATTTTTAGTGTAGCGATACCGGCTGTCATCGGCGGTTTTCAATCGATCTTTAGTTTATTTTTATAAGAGGAGAATGATTTATGGAGAAAAAGAAAAAAGTTGGATTTAATATTATTAAAAATGATCCAACAGACGGTCATAAAGGATTTGGACAAGGGGCGCTAAGTTTAGAGCATATGTCGCCGGTTATCGTTGACGAGGAAGAGGGTTCTGCTCATATTGACATCGGTGCGATGCATGCCCGCAGTGCCGTGGAAAAAGGGATTAAATTTTTAAAAACGAAAGAAGAAGTACCAGATGCAAAATTGTACTGGCTCGTGTGGGTGACGGTGGACCGGAATGAAGAGGGTCCTTATTATGCGGGTGTGGCAGCATGTGAAATGACGATAAACCGGGAAATTCGCCGCGGCTACAAGTCGCTCCCTGAACATGTAAACCGGATGGATAAATCCTTGAAGCGCCATATTATTGTTGGAGATATGGATGATAAATCAAAAGGGATTTTGCGCGAGTTCCTTATCTCACATAATGCCGATTTTTGGGCGCGTTCGTCTGAAGAATTGAAAAACGGCTTGTCTGTAGGATAAAACGCTTTAAATGTGTCGGAAAAATGAACGTTTTGGATTTCGACTTTCTTCTGTTGCCGGACTTCGTGAAAAAAAGTAAACTGAAAGTAACGCATATATTGCATAAGCTAGGACATGCAAAACGCCCGGGGACAGCACCCCCGGGCTTTTGCATGTCATCGAAACCAATCCGGCAGGTCAGGAAATAGGAGCTCTTCATCATTTTTGACAGCGGGTGGGCACGATTGGTCAGGTTCTGTGCCGCTTTCAAAAAGCATTAAATGTCCGTGCGGACAATCTTCAGATGCTAATTTACCGCTTTTTAAATCGATCGCTACTGCTGTCAATCCGTCAGGGCGTGTGAACAACGCGGGTTTTTTCCCTTTATGAATATGTTCCATATAATCACTCCAGATTACTTTCGCACGTGCACGGTCTTCCGTTTTCGTAATTTCCGCTCCGTCATCATAGCCGGTCCAGACGACCGAGACGGCGGACGGCGTAAAACCAGCCATCCAATAATCAAATGGAGTTGAGCCTGATTTCCCCGCATACGGCCGCGTTAATTTGTCTGTCATAGCAGCACCTGTAGGCGTGGCATAGTCGCTCATTGCCCCGTCAAACATACCGGTCATCATATGCGTTAACACCCCAATTTTCTTCTCATCAAATCGCTGTTTCACCTTCTTTTTATACTTGTACAGCACTACTCCATCTGTACTTTCCACTTTCGTAATGAACACTGGATCGCTGTAAGAGCCACCTGATGCAATCGATGCATACGCATTTGTCATGTCCAAAACCGATACACCTGACGTACCTAGGGCAAGTGATGGGACCGGCTCGAGCTTTGACGTCATGCCAAATTGTTGGGCTGTCTTCGCAAGCGTCTCTGGACCGAGCAGCATATTTGTTTTGACCGCATAAATATTGTCTGATACAGCGAGCGCTTCAGCCATTGTTACATTGCGTTCAGCATACTGACTGTTAAAATTTTTCGGCTTATACGTTTCATTAAATGTCGTCGGCTCACTTTTTCGCATCGTCACCGGTGTAAACCCGTTTTCAAGAGCTGCGTAATATAAAAACGGCTTCATAAGCGATCCAGGCTGTCGAAGAGCCTGCACGGCCCGGTTAAATGGACTTACACTATAATCGCGCCCGCCTGACAGCGCTGTGACAAAGTGATTCGACGGGTTGATGGACACGAGAGCCGCTTCAACTTTGGCGCCAGAAGCAATGCCGTTCGCAATCGCTTCATCCGCTGCTTTTTGATGTTTGGGATTGAGTGTCGTGTATACCTTTAAGCCGCTCTGTTCACGAAAACCGAGTGATTCCAATTCAGCACGCACAGCATCGATAAAATACGGTGCAGTCGTTTTGTTATCGGTAAATGCGCCTGTAATATCGGGGACTTCGGCGATCGCATTTGCATATTCTTTTTCTGGCAGGTTCATTTCTGATAAAATAAGCCGCCGTCTGTCTTCTGCTTTTTCACGCGATACGAGTGGTGAATAAATGGACGGGCCTTTCGGTATGCCGGCGAGTAAAGCCGCTTCAGAAGTAGTTAATTCATCCGCGGATTTGTTAAAATAAAAGCGTGATGCAGCTTCTATCCCGTACGCACCATGGCCGAAATAAACAGTGTTTAAATAGCCTTCTAAAATTTCATCTTTTGTATAGAAAAATTCGAGCCGAGTCGCATACCACGCTTCTTTCAACTTCCTAGACCATGTTTTGTCATGTGTTAAAAATACGTTTCGGGCATACTGCTGAGTAATGGTGCTCGCGCCTTGCACTTTAGCCATCGCTTTCATGTCGGCAATAAGGGCACCGGCAATCCTTTTTAGATCAAGTCCAAAATGATGGTAAAACTTTTTATCTTCAATCGCAATAACGGCATCCATGACAGACGGAGAAATCTCATCCAATTCCACCCAGTACCGTTTTTCGCCGGTGTGTGCCTCTGATGCTTTCGTTCCGTCGGCCGCATAAAAAATGGTTGAGCGTGAAACGGTTGTATCCGGTGGTCCAGCAGCGGACAACGCATATAAAACAATGGCTGCAGCGCTTATGAATATGATCATTCCAACCCCGATCCACTTGATCCATTTTTTCATTAAAGCGGCCTCCTTATTCATTATTATCTTTAGTATGAAAACAATTCCATCTTTTTAAACATCTTTACACAAAATTCACTAGGCATTTTCATTAAATTGTTCTATACTTTTTTCCGTAAGTCTTGTAAAGAAGGGATGAAGATCATGAGTGAATTATGGTATACAGAAAAGCAGACAGACAATTACGGTATCACGATGAAAGTGAAACGTACTTTGCATACAGAACAGACTGAATTTCAATATTTAGAAATGGCTGAAACAGAAGAATGGGGCAATATGCTGTTTTTAGACGGCATGGTCATGACAAGCCAGCGGGATGAGTTCGTGTATCATGAAATGGTGGCGCACGTACCGCTTTTCACACACCCGAATCCGGAAAACGTCCTCGTTGTCGGCGGTGGTGATGGCGGCGTAATCCGTGAAATATTAAAGCATCCATCTGTGAAAAAGGCGACATTGGCTGAAATCGATGGAAAAGTAATCGAATACTCCAAAATACATTTGCCTGAAATTGCAGGCGAGCTTGAAAATCCGCGAGTCGAAGTAAAAGTCGGAGATGGTTTTATGCACATTGCTGAATCAGAGCAGGAGTATGACGTGATCATGGTTGATTCAACGGAGCCAGTTGGTCCTGCGGTGAATTTGTTTACGAAAGGTTTTTATGCCGGTATTTCAAAAGCATTGAAAGAAGATGGCATTTTCGTCGCGCAATGTGATAATCCGTGGTTTAAAGCGGATTTAATCCGTCAAGTGCAGGCAGATGTGAAAGAAATTTTCCCCATTACACGTCTGTATACAGCAAACATTCCGACGTATCCGAGTGGCCTTTGGTGTTTCACGATCGGTTCGAAAAAATACGACCCGCTCGCTGTAGAAGACAGCCGCTTCTTTGATATCGAAACGAAATATTACACGAAAGAACTGCATAAAGCGTGCTTCGCATTGCCGAAATTCGTGCAGGAGTTGACATAATCATGCGATTTGATGAAGCGTATTCAGGAAATGTTTTTATCGGCACACAGACGTCTTATGAAGACAGCGATGTCGTGTTGTACGGTATGCCAATGGATTGGACAGTCAGCTACCGTCCAGGCTCCCGTTTCGGTCCGGCCCGTATCCGGGAAGTGTCAATTGGTCTGGAAGAATACAGTCTGTATTTAGACCGTGAACTGGAAGAAGTCGCTTATTTTGACGCAGGCGATATCCCACTTCCGTTCGGCAATGCACAGCGAAGCCTTACTATCATTGAAGAATATATTGATGGCCTTCTGGAAGCCGGCAAAAAACCACTCGGCATGGGCGGCGAGCATCTCGTTTCATGGCCAGTCATGAAATCTGTGGCAAAAAAATATAAAGATCTTGCGATTATTCATTTTGATGCACATACTGATTTGCGCACAGAATATGAAGGTGAGCCATTATCACATTCAACGCCGATCCGCAAAATTGCGGAACATATCGGGCCGTCAAATGTGTATTCATTTGGTATCCGCTCAGGCATGAGAGAAGAATTTCAGTGGGCGAAAGAAAACGGCATGCACATTTCAAAATTTGAAGTGCTTGAGCCATTGAAAGAAATATTGCCAACACTTGCCGGACGTCCGGTTTACGTCACGATCGATATCGATGTTCTGGACCCAGCCCATGCACCGGGCACAGGCACAGTGGACTGCGGAGGCATCACGTCGAAAGAACTGCTTGCATCGATTCATGCGATTGCCGGATCTGATGTAAATGTCATCGGCGCTGATCTTGTTGAAGTCGCGCCGATTTATGACAACACTGAACAAACCGTGAATACCGCATCAAAACTCATTCGCGAAATGCTGCTCGGTTTCTTTTAAATAATAGGGGAGCGTCCGGAAACGAACCGGACGTTCTTTTTGTTCAAATAAAGCAACATTTGGCTATGTTCAAAATCAATTACTCGTGAAAAACAAGATTTCTGCAGCCTCCCTTTCTATGATAAAATAAACACACATTGAAAAAGGAAGTGATTCGGCGTGACAGATGAGCAGATGCCGGTGAAAATCAAAGTAAAGACGGATGTGGCATACGAAGGAGAGAATGAAACATTCGAATTGTCGCTGTTCGGTCGGCTCTTTAAAAAAGGCGGCTCTACGTTTTTAAAATACGACGAAGTGCAGGATGAAGGTGTTGTGCATACAATCGTAAAGCTGGCCGAAGAAAGTGCGTTGATTTTACGAAGCGGCGCACTGAAAATGCGGATGATTTTTGAACAAGGTGAGCAACTGAACGGTTCATACGAAAGTCAGTATGGCACCTTGCTGATCACGACGGACACAACAGATTTCACACACGAAATAAACGACATAGGTACCGGACGGGCGCTGCTCACATACAGGCTGCTCATGCAGGGCGACCCGGTCGGCACGTATACGATGAATATTCATTACGAACTGGAGGAACAATTGTGAACATTGCAGAAAAAATGCAGACGCAGCTGAAAGAAGAAATTAAAGCAGCTGTGTTGAAAGCGGGACTTGCCGCAGAAAATGAAATTCCAGCGGTCATTCTCGAAACGCCGAAAGATAAAGCGCACGGCGACTATTCAACGAATATGGCCATGCAGCTCGCCCGCGTGGCGAAAAAAGCACCTCGTCAAATCGCAGAAATCATTCAAGAAAATATCGACTTGTCAAAAGGCTCAATCGAAAAAATCGATATCGCAGGTCCTGGGTTTATTAACTTTTATATGAATAACAGCTACTTAACGGATCTTGTGCCGTCTGTTCTAGCAGCAGGTAATCGGTACGGTGAATCAAACGCTGGCAATAATGAGAAAGTGCAAGTTGAATTCGTTTCAGCTAACCCAACAGGCGATCTTCACCTCGGCCATGCCCGTGGCGCATCTGTCGGCGATTCTTTGTGCAACGTGCTCGAAAAATCCGGCTATGACGTTACACGTGAATATTATATTAATGACGCAGGTAACCAAATACACAACCTTGCTGTATCTGTTGAAGCACGGTACTTCCAGGCGCTCGGCCAAGACAAAGCAATGCCTGAAGACGGCTATCACGGTAAAGACATCATCGATATGGGAAAAGAACTCGCAGAAGAATTCAGCGATAAATTCGCAAATATGACGAAAGAAGACCGCTATAAAGCGTTCCGTGAACAAGGCTTGAAGTACGAATTGGCCAAATTACAAAAAGACCTCGCTGATTTCCGTGTCAAATTCGATGTATGGTATTCGGAAACATCGTTGTATGAAAACGGCAAAATTGACGAAGCGCTCGACGCACTTCGCCAGAATGGCCATGTGTATGAAGAAGAAGGAGCGGTCTGGTTCCGTTCTACAACATTTGGTGATGATAAAGATCGTGTCCTTCGTAAACAGGATGGTACATACACGTACTTAACGCCTGATATCGCGTATCATAAAGATAAATTTGAACGAGGCTATGGAAAAGTCATCAATATTTGGGGAGCCGATCACCATGGGTACATTCCGCGGATGAAAGCGGCTGTTGAAGCACTCGGCATCAACCCGGATCAATTGGAAGTTGAAATCATTCAGATGGTACAGCTATACAAAGACGGCGAAAAAATGAAAATGAGCAAGCGGACGGGTAAAGCGGTCACAATGCGCGAGCTTGTAGAAGAAGTCGGTCTCGATGCAGTACGTTATTTCTTTGTTATGCGCAGCGGTGACACACATTTAGACTTCGATCTTGATCTTGCTGTCTCACAATCGAATGAAAATCCAGTTTATTATGCACAGTACGCACATGCACGTATTTCGAGCATTTTGCGCCAGGCAGCGGAGCAGGGACTTGATGTGTCCGCGGACGCAGACGTATCTCTTTTGACGGCTGAAAAAGAAATTGATCTGTTGAAAAAAGTTGGTGATTTCCCACAAGTAGTGGCTGAATCCGCTGAAAAACGACTTCCGCACCGTATTACAAACTATATACAGGAACTCGCATCTGCATTCCACAGCTTTTACGGAGCGGAAAAGGTTATTGATAAAGACAATGAAGTCATGTCAAAAGCACGCCTTGCTCTTGTAAAGTCAGTGCAAATCACAATGAAAAATGCGTTTTCCTTAATCGGTGTATCTGCCCCTGAAAAAATGTAAAGATGAAGCTGCCGGGAGGCCTTTCCTGGCAGCCTTTTTTATGTCCTTGTACGGCGGAAATATCTCTTTATAATTTGATCAATCTGCCAGCATAATCCCACTAGATATTGGAAGTGTTATAAACTAGTGTTTTATGAAATAAGAGGAAATGAAAAAGAAGTTTCTTTAAAAGGTTCTTGACTGAATGCTCATTCATATAATAGGATAAGAGTAATTAAAGGGATATTAGGGGAAAGGAAGTGCACGGTTATGAATGGGTTACTATGGCTTAATTTAATCGCTGCTACTTTTGTAATCGCTTACGCGGGATGGTTATTTGTTTATTTACTAAAAACACGCTACGCATTTATAAAGCTTGGTAAAAAAGAGGAATTTGATCGGAAAAAGGATGAACGAATCCGTACTATTATGGTCAATGTGTTTGGCCAAAAAAAACTATTTAAAGATAAAAAGAGCGGCACGATTCACGTAATGTTTTTCTATGGATTCCTGCTTGTGCAACTCGGTGCCATCGATTTTATTATGAAGGGAATTGTACCGGGAGCGCATTTGCCGCTCGGGCCACTTTATGAACCATTTACATTTTTTCAGGAAATTGTAACGCTCACGATTCTCGTCGCTGTTGTCTGGGCCTTTTACCGCCGCTACATTGAAAAACTCGTTCGATTGAAGCGTGGATGGAAAAGTGGACTTGTGTTGATTTTCATCGGATCGCTCATGGTTTCGGTTCTGGGAGGTAACGGTATGGACCTTATCTGGCACGAGGAAAGTGTTCAATTCACATGGATGGAGCCGGTGGCGTCAGCTGTTGCGGTCATATTCGCCAATCTGCCACAGTCGATTGTCATCGCCCTATTTTATGTCATGTGGTGGATTCATTTGTTCGTCTTGCTCACGTTCCTCGTGTACGTGCCGCAATCTAAACATGCGCATTTAATCGCCGGTCCAATCAACACATATTTACACCGGTTAAATAAAGCCGGTACGCTCCGGAAAATTGATTTCGAAGATGAAACGCAGGAATCATTTGGTACGGGGAAAATTGAAGATTTTACGCAGACACAAATGATTGACTTTTATGCGTGTGTGGAATGTGGACGCTGTACAAATATGTGTCCGGCGACCGGCACAGGTAAAATGCTGTCGCCGATGGATTTAATCGTCAAATTGCGTGATCATTTGACCATGACTGGTGCAGCCGTAACTAGGCAGCAGCCATGGGTTCCAGCGTTTGCTTTTGCTCAGACGCGAGGAAATCAAATTGCTAAAGGCATCGATCCGTACAGCCCTTCGATGATCGGGGATGTCATTACGGAAGAAGAAATTTGGGCGTGTACGACGTGTCGAAACTGTGAGGACCAGTGCCCGGTTATGAACGAGCACGTCGATAAAATTATCGACTTGCGCCGCTACCTTGTTCTGACTGAAGGTAAAATGAACCCGGATGCACAGCGCGCTATGCAAAACATTGAGCGTCAGGGCAATCCGTGGGGCTTGAACCGGAAAGATAAAGAAAAATGGCGTGAACTACGTGATGATGTTCATATTCCGACGATCAAAGAAATGCAAAAAGAAAACATTAAACCCGACTATTTATTCTGGGTCGGTTCAATGGGCGCATTTGACAGCCGTAGTCAAAAAATTGCGCTGTCATTTGCTAAACTGATGAATGAAGCAGGTGTGTCGTTTGCCATTCTTGGCAATAAAGAAAAAAATTCGGGAGATACACCACGCCGTCTAGGGAATGAATTTTTATTCCAAGAACTGTCGGCAGCGAACATTGCGGAATTTGAGAAAAATGATGTGAAAAAAATCGTGACAATCGATCCGCATGCATACAATATCTTTAAAAATGAATATCCCGATTTTGGCTATAAAGCAGACGTGTATCATCATACGGAACTCCTCCATCAGCTCGTGAAAGAAGGCCGATTGAAGCCGCATTATGAGGTAAATGAAACGATTACGTTTCATGACTCATGTTATCTTGGCCGCTACAATGATGTGTACGACCCGCCGCGGGAAATTTTGAAGGCGATTCCAGGTGTGCAGCTTGTGGAAATGAAGCGGAATCGTCAGAATGGCATGTGCTGCGGTGCCGGCGGCGGAATGATGTGGATGGAAGAAGATACTGGCCACCGAATCAACGTCGCCCGTACAGAGCAGGCATTAGCTGTGAGTCCATCTGTGATCAGCTCCGGCTGCCCGTTCTGCTTGACGATGCTTTCAGATGGAACGAAAGCGAAAGAAGTGGAAAATCAGGTCGCCACATATGACGTTGTGGAATTGCTTGAGAAATCGATTTATGGTGTGAAAAAAGAAATAAGTGCGTAGTACAAGAAGCGAACGTTGCCTGCTTTACCCGTTTAAGAGTCTCGCATATAACAAACTAGGCGCGCTTGTAAATCGAGAAGTCTGCACGCAGTGAATCAAATTAGCACGAAAAGGGGGATTGCTCAATGAAACTTAAAAAAATCATGGTGATCGGTGCCGGTCAGATGGGATCGGGGATTGCGCAAGTTTGTGCGCAGGCGGGTTATGATGTGCTGCTTCATGACCTGAAACCGGAACACATTGATCGTGGGCTCCAGATCATTTCTAAAAATATCAATCGTCAAGTGGAAAAAAATCGGATGACCGATTCAGAAGAATCAAATGTTCTTAGACGTATTCAAAAATCAACGGATTTACACGATGCGGGTGGCGTCGATATTGTCATTGAAGCAGTCGTTGAGAACATGGACATCAAGCGGAATATTTTTGCTCAGTTGGATGAAATCACGCCTGATCATACAATACTTGCATCGAATACGTCGTCGTTACCGATTACGGAAATTGCGGCGGCGACGGACCGGCCGGAAAAAGTGATTGGAATGCATTTTATGAATCCGGTCCCGGTGATGAAGCTGGTGGAGATTATTAGAGGCTTGGCGACAGCGGATGATGTGTATAAAAAGATTGAGGATCTCACGAAAATGCTGGGAAAAGTGCCGGTGGAAGTGAATGACTTCCCAGGGTTTGTGTCCAACCGTGTCCTCATGCCAATGATTAATGAAGCGATTTATACGCTCTATGAAGGAGTAGCGACGAAGGAAGCGATTGATGATGTGATCAAGCTTGGGATGAATCATCCAATGGGGCCGATTGAACTTGCTGATTTTATTGGTCTCGATACGTGTTTGTCTGTTATGGAGATTTTGCATGAAGGGTTTGGCGACGATAAATACAGGCCGTGCCCGCTGCTTAGGAAATATGTGAAAGCAGGTTGGCTTGGAAAAAAAGCAGGTCGCGGATTTTACATATACGAATAAGCGGAGGCGATTCGGATGAATGTTCGGCTGACAGATGAGCAGAATATGTTGCAAAAAATGGTGAGGGACTTTGCTGAAAAAGAAGTGGCTCCGTTTGTAGAGCGAATGGAAGCGGGGGAGTTTCCACGAGAAATTCTCAACAAAATGGCGACACTCGGATTGATGGGGATCACAGTGCCGGCCAAATACGGCGGCAGCGAAATGGATTTTACGTCATGCGTGATTGCCATTGAGGAGCTGTCTAAAGTGAGTGCGGCGGTGGGCGTTATTTTATCTGTGCACACATCGGTCGGTACAAATCCGATTTTATTTTTTGGAACAGATGCACAAAAAGAAAAGTATGTAACGAAACTCGCTTCCGGCGAATGGCTCGGCGCCTTTTGTTTAACTGAACCGTCTTCTGGGTCTGACGCGGCATCATTAAAAACGACAGCGGTGAAAAAAGAAGGTCACTACGTAATGAATGGTTCAAAGGCGTTCGTTACAAATGGTAGTGTGGCTGATACGTACATTGTATTTGCGAAAACAGAGCGGGGTATTTCTGCTTTTATCGTTGAAAAAGATATGGCTGGACTCATCATTGGCAAAGATGAGCGGAAGATGGGGCTTCACGGATCGCGCACGGTACAGCTGACGTTTGAAGATATGATTGTACCGGCTGAGAACTTGCTCGGTGAAGAAGGTGACGGGTTTAAAATTGCGATGGCTAATCTCGATGGGGGACGGATTGGCATTGCCGCCCAGGCGCTTGGGATTGCGGAGGCTGCTTTTGAAACAGCGGTAGCCTATGCGAAAGAACGTCATCAATTTGGTAAACCCATTGCGCAGCAGCAAGCGATTGCGTTCAAACTTGCTGATATGGGAACGGCTGTTGAAGCAGCCCGACTATTCGTCTATAAGGCAGCAAGTCTTCGTTCAAACGGACAGCCATGCGGGAAAGAAGCTTCGATGGCCAAACTATTTGCATCGCAAGTAGCGGTTGATGCATCAATTGAATGCGTGCAAATTTTAGGCGGATACGGTTATACAGAAGACTATCCGGCCGAGCGGTATTTCCGTGATGCAAAAGTGACGCAAATTTATGAAGGTACGTCAGAGATTCAGCGAATCGTCATTAGTAAACACCTGTTAAAATAAGAATGGAGCAGTGCTAAAAGAAATGAACGCAATTACCTTATAAAGGAATGTTGATGGAGTAAGGAGACGGAATAAAATGACAGAAAAAAGACGGCAAGTACATGCTTCTGTTAAAGACATACAATTGATTGAGAAACGGCGCTCGGAAATGATTCGCGGCGCTGTTCAATTATTTAAACAAAAAGGGTTTCACCGGACGACGACACGTGAAATTGCGAAAGCATCGGGCTTCAGCATCGGTACAATGTATGAATACATACGTACGAAAGAAGATGTTTTATATCTTGTCTGTGACAGCATTTATGATCAAGTGAAAGAACGACTGCAGCAAATTGATTTTGAGCAGGGTACTCTTGAGAGTTTGCAGCTTGGTATTACGTATTACTTTCGAGTAATGGACGAAATGCAAGATGAAGTGCTCGTCATGCATCAGGAAGTAAAGTCACTTTCAAAAGATGTGCTGCCCTATGTACTGAAAAAAGAAGTAGAAATGGTGTCGATGATGGAAACGCTCATTCAGCGCTGTGTCGATCGCGGTGTGCTTGAAATGGATGAAAAAAAAGTGCATGTTTTGGCGCAAAATATTTTTAATCAAGGACAAATGTGGGGCTTCCGGAGATGGATGATACAAAAATCATTCACGCTTGATGAATACATCAACTTGCAGACTGATCTGCTTTTTGCCGGTATAAACGGATACAAAACAAGCAATTAAAAAAAGCCCGTTCTCATTTTCGAGAGCGGGCTCATATTATTTACAGTAAATCGCGGTCTGTGCGCTTCGTTCTGTCTTCATTGATGATTTATTCCTCCTGAAAGTTGAATTTGTCAATGTTCTCAATATTTGTCTACCCGGCGTATGCCCGATAAAACGAACTTCTAAGAAAATGGTTACAAAGTCGGGAGGCCCTGACAAAAGTTTCTTTTTGAAAAAATAAGCTTATATTTTACATGGAAAGGGAATACTTATTAAGAAAATTTACAATTACGATATCTATGTAATACACTAAAGGAGTAAAATGAAAGAAAATGTCGATTGGAAGGATGTGAAGGCTTGAAACGTGTCATTCAATGTGCAGTGCTAATGGCTATAGCCATAATTACATACTGGCTTTATTTAAACCAAGTTGGAGCAGTTCCATTCCTTCTCCTCTCTATTTTTTTCTTTTACAAAGCATATGAAGCGTATCGTGAACGTTCAAAAAAGCATAAAGTAGGGCAGCGAATCGACCATTCAGCGGCTTCAACCGGAAAAAAAGCAGAAATCATCACATAAATATGGCATGCAGCCATATTTTTTGTTTATAATGGAGAATATGCCAAAAACGTTTTGCTCTTTTTGGGCGTGCAAATAGAGAAGGGAAGTGCGAATGGTGAGTTTGCAACAATATTCCAAAGAACAAATAAAAGAAATGTCATTCCTTGAACTGGCACATTTAATTCTTGCTGATCAGCGGGAACCAATAACATTTAAAGAAATGCTATCAAAAATTCAAAAGCATCTTGGCGTTTCAGATGCTGAAGTAAGATCGCGTATGGTTCAATTTTATACAGATTTAAACGTTGATGGAAGTTTTTTATCATTAGGTGAAAACCGTTGGGGTCTTCGTGCGTGGTACCCGGTTGAAAAACTGGAAGAAGAAACGACGAATGCACCTGCGAAAACGCGTAAGAAAAAGGCGAAAAAAGCAGTAATAGAAGATTTTGAAGAAGAACTAATTGAAGATGATGAAATCGAGGACTTCGATGATGAAGACTTTGATGAAGTGGAGGAAGATGAAGATATCGATGCGGAAGAGGACATTGATATCGACGAAGAAGATTTGGATGAGGACATTGAAGAAGACGATGAAGAAGACATTCTCATTGAAGTTGATCCCGACATTGAAGATGATGAATTTGAAGAAGAAGAAGGCGCCGAAGACGAGTACAATCTCGACGATAAATAACTTTTAATCTTCGCTTGACTATTTCATCGGTGAATTGTAGTATTTTATTTGGGCTCTTTTATGAGACGAAATGACATTAGTCTATAACGCTCCTCTTACTGAGAAGTAAGCGGAGCGTTTTTTGTATTTTTATGATAAAACAGAAGTATTGAAGGAGGATATTTTCACTTTGACAAAATATATTTTCGTGACAGGTGGCGTTGTATCATCACTCGGAAAAGGAATTACAGCTGCATCACTCGGCCGTTTACTCAAAAATCGCGGTTTAAAAGTATTTATTCAAAAGTTTGATCCATACATTAACGTAGACCCGGGTACAATGAGTCCGTATCAGCATGGCGAAGTATTCGTTACAGATGACGGTGCGGAAACGGATCTTGATCTCGGTCACTACGAGCGTTTCATCGATATTAATTTGACGAAACTAAGCAACATTACAACAGGTAAAGTATATTCATCTGTCATCCGAAAAGAACGCCGCGGTGAATATTTGGGCGGCACGGTGCAAGTAATCCCACACATTACGAATGAAATTAAAGAGCGTGTTTTCCGTGCGGGTAAAGAATCAGGCGCAGACGTTGTTATTACAGAAATTGGCGGCACGGTCGGCGATATTGAGTCACTTCCATTCCTTGAAGCCATTCGCCAAATTAAAAGCGATGTCGGCCAGGATAACGTGCTGTACATTCACTGTACGCTGATCCCATATTTGAAAGCAGCCGGTGAAATGAAAACGAAGCCGACACAGCATAGCGTAAAAGAGCTTCGAAGCCTTGGTATTCAGCCGAACATTATCGTTGTCCGGACCGAAATGCCGATTTCACAGGACATGAAAGACAAACTTGCTTTGTTCTGTGATATTGCAAAAGAGGCGGTGATTGAATGTCCAGATGCGGATACACTTTACGCCGTGCCAATCATGCTGCAAAATCAAAAAATGGACGACCTCGTTTGCCGTCTGTTGAAAGTACAGTGCCATGATGCGGATATGACGGAGTGGAATGCCCTCGTTCATAAAGTGCGCAACTTGTCGAATACGACGCGGATCGCTCTCGTCGGTAAGTATGTGGAACTACAGGATGCCTATATTTCAGTTGCGGAGTCATTGAAGCATGCCGGCTATCAGTTTGATGCGGATGTGGAAATTGACTGGGTGAATTCAGCTGAAATTACAGAGGATAATGTAGCAGAGCGTTTAAAAGACGCAGACGGTATTCTTGTACCGGGAGGCTTTGGCGATCGCGGTATCGATGGAAAACTTGCGGCGATTAAATATGCACGTGAAAACAATGTACCGTTTTTCGGCATTTGCCTGGGTATGCAGCTTGCGTCAATCGAATACGCGCGTAACGTATTGAAATTAGAAGGTGCACATTCAGCTGAAATCCATCCGGACACACTGTACCCAATTATCGATCTTTTGCCAGAGCAAAAAGATATCGAGGACCTCGGCGGTACACTTCGTCTCGGTTTATATGCATGTAAATTACAGCAAGGTACACGTGCATATGAAGCATATAATGAGGAGATCGTTTACGAGCGTCACCGTCACCGTTACGAATTCAACAACGAATTCCGTGAGAAAATGGAGAAAAAAGGATTCATCTTCTCGGGCACAAGCCCGGATGGACGTCTCGTTGAAATCATTGAACTGGCAGAGCACCCGTGGTTCGTTGCAGCACAGTTTCACCCGGAATTTAAATCCCGTCCGACACGTCCGCAGCCATTGTTCAAGCAATTCATTAAAGCAGCAATCGAAAATCAATAAGAATTCAAAGGCTAAGATCGCGGCATTAATGGCTACGCCTTTGTTAGCATACTCTATGAGTCAAAAAATCCCGTCCGACTATTTTACTTATCGGCGGGGTTTTTTTTGATGAATAGCAGGAACAGTCTGTCAGCGCTTCACTATTATCGGTATTCGCTCATAATTTCTTCAATCGTCATTTTTAATAAAAAATATGTGTATAGTCCGGCGATCGCAGAAGGAAATCCGGTCCGGCCCCCTTCATCATCGGGCAAAAGTCCTTTCGTCAGCCGCATATCAATAAACGCATCTGCTAATACTTCGATGCCGGACTCTTCTCGTTGTGAGGCAATGGCTGCAAATGGAATCCCGTCAGCCTCTAATTTTTTTGCCAGCTCTATTGCTTCCGGGTCATCAGCAAATCGTGAAGCGATCAATACGCGGTCTGCTTCCGACAATTGGACAGAAGGTGTCCAGCATTGAATGCGGCTCAATGTTTCTGCGCCGTCTATAGCTTCTTTTTCGATGGCAGCCATTTCACCAAAGCCTTTTATATATATAATCCCTTCACTAATTAAGCCTTGAGCAAGTAAGCGCCCTGCATCTTCAATTGGAAATTCTTCTTTTTCACTAATCCGCTTCAATAAGCCGATCAGCTGTGTCGTAAACATTTTTGACAATCGTATCACTCATTCCTTTTTCTTTAGTATAGTATTTATAACAAAATGAAGGAAGCAGGAATCAGGAAGGAATTTGAAGAGAAATGGAGAATGTATGTAGAACGTGTGAAAAAGAACGGAAGGCAAAAGTACAGGGGGAAAATACAGTGACAGCAAACATTTTAATTGTTGACGATCAATATGGTATCCGAATTTTATTGAATGAAGTGTTAAAAAAAGAAGGATACGATACATTACAGGCTGCAAGCGGGCCAGAAGCAGTAAAATTAGCAAAAGAACAAAATCCTGATCTTGTATTGCTTGATATGAAAATTCCAGGCATGGACGGAATTGAAATTTTAAAACAAATGAAAGCGGATAACCCTAATATCCGCGCGATTATTATGACAGCATATGGGGAACTTGATATGATTCAGGAAGCAAAAAACATTGGTGCAATCATGCATGTACCGAAACCGTTTGATATTGATGATATTCGTAAAACAGTCAAAGATCATCTAATCGATTAAAGGAATAACGTACTTTTGATGGTAATAAAAAGATGAATTTGGTATGATACTAATGTGGTTTTTTTATGAAGCGATTAATTCCCTTAGAGGAGGAAAAAGTAATGCCGTTAGTATCCATGACTGAAATGTTAAACACAGCGAAAGAGAAGAAATATGCTGTGGGACAATTCAACTTGAATAACCTTGAGTTCACTCAAGCAATTTTGCAGGCGGCTGAAGAAGAAAAGTCGCCTGTTATCCTTGGTGTATCTGAAGGCGCAGCACGTTACATGGGCGGTTTTAAATTAATCGTGGCAATGGTAAAAGAATTGATCGAAGAATACGGCGTAACTGTTCCTGTAGCCATTCATCTTGATCATGGTTCAAGTTATGAGAGTTGTGCAAAAGCGATTCAAGCAGGTTTCACATCTGTTATGATCGATGGTTCACATCATCCGCTTGAAGAAAACATTGCTTTGACAAAAAAAGTGGTTGAGCTTGCTCATTTCCACGGTGTTTCTGTCGAAGCAGAACTAGGCCGTATCGGTGGTCAGGAAGATGATCTTGTTGTTGACGATGCAGATGCAATGTATGCCATTCCATCTGAGTGCGATCAACTTGTTCGCGAAACAGGCGTTGACTGCTTCGCTCCGGCACTTGGATCTGTCCATGGCCCTTACAAAGGTGAACCGAACTTAGGTTTCGACCGTATGAAAGAAGTAATGGAATTGACTGGTATTCCACTCGTTCTTCACGGCGGTACTGGAATCCCGACAAAAGATATAGAACGTGCGATTTCTCTTGGTACAGCAAAGATTAATGTAAATACAGAAAACCAAATTTCATCTGCGAAAGCAATTCGTGAAACTCTTGCGGCAAAACCGGAAGAGTATGATCCGCGTAAATACCTCGGACCTGCACGCGAAGCGATTAAAGAAACAGTTAAAGGGAAAATGCGCGAATTTGGTTCTGCAGGTCAGGCTTAATAATTTTCTTTTGCGGCATAATTGAAATGTACATGGTAACCGCCTCTTTTGACAGAAAAGGCGGTTGTTGCGTGTATAATACTAACAACATGAAAAGAGGAAAATATAATGAAATTTTTTATTGATACAGCAAATGTGGACGAAATTCGTGAAGCGCACTCATGGGGTATTTTGTCAGGTGTAACAACAAATCCGTCAATCGTAGCGAAAGAAAATGTGTCTTTCCACGATCGCATTCGGGAAATTACGGAAATAGTCAGTGGTCCTGTGAGCGCGGAAGTAATTGCACTTGATGCGGAAGGCATGATTAAAGAAGGCCGTGAACTGGCGAAAATCGCACCGAATATTATAGTAAAAGTACCGATGACACCGGATGGTTTGAAAGCCGTCGCAGCGTTTACAAAAGAAGGCATTAAAACGAACGTAACACTTATTTTCAGCGCGAACCAAGCATTGATGGCAGCCCGTGCAGGTGCAACATACGTATCACCATTCCTTGGTCGTCTTGATGATATCGGACAGAATGGACTTGACTTGATTGAAACCATTGCTGATATTTTTGCAATTCACGGTATTGAATCAGAAATTATTGCGGCATCTGCTCGTCATTCACAGCACGTAACAGCTGCTGCACTCAAAGGTTCTCATATTGTAACGGCACCATTTAAACTGCTTCAGCAATTATTCAACCATCCACTGACAGATAAAGGGATTGAAGGATTTCTGGCTGACTGGGAAAAACGCCAAGCCAAATAATAATGTACATGATACGAATTTATATAGGTTAAACTAGGACTATCAAGAAAGCTTTCCCGCTTTCCGTTTATACAGGAAGAAGGGAGTACAGAATGGAAAAATTAAAAATTAAAGGCGGATACTTTTTAAAAGGGACGGTCAAAGTAGACGGCGCGAAAAATAGCGCCGTCGCTCTTGTACCGGCTGCTATTTTAGCGGAGTCGCCGATTACGATTGAAGGATTGCCGGATATTTCAGATATTCACATGTTAAAAGGACTCCTCGAAGAAACTGGCGGCGATGTGACGTTTGAAGATGGTGTCATGCAGATCGACCCGACAAAGATGACGGCGATGCCGCTTCCGAACGGGAATGTGAAAAAATTGCGTGCTTCTTATTATTTAATGGGCGCAATGCTTGGTCGTTTTAATAAAGCAGTCATCGGTCTTCCAGGTGGCTGTCATTTAGGTCCTCGTCCGATTGATCAGCATATTAAAGGATTTGAAGCGCTTGGTGCGGAAGTAACGAATGAACAAGGTGCGATTTATTTGCGTGCGAAGGAACTGCGCGGTGCTCGCATTTATTTAGACGTTGTCAGTGTCGGTGCAACCATTAATATTATGCTGGCGGCAGTTCGGGCTAAAGGACAGACGATTATTGAAAATGCTGCTAAGGAGCCAGAAATTATTGATGTGGCGACATTGTTGTCCAATATGGGTGCAAAGATTAAAGGTGCTGGAACAGATATCATTCGCATTGATGGTGTAAAGCAGCTTCAGGGGTGTCGTCATACGATTATTCCGGATCGTATTGAAGCAGGAACGTTTATGATTATGGCTGCAGCTGTAGGTGAAGGTGTCGTCATTGATAACGTCATCCCGCTCCATATGGAGTCATTAACGGCGAAACTTCGTGAAATGAATGTGCCAATTGAACTTGGTGAAGACCGCATTTATGTCGGAAAAGCGGATGAGCTGAAAACAGTTGATATTAAAACACTCGTCTATCCAGGGTTTCCAACTGATTTACAGCAACCATTCACGTCACTTTTGACGAAAGCGTACGGTTCGGCCATTATTACGGACACGATTTATCCAGCTCGTTTTAAACATATTGATGAGCTGCGGCGGATGGGGGCCAATGTGAAAACGGAAGGCCGATCCGCAATTATAAATGGTCCGGTTCAGCTGCAGGGAGCTAACGTGAAAGCGAGCGATCTGCGAGCAGGAGCTGCGCTCGTTCTTGCCGGACTTATGGCTGACGGCGTGACAGAAGTGACCGGCCTTGAACATATTGATCGGGGCTATAGTGGTTTAACGGAAAAGCTGACAGCGTTAGGCGCCAATATATGGCGTGAAGAAATGTCGAAAGAAGAGTTTGAAGAAATAAAAAGCTCATAATAATTCCGAGCATATTCTCCAAATGTGTTACAATATAAGTGGCAATTAGTTATACTAATTTGCTGAATGCTTGTCATACAGGAGGAAAAGAGCTATGGAGAGAAGTTTATCAATGGAACTTGTCCGCGTCACCGAAGCGGCGGGGTTAGCTTCTGCACGCTGGATGGGCCGCGGGTTAAAAGATGAAGCGGACGGCGCGGCAACAACTGCTATGCGCGATGTGTTTGATACGATTCCGATGAAGGGAACGGTTGTCATCGGTGAAGGAGAAATGGATGAAGCGCCGATGCTGTACATTGGTGAAAAACTTGGTACAGGCTATGGCCCTCGTGTTGATGTAGCAGTTGACCCGCTTGAAGGTACGAATATTGTTGCGGCAGGCGGATGGAATGCCCTCGCCGTTCTTGCGGTAGCAGATGGTGGAAATCTTCTGCATGCACCTGACATGTATATGGATAAAATTGCGGTTGGACCGGAAGCAGTCGGTCAAATCGATATTAATGCTTCTATCACAGACAATTTGAAAGCAGTCGCAAAAGCGAAAAATAAAAACATTGAAGACGTTGTGGCGACGATTTTGTATCGCGACCGTCACGAGCGTATTATCGCGGAACTCCGTGAAGCCGGTGCACGTATTAAACTCATTAATGATGGTGATGTTGCAGGTGCAATTAATACAGCGTTTGATCTAACGGGCGTTGATATTTTGTTTGGCTCGGGCGGTGCACCGGAAGGTGTTATTTCAGCGGTTGCATTAAAAGCGCTTGGTGGTGAAATTCAAGGCCGTTTATTGCCGCAAAATGATGCAGAGCTGGAGCGATGCAAAAGAATGGGTCTGGATGTGAACAAAGTGCTTCACATGGAAGACCTTGTCCGTGGTGATGACGCTATTTTTGCAGCGACCGGCGTAACAGATGGTGAGCTTTTACGCGGTGTTCAATTTAAAGGAACATATGCTGAAACGCATTCAGTTGTTATGCGAGCAAAATCTGGAACCGTCCGTTTCGTTGACGGCCGTCACAGCTTGAGCAAAAAACCGAATCTTGTTTTCAAACCATAAGAAGTCGTTTCTTCTTTTAACCAACAGCGGTGCAACCGGTCCGGTTCTCCGCTGTTTTGTTTGATCTGAACAAACCACTGAACAATTGCTTCACGACTACGACCAACGAGCCGTTCCTTCCTCTTAAAAAATCAATCTAATAAAGTGTGGTGCCCTAATGGAAGAATTAACAATTAACCATCTTGAAAATTTAAAACTGAAGGAATTATATGAACTAGCTAAAACATATAAAATATCGTACTATAGCAAAATGACTAAAAAAGAACTTATTTTTGCGATTTTAAAAGCACGAGCTGAACAGCAGGGCTTCTTCTTTATGGAAGGTGTTCTTGAAATTATTCAATCGGAAGGCTTTGGTTTCCTTCGCCCGATCAATTACTCAGCAAGTTCAGAAGACATTTACATTTCCGCTTCGCAAATTCGCCGCTTTGATTTGCGTAACGGTGATAAAGTATCGGGGAAAGTGCGCCCGCCGAAAGAAAATGAACGGTATTACGGTCTTCTTCACGTAGAAGCTGTAAATGGTGACGACCCGGAATCTGCGAAAGAACGTGTTCATTTCCCGGCATTGACACCGCTTTATCCAGACCGTCAAATAATGCTTGAGACAGAATCAAGACATGTATCGACACGCATTATGGATCTCGTTTCACCGGTCGGCTTCGGTCAACGTGGATTGATTGTGGCACCGCCAAAAGCAGGAAAAACGATGCTGTTAAAAGAAATTGCTAATTCAATTTCAAAAAATCATCCGGAAGCAGAATTAATTGTTCTGTTAATCGATGAGCGTCCGGAAGAAGTAACAGACATTGAACGTTCGGTGCAGGCAGAAGTCGTCAGTTCCACATTTGATGAAGTGCCTGAAAATCATATTAAAGTATCAGAACTCGTACTTGAACGGGCGATGCGCCTCGTTGAACATAAGCGCGACGTCGTTATTTTAATGGATTCTATTACCCGTCTTGCCCGTGCCTACAATCTAGTGATCCCACCAAGTGGACGAACACTTTCTGGTGGTATTGATCCGGCTGCGTTTCATCGTCCGAAGCGTTTTTTCGGTGCAGCCCGTAATATTGAAGAAGGCGGTAGCTTAACGATTCTTGCGACAGCGCTTGTTGATACCGGTTCGCGAATGGATGATGTTATTTATGAAGAATTTAAAGGAACCGGTAACTTGGAGCTTCACCTAGATCGTTCACTCGCTGAACGGCGCATTTTCCCGGCGATCGACATTCGCCGCTCAGGCACACGAAAAGAAGAACTTCTTATTGGAAAAGAACAGCTTGAAATTGTATGGGCTATTCGTAAAACGATGTCTGATGCACCCGACCTTGCTGAAAAAATACTTCGCCGTTTGCGTCAAACGAAGAGCAATGAAGACTTTATAAGCCAGTTGCTTGCTGAAATAAAGAAAAATGGTACATCGAAAAAAATGCTGTGAAAATAATTTGCGAAATGAGTAATACCCTGTTATACTGTTTTAGTATGTACG
Source organism: Domibacillus aminovorans (assembly GCF_001643235.1). Lineage (GTDB taxonomy): Bacteria > Bacillota > Bacilli > Bacillales > Domibacillaceae > Domibacillus > Domibacillus aminovorans. The sequence goes on from NZ_LQWY01000067.1 coordinate 177,270, forward strand.
AAAGAAAGGCATAAATCACTTTATGCTTATTCATATAATACTCTGTTTCGGAATGACTCAGGGCGGAAGGAGAGAAAAGACATGCAAGCAGGAATTCATCCTAACTACAAAGCAGCACAAGTTAAATGTGCGTGCGGTAACGAGTTCGTAACGGGTTCTGTGAAAGAAGACATTCGCGTAGAGGTTTGCTCTGAATGCCACCCATTTTATACTGGACGTCAGAAATTTGCTGACGCAGGTGGACGTGTGGATCGTTTCAACAAAAAATACGGCCTTAAAGATGAAGCAAGATAATGATAGACGAAAACGGGCGAGGAGTGCTACACTGCTTGCCTGTTTTTTTTGTACAAAAAAATGGAGGACCAAACATATTATGGCCCAGTTATTTTTTAAATATGGTGCAATGAACAGCGGCAAATCGATTGAAATTTTAAAAGTTGCGCACAATTATGAAGAACAAAATAAATCAGTGCTTCTTTTCACATCGAGTCTTGATACGCGCGATGAAGTCGGCTATATTTCAAGTCGAATTGGGCTGCGTCGTCAAGCTTTGCCTATTTTCAATGAAACAAATATATTTGAGGATGTACGCACGAATGAATCAAATCCGTCATGTATTTTAATTGATGAAGTTCAGTTTTTATCAAAAGAACATGTTTTGCAGCTCGCACAAATTGTGGATGAACTGAATATTCCCGTTATGGGGTTCGGTTTGAAAAATGATTTTCAAAATGAATTGTTTGAAGGCAGTAAATATATGTTAATTTACGCCGACAAAGTAGAAGAAATGAAGACAATCTGCTGGTTTTGCGAGCGGAAAGCGACGATGAATTTGCGTGTGGACGGAGCGGGGAAGCCGGTTTATACCGGTGAGCAAATTCAAATTGGGGGCAATGATTCGTATTACCCGGTGTGCCGGAAATGCCATCAGGATCCACCGCTTTAATTATGAAAAATCGAGGTGAAGAATATGTTTGACCGACTGCAGGCAGTAGAAGATCGTTATGATAAATTAAATGAGTTGTTAAGCGATCCGGATGTTGTCAACGATCCGAAAAAGCTGCGGGATTATTCAAAAGAACAGTCTAATATTCAAGAAACAGTGGAAGCATATCGTGAATATAAAGAAGTGAAAGCACAGTATGCCGATGCAAAAGTGATGCTCGACGATAAGCTCGATGCGGACATGCGTGAGATGGTAAAGGAAGAGATGAATGAGTTAGAAGGTCAGTTGACTAGTCTTGAAGCACGGTTGAAAATATTGCTTATTCCGAAAGATCCGAATGACGATAAAAACGTTATTATGGAAATTCGCGGGGCGGCGGGTGGTGATGAAGCGGCCTTATTTGCCGGAGATTTGTACCGTATGTATGCACGTTTTGCAGAAGCAAACAATTGGAAAACGGATGTCATTGAAGCGCATGCGACGGGTCTTGGCGGCTATAAAGAAATTATTTTTATGATTAATGGCCGTGGTGCGTACTCGAAGCTGAAGTATGAAAATGGTGCTCATCGCGTGCAGCGTGTGCCGGAAACAGAATCGGGCGGACGTATTCATACGTCGACAGCAACGGTGGCCGTGTTGCCGGAAACGGAAGAAATAGAAATAGAAATACACGATAAAGATATTCGTGTTGATACGTTTGCATCAAGTGGTCCAGGCGGCCAATCGGTGAATACAACGATGTCTGCCGTGCGTTTAACGCATATTCCAACGGGAACGGTCGTATCGTGTCAGGATGAAAAGTCGCAAATTAAAAATAAAGAAAAAGCAATGAAAGTACTACGAGCCCGCGTTTATGACAAGTTTCAAAAAGAAGCGCAGGCAGAATATGATGCTGTGCGGAAGTCGGCGGTTGGAACAGGCGACCGTTCTGAAAGAATTCGCACGTATAATTTTCCACAAAATCGTGTGACAGATCACCGAATTGGCTTGACAATCCAAAAGCTCGATCAAATACTGGAAGGGAAAGTCGGTGAAGTGATTGATGCGCTGATTGTAGAAGATCAATCGAGCCGTCTTGAGAACTTGGAGGATTAATCTGTGACGAAAAAAATGTACGAAGCCCTTAACTGGGCTTCTTCGTATTTAACACATCACGGACGGGATGCTAACGCAGGCGAATACATTATGAAGCATATATTACAAGTTGAACGCTCGCAAATGCTTGCTCGTCTTCATGATGTGTTAAGCGAGGAACAGACTAAAGAATTTGAACGTCTGGTCCATCTTCATGCAGAGGGTGTGCCGGTTCAGCATATGACCGGCACGGAAGAATTTTATGGCCGGATCTTTTCAGTGAACAGCGACGTGCTCATTCCACGTCCGGAAACGGAAGAACTTGTTTATTATGCGCTTGAAAAAATAAAGGACATGAAGTCGCCTGTTATCGCTGATATTGGCACAGGAAGCGGTGCCATTGCCATCACAATGAAATGCGAGCGTCCTGAAGCGAATGTGTACGCGATTGATTTATCGAAAGCAGCGCTAAAAATAGCAGAAAACAATGCGAATAAGCTAGGCGTACCTATTCAATTTTTACACGGTGATTTGTTGGAGCCCCTCATTCAACGTAATATAAAAGTAGATCTATTATTATCAAATCCGCCATATATTCCTAATCATGAGCGGGAGACGCTATCTGCAGTCGTGGTAGATCACGAGCCGCATATGGCGCTTTTCGGAGGAGAAGATGGACTTGATTTATATAGAAAAATCACCCGGCAGCTGCCTTTTGTTTTAAAAGTAGGGGGCATTGCCGGCGTGGAAACGGGTGCGGGGCAGACAGAAGCCGTTGCTGCCATATTTCAGGAGACATTCCCAGATAGAGACGTCAAAATCATGTATGATATTAATGGAAAAGATAGAATGGTATTTTTGCACGTATAAGAAATTCAAGTCCCGGTCATACTGATTACCGGGAGGGATTATTAATGAAAACACTAACAATGATTCTATATTTATATGGGCTTTCGGCAGCGGCTTCTTTTATGATGTATTTTGCACCAGCTGATCAAATGGCTGGAGGTATTCCGGATGAATCAATCCGTATTCGTGTCATTGCAGATAATAATAGCGAGGCTGAGCAAGAACGGAAAGAAATCGTTCATCAAGCAATCGCAAAAGAAATAAACAATTGGGCACGGACAGCTGTTTCGGCGGAAGAATCGCGGATCATGGTTGAAAAGAATCTTGATGAAATTGAAAAAATCGCTAATGCAGCCGCGGGGGCAAAACAAACTGTTCATGTTACATTTGGCCAAGAGGATTTTCCAGTGAAACAATACGGCCGCTTCTTTTATCCGCCAGGTACATATGAATCTCTCGTTGTCACCATAGGTGAAGGAAAGGGAGCCAATTGGTGGTGCGTATTGTATCCGGCGCTTTGTTTTCCAGAAGAACAAAAAGAAAAGACAGAATTAAAATGGGCATTTGTCGATTTATGGGGACAACTGAAAAAATAACTGCATTTTTCTGATAATATCCACACTCATCCACAGAGTTATTCACAAAATGATAAATGTTATCCACATAATGTTGGTAACTTAGTGTGGAACAAAAGTTGAAAAATGATTTATGTATAGAAATTATTGAGTACGTAAAGATTTTGTAAATATACAAGCAAAGGTGACAAAAATGGAGACAACACACTGGATTGTGGATAAACAGGGTATAACTCATGAACATTATCCACAAATAGAAGAAGCAGCCCGGTTAATTCGAAAAGGTGAAGTGGTCGCTTTTCCAACTGAAACGGTTTATGGTCTCGGTGGACAAGTGCAAATGGATGAAGCTGTGCAAAAAATTTTCACGGCGAAAGGGCGTCCGTCAGATAATCCGCTTATTGTGCATATTGCCGACCGCAAAGATGTGGATCATCTGGCGCAATCAGTACCGAACTATGCAGAAGCGTTAATGGATTCTTTTTGGCCAGGTCCATTGACGATCATCGTGCCGAAACAAGAAGGCGTACTTTCAGAGCTTGTAACGGCGGGTCTTCATACGGTTGCGATTCGCATGCCAGATCATCCGGTTGCACTTGCGCTTATTAAAGAAGCAGGTGTACCGGTTGCAGCGCCGAGTGCAAACCGATCGGGAAAACCGAGTCCTACGACGGCGGCGCACGTGCTGGATGATCTTTCTGGCCGGATTGCCGGTGTACTGGACGGTGGTGATACAGGTGTCGGTTTAGAATCAACGGTTGTGGACTGTACCGGCCCGCATCCGATCATTTTACGTCCTGGGGGAATAACACAAACAGACATGGAAGCGGTCGTTGGAAAAGTGAAGATTGGCGGCACCCTTCAAAATGAAAAGGACGTACCGAAGTCACCGGGAATGAAATATACGCATTATGCTCCGGAGGCTCCGCTCTATTTAATAGAAGGAACACATTCATTTATTCAAGAGCAAATTGATGAATTACGGGCGGAAGGGAAAAAGGTTGGTGTGATGACAACGGAAGAAAGTGAGCATTTCTACGTGGCCGATCGCATTATTTCATGTGGGCGCAGACATGATATTGAATCGGTTGCAAAGCATCTATACGGTGCGCTGCGCTCGTTTAATGTGTCTTCGCTGGATGTTATTTTGGCTGAAACGTTTCCATCAGAAGGCGTCGGTGTGGCAATTATGAACAGATTGGAAAAAGCAGCCGGCCATCGGTGGATAAAGGAAGTCGATTGATCATTGGATCAGCCGGCTTTTTTTATGGATAAAAAGGGACAAGCCGAATATAGATAAGCATGGACATCATTATCCTTTCACTGGCGTTGTCGGCAGATGCGTTTGGAGCAGCACTAGCGGTTGGAATGCGAAGAATCGGTTTATGGAATATGGTTGTGATGAGTACAACGGTCGGCTTGATGCACGTCATCATGCCGTTCATCAGCATAACGGCAGGGAACGAATTGCATGGTGTGTTTGGCGGAGCTCTTATTTCGACGGGCGGTGTTATTTTACTGCTGACAGGGCTGCAAATGGTGCTGTCGATGTGGAAAAATGAATTGAATGTACAGAAGCCTGCAGGGATCGGGATGTTCTTTTTTGCATTCGGTGTGAGTATGGACAGCTTTTCTGCAGGGCTGTCACTCGGTGTTATTGGCATGGATCATGTGAAAGCAGTCACTTGTTTCGGGTTGTCTTCTGCCTTTTTCACAATGACTGGTTTGCTGTTAAGCCGCCGAATCGGTGTAGCCGCCGGCAAAGCAGGTGAAGCGGCGGGCGGACTTATTTTAATGTTCCTCGGTATGAAATGGCTTCTTTCATTGTGAACAGTCCTTTTCTTATTGAAAAGGACTATTTTCCTGTTTGTAGAAGCGTTATAATGAAAGAAAACGTATAGATAAAGGTGGATGTTCATGAATATTTTGTTTGTTTGCACGGGCAACACGTGCCGCAGTCCAATGGCGGCGGCAATCTTGCGGGAGAAAAGACCAGATTGGGTCGTACAGTCAGCTGGATTATTTGCCAGTCCAGGCATTCCTACATCATTAGGAACAAAAACGGTTTTGTTGGAAAAAGGAATTCATTCGCCGCATGTTTCCATGCAATTGACAGAAGAGATGGCGGAGCGGGCGGATGTAATTTTGACGATGACGGATTCACACAAACAGACGATTGACATTCACTTTCCTCATTTAAAAGGAAAAACGTATACGTTAAAAGGAGAAGAAGGGGATGTGATCGATCCGTTTGGCGGCCCAGTTCACATATACCGTCAGACCTACGATGAACTGCTCTTTTATATTGAGAAATGGCTGGAAGAAGGGAGTAAGGCATGAGGGAGAGAATATCCTATTCATTTGGTATTCGGAAGAAAGTTATCGTGCTCGTTACATTGCTGGCCATTATTACTTATACGATCAGTGCGTTGTTTATTTATTATTTGTACCCTCTGTATTTTTCCTATATAAATGAAACGTTTTTTTCGTTTTTAACACTTGCACTGGGCATTCTATGGTCAGGCATTCTTGCCTATTTTGCGGCATCTTATTTTGTGAACCCGATTGTCCGGCTTGAAAAAGCATCGCGTGCGGCGGCAGCTGGCCATATTGACAAAGAAGTCGAGCTGCCGGAAGGAGACGATGAAATTCGGGCGCTTGCACTTGCATTTAATGAGATGTTGACGAATTTGCGAACGATGGTAAGCAGTATTGAGAGTAATTTTTCCGCGACAAATGAAAGTGTTAGCCATATTGCAAGCATTAGTGGACAGGCGGTGGAGAAAGCTTCAGAAATGGCGCACACAGCAGCCGATATTTCGACAGGCGCTGAAAGTTCCGCGTTTGCGATTCAGGCGACAGCTGAAGCAATGGAAGAAGTTTTAAGTATTGCAGGTCATGTACAGCAAAAAGCGAATGAGTCCGCCCATCAGGCAGAAGGAATGGTGCAGGATCTCGATGTCAGCAGACGAACGTTTCAGTCCCTTATTGAAGGCATGGATTCATTAGCCACAGATAATATAGACTCGCTTGAAGCAGTCCATTCATTAGAAGAAAATGCATGCAAAGTCGGCAAAGTCATTGGCCTTGTCGGTGATATTGCTGCACAGACGAATTTACTCGCGTTGAACGCATCGATTGAAGCAGCTCGCGCTGGTGAACATGGGAAAGGATTCGCAGTCGTGGCAGAAGAAGTGAGAAAGCTTGCTGATGAAAGCGCGACAGCTGTCCAAAGCATCTCTGATCTTGTGAAGAAAATTCAAGAAGAAGTCGACCACGTCGTCCAGAAAATTACTGCGCAGGCGGCAGCAGCCGGTGAGGGAGTAAAGAAAGGGGCATCTGCACAAGAAGCAGTGGGACAAATAAGCAGCAAAATTACCAGTATGGCAGGAGCCGTTGAAGAAATCGCCAACCTTGTTGATCAGCAAATGGTGAAAATCGAGCAAACATCTAGACAGTCACAGGAGGTAGCAGCGATTGCAGAAGAAACATCAGCGGGCGCGAATGAAGTAACCAATGCTGCAGCAGATCAGTCGGATGTCATCGGTGAAATCGGTAATGTAAGCCAGCATCTGCAGAAACAGGCAATGGAGCTGAAGTCTGTCATTACACGCTTTAAATTGTAACTTTTAAAAGGAATATGAGAAAATATAAAGAGAAACTTCATTTAGTAGAGGTCTTACTGCCTATTAATGCGGGACAAATAGGAAAGCATGAAAGGAGCGCTACAAATGAAAGTAGCTACTCAGTGGAAAGAGGAACTTCAAGTCCTTTTGACCGAACTGCAAGAACAGGCACAGTTTAAAGCGGGTCAATTGTTTCTGATCGGCTGTTCAACATCGGAAGTGGCAGGCGGCCGGATTGGGACGGCTGGCACAGATGAAGCAGCTGCTGTTTTATATGAAGTATTTGAATCATTTGCAAAGCAGACAGGCGTTCATCTGTCGTTTCAATGCTGCGAGCACTTGAACAGAGCTGTTGTCATCGAGCGTACAGTGGCAGAAAAGTTCGGTTACGATGAAGTCGCTGCGATTCCGGTGCGGACAGCAGGCGGAGCGATGGCGGCGTATGCGTTTAATCAAAAAGACCATGTGCTCGTTGAGTTTGTGAAAGCAGATGGCGGGATTGATATAGGCGACACGTTCATCGGTATGCATTTGAAGCATGTGGCAGTGCCGGTACGCACGTCGAGAAACAGCGTCGGCATGGCTCATGTGACGATGGCAAAAACGCGGCCGAAGTTGATTGGAGGACCTCGGGCTATTTATGAAAAAACGAATATAATTGATTCAATTACTGATGAATGTTAAGAATTTGCTGTCTTTTTTAATAAAGACAGCTATTTTTTTACCCGAAAACCGTAAAAAAGCATAAAATACGGTTGAAAGATTCGGAAAACATGTTAGAATGAAAGAGAATTTTTTAACAGATATCCGTAAATACTATTTTGAATTAATAGATTGGAAAGGGGAACGATGATGAGTAAAATTCAAACGCAAGATCCGGCTGTATTTGCAGCAATTGAGGATGAACTGAAACGCCAGCAAACGAAAATTGAATTAATTGCTTCTGAAAACTTCGTATCTGAAGCAGTAATGGAAGCGCAAGGATCAGTATTGACAAACAAATATGCAGAAGGCTACCCCGGCAAACGCTACTATGGCGGCTGCGAGCATGTTGACGTTGTGGAAGATTTGGCGCGTGATCGTGCGAAAGAAATTTTTGGTGCAGAATATGTAAACGTTCAGCCGCATTCAGGTGCACAAGCGAACATGGCGGTTTATTTCACGATTTTGGAAACAGGTGACACGGTTCTTGGTATGAATTTATCTCACGGCGGTCACTTGACTCATGGAAGCCCTGTTAACTTCAGTGGTGTGCAATACAATTTCGTTGAGTACGGTGTAACGAAAGACACGCAAGTAATCGATTATGAAGATGTTCGTCAAAAAGCGCTTGAGAATAAACCGAAATTGATCGTAGCTGGTGCAAGTGCATACCCACGTGCGATTGATTTCGCTAAATTCCGTGAAATCGCTGATGAAGTAGGGGCGTATTTAATGGTGGATATGGCACACATTGCCGGTCTCGTTGCAGCCGGTCTTCACCAAAGTCCAGTTCCTTACGCTCATTTTGTTACAACGACAACGCATAAAACATTGCGTGGACCACGTGGCGGGATGATTTTGTCCAGTGAAGAGTTCGGCAAAAAGCTCGACAAATCGATTTTTCCTGGTATTCAAGGCGGACCGCTTATGCACGTCATCGCGGCCAAAGCGGTTGCATTCGGCGAAGTGCTTGAAGACAGCTTCAAAACATATGCACAAAACGTGATCGACAACGCGAGCCGTTTAGCGTCTGGTTTATCTAAGGAAGGAATTGATATCGTTTCAGGTGGCACAGACAATCATCTATTATTGATCGATCTTCGCTCACTTAGCCTGACAGGTAAAGTAGCGGAAGCGGTTCTTGATGAAGTGGGTATTACGGTAAATAAAAACACTATTCCTTACGATCCAGAAAGTCCATTTGTCACAAGCGGTGTCCGTATCGGTACAGCAGCAGTGACATCACGTGGCTTTGATCTTAACGCGATGGACGAAGTAGCTTCAATCATTGCAAAAACATTGAAAAACCATGAAGATGAAGCGGTATTGAAAGAGTCAGCTGAGCGCGTAGCAGCATTGACTTCGAAATACGCACTTTATCAAGAAGTGTAATAAATAGAACGAACCGCTGGCAACTTGCTGGCGGTTTATTTACATTTATTCGCAGTCTGACAGCTGGTTGCTCACGTTCATTAAATACGATTCACAAAAAGGCCCATTTCTTGAGGGTCCTTTCAATTTGTTGCCCCCTAAACTCTTTTCAAGTAAAATAGGGATGGCCTTGAATGAGCGTACAATAAGGAGTGAACATATGAGCAAAGTATATGTATTCGATCATCCGCTAATTCAGCATAAGCTGACGATGATCCGCGATAAAGAAACAGGTACAAAAGATTTCCGTGAATTGACAGATGAAGTGGCAACATTAATGGCGTATGAAATTACACGCGACCTTCCATTAGAAGAAGTAATAGTGCAGACACCGGTGTGCGATGCAAAGGCGAAAGTGCTTGCCGGCAAAAAAATCGGGATTGTCCCCATTTTGCGTGCGGGTATCGGCATGGTGGACGGTGTGTTAAAACTTATTCCAGCGGCAAAAGTCGGCCATATAGGCTTATACCGCGATCCAGAAACATTGCAGCCTGTTGAATATTACGTCAAATTGCCGACAGATATTGAAGAGCGGGATTTCATTGTCGTTGATCCAATGCTTGCGACAGGGGGATCGGCGATTGAAGCGATTAACTCGCTGAAAAAACGTGGCGCGAAGAGCATTAAATTTATGTGTTTAATCGCTGCACCGGAAGGTGTCGATGCACTTAAGGAAGCGCATCAGGATATAGATATTTATATTGCGGCGCTCGATGAAAAATTAAACGAAAAAGGCTACATCGTGCCAGGTCTTGGCGATGCAGGCGACCGTTTATTCGGAACAAAATAAAAAGAAGCAGGTGGAGAAATAATGGATCGTCCGATTAAAGTCATGACGATTTTCGGCACACGGCCGGAAGCGATTAAGATGGCACCGCTCGTTCTAGAACTGAAAAACCGTCCAGATGAATTTGAAGCGATCGTAACGGTTACAGCACAGCACCGCCAAATGCTTGACCAGGTGCTCGATATTTTTAACATCACACCGGATTATGACTTGAACATTATGAAAGACCGTCAAACACTGATCGATGTAACAACAAGGGGTCTTGAAGGTTTAGACAAGGTGATGAAAGAAGTTAAACCGGATATCGTCCTCGTTCACGGTGATACAACGACAACTTTTGTCGCCGGTCTTGCGGCATTTTATAACCAGATTGCCATTGGTCACGTAGAAGCGGGTCTTCGTACGTGGAATAAGTATTCACCGTTTCCGGAAGAAATGAATCGTCAGCTCACAGGTGTGATGGCCGACCTTCATTTTTCACCGACAGCGCAGTCAGAACAAAACTTACTAAACGAAAATAAAGAACAGGAAGCGATTTTCGTTACCGGTAATACGGCGATCGATGCGTTGAAAACAACGGTTAAAGAAGCGTATACACACGAAGTGCTTGAGAAACTAGGGACGGATCGTCTCGTCTTAATGACGGCTCATCGTCGTGAAAATCTCGGCGAACCGATGAAAAACATGTTCCGTGCGATTAAACGCCTTGTGAACGATCACGATGATATTCAAGTCGTTTATCCGGTTCATTTAAATCCGGTCGTGCGAGAAACGGCCGATTCGATTTTAGGGAATGATCCGCGTATTCATTTAATTGAACCACTTGATGTGATTGATTTCCACAACTTTGCTGAGCGGGCCCATATCATATTGACAGATTCAGGCGGCGTGCAGGAAGAAGCACCGTCCCTTGGTGTTCCAGTTCTCGTTTTACGTGATACGACAGAGCGTCCGGAAGGTATTGAGGCCGGCACATTGAAATTGGCGGGTACAGATGAAGAGACTATTTACTCGCTTGCATCAGAATTGTTAACAGACGGGGCGGCCTATGAAAAAATGTCGAAAGCGTCTAATCCATACGGTGACGGTGAAGCATCGCGTCGAATTTGTGATGCGATCCGCTACTATTTTAAAGCAGCCCCAGATGCACCAGAGCGTTTTGAAGTGAAATAAATGAAGAAAGTCGTCCGTTATTTACGGATGACTTTCTTTTGTATTAAAATCATTGTTCGGAAAAAACTGAAAAAAGTTTGAGCATTTTGTGAATTCATTGTTATTTACTGAGGTTTTCGTTCTCAACACATTGACATTAAAAATGGGTTATTGTATTCTAACAAAGGGTACGGAGAATGGAATTTGTACGTTGTGTAACCGTTTTTTCTGTCGTTTTTTTGTGCAATTAGTCGGATCTTTGTGCAATCAGTCGGATCAGAGAGGTGTAAAATGAACAAAAATCGGCCGTTTCGGGCAATGGCAATTTACAGTACTATTTTAGCTCAGCTTGCCGGCTCAATGCTGATTGGGATTTTCGGGGGTCTTGCTCTTGACAAACATTTGAACACAATACCTCTCTTTTTAATTATCGGACTGCTGGCAGGCCTCTCAACGGGTGTTTATGCAATGTTCCGTACACTTAACTATTTCAACTCAGGAGACTAGCCACTTATGTCAGAACTCCAGCATTCCATCAGAAGGCAGAGAAAGTATTTATTTTATCTTCTTTCACTATTTTTTCTCGGATGGGGTTTTACGTCAGCACAAAGCATTTATGGGGGGTTAATCCTCGGTACTGTACTAAGCATGTGCAATCATTGGCTTATATCAAGGCGGATCTTGAGCTTTAGCTTCGCGGTTGAAGGTGAACAAAAACCGCCGAGGCTAGGTACATCTATGCGAATCGCTACTGCCGCATTGGCAGCGATCATTGCCCTCCGAAACCCTGAACAGTTTCACATCATCAGTACCACTTTGGGATTAATGGCTGCTTATGCAGTGATTATGATAGATTTTGGAATCCAGCACTATATAAAACGTATGAACCGGAAAGAGGTGAAATAGTTTGCATCACAAATCTCCATTAGTCGATCTCGATTTATTCGGGCTGACACTGACTTTTAACCTGGCCAATGTGTTAATGATAACAATTGCCAGCGTAATAGTGTTTCTGATTGCGTTTGTTTCCACACGCACACTGGCTATAAAGCCGACAGGAATGCAAAACTTTATTGAGTGGGTAATGGATTTTGTTAAAGGAATTATAAAAAGCAATATGGACTGGAAGACAGGCGGTCAATTCCACATTCTTGGAATCACATTGCTTATGTACATTTTTGTTTCCAATATGCTTGGCCTTCCGTTCTCAGTCGTCTACAACGATTACTTATGGTGGAAATCGCCGACAGCTGATCCGCTTGTCGCAATGACACTTGCCGTTATGGTAGTAGGGCTGACCCATTTTTATGCGGTCCGTATGAAAGGATTCTCAGAGTACGGAAAGGATTTTTTCCGTCCAATGTCTTTTATGTTGCCGCTAAAATTGATTGAAGAGTTTGCCAATACGCTGACGTTAGGCCTGCGGCTTTATGGGAACATTTTTGCTGGTGAGGTTTTGCTTACCTTGCTGTCAGGTTCACTGGCAGTCGGTGTGGGCGGTCATTTGGCAGCCATTCTGCCGACTCTTGCATGGCAAGGCTTCTCGTTGTTTGTCGGTGCCATACAGGCATTTATTTTTACAATGTTAACGATGGTTTACATCTCACATAAAGTGAGCCACGACCATTAATCATAATTAGCTGCTCAGCAATGAATAAACATTTTCTGAGTAAATTAAGCTTTTAAAAATAAGGAGGAAAAATTTACAATGGGTATATTAGCAGCAGCAATTGCAGTTGGTTTAGCGGCCGTTGGTGCCGGTGTCGGTAACGGTCTTATCGTTTCAAAAACAATTGAAGGGGTAGCTCGTCAGCCTGAAGCACGTAACACTCTTCAAACAATCATGTTCATCGGGGTAGCTCTTGTTGAGGCGATTCCAATTATCGCGGTTGTTATCGCGTTCATGGCACAAGGTCAGTAAAAAGCTGGAAAGGCGCTTTTTTAAGCTGATTCATGAAATAGACAGCAGCGTCTTTATCTTGCTACATATAAAAGTTGACCTGAAGATAACAAAAAATGGCAAGTGATCTCCCCTGCTCGGCTCGTCATCGTATGGCTGCCGGCAGGGACTCCGATCATTTGTGTTGGTTCAAGCAGATCAAGGATAGGAAAAGCCCCGGAGTCAAATCCGGCTGGCCTTCTGTATGGCGAAGATCACATTCTAATGCGAACCTTCGCCATTCCTTTATGTAAAAAAAGGAATGCATTGTTTTTCCCAGCTGGGAATGAACCTGTTGAAGGGAGTGAGAAAATCGTGACAACAAATTCATTTGTACTTGGATCAGGTGCCGGCTTTAATACCGGTGATGTCTTTTTCCAATTGATTATGTTTATTATTTTGCTTGCACTGCTGAAGAAGTTTGCATGGGGACCGCTTATGGGCATTATGCAGCAGCGTGCAGATTTTATTGAATCTGAAATCAAAGAGGCGGAAAAAAGCCGTACCGAAGCAAATCAGTTATTGGAGCAGGCGCGTAATGATGTGAAAGCAGCCCGCGCTGAAGCACAAAACACGATTGAAAATGCTAAGAAATTGGCAGAAGAACAAAAATCGGACATTCTGGCAGCAACTCGTGCCGAATCGGCCCGTCTAAAAGAAACAGCGAAGCTTGAAATCGCTCAAGAGCGCGATAAAGCAATGGACGCGCTTCGTGAGCAAGTGGCTTCACTTTCTGTTATGATTGCATCGAAAGTGATTGAAAAAGAACTTTCAGCAGCAGATCAGGAAAAAATGATTAATGATTATATTAAAGAGGCAGGGGAAGGGCGATGAGTAATTCCGGAGCGGCAAAACGCTACGCGACAGCGCTTTATGAGCTTGCCGATGAGCAGGGTAAAACAGCGGAAATCGAGCAGGAACTTGGTGTGGTAAAACAAGTTTTGAATGAGAATCCGGACCTGTTTGCTGTTCTTGAATCACCAAAACTTTCTGTCAAAAACAAGCAGGTGCTGATTCAATCCGCTTTTGCGAAGGCCTCAGCACCTGTTGTCAATACATTGACACTGCTCGTGCAGCGCCACCGTACAAACGAACTGACGGTTGTCTGTGATGAATATCTGCAATTAGCCAATGAAAAAAGCGGCACTGCGGAAGCAATCGTCTTTTCTGTACGCTCGCTTTCGCCTGCAGAAGAAACAGCGATTTCCTCTGTTTTTGCCCGTAAAGTCGGCAAGCAAACATTACGCATCAAAAATGTGGTAGACCCGGACCTTTTGGGCGGTTTGAAAGTTCGAATCGGCAACCGTATTTACGATGATAGTTTACGCGGTAAACTAAACCGTATTGAAAAGAAATTAACGACAAATTTATAAATTTAAAAAGAAGCCGTTTGCTTCTAAAAAATTAAGGGGTGACATGCATGAGCATCAAAGCTGAAGAAATCAGTGCGCTGATAAAAAAGCAAATTGAAAACTTCCAGTCCGATATGACCGTTAGCGACGTCGGTACAGTCATCCAGGTTGGGGACGGTATCGCACGTGCTCATGGCCTCGACAACGTAATGGCGGGAGAACTTCTTGAGTTCTCAAACGGTATTATGGGTATGGCTCAAAACTTGGAAGAAAACAACGTGGGTATTATTATTCTTGGTCCTTACACAGGTATCAAAGAAGGCGATGAAGTGCGCCGTACAGGCCGCATCATGGAAGTACCGGTTGGCGAAGAGCTAATCGGCCGCGTTGTAAATTCTCTTGGCCAGCCAGTCGATGGTCTTGGTCCGATCAATACAACAAAAACACGTCCAATCGAAAGCCCGGCAACAGGCGTAATGGCTCGGAAATCAGTTCATGAACCATTGCAAACGGGAATTAAAGCGATTGACGCTCTTGTGCCAATCGGCCGTGGTCAGCGTGAGTTAATTATCGGTGACCGTCAAACAGGTAAAACGACAGTAGCAATCGATACAATCTTGAACCAGCGTGATCAAGATATGGTTTGTATCTATGTGGCAATTGGCCAAAAAGAATCAACAGTACGTAATGCAGTTGAAACACTGCGTAAACATGGTGCGCTTGATTACACAATCGTTGTAACAGCATCAGCGTCATCACCGGCACCAATGTTGTTCCTTGCACCGTACACAGGCGTTTCAATGGCGGAAGAATTTATGTTTAACGGCAAGCACGTTTTGATCGTATACGATGATCTTTCAAAACAAGCAGCAGCTTACCGTGAGCTTTCTCTTCTTCTTCGCCGTCCTCCAGGTCGTGAAGCTTACCCTGGTGACGTCTTCTACTTGCATTCTCGCTTACTTGAGCGTGCAGCAAAATTGAACGATACTCTCGGTGCAGGTTCGATTACAGCACTTCCATTTGTTGAAACACAAGCAGGTGACATTTCTGCTTATATTCCAACGAACGTTATCTCAATCACAGACGGACAAATCTTCTTACAGTCTGACTTGTTTTTCTCTGGCGTACGTCCAGCGATTAACGCGGGTCTTTCTGTATCACGTGTTGGTGGTTCAGCACAAATTAAAGCGATGAAAAAAGTAGCAGGTACACTTCGTCTTGACCTTGCTGCCTACCGTGAGCTTGAAGCATTTGCACAGTTCGGTTCAGATCTTGATGCGATTACACAATCAAAATTGAATCGCGGTGCCCGTACAGTTGAAGTATTGAAGCAAGATTTGAATAAACCACTTAAAGTTGAGCGCCAAGTTGTTATTCTTTATGCATTGACACGCGGCCATCTTGATGATATTCCGGTTTCTGATATTACTCGTTTCGAAGATGAACTGTTGCATTGGCTCGATAAAAACCACACAAATGTGTATGATCATATTCGCACAACGAAAGAACTTCCGTCTGATGATGAGTTAAAAGCGGCAATCAGTGAGTTTAAAAAATCGTTTGTGAAATCCGAATAAAAAGCAGAATGAGGGCGGTACCGTCAATCGGACGTCCGCTCTTGTCTGCGTCATCTAACACAAAAAGGGTGGTGAGAGAAAGTGGCATCGTTACGCGATATACAAACACGTATTACATCGACAAAAAAGACGAGTCAGATTACGAAAGCCATGCAAATGGTATCTGCTTCTAAATTAAGCCGTGCAGAATCGAACGCAAAGTCATTCGTTCCTTACATGGACAAAATTCAAGAAGTAGTAGCGTCAATTGCCCTCGGCAGTAAAGATGTAAGACATCCGATGCTCGTCTCCCGCCCCGTTAAAAAAACCGGGTACCTTGTGATTACATCGGACCGCGGTTTGGCGGGAGCCTATAATAGCAGCATTTTACGTTCGGTTTATAAAAAAATTCAAGAACGTCATACGTCAAAAGATGAGTACGTAGTCATTGCGCTTGGACGCGTTGGCCGGGATTTTTTCCGCATACGCGGCATTGAAGCCATTGAAAGTACTATAGGTCTTCCAGATCAGCCATCTTTTGCAGATGTAAAAGAGATTGTACGTAAAACCGTCGATTTGTTTTCTGAAGGTATGTATGATGAGCTTTACATGTATTACAGCCATTTCGTCAATGCTATTCAGCAGGACGTAACGGAGAAAAAGGTCTTGCCTTTGACTGATATTCAATCATCTGGCGGCCGTCTTTCTTCATATGAATTTGAACCGTCTCCAGAAGAAATTCTTGAAGTCTTGCTTCCGCAATATGCAGAAAGCTTGATCTACGGAGCCCTTCTTGATGGGAAAGCGAGTGAGCACGCTGCGCGTATGACCGCTATGCAAAATGCAACGGATAACGCGAAAGAGCTTATCCGCTCGTTAACACTTCAATACAACCGTGCGCGCCAGGCAGCAATCACGCAAGAAATTACGGAGATTGTTGGCGGAGCAGCAGCACTCGAATAGAAGAAAAGGGTGGGTAGGCTTTGTCCTGCTCACTATATATTTAGTAAAACAGGAGGGAAAAAGATGAACAGAGGACGCGTTCTTCAAGTCATGGGTCCGGTCGTTGACGTTAAGTTTGAAAACGGTCAACTTCCTGCCATTTATAACGCCTTGAAAGTGCAAATCGGCGCTGAAGCGGGTGAAAAAGCTTCTGAACTGACGCTAGAAGTAGCAACGCACCTTGGCGATGATTCCATCCGCGCAATCGCGATGGCATCAACAGATGGCCTTCAACGTAACCAGGAAGTAATTGATACAGGCAGAGCGATTTCCGTGCCGGTTGGTGACCTTACACTCGGCCGCGTATTTAACGTATTAGGTGAGACAATCGACTTAGCAGAACCAATTGAGGCGGATGTACGCCGCGACGCGATTCACCGTCTGGCACCTACGTTTGACCAGCTTTCAACAGAAACTGAAATTTTGGAAACAGGTATTAAAGTTGTTGACCTTCTTGCCCCTTACATTAAAGGTGGTAAAATTGGTCTCTTCGGTGGTGCCGGCGTAGGTAAAACAGTATTAATTCAAGAATTGATCAACAACATCGCACAAGAACACGGTGGTATTTCCGTATTTGCAGGTGTTGGTGAGCGTACTCGTGAAGGAAATGACCTTTTCTATGAGATGAGCGATTCTGGTGTTATTGCGAAAACAGCGATGGTGTTCGGTCAAATGAATGAGCCGCCAGGTGCACGTATGCGCGTTGCCTTGACAGGTTTGACAATGGCTGAATATTTCCGTGATGATCAAGGACAAGACGTATTGTTCTTTATCGATAATATTTTCCGTTTCACGCAAGCAGGTTCTGAAGTATCTGCCCTTCTTGGCCGTCTGCCATCAGCGGTAGGTTATCAGCCGACACTTGCAACAGAAATGGGTCAGCTTCAAGAACGTATCACGTCGACTAATGTTGGTTCTGTAACATCTATCCAAGCAATTTATGTCCCAGCCGATGATTACACGGATCCAGCACCAGCGACAACATTCGCCCATTTGGATGCGACAACAAATCTTGAGCGTAAACTTTCTGAAATGGGTATTTACCCGGCAGTTGATCCGCTTGCGTCTACATCACGTGCCCTTTCTCCTGAAATCGTAGGTGAAGAGCATTACAGTATTGCGCGTGCGGTTCAGCAAACATTGCAACGTTACAGAGAATTGCAAGATATTATTGCGATCTTAGGTATGGATGAATTGAGTGAGGATGACAAACTGACTGTATCACGCGCACGCCGCATTCAGTTCTTCCTGTCACAAAACTTCCACGTTGCTGAGCAGTTCACAGGTCAAAAAGGATCTTACGTACCTGTTCAAGAGACAGTACGTGGATTCAAAGAAATTCTCGACGGCAAACACGATAATCTTCCTGAAGATGCATTCCGTCTTGTCGGTGGCATTGATGAAGTTGTTGCAAAAGCACAAGAGCTGAGTGCAAAAGCTTAATATAGGGATCAGGAGGTTTAGCTATGAAGACATTTAACGTCAATATCGTCACTCCTGACGGCCCGGTAGTGGATACGAACGTAGAACTCCTTAGCGCGAAAGCTCAAAGCGGCGAGCTCGGCATCATGGCCGGCCACGTGCCGCTGGTCGCTCCCTTACAAATCGGAGCTGTCCGCCTTGTTTTGGGCGACAAAAAATCCGAATTGGTCGCTGTCAGCGGTGGCTTTCTCGAAGTTCGTTCTGATCAGGTAACGATATTAGCGCAAGCTGCTGAAAAAGCGGAAAACATTGATATTGCCCGTGCAAAAGAAGCCAAAATGCGTGCAGAACGCTTTTTGCAGGACAAACAGGATCAAGTCGATTTGAAACGAGCCGAACTTGCATTAAGACGAGCGACTAACCGTCTTAATGTGTACGAAGGCAAACTATAAGAAAAGATAAGCTGTCCATCGTTCTGGCGATTGGGCAGCTTTTTTATCGCAGATTAACTTGTAAGAAAAGGAGGAAGTACGATGCTTGAATCGTTTGGACAGGAAGCGCTTATTAGCATGATTATGAGCTTATTTTTCATCGGTTTGTCTTTCTGGGCACTGCAGGCGATCCGCTTTGAAAAGTTACTTCGTAAAAACCAGATGGCACGGGCGCGTCTTCTTTATTTATTGCTTGCGACGACAATTGGTTCGACCGTTAGCAATTTCTTTCTTGACTATTTTATATGGTCCCGTCAGCTGCCGCTTTTATTACCATAAAAAATCAATATGTGAATGTACTTGCCTTTTTGGGAAAAATTATATAAGTTTAAGTGAGAAGAGTTTGTGAAAGATCATTCATTTTGGTTTGCCGTGCATTTATATGGGAAAATAAAAAAAGGATGGTTTACTTAAACAGCTTCACAAATTATCTACAATTTGTGCTTAATTTCACTTGTGAATAACCGGAATAGGATGGTAAACTTGAATAAGTTTTGTCGAAATGATTTGCAAAGACATTGGAAAGAGACTGGAACGTCAGTCCATTGATTTGAATATGTATAATAGAAAAGAGCGCGGAGGGGAACAGTTTGGACAAAATTATCGTCCGCGGCGGCCGTCAATTGAACGGTTCCGTCAAAGTTGAAGGTGCAAAAAATTCGGTGCTGCCTGTACTTGCAGCAACGATGTTGGCTAAAGAAGGAAAATGCGTCATTCGTGACGTGCCCACTTTATCCGATGTATATACAATTAACGAAGTGTTGCGCCACTTAAATTGCGAAGTAACATTTGAAAACAATACAGTGACAATCGATGCTACGAAACAACTTTTAATTGAAGCGCCATTTGAATATGTTCGAAAAATGCGCGCGTCTGTCCTTGTGATGGGCGCACTATTAGCCCGCAACGGAAAAGCACGTGTAGCTTTACCGGGCGGTTGTGCAATTGGCTCGCGTCCCATTGATCAACATTTAAAAGGGTTTGAAGCGATGGGTGCGGAAGTCCGTGTTGAAAATGGATTTATTGAAGCGGAAACAGATGGACGTCTCAAAGGGGCGAAAATTTATTTGGATTTCCCAAGCGTTGGAGCGACTGAAAACATTATGACAGCTGCTGCTCTTGCAGAAGGCACAACCATCCTTGAAAATGCCGCAAAAGAGCCGGAAATCGTTGATCTTGCCATCCTTATTAACAAAATGGGCGGCAAAGTTGTCGGTGCCGGAACGGAAACGATTCGTATTGAAGGTGTGGAAACACTTCAAGGTACGGATCACGTTATTATTCCTGATCGTATTGAAGCAGGTACATTTATGACAGCTGCAGCGATTACAGGTGGAAACGTACTAGTTGAAGGTGCAGTGGCTGAGCACATGTCTTCATTGATTGCAAAGATGCGCGAAATGGGCGTCCAAATTATTGAAGAAGACAATGGTGTTCGTGTTATTGGACCGGAAAAAATGAAGTCTGTCGACATTAAAACAATGCCGCATCCAGGCTTCCCGACTGACATGCAATCACAAATGATGGCACTTATGTTGAAAGCAGAAGGAACAGGAGTCATTACAGAAACGGTTTTTGAAAATCGGTTCATGCACGTCGAAGAATTCCGCCGCATGAACGCAAATGCAAAAATTGAAGGCCGTTCCGTTATTATTGACGGACCATCTGACTTACAGGGAGCGGAAGTCGCTGCAACTGATTTGCGTGCAGCAGCAGCACTTATCATTGCTGGTCTTGTGTCAGATGGGTATACACGTGTAACCGAGCTGAAACACCTTGACCGTGGATATGTGAATTTCCATGGCAAGCTAGCTTCACTTGGCGCCGATATTGAACGTGTATCGGAAGCAGTTGATACGCCGATCCCGGTGGAAAACTGAATTTATTTCTAATTCTATTTTTGTTTGAAGAAGCCGTCTGTTCACGCAGGCGGTTTTTTGTGTGTAGTCATAATTAGTATAGTCATGCATATCCCTTTTTATACAGCAGGGAGGGATTTTGTTTTGAAAAAAGCGCTCTATCTTTTTCTTTTTATTCTTATTGTTACGATTGCGATTCCAGCTGTCGGTCTTTTTTTAACGGAAGAAAAAACAATTCAACAAAAAGAAGAAGCGTCACCGTCAGTGGACGTTGTACGTTCTGATTCGCAGGAAACAGAATCTGTTCTTCTGGAAGACTATGTGGTTGGTGTTGTCGCTGCTGAAATGCCGGCAACATTTGAAAAAGAAGCGTTAAAAGCACAGGCTGTCGCAGCTAGAACTTTTATGTTGACGCAGACGCTGGCCGGCCTTAAAGTAACCGATACAGTTAACGATCAAGTATTTAAAGATGAAGAAGAATTAAAAGAAACATGGGGAACACAATTTGAAAAAAACAAACAAAAGATAGAAGAGGCGGCGAAAGAAACAGAAGGAGAAGTACTTGTTTATAACGGTGAACCGATTACTGCTGCTTTTTTTTCATCAGGCAATGGAAAAACGGAAAATGCTGAAGAATATTGGCAATCACCACTTCCATATTTGATTAGTGTTGAAAGTCCATGGGATGAGGCGGCACCAAATTTTGAGCAGGACGTCGTTATTCCGCGAGCCGAAGTGGAAGACAAACTAGGTGTCTCGCTGCCGAAATCGGGTGAGGTGGGTACTGTTACTGCTCGTACGGCAGGCGGACGCGTCGGGGAAATCCAGATTGGCGGAAAAAGCTTTACTGGACGTGAAATGAGGGAGACACTTGAACTGCCATCAGCCGATTTTCAAATGTTTGTTAAAGGAGAAAACGTTGTAATGACGACGAAAGGATATGGACATGGCATCGGCATGAGTCAGTACGGGGCAAATGGTATGGCAAAAGAAGGGAAAAAATATACTGATATTATGACACACTATTATCCAGGTACTTCTATTGAATCTATAGACAATTTTTTTAAAAAATAAAAAACACGTCCGCTGCCTCTATTGCGGACGTGCCCATTCACTGAATACGGCCATCCAGCGGCCGATACGTGAATTTTTTTCGAAATACATATATTTAACGATTGTGAAGGCAATAAATATGCCGGTTACATCTTTAATCGCATCAATTAATGTAGCCGAACGATACGGGATAAATGCCTGATGGATTTCATCCGCCAGCCCGTAAAACGAAGCAAATATCGCAGCAGCCAAACTAATAAACGGCGTCAATTTCCCATTCGCTAAAAATGCATAAATAATCAGCACGTATAAAATCGCAAACTCGACAAGATGAAGAGACTCTTTTAAAAACTGGTCCACTGTATTATTCGGCAAATCCATAATCGTATCATGCGGAAGACCTGACATGGCCCAGATAGCCATCATGTAAACGACAGGTGCCGCAATTGATAATAATCGAATCATTTTTTTCACTTCGACACCCCGCTCATTAGTTAATATTATATTGATTTTACCATTTCATCGCAGTGCATTCTCTTTTGTTTGTGGCGTTTTTTTTACAGATTTCCCCCAATGGGAAGGCCTACTCCTTTAGGCGGGCTGAAAGTAAGGCCGAACCGGGCGTGTTTTATCACACGTGAATGGTTCGCCCTTTTTTAAGGTGAAGAGCGTATTTTTCGCGAAAAGAACATATATTCTTATGTAATAATCTTATAAAAGGAGAATGGAGACCAAACATGTTTGTCACGCGTTCCTTTCAAATTCCCTATGATCAACACCTAAAAGAAATATTGTGCCGCATATGTATAAAAAATCCCAAGCGCGTCTACAATGCGTGATGAGGTGATGAACATGAATGAGGGCGGCAAAAAACCACTCCCCCCAAAATTGAAAGACTTTTTTAAGAAAAGACGAGCACTACCAGCAATCTATCTCGCTTGCGCCATTTTACTTATTTCCAGTCTTATGATGTATGAAGTGATGAATGGTGAAAAGGATGAAGTATCTGTCACGAATTCAGCACCTGCTTCAAAAGAATTTGATGACTCAACGATCAGTGTAAATGGTGAGAAGGGTCCCGAGGAAAAAATGAGCAAGCCATCTGAAGCAGACGTTACGGTTAAAACGTCATTTTATGATGAAAAAGCAACAGAAGGTGACCAACAAAAAGCGCTCGTTGTTTTTAACGACACGTATTATGAAAGCTCAGGTGTTGATTACGCACTAGAAAACGGTAAAAAATTTGACGTCATTGCACCGCTGTCTGGCAAAGTTACTGATGTAAGGGAAGACGCATTTTTAGGTAATTATATTGAGATTGATCATGGAAAAGGTGTTGTGACGACATTCCAGTCCATAGCAGATATTCAAGTGAAATCAGGAGACAAAGTGAGTCAGGGTGATAAAATCGGGAAATCTGGCAGAAGTTTAATGAATGAATCGGCAGGCGTCCACGTCCATTTTGAAGTTAAACAGAATGGCGAGACGCTCAACCCCGATTCACTATATGGAAAAGCGGTCTCCCAATGGAAATAACCGTTCATATTTCCTGGGAAATGAGCATATGGTAGAAAAAAGGAACGGGGCTTCTAAAAATGAGACCGCCCCGAAATAATGAATAACGATGCCTACTTGCTCACATCAACAGAAGATACGTCTCATTTCGCCCGTCCCGGTTCCGGTGAGGGAGGCGTGCATGTGCGCGATTACATCAAAGAAAGAGCGCTTAATATCGGAGAGTACATCGTTGATACAAACAAAACAGTCCGCGATATCGCAAAAGAATTCGGTATCTCAAAAAGCACAGTCCATAAAGACTTAACCGAGCGGCTGCCGGGCCTCAGCCCAGAACTCTCAGCCCGCGTCGAACATATTTTACACTACCATAAATCGATCCGGCATTTACGCGGTGGAGAAGCAACGAAAGAAAAGTGGAAGACACTTGATCATCGGTGAAACGTAGTACATGAACAGCTGAATTAGTTGTTTCTTTGCCTTTTGAGATGGGTAGACAACGACTGCGAATCGGATAGCGTCTGGAACCGGACGAAAGAAAAATAGTCATCCGTAAATTGAATTTTCCATCCCGCCACATAAAGGCGGGATTTTTCTATTTTGTGGGAAAATATGTAGATTTATAATGGTTATGAATCTCTCGTATTTTCCGAATGTTCCTCGATGATTTCATCCATTCTTACGTGTTTATATGGTAAAATAAAACTTTGAAATAAAACACCTATAAGAAAATAGATAGAGAAAACTCAGGAGGAAATAGATCATGTTATCTAAAGATATTGGAATTGATCTCGGGACAGCAAACGTACTTATTCATGTAAAAGGACGGGGCATTGTGCTAAATGAACCATCTGTCGTTGCCCTTGATCGTAATACAAATAGAGTACTCGCTGTGGGAGAAGAAGCGTATCAAATGGTCGGCCGGACGCCAGGACATATCGTAGCAATTCGTCCGCTGCGTGATGGCGTTATCGCCGACTTTGATGTAACTGAATCCATGTTGAAACACTTTATTGACAAATTGAATGTAAAAAGCTTGTTGTCCAAGCCGCGTATTTTAATTTGCTGCCCGACACAAATTACAGCAGTCGAACAAAAAGCTATTCGTGAAGCAGCAGAAAAAAGTGGCGGGAAAACGATTTATCTTGAGGAAGAACCGAAAGTGGCTGCGGTTGGCGCTGGCATGGAAATTTTTGAACCGAGCGGTAATATGGTCATTGACATCGGAGGCGGCACAACGGATGTAGCCGTCTTATCACTCGGTGCGATCGTGACAGCAGAATCTATTAAAGTAGCCGGTAACGCATTTGATGCTGATATTATGAGCTATGTGAAAAAACAATATAAACTGTTGATCGGTGAGCGCACAGCAGAAGCGATCAAAGTAAATATTGGCACGGTCTTTCCGGAAACGCGCAATGAAGAAATGGAAATCCGCGGACGTGACATTATGACAGGACTTCCACGTGTTTTAACGGTAAGCTCTGCTGAAATTGCAGGAGCACTTCGCGAGTCGGTTATGCAAATTGTCCAAGCATCAAAAAATGTCCTCGAAAAAACACCGCCTGAGCTGTCGGCTGACATTATCGATCGGGGCGCTATGTTGACGGGTGGAGGAGCTTTGCTGCATGGCATGGACCAACTCCTGATGAACGAACTGAAAGTACCTGTATTTGTCGCTGAAAACCCGATGGACTGTGTCGCAGTCGGCACTGGTATCATGCTGGACAATATGGACCGTCTTTCTTCCAAAAAACGACGTAAATAGTGAAACAGGGCCATTCAAGATATAAAGATGGCCCTGTTTAATTTGTCTCATTCTGCATTATTTTCTATTAATTACAGCTTTATGTATTGTATAATGTAATCAGTGTCTACTGCTTGAAAATGAGGTGAATCAGTTGTTTAAAGGTTTTTACACAGCCGCTTCAGGAATGATTGCGCAACAACGGCGCACAGAAATTTTAACAAATAACATGTCGAACGTGAATACACCGGGCTACAAAGCAGATCAGACAAGCATGCGTGCTTTTCCAGAAATGCTTTTAAAGCGTATTGATGAAACGTCCATTCCGGTTGAAAATAAATTGAACCTTCCGTTTGAACCGGTTGTGGGTACATTAAACACAGGCGTTTACTTACAAGAAACGATCCCAAATTTTCGTCAAGGTGACATACGTGAAACGGGACTTTCTACAGACCTTGCTTTGCAGGGAGAGTCGGTCTTTTTCACCGTTCAAAATACAGTAAATGAAACGCGCTACACGCGCAATGGGAACTTTACACTTGATCCGGAAGGCTATTTAACAACGGCTTCCGGTCTTTACGTTCAAGACATAGAAGGCGAACGTATTCAGTTGACTACAGATCAATTCATGGTAGATGACGAAGGCCGCATCACAGAAAATGGTACAGACATCGGCCAGATAGGTGTTGCCTATGCAGAAGATCCGAATGCGCTCATAAAAGAAGGGGATGGCTTGTACCGGATGGATGGTCCAGCGCTTCCAACAGCGTTCGGTGCGGACGGAGCCGTTTTTTCCGTTCAGCAATCTTTTCTAGAGGGGTCAACGACGGATACGGCCCGTACAATGACCGACATGTTAACGGCATACCGCGCGTTTGAAGCTAACCAAAAAGTGCTGACGGCGTATGATCGCAGCATGGAAAAAGCCGCCAACGAAATCGGCAGAGTGACGTAAGGAGATAAATAACATGAACAGAACGATGATCAATGCTGTTAACACGTTGTCACAGCTTCAAAAAAAAATGGACGTCACGAGCAATAATGTAGCGAATGTGAATACAGTCGGCTATAAACGGAGCGACGCCACATTCGCTGATCTCGTTCATCAGCAGACGGTTAACATGTATCGCGAAAATGAAGATATTGGTCGACAGACACCCTATGGTATCCGCCTCGGTACAGGCGCAATGATGGCGCAGGCACAAATGGTCGGGACACAAGGCGCTTTTGGACAAACTGGAAGAACACTTGATTTTGCACTGTCTAAACCAAATCAATTTTTCAAAGTACTCGTTCAAAATGAAGAGGGTACTGGACGTGTTCATTATACGCGTGACGGCTCCTTCTCGCTCACACCGTCTGGCGGCGAAAATGTTATGCTCGTTACGTCAGAAGGCTATCCGGTATTGGATGAACTTAATAATCCGATTATCATGAGACCTGAGGAAATGACTGTGCGGGCAGGCGGATTATTGGGTATTATACAGGTGGATAAACTGCAATTTTTAGAGCGTGCATCTAACAACTTACTTGTACTTCCGGAAGATCCAGCTGTGGAAGAAGGACAAGTATTACGTAATCTTACTGGAGCGGAGCGGGAAGATGCTGGTATTCAAAATGGTATGCTCGAGCAGTCAAACGTTGATTTTTCAAAAGAAATGAGTGATCTTATGGTCACACAGCGATCTTATCAATTTCAATCAAAAGCGATTTCAATCGCAGATCAAATGCTGGGCTTAATTAATGGGGTCAGATAGAGGGGAAGGATAAATTAGTGACTGAACAAAGGAAGCGGAAAAAAGAAACCCGCCTCACCCCCCTCGGGAGATTCATGTTAGCATTGTTTACCATGGTCATCACAGCTGTCATAGGTGCGCTGATTGGCTATAGCATTATCGGCACTGGTGATCCGATCGAGGTGTTTATGCCTGACACGTGGATTCATTTATCCGACGTTATCGTTAGAAGTCTCTTTTAAAAGGTGGGTGTAAAAATGGATATTCGTGAAATTAAAGAAACAATTCCGCACCGTTACCCGTTTCTTCTTGTCGATCGTATTGTCGAAGTAGAAGATGGAAAGCGGGCGGTAGGCTTGAAAAATGTAACAGCAAATGAAGAATTTTTTAACGGACATTTTCCTAACTATCCGGTTATGCCGGGCGTTTTAATCGTCGAAGCGCTTGCACAGGTAGGCGCTGTCGCGATGCTGAAAAAGGAAGAAAACAAAGGCCGCCTTGCATTTTTTGCAGGCATTGATAACTGCCGTTTTAAGCGCCAAGTTGTCCCTGGCGATCAACTGCGCCTTGAAGTTGAAATGACCCGCCTGCGCGGCTCAATCGGCAAAGCAAAAGCAATAGCTTCTGTTGAAGGTGAGCTTGTCTGCGAAGCGGAATTAATGTTTGCCCTAGATTGAACTACCCCCACTTAGCACCCTGATGGCTGTTTGAGGTGGGGGATTCCTACGATCACCCGCGTATCCGCCGGTTATTTAGTAGGCGAGCCCCGCAGTTCCTGCGGTTAGAAGTCGAATGGCTTCGTTCTTTAGATTTATACTGGCGTTCAAATCCCGTTCGTGATGCGTGTGGCACGATAGGCAGACCCATTCACGAATGGCGAGATTCTTCACGTCTTTATGCTGGTACCCACAGTTGGAACACAACTGGCTGGATGCAAATGTATTTCCGACCACGATGACCTGCTTGCCGTACCATTTCGCCTTGTATTCCAGCATGGTGCGGAATTGCGCCCAGCTCACTTCGCTGATCGCTTTCGCTAGCTTGTAGTTTTTGAGCATATTTGATACCTGCAAGTCCTCGATCCCGATCACATCGTGGTTTTGGATGATTTCGGTTGAGATTTTGTGTAGGTAGTCTGCCCGTGTGTTGGCGATTTTCTCATGGATGCGAGCGACTTTCAATTTCTGCTTTTGGTAGTTTTTTGCTTCTGACAGCCTGCATTTTCGCTTCATGGCGGCCTTTTTCCGGCGAGAGAGGATGCGCTGTTCTTTAGCGAGTTTTTTCTCCAGTGTACGGAAGAATTTTGGATTTTTATAGACAGTACCGTCTGAAAGGACCGCAAAGTCTTTTAATCCAACATCAACGCCGCAAGATGAATGGGTTTTAGCCCGTTTGTTCGTCTCTGTTTCAACCAACAAAGAGACAAAGTATTTGCCGGAAGGATTCCGTCTTACCGTAGCGCTCAAAATACGTCCATCCACTTCACGGCTTTTGGCAAAGCGAACCCAGCCAAGCTTCGGTAGTTTCAGCTTATTGTCGGTTATGCTTACGTCAGGAAACTGATTCTTCTTTTCGATATTGGTCGTGTACGACTGCACGTTGTTTCGCTTGCATTTAAAGCGCGGTGCCTTATTTTGCTTGTTAAAAAAGCGCTCAAACGAATCGGTAAGATGTTTTAAGGAGGACTGCAACGCATGTGCGTCCACTTCTTTCAGCCAAGTGAATTCTTTCTTTAACTCGGGTAGCCGGGAAGAACAAGCGCTATATGTTAAGCCTTTTCCTGTTTTCCCGTATGTTTCATTCCAAAGGGAGAGAAAATGGTTAAAGACAAAGCGGGAGCAGCCGATGGTTTTCGCCATCAGCACTTCCTGTTCTTTGTTTGGATATAAGCGAAATTTATAGGCTTTATGGACGGCCATTTTTTTCACCTCATTTTTATATAGGAATATTTGTTCGTATAAAGTGATTATATCAAAAGCGGGATAAAAAGCAATGTCTTTTGTTGCGCAAACCAGAAATTCGCCCCCTGCTTATCATTGGATTGTGCCTTTCATATGACGGAAGCAGGAGTATTCTTTCGGCAGAATTTGATAGAAATAACAAACGGTCTCCATCGATTATCGGTGGAGACTGTTTATTTATTGACCGTTTAAAATGGATCCCCTATCCGACGGTCATACAAATACGTCCAAATCTTTACAAAGTCGAAACATCCTTTTTACAAAATTTATGATTAGTCTTCTGATAAACAGGAAACAATATAATCAGTAAGAGCAAAAAATCGTAATTGGTGAAAGGGGATATTCTACAAATGAATGCAAAAATATTGAAACTAGCTGGTGGATCTGTACTCGCAGCGATGCTCCTTGTCGGCTGTGGAGCGGGAAATGATGCGGACAATCAGCAAGAAGATGTACAGAATGATGATGGCGTTATGGATGACAACAATGGCGGCAATGATGATGGCACTCTAGATGATAACAATGACGGCAATGATGATGGCACTCTAGATGATAACAATGACGGCAATGATGACGGCATTCTAGATGATAACAATGACGGCAATGATGACGGCATTCTGGATGATAACAACGGAGACAATAATGATGTCTTGCCGGGAGAAAACGATGGAATCAATGATACGAACACTGATATTGAAGATCAAAAAGACATGGAAGACGACAACAATAAAGACCGTTAACAAACTAAGCATCGCGTCGGATAAAAAAACCGGCCGATGCTTTTTTAAAAGGATAAAAATTTTGTCACCAATTCGAAAGTATGGTAAGGTATAAGAGTTATTATTTTCGAAGAGTCAATGATGCCATTTCTAGGAGGTACCTATTGGCAATGTCAATGTTAAACAGTTTATCACATGGTGTAAAAATTAGTATTACTAGGTCGATTAATACTGCTTTTGAACAATATATGGCGAAAATTATGTGGGATGAAGAAAGCTATGACCCGCAAGATTTTATAAAAGAGTGGCGTCACTATATTCAGCATAAAGCATCCTGGTACAACCAGATCGATGAAGAGTTGAAAACGGATCCATCTTTTCATGAAGAACTGGCTCAAAAAATCAATGAAGTCGTTGAGAAAACTTTTGCAGAAGAGCCAACAGCAGATCAGATTCAAACGGTCGATGCTCTTCAAGAAGAACTCGGCACTAATTATGATTATTCCTGCAAAGCAGAAGCACGTTTTTTTATCGATTTTTTAAAAAACTCGATAAAAAAAAAGTCGAACAGCTAAGTCCTGCCGATGAACCGGAGCTTGCGTTGGCTTCACTTCTGTACTATCAGGTATATGACACGGAATTACCGGCGCAATCTTATACGAAACAGGACATTCACTATATTATTCAATTGTTGCAGCAAACCATCCAGACCGGTCATGATGGTCTACAATCAACGACTATTCATTGATTAGAGACAGACGCTTCCTTGTAAAAAGGAAGCGCTTTTTTCATTTTTCCGGAATTTCGGGCCGTTTCCGGATCGTATCCGTAAACGTATTTAGCAGTTCTTCTCCTTCAAGTCCTTGTTTCAAAAGTGAATCGAGTACCTGTTTGGTATAATGATTCCGTCTTTGACGGAGCTGTGCATCAAAAAGGACACTGATTCCATGATCAAGCTTTTGAATACCGCGCATTGAAACGGAAAAAATAGCTGGATCATTCCCTCTGTCAGTAATCGCAATACGGGCAGTTAAACTCGATATATGATGAAAACGGCGAATGGACAATTCTTCGCTTTCATCTAGAAATAATTCAATAAGCCACGATTGTTTTTCATCCTCGCGATTAATAATTAAGCCATCTTTCAACGGGATTTTATGCGAAATTTCTTCTTTTTCCAAAAAAAATTCAGCAACCTTGAACGTTTTCATATCAATGGTTCCCCCTTCTTGAAAGCGTTTTATATATTAAGTGTACTATAAAGTTGTTAAATATCATTTTATTAACAAATAATAGGTGATTATTCGACAAATTAGGACAGGGATAAACAAAATTAGATTTATTTCGACAAACAGATGGCCTGTCTGACGGGAAAAAATCAGTAAAGGGTGATTTGCTCTTTTGTTCCTCAATTTTTATGATGTAGTCAATAAGCAGAAAGGAGGAATTAATCTGATTAACCAAGTGACACTCGTAGGCAGGCTGACGAAAAACCCAGAATTAAAGTATACCAGTGATGGACGGCCACTCGTGCAAACAACGATCGCCGTCAGCCGACCATATCGGAATGCGCAAGGGGAAACAGATACAGATTTTATTTACTGTACGATTTGGAACCGTATTGCTGAAAACACAGCAAAATATTGCGAGAAAGGTTCGCTCATTGCAGTGCTCGGGACGATTCAGACGAGAACCTATAAAGATAACACCGATAAAACGGTGTATGTCACAGAAGTACTCGCTCATACGGTTCGTTTTCTTAGTAAAAAGCAGTCGGAAGTGAAAGAACCCGCTCCCGCTGCATTAGACATGATCCAGACTGTCCCGCTCATTTAAAAGCGAAAAGGAGTTGTTTGTCACAGGATGGAACGTGTCATGGAAGATATGATTTTCAACTTGG
The DNA here is from genome assembly GCF_001643235.1 of Domibacillus aminovorans. GTDB lineage: Bacteria > Bacillota > Bacilli > Bacillales > Domibacillaceae > Domibacillus > Domibacillus aminovorans. The sequence goes on from NZ_LQWY01000067.1 coordinate 208,664, forward strand.
TAAAACCTTGACGGTCATTCGTCAGCTAGAAGAACGGATTGAAAAGTTAGAAAAGCAACGAGTACAGTCACAGTAACCGGGGGTGACCGGTTACTAGAAAAGAGTCGTTTGACCCCCTTTTATCCGCGAAATGGTGCCAGCCGCCGCTCCGTCTGTCGCCCCTCTGGCATTCAGACGGAGCTATTTTTATCAATCGAGTTTAAATAGCTCGCTGAGTGCGTGATTATCAAGATTTGCGATGAATGTACCACTTTGAATAATTTCGCTGCTTGCCGCCTGTTTTGATTCAATCATCGCATCAATTTTCTCTTCAATCGTTCCGGTTGTAATAAATTTATGGACGTGAACGAATCGGCTTTGTCCAATTCGATAAGCTCGGTCCGTCGCCTGATTTTCCACCGCTGGATTCCACCAGCGATCGTAATGAATGACATGATTGGCAGCGGTCAAATTAAGTCCTGTACCGCCCGCTTTTAAAGACAAAAGGAAAAACGGAAACTCCCCATCTTGAAAACGCTCCACAAGTTTATCACGTTCCTGCTTCGGTGTAGCTCCATTTAAAAACGGCACATCGATCCCGAACGTATCTGTAATTTCACGCTGAATCATATTACCCATACCAATATATTGTGTGAAAATTAAACAGGCTTCCCCATGCTCGTAAATATTCGCAGCAAGCTCCATTAATTTATCCATTTTTGCCGAACGGCCACGTACATCGTCAGGCATCTCTTCTTTTAAATAGAGAGCAGGATGACTGCAGAGCTGCTTTAGTTCATTTAAAAGGCGGAGAATGAGACCACGCCGTTGAAATGCAGAAAGCTGCCCGATTTGCTCCATCGTATCGCGTACCGTTTGCTCATAAAGCGCCGCTTGTTCTTTTGACAGCGAACAATATTCTTTTTGCTCCACTTTGTCGGGAAGGCCCAGTGCTGCTTCGGGATCGGTTTTCGTCCGGCGCAATAAAAATGGCCGTATTTTCGATTGCAAAGCCGTTACACGATCAACATCATGATCTTTTTCAATCGGTATCATATAGTTTTTTTGAAACTGTGTAAGTGTACCGAGCCAACCGCGATTTGTAAAATCAAAAATCGTCCACAGTTCGGACAATCGGTTTTCCATGGGCGTCCCAGTCAGAGCAATAAAATGACGGCTGTTTAACTTTCGAACTGCACGCGACTGCTTCGTTCCGGCATTTTTAATGTTTTGTGCTTCATCAAGTGTAGCTGTGCTCCATTCCACTTTTTCAAGCGTTTCAAAATCAGAATGAACGAGCCCGTAAGTCGTCAGAACTACATCGGCTTTTGCGATTTCTTTTAAAAGGGCTTCGCCGCGCGGACGGTCTTTCCCATAATAAAGCATGACAGATAGATCTGGTGCGAAAGATGCCAGTTCACGCTGCCAGTTGCCAAGCACCGATGTCGGACAAATAATCAACGCCGGCGTTTCGGGGCGTTCTTTTTTCTCAACGTGCAGCAAATAGGCGATTAATTGTATGGTTTTACCGAGTCCCATATCATCAGCTAGGCAAGCACCAAATCCGCATTCACGCAAAAATAACAGCCAGCTCATGCCGATTTGCTGATATGGACGAAGCTCTCCGTGCAATGTAGAAGGCGCAGGCTGGAGCGGAATGTCTGTAGCGCTTTTCAGTCTTTCGATCAGTGCCTGTAAAGACCGATTTAAGCGAATATGAACACGTGCTGCATCTTCTGTATCCGAAAACTCCTGATTCAACACGTCAACAATGGTAACCCCTTCCTGTTTTGCTTTATCCATTAACGCTTTAATTTTGCTGATCACAGCAGGATCAAGGTGCACCCAACGACCGTTTGCTTTAATAAGCCGGCGTTCGCCGCTTGCGAGCTGCATAAACTCTTCTTCGCTCATTTCCACGCCGCCGAGTGCTACTTTAAAATCAAACTCTAAAATGGCATTCATGCCGACGAATGATTGTTTAGTCGACTCGCGTACATCAGCGGCTACTGAGACAGCTGCCGAACGAACAGACTCCCACCATGGCGGAAGTAGCACTGGAATGCCGAGAGCCGTTAACTTTTCACCGCTTCCGGTTAAAAATGTAATGGCTTCGGCTTCAGACAGTGATTTCTTTAACGAACCGTTTTCGTTCAGTTCGGGAAATAGTTGAAGCCATCGCTGCAGTTCATTGTGCGCTTCTAGTTCAAATGGCTCAGCCGATTTTGGAAGCTTTTTATTAAATAAGTATACTTTTTCAGATGGTTTATTCCGGATTAAAACCGCTTCGAGCCGCCACAATTCATCATCCGCATGCGGTTCAGATAAACGAAGACCTGGTTCATATGCGGCAAGGTCACTGCCCGCAAGATACGAGCGGAGCCGTTCTGGATCAAAGTAACGATTTAGTTCATCTGCTGTCAACTGATCGCCGAATGAGTTTGCAAGCACGGTCATGCCAGGATGAGCTTGCGCCGCAATAAGAGGGAAGACTCGGTTAATAAATGCGAATCGACTTTCATTAAAAATGGGTTCTTCCCAGAATGAATCCGCAAACTCATTGTGCACATCGTCCGGTACCGGCCAATTAATTCCGTATTCTGTGAATTTAGGCATTGCTTCAAACACCGCTTCGTACAAAACAGGCGCACACGCTAAACTAAAATGGCCGGCTTCATCCCATTCAAAACGGGCAAACCGGTTAAAATGTTCCGCTTTAAACAAAGAAACCCATTCAAATGGCGTTAACCGAACAGATTTCCCGCCATTGATCTGGCTGTATGTGAGTTTCGTACCGTAAAAGCTTTCGCGGTGGCTGGCAAACAGCAGACGTGTCCATGACTCAGGGGGAAGCGGTTTACCGCTGTCATCTATCGCTAGTATGTGAAAATTCTCATTCTCATAGTGTGTCCCTAAATGAATTGTATCTAGTTTAATCATGTAACAGTCCACCTTTTTTGCATTCTTCTTGAAAAGCACGCAGCCGCTTCGTGTCATTTGCCAGCCAGTCAACCCAACGATCAAATTCGTCAGTGCGCTTTAATTTTTTGTACATTGTCCGCATTCGTTTACTGAATCTTACAGCCTGCCGGTACGCGTTTCGATTTCGCGCGGCAATAAGCGCGGCGATGCCATGATGGAGAAGCGGCAACGTCTCTTCCGGCGCTTCTTTGATCGCCGTTTTCAATCCTGCTCGGTCAAGATCAGGAAGCTCCGCATCAACGAGCAGCTGCAAATCGATCCATTCAGCATAATCACCGCGGTCCATTAGAAAGTAGCTGAGTGAGGCGTAGCTGAATGGCAATAAAGCGGTATATAGATCTTTAATGAGCGAAGGAGCGCGGACAGATAGGTCATCTTCATCGATTAAACGAATGAACTGGCGCACGAATAAACGACGACTGTACTCATCTTGAATGATTAAAATACCGTCACTGGCGAGAGCCGCTGATGCTTTTAATAGAGGAATCAATCGATCTGAACGTTTTGCATCTTGAAGCCAGTGAGTAAAATATAAGAAGAGTTCAGCCGGACCAGTGACAGCTACGTCTACAAATTTATCCATCTCGCCGAGCAAATACAGTTGATGCATGTGGGCGGCTGTCTGAATCGTTTTGCTGCCGGAAGCAGGAACAGTTCGTTCTAATTCTTCACGCCGCCAGTCCATTTTTGTGAATAGGGAGCCCCAAAGGAGACGGTACAGATCAAGACGTGCAGCGGGAAAATGCTCGTATGGAAAAGACAACAGTCTTCCGGTATCTGTTCGGATCAGGTCAATATATGGCTCGAAAGCAAATGGCATTGCGCCACCGGTCAGTTTCACTGCATCAAACGTTTCATCAGCTAAGTAAAACAGGATATCATATCCGGCGCGTTCTGTTATGTCATCGTCTAGTTCAGCTTCATCTAAACGTTCAGCCAGGCTAGAAAATGAATAAAAAGCCGCAAACATACGAAATAAAACCGCCCATTCTCGGTCAGCGGGTGCTTTTTTCAACAATGTCTTGTACACATCTTTAACAGCGTATTCAGTGCTGTACGGCCGTTCTTTAATATCTTCAACTGTGAGCCGTTTATAAATGGCTGAGGTAATAGTTTCTTTCCATTGCTCTGGTGAAGGCCCGATCTCTTGCACAGGGCGTAAGTCAGATGCACGCATAACACCAGGAATGGAAAAAAGGTCCGCTCGATTAAAAGAAGATCGATCTGGAAAAAGCGTTTTCGCCTTCGTCAAAGTAGATGGCACCCTTTCAATTCTGTAAGATTTCTTCATTATAGCATGAATTGAACTACCCTCCACTTAACCCTCTTGCGAGTTGTTTGAAGTGGGGGATTCCTACGATCACCCGCGTATTCGCCGGTTATTTAGTAGGCGAGCCCCACAGTTCCTGCGGTTAGAAGTCGAATGGCTTCGTTTTGCTTGTAAAAAAAGCGGTCAAACGAATCGGCAAGATGTTTTAAGGATGACTGCAAAGCGTGTGCGTCTACTTCTTTCGGCCAAGTTAATTCTTTCTTTAACTTAGGAAGTTGGGAAGAGCAAGCGCGATACGTTAAGCCTTTTCCTGTTCTCTCGTACGTTTCATTCCACAGGGAGAGGAAACGGTTAAAGACAAAGCAGGAGCAGCCAACGGTTTTCCCAATCAGCATTTCTTGTTCTTTATTTGGATATAAGCGAAACTTATAGGCTTTATGGATGACCATTCTTTTCACCTCATTCCTAAAAAACAAACATTTGTTCCGTTTGGATAATTATATCAAAGGCGTCATAAAAATCAAAGTCTTTTGCTTTGCAAAACCGAAATTCACGCACTGCTTATCGTAGGGCTGTGCTCTTCACATGATTGAAGAAGGGGCACTCTTTCGGCAAAATCTGATAGGCCCGAACACGCAACGACAAGGAATTATGTTCCTTTATTTCGTGATAATGACATGTGTTGCAAAACTATTACATTTATAGGGAAAAACTAACAAAATAGTAGTTTATTCGATAAATATAAAAAAAGAGAGGTGTTTAGATTAATATTTATATGCTAGACTAGAGTGGTAAATTTTAAGAACGGAGGCAGAATGGTGAAAAAAAGGTTTTTCTTTGTCGTAATGGCGTTTTTATTGACGGTTCCCCTATTCGGTTTTGGACAGAATGCTAGTGCAGCAGGCTTTGTCGACGTACCTAACCGTGCAGCGAAAGAAGTCAACTATCTGGCGGAAGGAGGAATTGCTAACGGATCGTCAGCGACTATTTTTGGTGCGGACAAAACGGTTACACGTATGGAAGCAGCGGCATTCATCGGACGTGCACTTCAGCTTGATGGCACGCAGCGTGTAACTAATTTTAAAGACGTTGGTTCTGGCAGTTTTGCATCAGGCTACATACAGTCTGCAGTTGAAAAAGGGATTCTCTCTGGCTACGATGGTGGACGGTTTTTACCATATAATGAAGTATCACGCGGTGAAATGGCCGTAATGCTTTCAAAAGCATTCGATTATAAATTTGGCGGAACGTTATCCGGTGCTGCAAATGCATTAACATCACGTGGGATTGCGAGCGGTTTAGAAGATGGTTCCTTTGGCGCAGATCAGATCATTAAACGGGCTGACTTCGCGGTTTTCCTTGCCCGTGCGATTAATCCAGAGTTTCGCACAAAGGCGTTTTCAAGTTTTACAAAAACATTATGGACAAATGTCGGTGACTTAAATATCCGTTCAGGTCCATCTACATCATATGCTTCTGAAGGGAAGCTGGCGAAAGATATAAAAATTATTGGTGCGCATGAAATTGCGGGCTGGACATATGTGAAATCTGGTAGCACAACTGGTTTTGTTAGTACATACTATCTTCGTAATACAGAACAGCAGACTGTAAAACCACCAATAGATAATCCGATTCAAGGAGCCGATTCACGTCTTTCCAGTCAAACGATCATTCTTGATCCAGGTCATGGCGGCACAGATCCAGGAGCGATTGGAAACGGGCTGAGAGAAAAAGATGTTGTGCTGAAAACGGGGCTTCAAGTGAATAACTTATTGAAACAAACGCCATTTAATGTGAAAATGACTCGTTCTACTGATACGTTTATTCCATTGAAAGAACGGTCTACTTTTGCCAAAAACAATGGCGGTAATATTTTCGTCAGCATCCATGTGAATTCTGCATCAGCTAGTGCAAGCGGGACGGAAACGTATTATTATGCAGCAGGAAATCCGTATGTGGCAGACAGCAAATTGCTCGCAGCGAAAATTCAGGCACGAATGTTGGCCGCATGGAATTTAAATGATCGTGGAGTAAAACCAGGCGACTTATCTGTTCTTCGTGAAAATAATATGCCAGCAGCACTAGCCGAGCTTGGATTCATATCCAATGCAGGGGATGCAGCCAAAATGAAGTCGGATTATTCGATGAAGATCATGTCAAATGCGATTTACTACGGTATTTTGGACTATTATGATGCCAAAGGATATGAAGTATCACCGCTTTATGATGTTGCAAAATAGGTAAATATATAAATAGAATATTCATCGTGTAAACGGTACAATAAAGAGGGGCACACGGCCTCTCTTTATTTTTATTTAGAAGAAAGAGGTGATCGACATAGGTAATTCAAAATATCTACCTGCGCTGCTTTTCGCGGCTTTTTTCTTCTTCATTGAAACCCCTGCAATGTTCGAAGCAGACACAATTGACGGTAGACAGGCGGTAATTATGTTTGATGAGAAAGTGGACAATGAATTGCTTGAGCAATATTCGGAATCAATTGAGTACATATTTCAAGAAATTCCAGCTGCATCGATTACAGTAACAGATGTACAAAAAAAAGCATTGGAGATGTCACCGGATGTAGTCTCCATTACGTATGATATGCCGATTAAATCATCGGCACAGGCTATTCCGTACGGATACAAAATGGTTGGGACGCAAAGTCTTGTACCCACCACATTGACTGGATCCGGCGTGAAAATTGGTGTGCTTGACTCCGGTATCGGTGCAAGTCATCCTGATTTGCAAAATCGGATTGCCGGTGGCGCGTGTATGATGACAATCGTCGACAAAAATGGCTGTCCTGACTCGTACAATGATAATTTCGGTCACGGTACACACGTAGCGGGCATTATCGCAGCGAATAACAATACATTCGGAACGATCGGTGTTGCGCCATCATCTAAACTTTATGCGATTAAAGTGCTTGATGAATACGGATATGGTACGACGAGTACGATGATTGCTGGCGTTGAATGGGCAATAAAACAAAAAATGGACATTTTAAATGTCAGCATTACAACTCCGGTGAACGAAATAGCGTTGCAGGAAGTAATGCAAAAAGCATATAACTCAGGCGTATTAATTGTAGCGGCGGCAGGTAATACAGGAGCACCTGTAAGCGGCTCTACATCATCGGTTGAATACCCGGCGAAATTTGAAAGTGTTATTGCAGTTTCGTCTATTGATCAATATAAAAAGATTGACCCGCTGTCATCACTCGGGAAAGAAGTCGAGTTAACCGCTCCAGGCGTGAAGATTTACAGCACTTATCCGCAGTCCATTAATGCATCCGGTTATCAATACTCAAGCGGAACTTCAATGGCGGCACCTTACGTAACAGGTCTTGCAGCACTTTATAAAGAAAAGTATCCTGAAATGACAAACGTTCAAATTCGATCACTTTTGCAAAAAAATGCGGTTGATTTAGGCGCGGCAGGCCGTGATACTTATTTTGGCTTCGGCCTTGTACAGGTTGATAAAAATCCGATTAATCACGAAATTAATGTACCATATACAACGGATGCAAAAGGAAAAGTGATATTTGATACGAGCGTTCTTTCTGCTCGATTCGGCACTTTTAACGTATACCGTGGCGAAACGCTCGTCGGGAAAAACGAAACAGGAGACGAATGGATTGATTACGCATCGCAAGGAACGGTGACGTATTATTTCCATCCGGTTGTCAATGGGGTAGAGGACGAAGTATCGTTTATTACATTAAAAGCAACGATTGAGGAACCAAAAATAAGTGATTTACGCGCAACAAAATGGTATGACCGCTACATGATGTATTTATATCATGAAAAGATCATGACAGGTTTTAACGACGGCACCGTTCGTCCAGAAGCAGGTATTACACGAGGAGAAGCATCTGTGCTGATTGGACAGTCACTCGGTTTTGACGGCGCAGTGCGTGACACATCCTTTAAAGATGTGACCGCAAACGTTGCGTCTTCCGGCTACGTGCAAAGTTTGCTTGATGCCGGGATTGTTACGGGCTTCAGCGACGGCACATTCCGTCCGGGCACGCCTGTGACACGTTCTGAAATGGCGATCTTGATTGCCCGTGCCTATAAAGTAGCACCGGTGGAATCAGGAACAGTGAAAGACATCACGGCGAAAGTGACAGGTTATCAGTATATTAATGGCATCATTGCTGCGAATATAGCGGGTGGATACGCGGATGGCACATTCCGTCCGTCAGCCCACATAAACCGTGCAGAGTTCTCAGCATTCCTTGCTCGTGCTCTAAATGAAGAAATACGCTAATAAAAAACAAGACCCGATTCGTGAGATATACGAATCGGGTCTTTTATAATTTGAATTTTCAGTTTTATTTCAGTTTTATTTCAATGTTACATAAATATGGAGAAAGATGAGGAAACGACATAATAAATGAACGGGAAAATGAAAATTTCATAGAAAAATGTTAGGGAATGCTGTCAAATCAGCGTAATATATCGATATTTGAATGTAATAGAAACGTAAAACTATTTAAAGTTTAAATTTGCTACAATTACTTCAGTGAGAAAATATGGAGAACGAAAGAGAAACTGGGAGGTTTATGGTGAACAGTTGTAAAAAAGTAATAACTGCTATAATTGCCGCAATCATGCTTTTCACTCTGTCCCCGCTGGCATCTGTTAAAACAGAAGCAGCGTCTGTCGGAGAATCAATCGTGACGTATGGTAAAAAATTTATGGGTGTCCCTTATGTCTTTGGTGGAACAACGCCAAATGGATTTGATTGTTCCGGATTTACACAATATATATATAAACATGCAGCAGGTGTTTCTCTGCCGCGTACAACAGATCAACAATATAAAGTAGGTACTTCAGTAGTAAAAAGTGATTTACAACCAGGCGATCTTGTTTTCTTCGCCAATACATATCGCCAAGGTATTTCACACGTTGGTGTATATGCAGGCGGTAATATGGTATTGAATGCGACATCTAGTGATGGTATTGCTCTAGTTTCATTGAACAACTCGTACTGGGGACCAAAATATGCAGGTGCGAAACGCATTGTAAACGAACCTGAATGGTTTACAGACGTAGCAAAATCAGAAACAACATACGAAGCAATTAAAACGTTAACAGATAAAGAAGTCATTACAGGTTTCGAAGATTACACGTTCCGTCCAGAAGCGAAAGTAACGCGCGGACAAGCAGCAGCAATCATCAACCGTGTTTTGAATATTAAACCAGAAGTGATGAGCCACTTTAAAGATGTACCAAAATCATATCGTTTCGCTTATGATATCGCAGCAATGCGTGAAGCAGGGATCATTACAGGATTTGCTGATAAAACATACCGTCCTGATGAAGAAATGACACGTAACGAAATGGCTTCAATCATCCAGCGTGCATTTGAACTAAAAATGTCACAAACAGCAGCAGCAAGCGTTACATACAAAGACATCAGTGCAAGTCATTGGGCATATGAAGGCGTCGTTACAATGGCATCCATCGATAAAACAGGCCTTTTCACAGGTGAAAAATTCTACGGTACACACAATGCAACACGTGAAGCATTTACAGTTGCGATCTATAATGCTATGAATGCACAATAAGAAATATAAAAAAGCGGTCCCGGCTCTTACACCGGGGCTGTTTTTTTCATATAATAATAGCATCACCAAAAATAGGCCACCACCTTGAAGGGAGTTCCAATCTACGATGAAAAAAGCATTCTCAATTGTGATGGCGCTTGTTTTATTATTCCCAATCTTGCCATCATTAAACATGAAAGTACAGGCTGATGATGTAACCGGTATTAAACTTGAAGCAGAACTAAGGTCCATTATTGAAGCAGGCATTATGAGTGGATATGAGGACGGAACATTTCGACCGGGGAATAATGTGACTCGTGAAGAATTCGCGACGTTTTTAGCACGCGCACTTGAACTTCCGTCCGGCCCAGCAGTGTTCAAAGATGTATCGCCGGCTGGTAAACTAGCACCATACATAAATGCAGCGGCAGCAGCGGGCATTATTAAGGGCGGTTCGGATGGGAATTTTCATCCGAAAGCGACAATTGTCCGCAAAGATATGGCGCTAATGATTGACAATGCACTCGCGTATTTGAACAAGACAGCAGAATACGTTGCACCAACATTTTCGGATATGGATGGCTTGAGTTCAACGCATAAAATTGCGATTGGCAAGAGCGTTAACTTAGGGATTATCTCAGGATTCCCAGATAATACGTTCCGCCCGGATGCGAATGCTCAACGTGATCAGGCAGCGGCGTTTATTTACCGGCTTCTTGAAGGTGATTTACCGGAGCCACCGCCGGCGAAATTGTATCAAACAGCAAATATTGATGCAGCTGGCAATGTAACACGTTCTGCCGTATCCTATGAATCTTTTGATCTGGCAAAACAGGCGATGGACACGAGTGGCTCTGAGCTTGTGACAAAAGACGGGGAAATTATTTATATGAAATACAATGGCGGGATGGTATTTGCTAAACCGGCTAGCGGAGCGACGGTGAATCTGTACACAGATCCTGCGTTAAAAACAGCTAAAACATACGTGTCAGCAAATCCGAAAAATGCATCAAAGATCGTGTACACAACGACTGAATTGAAATATGTCACATCTACCGATCAATATGTGCAAGTATATATTGGTGGAGAAGATTACTATATGAAACCGGGCGATGCAATGCTCGTTCCATTTGAAGGAGCGAAAGGACGCGGTTACTATCAAAATGTAAACGGGTCGCTCGTTCATTCCATTTATGGAATTGAAAACAATACGTACTCGTCTTATAATGCCGGTATTGCGCCATCATTTATGAGAAGCGGCCAAAAATATTATAGCTGGGATGGATTTAGTTTTTACAATGCGTCCGGTCATATCGTTGGACGGGAATATCAATATTTTCAATACTTAACGGCACGTACAACGACAAATTACACAGCAGCTGAACTGGATGCGTATATTAAGAAAGCGGTCGCTGAACGGGAAGCAATGGGCTATGCAAAATATAAAGATGCTTCAAAGAAAAGCAAAATTCTTGGTATTGGTGCTGCACTGAAAAAAGTAGAACGAGAGAAGCACGTTAATGCTTTAATGGTGCTAGCAATGGCTATTCATGAAAGTGATTACGGCACGAGCGATCATGCGTATAACAACAATAATATATTCGGCATTCAAGTGTATGACAACAATCCTGAAAAAGGAAAATCATTTGAAACAGTAGAAGAAGGCATCAACCATCTGGCAGATGAATATTTCACAGGTGCGGACGGAGATTGGAGAGGCGGTTACCTCACACCTGGCGACTGGCGTTCTTACGGTGCTGCACCGGGAACGAAATCGAACGGCATCAATGTGAAGTATGCATCAGATCCATTCTGGGGAGCGAAAGTCGGCGGTCATATGAGAACGATCGACAAAGAACTCGGATTAAAAGATTTTGGCCAATACACATTAGGCTTTACGAACACAACGGACTTAAATGTGCGTACAAGTGCGAATGGAAGCCTTCTATACACATACAATTTAAGTAGAATGCCAGTTGCAATCTTGCAGCAAGGCGAATGGACAAAAGTTGTATCAGACATTCCGACGAGTGTAGAAGGCTATATTTATAGCGATTATATTAATATTTTGCCTGTTGCAGGTAAAGAATAGAAACGGAGTCCCGCCTAGCAAATACGCTATGGCGGGATTACTGTATTTACGACGAGATGATCAATGACTGCAGCGAGATTCGCCCATTGTGAGTAGTTATTCCACTGTGCTGTCCGGCTCTCGCATGATAATTGAGAATAAGGTAAAATAAGTAGGGGAATTTAAGAGATATGGGGGTATATATAAATTATGTCATTGAAAAAAACAGCGCTCTGGCTCGGATTGCTGGCGCTCGTTGTCAAATTGTCGGGCTTTTTGCGTGAAAGTATTATAGCCTATCAATTTGGTGTCAGCAGTTACACAGATGGCTATTTGCTTGCGTTTTCATTTATTACATTGGTGATCGCTATGATTGCAGGTGGATTCAATAATGTATTTTTGCCAATGTATGTAAAGAAACGAAAAGAAAATCCAGAACAAACAGACCGCAGTGCGAACGGAATTATGAATGTTACGTTCTTTTTGTTTATCGGTGTTTCAATGATCGGCTTCTTTTTAGCACCGTGGTTCGTGCCGCTCATTTTCAGAAATATGCCATTATTGACAGAAGAAACGGCCGTTTCGATTACGCAGTTTTTTTTCGTGTTCATGTCATTTATTGCGTTAACAAGTATTTTAGATTCTTATTTGCAAGGAAGACGCGTTTTCGTTCCTTCACAGATTGCAAAGCTGCTTCAAACGATTGTCGGTGTCGCATTCGCTCTCCTTTTCTCAGAGCAGTGGGGCATTGCGAGCCTCGCTTACGGCTTTATCGTCGGTACGATTCTCGGCATTTGTATTCAATTTTTTTACCTATACAAAACGGACTATAGGTGGAAGCCGGTTTTGTCGGTCGATAAAGAGTTTCAGCACTCCTTCCTCGTACTGTTAGCGCCGGCACTCCTTAGCTCTGTCGTCGGTCAAATCAATGTGTTTGTTAATAAAGGTTTCGCAGCTGGGATAGGAGAAGGGCCTGTTTCATACTTGAATTACGCGCAGCTTTTATCATCTATTCCGCATACGATTTATGCGACGACGATTGCCGTTATTATTTTCACTCTTTTAGCCGAACAAGTGAATGATCGCAAAAGCTTTCAAAATACGTTTTTCAGCGGTATGCAAATTTCATTGCTAACGCTCTCACCAATTGCAGCTGGTCTTTACGTCGTTGGGGAACCCGCATTGTCATTCATTTATGAGCGGGGTAAATTTACAGCTGAAGATACGCATTATACATACATTGCGCTCGTTTTTTACTTGCCAATGATTGTAACACAGGGGATGCAATACATCGTTGCAAAAGCGATGTATGCGCAAGGGAAAACGAAAATCGTCTTCCGGATCAGCGTGTTTACGATCGCCATTAACGTGCTTTTGAACTGGCTTTTCATCGGTCCATTCGGCTATCCGGGGCTCGCGCTCACAAGCTCACTCGTTTCGCTTTATTATTTAACGGCCTGCACCATTTTTGTTTATAAAGATTTCGATAAGTCAGAGCCTGCGAGACTTATTGGATTACTGGCCCGTACGGCGATTGTGACTGCATTTATGGTTGTGCCCCTTTATTTCATCCGTCCACTCATCGATGAATGGTATTCATTATGGCAACTTGCTATTCTCGTTCCAATCGGCGCCATTTTATACGTAGTTGGACTGTTTTTCTTCTATAAAGAAGGATTCCGTAAATTGCTCAGTATGATTAGGCGAAACGGGAGCAGTTTATCGTGAGAAAATGGTACTTCATCTTAGCTGTGTTGATACTGGCAGGCTGCAAGGCAAGTTCGGAAGCAGCACCTATGACGGAATCGCAAATTATTTCGATTGGTAACAAATCACTCCTTCTTGAAGCAGATCATTTATCTTTGAAAAAAGAATCGAATCCAGAAGGACTCGATTTTATTTATAAAGATACAAACTATCGTTATAACGTCGGAAACAAGGCTGCATTAACAGTGAAAGTCCGGAAAATGAACAATGGCGATCGGTTCGTTATGCTGCGTATGAGCGGTGAAGGGACCGTAACCGGCAAGGTGCAAATTCCATCTGCCGATGACTATTATTTTGTTGATTGGACGAAAAACATTCCGGAACGGGTACACGACGATGTTACCGGTGTGGATGAAACGAAGCCGCCGGCCGGTCTGTTCCGCTACACGAACAATCGTGAATTTATTAACGAGCTGGTCATAAGCCACACGTTTACGTCGCGTGAATTGAATGAGTTGTACGGAAGCGGCCGTGAAAGTACGGTGCGTGAGCTGCTGACGGAAAAAAATACATTGCAGCATTCAAAAGAAGGTGTTGAATTTACGATGACTGCCGGCCGTGGCGAAATAAGCGAGCAATGGTTTTTACTCGCAGAAGCACCGCTGTTTGAACAAACCGACAACTTGAATGACTGGATTACATTCCAGCAGATAAATTATAAGGAAGTAAACAACTGGTTTACAGTGGATGGCTCATTGAAAAAACTGCCGTGGTCTGTGGAGCCGTTTACAAAAGATGGATACGGCCGTCATATGGGTACACTTATTGAAAAAGAAGCCATCGATCGCTATTTTAAATACAAAGAACGCTATTTTTACAATTTAACCGTTCAATCAGCAGCGAATGTATGGTCATACCGTGAATCAAAAAAAGATGTAATCTGGAAAACAGAATATACGAGCACGTGGCTAAAGGAAAAGTATAATATTACAGCGCCATATGTGGATACGCGTCATAATGAGTTAATCGTGATTTATTTGCACCGGATCGGCAAAGAACTCGGTGTGCCAGAGCTTGAAAAAGCATTACCTGAATACAGCGATTATCTGCTTAATTTAATTAGCATTGACAACGTTGTACGGGCTGAAAAAGGATACTTGCCCGCTGATTATTATTCGCCGCAGCAAGGCAAACAGCGCATTCATGCGTCCCTTAACCACGCGCTCGGTGAAGCAAATATGCTTATCGACGCGTATCATGCGACCGGTCATAAAAAGTACTTGCTTGCTGTCCGTGAAATCCGCGGGGGCATTGAATCCGTTGGTAGTGATTGGATCCGGCCGAACGGCGATCTCTGGTACCAGATTAATCGCGATGGAACGTTTGATGGCAATGATTATGAATATTTGACGCTGAACGATTTAGAAGGACATGAAAAAAAATGGGCGACACTTGGTGGAAATCCAAGTCCGGTGCTTCAAAAATTGATCAAAAGTAAAAAAGCATATTTAAAATCACGATAATATTGACATAAATCGATATATTTTTTGAATATTGACATAAATCGATATATTTTTTGCAGGAAAACAAATAAGGTTTGACGAAATAATAGTGAAGTAGAAAAATGACGAAAGAACGGAAGTTGCCGTATGTTCAAAGGCATGCTTTATCAGAAGTTTTAGATAAGTCGAAAAGCAGGCAGGAAGTTCATTCGTAACATCTGCTTTAAAAAAAATAAACGGGAGTGGAAAGGAAGGAAATTCGTATGACGAAACAACAATTTGGTGTAGTCGGCCTTGCTGTAATGGGGAAAAATCTGGCATTAAACATTGAAAGCAGAGGATACTCTGTTGCTGTTTATAACCGCTCAGCTGATAAAACGACTGCATTTCTTCAACAAGAAGCAGAAGGAAAGAATTTCAAAGGTACGTACAGCGTAGAAGAATTTGTGGCCTCTCTTGAGAAGCCGCGTAAAATTTTACTTATGGTTAAAGCAGGTGGCGCAACAGATGCAACAATCGATTCATTAAAGCCGTATCTGGATAAAGGGGACATTTTGATCGACGGTGGAAACACATTTTTCGAAGATACGGTCCGCCGCAATAAAGAACTTGCAGGACTTGGCCTTCATTTCGTTGGAACAGGAGTATCAGGTGGAGAAGAAGGAGCACTGAAAGGTCCTTCCATTATGCCAGGCGGTCAGCGTGAGGCGTTTGAACTTGTCCGTCCGATTTTAGAAGCCATTTCCGCAAAAGTAGGCGATGACGCATGCTGCACATACATCGGTCCGGATGGTGCTGGTCATTACGTAAAAATGGTGCATAACGGCATCGAGTACGGTGACATGCAGCTGATTTCAGAAGCATACTTCATCATGAAGCATATGCTCGATCTTTCAACAGACGAACTGCATGAAGTATTCGCAGAATGGAATCAAGGCGAACTTGATAGCTATTTAGTCGAAATTACAGCCGACATTTTCAAGAAAAAAGACGATGAAACAGGTCAACCGCTTATCGATGTCATTTTAGATGCTGCTGGCCAAAAAGGCACAGGTAAGTGGACAAGTCAAAATGCGCTTGATCTAGGCGTACCGCTTTCTATTATTACGGAGTCTGTATTTGCTCGCTTTATTTCTGCGTTAAAAGACGAACGTGTACAAGCAAGTAAACAATTAACAGGCCCTGAAGTCACACCGTTTGACGGTGATAAGAAAGAAATGATCGAAGCAGTCCGTGAGGCGCTTTACATGAGTAAAATTTGCTCATATGCGCAAGGATTTGCTCAAATGAAAGCTGCCTCAGAAGAATATGGATGGGATCTTCACTACGGTGACATCGCCATGATTTTCCGCGGAGGCTGTATCATCCGTGCGCAATTCCTGCAAAAAATCAAAGAAGCATTCGATCGCGATCCGAACCTTGCGAACTTGCTTCTTGATGAATATTTCCAAGACATCGTGCAAAACTATCAATCAGCGCTTCGCCGCGTCGTGACAATGGCTGTGGAACGTGGTATTCCGGTACCGTCATTCTCAAGCGCAATTATTTATTTCGACAGCTACCGTACAGAAACACTGCCTGCGAACTTGATTCAAGCGCAACGTGATTACTTCGGTGCTCATACGTATAAACGAATTGATAAAGAAGGCACATTCCATACAGAGTGGATGAGTAAATAACATGCAAAGAGCCGTCTCTAATATAGAGATGGCTCTTTCATTTTATTGATTTTGTATCCTTTCGCTAACTGTTATATCAGCGCTCGTTTCACTTTTAATAAGTGATAGATTCATAGACGGTACATCCCAAAAATGTTTAATACCAAGCGCACAAGCTCCTAAGACACAGGCCTTTGTACCAAGTTTTGAAATAGATAATTCTCGGTATTGACTGATAGTGGACTTTAAATTGCATTCAATTTGTTCAATGGATTGAGGATTGAGCTGAAGTAGTTCACTGCTTAAAACGATGACTTCCGGATTATATGCATTAATCAAATTATTTAAGCCGATCGTTAAAAAATAAATGAATTGTTCCATCATTTCGACGACGACTTTATCTCCTGATTGCATCCATTGGTGCACGTCTTCATAAGAAATAGTTGATTGCCCCTTCTTTTCCGACAACTCTCTGAAAAAAGAGGATTCCGATGCATATTGTTCCCAGCAGCCATAGTTGCCGCAATTACACGGTTTTCCATTCGGCATAATGATTGTATGACCGACTTCACCTGCAAAGCCATCATGCCCTTTGAAAAATTCTTCGTTCATCATCACACCGAGTCCGATTCCAGAATAAAGGCTTGCGCATAATAAGTTTTCAGTTTCGTGGTGCTCATAAACGCGTTCTGCGAAAGAACACAAATTAGCGTTGTTCTCGATGCAAATAGGAAGTCCAGTCGCTTTTTCTAGGTCATTTTTTATATGAATATCCCGCCACCCGAAACGGGGGACATAATGAATGATTTCATCTTTTGTCACCAAACCGTGAATCCCAATGACGACACCGACTAAACCGTAGCGGCTTTGCGCACATTCTTTTTCAAAAAGTTGAATGTGTTTCACTAAAAGATGGAGAATCGTTTCATACTCAGTCGCTTCTATCTTCACTGTACGGGTCGACACCGGCTGACCGAGCAAGTCAGATAAAGCAAACGTTAACAGCCCATAATCGAGATCAATGCCAAGCGTGTAACCGGCTGATCGGTTTACAGATAGCATAATTGGACGTCTTCCAACACCGTGGTGTTCAAGATGCGTTTCCACAATAAGTTCATCTTCCAGCAAATCCGCTGCTTGAGCAGAAATAGTCGCTCTTGTTAAAGAGGTTAGTTTTGATAAATCAGCACGAGAAATCATCTTTCTTTCGATAATTTTTTGAACAATAAGTGAACGATTTATTTTTTTAATGTAAGCGGCATCACCGGCAGCCATGTATAATCCTCCTTCATAGGTACATTCTTTTATTATACTTTTATTATATAGGTTTTTTTCTCTGAGAAAGGTTTATTGACGTATAACACAGAGACATGATAAATTAAATATTATAGTTAATTTGTTTAGTAAACGAATTAACAAGATGAATTTTTTAACTAAATTATGTTGCTTTGAAAAGGTTTACAATTTTTTACTTCAAAAATACACTAACATAAAATCGGAGGGGACACAACATGAAAAAATTTTTACAGGATGATTTTCTTTTAAATAATGAGACAGCTGTACACTTGTATGAAAAAGCGGCAAAAGATACGCCGATTTTTGACTTCCACTGTCACCTCAGTCCGAAAGAAGTGTGGGAAAATAAACCGTTTGAAAACATTACGCAGCTCTGGCTTGCAGGTGATCATTATAAATGGCGATTGATGCGTATGCATGGCGTGAGCGAGTCACTTATTACGGGTGATGCAAGTGATTGGGAAAAATTTCAGGCGTGGGCAGATACAGTGCCATATTTAATTGGCAATCCACTTTTCCACTGGACGCATATGGAATTAAAAAAATACTTCGGCATCGACAAATTGCTTACACCGGAAACAGCGAAAGAAATTTGGGATGAATGTAATGAAAAGCTTCAGTCACCTGGGTATGATCCAAGATCGTTTATTGAAAAATCAAACGTGTTATTCATCGGCACAACAGATGATCCAGCATCGGATCTTCGTTATCATAAGCTGCTGAAAGAAGACGATTCATTTAAAGCAACCATTGCGCCGACATTCCGTCCAGACGGAGCGCTTTTTATTGATCGCCCTGCATTTGCAGACTGGCTTGGCAAATTGGCTGACGTTTCCGGCTTGAAAGTGGAATCATTCGACGATCTTTTGGCAGGACTTCAAAACCGGGTTGATTTCTTCCATGAAAATGGCGGACGTGCCTCGGATCATGATATGCCGAAAATGGTGTATAAAGAAACAACGAAAGACGAAGCGGAAGCGGTCTTTAACAAACGGATCAGCGGAGAAGAGCTGACGGGTGAGGACTTGTTTGCTTACCGTTCATTCCTTTTAAAAGAACTCGGCAAGATGTACGCTGACAAAGAGTGGGTTATGCAGCTTCATATGGGTGCGATCCGGAATAATAATACAGCGATGAAAGAAAAAATCGGCCCGGATACAGGATTTGATTCGATCGGTGATGGTGATGTAGCAGAAGGGTTGTCTCGTTTTCTTGATGCACTCGATCAAGAAGGTGCTTTGCCAAGAACAGTTCTCTTTAACTTAAATCGCAAAGACAACGATGTGCTTGCGACGATGATGGGGAACTTCTTTGAAGAAGGGACTCCGGGGAAAGTTCAATTAGGTTCTGCCTGGTGGTTTAATGACCATATTGATGGAATGGAACAGCAAATGAAGACATTTGCAAGTGTCGGTTTGCTTAGTCATTTCATTGGAATGTTGACGGATTCCCGCAGTTTTATATCATATACGCGACATGATTATTTCCGCCGCATTTTATGCAACATTCTCGGGGAATGGGTTGAACAAGGAAAAGCACCAGATAACTCTGCATTCCTTGAGCAGATGGTACGAAATATCGGGTATGATAATGCTAAAAATTACTTTTTGGAGCGAAAAGGAGGAAGATAACAATGGGGATCATTCAAGATCTTGTTAAAGACATTCCTGTACCCAAAATGGTGAAAGTGAGACAAAAGTTTGATAATCAAAAAATCGATGATCTGGCAGCTGTTTTTATAAAAGAATTTGAGCGCGAGGTTATCCGTCAAAAAATCAAACCAGGCATGTCGATTGCCATTGCAGTCGGAAGCCGCGGGGTAGACCGGATTGTTGAAATTACAGCGATGACCGTTGCCTTTTTAAAAGAAATGGGCGCAAATCCGTTTATCGTACCGAGCATGGGCAGCCATGGCGGTGCAACAGCGGAAGGGCAAATTGACGTTTTGAAACACCTCGGTGTAACTGAAGAAAGTACCGGTGCTGAAATTCGTTCTTCAATGGAAGTTATTAAAGTCGGCGAGCTGCCAAATGGCCTGCCGGTTTACGTAGATAAATACGCATCTGAAGCGGATGGCATTGTCGTTATTAACCGCATTAAGCCGCATACTGCTTTTCGCGGACCGGTTGAAAGTGGCATTATGAAAATGATCAGTATCGGTCTAGGCAAGCAAAAAGGAGCGGAAGCGTGCCACCAGCTTGGCTTTAAACATATGGCTGTGCACGTGCCGGCGATGGCGAAAATGATTATGGAGCATCTGCCTGTGTTGTTCGGTGTTGCAACGGTCGAAAATGCCTTTGATAAAGTTGCGGTCGTTGAAGTGCTAGCAGCAGAAGAAATTGAAGAAAAAGAAGTGGGGCTTCAAGTGAAAGCAAAAGAGCTGCTGCCAAAACTATTTTTCGAGCAGCTTGATGTACTTGTTATTGATCAGATTGGCAAAAATATCAGCGGTGATGGCATGGATCCGAATATTACGGGCCGTTATCCGACACCATATGCGCACGGTGGGCCGGATGTGAATAAAATGCTCGTGCTTGACTTGACAGACGAGACAGAAGGAAATGCGAACGGTGTCGGCACAGCCGATTTTACGACACAGCGCCTTGTCGACAAAATGGATCTCGAAGTAACGTATGCGAATGGGCTGACATCAACAGTTGTTGCGCCAACAAAAATTGCGACTACACTTGCGAATGACAAAGAAGCCATTCAAGCGGCTATTAAAACGAGCAACATCCTTGATTTTACAAAAGTAAAAATGGTTCGCATTAAAAATACGCTTGAAGTAAGTGAAATTGAAGTATCCGAAGCACTCCTTCCCTACGTGCAGGAACATGCGCAGCTTGAAGCGATGACAGAAGCGGAAGAACTTTCATTTGATCAAAAAGGAAATTTAGTTTAAAAAAGATATAGGAAATAGGGAGGATTTACTGTGAATACATTATTTGATTTAACTGGAAAAACAGCCGTCGCAATTGGAGGGAACAGTGTTCTTGGCTCATCTATGGCAAAAGGGCTTGCCAATCATGGCGCAAAAGTGGCGATTGTCGGCCGTAACCTTGATAAAGCAAACGAAGTCGTTAAAGAAATTGAAGCATTAGGTGGCATAGCGAAAGCATTTCAGGCAGATGTCGTCTCGAAAGAATCGCTTGAAGCATCGGCAGCAGCTATTGAAGAATGGTCTGGTGGCTGGGATATTTTATTAAATGCACCTGGTACAAATAGCGCAACACCGTTTTTCGACCTTGACATGGACGAATGGGACAAGATCATGGACGTAAACTTAAAAGGTATTGTTGTAACATGCCAGGTTTTCGCTAAAAAAATGATCGAGCAGGGCAGACAGGGAAGCATTATTAATATTTCATCTGTTTCATCGACAACACCGTTGTCAAAAGTGTTCACGTATTCCGTTTCAAAAGCAGGATTAAACAGCGTAACGCAATTTTTAGCACGTGAATTTGCGCAAGATGGAATTCGTGTGAACGCGATTATTCCAGGCTTTTTCCCGGCTGAACAAAACCGAAAGATTTTAAGTGAAGAACGTATTGCTTCTATTATGAATCACACACCGATGAACCGTTTCGGCGATCCGGATGAATTGCAGGGAGCAACCGTGTGGCTCGCATCTGATAAAGCATCAAGTTTTGTGACGGGTACGCTGATCCGCGTTGATGGCGGATTTGGCAGCATGACGATTTAACAGAAAGGATGAACCGTAATGGTAAATGAAAAATACGGGAAACTGCAGTCGATTCTCCGCGAGATGGAATCTGTTGTTGTCGCGTTTTCAGGTGGAGTGGACAGCACATTTTTGCTAAAAGCAGCTGTCGATACACTTGGTCCAGAGCGGGTACTCGCCGTTACAGCGGATTCCGAAACATATCCGTCCACTGAACTGGAAGAAGCAAAGAAGCTGGCTAAACATATTGGCGTGAAGCACACAGTCATTGAAACGTCGGAATTAGCGATTCCAGGATATACAGAAAACGATAAGAACCGATGCTATTTTTGCAAAAGCAGCTTGTTTGATCACCTTATTCCGATTTTGAACAAGCAAGGGTATAATAATATCGTGTATGGCGTGATTGCGGACGACATGAATGAATTCCGTCCGGGGATGAAAGCGGCGAAAGAAAAAAATATTCGTGGTCCGTTGCAGGAAGCGAACTTATTTAAGGAAGAAATAAGAGAGCTGTCCCGTAGTTTTGATTTACCGACGTGGGATAAACCATCCTTTGCCTGCTTGTCTTCCCGCATTGCCTACGGTGAAACGATCACAAAAGAAAAGCTGACAAAAGTGGAAAAGGCAGAGGCCTATCTAAAATCGTTATCAATTCGGCAAGTACGAGTACGGACGCATGGAGATACGGCCCGTATTGAAGTGGAGCCTGGGGATATGCTACGTGTACTTGAGTATCACGCGGCCATAGCCAAAAGACTGCAGCAATTCGGCTATAAATATGTGTCACTCGATCTTGTTGGCTATACAAGCGGCAGCATGAACAAAGCACTAGAAAAGGATGAACAACATGTCTAAAGAATACGTTATAGGACTGGATATCGGCACGACCAGTGTCAAAGCAGTCGTCTTTGACCGATGCGGAAAAGTGACTGCCGAATCCGAACAGTTAACTAAATCATTTTATCCGCAGCCAAACCACGTTGAGCAGGATCCAGAAGCACTTACATCCGCTTCTGTTTTCGTTTTAAAAGATGCGATTCAAAAAGCGGGTGTGACGCCAGATCAAGTGGCGGGTATCGGCTTTTCATGCGCGATGCATTCCCTTATTTGTGTTGATGAAAACGGCCGGGCGCTGTCACGCGCCATTATTTGGGCGGACGGACGCGGCAGTGATCAAGCAGAACGTCTGATAAGTGAGAATGGGATGGCACTATATGAAAAAACAGGTACGCCCATTCATCCGATGTCTCCCCTTGTCAAGCTTCTGTGGATGAATGAAACGGGTTACGAACCGTTCCAGAGAGCGGCTTATTTTATGTCTGTAAAAGAATATTTGCTTTTGCAATGGTTTGGCAAGCGCATTGTCGATTATTCGATGGCTTCTGCTACTGGTTTGTTCAATGGTGAAACACTCGATTGGGACGTGGAAATTCTTGAATTAGTGAACGTGAAAAAAGAGCAGTTGTCGCGTCCTGTGCCTCCGACAGAAATATTGAAAGGCTTAAATAAAATCATTGCCGACTACATCGGTATACCTGAAGATATTCCATTTGTCATTGGTGCAGCGGACGGACAGCTTGCCAACCTTGGCAGCGGGGCCATTTTGCCAGGCGAGGTGGCGATCACTGCCGGCACAAGTGGAGCAGTCCGTCAGTGGGCGAATGGGTTCCGTGCAAATGAAAAACATGAAACGTTTTGCTACATGTTTACAGAAGAAACATCGATCATTGGCGGTCCGACAAATAACGGTGGGATCGCGCTTGAATGGCTAAAAAACTTGTTAAACTATCAAGGAACGTACGAAGAGTTTACGAAAGAAGCGGGACGCGTCGGACCGGGTGCAGATGGCATTCTATTCCTGCCATACATTAATGGCGAGCGGGCACCGCTTTGGAATCAACACGCACGCGGGAACTTTTTTGGAATGTCTATTACGCATCAGAAAGAACATTTCGTTCGCGCGGTACTAGAAGGAATTACATTTAATTTATATCAAATTAGCGAGGCGCTTGAACGTTTGGCAGGTCCTTCTGAGAAGATTTATGTAAACGGGGGTCTTGCACGGTCGCCGATCTGGCTTCAAATGATGGCTGACGTATTTGGGAAAAATATTTATGTATCTGAAAGCCACCATAATGCAGCCTGGGGAGCAGCCTGGACAGCGCTTGTAGCAGTCGGAGAAGCTGATTCCTTTGAAGACATTAAGAACAACTTGCCGATGGGTGAAGTAATTGTACCAAATGTAGAGAACCATAAAGTGTATCAGGACATTTACGAAAAGTACGTACGACTCGCTGCGGATGTAACGAAGTATTTCTAAAAAAGGTGTGTGGTCCAAATAATCGATCGTATTTTAGAACAGGTCCAGAATGGGACGTTAACGGCAGCAGAAGCAAAGGAAAAGCTGTCAACGTATGAAAACTTAGGATTCGTGAAAATTGACCACCATCGGAAAAACAGACAGGGATTTCCGGAAATTGTATTTGGTGAAGGGAAGTCAGCTGAACAGATTTTAACGATTGTCGAGTCACTCCGGGCGCGTAATGACTCTGTGCTCGTGACGCGCATTTCGCCTGAGAAAGCAGCATTTGTGCTCCAGAAATGCCCGGAGTTTGAATATAATGAAATCGCAAAGACGCTTGCCTGGACGGAAGAAAAGCCGAGAACAAATGGATACATAGCGATTGTGTGCGCAGGCACATCCGATTTATCGGTAGCCGAAGAAGCAGCCGTGACAGCTGAAACGCTTGGCGTCAATGTTCGGCGTATTTACGATGTCGGAGTGGCCGGACTGCACCGTCTGCTTGATAATATTGAAGAAATTCAAAACGCAGACGTCTCTGTTTGTGTCGCCGGCATGGAAGGCGCGTTGCCGAGCGTGCTCGGTGGACTTGTCACAAATCCAATTATTGCGGTGCCGACAAGTGTCGGTTACGGAGCGAACTTTAACGGTTTATCCGCTCTTTTATCGATGCTCAATTCATGCGCGTCAGGTGTTAGTGTTGTGAACATAGACAATGGATTTGGAGCGGCTTATAACGCCGTGCTTATTCACCGCCTGGCGCATAAAGGGGAGAAATAATATGACGACACTTTATTTTGACTGCTTCTCTGGCATGAGTGGAGACATGGTCATCGGTGCGCTCCTTGATGCGGGCGCTGATCCAGTAAAAATGGAAGCTGAATTAAAGAAACTGCAAATGGAAGAAGAATATACATTATCGTGGAAAAAAGTTGTGAAAAATGGCATTACGGCGACAAAGTTTGATGTGAAGTTGACAGCTGAAATTAGTCATAGCCACGCACATGATCACGACCACACACACAGTCATGATCACAGCCATGACCACGATCATACGCATAGCCATGACCACAGCCACGATCACGAACATACGCATAGTCATCATCATTCACATGATCAACACCATCATCACGCCCACCGCTCGTACAAGGATATTGTCGAGATGATTAAAGTGGCGGGCTTTAATGAAGAGGTTACACGTATGTCACTTGCGATTTTTAAAAAGATTGGTGAAGCAGAAGGGCACATTCATAGTATGCCGCTTGAAAAAGTTCATTTTCATGAAGTCGGTGCGGTCGATTCAATTATCGATATTATTGGCGCAGCGATTCTCATTGATCAGATGGGTATCACATCGATTAAATCGTCGCCGATACCTGTAGGCACGGGCAACATTCAAATTGATCATGGCGTCTATCCGGTTCCTGCTCCTGCGACACTCGAAATGTTAAAAGGGGTGCCAATCGCAAAAAGTGATATTCGTTTCGAGTTGACAACACCGACGGGCGCCGCGATCGCATCTGTTCTCGCAGATGCGTTTTGTTCGATGCCATCGATGACGATCGATGCGATCGGTTATGGCGCTGGGACAAAAACATTTAAAGATCACCCGAATGTATTGCGTGTAGTCATTGGAAAAGAATAATTCAGATGACTAATCAGCGTCCTCCAGATCAGGAGCATATCGATGATCAAATGGTTAAAATGGAAGTGAATCTTGACGATATTTCAGGTGAATGGCTCGGTTACGTAATGGAGTTGTTATTTGAGGCGGGCGCGAATGATGTCTACTACACGCCTATCTTTATGAAAAAGAATCGTCCGGGTGTGCTGCTTCAGTTGCTTTGTTCAAGCGGTTCAGTCGAGAAAATGAAGGACATTTTATTTACTGAAACGACGACACTCGGTGTGCGTTATTATCCATTGATGGTACACCGGCTCGAGCGGGCGTTTATAAAAGTGGAGACGCCGTGGGGACCGGTGACGGTAAAAGAAGGTTCTCATAACGGAGAGACGGTACAGCGAGCGCCAGAGTTTGACGAGTGCCGGCGAATTGCTGAGGAACAAGGAATTCCACTCAAGCGTGTGTACGAGGAAGTGTGGAAGCGTCTTGGCGGGAAGTACGGTTGAAAATACTTTGAAGCAATTCAAAGAAATTTTAAACTAACATAAAAGAGGGTCGTGTCCTAAACGTCGGTGAATAATTGACTGGGGCAGCCCTGTTTTTTTGTTTGAAAAGATATTTTAGTCTTTTTTATGATGAGTTCGTCGCGAAAATGAAACGTTCACGGCTACAATCATCTTATCCAGAATGATGAGGCTCTCTTTAGAAGGTGCATAGGATTGAATTATATGTCGGATACTTATTGAATGGTGAATGGGGCTTATTTTAAATGTACCTTGTATGAGGTTCTATTTTATTTAGGTTTTTTGAATTGAAAGAAAGAGGGGCACTAAATGAATGATCAACAGTTGGCTAAGAAAATCCTTCAACACGTTGGGGGAGAGCAAAATGTGTCGAGTCTTCACCCCAGTGCAACACAGTTAGGAATTGAGGTGAAAGACAAGACAAAAGCAAATAAATCCGCATTGGAAAATATGAAAGCCATTATAAATGTAGAAGAAAGCAACGAACAATTTCAAATAAAAATTGAGGGCTCCGTCGAAGATCTTTATAAAGAAATCAAAAAATTAGGGGACTTTACGAACGATTCTACTTCAGAAGAGAAAGAAAAAGAGTCGATGATGTCAAAGATTTTAGGAATAATCTCAGGAAGTTTTGCCCCTATACTAGGTGTGCTTGCTGGGTCCGGGCTGTTAAAAGCATTATTAACTGTTTTAACTATGTTAGGATGGATGTCTACTGAAAGCAGTACATATGCGATTTTGTCTGCTGCGGGACATGCCATTTTTTATTTCCTGCCTATATTTCTCGGGATTACGCTTTCCATTAAACTCGGTGCCAGTCCATATGTCGGTGGAACCATTGGTGCAGCACTTTTGGAGCCGAGCTTTACGAATTTAGCAGCGAATGGAGCGAAAAGCGTAGATTTCTTAGGGATTCCTGTTGTGTTAATGAGCTATTCTTCTACAGTTTTCCCAATCTTCATTGCTGTTGCTATTTATGCAGTATTAGATAAATTCTTGAAAAAGGTTATTTATAAAGACATTCAAATGTTTGTGAATCCGATGATCTCATTACTCATTATTGTTCCGTTAACGGTGCTCATTTTCGGTCCTTTTGGTGTGTATGTCGGAGAGGCAATCGGCGCAGGTATCGAATTCCTAAGCTCAAAAAGCGGTCTTTTAACAGGAGCAGTGTTAGGAAGCGCTTGGACCTTTCTTACTATTATGGGGCTTCACTGGGCGATTATCCCTATCGCCATTGCTAATCTTGCCATTGGTGAAGACCCTATCATCGGGATGGCAGCGGCAGCGCCATTTGCTCAAATCGGGATGGCACTCGGAATTTTCTTGAAAACAAAAGATAAAGATTTAAAAGGTCTTTCTGCAACGGCGATTTTGCCAAGTGTACTGGCAGGTACGACAGAATTGATCAACTATGGGATCATCTTACGCTATAAACGAACGATGCTTTATGTAGCGATTGCAGGAGCTGTAGGCGGCGCTATTAATGGCAGCTTGGGAGTAAAAATGACCGTATTTTCTTTTCCAAGTTTATTGACGATCCCTGCATTTTCGCCGATGTTACAATATGTAATCGGTATCGCAGTTGCCTTAGTTTTAGGAATGGTTCTTACGTATATATTCGGATATGAAGATAAAAACGAAAAAGCTTCTTCAAAAGTAAAGTTCGACACAGATCAGATTAGTGTGGAAAGGGAAACGATTGGAAGTCCGTTAAGTGGGGAAATCATTCCGTTATACAAGATCAGTGAGCCGCTTTTCGCTACACAAACAGTAGGGAAAGGGATTGCGATTGAACCAGAGAAAGGTGAGGTCGTTTCACCAATGGACGGGGTCGTCACCACCTTATTTCCAACAGAACATGCGATTGGAATCACATCAGAGGGTGGTGCAGAAATTTTAATTAATATCGGGATTGACACAGTGAATCTGAAAGGACAATTTTTTACCTCTCATGTCAAACAAGGGGATAAAGTGCGGCAAGGTGACTTGCTTATTGAATTTGATATTGAAAAAATTAAAGCTGCCGGGTATCAAGTGACAACACCGGTTGTGATCACGAATACAAGTCAATACCTTGATGTTGTAAAGACAAAGAATTCATTTGTAAGCGCTAAAGACGATTTATTAACAGTCGTTGTATAGTACACAAGGAGAACTCAAATCCTGCCGGCTTTGTAGCAGGATTTTTGCAAGGTTTAGTCATGGATTGAAAAATCAAAAAGAAGAAAGATTTTATATTGACAAAAAGAAAATAGGATGATAAGCTATCTTTAATTAGTTTGTTTAGTACATAAACTAACTAGCTGATTAAAAAAACCACACACATATTATATCTTTTCCTCCTCGAAGATCAAGTTTTCAGAAAGGAGGAAAAAGATTAGAGCGTTTTGAAAACGCATACTAATGCCGATAAAATGAAATGGCTGTTCCACCGGTAGAATAAAATAAAGAGAGTGTCCCTACCTCGTCAGTGACAACTGACGAGGTAGGGACACTCTTCTTTTTCGCCGTTATGACCAAGGTGACTTGCTTAAGAGACAGATTTTTATCTGACATGAACGAGCAGTAAGACCTAGGCTTCAACATATTACAAAGAAATTTCACTTTATTATACGGTTCGATCGTTTCGCCAATCACTCGGTGTCTGTCCGGTTATTTTTTTAAAAACACGTGCAAAATAAGAAGCGTCTTCAAATCCGACAGCACCGGCAATCCAGTCGATTGATGAATGCTCTTTTTTCAGCAGCCGCTTCGCTTCCTTGATGCGCAGATGCTGAAGATAAGCGGTCATCGTCATATTGGTTTCTTTTTTGAATTGGCGAGCAAGATGAGAGGGATGGGTACGTAGCGAATCCGCAATTGCCTGTGCATCAAATGGATCTTTCAAATGAACATGTAAATACCGAAGTGCTCGTTGAATGAACTGGGAGTAGCGAGACAGCTCATTTTCTTTCACAAGTGTACAATACTCAGCGCCCATCGACTCACTGAGCTTCGTCAAAGCATTGATACTGTCAATTCGTTCAATGGCGAGTGCGAATTTTTCCGATAATTGATGTAGTAAAAAAGGAGGTACACCGCCCCGCTCCGCTGCAATCCGGAAAGTTGTATTTAAAATGATCATCATATTTTTTGTTGCACGCACAGGACGGTTGGGGAACCGCTCGGAGAAATCGAATAAAATCCCGCTTTCTTTTCTGATTTCAAGCAGTTTTTGGGCATTCCCGTGTTCAATTGCATGCATCATGTCATTATTCAGCTCATAGCGCAAATTCACCAGTTCCACATTGGCAGACTCTGCAAATAAATCAGCCGTTTGATTAGGAATGTCATGATGTTCAATAAATGAAATCGGTGCTTGCCGTAAAGACCGGACC
Source organism: Domibacillus aminovorans (assembly GCF_001643235.1). GTDB lineage: Bacteria > Bacillota > Bacilli > Bacillales > Domibacillaceae > Domibacillus > Domibacillus aminovorans. The sequence goes on from NZ_LQWY01000067.1 coordinate 238,201, forward strand.
TGATGCAGGATGTTGGCCAAACTTTGCTGTTTCGGTCTGCTCATCAGCGGCAGATCGCGGATGAACGTTTCATCTAGCTGAAAGGACGTACGTAATGTAGAGAGGTCGGGCATCTCGATGAGAAAAGGTCCGGCGATTATCGCCGTCTCATCATCGAAAATATTTGCCGCAAAGGTGAGTCTGGCTGCGTTTGTATGAAAGTGACAGCGCTCCGGATGTTGAAAAGCGGCTTCGCTCAACAAACGAAAGGATTGAGTCTGTAAGGGAATGGGTCCTCCCGAAGGCACATGGGGTTCGTGTGACGTCACCACTATCCCAGAACGCTCGACTGCAAATACATTCATATTCGTTAAATGAAATAATGTCATAAGGGCGGAAGATAAACGGACTGGCGGCTGTCTCATATTTTCCCTCTTTCTTTTTTATGAACAGGTGTTAATCGTGTCCTTATAAAGCAATTATAGTCCTATTTATAAAAAGAGAAAAGTCATATGATCTAAATGTAATCACTTACAAAAGGAGTGCTGAAAACATGTTATATCCAATCATCACAGATACGAGAAGCATTATTGACCTTAACGGTATCTGGAATTTTAAATTAGATACAGGCAATGGCCTTGAAGAAAAATGGTATGAAAATGTATTGACAGACACGATGAATATGGCTGTGCCATCTTCTTATAACGATATTGGCGTAACAGCGGAAATCCGCAATCATGTCGGATGGGTGTGGTACGAGCGTGAATTTACCGTACCATCTATTTTTTCATCCGAACGTATTGTGCTTCGTTTCGGATCCGCGACACATCAAGCAAAAGTATATGTAAACGGCGAACTCGTTGTGGAACATTCTGGCGGATTTATGCCGTTTGAAGCGGATCTTAAAGGATATTTGCAAAGCGGAAAAAACCGTTTGACTGTCGCAGTAGATAACATTCTTGATGAAACAACGCTTCCGGTTGGAAAATATGTGGAACGCGATGTGCCAGGTGTCGGCAAAGTGATCCGCAATCAGCCGAACTTTGACTTTTTCAACTATGCAGGTCTCCATCGTCCGGTGAAAATTTATACAACACCAAACACGTATGTACAAGACGTAACAGTCGTGCCAAATATCGACGGTGCTGTTCAGTACAAAATCGACGTAGCAGGAGAAGCTGATGTGAAAGTAAGCGCGGTGGATGAAGAAGGTGTCATCGTAGCGGAAGCATTCGGTGCAGAAGGAACGATCCAGATTCCAGACGTAAAACTGTGGGAGCCGATGAACGCATACTTGTACACATTTAAAGTAGAGCTGACAAAAGACGGCAGCACTGTGGATGTATATGAACAGCCAGTCGGCGTTCGCTCGGTGGAAGTAAAAGACAGCCAATTCCTCATCAACAATAAACCGTTTTATTTCAAAGGATTTGGTAAACATGAAGACACAGCCGTTCATGGCAGAGGATTTGATGAAGCGGTTAACGTAATGGACTTTGAATTGATGAAATGGATCGGTGCCAACTCATTTCGTACTGCTCATTATCCGTACTCTGAAGAAATTATGCGTCTTGCGGACCGTGAAGGCATTGTCGTGATTGATGAGACTCCAGCTGTCGGCGTTCATTTAAACTTTGCGGCAACATTGTTTGGTGCCAGTGAAAAACGCAACACATGGGAACACATCGGGACTCACGAACAGCATCGTCAAGTGATTCAAGAACTCGTTGCCCGCGATAAAAATCATCCATGCGTCGTCATGTGGTCTGTAGCTAATGAACCGGCATCTGAAGAAGAAGGAGCACGCGAATACTTTGAACCGCTCGTTCAATTAACAAGAGAATGTGATCCACAAAAACGTCCAGTCACCATTGTTACACATTTATGGTCCACACCGGACACATGCCACATCGCTGAAATTGTGGATGTACTCGCATTGAATCGTTACTACGGCTGGTACGTAGAAGCAGGCGAGTGGGACATCGTCAAAGCACAGCTGCGTGAAGAATTTGACGGCTGGTTGAAACGCTGCCCGGGCAAACCAATCATGTTCACTGAATACGGTGCTGACACCGTTGCCGGCTTGCATGATGTTGCACCGGTTATGTTTACGGAAGAATTCCAGGTTGAATACTACCGCGCTAATCACGAAGTTTTTGACGAATACAAAGAATTCATCGGAGAACAAGTATGGAACTTCGCCGACTTCGCTACAAGCCAGGGCGTTATGCGTGTACAAGGCAACAAAAAAGGGATTTTCACACGTGATCGTAAACCAAAAGCATCTGCACATGAACTCCGCCAGCGCTGGACAGAAATTCCAGACTTCGGATATAAATCGAAATAAGCAAAACCCATATATAAAGAGCGCACTGCAAAACACTTATATGTAAAGGAAGCATCCGAAAGAATAAGGTCTCTTTCGGGTGTTTTTCTTTTGATCTTTTCATAGTAAGCTATTAATAATATACAAAAAGAAAGCACCATTAGATAACTTTCAGTAAAATATAGACAGATTGCAGTCGTGTAATTACTGCTTTTTTTAATGTACTAAAATAGTTTAAATGAAAGGATGTTGTTTGGTGAGAATGTCGACTGTCTTAATTACTGCCTATGCAAAAGCACCTCAAAATACAAGCATGTACGAGAATTATAAATATGTGGGTATAGTACTTGAAATTCATAAAGAGAGCCACATCATTATTAATGCAGAGTTTACGTTCGTAACGAATCTTGCACAAGACTTTTTTAAACGGATGATTGTTGGCTACGATTTCAGTAAAGATATTAGCCCACTCATTGAAGAGATTGCGAACGATTATTTGGCACCGTCCCAGCAAGCCGTAATCGTTGCCTTAAAAGTCGCTCATCAGCGATATAAAGATCGTTTGGAAGTAAGAAAACAAAAGGATTAGGTAACAACGACCATACAGAAAAAAAGCTTCCCCATTAAAGGGAAGCTTTATAAATGGCTTCATATTTCTCAGCTGCAGCTAAATGAGAGTATTCATCTTCAATTTTCTTTCGGGCAGCGGCTGCAAACTGCTTGCCTTTTTCTGGATTGTCGAGCAAATCAATCATTGCGTCAGACAATTCTTCTACATTTTTCTCCGCTACGAGCAATCCATCAACACCGTGATTGACGATTTCTTTCAATCCGCCAACTGCACACGCAATTAAAGGAGAGCCGGAGCCCATTGCTTCAAGTGCTGAAATCGATGTCGCTTCTTCCACGCCTTCTGAATATACACTTGGCACTAATACAACGTCCGCTAGCGCATAATATTCTTTAATGACGTGATGAGGGATCGCGCCTAACAATTCAACGCTCGCACCAATGCCGCGTTCAGCGATTAATTTTTTCATTTCATCCATCGCTTCACCCGTTCCTGCATAAATAAGCTTCGCATTCGGGTATTTCTCAAGCACGGCAGGCAAAGATAAAATCGGGTAAATGACCCCATTTTTCTTCGTTAAACGGCGCGGGACAAAAAACACAGGCGCATCAGCCGGCACATGATGCTTCCCGCGATAAGCTAATTTATTTTCCGCATCCGGTTTAAAATCATCGACATTAATAAAATTACGAATCGCCGTTCCCTCGATGCCTGCTTCACGCTTCACATAATCTTTAATACGTGTATCGACTGTAATGATCGAGCGCGTTTTTCGGTACGCTTCAATTTCCTGAGCAAGCAAAAACGTCTCTTCCGGGCTGCCTTTTAAAATATTCCCAGCCGATAACGCTTCATATGTCAAATAGCCATGAACCGTTGACACAACAGGAAGTCCTGCATCAAGTGCCGCGAATGTCGCATACACTTCCTGTGCATTCACGATGTCATAATTTTTCTCTTTTTGCGCTTCCATCAGCTTTTGAAGCATTTTCTTGCGCTGCTTCAAGCCGTATACAAATCCTTTTCCTTTTGACACTTTATTCATTAAAAAGCCCGGTCCGCGCACAGCTGCTTTTTGTTGAAATTCTGGAATATCGGTAAACGATAAAATATCGACTTCGTGTCCGCGTGCTTCAAGCCCGGCTTTCAGCGTCGCCACGTGCACAGACAGCCCGCCCGTATGCGGATAATGGTACACCGTTGCAAGCAAAATCTTCATTCCGACATCTCCCTACATGAAATACTTTTTCAGTAATTCAATATTTTCAATCGCTTCATCCCGCATAACCGCCGCATTCTCAGCAACTTTCGTACTCAACTCGGCCCGGTTATTCAATACATAACGCGTATTTTCGACCAATTGATCCCGGTCAAGATCTTCTAAACGGAACGAATACTCCCACATTCCGCTCCGCTTTAATAAACTTTCCACCTTTTTATCATAACTGATTCCGACGTGTGGAACCGCTGTGAGCGCCGAGAAAATTAACGAATGCAAACGTAAACCAACCGTTGCTGCGCATCCTCCGATAAAGTTCAAATACTGATTTGGCGTAAAATCACCCGCTAGTAAATGACACAGGGGTGCGTTCTTCATCTTTTGAAGCACCCGCTTCGATGCGTCCACGTCGTGATGACCTTCCATCGGCACAAATACAGGCGTCACACCATCGCTCTCGATCAATTCATCAAGTGCAGATGCAAGCTTGTCCTCATAATCACTATGTTCAAACCATGGTCGAACGGACACAGCGAGGAGCTTTTCACTGCCTGTCAAATTCAAACTTTGCAAACATGCTTGATCTTCTTTTTTCTGAAAAGCAAACACGATATCTGCGGTCACAACCGTTTTCGGGCGAGTGACGCCAAGATCATGAAGATAGTCCTTTGAATATTGGTCGCGCACAGTAATGAAGTCCGCTTTGTTCGCGAAACGTCTCATTAAAAACTTGCCCCATGAGGACGTGACAGGACCGATGCCTTGCGAGAAAAACATAACGCGTGCGCCACATATTTTCGCGAGCATGGCGATGATTAAATAGTAGGGAAGAGGGCCGAACAAAAACTTCGTCGGATACGTATCCTGTAATAATCCGCCGCCGCCGGAAATTAAGACATCCGCATTCCGGAGCACTTTTATTTTTTCTTTGTTTTCACGCCGCCACGCACGGTACACGGTTTTTACATTGTGCGCGCGTGCTGTTTGTTCAGGTGATAGGGAAAATACTGTTATATCAATATTGGGAACTTCTGAACGTAAATTATCGACAATCGACTCAAGGATCGCTTCATCCCCAGTGTTGCCAAGTCCGTAAAAACCGGAAATCACTACTTTCAAACGGATAATCCTCCTAGTTTGTACTTGAAAACTAACCTTCATTTTATCACCGAAACGTGGCGTATTCAAATCGAATTTGCTATACTATGAAAAGCTATTGAAGAAAAGAGAGGGTCCTTAGAGATGCAGAAAATATGTATTATTGGATTAGGATATATCGGACTGCCCACTGCAGCCGTCTTTGCCCGCGCCGGTTATGATGTTGTCGGTGTGGACATAAATGCACAAGTGATTGAGCTGTTAAACAAAGGTGAAATTATAATAGAAGAAAACGGTTTACCAGAAGTCGTGAAAGAAGCAGTTGAATCTGGTAAATTGCGTGCAGCACTCGCACCGGAAGCAGCGGATGCGTTTATCATTGCCGTGCCGACACCGGTTCATGAAGATCATAGAGCGAATGTTGACTACGTTGTGAGCGCAGTGAAACAAATTGTGCCACACGTGAAAAAAGGCGATGTCATCATCGTTGAATCGACGATCCCGCCGCGGACAATTGATGACGTTGTTGCACCGATTTTTAAAGAAGCCGGCTTTGATCCGGAAAAAGACATTCATCTGGCACATTGTCCGGAACGCGTATTGCCAGGCCGCATTTTGATCGAGCTCGTTGAAAATGCGCGCATTGTCGGTGGTCTTACTCCTGAGGCCGCTGAAAAAGCGGCAGACGTCTACCGCCGCGTTGTGACAGGTGATATTTTAGTAACCGAAGCGGTGACGGCTGAAATGTCGAAGCTAATGGAAAATACATTCCGCGATGTAAACATTGCGCTTGCGAATGAATTGTCAAAAATTTGCGGTGCACTCGGCGTTGATGCGCATAAAGTAATCGAACTTGCGAACCGCCACCCGCGTGTGAATTTGCACCAGCCGGGTCCAGGCGTTGGCGGGCACTGCTTGGCCGTCGATCCGTATTTTATCGTGGAAAAAGCGCCAGAAGAAGCGCAAATAATTAAATTGTCACGTGACATTAATAACTCGATGCCAGATTACGTCGTCGATCAAGTGCTGCGCATGACGGGCGATATTGAAAAGCCAACTGTTGCGCTGTTTGGTTTAACGTATAAAGGAAACATCGATGACGTCCGTGAAAGTCCAGCCATCGAAATCGTTGAAAAAATGATCGAGAACCCGCGCTTTGACGTGCGCGTCCACGATCCACACGTCCGCGGGGAACAAGTCAAATTCCCGCTCGTTTCATTTAAAGATGCAATCGCAGGCGCCCATTTAGTCGTTGTGCTCGCGGATCATAATGAATTTAAAGAATTGAACAAAGAAACATTAGTCACCTCAATGGCCCGTCCAGTCGTGTTTGATACGAAAAACTGCACAGGCTTAAGCAGCGAAAGTGGCCTAACTGTACACAAAATCGGTGACCTACGCGGTTTGTAAATGTTCGGAAGCTGAGTAAAACAACTCGCAAACGGAGTAAATGATCAATGAAAAAGGTGAGATAAACGGTGAAAAAGGAACAATATTTAGGTGTGTCGGTATCGCCGCTCACGTATGATCAAATTATCAGAGATATGAAGACACGCATCCAAGCAGGCGAACAGTCGACGGTCATCGCTGTTAACCCTGAAAAAGTGATGACCGCAAGACGCGATCCGCTCGTCAAAGACCTTATTAACAATTCAACGTACCAGATCGCAGACGGCGTCGGTATGATCATTGCCGCTAAATTAAAAAAAGGTCAGCTGACAGAACGGGTGACAGGCGTTGATATGATGGGACGCATTCTTGAGATGGCAGCGGCCGAAAACCTCGGTGTCTTTTTCTATGGCGCGAAAGAAGCGACAGTGAAGAAAGCCAAAGAAAATCTAGAGGCCACGATTCCAGAATTACGCGTCGTCGGATATGAAAATGGCTACGTAAAAGATCAGGACGCTCTTCTCGAAAAAATTCGTGAGTCCGGTGCGCACATCATTTTTGTTGCCCTCGGCAGCCCGCGCCAAGAACTATGGATTCGTGAAAATATGCCGAAATTGCCAAAAGTAAAAGTATTTCAAGGCGTCGGCGGCAGCTTCGATGTATACTCTGGTAACGTACAGCGCGCACCGGAGCTTTATCGGAAAGCCGGGCTTGAATGGCTGTACCGGCTTATGAAAGAACCGAAACGTCTGAAACGTCAAATGGCGTTGCCGAAATTTCTTGCAGCAGTCATCATGTCGCGGGAGGACAAAAAATGAAGGTGCTTCATTTAATTAGCGGCGGCGAAACAGGCGGGTCGCGTAAACACGTTATTACGCTGCTTGAACAATTTGAGCCGTCGGAAGTGACGCTTGCCGTTTTTCAAGAAGGTGCACTCGCAGAAGAAGCGCGTGCAGCTGGTATTCGTACTGAACTGTTCGCGCAAAAATCACGCTACGATCTATCCGTTCTAAGAAGACTTGCGAATTTTATTCAAGCGGAGCAGTTTGACATTTTGCATTCGCACGGCCCGCGCGCTAACCTGTTTGGCATTTATTTGAAGAAAAAAACGGGCATTCGCTGGGTGACGACTGTTCATAGCGATCCCGCGCTTGATTTTGTAAAAGGCGGAGTCAAAGGCACGATTTTTACAAAATTAAGCATGTACGCGATCCGGCAAATGGATCATTATTTCGCTGTATCAGACCGTTTTAAACAAAACTTAGTCTCGCTCGGGATTTCAGCTGAGAAGGTACAGACTGTATATAATGGGATTCATTTTACGGAAGAACCAGCTGAATCCGCCCTGCTGCATGTGCCGGATCACGAATTTGTCATCGCGATGGTGGCAAGACTTCACCCGATTAAAGGACATGAAATCGTGTTTGACGCTTTACGCCAGTTAGAAATGAAGCCTCACGTCCTTTTAATAGGAGATGGGCCGATTGAAGACGAACTGCACGCGAAAGCGCAAGACTTGCGAGAACACGTTCACTTTTTAGGCTTCCGGAAAGATGTCGCGAATATATATGCGGCGTCCGATGTAGCTTTGCTCGCATCGTACAGCGAAAGCTTTCCGCTCGCGCTGCTCGAAGCGGCGAACGAACGAATTCCGCTCATTTCGACTGATGTCGGAGGTGTGGGCGAGTTGATCACACCGGGCGAAACGGGCTGGATCATCCCAACAGGCGACGCACATGCACTCGCCGCCGCCATTCGCGGAGCGATGCAAGCAGATGTAAAATTGATGGGCGAAAAATTGTACGAACATGCTTCAAATAACTTTTCATTAGACCAACTTCATAAAGCAACGAAAGAAGTATACGTTAAAATCGCGTCCCGTTAACCGGCACGCGATTTTTTGTTGTGGAAACGGAGTATAAGGTTTGGAAGCTGAGTAAAACGATTATAAAATGAGTAACGCTCCGATAAATAAAATCCAATTTATGGATTGTCACAAAATTTTAATAAAAAAAATAAACATCACACATAAGGCAACTGAGATAAACATAGACTTGATTTATTGTGTTTTTAAGGTTGTTTTTGTTACAGCAGAAACCAAAATTTAATGCTTTTTAAACGGTTTCGAACTTAGTAAAGGCGCCTTTTGCTACAAAAATGACAAAATAAAAAAGCAAAATCCTTTAATTTTATCTAGTATATGGTATATAATGAATAAGCTGTTGAACAAATAATCTACTTTAACCGTTTTTTGCTAATAGTTTTACATATATTTTTCATAATGATAACAAACATTACGTTTCTAATAAATTATGGAAATATACAAAAAAAGGTTGAAAAAATTACTTTGTTTGATAGAATATTACTTGAGTTGTAATCCTGTTAAATTCTCCTTGTCTTACATAATGATTCATCCAGTGAGAAATTCGACCAGGTACTCGTATTATGTTTTACGGAACGATTGGCCACAAGCTGATCGGTTTCAAATATAAAAAAACCTTTACAAAACGGGAGGAACTTATTACATGGCTTACCAACCAAAGTCTTATCGTAAATTCGTTGCTACAGCAGCAACAGCTACACTCGTAGCATCAGCAGTAACTCCTGCTTTCGCAGCGTCATTCACAGATGTGGGTGATCGTTATAAAGAAGCAGTAGACTACTTAGTAGCAAATAACCTTACTCAAGGTGTTAGCGAAACTCAATTTGGTGTTGACCAACAAATCAAGCGTGTTGACTTCGCAGTTATGGTAGCGAAAGCTGTTCTTACACAAGAACAAATCGACAACGCGAAAGATTCTGGCTTCACTGATGTTCCAGATCGCGGTGTGAAATATGTAAACGCGCTTAAAGAAGCAGGCATTGCTAACGGTAAATCAGATACACGTTTTGGCGCAAGTGATGAAATCACTCGTGGTGAAGCAGCGTTAATGTTTGCAAAAGCTTATAAAATTACAGGCAACACTGCAAACATTGCATTCTCAGATGTGTCTGAGCGTTACGCAGCTGCAGTTGCTGCACTTGTTGACAACAAAATTACATCAGGTAAAACACCGACTAAATTCGGTACAACTGATCCAATTAAACGCGGCGAGTTTGCTATTTTCCTACACAAATTAGAAACTCTTAAAGTAGATCCAGAACAAACTGCGAAAAAAATCACGAACGTAAAAGCAATCAACGATACAAAAATCGAACTCACTTTTGACGGTGCATTTAATGCTGACATTGCGGATGAAATCGAAAAAGACCCTACACGCATTGTTGTGTTCCACGGTGGACAAACAGCAAACAGCGATGCCGATACTGTCATCAAATCATCATTCATTAGCTTCAATGCTGACCGTACAGGCGCATCTGTTATTTTATCTGATGACGTTGCGACAGTTGAAGCAGGTATCGCGTACACAGTTGCTTTGATGGATGGTACGGATAACGAGGTTGCAGATGTTGTTCTTAAATCTGAACCGACTGTATTAAAAGCAGGCGCAGACAAACCAACAGTTGAAGTAAACAAAGACCAAGATAAATTTGTTCTTAACTTCAAAAAGAAAATGAGCAGCGCTGCACTTGATCTTGATAACTACACTCTTTATGATGAAAATGATAAAGAATTGGGTCTGCTATCAGACTTCGCAGATGAAGCATCTAAGTGGGTTGACTCTACTGAAAAAACAGCAGTTGAGTTCAAAATTGCACCAGATAAATTACTAGCGGGTAAAACATATAAAGTAAAAGTGGATGTAGCTGTTGAAACAGATAAAGGCGATGCGCTTTCTAGCAGCCAACGTACAATTACAGTAAAAACACCTACTGTTTCTGAAGCTCAACCAGTAGCGAAAGTAGCGCGTATTGTTGATGACAGCATCGTTGTTACATTCGATCAAGATTTAACTGAAGGACTTGTGAGTTTTAATACGAGCTTATTCACAATTAAGAGCCCTACTGGTAAAACACTTACAATCGGAGATGGCTTAGAAGCTGTGGGAAATGAATTAATTATTCCTATTGCACAAGGTCCGAACGATATTGTGTTAGATAAAGATCTAACGTATACAATTGATTTCCCGGCAAATGTTGTTTCAAATGAAGTATTCACAAATGCAACAAACAAAGAAGTAAAAGGTCTTAAAGCTGTTGCTCAAAAAGACGTTGAAGTGAAAAGCGTTAAAGCTGAACTTGTACGTCAATCAGATGAGAAAACAAAAGCAGATCTACTTCTTACATTTGATCAACGTGTAAACTTGGCTACACTTGATACAGATGGAGTGAAGATTGAAGAGTCTGGTAAAGTCTACACACTTCAAGCAGGTGCAGATATCGAAATCTATTCTGGTGATACATCAGGTAAAACAATCAAAATTAAAGATGTTCAAGCAGCATTTGATAATGACTTCACACCTGAATCTGGAGAAACGTACACAGTTGTTATCGAAACTGGAACGGTTCAAACAGATGCTGGTGCTGGTTCGAAAGTCAACCGTGTTAAACTTAAAGCTAGTTTGACAGGTGTTGACGTTGTCGCTCCTAAGATCGACAAAGTAACAGTTGAATCTGCAGAGAAGATCGTTGTTGAGTTTGACCAAGCTATCGATGCGAAAAACTTGAAAGCATCTGATATCAAAGTTCTAGGTTTTGAAAAATACCGTGGTGGACGTTTTGAAGAACTTACTCTTCAAGGTTCTACACAACTTAAATTCAGTGCAAGCGGTGATACATTAACAATCACACCTGCTGACAGCTCTGTGAAATTCCAAACGGGTGCTGGCGATGATGCACTTGCTCTCGTAAAAATTGCAGGGGCTGCAATTAAAGGCACGAATGGCGTTGTTGCAGAAGATGAACTTTTACTTGGAGATGTATCTGACTTCATCGATAACGCTGCGCCAATCATGATCGGTGCAGATGCAATCGTACCAGATGGCCTTACTGTTACTTACAGTGAACCAGTTGAGTTCGACAGTGCTGACGCTGCTAGCGCTGGAAGCCAGTACACTGTAGAAGGTGCAGAACGTGACTCTTACGGTACAACTGCAACAGCAGCTGACAATGAAGTATCTGTAACATTCAAAGATGATGTATTCGAAGATGGTGAAGATTACTCTCAAACAAAAGTAATCTACAAACGTAATTCTACATCTGCTGTACAAGATACTGACGGTAACGAGCAAGCAAATGCAACTCTTACTGGTGTATCTAACTCTAACTAATAAAGCAAAATGCTGCTTTATAAGCTGAGTGATTCAGTAGCATAAAGGGAAATGCCCGGTGAAGTTAAACTTCACCGGGCATTTTGTTATATTCAAAGGGAAACCTCGTAGAAAGCGTCTGCTACTCTCTACTATCTTTATCAAACAAATGTTTAGAAAGCATTATGGAGCTGACCTGTAAAAAAGAGACTTAGAAAAAGGCATCTACAATGCTTGATTGCCAAATTTGATTGGCGCCAGGTCATTTAATGAATGGAGAGGTCTTTGAATCTTCTTTGCTTTAGCGATAGTGAAAGAATTCGATGAAGCAATATTTTTTGGCTACATTTGAAAAGGCACATGTAGTTTACCCTATAAGAAACATAAAATATTCAGATCATTTATGAATTTATAACTATTTCAATTTTCCTAGTATTAAGATGTGAATATAGATTAAATATATCTTTTTAACTAGTAAAAGAGACCTTATTTAGATTTCTGTTTTCAAAATAAATAAATAGAAAGAATCATAAACTTTATGCTAAAAAGTAGTGTTAAAAAGATAATTAGTCTTTTTCTCATGACACTTTTATTCGTCCAATTATTGCCGATATACTCAGCTGCAGAAGGATTTTTAGATGTGATAACAAATAAAGAAGAGATCAACAAGCTAGTAGAATCAGGCATCATCCGGAATTACCCGGATAACACATTCAAACCGAATCAGATTATTACAAGGGAACAAGGAGTTGCGGTTAGTTTAACGGCAGGCTTCATACCTGCACAAAGTTATACGGAGGAATTAGGTTTAGGCCTAATCATGATTCTATGTATCGTTCTGATATATATAAGATCAAAGTTTAGTTATCCGCTTAACGAATTGACTTACTCAGCTTCCGCTGTACCAACAAAAAAAGCAATCTAGCAATGCCCGCTGAATTCTTTTTGACAATTATCAATAGAGTAAGAGCAGGAAAAAGCAAAAACATATAGAATAAGTAAATCTGATAAAATATTAAAAATATTGTAAAGAATTTCAATAGTTGTGTAAAGTAGGATTGATTTGTTGGCAAAAATTATGTATGATTTTAGTAACATACTAGCAGGAAGATTTTTCTTAAGGAAACCTGCACAATAAATTGAAGAGGTGACAATATTGGTGAAAAAGTATCCATTTAGCAGCAAAGCAGTAAAAGCCATGATCGCAGCAACAGTTGCATTTACACCAATCGCAACAACAGCCATTGTGTTTGACGCGAATAAAGTTGAAGCAGCATACGTTCAAAACACAGCTCATTTCAACAGTGTCCCGTCTTTTGAAAAATATGCACAATCGATTGAAGAAGAAGCGAATGTGAGCACGGAAGTTCGAGACGCTTTAGAAGCGATGGATGATGCAGAATGGGAAGCAGCTCTTGCGCCAGTCCTTGTTGATGCAACCGATGATCAAAAGAAAGCCGTTGTGGGCTTGGTTCGATTACAAGTAAACTTGTATACAGGTACATATGAAAAGGGACAGCTACAAACATTCATCAAGGAAAATAAGGAATTTTTTGGAGATGAATCAACATCAAAATATTTAACGTATTTGCAAAAGGTAGAAGAAGCTGTCTACACTGAAGTAAAGGCGAATCAAGATGAATTTATTCAAAATCCAACTGTCGAACTCTTTCAAACGCTTGTAGACGCTATACGTTCAACGGATCATGCCGGCATCAAAGCGTCCATTGAAGGCGCCATTGTGTTGTCAAACGCTACGATTGCTGAGACCGTGACAAACATTGAGAATGAATTAATCCAAGGAACCGTAACGAAAGCGGACTGGAAAACTGCTGTCGTCAGTTCAGGACTTGCTTGGATGAAACTATACGGGATTGAAAAGAATCCTGGTGGCGGCGGTGGCGGTGGCGGCACACCAGGCGAAGGCGAAGGCGGAGGTACCGTAACACCTGGTCCTGGCGGTGATGTCACTGTAACACCGGAGACCGTTCAAAACGGCACACAAGTAACAGCAATCATTTCAAGTGAGCTTCAAACACGAATTCTTGCGAGCATTAAAACTCAAGCAGCTGAAATTACGATCAAACTGCCAAAAGCGGAGCCTGGTCAAACCGTATCACTTGATATCCCGGCACCACTCGTTGATGCCATTGAAGCAAAAGCGCCAAAAGCGACGATCGTTGTTGTTGGCGATGGTGCAACGTATTACTTGCCAGTAGCGGAAATAGATACAGTAGCGATCGCGGCAGATCTTGGTACAACAGTAGCAGAACTGACATTCCGTGTATCGATCAATCCGGTTCCATCTGCACAAGCGATTCAAATTACACAATTGCTGCAGTCTCGTGGTGTTAACGTTGTAGCATCCATCGTGGATATTAAGCTTGAAGCAGTTGTTGGCGACAAAGTTTATCCAATTAAGAGCCTTGGCAACGTATATGTGAAGCGTTCATTCGGCTTGAATAAAAAAGTAAAAACAAACAACACAACAGGTGCTGTATTGGAAAATGACGGCACATACCGTACACTTCCGACAAAATTTAAAACAGTGAATGGACAGCAACATGCATTTGTCAGCTCATTGACAAACTCTATTTACACAGTGGTAGAGAGCGATATTACATTCCCTGACGTAAATAACGGAAAAAACTGGGCAGAAGCCTACATTGAAACATTAGCGTCAAAATACATCATTTCCGGTACAACAGCGGGCACATATAAAGGCGACGAGTACATGACGCGTGCGCAATTCGCGGTGCTCTTAAGCCGTGCGCTTGGCTTGCCTAGCGAGCAATACGATAACCGCTTTAAAGACGTTAAAGGCGATGAGTGGTTCAATACGAATGGTGCTTTAATGTCTGCTGTTAAACAAGGCATCATTGCTGGTAAAAAAGACGGCACATTTGCACCAAACGACCGCATTACACGCGCTGAATCAGCAGCGATGATCGGCCGTGCGCTTAACCTTAAAATGATTAAATTTGATGCTGCTAAATTGGATAAAAATAAAAAATTAGCAGATTTCAAAGATGCGAAAGCAATCGGTGCGTCAACACGCGAAGAAGTATTGAAAGTGTACCAAGCTGGTATCATGTCCGGTACAGGAAAAGGCACATTTAATCCGAATGAATTCACAAAACGCGACCAAATGGCCCGTATCCTTGCTGAATTCCTGATCAAAGCGGAATTAATGGAAGCCATTACTAAATAAGAACGGCATCTTGAAGGTCTGATCCATGCAACAGCTGGATCAGATCTTCCCTATTACATAAAACTACATTCGACTCATAAAAAATCCTACCACAGAAAAATGGAGACTGCCCCCTGTTGTTGAGACAGGGATCAAAACACTTTTTAAACAACCAGTTGTCGGTATTGTACCGGCGACTGGTTGTTTAGTTTCGTTTGAATACGGATATTGTTAAAGATGATCGAGGTAGAACGATTCAGACTGTAGTGAGGAATGAAACGATTCGATGGGGGCATTATCAGCGGGCGTTCCTTTACGAGACATGCTCATGCCTTTTTCCTTGATGGGTTTTGATACGCTTTTGACGTGTAAACCGAACCTTGATCACTATACAATATACATCCTTTGGGCAAAGGGGATAACTGGCTTAGTGTGTCTAAAACAAAATCTATATCTTGACAGTTTAAAGGCCGTAACAACGGAAACTTCGACCCGCTTGCCAATGCAACGCGTGCCGAAACAAGCGTCATGCTTTACCGGATTTTGATTAAATAAGAAAGGAGGGGCTGTCTCAAATTGAGACAGCCCCTCTTGTTAAAGAATACGCCCAAAAAAAGTGTCTCAGGCTTCTTCTTTTAGCTTGAGATACTCTTTTTTTATTTATTGAAAAAACAGCATATCATCTCGGTAGTTTTGCTTTAAGTCTTTTTCCAGAAAGTTAAGAAACCGGATAATGAGAGTGGACGCTTCTGCTCTTGTCATCGTTTGATTTGAATTGAAACGATTTCTGCCATCTCCATGAATCAAACCAATTTCGGTCGCAACATATACACTGTCTTTTGCCCAATACGGGATTGTATTGTTATCGGCATAGTTCGTTTGATAACCAGGATTTGGTGCGCGCTCTTCTAATCCTAAGGCGCGGACAAGAATGGCGACTGCTTGAGCTCGAGTTAGCGAGCTTTTAGGCATAAACTTACTGGCAGTGACTCCTTTAATGACTCCTTTTTGAAAAGCACTTTCAATGTACAAATAATTAGGATCAAGGGGATCTAAGTCTGTAAAGATCGCTTTTTTAGGTGCGCGTTGCTTTTTTGGCTGTTCAAGTACACGGATGTCGGCTGACTTTAACACCCCAACGGTAAACTCGTATCGATTCATCGGAGTATTTGGTGAAAAAAATTGGCTCGATTCATCAAACACACCAAGAGAATACAAGCGTTCAATGTTGTCTTTTGCCCAATGCCCAGTTAAATCACGAAATTTAGGCACAATGAGACGTTCAATGATCGGAAGCATTTCTTCGTTTAAATGAACAGTTCCGGTTTTGCTTTTGCCGCTTCCATTAGGGATATCATACGAATACTCGCCAATCATATTTTGCTGACTGATGACGGAATGACCCCCAGTAAAGCTGGATAAGGAAGGATCATGCGGCTCATATTTCAACACTTTTGTTTTGCTGTCTGATACTTTACTTGTGATAAAGGATTTCCCTAGGCTGGATTCAATTTCATAATCGATAATCTGCGTCTCCGTAGCACCCCAGAAGTTTTCATACCCGACATTGCGGCCGCTGAAATGCACGGTAATCTTGTCGTTCGTCTTGGTTTTATATATTTTTCTGCCAACTACATTTCCAGAGTAATAGTCAGAGGCAGGGCGATTGTCTATGATCGTACCTTGGGACAATTGATAATCATCTAATGTATAGGTTACATTCTCTATAGTTATGTTCTCCGAATAACTTTTCACAGATGTTTGGGAAGTTGTCTGCCCTTTGTCTGTCCGCTCTTCCAAATTTGTTACATAAGCAATACTGCGCGATAGTTTATTTCCGCCATTTGTTAAAGTAAAGCGATACGTTTTTGTTAATTGGCTTTTTTGTACCTGTTCAGTTATCGTCACTTTTCCGCTAAATTTAACTGGGTTGCCGGATAAAAAGACGTACTCTTCATACGTATATTCGTTACGAACACCGCCATTAAAATCTGGAGATGCCGCCTCAACGGAAGATAGTATAAAGAGGGAGATAAAAAGTGCACTAATATAGATCCATAGATTTTTTGATAAACGTGTCCAGACTTTTTTCATATCCATTTCCTTTCACTCACACTCTATTATTTTTCTTCGATAAAGGATTTAAACCGGCTTAGCTAAATGCGGCATGTAAACCATGCGTTTATATGCCACACTTTTCTCTTCTATTAATTTACGAAGAGAATCCGTCCTTTTACTTTGGATTCATGGAGAATGTAGAGCCGTTCACCCGTTTTCAACTCATCTGCATCAATAATTTTGCCATCCCGAATAATGGTAGTTTGTTTAATATTCATGCTGTTGATTCTCCCGACGTCCTCCCATACGCCGCTTTGCCACTGACTGACATTACGAACGATAACCGCTGTAGGTTTACCCATCTCATATTGAGCAAATCCATCAAATCGCCCTACTGACACAATTTGAGCGGGCGAGCTGCTTGTTCCAACGATGTGAGCCCCAATGATGGTGTTATTCGCTACATAAAAGTATCCATATTCTTCAACGTGATTTATCAATTCGTTTTGTTGAGGAACGATGGTTAACACTGAACTCTTGAAATCTTCGACAGCAACAGTATCATTGCTAAAGGAAAGTTTGGATACCGTTGAGTTTTGCCAGTAATTATTAGACAGCAGCTTCGCATGTTTCAGCGAAAGCTGGTAGCCATTGGTGCTGCTGATTTGACCAAAATAGATCGAGTGGTTTGTTAAGTTCGGACTTTGGAAGCCATCATTTGTTACGTGTACTACATTCGCGTATTGACTTTTTTGAGCACCGTCCGTTACGACAAAAGCTGTTCCCCCAAGCTGTACTTGTAAACTTTTCTCATCTACTATTCTTCCATTCCGAATAAGAATAGTCCCATCATGGTAAGGGATAAGTCCGGCAGTTTTTAAATTCAGCCAATTCGAAGAAAGATTCACTGAGGTCATCGGTTCATAAAACGTGCGTTCATTATTTCGTTTAATGACCATTTTCTGAATAACTTCTTGGCCGAATTGGCTCACGGTCACAAAATAAATGTCATGATTTTTATAGAAATGAAAGCGGTCATGCTTGATGGGCTGGTTCCCTACATATATAGGTGTTTTCGTTGAGTAGGTATAACTGGTATTTCCAGAAGGGGTGGTTGGCTGCCACTTCCCATCTCGGAATACCCGTTCATTTTTTATAATAAGTTTATTTCGAATCGTATCAATTTGATGGATCGTCCCCTTATAGAGATGTTCAACTTTCATTCCTTGTGTATTGATCTCGATTGAACTTATGTAATTAGTGTTGTATTCCATAAATGTAAGCTTGACCCGGTCTCCTTCATACAAAACGCTCAGGTCTGTGAGTGTGGTTCCTTTAAAGATTTCTGTTTCATTATTTAGATAGTAGGTTTTCGATTGTCCATCATCGAGCCGGATCGAAAGGAAGGCACCATTTGGGTCAATGTGATTCACAGTTCCTGTTATGACTCTATCCCGGTGTTCGATTTCTGCGGGGAACTCACCGGATTGTCCACGAAGCTCTTTAACACGGCGCAAGTTCACATCCGCCTCTACTTCCATCCCTGGTTTAAAGGCATCAATGGTTGTGGGAAGAGTATCAACTGTTAACTTAGTAAATTGGTCGATGGCCATTGTAATGGTTCGGCCTTGCTCATTCATAATTGTAATGTTTTTTAGCCTTTTTTCTGTTGTTTCATCATCCAGCTGCACCTCTTCATAAGTCACATCTACAAACGTCCCATTCATAACCGAATTGGCTTCAGCTCGGTCAGCCGCAAATAATCCTAGAAATAGTAAAAAAATAAAAGTGAACAAAAACGAATGATATTTTAACACATATGACGCCTCCGCTATAAATTATTTTACTAGTAATATAAACCTACATAAGTAATGGGTTTATAGGTGTTATATCGTCCTGTATTATCCAAATGTTAAGCATTAATTCTCTTATTTATTCAATAACGTTTTTGTTGCTACTTGTTTATCTGATAGCGATTCAGAACTAGAGAAAGAATTGTCTACATTAGAAAGTGATGAAGATTTAAAAAGCCGGCTTGAAGCAGGAGAAGGGATTGAAAGTGCTATGGTTCAAGTGGTAGAAGGAGACGAAAATGTGGTCAATGTGGATATTCAGCTTAGTGCTGATCAAACGATGACTGCGGACGAAGTAATTGAAAAATATAGCAGTGTCATTAAAGAAAAATATCCGGATCAAAAAGTAGATCTAATCATTGCGAAGGATGACAAGTTGTTAAAACAAACTACATTAAAATAAAGGAAGAGCAGGAAGCCACTAAAAGGGGTTGCCTGCTCTTTTGTTTTTGAAGGAAAAATAATTAGCCAGCATTAGTTAATCTGAGTATTTATTTTCATATTGCGCATAGGTTTATACAAGGTACTATTACTACTTTATAGGAAGAGGGGAGTTATGTGGGTGTTAAGTTGATTAAAATTTCTGTTGTGTATTTAGTCATTGGTGTACTGCTTGGTTATTACATGTCCATCGCTCATGATTATCAGCTTACGGGTGTTCATGTGCACATCAATCTTTTCGGTTGGACGGCGCTGACTCTTATCGGTATTTTATATCATTTATTCCCGGCGCTTACTTCGAACGGTTTGGCGAAAACACATTTCTGGCTTCATAACATCGGTCTTCCGATTATGATGATTGCTTTGTTTCTGATCCTCACGATTGGGGAAAGCACTGTGCTGACCACGAGTGTCGCTACCGGAGCCACGTTAACAGTTCTTGCTATTTTCACTTTTGCGGTAAATGTATTGAAAAATTTAAGAGCTTGAATGAAGAAAACAGTCCGGCTTCAGCCGGACTGCTTTTTTATGTGTATGCAGAAAATTATCCGTGGTGCTTCGCTTCATATTCTTCACGAATCGTATCGTAAAAATGGGCGAATGTAACACTAATATACGGAACGATCCAGAGGAAACCAATCCCGAGTGTAACCAGACCAAGCAAGAACCAGCCGATAAACGTCAGCCCGAGAACGAAGGCTTCTCCTTTATGGCCATCCATCATTTTGCGTGACTCTGTAATCACTTGCAGCGGTGACAATTCTGGACGATCGCGTAAAATGTAAAACGTCATCATGTAAGAAAACGATTTTATGATACCAGGAACAATGAATAGCAACGTCCATAATAGGAGGAATAGTCCTTGTAAGAATGAAACGAAAATCGTTTTAGCAAAGATCGTTTGAAACGGATGGATCAAATGGCCAAAACGAATGTCTTTCCCGCGTGACAGATCAATCCATGCCCAAATTAATCCAACCGACATCGGAGTGAGCAGCCAAGTTGCAAGGATCACAGCGATATCTCTCCATGAAAAGTCGTATTCATTCGGATTAAAAATGAAATCAGGTAATGTGAAAATAATAGTCGTAACGACGAACAATCCAATCGCAATCAGCCAATTGCCTTTCAATGAATCGCGTGCCTTTGCCCGCAGTTTACTGTAGTACATGTGTAATCACCTCCCTCTATACTCTTTTATACGTGACGAGGCTGGAAAAGATTCATCCAATGAGAAACTTACGTAATAATACGTCTAAAGAAAGACGTTTTGCAAAAACAAGAAGTAACGCTTGATATATCTAAACCGAGATATTCGAAGAGAAGCAACGGCCGGTTATTATTTGACGGCGGTGACGTTACAGCTGAATTTCCCAGGGAATATAATGCAGGCTCTTCTTATTCATATAATGAAAGTGAACATTTTCGGATGCTGACGGTCGACCTGGGGGACATGAGTATGTACTTTTTTGCTTACACTAGGCCGGTAGATGAGACACCGGACGATTTTACGGCAAATGATTCGATGGAAACATTGATCGAACACACGAAAGAATTCGGTGAAATTGGGCTAGTCATCCGGTATCGAATCGATGCGAATGATGACAGCTAGATAAAAACGTTTGAGCAAACGATTTATAATGATAGATCACAAATCAATATTGGTCTCATGTTCGATTCAAGAGAGACATACACTCAGTATAAATCCTAGTACTTCGACTTTACGTCTTCCATTAAAAAAGAAACTAGTAGAAAAGCCCATTCTATATTGATGCGTGTAAAAGGAGAGGGAATTTTGAACTTTTGTAGACAATGCGGGCATAAACTAGACGATACCACTTTGAAGTTCTGTCCATCATGCGGTATGTCCTTTCATCCAGATCCAACAAAGACGAATCATAAACCGGTACCACCCGTCACACGTGCAAAGGCATCGACGCAAAAAAGCAAAGGGAAGCAGCTTGCTTCACTATTGATCATTTGGCTTGTTGTGGCAGGATCTGTTTTCGTCTGGTACGGAAAAAAACAAACGGATCCGATGAATCAAGTGGAAGCATTTGAAGAAGCGGCAGCTCAAAAGGATGGAAAAGCCATGGCGGCCTTACTCACCCCGGCGGTTAAAGAGATGAAGATCACGGATGATACCGGCCAGCAGCTTGTCGACTATTTAAATGAAAATCCAGATGTGAAAGAGGAGATGGTCAAGCTTTTTAAAGAGCAGGCCGTGACAAAGCGCACGGCGGATATTCCGGAAGAGCATCCACAGCTTATATTGAAAAAGGGAGAAAAGAAATGGTTTTTCTTTGACACATATCAATATGAAGTGCAGCCATATTATGCGAATATCCATGTGAATTTTAAAGGAACGGCCATCACGCTGGACGGTAAATCGTACGGGACAACAAAAGAAGATGAAGCTGTCATCAAAGCAGGGCCGTTTGCGCCGGGTGCGTATATGCTTGTCGCCGATTACAAAGGCGAATACGGGAAGGAAAAAACAGAGATGACGATTGATTTTTATGAATCGCTTTCTGCAGAAGCCTCATTTTATGTTGAAATGACTGGCAATGGTGTCGCGGTTACGTCGAACAGGCCAGAAGCCATTTTGTATGTTAACGGGGAGAGTACAGGCAAAACGATTAGAGAAATGAGAAAATACGGTCCAGTAAAACGGGATGGATCCGTTAAATTGTCTGCTGTGTATGACTATCCATTTGGTTCGGGAAACGCGGAGCCGGTTCAGGTAAAAGATCAGGAGAAGATTCACTTTGACATACATCCTGATCGACAAGATGTATATGAAGGACTGCGGAAAACGATTGTTGACCATACGTATGAATGGATTCAAGCTTTTGAAAATCAAGACACGTCTTATCTTACGCACGTTCAAGATGATGATTATTTTGCGCGGCAACGGGGCTATTACAACGAACTTTCCAGTGAAGGAAAGCAATGGACAGGTTCGTTTAATTATCTTCGTTTTGATCTTGATTCACTGGTCATATCAGAAGAAAACGGCATCACGTATGCGTCCGTTGATGCAGAAGTAAATATTACGGGAAGAGCGTATAGCGCCTCTTCGTATGAAGGTGATTATATTGATGATAGTTCGGACTTTTGGACGTATGGATTGAAGTACGATGAAACAGCGGAGAACTGGTACATTGTCAATACGACGAAAATAGACGGGTTGTCAGGCAGCAATATCGAAACCACTCGATAAAAAGAAGACAGTGGAGGGGACAAAATGAAATGCAATCAGTGTGGACATGAGCAGGCGAGCGGGAAATTTTGCGGCAACTGCGGTACATCAATGGAAGTAACAGCAGCAGACCAGCCAATTGCTACAGAAACAACGCCAGCGAACGAATCTGTCCACCGGGAAGAACCGAATATGCACGTGGAGAAAGTGAAGAACCGCTCCAGGCAATATTGGGATTATTTTGTACAATATATAAAAAAACCTTCTCTCGTTTTCGGACACGGCGAAAGGGAATTTATAAACGGACTTATTTCAATGGCGATTCTCGCCATTTTAATCGGATTGACGGGTTATACGATGACACGCAATTTCACGGAAGGCATGGGCGAGCTCTTGGGGAGTGACTATTATACGGGTCCAGGCTTTTCCTCTATCTTGAGCAGCGGTGTGATTTTTACGGTGCTGTTTACTGTCTGTGCGCTGTTTGTCCTATTTTTGACCAACTGCTTTTTCGGATCAGGGCATTCAGTTAAAGAAATAACCGGTGTGTATGGTGTTCACCTGCTCCCCTCTATTACACTAATGGCTTTTTCACTCTTATTGGTTTTATTGAAAGCATATGTGTACAGCAGTGTATTAATGGGCTTGTCTCTTAGCTTAGCACTAGTTGTCATGCCGCTTTATTTAATCAGTGCGTTGTTAACTAAGAAATCGAACGTCCTCGACCCGCTGTACGGCTATTTTCTTTATATTATTTTCTCGGTTATATTGTTTGCGATCATTGTTGGTATGTTGGCTGATTCTGCAATGGGAGAGGCGTTAAACGAATTGTTTTATATGTAACACGAAAGAAAAACAGCGCCCCCTCTCGAGCGCTGTTTTTCTATTGGATAGGTAAATGGGAATTTTTCTTACTGACCAGTAAGAAAATCAGATCGGCGCGGCCGGGCTGATTCGTTGTGAGCGAATCGGTGAAAATAGGTGTGAACCCAAAGTATCCTGCCCTGTCATTCTTATCTGGAAAGAACCTTGACGATTGTAAAAATTTGTCGTATGTTGTAGATTGGTCAAATCACTTGCAGAGGAGGATATTTTTGGACAATAGAAACTTAGTTTATCCGAAAGAAACGATTTATTTTATTATATGCTGTATGGTCAGCATCGGGCTGTATATTGCCGCTGCATTTTCGATCATCTTTCTTCTTATTAGTATAGGTCTCTTTCTTATCTCTTTATTTTTTCATGCTGTCTCAATCGGTTCGATTCGTGGCAATGGGGTGCGGGTAAGTGAGCGGCAGTTTCCAGATGTGTATGAGCGCATTCAAGCGCTATCAGATGATATGAGATTACCCCGTGTGCCGGATGTATTCATTTTGCAATCAGGCGGTGCACTTAATGCATTTGCGACACGTTTCTTTGGCCGAAATGTCGTCGTTCTTTATTCAGAAGTGTTTGAACTGGCCCGTCAAAAAGGCGATAAAGAGCTTGAATTCATTATCGCCCACGAACTAGCACATGTGAAACGCCGTCACATCTGGAAAAACTGGCTGACACTGCCAGCGATGTGGGTGCCATTCCTCGGTGAAGCATATTCGCGAGCCGCTGAATACACATGTGACCGGCACGCTGCTTATTACACAAATGATGGACAAGCCGCAAAAAATGCGTTAACGATTTTAGGCATTGGTAAAGTCCTTTACCGTGAAGTGAATGAAGATGCGTACTTGCAACAAATTCAGCAAGAATCCAATCTGTTCGTCTGGCTGAGCGAGAAGTGGTCTACACACCCAAATCTGCCAAAACGCATTCAGCACGTCGGCCAATTTATGAGAATAGCAGATACACCAACCTATCAAGCTAATAAAGGTAAGATTATCGGCGGCGTTATCGTGCTGTTCCTTGCTGCGGGCCTGTTGTACGGTGGAATTGCAGCAGGATTTGGGTATGCGCTGACGAAAATGGAATCATCGGATCTCTTTGCTTCATTGATGGCATCAGACGATTACATGCTTCAAGACGAAGAAATGACGTATGATGACAGCGAAAGTGAAGTAACAAACTACACCGATTTAATGGATGCTGCTTCTGTCGGTGACATGGAAAAAGTCACACAGCTTCTGGATAGTGGCGCTGCCATTGATGAACAAGATAGTGAAGGTACACCGGCGCTCCATTACGCTATTTACAATTCCCAATATGAAGTGGTTGAGCAGTTATTAAAGAAAAAGGCGGATCCGAATAGTGAAGACTCAACCGGCTATACACCTTTATTTCTTGCATATGACTATAGCGATACGAAAATGGCAGAGTTACTAATGAAATATGGGGCTGATCCGGATCAGGAAGACATGTATGGCGATACGCCGAGAGATCTTGCTGAACAAGATGGAAACAAGCAATTTCTGACTATTTATAATCAACAATGACTTCACACCTTGCTTACAAGCAAGGTGTTTTTTGCATAAAAGGGATTATTATCACTTAAATCTATTTACTTGTATCCAATTAAGTTATATATTGTAAGTGATATAAATAAAAAGGTTTAGGAGGATAGACTATGAGGAAAATGTTAATATTGATGTTGACTTTTCTTTTGTTGATCACACTCATTCCTGCAAAGCAGGCTGAAGCAAGTACCGGACATCACACGGTTAATGTCAAAACAACATTAAACGTGCGTGAAAATCCAAGCCCGAGAGCAAAAGTAGTCGGTTCTCTTAAAAATGGGGCAGTCGTGTATGTCTATAATACAGAACCCGGCGGCTGGTCAAAAATCAAATACAACAACAAAGCGGGTTATGTGGCATCGGGTTATTTAACGCCGAATGGATCATCTTCATCGGACAACTCCGGCGGCGAGAAAGCAACGGTCACAGCATCTCCAAGCTTAAATGTAAGAGCGAATCCGAGCCCGAAAGCCAAAATAATTGGCTCATTGAAAAAAGGAGCAATAGTATACATATACGGAACGGAGCCAGGCGGCTGGTCAAAAATCATGTATAATGGCCGATACGCGTATGTGGCATCAAGCTATCTGAAAAAAGAAGCACAAGACTCCACCTACTATTCTTATGAGGGGTATGCTTCCGCTGACGCGAATAACTTAAACGTACGGGCGACTGCGAGCAAAAAGGGGAAAGTGATCGGCCAAGTTAATAGAGGATATGAGTTTTACGTTTATGGCACAATGTCGAACGGATGGGCAGAGGTCGATTACAACGGACGGACAGCTTATGTCGCAACAGAATATTTATACTTTTACTAAAAAAACAATCCGCCATGCATTTACTGCAAGGCGGGTTCATCTCATCTTGTCATAAACATTTGTGTAAAATAGGACCCATAGTCGCCGCCTTCTACGTAACCAATTCCGATTTCAGTAAAATCCGGATTCAGTATGTTTTGACGGTGGCCGAGGCTGTTCATCCAGCTGTTCATGACACGTATGGCCGTAGCTTGTCCGGCGGCGATATTTTCTCCGGCAGACGTATAATCAAGACCGAAGTCATCCATCATTTTAAACGGTGATCCGTATGTAGGCGAAGTGTGATCAAAGTAATCAAGATCCCGCATATCTTTTGATTTCACGCGTGCCACATGGGAAAGATCGTTGGCTAGCTTAAGAGGCTGCACACCAGCGTTAATCCGTTCGTTATTTACAAGAAGGAAAATTTGCTGTTCGGTCGCATTGGATGTGAAATGCGGGTCGATATCATAAATGGGTTGATGTTCCGGCTCTTGGCCAGGACCGATGAAATTATCAATGTTGAGCATGAATATGGCCATCTGTCCGCGCGTTACAATGCCATCAGGGTTATATTTATTATGTCCAACTCCGGATGTTAGTCCGTTTGCAGCAAGAGCATGAATATAGATGGCATCCGGATGAGTACTAGGTACATCTGAAAAAGGCTTGTCCGGCGTACCGTTCAGTGCTAAAGCTTTCACAACGGTTCGAGCCATTTCAGCGCGTGTCAATGGACGGTTTGGATAAAAACGTTCGCTCAAATCAAATACACCGTTATTTACATAGTAGGCAATGTACGGGTAAGCGGCTTGCTTCGGCGACAAGTCTTTAAAGGGCAGCTCTATCTGATCGTTTACGTCAATTCCATGTACTCGTCCAACGAAGATCGCGCTTTGAGCACGTGTCACCGGTTCGTTTTGTCGGAATGTACCGTCCGGGAACCCAGAAATTGAATCTCTTTCTAGTAATTCTTCAACAGCTGTATAGGCTTTCTCATTCGGATAAACATCGGGAAACGAAGCAGCTTCTGTTGTTGGAGCCAGCAAGGAACCTGTTAAAAGAATGGTCATCGTCATAGAAAAAATATGCCTTCTTTTTTTCATCTATACTCTCCTTTACCATTATTTTCTTTTACTATATCATAAGATTAATGCTAAAAAACTCGATTTCTGGGAAAAGAATAATGAAGGTAAAGAGGAAGAGGTGATTTTCTTTGACAAAACTATTAATTGATGCAGACGGATGCCCTGTTGTTGACATTGCGTGTGAAACGGCGAAAAAGTTTGACCTGCCCGTCATCTTAATTTGCGATACAGCACATGAAATGTCACGCCCCGGAGCGGAAACGATTATCGTCTCAAAAGGAATGGACGCGGTCGATTTTGTTCTCGTGAACCGCGTGCAAAAAGGAGATATCGTTGTGACGCAGGATTACGGACTGGCGGCGATGGTGCTCGCCAAACAAGGTCTCGCTATCGACCAAAACGGCAGGCAGTATACCCCGGGAAATATTGATCAACTATTATTAAGCCGCCATACAGCGAAAAAGATCCGGCAGGCGGGCGGTCGTTTGAAAGGGCCAAAGAAACGCAGAAAAGAAGACGATGCAAAGTTTGAACAAAGTTTAACGTTCATGCTTTCTGACAATTAGTAAAAGTAACCTTACGAGGGTTTTGAAGGATTTCAGTAGGGTAAATGTAGGAGTACTATTTGTGTCTTTCGGTATTTGTAGTGACTGGTCAGTCTATGGGAAAATAAAAGAGTAATTAACAAATATTATTTCATTTGGAGGAATCATATAAATGGCTTATCAATCAAAATCATATCGTAAATTCATCGCGACAGCGGCAACAGCAACGCTTGTGGCATCAGCTGTTACACCAGCGTTTGCGGCTGGATTTACAGATGTATCCGATCGTTACAAAGAAGCGGTTGATTATTTAGTAGAGCAAGAGATTACAAACGGAATCAGTGAAACGAAATATGGCACAGCCCAAACGATTACACGTGTAGATGCAGCTGTATTGATCGCAAAAGCACTTGATCTTAATGTAGAAAATGCGAAAGATGCCGGATTCACAGATGTACCAAGCCGTGCTGTATCATACGTGAATGCATTGAAACAAGAAGGTATTATTAACGGGAAAACAGCGACAACATTTGGCTCATCGCAAAACATTACACGCGGCGAAATGGCGCTTATTATTGCTAGAGCATATGACTTGGAAGGCAACAAAGCCAACTTAGCCTTTACAGATGTATCGGATCGTTATGACGAAGCCGTTGCAGCACTTGTTGACAACAAAGTGACATTTGGTAAAACGGAAACGAAATTTGGTACGAACGATTCCGTCACACGTGGTGAATTTGCTCTCTTCCTTTACCGTTTAGCGACACCTGAAGAAGTTCAGGCTCCAGCTGTAGCAAAAGTGGAATCCGTAAACGCAAAACAAGTCGTGATCACATTCAACACAGCATTGAATAAAGAGGCAGCGGTACAAAAAACGCTTTATACAGTGAATGGTGCAAACCCAATAGCGGTGAAATTATCTAATGATCAAAAATCAATCACTCTTACATACGCTGACAGCATTGAAGCAACAGACGGCGTCGTTGTCGTTAATCCGATTACAACCGAGCAAAAAGATGAAAATGGAGCGGCGCTGAAAACAGCGAAGTATACATCCGTTTTCACATATAAAGATACGGTGAAACCTGTCGTAACGGATACATCTTATACGAATGGTGTAATCACGCTTACGTTCTCTGAAGAAATCGGAACGAAACCAACTGTTGTTCGCGTAAACGGTACCCCAGTGACAGGAGATTCAGTCAGCATCGATTCATCCAATAAAACAGAAGTAAACATTGCGAGTGATCTATCTGCAGGTTCATCTGCATCATTATACGTAGCGGGTGCGACAGATACAGCAGATGCGGCAAATGAAATGGAACTATACAACGGTTTCGTATCAGCACCGACAGCAGATACGAATAAACCGCATGTGACAGACGTACAAGTAACAGGCCAAAACAAAGCGAAAATTACGCTAAGCGAATCTGTTACGGAAGCGGAAATTAATGCAACGGTACAGCGCAGCGCGGACCAAACAGCAGTGAAACTTGTGAAAGATGCGGCAGATACGAGCGGTAAAACGTATACGTTAACCGTTGATTTAAATGGTGCTGCTGCAGGCGATGGCATTTTCGCTGGTTCATCTGTGAGCGAAACGTTCACATTATACATTCAAAAAGATGCAATGACAGATCGTTCTGGTTTGAAAAATGATCTATACAGCACACCGCTTACATTTAAGAAAGATACACAAGCACCATCACTTGTTTCTTCAAAGGTAACAGCCGGTAACAAAAAATTGGCCTTTACATTTGATGAAGCTGTGACAGTGAGCGGTTCTATTAACGCGATCGATGTCCGCAACGAAGACGGTGTGAAATTCACAGCGATTGCGGCTGAAACATCTTTGACAGAAGATAAAAAGACGTTCGAAGTTGACATTAAATCAGGAGACGCAGCAATAGACGCAGGTACGTATGCCGTCACTCTTCCTGCTAATTTCTTCTCGGATGCGTATGGAAATAAAACCGGTGCTGTGACAGACAAATTCACAGTAGGAACATCAACAAATGAAGATACGGAAAAACCGACAGCAACTGTTAAAACAACAGGCAAAAATGAGTTTACCGTGACGTATAATGAAGAAGTAACATCTTCAGCGATTAAGTTGTCTAACTACCGTCTTGACGGCCAGGCGCTCCCTAGTAAAACGGATATTTATTTTAAAGACTCTTCGAAAAAAGAAGTGGTCATTACACTTCCGGAAGGATCCGTGAATATCGGTGATCAAACAACTGGCGCACCGGCTGTACTCGGAGTTTCAGGTGTTGCGGATAAAGCAGGAAACGTCAGCACAGCCGAACACTTCGTCGTAACCGTGAAAGACAATACGCCAGCTACTGTAACGGGTGTAGAAGTATATGGAACGACCGTCGTCGTTGAATTCTCCGACGCAATTGAACTACCAGCTGCGCCAACAGATGCCAACGATGTATTAGACGTAACCGTTAATGGAACAGCCGCGGAAGCACAAAACATGACAGCTGTTGCTGGAAATGTGAAGGCATTACAATTTACACTAGCATCAGCTCCAGCAGCGAAACCAGTTGTAAAAGTAAAAGAGGGCCAAGAAGCATTGAAAGATGCGAATGGTGTCATCGTAAAATAATAGTTTAGAAGCTGAGTAACTCACCGCTCCATAATCTAGACAACAAAAAAGCAGCCATCCTAATCAAAGGATGGTTGCTTTTTATTTACATGCCTGTTACTTTGCTAAGCAACTCGCTGCGGCGGCTTTCTTTCATTGCTTCATAATCTGCTTTATATTGATTCGCATGAGATTCACTGAAGCCATTTGCTTTTAGCTCGCTTGTAAGGCCCGTGTATAACGAGTTAAAGGCAGCATCTGTTTTAGATTCAACGTTCGCAGCGGCACCGTTGTATTTTTGATAAAAATAAGCGGGATTAACCGTTTCACCGGCTGCTTTTTTCTCTACATATTCGCCTTTCGCCTGGCTAATTAACGAGCCAAGCTGTGAATCTACTTGACCTTCTAAACTTTGAAAGGAAGAATCATAGCGGGATTTAATCGCATCGACCGTCATCCCGGCAGGTGCCTCGTTCGTACCACCTGTTTCACCGTTCGATCCTGAACCAGAACCGGCATCCGTATTACCAGATCCATCAGAACCGGTACCTGTACTACCAGTGCCACCGTTAGAAGAAGCGGGATCACTAGAACTCGAACCGCCATTATTTTTACCGCCTGTCCCTGTTGATACGGCAGCCGCATATTCCGGCGAAGCAAACCAATCATCAGGACTCATAACGGATCCATCTTCTAATAGAAAGTTGCCGTCTTTATCAACAATGACAAGGCCTTCTTCATCTTTTTGCGCGCCTTCTGGGATCGGTGTTCCCTCAGGGTAGGCAATCGAATAAGGAGAATCAATAATTTCATCTACTTTTTCATCTGCTACATCGTATGTCTTAACCTTCGTAAAATAGTACAAAGTACCTCCCCCGATTAGGGCGAGAAATAAAACAACAATGAGTGCTATTTTAATAAACTTTCTCAACCGTACCAGCCTCCATCAATGAAATTGAATTACTTGCATTATAGCATGAATCATCTGCAAATTATGTATAAAATGTGGGAATTAAAGGCTGTTATTCATTAACAATTGAAAAACGTTGTTAAAAATGGCAATCTCCTGTGATATAATGTCAAAGACTATTTCACATTACAGGAGGCTTTATATGGAAGAAACTATCAGCCTGAAGGAACTGGCGGAAACACTGAAAAAACGGCTGAAATTGATCGTGCTTATTACGATCGCAGCAGCGCTTATTAGCGGACTTATCAGTTACTTTCTATTAACGCCAATCTATCAAACGTCGACTCAGTTGCTTGTGAATCAGACAAAAACGGAGCAACAAGTGTACAACACAGGCGAAGTACAGACGAACCTTCAACTTATCAGCACGTACAACGTCATCATGAAATCACCGGCTATTTTAGACAAAGTATCAGAAAATCTGGCACTTAATCTATCAGCCGCACAGCTTTCTTCTAAAATAACCGTTCAAAGTGAACAAGATTCACAAGTCGTCAATATTACTGTGCAAGATGAAGACCCTGGTATCGCTGCGGACATCGCCAACGAAACAGCGCGCGTATTCCAAGCAGAGATCGTCAATATTATGAATGTCGACAACGTTAGCATTCTTGCACCAGCCGAAGTAAAAGAAAACATGTCTCCCGTAAAACCACAGCCAATGCTGAATATCGCAATCGCCATTGTCGTCGGTTTAATGGCAGGTGTTGGCCTTGCGTTCTTACTAGAATACTTGGATAACACCGTGAAAACAGAACAAGACGTAGAGAAGTTACTCGGTCTACCTGTTCTTGGCAGTGTCACGACAATCGAGATAAAGGAAGGACCATCATCTAAACCATCTTCACAAAAAAAACAAGCAGTAAGAGGTGAAACGATTGGCTCTTAAAGGGAAAAAGAAAACACCGGCAGCACCAGGTTCTGCGAAACGGAAACTCATTACATATACCGATCCGAAATCACCTATCTCCGAACAATACCGGACGATCCGGACGAACATATTATTTTCATCTGTCGACCAGTCGCTTCGCTCCATTCTTGTTACATCAACGAGCCCGGGAGAAGGGAAATCGACAACGATCGCGAATCTCGCGGTCGTCTTCGCCAATCAAGGCAAAAAAGTACTGCTCGTTGATGCGGATATGCGCAAGCCAACGATGCACTACACATTCGGCCTTCAAAACACATTCGGCTTAACGAATATTTTAACGAAACAAACAACGTTGGATGCAACTGCGGTGCAGTCAGACATTGAAAACCTATCTATTTTAACATCAGGCCCGATTCCACCAAATCCAGCTGAACTGCTAGGTTCGGTCTCAATGAAAGAATTTCTTGAAAATTCACTAGAAAAATATGATTTCGTGTTATTCGATACACCACCCGTTCTTGCCGTGACAGATGCGCAAGTGCTCGCTAATCAATGCGATGGAACAATCCTCGTCGTGAACAGCGGCAAAACGGAAATTGAAGGTGTGCAAAAAGCGAAAGACTTGCTGCAGTCCGTCAAAGCGAAGCTGCTCGGTGTCGTCTTAAACAACCGCACGATGAAAGATTCCAGTTATTACTATTATTACGGAAAAGAATGACAATTATTTCATTTGTGTAAATTTTCTAAAAAATGCTACAATATACCAAAATCCTATGATATAATCAGTCTACATTAGAATGGGGGGTTGCGATCATCATGGTTGATCTTCACAGTCACATTTTGTCAGGATTAGACGACGGAGCGGCGGACATAGTCGAAAGTATTGAAATGGCGAAACAGGCGGAGAAGGAAGGCATTCGAATGATTGTCGCAACGCCTCATCATCAAAACGGACAGTATAAAAATGAAAAAGCGGCTGTGGAAGCAGCTGTTTTAACCTTGAATAAACATCTGTACGAATCGAGTATTGATGTCACGATCTATGCGGGCCAGGAAGTACGCATGTATGGGGAATTGTTGGAAGATTATGAAAATAATAAGCTGTTGCCTGTTGGCCAATCAACGTGTATGCTGATTGAGTTCCCATCGAATGGGATTCCGGCGTTTGCGGAACAGGTACTGTTTGACATGCAATTACACGGAATTACCCCGATTATCGTGCACCCGGAGCGCAATATAGCGATCAGTGAAAACCCGGACAAGCTGTACAAGCTTATTAAAAACGGTGCGCTTTCACAAATTACCGCAGCATCTATTAACGGTCAATTTGGTAAAAAGATCAAACATTTATCCATGCAGCTTATCGAAGCAAACTTAACACACTTTATCGCATCAGACGCACACAACACGACAACACGTGCTTTCGGGCTTAGGCAGGCATACGACGCAATCGATCCTGATTACGCCGAATACTTTAAAGAAAACGCGGAAATCGTATTAAACGGAGGCTACATCGCGAAAGAACAACCACACCACGTTGCCCACAAAAAGAAATTCCTTGGTCTATTTTGATTCACTCGTTCAATTCATGACAAGTACGTTAAAAAGAAAACGGTAATGTCTCCTCACCGCTATCAATGGAGGCACTCGGTCACACTGTGGGTTCAGCAAGACAGGCCTGAACCTTAGACGCATCCGTCGTCAATAGTGTGGTGTGAGGGCGGGTTAGATGCCCGATTTATTATTACACACAAACCATATGGAAAAGACAGCTAATAAAAGCGCATTCATAATATGTGTGTTTTTATTAGCTGTTTTTTGTTTTCTATCTATTATATGAAAGAGGTGGAGCGTATTGGCGTATCAAAAAAGAATGTCCTTTTTAATCGGACTTGATTCAGCCATCGTTTTATTTTCCATTTATATCGGCTACTTTATTTTGCATCCGTACATGAATATATACAGTCCAAGCACACTATTGATCAGTTCCATTGCGCTGATTGCCAGCCACCATTTCTTTGCAGGGATTTACCGGCTTTATCATAAAGCATGGGAATACGCCAGTGTTCGGGAACTGATTGCCATCGCCAAAGCGGTCACGTTTTCCGTTTCAGTGACAGCGGTCGTCCAGCTCGCTGCGTTTCAAGATGTTTATGTTCGTGTGCTTCTCGTTACGTGGATGCTGCACATATTGCTCATCGGCGGTTCCAGGTTTTCGTGGAGAGTATACCGCGACCGATACATACGCAAAAGTCACGACGAAAGAAAGCGGACGATGATCGTCGGCGCCGGATCAGGCGGTTCTATGGTCGTCCGTCAGCTGTTAACGAATGAAGCAGAATTTGAACCGATTCTTTTTGTCGACGATGACCCGAACAAACTGCGCCTTGAAATTCACGGTCTCACCGTTGAAGGCACGACACGTAACATTCCATTGCTCGTGAAAGAACACGATATCGATCACGTTATCATTGCGATTCCGTCACTGAAGCGCCAGCAGATTAATCACATTTACGAGCAGTGCGCCAAAACAGATGCGAAAGTGCAAATCATGCCGCTTATTGAAGATGTCATCACAGGAAAACTGTCTGTCAGTAGCCTTCGCGACGTTGCGGTAGAAGACTTACTCGGCCGTGATCCCATTGAACTCGACATTGAATCGATCGCAGAAAAGATTACGAGCAAAACGGTGCTCGTCACCGGAGCAGGTGGCTCGATCGGCTCAGAAATTTGCCGGCAAATTAGCATTTTTAAGCCGAACAAGCTCGTCCTGGTCGGCCACGGTGAAAACAGCATTTACCAGATTGATATGGAAATGCGCAACAGTCACGGAGATTCGATTGAAATTGTCCCAGTGATCGCAGACGTTCAAGACCGCGAGCGCATGTTTGACGTACTCGGTACGCATCGTCCGGACGTCGTCTACCATGCAGCTGCACATAAACATGTGCCACTCATGGAATACAACCCGAAAGAAGCGGTCAAAAACAACATTTTCGGCACGAAAAACACAGCCGAAGCAGCTGCTGCAGCAGGCGTGAAACGATTCGTACTCGTCTCAACCGACAAAGCGGTGAACCCGACGAACGTCATGGGCGCCACAAAACGCGTCGCCGAAATGGTTATCCAGCAGCTCGACCGCGAATCCGAAACAACATTCACAGCCGTCCGATTCGGCAACGTACTCGGCTCACGCGGTTCGGTCATCCCGCTCTTCAAAAAGCAAATCGAAGCAGGCGGACCGCTTACGGTCACACACGAAGACATGACAAGATACTTCATGACGATCCCAGAAGCATCGAGACTCGTCATCCAGTCAAGCGCACTCGCACGCGGTGGAGAAATCTTCGTCCTCGACATGGGCGAACCCGTCAAAATTGTCGACCTCGCCCGCAACTTAATCCGACTATCCGGATATACAGAGGACGAAATTGAAATCAAATTCTCAGGACTCAGACCAGGTGAAAAAATGTTTGAAGAATTACTTAACGAGAATGAAGTGCATCCAGAACAAATTTTTCCGAAGATTCATATTGGGAAAGCAGGGCTTGTGGAAGGAGAAATCCTTTGGCGGTTTATTAGCAGTCTGCCGAATAAAGAAGCAGATTTGTTGAAAGCGCAGTTGATTGAGATTGCGAATACAAAAGAGAGCTTGAGGAAAATAATGAAAAAAGCTATTATTTAAAGAAAAGGTTGAATAATTAGATTAATTAATGAAATTTATATTATGTAGTAGAAAAAATAATGAATTAAGAATATCAATTTAATTGGCCAATAATAGATAATAATATCCAAAAGTTAAGCGAAAACATTAAAGTTAAAGGTGAAAACTTGATATGGGAACATTAAGAAATACATTATTATTGATACTTATATTATCTTTATGCAGTAAGGGTATTGGATTTTTAAGAGACTTAATGATAACAAATTATGTCGGTTTTAATGCGAAAACTGATGCAATCTTCGTATCTATTTCTATTGTTACATTAATTTTTTCGGTTTTTAATACTACAATAAGAACGACTTTTTCGCCTTTATTTTCTTCTCGATATTTGAAAGAAAAAGCTGCTGTTCTCGAGGAATATAATAATATTCAAAATCTTTTTTTACTGCCTTTTATAATAATAAGTTTAACAGTTTATCTATTCCCGGGATTTATAATCAGTATTTTTACACCAGGTTTAAATGAAGATTCATTCAGTTATTCAGTCAACTTTTTAAAAATATTATCATTCATGTTAATATTTTATGGATTTTATTATTTATCAACAGGGTTTTTACAATCGATCAAAATATACAAAACAGTCGAGATAGGCACAATAATTAATAATTTTACTATTATAGCTTGTATAGCAATATTTTTTCAAAAATATAATATTTATTCTGTGGTAATTGGGTATGTAATAGGCTCGATCTTACAATTTATGTATGCACAGTGGGTCCTTAGAAAAAAAACAAACATAAAGTTCAAACCCAAAATAAGGTTTCGAGACAAAAACTTTAATGAATATATCAGTACATCGAAATATATTGTGTTTGGAAGTTTAGTAACACAATTAACTGTGATTTCAGATAAATTTGTTGCTTCTTTTTTTGATGCAGGAAGTATTACGGCTTTACATTATGCATCTACTGTAAAAAATTTGCCTTTGAATATTGTGATTTTAGTAGTCACAAATGTTCTATTTACCAATTTGTCTATTTTAAAAGAAGAATCGAAAGAAAAATTTGATAAGTTAATTACTTTACAAGTAAAATATTTATTATATTTAATATGTCCTATAATAGTCATTTTTATTTGCTATAGTGAAGAGTTAATCCGCTTACTTTTTTATAGAGGAGCATTCACTGAGCAAGGGATAGAAATGACTTCTCAAGCCCTAGTAGCCTATGCGATAGGGTTGTTTTTTTGGGTAATAAAAGAAGTATATACCAAAGCCGCGTATGCTTCTAAAAATATAAAAATCCCTTTCTATACTTCGATTTTGTCCTTGTTTATTAATTTAATTTTTAATGTAATATTGGGTTATTTTTTAGGGCATATAGGGATTGCTCTTGCTACTTCGCTTAGTATAGCAGTTAATTGTTTTTTTCTAATGAATAAATTGGAAAAAAACGGTATAGTAGAGAATAAAAAAGAAATGCTAACTATAACAATGAAAAATATTATATTTTTATTTATAGTGATCTTTTTTATAAATATATTAGACGAATTCTTGTTTTTCCACTTTGACTATATGATAAGAATAATAATTGGATCAATTATTATTTTCCTAATTTATATTAGTTGTGCCAAACTTTTGGGGATAGAAATTAATAAATTTATGAGGGGCAAGTAGAATGGATATAATTAATAAACTCTATTTAAATTTTTTGAAAAAAATTGATCGAAAAAAATATGCTTCATTAGTATACAGTCAAAGAATTAATCATTTAATAAAACAAGGGGTAAAGATAGGTGAAAACTGTCGAATAGAAAATGCGAAATTTGGTTCTGAACCATATTTAATTACTATAGGAAATCATGTAACCATTGGAGCCAATGTACAATTTGTAACACATGATGGTGGGGTGTGGGTTTTAAGGGATAAATACCCTGATATTGATTGCTTTGGAAGAATAGAAATAAAAGATAACTCTTTTATAGGTATAAATGCCATTATCATGCCAGGAGTTACAATTGGTAAAAATACTATAATAGCTGCGGGTTCGATTGTTACAAAAGACGTAAATGATAATACAATTGTTGCGGGAATTCCTGCTAAACAAATTAACAATATTTCGAATTATGAAAACAAAGTATTAAATAGTTGTTTGAAGACTAAATCAATGAATTATAAAGAAAAAAGAGAATATTTATTAAAGCACTTTGAAATCTAGGAGGCAATGAAAATTGTTTAATAAAATACTTATGTTTTATAAAGAAGCAAAGATTAAAAAGGCAAAAAAAGAAGGATTAATAGTCGGAGAGAAAACTAGAATTTTAGGTATCCCTCATTTTGGAAGTGAGCCTTATTTAATTCGCATTGGTAAGCGATGTACTATAACTAGCGGCGTGAAATTTATAACTCATGATGGAGGTACTTGGGTATTCAGGGAATGGTCAGAATATAAAGACGTGAAAAAATATGGGAAAATTCAGATCGGGGATAATTGTTTTATTGGAGTAAATTCCATTATTATGCCTAACGTTGTTATTGGAGATAACAGTATTATTGGAGCAGGTTCAATAGTAACTAAAAGCTTCCCAAACAATAGTGTCGTAGCGGGTGTTCCTGCAAAATTTATTATGAGTTTAGAAGAATATATGGAAAAATCCAAACTCCATGCTACACCAATAAAAATTAATGGTCCTGCAAAAAAACAAAAACTTATAGAAATATTTTGGGGAGAATAAAAAATGAAAATAGTCATGTTGATTTCCAGTTTTTACCCATTAATGGGGGGAGCAGAGGTTCAAGTTAGGAGGTTAAGTAATCATTTAATAAAGAAAGGTCATCAAGTTACAATTGTTACGAGGTGGCATGAGGGATTAAAAACTAGAGAAAATATTGACGAAATAGAAATTATTAGATTGAAAGTTTCAAAAAATTCTAAAATAGCTCCCTTAATTTACCTGTATAAATCTTTGGTGTATATTGGTAAGAACAAAAAAAATATAGATATTTTACATTCACATTCATTAAGAAGCACAGCGTTAAGTGCTGCTTTCGGAAAGCTTTTATTCAATATTCCAGCTATTTCGAAGATTGCTGGAGGCGGTAATGAGCTCGGATGTGAAGCTAAAAGATTATATCATCAAAACATAGTAGGTAAAGCAAGAATTAATTTTCTTACACATTATTTAGATGCATATATCTCAATTAGCAAAGCGATTAAAAAAGATTTACAAGAAATTAATGTTCCCACGCATAAAATTAAGTTCATACCGAATGGTATTAATATAGATCTAAAATCAAAAAATAGCGACGATAAACCGTTAGAACTACTTGAAGTGGAATCGAGAAAAAACCTATTTTTATTTGCAGGTAGATTTGAAAAGATAAAGGGTTTGGATGTTTTACTACAGGCTTGGAAAAATACATCTCCAGAATTTAAAGATAATAATCAATTAATTTTACTTGGAGAGGGAAAAATGGATATTCAGCCATTTTTAAATGATCCTTCTATTTTATTAATAGGTAGAGTGGATAATGTTTCTAGTTATATGAAATACTCTGATTTTTTTCTTTTACCATCTCGATATGAAGGTATTTCTAACGCACTATTAGAAGCGGTGGTTCATAAATTATATGTAATAGCTACTCCAGTAGGCGGAACTACGGATATTATTGATGAATCTAAAGGAATGATTATTGAAAAAGAAAATGCAACAAAATTAAGTGAGGGGTTGCATTTGGCATCTAAATTAAAGGATGAACAAAGAAAAGAAACTACGGATAGTGCATTTTCATATGTAAAAGAATACTATGATTTTTTGAATGTTACTAAAGAATATGAAAAGTTATACAGTAATCTTATAAATAAAAAACTATAGAGTTTATTTGGAGGAGGAAATGAAAAAAACAAATGTAATCAAAACATCTTTGGTTTTGATATTAATTTCTATATTTTTTTTATTAAATAAATTATTTTTCGAAGGCACTAATTTATTTATTATTATAATGATCGAGTTTATTCTTATTTTATTATGTCTTATTTTTATTATAAACAGAGATCATATGGGTAAAATCCCTTTCTGGATGACAATTACTTCAATTATTTTTTTTATTATTAAATCATTGTATTCATATCAAACGTATAAAACGATTATTTCGCCTTTCCCGGACAGTTTTAAATATTTAAGTAATCTTAATGTTTTATTGAATAACAATATAATTAATTTTAATGAAATACAGAATATTACAGGGACTTCTCAACTTTTTTATTATTACATTATGTATTCTACAATAAAGATATTTAATTCTCAGATAGCCCTTTATCTTATTAACAATTTATTTTTTAGTATTTCATGTCTTTTATTTTTTCAAATTATCCAAAAAAAATTCAACTTAAAAATTGCATATATAACTTTTTTAATAAGTTTATTCAGTTTGAATTTTTTAGTTTTTACGTCAAACATTTTGAAAGATAGTTTGGTAATATTTCTTGTTATTTTAACAATGTACTTGTATGAATTTTTTTCAAAAAGAGTATATTACTTGATTTTTATTACAATTTCATTTCTTATCATTACAAGAATTTACGCAGGATTTGCTATTCTTTTAGCCCTTTCGATTGATATGATGGTGGTTAAGTATAGTCATATCAATTATATGAAAAAATTACTGTTGTTTTTAGGAGGCATAAGCTTTCTTTACATAATTTTCAATTACACACTACTTGCAGAATATTTAACATTAAGTAAAGAGTTCGTATCTAATTATTCTTTATTTCAGAGTATAATTTCAGTTCCTACTGGAATTATATATATGTTTTTCGCACCTTTCCCATGGGGGATTTTCTCAGGGAATATAACAATTTATTCTATTATTCAAATTGACTCTGCATTCGCAATGATTTTCAGCCTGGGTTTATTACTTTTTTTCTATAAA
Organism: Domibacillus aminovorans; assembly: GCF_001643235.1. GTDB lineage: Bacteria > Bacillota > Bacilli > Bacillales > Domibacillaceae > Domibacillus > Domibacillus aminovorans. The sequence continues at coordinate 278,621 of NZ_LQWY01000067.1, forward strand.
ATATTAAAATTTAAAGAGTTAAGACTTAAAATTTATATTTATCTTGTACCAATCATAGTACATTCATTGGCGCTAGGATTGGCTTATGAAGGCGGCTCTACAAGACAAAGAGCAGGAGTTTATTTTTTTATTATATTATTTTTTGTAGTTGGTATATTTTACAAACCGAATTCCGAAGAAAATTCTAAGTGTGTGTGTTAATTGGCAGGGGTTAGATTGTGTTTTCTATCTTAAGGAGGTGGTAAGAGAGTTGCCGAAAAAGAAAGTAGTCCATATTATAGTAGGACTTAATGTTGGTGGAGCAGAAACAATGCTTTTCAAACTCTTAAAAAATGCAGATAGAAAAAAGTATGAGTTTAAAGTTATATCTATGATGGATGAAGGTATTTTTGGGGGCAGAATAAAAGAATTGGGAATTCCAGTTCATTCTTTAGGAATGAAAAAAGGGATACCTAATCCTATAGCTATTAAAAGAGCCAAGTCTATTGTTAAAGATGCAGATATTTTGCAAACTTGGATGTATCATGCAGATCTATTTGGATTTTTGATTAGAAGTCGTAGCCGCTCTCAAAAACTTATTTGGGGTATACGACATTCAAATCTTGATAAAGATGCTAACAAAAAAATGCTTCTATATGTTGCTCGATTAAATGCTGCTCTTTCTAAATATGTAAATTTGATTATTAGCTGCTCTAAGACTGCTTCCATTGTGCATGGAAATTATGGTTATGATACTAGTAAAATGCTTACTATTCCAAATGGTTTTGAATTGGATACTTTTTATAAATATGTTGATGCGAAAAGCGCTCTGGCATTAGAATTGCAAATGCCACTGGCCCCCCCTTTAATAGCACATGTAGGCAGGTGGGAAGTTCAAAAGGATTACCCCAATTTAATACAATCTATTAAGTTTATTCATCAGAAAAGACCAGAAGCAATCTTTTTATTGTGTGGAAAAGGAATAGATGCGGAAAACAAGGAACTTCGTGAGTTGATGGAGTTAAATGGAGTCAATAAAAATGTTTTTTTACTAGGGCGTCGAGAGGATATACCAAAAATTCTTTCAGCAGCCGATCTTCTAATTTCATCTTCTTTAGGAGAAGGTTTTTCTAATGTCATTGGAGAAGCAATGGCGTGTGAAACTCCTTGTGTTGTTACAGATGTCTGGGATTCCGCCTATATTGTAGGTTCGCATGGTTTAGTAGTTCCTCCCCAAAACGCTGAGATGTTAGCAGAAGCAGTAATCAATTTTTTAAATAAGACTGCTGAAGAGAAAGCTGCAATTGGTCAACAGGCTAGACAACGAGTAATAAGTGAATTTGATATAAATAAAGTTGTAAAGAAATTTGAAGAACAATATGAAATAAAGTGAGGTAAAATTAAATGAAGATTTTAGTAACAGGTGCAGCAGGCTTTATAGGCTCTCACCTATCAAAGAAACTGTTAGATAATGGTTATTCAGTTATAGGCATCGATAACTTAAACGATTATTACGATGTTAACTTAAAACATTCACGCCTTTCTTTTTTAGAAAATGAAAATTTTTCTTTTGAGAAAGCGAATTTAGAAGATCGCGATGCGGTCAATTCGATTTTTGAGAAGTATCAGCCGGATGCAGTTATTAATTTGGCTGCACAAGCAGGAGTTCGTTACAGTTTAGAAAATCCGCATGCTTATATTGATTCTAATATTGTAGGATTCACTAATATATTAGAAGCGTGCCGTCATAATAAAGTAGGTCAATTGATTTATGCATCTTCTAGTTCCGTATATGGTGCGAATACGAACCTGCCATTTTCAGTTCATGATAATATTGACCATCCAATCAGCTTATATGCGGCTACTAAGAAAGCGAATGAATTAATGGCTCATACATACAGTCACTTGTTTGGTTTGCCGACAACAGGACTTCGTTTCTTTACGGTGTATGGTCCATGGGGTCGCCCTGATATGGCATTATTTTTATTTACAAAAGCCATTATTAAGGGTGAACCGATTAAAGTGTTTAACAATGGTGAAATGATGCGTGACTTTACATATGTGGATGACATTGTGGAAAGTATTTACCGCCTTGTTCAACGTAAACCAGAACCAAATCCTAATTGGGATGGTAATGCGCCTGATCCAGGAACAAGTTATGCACCATATAAAATTTATAATATCGGGAATAACAGCCCAGTTAACTTAATGGACTTTATAGGAGCAATTGAAGAAAAACTAGGTATCGAAGCGAAGAAGGATTTTATGCCGTTACAAGCTGGTGATGTGCCAGCAACGTATGCAAATGTAGATGATTTATATCGTGATATTGATTTTAAACCGCAGACGTCTATTAAAGATGGTGTTGGTAAGTTTGTAGATTGGTATATTAACTATTACGGGGTGAAGTTATAATGGATCGTAAAATTGGTGTTGTAGGATTAGGTTATGTAGGACTACCGGTTGCAGTGGCTTTCGGGCAAGAACATGATATTGTTGGCTTTGATATTAACCAGCATCGTATTGAAACACTTCTACAAGGTGTTGACTACACAAATGAAGTAACGAGTGAAGAGTTACAGGAAGCAAATATTATGTTTACGAGTAATCCATCCAGCCTAGCTGAGGTGGATTTTATTATCGTTGCTGTTCCGACTCCGATTAATGAGCATAAGCAGCCAGACTTAACACCGCTTCTTAAAGCATCGGAAACAGTCGGCGCAAACTTGCAGAAGGGCACAATTGTTGTTTATGAATCAACTGTTTATCCTGGAGCAACTGAAGAAGAATGTATCCCGATTTTAGAAGCAAAATCAGGATTGAAGGCTGGAGAAGACTTTTTTGTCGGCTATTCACCGGAACGCATTAATCCTGGGGATAAAGAACATACATTTACAACGATCAAGAAAGTGGTATCGGGCCAAAATGATGAAATCCTTGAAATTGTAGCGGATGTCTATAGTTCCGTTGTGAAAGCAGGGGTTCATAAAGCGAGTTCAATTAAAGTAGCAGAAGCAGCGAAAGTAATTGAAAACACGCAGCGTGATGTGAATATTGCGCTTATGAATGAGTTAGCTCTTATCTTTGATCGACTTGAAATTGATACATCGGAAGTGTTGAAAGCAGCGGGTACGAAGTGGAACTTTTTGAACTTTACGCCGGGACTCGTTGGTGGTCATTGTATTGGTGTGGATCCGTACTATTTAACACACAAGGCGGAATCAGTAGGGCACCATCCAGAGGTTATCTTAGCAGGTCGCCGAATTAACGATAATATGGGTAGCTTTATAGCAACATCACTTGTGAAGAAGATGATTCATAATAATCTTCAAGTACAGGGTGCGAAGGTAACAGTGCTTGGTTTGACATTTAAAGAAAACGTTCCGGATTTGCGTAACTCAAAGGTTATTGATGTGATTCGTGAACTGCAGGAGTTCGGAATAGATGTACAAATCACGGATGCACAGGCGGATAGCAAAGAAGCAGAAGAAGAGTATGGTGTTCGTTTAGTTGACTACGCTCAACTTGAAGCGGCTGATGCTGTTGTATTTGCGGTTTCTCATAGAGAGTATATTGAATCTGGCTGGGGTCAATTTGAGCGCTTATTGAAAAACGGAAAAGGTATCGTTGTTGATATTAAGAGCGCACTTGATCAATCAACTTGCCCGGATGGCATTGATCTTTGGAGATTATAAAATGGCGTCAAAAAAGATTTTGCAAATTTGCGCTATTGATTTAAGTGTAGATGCGCTTTTAAAGCCGCTTATTCTAAGGTCTATGTACGAAGGGTATGAAGTTCATAATGCCTGCACAGACACAGGAAGATTTGAACGGCTACGTCAGGAAGGATTAACGATGATTGATATTAAAATCGATCGGGAAATTAGTCCTTTAAAAAATATAAAATCGATTATTCACTTATATAAATTAATGAAAAAAGAAAAATATGATATTGTGCACGTGCATACGCCCATAGCAGCATTGCTTGGGCGTATTGCGGCTAAACTTGCTGGTGTTGAGAATATTATTTATACAGCTCATGGATTTTATTTTCATGATGAAATGTCTGCCAAGCAATATACACTATTCTATAATATTGAGAAATATGCCGCACACTTTATGACAGATTGGTTGCTTTTACAGAGCAAGGAAGATTATGAGCTTGCCTTAAAAGATCGGTTTGTTTCAGAGGAACGTACGATTCATTTAAGTAATGGTGTTAACATCACAAATAAGTTCAATATGAAGTTGTATTCATCAAAAAGATTGGCTGATTTGCGTCAAATGTTGCAGATAGAAGAAAATGACTTCGTTTTTGCGTTTATTGGACGACTTGTTAAAGAAAAAGGTGTTTTTGAATTACTGGAGGCTTTTTCAAAATTAGCTGAAGAGCAAAAAAATGTGAAGTTACTTATGATTGGCGGCTTGCTGGAAAGTGAACGGGATCAAGACAGCTATCAAAAGCTGGAAAGCTATTTAGAAAACGATCAAATTCTTCCTTTAGGTTTTCGTAAAGATATTCCAGATCTTTTAGCGATAAGTGATACATTTATCCTTCCATCCTATCGAGAAGGATTGCCACGCTCTATTATTGAAGCGATGGCTATGAAGAAGCCGATTATTGCGACAAACATAAGAGGCTGCCGAGAAGAAGTATTTGATAACATTAATGGATATTTGATAGAGAAAGAAAAAGTTGAACCATTGTATGAAGCGATGAGAAAGCTAAGCATCGAACCTCAGTTAGCTACTAAAATGGGGATCGAGAGCAGACGATTAGCAGAAGAGCTTTTTGATGAAGAAAAAGTGCTAGAGAAACAACAACAATTATTTGCAAAATTGACTGGAATGAAGAGTGAGTTAAATGAAAAGGTTATTTGATTTTATATGTTCGCTAGTGGGTATTATACTTCTTTCACCAATTATTCTAGTTACTGCTGTGTTGATTCGATTAAAGTTAGGTTCACCAATTGTCTTTAAACAACAACGCCCTGGCTTACATGGCAAGCCTTTTTTTGTTTATAAATTCCGGACGATGACGGATGAGCGGGATGAAAATGGTGAATTGCTGGCGGATTCAGTTCGACTAACGCCATTTGGTCAGCTGCTCCGTAAATTGAGTTTGGATGAGCTGCCGCAGTTGTTTAATGTATTGAAAGGTGATATTAGTCTTGTTGGCCCACGACCACTTTTAATGGAATATTTGAATCTGTATACACCAGAGCAAGCCCGCCGTCATGAGGTTCGTCCTGGTATTACAGGATGGGCACAGGTAAATGGTCGTAATGCAATTTCATGGGAAGATAAATTTAAGCTGGATGTATGGTATGTCGATAACCGAACGTTCTGGCTAGACATTAAGATTTTGTTTATGACGGTGCAAAAAGTATTTAAGTCTGAAGGAATTAGTCAAGCAGGACATGTAACGATCGAGAAATTTGCCGGTTCGAAAGGCGCTGATAACGAGTGAAACCGATTGTCATAATTGGTGAAGGCGGCCATAGTAAAGTGGTGCAGGACATTATTGCGGCAGAGGGAGTTTATCGGGTGATTGCGGTTCTAGATGATAAATATGCTGAGGTATTTGAGAAGGACCATGTTTTAATTGGTCCTATTTCTTATGCAGAAAAGCTGAATGAAGAAACGGATGCTGTTTTTGTGATAGCGATTGGGAATAATCAAGTTCGCGAAAAGATTGCTAGAATGTTGTTTAAAGCAGGAGCTGTGTTTAAAGCAGTCGTTCATCCTTTTTCCTCAGTTAGTCCATCTGCACGTCTTGGTGCGGGTACTGTTGTGATGGCAGGAAGTGTGATTAATGCGGATGCAGTGATCGGGGAGCATGCGATTATTAATTCTGGTGCTGTCGTGGAGCATGATAATCAAATTGGTAATTTCGCACATGTTTCACCAGGTGCTGTATTGACCGGAAATGTTTGTGTTGGTACTGGCGCTCATATTGGTGCCGGTGCGACAGTAATTCCAGGAAAGACAGTTGGCGAGTGGTCGGTTGTTGGTGCTGGTACAGTAGTAATTAATGATATTGTAGATGATGTAACGGTTATTGGTGTGCCAGCGAAAATAATGAAAAAATAATACATGGAGGAGTGATTATATGTCTCAACAACCAAGAATTTATTTGTCCTCACCGCATATGAGTGGGAAAGAGCAGAGTTATATTAACGATGCGTTTGAAACGAACTGGATTGCGCCGCTTGGTCCGAATGTGGATGGATTTGAGCGTGAAATTGCGACGTATACGGGTGTGGCGGATGCGGCAGCGGTGAGCTCAGGAACAGCAGCAATTCATCTGGCACTTCGATTGTTAGATGTACAGGCCGGCGATACAGTATTTTGTTCGAGTTTGACATTTGTTGCGAGTGCAAATCCGATTGTTTATGAGGGTGCTGTGCCGGTTTTTATCGATTCAGAGCCTGAGACGTGGAATATGTCGCCGGACGCTTTAGAGCGAGCTTTACAAGATGCTGAAGTGTTACCGAAAGCAGTGATCGTGGTGAACTTGTATGGGCAGAGTGCGAAGATGGATGAGATTATGGCGATTTGTGATCGTTACGGTGTGCCGGTCATTGAAGATGCGGCGGAATCGCTTGGTGCAGAGTATAAAGGTAAGAAAAGCGGTTCGTTCGGAAAGTTTAATGTGTTTTCGTTTAACGGGAATAAAATTATTACGACGTCGGGCGGTGGAATGCTTGTGTCGAATGATGAGGAAGCGTTGCGTAAAGCTCGTTTCTTAGCGACACAGGCACGTGATCCAGCCCCGCATTATCAGCACAGTGAATTAGGTTATAATTACCGGATGAGCAATATATTAGCGGGTGTAGGTCGGGCGCAATTGGAAGTGCTAGATGAGCGTGTGAATGCGCGCCGTGCGGTGTTTGATCGGTATGTGAAGGCGTTTGGTAATGTGGAAGGGTTTGATTTTATGCCGGAGCTGGAAGGTTTCAAACATAACCGCTGGCTGACGACGCTGACGATTGATCGAGAGAAGGTCGGGTTTACACCTATGGAGCTGATTGATACATTGTCTGCTGAGAACATAGAGGCACGTCCTGTTTGGAAGCCATTGCACTTGCAGCCGCTGTTTGAAGGGGCGAAGTATTATACACATGCAGAAGGAAACAGTGTGTCGGATGAGTTGTTTGAGAATGGCGTTTGTTTGCCGTCGGGATCAAATATGACGGTGGAGCAGCAGCAACGTGTGATTCATTTTATTGGTGAGATGTTGAAGAAGAAATCATTGCAGGTTTAAAAAAACCTCAGCCGGTTGGACCGGCTGAGGTTTTTTTAGGTAGTTTTTCTTTAGTACAGTGATTTAAAAAAGTGCCTCGTAGTTAAGAGAGATCGTTGTTTATTTAAATCTGATATTTCACATTTCATAATCTAACAAGTTCAAATTAATGAATGAAAGTTTTCAACATGACGGTGTCCATTCAACCCGCTCACGTAGGTGTTGTTTCATCAAATGGAATGAGAATAATACCAAAGTTTTGATCAGCTCTCTGCTTGAAATACTTGTGTTACTGTGAAGGAACAAATTCTTCTTATTCAAGTACAGCTTTCTTGCAACATCGGGACTAGAAGCGGTTGTTTCACAGTACATAGATTAAACCTGACGAGCTAAATGATGATACCTTTAACCGTTTGTTGGATAAACTAACCGACATTGATATCTCGATCAACTCAGCATGGAGACTTCGTATGAACTCATGAAATAGAATGGTTATACTACATTTAAGCCAATACACAAATACAACCATTTACTCCGTTCAAAGAGTGTAAAGAGCAGGATGGGCCTTACTATTCGGCGAAATATTTTCTGTTAACGTATCTAATCATACATGGAGACTGAACGCTATCGGAAAAATGTCCTCGTTTTTTGCCTTGCTAGGCCCTTCTTTTCTTTTTGTTATCACTATAAAAAGGATAGCCTATTCTTTTACTAAATCAGTTAAGATTAGGAGGAGAAATATGTTTGAAAATCGAAACAGAATACTAATTGCTCTTATAAGTCTAATAATAACTGGGATGATTATCGGGAGTATGTTTATAAAATTACATAGAGACTCTGAACAATCCAAGAGTAAATTTACAAGCAGTAGTAGGAATATTGAATCATTTGAAGATATCATAAATGATAGTATTGATGATACTGATCGGATTCAAAAAACCATAGACTTTGTGAATAAAAAAGGTGGAGGTGTCGTTACTTTTCCAAAAGGTATTTATTTAATTGACGCGGAGATTTCATTAAAACTTAAAGATAACATTACTTTAAAATTTGAAAAGGGTGCTATATTAAAAGCACTACCTAATAACGCGGAAAGTTATGAAATAGTAAAGATTCATGATGTAGAGAATGTTTCTTTGCTAGGAGATATAACAATAATAGGAGAGAGAAAGGAACATATAGGTAAAACCGGAGAATGGGGATTTGGGATTAGTATTAGGGGAGCGGAAAATATCACGATTGAAAATCCATTTATAAAAGATTGTTGGGGAGATGGAATTTACATAGGTGCCACGACAAAGAAAAAGTATAGCAAGAGAGTCACAATTATTAATCCTCTCATTGAAAATAATCGAAGACAAGGGATTTCGGTAATATCTGCTGTAGATTTAACGATCATTAGTCCTAAGCTGTTAAATACAAATGGTACATCTCCTCAAGGAGGTATAGACTTTGAGCCAAATAGTGAAAATGACATGATGAGTAATATCAAACTTATAAATCCTGAAACAGAGGGGAACCTTGGTGGTGGAGTTATTATATCCTTAAAAAAACTCCAACAATCTGATAAATTTGCGGATATTGAGATTATCAATAGTCAAGGAATTCAAGACGGATTAGATATAAGAGATATGAAAAATATAAAAGGTACTGTTATTATAGATAACAAAGAAAGGTTATTACAATTAAACTAATCCTGTTATTTAGCTACATAAGCAATAAACGAAAAATCGAGTAATGAAAGTTGTCAATATCGACTTACTTTTTCTCATTTATGCCGAAATAAAATTCCCCATTTTCGTCGTTCAACTGGATGGTGCAACTAGGAAAACCTTGGTTCTTTCTTGTCTTTCATGCGGTATGAATCGCATTAAATGTTAAAGGTGACTGGATGATTGAAGAAGGCGCTCTAGAATCGCGGTAGCCAGCACATCGTCCCCGAAAACTAAGATACAATTTGTTAGAGGTCAAGACCAAGGCTCCTTGTAATCGCACTTTTCATCGAGCCAATCATGAATTTGTGTTCCCGTTAGATCAGATGCTTCTTAAGCCAGATAAGAATCGTTTCCCGATAGGGATCTAATTTCTTTTCACGCGTTTCTAGAGTAGCAATCCAATCCTTCATTTCCTCAGGTATCATTTTCAAATACTTTTTGACCGTATTTCTAGCCAAAGAAAATTTCATCGCTCTCTATAGACTACTTTTCAATATAAAGGAGAGCTTTTTTTGAGCAATGAGTGGTCAGTTAAATATATTTTTGGAAAACTACTTACTCTAGTTTATCGTTTACAAAGGGATCATCGTGATGCTGCTAGTATGTGTTTTCATGATTGCTGGAAGAGGTCTTTTGGTCGTTGATGAAGAGCCGAAAAAGTTAGATGTAACATTGCCTTAAGTGGGGATACAGGCCGTCTTGAGAAAGCCGCTGCTTTATATAAGGAAGGCTTATTCAGACTATGTCATGCTTTCGATTGCAAGTGAAGAGGGGCTACGTACACAGCAGGCTATTGTATTAGGAATATCGGATGCTGCATTGCTTCTTGAAGAGGAAGCAACGAGTACGTATACGAATGCTGTTTATACGAAAGAATTGATGGAAACACATGGTTTACGGTCGGCTATTGTTGTTTCCTCGGATTATCATATGCGACGAGTGAAGTTGATTTTTGACCGGGTGTATAAAGATAGCGGGATTGAGTTAACGTATGTGACATCACAGAGGAATGATCAAATGTGGTACAAGGATAGAGCGAATGTCTGGTACACTTTCACTGAATTTGTGAAGATCCCGGCGTATGCTTTGAGATTATATAAGTTCATTGATATTGAATAGGATTGGGTTAGGGATTTTACATAAGTTAAGAGAAGGTTTTTTTTAGAACGTTCAAATGTGTTTTTCGCTCGGCCGGGTGAAAAATACATTTGTGATGCTGCTATGATTATGATTCAAAATTAGACAAATAAATGTTTTTTGTAAAGAGGTTTGAGTGTGTAAGCTAACATATGTTCAACGAGTTCTCGATCTGCTTGATCATTAATTTCAAGCCAGAAGATGGTTGGATTTTTCTGTTCCATTGACTGAAAATACTGAATTCTTTTTGAACGAGTATTTTCGATGTTTAGTTTGTTGTAATGGCTTTTGATTCGTTTGAAGAGAGGTGCACCTTTCCCGATGTACAGGATTTCGTCGTTCGCGCTTTTGAATAGGTAGATGCCGGCTGTTGTGCCGAGTTGATTTTGAATGAAGTCAGGGGTGTTGGCCGTTTTCGTATAAGGCATGTTAATGGAATTCCAAGACGCTGGATCAAAAGCGTAGCCTTTTTCTTTTAAAAGTGCCTCAATTTTGTTGATCATGATTTGGTGGCCCCCTTTTTCACTATTTAAACAGTACTACATTATTCGACATATCATTCCGTTTTCCTCTTTGAAGCAGGACGATTTTAGTGGGAATTTGGTGCTTGTTAGTAATGGAGACGAAGTCCTTTTTCTGAAGGGGGAAGGTATGGTCCAAATTCCCTTGTTTTCCAAAATATTTCGTTTATAATGAAAAGAAAAAGGGGCGCTTCGATGAAAAAGAGCAGCATTTTCGTGTTCATAACGGTCGTCATTGCTTTCGGCTTGTTAATTTCAGGTTTTGTCTCGTATCAGAGCAAGTTGGACAAGATTGAACGTGAAGCGTGGGCCAGTCAAGACTTAAAACAGGCTCAACAGGAACAAGAAAGCGTTTTATTAGAGGAATTGGATCCTCGTACACATCCTAAGCAATCGGTATTGGATTTTTTACGTTATCAATCTTTAGTAAACGATGAAGTGACGATCTCATTGCTTGGAGGCGATAGTATAGCGGGTGTTGAAGAATCGTTATTACAAAACAAGCTGCAATCATTTGATCCAGTATTTAAAACGGTTACGGTTCACAATTATGGCTTTGAAAGATATTCCACTTCCGATTTAGTAAAAGCGGACAAGCATTTAATCGTCGTCAATGATCAGCCAGACTTGGTCCTATTTGAAACGTCGCTCATCGCTAATCAAAAAGAAGAAGTGTACTATGATCAAACGGACGCAGATATTCAAACGATTATGTCTGATATGACAAGCAAACTTCCGAATACTCGTTTTCTGATTATCTCACCGAATCCAACAGCGGATGACGATAGGGGCGAGAATAATCCGATGGGCTATACACGTCAAGGATATTTAGATCATACGAAGGCCTTTATAGCAGACTCTAAATGGGAATACTTCGATGTGAATGCGGGCATGAAAATGAAATTAGAGGAAGAACATCGAAGTGTAGCAGACATTTTGGCTGATGATATTCATTTGAATGAAGAAGGATACGCGATGTGGAGTGACGTTCTGTTTGATTATTTTGGGCGTGCTCATCCATAATAGGTAAGAATGACAAATAGCCCCGATGCTATTTGTCATTTTTTTTTATGCAAAAAAGAGTAACTATATTAAATAAAGGGTATAGAATTGAAAGCGTTTTCAAATAGTATCTAAACGGATTAAGAAAGGGTGATGGCTATGAATGAAACAAAACAAATGGAGATGTCTATCGATAAACCGTATGAAGAGAACGAGAGAAAAAATGGTTTAAAGGCAGTGACGTTTATTCAAAAAATGATCATTACATGGCACAAACATCATTATTTAAAGTATCAATACTTAGAAGAAGGGTGTATTAATAAAGAAGTTAGAAAGGAACTTGAAGGAAAGAAAGTCTATCATTATGAAAAATACGTTAAAATCTTATAGCCAAACAGCAAATAGCCCCGGCGTACCGGGGCTTTCAACCATTTAATCGTTTCGCTTTTCGAGCATTCGTGCTTCCACTTTTTTATAGACGATAAGTCCGTTCAGGAAATAGGCGTCTTCAAGATTACATTCTTGCTGGAATGGATCGTGAAAGTCGTATAGATGGGAAAGTGCCCGTCCATGTTTATAGAGCCATATTTCGCGCGAATTGAATGCGATGTCAATAATGAAGCGGTGAGTCCGTTTCTCCAAGTAATAACAAAAGCCGGTTTCGTTGAAAATGGCTTTCGGAATGTGATTTCGGATTCGCGCACCCAATGCGTATTTAGATTTTGAATAATGAACGTATTCGTCCGCATCTAGTATCCAGATCGGGTGTACGCCGGCCAGTACATATTGATCTTGGTGCTCGTACCATGTTTTAAGCGGCATTTTCTCTTCTAGATAGATGAAGACCGAGATGGTTCCATTCGGATGCAGGACGCGAAAATCGCGTCCTATTTGTAATTGTGCGTTCGGAAACTGTTTCTTGAGCCAGCTAAATAAAGCATGCTTGCTCATTCGGTGTCGCCGAATTGTTCTTGTAGTTGTTTAATAGCTGCCATTTGCCACTTTCGGACGGCGGCGGGTGTGACGTTTTCACGCCGTGCGATGTCTGGGTTTGTGAGTCCTTCGATAATGGATAAGTCAAACCAACGTTTTGCTCGCCCGCTTAAATGATCACCGTGCGCTTTTGTCATGGCAATCGTGTCAGGGGTCGGGGCAGGGTCAATACCTTCAAATAGAACGGGTTCGCCGGTCAGGACGGTTTCGTCACTGAAGGCTGCATCTTTCGTCAGGGCGTTCAGGATGCGCCCTTGAATGTACGAGTAAGCGTAAGGTGGAAAGGCACCTTTTGCGCTGTCGAACTTTGTGTGTGCTTCCCATAGGGCGATCAAGCCTATTTGATGATAGTCTTCTTTGTTTTTGTAAATGTGCAGTTTGTTCATGATGCGGTGGATCATCGGCGTGTACTGCGTTGCTAGTTGGTCAAATTGCATGATTACATTCCAATCTGACTAGCGCGCCAGGCGGTATATTACCCGGGTTACATTGAATATATAGGTTAATAGACTTGTGTGTAAATACCTTGTAATTATGGTTTAATTACCTAATTTAATAGGAAAAAAGTTTATTTGGATTATAATTGGAAGCGAAAGCGGAGGTTGGTATAATAGTAGAGGTCAGTTTGTATTTGGGTGTTTGGAAGCGGTTTCTTTTGGTGTAGAGAAGGTTTTATAGATGATTGTTAATGTATTGTAAAATTTATGGATGGACGACAGTTAGCGAGATTAGTAGCAAAAAATAGTGCTGATAGCGATATTGTGAAGTCGGGTAGATTTTTTTACGCGTTTGGAATAAACTATGACATAAGCTCTCTTGTATAGTATAAAAGGATGGATTTACTGAATAAGGGCATATTTTTGAAAGCGTTTTCATATATTATCTAAAATGCTATGAAAGGGTGATGGCAATGAATGATACGAAACAAATGGTGATGTCTATTAATCAACCGTATGAAGAGGGAGAAAATGATTTAAAGACAGTAACGTTTATTCAAAAATGTAGCATTGCATGGCACAAATATCACTATCTCAAGTATCAATATTTAGAAGAAGGTTGTATTAATAAAAAAATTAAAAAAGAACTTGAAGAAAAGAAGATCCATCATTATAAAAAATACACGGACATTTCATAGCGAAACGATCGATAAACCTCCTGGCGTGCCAGGGGGTTTTAATCGATCCATTTTCTCGTGCGCTTAAGTAATTACGATGTTTTTTTGTTGATTTTTATGCTAGTTTAATAAAAACGTTGTTGGCGGCGTATTCGGTATGGAAGTCGTACAGGAAGTCATTATTGAAGGTCATAATGCAATGTCAGATCAAGCTGAAGCCATTATTACGGAAGGTTTAGCAAAAGTGGAAGCAGCAGCAAAAAGTTTATCAGCCGTAACGGCTTAATGATTATTAAATAATAGCCCTCTTTCAGGTCTGTTCGAAATGCAGTAAAATCTGAATGTTAGATTTTACTGCATTTTTGTATTAATCTGTTTTAAAATTAAAATGATGATCGGTATGCTTAGGTGATAAATGATAATAAAGTTGTTTAAAAATTGATGAACAAATGGCGATAGAGTCAGTTATTCTCTTTGATAATCTTTCGGTAAAGAAAATCCCCTTCCTACAATATCCGAAGCGTTTAAAAAGATAACGAAAGAATCGGTGTCATGCCTCTGTATTAACTCTTTTAGATAAACAGCTTCTGATTGTTCGACCACGCTAAACAGCAATGCTTTTCTTTGATTCGAAAATCCTCCTTCCGACCACACTCTGGTAAAACCTCTATTGATCTCGTTCCGGATCAGATTTGTTACTTGTTGCTCATTTTCCGTAATAATTAATACAAGCTTAGAAGAGGAAGAACGAAGTTGTACTACATCTATGACTTTACTTCCGATAAAAATTGAAATCATTGCATAAAGAGCGAGCTCTAAGTCAAAGGCAATCATCGCAAAAATCACAACACAGCCATCAATCATTAGCTGTGCAAAACCACTTGATAATCCTGTGTATTTTTTAATGAGCTGACCGATAATAGTCGTACCGCCGGTGGAACCGTTCCCTCGAAAGACCAAGCCAAGACCTGTACCCAAGAGTATTCCCCCGTATATCGAGGAAAGCATAGGATCTTTTACTGCAAAAGGTAAGTAAGAGGTTATCCAAACAAATAAAGGAAGTGACGTAGTTCCCACAAACGTTTTAACACCAAAATCTTTTCCTAAAAGGAAATATCCAAGAAAAAAGATAGGAATATTAATACTCCATTGAACCAAAGCAGGCGTCCATCCATACAGACTATAAAGAATCGTGCTTATTCCGGAGACCCCTCCTGCTGCTAAAAGAGCTGGTAATAAAAAGAGATTAAACGACAGTCCGACAAAAAAAGTGCCAAGTACAATTAAACTATAAGATCGTAATTCTTTTTTTGTGTTCATATATATGTCCTTTCTATGTAATACAACAAAAAATGGTATACTTTCATATTTTCTTTTAATGACAAATACTAACGCTAAATATACAGTATCGTCAATTAATTTTTAAACATTTTTTAAATTTATTGAATTAAAATATTTAGTTCGTCATTCGAAAATTGAACGACATAATGATTTTTAAACAACTTTACTGTAACTAGACATTAGTAGTTTCTTCATATCCTTTTCTGCAAATTATTCCATTCTAACCGACCATGCCGTTGTGAAACTTCCTTCAATGAATTGTAAAATTTTTCTATTATAACAGGAAATAGGTAAATTAGAGTGGTGTATGTAGGTCATATTCATTCCTTTTTTTAGAAAATTAAGAAATGTTGTTTCATTTTCGGTACTTATGTCGTATTATAGAAGATATAATACAAATTGTACGAACGGGCAAAATCATTGAAAAGTGATGACGCAAAACTAGAGGGGCTAAGGTCTTAAAGACTATGTCAGCCAGTTACCGAATACGGGACCTCCGTACGGTTTAGTAAAGAGGGGGAGTAAAAAGTGATTATAGCAAACGCAAGAGGAAATGAGTCGAAAAGAGTCAGTTTTATTCAAAAACTGCTTGTTAAATGGCATAAAGATCAATATGTAAAGTATCGCTATCTAGAAGCAGGCTGTATGAATGAAGAAGTCAAAACGGGCCTAAGAACGAGAAAAATGTATCATTACAAAAAATCTAAGAACATGTTATAAAGTGCTTCTTCAGGAAGTGCTTTTTTTTATTGTCATTGAAAAAGTGGAGATCGTCCAAATAAAGCAAAGAACGCTGGCTGCGCGCCGGCGTTCTTTTACGTTTCTTCTTTATGGTGAAACGGGCATTTTCCTTTGATCGGTTCGATGTCGTCGCCGATGAAAAATTGCTTCCACTCGTTATGGTCTGGGTCGCCGAAGTGGCTAATGTCCGGATGCTTTGGGAGTTGATCCCATTTCTCAACGCGTTCCCGTACTTTTTCACGGGACATGATGCCGCCTTTTTCTGTTCCCTTCAGCCCTTCGAAAATTTTGCGGGGCTGAAATCCGAGTACCATGGAATTGCCGAGATGCCGGGTTTTTCGCTGCTTATAGGCCGGTGCATTGCCGAAGACGAAGATCGGTTCGCCGTTAAAATGAAAGTCCCACAAAAAATGTTCAGGGTTTTTCGGGCTTTCTGTTGGCCACTCTTTGTCATCTTGTTCATGCACGTATTGGAGGATGTCCCAAAATTGCGTTCTGTATTGTTCGAGTGATCCTTCGCGTTCAAAAGGTTCGACGAAAACGAAGAGGCCGTGCCTGATAAAAGGGGGTTTTTGAAAAAGGGCTAGAAAGTTCTCCAGTGCATGAGGCAAATTAGACCAGTCTTTTTGTGTAATGTACGCATAGCGCAGTTCTCCTTTACGTTCCCCATTCATGCCGAAATAACAGGGGAATGTCGGATCGGTCACAGTTTGATGAAACGTCTCATATTCTTGCTTAAGCCAATCAGGCAAATCTTCACGAGTGTTCATCTCTTCTTTCGTCAATAAAGCCATCTTTGTTTTCAGCAATCCATTCTCGCCTCCAGTACATTCCAATCATATCATAACTACATGCAGTACATTACCCATTCGGAAGTGGATTGAAACCGAATTATCCGTATAAAACAAAATAAGTGTGGGCATATTGAGGATAAAAGAAAAGGGCGAACTATTATGAAGAAAGATGAATACATTAATATGGATGAATATCATGAGGATGGCCATTTCTTTATAGGATTAACGTGGGCAACAGTGTTAAGCGTTCCATTGTGGATTTCATTTTTTGGATGGATCAAATTAGTGGGCCACTTTTTGTAAGAGAGTAGCGGGGAGAAATGTTACTTTTTTAATTAGGAGGTACGATGAATGCCACTCTATCATATGAAAGAAATTTGGACGCCATTAAAATGGATGGGGATTAAAATCTATAAGTCTTACGGTGAAGGTGAAGGATATTATATGAAATTTCGTGATCAACATAGAAAGAAAATTGGGTTTTAGATAAAGAAGAAAGAGGATACGAACAATATAATCTTTACGAGAACGGGCAGGCAGCTGCTCGTTTTTTTGTGCTCAAATGATGAAAAAGGGGGAACGGCATTGTCGTATATGCCGTTCGTTTATTCAACCGGTGTAAAATTGGACGTTTGAGCGCGGAAGGGCAAAGTAGATGTAGGTATAGTTTTTAAAATGAAACAGTGATTTGCGTTTTTTCTTCTGGAAGTAAACACGGTATGCGTTGCCAAGGTCTTCGAAGCCGACGTAGTGGAATTGTTGATCTACGCTGAACTCACGGGCAGCTGCTTCAACATCTGTTTCATTATGAACGTCAAAATCAGGTCGGCTGTAGTCGATGACAGACGGGTGTTCATTAATGGATTCAAGAAAAAACAGCATATCTTCATCTCCTTTTTCAAATAAATCTCATTATAGAATATAGAGTGTTACACTATCGTTACACTCGGATTTTAAAGTAAAGAAAAAGGCCATTCCTTGACTGGTGAGCAAAGGAATAGCCTTGTAATCATTATTGGAGCGGTCCGTGGGTGATGGTGGTCAGGGCTTCGTTGATTTCAAATAGTTTTGCATGTACGTTTGTGATGCCGAAGCCGTTTAGGCGTTTTGTATGCATAGTTAAGTAGTTTTCGGCATCCGTTTTTGTTTCGAACATGTAGATGCCGCCTGCTTCATTCGTTTCTCTGTTTTCTGTCCATATTTTCCACATGAATCCTTTTTCGTCATTAATGCTTTTCGCCAGATCGGAAAAAGCAGCAGCCATTTCGTCTCCGAACGGTCCTTCATGTTTAAAGTCAACCTGTAGTACGTAAGCCATTTGTCATTACCCCTTTATTGTTTTTTTAATATACGTTTCCCCGAGAATTTCGTTAAGCTCATATGAATCAGCTGAAAGTTCTTTTTGAATAAATGATGGAATATCTGTTTGATCGATATCGTACAGGACTTCTATTTCTTTTGAAAATAATAGGCCTTCTTTTTCGAGAAGTGATGAAAGGGCAGGGATTGACCGCGTTTGAAGCGGCTCTGCTGCTGAAAGAGCTTGCTTAAGGCCTTGTACGTAATAGTCAAGCGGTCGTGCACCGACGATTTTGATGCCTTTGTTTTCTTCGTTGACTAGGATGATGGTCGGGAATCCGCGGACGCCGAGTTGCCTTACGAGCGCAAAGTCTTGCTGTAATAGTTGTTCGCCGGCTTCACTGTTCGCTTCTTTAACGATTGTTTCTCCGTCAAGCTTCATTTGATTCAAGATGTCGATTAAGACCGGTTCATCCGCGATGTTTTGATTGAAAGCAAATACGGCTTCTCTCGCCCGGCGTAAAAAGGTGTTCGCAAGCTGAGGGTCTTTTTGCTGGACGATTTTGAATACCCGTGAAGGCGGGTACGATGAATGGACAGGATTTTCAAGCCATACGGAACCGTCAATCGGCATGCGCGAATGTTCACCGACTTCTCTCCAGTGCGCGGCGACATCTGCAGGACCGGAAATGCCGTTTGCGACGTCAGCGAAGCCTTCCCACGTTTCGAGCAGTCCGCCCATCACGGTTTGGACATTGAAATACTGTCCGTATTGTTTTTCAAATCGGCGTAAAACGGGTTCGAGTGCCCAGCAGTGGGAGCAAATCGGGTCTGTTATATAATAAAGAGTCACTTTTTTTTCGGGTTGGTTTAGATCGATCATTTCCATCGCCACATCGCTAGCATCGCCACATATGCCTGTTTCTACATCACAAATCATCTTATTTTTCGTCATATTCAGTTCCTCTTTTCTTTCTCTTTATTTGTATTGAAGTGCCCATTGTTGAACGGGTTTGAGCGCAGCTGTCAATGCCTGGCCTTTTTCGGTTAATTCATATGAAATGGTTACAGGGGTACCAATTGTCACTTTTTTTTCGATCAATCCGTATTCGGCGAGCTCAGATAGTTTTAAAGACAGGGCTCTAGGCGTAATATCTGTCAGGTCTCTTTTGATTTCGGAAAAATGGGCTGTTCCATTGGGACAAAGAGACAAATAATGAATGATGAGCCCATTCCACTTTTTCCCTAGTATTTCAAATGAATATTGTAAGTATGGACAAATTTCCACGGATGACACCTCGCTTATAAATAAAGTATATATCATATAAAAAATATATCAAGTATAAAAAGTATATTAATTTATTGGAAAGGAATAGAAGGTCTTTTGCCATAAAACACATACAGGAAAATCGATTTAGCCATGATATGTTATGATAATAATAGAATTTTTTGTCAAATTGGAGGGTTTCGTTTGATAGAGTTGCGTGAGGCAAGAAAGGTGTATCGATCAGGAAGCGGGAAAGATGAGATTTTACGCGGCATTGATTTGCTTGTCGAGAAAGGTGAGTATGTGGCGATTATGGGGAAGTCCGGTTCTGGGAAAAGTACGCTGCTGAATTTACTTGGTGCGCTTGATGTGTTAGATGCGGGTGAGTATGAATTAGCGGGGAAGTCTGTGCATGAAATGAGGCAGGGACGTCGTGCTGCGCTTCGCAATGAAGAAATTGGCTTCGTGTTTCAGCATTTTCAGCTTATCCCGAATTTGTCTGTCTATCAAAATGTGCTGCTACCGCTCGTGTATGGCAAGAAGCGGCTCGGGAAAAAGAGATCACGTGTGCTCAGTCTTCTTGATGAAGTAGGTTTGCTAGATAAGAAGAATCAAAAGCCGGCCCGCTTATCAGGCGGCGAGAAGCAGCGTGTCGCGATTGCACGAGCACTTGTGAATGAACCGGGCTTAATTCTGGCCGATGAACCGACGGGAAGTTTAGATGAAGAGACGACGGAAAGTGTGTTGAATTTGTTTGATCGTGTACATAAGCAAGGAACGACGATTATGATGATTACGCATGATCATGATGTGGCAAAGCGGGCCGATCGTATTTTGCGTTTGCAAAATGGGGTGCTCATATGAAGTTGATCACGGCGTTTAAACTTGCGTGCTTCGGATTATGGTCGAATCGCTTTCGAGTGCTGTCGGCGATGATGGGTGTTGTGATTGGCATGTTTGCGGTCATTGTACTTACATCGATTGCCATTGGTGTGAAAGATACGCTGCTGAAGCAGATGGGCAGTCTCGGCGCGGAGCAAATTCTCGTCATGCCAGGCCGTGTGCTTGATACAGCCGGTGGACAGAAAGATTTTTTAAGTGGGCTGACGAGTGTGCCAAGTACGTTAACGTATGAAGATGCAGAAGCGGTTGCACAGGTGCCGAATGTGAAATCGGTGACACCGCAGCTTGAAACGGTGACCGTTGCGAAGTATGGGGAGAAAAGCGTGCAATCCGTTCTCGTTGGCAGTACGGATCAATATAGCCGCGTTCAGCATGCGGATCTGTCGGAAGGACGCTTTTTTACGAAGGAAGAGCAGGATCAAAAAGCAAAGGTTGTCGTTCTTGGAAGCAATATTCATGAGGCACTGCTCGGTTTGAATACAGAGCCGGCTGAAGGCGGCGTCACGGAACCGACTGAAACGAAACCGGAGTCTTGGTGGAAGCGCGTGTTGAATTCATTGCAGGCAGGCGTTGTTTCGGCTGAAGAAGTTTCGTTAGTCGGGAAGACGTTGACAATCAATGAGAATGAATTCAAGGTGATTGGTGTACTGGCGCCAAATGCGGCGCTCGGGTCGAGTACGGATAATAATATTGTCATGCCGATTGAGACGGCGCTTCAAACGACAGATATGAAAAATTTGAATAAGATGGTCGTGGAGGCGTCAAGCATCGATGTCATTGATGAAGTGGATGGCGCCGTCTTTTCAACGATTAAAGCGAACCATCAGGAAATCGATTTTAGTGTCGTGAAGCAGGATCAAATGTTGGGCGCGCTCGATAATGTGACGTCGATTTTGCAGGTGATGCTTTTCGGAATTACGGTGACGGCGCTGTTAATTAGCGGAACGGGCATTATGAATGTGATGGTCATGTCGGTACGGGAGCGGACGCGTGAAATCGGGATTCGCAAGGCGCTCGGCGCGACGACATTTGAAGTGATGGGGCAGTTTTTCTTTGAGACGTTGTTGCTTTGTTTTATCGGCGGCGCGGTTGGGATTGGTCTCGGGTACGGGTTTATTGAACTGTGGAATAGTCAAGTGGATATATTCGCGCTCGTGCTGCCCATTTGGGCAGTGAAGCTGGCATTGTACTCGTCGCTTGTGATTGGCGGATTGTTCGGCATTTATCCGGCGTTGAAAGCAGCGCGGATGAATCCGAGTAAAGCATTACGGTTTGAGTAATGAGATCGCTAAAATGCCGTATTCAGATGAATGGACAATTTTGGATTTGTGCGTTATTCTTTTTAAACGAAGACGAAGCCCGCCGTATGTTTAGCGGGCTGTTTCGGTTAGAGGTGGTTTTTTGAAAAGGATAGTGAGAGTGGGCATTTTGCTTTTGATCGGAGCGGTCATTTTTCATTTTTCTTCGCAAACGTACGATCAGCAGTCGCTTGTGCCGCTTCTCAGGCGGGTGCTGCCGGGCGAGCCGTTTGCCGGTGTTTTATCACATGTGCAAGTGTCGTACTGGGACTCGATTATTTCGGTAGAGACGAAAGGGTATTATTATTTTGTAGAGTTTTTGATTCGAAAGTTTGCGCACTTGTTTTTATTCGGGTGTTTAGCGATGGCGCTTTTTAGTGTGATGATGCTGGCGAGGCCAAGGCACATATGGCCGGTTGTGCTGTTTTCCTTGATGGGAACGGGTATATATGCGGTGCTGGATGAGTATCATCAGATGTTGACAGGAGGGCGGACACCGCTTTTAAAAGATGTGGTGCTCGATATGATGGGGGCGACGGCGGCCCTTTCATTGTACGTGCCTCTGTTTTTGTGGGGGATGAAGCAGAAATAAAAAAGGTATGCTCTCATCTCCAGTGTGATGCTGAAGAGGGAACATACCTTTTTTCGTTCACTCGTTCCTCTTTATTTCATCAAAGATGGAATCCACGTTGAAAGAGGCGGGAAGAACGAGATGATGAGTACATCGAGTATTAAAATCAGAATGAGCGGGATAACGGCTTTCCCGATTTTAACAATCGATAGTTTGGTCAGTTGGGAAACGACGAACAAATCAATACCGACCGGCGGTGTAACTAAGCCGATGGCAAGGTTACATACCATGATGACACCGAAGTGAACAGGATCGATACCTAATGTGACCGCTGTACTTAACAATAATGGAACAAAGATGAGAATCGCGGCGCCTCCATCGAGGAACATGCCAGCGATAAATAAAATAATGTTTACGATAATTAAGAAGACGTACTTGTTCGTAACAAAATCTGAAATCAACGCGTAAACCATATCAGGAACGCCCGTGATGCTAATGAAGAAGCCGAATAAACCAGCCGTTCCAATAACAATCATGATGATGGCGCTGCTAATGGCAGAATTTCGAAGCGTTTCGATCAATTGTTTCATCGTAATTTCACGGTAAACGACGAAACCGATGATGAATGAATAGACAACGGCGACAACGGATGCTTCTGTCGGTGTGAAGATACCGCTGTAAATACCACCTAAAACGATGATCGGCATTAATAAAGCGAGAATAGCTGCTTTAAACGTTGTCCATACTTCAGCAGGCGCTTTACGCTCTTCACCGACATAACCACGCCGGTTGGCGATAATATACGCACTGATGAGAAGGGAGAGTGTAATAAGTAAACCAGGCATGATACCGGCTAAAAAGAGATCACCGATGGACACTTCTGCTGCTACCCCATACAAGATCATGGAAATACTTGGCGGGATAATAACACCAAGAGCACCTGCAACGGCCTGGTTGGCAGCTGCATATTCCACATGATAGCCTCTGGCGAGCATAGCAGGAATAAGGATGGAACCGATGGCCGCTGTTGTCGCCGCTCCTGATCCGGAAATGGCTGCAAAAAACATCGATGTGACGATGGCGACCATGGCAAGTCCGCCTGTAAAATGTCCTACTAGTGAACTAGCAAAGTTTACGAGACGTTTTGAGATTCCGCCTGCTCCCATTAAGTTTCCAGCGAGGATAAAAAATGGAATGGCCATTAAAGGAAACGAGTTAAGCGCGACGAAAATCCTTTGAGGAACAACGTCTAGTGGCAAAGAATCGTGCATCCAGATTCCAGCAACTGTAGATAATCCGAGTGAAAAAGCAATCGGTACACTTAAAAACAGGAGAACGAATAAGGAAATAAAAAATATAGGAAGCATGTTCTCACTCCTTTCTTCCTATGAACTCTTCAAAAATACATGTGATGGAGTTCAAGAAAAATAGTATTCCTCCAATAGGAAGGGAAAGATAAATGATAAACATTGAAATTCCAGTTCCCGGAGCAATTTGATTGGAAAACTTTTGGGCAAGGTCTAAACCGTATACAATTAAGATGACATAAAAAATCATTGAAATGAGATGAGTGAGAATCACGATCCATTTTCTTATTTTTTCATTAAGCAATTCCGGTACAACTTCGACGGCTAGCAGTCTTCCATTTCGCAAAGCGAGAGAAGCACCGATTAAGACGACGTAAATCATGAGAAAGCGGGAAAGTTCCTCAGACCAAGCAAGAGATGAACCGAAAACATAGCGGGCGATGACTTGCCAGAAGATAAGTGCCGTCATGACCGCCATCATTAACGCAACTAGATAGCCACACAATTTATTAAATACATCGTTTACTCGTATATAGCCATGCATAATGTTTTTCATTTTCTCAACTCCTTAATAAAGAAGGGGGGATAATGACAGATTCATTATCACCCTTCTAGCAGTTCTAATTAATATTCGAAGTTCCGTACTCGATCAATCATTTCTTCTCCAATTTGTGGTGCCCATTTCTCGTAGACAGGTTCTACTTTTGCTTTAAATGATTCTCTGTCCGGCTCTGTAATGACAACGCCTTCTTTTTGAATGAATTCAGCGGCTTCTGCTACTTTATCTTGGTTCGCTTGGCGGCCGATCGGTTCAGCATATTCAGCTGCTTTTAAAACGGCTTCTTGCTGATCCGGTGTCAAGCCATCAAAAATGCCTTTTGAAATCGCAATTGGTGCTGGAGAAAACCGGTCTTCGATTAACGCAACGTGACTTTGAACTTCATAAATTTTGGATGTTTGAATCGTTGCTAGTGAGTTAGAGTGCCCATCGATTACACCTTGTTGAAGGCCCGTAAATACTTCTGTCCACGCCATAGGTGTCGGGTCTGCTCCAAATGCTTTCCACGTATCGATTTGTACTTCATTTTCCTGTACACGCACTTTCAAGCCTTTTACATCTTTTACGGAGTTAATTGCATTGTTGGATGATGTAGCAACGAAACCGTTTTCGACCCACCCAAGAACTTTAACTTGTGCTGCATCTTCAAACTTTTGTGAGAGTTCATCGCCGATTTCACCGTCTAAAACAGCGTACGCATGCTCGCGGTTGTCAAGCAAGAATGGCAAGTCAAACATGTTAAATTCAGTTACCCAGTTACCCATAGGACCGGCAGAGATAATTCCCATGTCGAGCGAGTTAATCCCCATTAATTCGAAGACTTCACGCTCGCCGCCTAATGAATTATTGTAGTGAATTTTGACAGACATTTGATCATCTGTTAAATTTTCTAATTCTTCTTTAAAAGCTTTTGCTGTAACATCAAATTTTGCGCCTTCTGGTTCAGGAATACTTAAATCTAGTACGATTTGTTTACCAGTGTCTTTCTCGCTTTCATTTGCACTATCAGAAGAAGCGCCACAGCCTGCAAGTCCTAATGATAAGGCCGCTGCTAAAGATGTTACTTTCAATAATTTTTTCATGATAAATCCCCCTTGTTTGTTATGAATGTGGATACACAATGACTTTTAAGCTCCCACTTCGATTTGTGTGGGCTTGATGCATCGCAGCTTGAATTTCGTCAAGCGGATAACTGTCCGTTAATACGTGCTGTATTTGGCTGCCGATCGATGTAAGCAAATCAATCGCCAGTGGATAAGTATTTGTATAGCGATAAACAGAATACAAATTAATTTCATTTTGAAGCATTAACGTCACGTTAAGAGGTACGGCATCTGTTGGCGGGAAGCCAATTACAACGATCGAACCGCCGCGTTTTGTCAATTCAGGAGTAGATTGCAGCGCTTTCGTGTTACCAGACGTCTCAATGACGAGATCAGCGCCAAGTCCTGCTGTCAGCTGTTTTACCTCATCTAAAATAGACTGTTTTGAAATATCAATGGCTTTTGTCGCACCGAGTTTAAGGGCGGCTTCAAGTCGGAGCGTTTCCATATCGCTCACAATAATTTCTTTTGCGCCAAAGGCTTTTGCAGCGATAACGGTCATTAATCCGACCGGCCCCATTCCAGAAATCACAACGGTATCGCCCGTTTTCAAATGGCCACGCTTCACGGCATGAATGCCGACTGACAGTGGTTCTGCTAAGGTAGCGTTTTCATAAGAAAGCACATCAGGGATAGCGAATAAAAAATCTTCCCGGTGTTTTAAGTATTGAACGAAAGCTCCTTTAACCGGCGGTGTTGATAAAAACTGTACGTCCGGACAAAGATTATAGCGGCCTTCCCGGCACCAAGAGCAAGTCATACAGGCAACACCAGGTTCGATGGCTACTCGGTCGCCTAGGCTAAAGCGGGTTACTTCATCTCCTACAGCAACGACAATTCCTGCGCATTCATGACCTTGAATGTGGGGATATTGAACTTCACGTTTTCCGATTCGACCATGAGCATAGTAATGAACGTCTGAGCCGCAAATCCCAACGGCCATTACTTGGACTAGCACATCTTTGCCTGTCACGTGCGGGACGGGTGCGTTTGCTACATTGACTTGCAGCGGCTTTTCAAGATACGCGACTTTCATCGTTTCCGGTATCGTGAATGACTGTTTACATGTTTCTTCTGTTTTACACATAAGGCAACTCCTATCTTTAAGGTAAGCGGTTACTTTGAGTTGAATAAATAATTAAGCGTTGTGACTTAGGAGCACTTTCCCACATTGTTTTTGTTCACAAAGTTCAAAGGCATTCTTCCACTCTGTAAGAGGAAGTTTATGCGTAATGATCGGTGCAAGGTTGATTTTTTTCTGTTCAAGAATGTTCATAACCCGCTCCCACGTCGTCATCGAGTGAGCAAGTGAACCGAATACTTGAAGTTGTTTATAAAGAACAGTATCAAAGTCTAACGTTATTTCTTTTCCTGCAATACCGACTTGAATATGTTTCCCGCGTTGTTTCAATGCGGAAAGACAACTTGAAACAGATGGACCTGCTCCTGCACATTCAACCGTTACATCGACACCTTTTCCATTCGTCTCTTTTAGGACGATCGCTTGTAAATCTTCATTGATTACATCGACAACGATGTCAGCGCCAAGTTCTTTTGCCAGTTCAAGGCGAGTGGCATCTGCTGACGTTCCAGCGACAATGATTTTACAGCCTTTCATCGCTAGTAAAGAGAGGCAAATTAATCCAATTGGTCCAGGGCCAGAAAGTAAAACCGTGTCACCGACTTGAATCGTCGTCAGTTCTTCGATGGCTTGAACAGCACAAGCAAGTGGTTCTGACAAGGCTGCTTCTTCAAGACTCACGCTATCTGGTATTTTGTAGACCATGTCTTCTCGAACGACCGTATATTTTGTGAAACTACCATTTACACCGTGCCCCATTCCCCGGCGATCTTTGCAAAACATATAATAACCGGTTTGACAATATTCGCAAGAACCGCATGTGACAGCTGTTGAACCGAGGACGGCCACCCGGTCACCCGTTTTTACTTTTGTGACGTTTTTCCCAACTTCTGCAATAACACCGGAAAACTCATGGCCCATAATAACAGGCGGATAACTTTTAAATGTCTCATGGTATATATGCAAATCGGTACCGCAAATACCGGTATAGGCAACATCTATTTTCACACCATCATCTGGGCATTCGGGCTCAGGAACAGTTAGCAATTCAACATTTCCAACTCCATATTTCGTTTTAAGTAGTGCGTCCATAGTAACCCCCTAAGTCATATATCGAATTTGGTAAAGCGCTTTACTGAACTGATTAGTCCGATTATAAAAAAGATTGTGCAGAAAAGTCAAACAGTTTTTTAAAAAAACTTTTTTCTTTTCATATTTCGATAAATGCGATGGCGTTTACGTCTATTTTTTAAAATTGACAAATCTACTAAAGAATGATAGTTATTTTCATTAAGCAAACATCACTTATTGACAGAAAGAGAGCACTGACTATGAAGCCAACCATTTATGACGTCGCGAGCAAAGCAAATGTTTCAATAGCAACTGTTTCAAAAGTGTTAAATAATTCAGGAAGGATCAGTGATGAGACAAGGAAACGTGTGTTGAAAGTGATCGAACAGTTGAACTATCAGCCGAGTATGATGGCGACGGCGTTAACAGGAAAAAGTACATATACAATTGGACTACTTATACCCGATATGGCCAATCCGTTTTTTGGTGAACTGGCGAGAAATATTGAAGACAGGGGCCATGAACTCGGCTATAATTTGCTCATTTGTAGTACAGATTACCAGCCGGCTAAAGAACAAAACTACATCGAGTTATTAAAACGAAAAAGTGTTGACGGTATTATTTTAGCTTCTGGATTTGAACAGACTTCTGAAGTGGATAAACTCGTTAAAGAAAAGTTTCCGGTAACGATTGTCGCACGTGACTTTCCTTCAACGTATGTGAATTCCGTGTCGTTAGATGATTTTCAGGGGGGGTATGAAGCAACGTCGTACTTAATTCAATTAGGCCATCGACAGATTGCGATTATTGCAAGGGATGTATGGAGTAACCGTGAACGGATGAGAGGGTACAAAAAAGCGCTTGAAGATCATGGTTTAGAGGAATACGCCATGTTTACATTTGTGGAGAAATCAACTGTTGAGTGGGGGAAAAAAGTGGCGGAGGAATATTTGCGTTCTGAGAAACCGCCTACGGCTATCTTCGCTTGCAATGATCTGTTAGCGAGTGGTGCTATCCAAGCTGCTCGGACCTTACACCTTCACGTTCCAGATGATGTATCCATTATCGGTTTTGATAATACAATCATCGCGACGCTTGTCGATCCGCAGCTGACAACAATGGCTCAGCCGATTAGAGCCATGGGGCGCGAAGTAATGGATTTGATGGTAGGAGAGATCAAAAAAGAAGAGCAATCTAAAAGGCGAATTGTCCTTAGTCCGACTTTGATTAAACGAGGATCCACGGCCAAATTGAACAAATGATCAATAAAAAAAGGGGGTGAATTTACTCGAGCAGTTCGCAAGTAAACTCATCCCAAGAAATGAAAGCGTTGACTAAAAAGTCTTTAGAAAATTAAAAAAAGTGTTTATTTTTTCTTTAAGATTGATTATAGTGTTAGGTAAGCGGTTACCCAAAACAATTTTGTTGAAGGTTTATTTTTTTTATTAATGGTTAAGCGCTTTACCTAATAATGAAAATGTATAGAAGTAAAAAAGGAGGATTATACAATGTCAGCACAACTTGATTTTGCAGAAATAAAGCAATTAAAACAAAAGGCAGCCGAGGCGAGAAGGCTTGTTGTAGAAACCGTCCATCATGCTGGAGCTGGTCATATTGGCGGCCCCCTTTCGGCTATTGATATGCTAGTGAGTTTGTATTTTGACGTCATGAATATTAATCCAAGCGATTCTAAGTGGGAAGATCGGGATCGTTTCGTTCTTTCAAAAGGACATTCAGCGATTGCTTTATATACGGTTCTTGCAAAGCGTGGTTATTTCCCAATTGAGGAATTAAGCACATTTGACGAAATTAATTCCCGTTTGCAAGCACATCCAGATATGAATTTGCTGCCGGGTCTTGATATGTCATCTGGATCACTCGGACAAGGTATTTCAGCAGCTGTCGGTATGGCGCTTGGTGCGAAACAGCTAGGGAAAGCATTTTATACGTATTGTATGATCGGCGATGGCGAGTCACAGGAAGGTCAAGTGTGGGAAGCAGCCGATATTGCGGTGAAATACAAGTTGGATAATTTAATTGTATTGATGGATTTCAACCAGTTGCAGCAGTTTGGCTGGGATGGGACAGATGGACGAGAAAGAGAACGTCCTGTTACATCACCTGCTGAGCGCTTTAAAGCATTTGGCTGGCACACGATTTCTGCCAACGGACATGATTTTCAGCAAATCATTGATGCTTGTAACGAAGCGAAAGAAGTAAAAGGCAAGCCAACAATGATCATTGCCGAAACGATCAAAGGAAAAGGCGTAAGTTTTATGGAGAATCAATATCTCTGGCATTCTAAAATTCCGACTGCGGAAGAATTAAAAATAGCTTCACAAGAATTAATGGCGGGGGTGTAAAAAATGAGCCAATTGTTGCAAGTGGGAGAAAAAGCATCGATGCGTGATGTCTTTGGAGAAGCGTTATTAAACATTACGAAAAAAGATACAAAAGCAGTCGTGTTAGATGGAGACTTAGCGAATTCAACGAAAACGGATATAGTAGCGAAAGGAAATGCAGCTCAGTTCCTGCAAATGGGGATTGCTGAACAAAACATGATGGGCGTAGCGGCCGGCCTTGCTTCTGTAGGTCTTCAACCGTGGGTGTGCACATTCGCTTCTTTTATTACGAAAAGAGCACTGGATCAAATTACGGTATCAGTCGCTCAGCCTAAATTAAATGTGAAAATGATCGGTGCTTACAGCGGGCTGTTAACGGGCTGCACGGGGAAGACGCACCAAGGTGTGGAAGATGTGGCCATTATGCGCAGTATCCCGAATATGGTTGTCCTTGCACCAGCAGACGGAGTGGAGTTAATTCAAATGATGGAGTTTGCTCATCAATATGACGGACCTGTTTACATTCGTCTGGCACGGGATGAGCAGCAGCAAATCTTTGACGCAGAAACACATAGGTTTGAATTAGGAAAAGGCTTGTTTGTAAAAGAAGGTGGCGATCTCACGATTATCACCACGGGTACACAAACGGAACGCTCAGTAGAAGCGGCTCGTTTGTTAGAAGAACAAGGCATTAACGCATCTGTTTTGCATATGCCGTCGATCAAGCCACTTGATCAGGAGGCAATTGTGAAGGCCGCCCGTGAAACGGGAGCGATTGTCGTTGCGGAAGAGCATAACATTATTGGTGGACTGGGCAGTGCTGTCGCTGAAATTCTCGGTGAACAATATCCAACACCGATGATTCGGGTCGGTGTGCAAGATCGCAACACAGAATCAGGCAAGAATGAAGAGCTCCTGAAAAAATACAACATTACACCTGCTGACATGGTTGAGAAGGCGAAAGAAGTATTGAGCCGGAAAAGGTAAGTTTTGCATGCAAGCAAATTCATGACAAATAAAAAGATGAGGAGCGTGAACACGATGTCTGAAACTACAAATAAACAACAGTTGTTCATAAATGGAGAATGGGTGGAAGGATCTACCTATACGAAACTAACTTCTCCTTATAGCGAAAAAGAGATTGCTCAGATTCCTTCTGCGAATGATGAAGAAATTGACAATGCGATTGAAGCAGCATTCCAAGCTAAAGCCGTTATGGCAAAGATGCCGGCTCATCAGCGTGCTTCTATTTTGGAAAAAGTTGCCGTGTTACTTGAGGAACGTGGAGACGAGGCAGCGACGATTCTTGCGAAAGAAGCAGCGAAGCCTTTCGTGTATGCAAAAGCGGAAGTAAGCCGAACGGTTCAAACGTACAAATTCGCGGCAGAAGAAGCGAAAAGACTTCATGGTGAAATGATTCCGATGGACGCTGCTATAGGAGGAGAAAACAGAATCGCTTATACAACGCATGAGCCTATTGGCGTTATCGGTGCGATTACACCATTTAATTTCCCGCTCAATTTAGTTGCGCATAAGCTTGGCCCTGCGATTGCGGCGGGAAATACAGTTGTGCTGAAACCAGCTAGTCAAACGCCATTGACATCGTACTTTACCGCAAAGTTGTTTGAAGACGCGGGACTGCCTGCAGGTGCGTTAAACGTCATTACAGGCGGAGGAAGAGTCGTTGGCGATAAAATTGTGACAGATGAACGCGTGAACATGGTTACGTTTACAGGAAGCCCAGGTGTGGGGATTGGCATTCGGAATAAAGCAGGACTTAAACGGGTAACGTTAGAGCTGGGGTCAAATTCCGCTGTCATCATCGATAAAGATGTCAATATTGATAAGATTATTGACCGGTGCATTATGGGTGCTTTCTCAAACCAAGGACAAGTATGTATTTCATTGCAGCGCGTGTATGCACATGAAGATGTGTATGACTCATTCGTTGAGAAGTTTGTTGAAGCGACGAAAAAGTTGACGCTTGGCGACCCGCTCGATCCAGAAACAGAAGTATCTGCTTTAATTACGCCGGGAGATGTAGAGCGCGCGCTCAGCTGGATTCATGAAGCGAAGCAAGGCGGCGCTACGATTGCGGCAGGTGGCGAATCGGAAGGCCATATTCTTCATCCGACGGTCATTTTAGACGCTGACTCAAACCTGAAAGTATCTTGCCAGGAAGTTTTTGCACCGATCGTTGTCATTAACAAAGTGAAGACAGTTGAAGAAGCCATTGATCTTGTTAATGATTCACGCTTCGGACTGCAAGCAGGAATTTACACAGAAAACGTGCATACAGCATTTGATGCGGCAGACGCATTGCATGTAGGCGGCGTTTTAATTAACGATATCCCTACTTTCCGCGTGGATCATATGCCGTACGGCGGTGTGAAAGAAAGTGGATCTGGCCGTGAAGGGATTAAATATGCGGTCGAAGAAATGACCGAAATGAAACTCGTTATTTTTAATCGTAACTAAAAAAGAAAGCCGGGCGGGATCATTTTAAATCCCCGCCCGTCTCTCTCTTTTTAGAAGCATAGTTTGTTATCATAATTGAAGGAGTGAGCGGTTTGGTGAAAGAATATAAAATTGCTGTCATAGCTGGAGATGGAATTGGCCCTGAAGTGATTGATGAAGGGATCAACGTTTTGAATGAAGTAGCCAAGGTGGATGGCGACATCGCTTTTGACTTTACTCATTTCCCATGGGGCTGTGAATACTACGCTGAAACGGGAAAAATGATGGACGATGATGGGATGGAAAAGCTGAAAGAATTTGACGCGATTTATTTAGGCGCTGTTGGATTCCCAGGTGTTCCGGATCATATTTCTCTTTGGGATCTCCTTTTGAAAATTAGAAAAGGATTCGATCAATATATTAATATTCGGCCGATTACATTATTGAATGGCGCTCCTTGTCCGCTTGAAGGCGTCAAAAGAGAAGAGATTGATATGCTGTTTATTCGTGAAAACAGTGAAGGTGAATATGCAGGAGCAGGAGACTGGCTGTTTAAAGGAAAACCTGAGGAAGTCGTCTTGCAGACAGGCGTGTTTTCTAGAAAAGGAACGGAGCGGGTGATCCGTTATGCGTTTGAAGAAGCGAGAAAAATGAACAAATCGCTGACGAGTATTAGTAAAGGGAATGCGTTAAACTACTCCATGGTATTTTGGGATCAAATTTTTGATGAAGTAAGCAAAGAGTACCCAGATGTACAAACATATTCCTACCTCGTCGATGCAGCGAGCATGTTAATGATTAAAGATCCGAAACGATTTGAAGTCGTCGTTACATCTAACTTGTTCGGAGACATTTTAACGGATTTAGGTGCAGCGATTGCCGGAGGACTTGGGCTGGCTGCTGGAGCAAATATTAACCCGGAACGAGACTATCCGTCTATGTTTGAACCGATTCATGGCTCTGCACCAGACATTGCAGGCGAAGGTATTGCCAATCCACTTGCTTCTATTTGGTCCGCAAGTCAAATGTTCGACTACTTCCACCGTCCTGATTTAGGTGCGCGCGTGTTAAAAGCGATTGAAGACGTATTGACAGAAAAAGAATACGTAACACCTGATTTAGGAGGAAATGCTTCTACTTCTGAAGTGGGCGCACGTGTCATTCATTATTTGAAAGGATAAGTGAACGAATCATGAGTTTACAAAACCAAACATTTTTTTCCACGTTACCGACAGAAGTTAAATTTGGGATGCATATTACTCAAAAAGAGTTAGCGAAAGACATTCGTGCAACAGGAAATCAAAAGGTTTTTATCGCAACAGATAAAGGCCTTTTGGAAGCCGGTGTTGTAGATGAAGTGACAACTGTTTTGGAAAAAGAAGGTTTAGACTATGTCATGTTTTCAGATATTGAGCCAAATCCTTATGCGGAAACCATCATGAAGGGATTAGCTGCTTATCAAGAAAACGGCTGTGATATGATTCTCGCTGTCGGTGGAGGAAGCGCAATCGATTTCGGAAAAGCGGTCGGTGTTATGGTCAATAATCCTGGACACATTCTTGATTATCGCCGCGGCAAAAAAACGGTTACGAAGCCGCTTCCTGCATTGTTTGTAATCTCGACGACAGTAGGAACCGGTTCTGAGGTAACGGCTGTTTCTGTCGTCACAGACCCGACCGTTAGCAGAAAATATATAGTGGCGTCTCCCTATTTATTGCCAAAAACAGCATATATCGATCCAACGTTGACGTTGAATTTGCCGCGTCAGCACGTCGCTGCTACTGGAATTGATGCGCTTGTGCATGCGATGGAAGCGTATACGTCGATGAACTCAACACCGATTGCGGATGGACTCGCTTTACAGGCTGTCCGAATGATTAAAGAATACTTGCCCCATACATATGCGCATCCGGATGATTATGAAGCGAGAAGTCAAGTTCATTTAGCCAGTACAATGGCAGGAATGGCTTTCGGGCTGGCAGGATTAGGGCTCGTACATTCTTGCTCCCATCCGATGTCTGCTGTTTATCACGTGCCGCACGGGGTCGCCAATGCTATTATTCTTCCGTATGTCATTGAATATAATGTCATTTCGAATTACAAAAAATACGCGGATCTCGCCTGCATTTTTGACGAACAACTCGTTATGGAAAGGAAAGAAAAGGCTGCGGATCAATTAGCTGCCCTTATTAAGAAATTTACTGCATCCGTGGATATTCCAGAAGACTTCAGCTTTTTAGGCATTGATGTAGATGAAGATGTCATTGACCGACTTGCCAATGATGCAATGGATGATAAAGGAACGATTCCAGTTAATCCGCGAAAAGTCTATAAAGAAGATGTCGTGAACATCTATAAACGAGTTTTGCCAATGACAAAAAAGGAAGCGTATTCATAATTGGCTAAGTGAAGCAGATGTGAGACTCGTGTGTCAAAATGGAGGGAGTAATACGTGCAAAATCAACAGGTCGGGGTGATCGGTTCTGGAACGATGGGGACAGACATTGCACAATTGATTGTCAGTCAACATGTAGACGTTATTTTAGTTGATACAAATAAAGAAGCATTGAACCGGGCAAAGGAAAAAATGCGGAAGCAGCTTCAATTTTTACATGAGCACCATTTCATCGAAGAAGCAGCAGATAGCATCATCGCACGTATCCACTTTAGTGAACAGATGCAAGATGTAAAGCATTGTTGGCTCGTAATCGAAGCGGTGCCTGAAAAGAAGGAATTAAAACAGCAAATTTTTAAAGAGCTGGAAGCGGTCTGTCATTCGGACGTGATCTTCGCTACGAATACGTCAGGCATTACGGTCAGTTCGATTGCAAAAGAATTGACGTATCCTGAACGCCTTGTAGGGATGCACTTTTTCATGCCGGCTTCGATTATTCCGTTAGTAGAAGTGATTAAAGGAAATGACGCTTCTGAGCCCGTTTTAGAACAAGTAATGCACTTTTTGAAAAAGATAGGGAAACAGCCTGTTCTGATTCAAAAGGAAGTTCCCGGGTTTATCGGCAACCGCATTCAACATGCAATTGCTCGGGAAGCAATTTCGCTTCTAGAAAGCGGAGTCGCTTCAGCAGAAGACATAGATACGGTCGTTCGGTATAGTTTAGGAATTCGTTTGCTTATCACAGGTCCTTTAGAACAAAGAGATTGGAATGGCCTCGATGTCCATTTAGATATCGCTTCCTATTTATATAAAGATTTAGAAAATAGAACGACCCCGTCTCCTCTTTTGGAAGAGAAAGTGTATAAAGGCGACATTGGCGTAAAAAGTAAGCAGGGATTTTATAATTGGGAAGAGGAGAATATTTCCTCTATTCAATTAAGAAAAAATATTGAATTACTAGAGCTAACCAAGTGGTTAGAAAGAAAAGAACAGGAAAATAAGAAATCTAGTTCAGCGTCGGTGACCAATTTGAACTCGTCAGATAACGTTTGAAGATCGGTTATAAAGTAACCCACCGCTGAGGCTGGGGTGGGGGCATTATGCCTCCTTTTTCTTCATTAATGCTTTTCGCCACATCAGAAATCGTTCGGCATTTATTCAGTGTTGAAAGCAGCGCGGATGAATCCGAGTACAGCCCTGTGATTTACTTGAGGGTATTATAGTAAAAAAACGACTTCAATGGCTAGATGTTTAGCACTTTTGAAGTCGTTCTTTTTATGAAATAAATGGCCTTACTGGAACCATCCCAATGGAACTAACACGAGTGAAGGGAACAGGGTAAGCAAAAATAGAACAATGACTTCTGCGATTAAAAATGGCATGACGCCTTTCATAATGTCATCCATCCCTATTTTCCCGACCCCGGCGGCGACATTTAGGACAGTTCCTACCGGTGGAGTTAATAATCCAATACAGTTATTCAAAACAAACAGCACACCGAAGTAGATCGGATTAATACCCGCGTATTCGACTATCGGCATGAGCACAGGTGTTAAAATTAAGATTGTCGGCGTTACGTCCATTGCTGATCCGACAATCAGCACAATGATGTTGATAATAATGAGCAAAAGCAGTGGGTTGTCCATAAACGGATCTAAAAGTTCCGTTAGTTGGCCCGGAATGTTTGCTACAGTAATGAGCCAGCTTGATACCATGGCGGCAGCTGCCAAAAGCATGACGACACTTGTTGTTTTCGCCGCGGCTACGATTACATGGTAAAGTTGGGCGAATTTGAGCTCCCGGTAAATGACAAGCCCAACAAACAAAGCGTAAAAGGCCGCAACGGCTGCTGCTTCTGTTGGGGTAAATACCCCGCCCCGCAAACCGCCGATAATAATCAGTGGCAGAAGCAATGCCCAAATGGCCGCACGGGTGGCACTTAATTTTTCTTTTATCGTTGTACGCGGCGGCGTTTCGACTGTGCTTTTTCTCGTGATAAAAGTCCACGTGATCGTCAATGCGACCGCAAGCATAAGACCCGGCACAATTCCAGCCATAAATAACTGTGAAATAGACACACCGGCGGTTACGCCAAATACGATCATTGGAATACTCGGCGGAATGATCGGAGCGATAATGCCTCCTGCTGCAATTAAACCGGCTGAACGGCTTCGATCGTAGCCCGCTTTTGCCATCATTGGAATAAGAATAGCGCCAAGTGCTGCTGTATCGGCGACGGCTGATCCGGACAAGCCCGCAAACAGGACGCTTGCGAGAATCGCCACGTATCCAAGTCCTCCGCGAATATGCCCTACGTAGGCCATGGCAAATTCAATGATTCGTTTGGAAATTCCGCCAGCGTTCATTAATTCTCCAGCAAGAATAAAGAACGGAATGGCCATAAGAGGGAAATTATCAGCTCCATCAATTAAGTTAGAAGCTAAAATTTGTGTATCGAAATTGCCCATTGTTAACATTAAAATAATCGCACTCATTAAAAGGGCAAAGGCAATAGGGATTCCAAGAGCCATTGCACCAAGTAATGAGAGAACAAAGATGCTTAATGTCATTTTTTCATCCCTCCCTTATCTGTTCCGCCGTTCTCAAGTTCCATCTGCTCCACGAGTTCTTCGGAATCCGTTGTCATGATTAACTGGCTGACGTCGATTTTCTTAAAAATAACTCGGTATAAATTCACTAAAATAATAATGGCCATGCTTACACTCATAATGCAGCCAAAGACGTAAATGTACGCATAAGGCATGCCGATAGCCGGAGAGGATTGATCCACATTCAGTAACGTTAATTTCCAGCTGCCGTTAAAAACGAGTACAAGCGTAATAAGGATGAAGACGTTGCTGATGATATACACAATTTTTTTTCCGGTTACCGGTAATTTTTTGACAAGTGAATCGACACCTAAATGTTCGTTGTCTTTTAATGCTAGGATGGCGCCTAAGAAAATGAGCCAAATAAACAAAAAGCGGGACACTTCTTCTGACCAGGTAATCCCGGAATTAAACACATAACGCATCACAACGTTTCCAAACACAAAGATAGCCATTAATGAAAGGCACAGCGCGATAATAAATTTTAAAAAGGCATCAACCTTTTGAGATAATACTTTCAATAAAGACCTCTCCTTCTAAAAATTGAGAGAGGGGCTCACACGTAAACCCCGCTTCTCTGCTTCATAATTAATTAGCTTCAGCCTTGATTTTTTCAACCATTTCTTTTGCCCAAGGAAATTCTTTGTAGTTTTCTTCATAGATCGGTTGAACTGCATCTGACATTTGTTTTTTAAACTTTTCGTTTGGCGTAACGAACTTCATGCCGTTTTCCATAAGGAATTTCTTGTCTGCTTCATAGCTCTCATTTGAAAGTTCCCATTCATAATCAGAGTAGGCTTTCGATGCTTCTTCTATCACTTTCTTTTGATCAGCAGATAACTTGTCCCAGAATTTCTGATTGACGATCAGAACATTTGGCGAAAAGCCATGACGAGATTCTAAAATGTGAGATTGTACTTCATATAAACCGGAAGATCGTACGACCCCGATTGGGTTATCCTGTCCATCGACTACGTTTTGTTCGAGTGCCGTAAAGACTTCCGAAAGCGGCATTGGAGACACGTTGGCGCCCAATTGCTGACCCACTTTTACGAAAATCGGTGTATTAGGCATACGAAGTCTAAGTCCTTTGAAATCCTTCATGCTTGCTACTTCTTGATTAGAGGAAACCATTCTGAATCCATTTGCACTCCATGTTAGTGCATGAACACCATGCTTCTCTGATAGTTCATCTGTTAACTCTTTTCCGATCGGGCCATCTAACACTTTTTTAGCATGTTCCATATCATTTAATAAGAAAGGCCATTCGATGACGCCCATTTTGGGAACGTCCGCTTGCATGATCATACCAGGAAGACCCATTTCGATCGTGCCGTTACGAACGGCTGTGTAAAATTCTTTTTCGCCGCCAAGTTTGTTATTATCGAAAATTTCTACTTTTAACGTTCCACCTGAATTTTCTTCAATTAATGGTTTGAATTTTTCACGCAAAGCAATGTTTTGCGGATGATCTTCTGCGTAGAAGTTTGCGACTTTGATGGTGTATGTTTCTTCTTTGCTATCCCCGCCATCTGATGATTTTTCGGAATCGCTTCCGCATGCTGCTAAAACGATCATTGCAATAGAAAGTAGTAACGTAATCGTCCATTTTTTCATTTTATTTAACTCCCTTATCATGTTTTATTTTATAACGTAATCATTGCTTTTATTGTGTTTGAATCCGGTTTCATAAACGATTCAAATTTTTGAGTGATTTGGTCGAATGGTGTTTTCGACGTGATGAATGCATCTGTATCGATATTTCCCTCTTTGATGGATTGGATGACATATTCAAAATCGTCTCTTGTGGCGTTTCGGCTTGAGAGCAATGTTAATTCT
Source organism: Domibacillus aminovorans (assembly GCF_001643235.1). Lineage (GTDB taxonomy): Bacteria > Bacillota > Bacilli > Bacillales > Domibacillaceae > Domibacillus > Domibacillus aminovorans. The sequence continues at coordinate 317,305 of NZ_LQWY01000067.1, forward strand.
CTCTTATGAAACTCTGGATCTGGGAAAGAAACGTCTGCTTGAACGAGTCCAACATAAATAAGACGGCCGCCGTGAGCAACCATTTTGTAGGCGTTGCTCATGGAATTTGCATTTCCCGTAACATCAAAGACAGCGCTTGCAAATTCACCATTTGTAATATTCATCATTTCTTCCTGTGCATTACTTGAAGCGACGTTAACAGTGTAATCGACACCTGCCCATTCACGGCAAAAATTCAGACGTTGCTCATTCATATCAAGTGCAATCACTTTAGCTCCTGCGAGTTTAGCAAATTTCATTACCCCTAACCCGATAGGTCCTGCTCCAATGACAATGACAAATTCTTCTTTTTGAATATCTGCCCGCTTAACAGCGTGGGCACCAATGCTGAAGCATTCAACTGTTGCCGTCTGGTCTGCTGTAATATCATTTGTTTTCATCAGGTGGGTGATAGGGACAACCATGTATTCTTGCATGCCGCCGTCTGCGTGAACGCCGAGTACCTTAAGGCCCGTGCAGCAGTTTGGCTTTCCGTTCCGGCAGGCAATACATTTTCCACATTCCAGATAAGGAATGATGGTTACTTGATCACCAGCGATGAGATTTTGCGAATTGGCTTGAATGGTGACAATTTCACCTGCTAATTCATGCCCTAACACACGCGGATAACTGAAGAAAGGCTGGCGTCCCCGGTATGCATGAAAATCAGTTCCACAAATGCCAATTCGACTGATACGGATCAATGCTTCTCCTTCTTTGGCGGAAGGAATCTCGGTTTCATTCATAATAAATTGATCGGGCTGCTGACAAACTAGACTTTTCATAATCTTATCTCCTCTTTTTCTTTAATAAGCAAAAGGTACGGTGAGTGAAACCGATTCCAATTACTTATAATGATGGCGCTTTTTTTTGTGATTTTAAAAACATGTGAAATGTAACATTTCACATGTCAAGCATACAATCATCTCTTTTCATCGTCAATACTTTTTTAAAATCTTCAGAAAAATGGTGTGAATAAACGTATTTAATAGCGTAGTTGCACGGTTTTATGTTTGATTAGAATAATCAGAAATTGACGAATTATCGTTTATTCTTTATAATTTTGTTAAATGTTACATATATAGAAAAGGAGGCACTCCATTTGTCTGGTGAAATTGAAACTTCACTTTTAACGAAACAAGTCTACGATGTGCTTAAAGGGAAAATCATTGGAAGGAAATATAACCCAGGCGAAAAGCTGGATATTAATAAAATAGCAGATGAATTTGGAGTGAGCCGATCTCCAGTAAAAGATGCAATTAATCAACTTGTCCATGAAGGGCTGATTGAGATCATTCCTCGCAAAGGAACGTATGTAACAGAGCTGAACTTGACTGATTTTATTGAAGTTCTTGATGCTCGATTAATGATTGAAATGTGGGCTGCGCAAAAAATAATTCAGACCGTTACGGATGAACAAATGGACGAATGGGAACAAATTGTCGAGGAAATGGATTCATTATTAGACGTAACTCCATTTCCTTTCGAACTGTATGTAGATTTAGATATGAAATTTCATAGAACGTTAGTGCAATGGGCGGCGAATAAAAAAGTTCAGGAAGTGTATTCTTCTTTAAATACGCACGTTGCATTATCGCGACTTGTACATGCGACTTCGTTTGAAAGCACATTGAAAAGACATAAAGATCACCAGTGTTTGTGTGAAGCGATGAGAGAGCGTGACTTACCTAGTTTTCTAGGGAAAATAAAACTTCATATCAACAGTTTGAAAAAAGAATTGAAAAAACAGTGGGATGAAGGTTTGCAAGATGGAATATAAATTAATGATGACTGAGGTTTCACGTTACATATGATTTTTCTATCGCGCCCGAAGTAAATGTGGCCAGTGGTATTGTTTTCGTTATATATGCCTCTTCTTTTGTGGCGGATGAAGAGGAACTTAGGTGAAAAGCGCCAATTTCCATTGAGAGTTGTTTTGAGAGTCAGGAAAATCTGGCTTTTAAAACAGCTCTTTCTTTTTTTCTATTTTCAAGCAACACGCTGATGGGTGCTCCTTCATGAGGCGGTGCGCCAATGTGCCAAGAGCTTGTGGCAGATGAATAGTTCATTGGTCATAAAAATCAACCTCTTTTCGTTAGGTTTTTATCATGATAGCATGAAAAGAAACGGACTTTGATTGAAGCGCTGGCGGGGTTGATCAGCTGCGCTCGGTCATTTTTGAAAAGGGGTTGAAGGATGTGCTAACGTTAGATCAAACGATTCAAGAGGCGTTGATTTTCATTACGGAGCGAAATGCGGAGTCGGCAGCGATTATGGACCAAGACAAAACGGTTGGGATGATTACGCTTGAGGAGATTCGTGTGGCGATTCAGAACGGCCATGTGTTGATGCCGCTTCGGACATTTTTTCAGCAGCCGTTTTTACAGGAGTTTCTCCAGGAGCAGGAGTCCGACATGTTTCGTGAGATGCTCGTAAGCAAGATGTTTTCCGATATGATCAACTCGTTGTATGACGGTGTGTACATTACAGACGGGTACGGGTTTACGGTAAAGGTGAATACGGCATATGAGCGGATTACTGGTATTTCATCGGAGAAAATAATTGGTCTTCACATGAATGATATGGAGAAAGCGGGCTATATTTCGAAGTCGGTGTCGGTTCAGGTTATTCAGGAGAAAAAAGCGATGACACGTATGCAGGAGCTGGCGAATGGACGGAAAGTTATCGTGTCGGCTAGTCCGGTGTTTGATCAAGAACAAACGATTTTGTATGTCGTCAGCAGTGTGCGTGATATTACTGAGTTGATTCAGCTGAAGCTTGAGAATGATGAATTAAAAGAAAACAAGGCAGAGAGTGAAACGGAGACGAACGGGGCAGAAGACTTTCCATTTATAGTAGGGGATCTAAAAGCGAAGCGTTTGATGCGAAAGGTTGCCAAAACGAATGTAACGGTTTGTTTGACGGGTGAGAGTGGTGTTGGGAAAACGATGTCGGCTTCATACATTCACAGGCACTCGCTTCGAACAGGGAATCCATTTATTGAAGTAAACTGTGGGGCGCTTCCGGCGAATTTAATTGAAGCAGAGTTGTTCGGTTACGTAGGCGGGGCCTTTACGGGAGCGCTTTCGAAAGGGAAAAAGGGACTGATTGAAATGGCGAATAGAGGGACCCTTTTTTTGGATGAAATTGGGGATATGCCGCTTGAATTACAGGTGAAGCTTTTGAAAGTGCTCGACGATTTTTCGTTTACGCCAGTCGGTTCAACAGTGCCGAGAAAAGTTGATATCCGGGTCATCGCAGCGACGAATCAGCCACTGGAAGAGCTCGTTAAAAAAGGTGTATTTCGTGAGGATTTGTATTACCGGCTAACCGTTGTCCCGATGTGTATTCCACCGCTGCGAGAGCGGAAAAAAGAAATTCCCGGCCTGCTATCGTATTATTTGGAGCAGTTTAATGCTACTTATCAAGAAGCTGTCATGTTGTCAGCGGACGCGTTTGATGAGTTGTGTGAATACAGGTGGCCAGGCAATATTCGTGAGTTGAAAAACGTCATCGAACATTTAGTGGTGACAGCTTCTTCGGCGCAGGTGGACGTAGAACAGCTTCCGGCGAAAATCCAGCGGGAGCCTACTCAGGAATTTTCATTGGATGGTCAAATCATTCCGCTGAAAAAAGCGACGGATCAGGTTGAGCGGCATTTAATTGAAAAAGCAATGCGCATACATAAAACGACAAGAAAAGCGGCGGAAGCTTTGCAAGTTAGCCAGTCTACTATTGTGGCGAAAATGAAAGGCTGGTCTTCCTCTGATTAGAATTCTAATCAAAAAAGGTGATTTTGAGTATTATTTAAATCAAGTAAATGGCTAAATCCTTCTTTTTACGCTTTTTTCTTATTGGCACGGAACTTGCAATAAGAATAAGGAGAAGAAAAAAGGAGGATTTTTTATGACTATTTCTACGTTTAAGATTGCCAATAAATTAATTACTGGTGAAGGTGCAACCGGACAGTTGAAAGTGGAAGCGGAACGGTTAGGAATGACGAACCCGCTCATTGTCACAGATCATATTATTCAACAGACAGGGATGCTTAATAACATTCAAGGAATTTTGGAAGGGCTTACGTGCGGCGTATTTTTAGAAGTGAAGCCTGAGCCAGAATTTTATGTGGTGGAAGAGTGCCGAAAAGCGTTTCAAACAGGCGGACATGATGGGCTGATTGCAATTGGCGGCGGGAGCGCGATGGATACAGCCAAAGCAGTTTCAGGGTATGCGAATTATACAGGTGCACTTGTCGATCTCGTCGGCACTGATCACGTGAAGCAGAAGGGATGTCCGCTCATTGTGATTCCAACGACGGCAGGTACCGGTTCTGAAGTGACAAATATTTCGATCTTGTCTGATAAAGAAGAGCAAGTGAAGAAAGGAATTGTAAGCGATTACCTATTGCCGGATGTGGCAATTGTTTCACCGGAAATGACATTGACGATGCCAGCCGGTGTTACAGCAGCCAGCGGGATTGATGCACTTGTCCATGCGATTGAAGCATACATATCTGTTCATGCGTCACCGATTACGGATGCGTTAGCAATAGGCGCGATGAAAATGATTGCGGTGAACTTGCCAAAAGCATATGCAAATCCAGACAATGTGCAGGCGCGTGAGCAAATGGCGACAGCAAGCCTTATGGCGGGCATGGCGTTTGGCAATGCAGGTGTTGGTGCTGTCCATGCATTGGCGTATCCGCTTGGCGGCCGGTTTCATATTCCGCATGGTGTAAGCAATGCTCTCCTATTGCCATATGTCATGGAGTGGAATAAAATCGCCTGCCTAGAGCGTTTTAGAGATGTGGCCGCGGCGCTTGGTGAAAAAGTAGATGAGGCGACAGATAATGAAGCAGCAGAAAAAGCCATTGCCGCCATGAGCAGGCTTTGTAAAGCAGTACGCATCCCGGACGGCTTGCAGGAGCTCGGCATTAAAGAAACGGATTTAGAGGACATGGCTGAAGATGCGAGTAAAATTGACCGCTTGTTGAAAAATAATCCAAGACGCTTAAGTAAAGCGGATATTTTGGCAATTTATCAAGCAGCATATCAAGGAGGAAAAACGAAATGAAATGGCAAAATCGAGCATATGGAGAGGAATCTCCTTACATCCCACTAGGACCGTTTAAGCTGCGGCTCCCGTTTATTCATTATCGATTTGAGTGGCCCGATTATGTGCAAGGATTATTAATGTGTGCAGTCGATCTTGCAGCGATTCCATTGCTAATAGAATTACTAGGGATGCCGTTTGAAGCAGCACTTGCGGTTGTTATGATCAATGGACTTTTTTATTTGACGCATCATTTACTTGGTGATCCCGTTGTTCCAGGCTGGATTACACCCGCCATTCCATTAATTATGGTGTATGTTTCTCAGTTTCCGGCAGATGAACGGGTGCATGCGTTAGTCGCTTTTCAGCTGACACTCGGTTTGTTTTCCGTTTTTCTTGGCGTGACAGGGCTTGCTAGTAAAGTCGTCAATCTTGTACCAAGTGCAATTAAAGCAGGGATTATTATGGGCGCCGGTATTGCTGCCGTTATATCTATTTTTCAAGTGGGCGGCCGTTTTGAATCATTTCCGTGGACGATTTCAATTGCAGTCGGGATTGCGTTTTATTTAATATTCTCAAGACATTTCCAAGTATTAAAACAGAAAAATAAGTTATGGGGAACCATTGGAAAACTAGGTATTTTTCCAATCATTATTTTAGCCGTTGTGATCGCTCCTTTATTTGGCGAGGCGCCGTGGCCAACGATTGAATGGGGTTTTTCAAAACCTGATTTTTCTACATTATGGAATGAATATACCGTATTCGGTCTTGGCATGCCGCCGCTTCTTTTGTTTATAAGCGGATTGCCAACTGTTTTGGCAACGTATATTGTGTTGTTTGGCGATATTTTGCAAAGTAAAGCGATTATTGATGAAGCAGATGACATTCGACAAGATGAAAAAGTCGACTATAATCCAAACCGCGCGCATTTAATTTTTGGTGCGAGAAATTCAATCATGAGTATCATCGGTCCAGATGTGACAATGTCCGGTCCAATGTGGTCGGCCATGCAAGTAGTTGTGGTAGAGCGTTATAAAGAAGGAAGAAAAGTCATGGACTCCATTTTCGGAGGCTCGGGTTCATTCCGTTGGGGCACGAATACGGGATTACTATTATTGCCGATTGTCAGTCTAGTAGAACCTATTTTAGGTGTTGCACTTGCATTGACATTATTGATTCAAGGATATGTAAGCGTACGGATTGGTATTATGGAAGCAAAAAGCCAGCGTGATCTTGGAATTGCTGGTATTATAGCGGCAGTGTTAGCGATTAAAGGTGCTGCCTGGGCTTTTGCGATCGGCATCATTTTATGTTTCTTAATTTACGGCAAAAAGTTCTTTGTCGGCGAAAATGACGGTACGTTTGCGAAAGATGTAGAAAAAGAAGCGTAATAAAGGAGAGAAAATGATGAAAGCATGGAACATGTATATTGATGGACAATGGGTAGACGCGGAAGAGAGAATCGATGTGGCTAATCCGGCGACGCTTGAAGTTATCGCGACTGTACCGAAAGCGAAAGAAAAGGAAGCGCAAGCGGCTGTTGATGCGGCAAGTGCGGCATTGCCGGATTGGGCGGCTAAAACAGCAGCAGAACGAAGTGCATTGTTAATGAATTGGTTTCATTTAATAGATGAGCAAAAAGAAGAGATTGGACGAATTATGACGACAGAGCAAGGGAAACCATTGAAAGAAGCGATCGGCGAAGTGGGTTATGCGAACAGCTTTATTTCGTGGTATGCAGAAGAAGGAAAGCGGATTTACGGAGAAACGGTTCCAGCATCCGCTCCGAATAAACGGATTTTCGTTACGAAGCAGCCAGTTGGTGTCGTTGCGGCCATTACGCCGTGGAATTTTCCAGCAGCGATGATGACACGGAAAGTGGGTCCTGCGCTGGCAGCGGGATGTACAGTCGTTGTGAAGCCGTCAGAACTAACGCCTCTTACGGCTTATAAATTGGCGGAGCTTGCGGAAGAAGCAGGCATTCCGAAAGGTGTCATCAATGTGATTACGGGTGACGCGGCGGCGATTGGTGAAACGTGGATGACTGACAGCCGCGTTCGTAAAATTTCGTTTACGGGGTCTACAAATGTCGGGAAGTTATTGATGCGCCAGGCAGCCGATACGATGAAAAAAGTATCACTAGAGCTTGGCGGCCATGCACCGTTTATCGTCACGGAAAATGCAGATCTCGATAAAGCAGTCGAAGGATTGATGGGGTCTAAATACCGGAATGCAGGACAAACATGTGTCTGCGCGAATCGCGTGTATGTGCATGAGTCGGTTGAAGCGGAGTTTGTGGAAAAACTGAAGGCATCGGTTGGTCAGTTATCGGTTGGCAACGGGCTGGATGAAGGTGTTGAAATCGGACCGCTCATTAACGAAGCAGCTGTCGATAAAGTGAAAAAACAGTTGAAAGACGCCATATCAAAAGGAGCCCTGCTTGAAACTGGCGGAGAAGCATTGTCCAGTGAGAAAGGTTACTTCATTACACCAGCTGTGTTAACGAATGTATCAGACGACATGGAATGCATGATTGAAGAAACGTTCGGACCGCTTGCACCGGTAACAACATACAAAACGACTGAAGAAGTAATTAAGCGCGCCAACAACTCACCATACGGACTGGCAGCGTACGTCTTTTCGCAAAATATATCGGAAGCGATCACCATATCAGAAGGACTTGAATACGGTATCGTTGGATTAAACGATGGACTTCCATCCGTTGCCCAAGCCCCATTTGGCGGAATGAAAGAAAGTGGACTTGGCCGGGAAGGCGGGCACTGGGGAATAGAAGAATATTTGGAAGTGAAGTATATTTCACTCGGGCTTTAACAGGGTATACTGATTGTTCCGCGAATCTTTAATCAAAATGAGATTATCTTTTCTGACTTCAGCTCTTTTGCTGAAGTCTTTTTTTAGTTCAACTGTATAATAAAGATTAAATATAAGCTGACGCTTTATATATAGGAAGAGGGGGATGTACCATGATCATAAAAGGGCATGAGGTGCGGGGCAGTGTACTCGATGAGGAGACGAGATGTGCGCATTATCATCAGGAAATTGACCGGATTGCGATTAAGTTTTATTGTTGCGAGACGTATTATCCGTGCCATCAATGTCATGAGGAAGATGGCTGTGGCGAGGTGCAGGTATGGCCGAAAGAGAAGTGGGAGGAAAAAGCGGTGTTGTGCGGAGGCTGCGGTCATGAGCTGACGGTTCGGGAATATTTAGCGTGTGAGTCCGCTTGTCCGAGCTGTGGCGTAGCGTTTAATCCGGGCTGCCGTTTACATAAGCATTTTTATTTTGAATCGTAAGCGGTCATGAAAGGGAGCTCCCATATTGACCAAATAATACGACCATGATATTGTACAATAGTTAATAAAGTTACTAAACAAATATACGTGTTAAATGATCAATCATTTAACACGTATATTGGTGCTACTATTTTTATAAAATGTGTTACTAGATGAAAAATTGAAGTGAGATAGAGGTGGACGTATGCGAGATTCAGAATTAAAAAGATTTGGCGTTTCAATGGATCGTCACTTGCTTCGGAAGTTTGACCAATTAGTCAGTCAGAGGGGATATGAAAATCGTTCAGAAGCCGTTCGAGATCTTGTCCGTGATGCACTTATTCAACAATCATGGGAAGATCATGAACATATTGTGGCAGGAAGTATTCTTTTATTTTATAACCATCATCAGCGGAATTTACTCGAAGAAATGACCAACATTCAACATAGTATGCACGATTTAATCATTGCAACGACACACTTCCATTTAGATCATGATAGCTGCTTAGAGCTGATCGTTGTAAAAGGGAAAGTGAAAGATATCCAGCAGCTCAACCATAAGCTGACGAGTTTAAAAGGCGTAGATTATGGCAAGTTTACCGTGGCACCAGTAGAGCAAATATAATGATGAAGGAGTCAGATACATGAGTAAGAAATTTTTTGGACTCATCGCAATAGCTGTTTTCGCTTTTTCTATTATGTTAGCAGGTTGTTCACAATCTAAATCTAGTCAACCTAATGTGGAAAATAAAAAGGATGAGCTTGTGTTAGCGGTTGGAGGAGAGCCTGATACTGGGTTTGATCCAACGACTGGTTGGGGACGTTACGGCTCACCGCTTTTCCAAAGTACACTGTTAAAAAGGGATAATGAACTTAACATTGTCAATGACTTAGCCACTAGTTATAACGTGAGTGAAGATGGAAAGGTCTGGACAGTCACTTTGCGTGAAGATGTGAAATTTTCGGATGGACAACCATTAACAGCAGCAGATGTAAAATTCACGTTTGAAACAGCACTGAAAAATGGATCAGTTGTTGATCTGAATGTACTGGAGAAAGTGGAAGCAAAGGATGAGTACACCGTAACATTTACGTTAAAAGAAGCGCAATCAACATTTGTTAACTCTTTCGTTGCCACAGGGATTGTCCCTAAACATGCTTACGGAGAAGATTATGCAGAAAACCCGGTTGGTTCAGGCCCTTATCAGCTCGTTCAGTGGGACAAGGGGCAGCAGCTTATTGTACAGGCGAACCCTGAATATTATGATCAAAAGCCTTCTTTTCAAAAGATGACCTTTTTATTTTTAAGTGAGGATGCTGCGTTTGCTGCTGCTCAAGCAGGAAATGTTGATGTTGCGGCTATCCCAGCTGCATTTAGTCAACAACAAGTACCTGGTATGCGGTTAGAAGCAGTCAAAACGGTTGACAATCGTGGAATTGTGTTTCCATACGTAAAATCAGGTAATGTGACTGAAGATGGTTTACCAATTGGTAACGATGTGACGGCTGATCCAGCGATTCGTCATGCTATTAATATCGCGATTGATAGAGAAGCACTTATTGACGGTGTGTTAGAAGGATACGGATCACCCGCTTATACGTCAGTAGATGGTTTACCTTGGTGGAATCCTGAAACGGTCTTTAAAGATGCCGATCTAGATGGGGCTAAAAAGATGTTAAAGGATTCAGGCTGGAAAGATACAGACGGTGACGGAACGTTGGAGAAAGGCTCTTTGAAAGCGGAGTTTACTTTATATTACCCAGCGGACGATGCAATAAGACAATCGCTCTCCATAGCTGTTGCGGATATGATCAAACCACTAGGTATTAACATAACAATAGAGGGTGAAAGCTGGGATACGATCGAACAGAAGATGTATTCAAACGCTGTACTCATGGGTTGGGGAAGTCATGACCCGCATGAAATGTATAACGTATATAGCAGCAAATTTGCAGGAGTAGAGTACTATAACACAGGTTTTTATGAAAATAAAAAAGTAGATGACTATTTTGAAAAGGCGCTTCGTGCTGCGAATGAAACAGAAGCAATGGCGTTTTGGAAAAAAGCGCAATGGGATGGAACGACTGGATTAAGTGCAAAAGGGGACGCTCCATGGGCATGGTTAGTGAACATTGACCACTTGTACTTAGTGAAAGACGGTCTGGATATCGGGAAACAAAGAATCCATCCACATGGGCATGGTTGGCCTGTGACAAACAATATTGAAGATTGGAAATGGACTGAGTAACGTGCGCAAAGGGCTAAATAGACATATTGGAATCTTTCTTTTACTGAAAAGTGTACGAATGGCGACATTATTAGTCGCCATTTGTTTCATTTCCTTTCTATTAATAAAGAATTCTCCCATTGATCCAATTCAAGCGTATATCGGTGCGGATCTGTTGAAGGTAGGACCGGAACAGCGAGAAAAGATTGCTGAGTATTGGGGACTCGATCAACCGGTCATGGTACAGTTTTTCAATTGGGGCTCTGCTTTGCTTACAGGTGATTTAGGAACGTCAATGATTTACCGCCGTCCCGTTGCTGAGATTATTAGTGAACGTTTTTTAAATTCTTTCGTTTTAATGATCACAGCGTGGTTATTATCCGGAATCATCGGGTTTGCCATGGGCGTTATTTCAGCGATGAAAAAGGATACGTGGGTGGACAAATTCATTAAATGGTATTGTTATACTTTGGCATCCACTCCGACCTTTTGGCTCGGACTTCTCATGCTCATTGTTTTTGCCGTATGGTTAGGGTGGTTTCCGATCGGCTTAGGGGTTCCAGCTGGCGTTCTTGCAGAAGATGTCACAATAGCCGATCGAATTAATCATCTGATCCTTCCAGCGATTACTCTTAGTGTTGTCGGTGTTGCGAATGTAGCTTTACATACGCGTCAGAAGTTGATCGATGTTCTGGCTAGTGATTACGTGTTGTTCGCGAGGGCAAGAGGAGAATACGGTTTTGGTTTGTTTTGGCGGCATGGATTACGGAATGTAGCTTTGCCAGCGATCACTTTACAATTTGCTGCTTTTAGTGAATTGTTTGGCGGGGCCGTGCTTGCTGAACAAGTATTTTCTTACCCGGGTCTTGGACAAGCTACCGTAGAAGCAGGACTACGAGGAGATGTTCCGCTTTTATTAGGATTAGTTATATGCAGTGCACTATTTGTTTTTATTGGGAACTTAATCGCTGATTTGATTTATTACGTGTTAGATCCGAGAATAAGAGAGGGGCGAATGATTTGAATGCGGCCCTTAACATAAAAAAGAGAAAGAATGCTCGAAAATATTTTAATAGAAGGAAACGGACATTGATCGTGACCGTTATCGCTGTTATTTTCTTACTAAGCATTGTTGTTGGCCGTTTTTTATTAGATGAAGGAAGAATTGCCACGAACTTAACGATACGAAATGCTCCCCCTTCATTTGATCATCTTTTTGGTACCGATTGGTTAGGCAGAGATATGTTTACACGTACCATTATGGGGCTTTCGTTAAGTATGGGAGTAGGATTGATTGGAGCAATTGGCAGCGCGTCGATTGCTCTTATCCTTGGTATGGCCGCAGCTACAATGGGGAAAATGGTCGATCGGATGATATCATGGCTCATTGATCTTTTTCTTAGTGTACCGCACCTCGTCACGCTCATTTTGATTGCCTTTACATTAGGGGGAGGATTTAAAGGGATTGTTATCGGAATTGCCCTCACCCATTGGCCGAGTCTTGCTCGTGTTATTCGGGCAGAAGTCATGCAAATTCGTTCAGCTGAATTTGTACAAGTGTCTCAGAAGATGGGGAAATCTCGATGGTTTATTGCTGTTCAACACATTTTTCCGCATTTAATCCCGCAAGTGTTAGTCGGCTTCTTATTATTGTTTCCACATGCGATCTTACATGAAGCGGCTGTGACCTTTTTAGGTTTAGGGTTATCGCCCCACGAACCAGCTATTGGGATTATTTTGTCAGAATCGATGAAGTACTTGTCTTCAGGTATGTGGTGGCTCGCCTTTTTTCCAGGTCTTTGTTTGCTTATTGTCGTTCGGACATTTGATACGATTGGCGAAAATCTCCGAATGCTCATTGATCCAACGAGAGCTCACGATTAATTAAATATGCGATGTTTATTTTTAAAAAGGAGTAATATATATGTCTATTCTTGAAGTAGAAGACTTATCCATCTCTTTTAAACAATATACAAGAGGTCTAAAACAAAAACATCATCATGTTATCACGAGTTTAAATGTCACTCTGGAGGCAGGTGAAATACTTGCCGTAGTGGGAGCAAGCGGTTCGGGGAAAAGTTTGCTGGCTCATGCTATCTTAGGGATCCTACCGAGTAATGCGAGCATGAGCGGGACGATTAAATATGCAGGAGATGAACTTACGGCTGCTCGGCAAATGGCATTAAGAGGCAAAGAAATTGCACTCGTCCCACAATCCGTCAACTATTTAGACCCGCTTATGCGCGTTGGGGCTCAAGTCCGTACGTCTGTTAAACAGGGCGATGCCGCTCTGGCACAACGTAAGGTCTTTGAACGATATCATTTACAATCAGATGTTGAGAACATGTACCCGTTTCAATTGTCTGGAGGAATGGCGAGAAGAACACTTTTATCAACAGCGATGGTAAGTGAGGCAAACGTGATTATTGCAGATGAACCGACCCCGGGACTTGATCCGGTGGTCATATTAGAAGCTCTTCATGACTTTAGGGAGCTTGCAGACAATGGTTGTGCGGTCATGCTCATAACTCATGATATTGAATCTGCCCTAAAAATTGCCGATAAAATTGCCGTATTTTATGCAGGTACAACGGTTGAAGTCGCACCAGTGGATGACTTTTTTGGGAATGGTGAAGCGTTACGGCATCCGTATAGTAAAGCGTTATGGAGAGCGCTGCCGCAAAATGATTTTGTTCCGATCCGAGGCTCGCAGCCCCATCCGAGTGCTTTGCCAGCTGGCTGCTTATTTGAACCGCGATGTGAAAAGGTTACACTTGAGTGTAGACAGGCACGACCCGAGATGCGAAACCTTCGTAATGGAATGGTGAGGTGTATCCATGCAACTTGAGGCAAAAGATGTCGGGTTTCGTTATGGGAATGGACCGTGGTTGTTTCGAGGGGTCAATGTAACCGTAGAGCCAGGGGAAATCGTTGGCCTCACTGGACCGAGTGGATGCGGGAAAACCTCTTTCTGCAAAGTTTTAGCAGGCTATGAGAAACCTGTGGAAGGAAGCATTACTGTTAATCACTCTTTATTGCCGAAGAACGTCTATCATCCTGTGCAACTCGTCTTTCAACATCCAGAAAAAGCAATTAACCCAAGGTGGAAGATGATAAAGACTCTTCGTGAAGGAGGGCCGCTTGATCAGGAGCTGCTCGAATCCTTAGGCATTGAACGGGAATGGCTAACGCGTTGGCCAAATGAACTGTCTGGAGGAGAATTGCAGCGGTTTTGTGTGGCTCGAGCATTGGGAAAAGGGACGCGTTTTCTCATTGCTGATGAAATGACAACGATGCTTGACGCCATCACACAAGCTCAAATTTGGCATGTCGTTCTGGAAATGGCTAAAAAGAGAGGGATGGGCGTACTCATTGTCAGCCATGAAGCGAAACTCATTCAAAGACTTTGTCATCGAGTCATTGAGTTTCATCCTGCTAATGCATGATAACATGGTAAATGTTCTATATAATCATTGTTTGAATAATGTAAAAGATCATGTATTTTCTGAAAATAACTGAAACTTTTTTTACGATTGTACGTAAAAATAAGGAGAGGTGATTGAGAGGAGAAAAACGATGATGTTGACATTATTCTTCTTTTTATTTCTACCACTTCAAGCGCTCGCTGTCACACGATTACCGATGTAAAGATCGATGCGCACATGCAAGAAAATGGACAGGATGCCGTCCGAGCGAGAACTGTATACATATTCATTTGACGGTGAATTCAATGGAATTACCCGGGAAATTATTCCGAAAGAGGAGGGAATGTGATGAAAGTATTTATCGGTTCGATCCTTGTCCTTTTGCTGATTGGCGCTGGCATTTGGCTTATGCTGTCGCCGTCATTTAAAAAAGTAGGGGAAACGGCCAGTAAAGTGAAAGATAATTTAAAGGAGGGTTCACACGATGGGGGACGTGAAAAAGATGAATAGAGGAAGGAACAAAAAGGTAATCGGTGGTTCGATCGTCGCAATCGCTCTTATTTTAGGCATTGCCTTACTTACCTTGTTTATTGAAAAAATTCCGAACGGCTATGTTGGTGTTGTATATAGTCCGAATGGTGGTGTGCAGGATGAAACACTTGGTCAAGGCTGGCATCTTGTCGGTTTATTTGACAAAGTAACCGTATATCCAATACGGATGCAGACGGTTAATTATACAGATATTCAAGTCGCTACGTCAGACGGGAAAAGTGTAACCGTTGATTTTGCTTACAACTACAGTATTGAACCGGATAAAGTCGTTGATGTGTTTAATAAATTTGGCCCGATACCAGTCGAGCAAATTGAAGAATCGTATTTGCGCACACGTCTTTGGGATGCAGGACGTAAAGGCATTGCAAAATACTCGGTTATCGATACGTACGGTGAAAAATCATCTGAAGCTGCTGTTGGTGTACAAAACTTATTTTCCGATGACATTAAAGAACTCGGTTTCGTCGTCGATAACTTGACGCTCGGTGTGCCGAAGCCGGATGAGTCAACGCAAGCGGCGATTAATAAACGGGTAGAAGCAGCACAGGAACTTGAGCGGAAACAGATTGAGTTGAAGATTGCGGAAGCCGAAGCACAGAAAAAGAAAATTGAAGCGCAAGGTATATCTGACTACAATAAAATCATTAAAGAATCCATTTCACCTGAAGTCATTCAAAATAAATGGATCGAAAAATGGGACGGTGTCATGCCAAAAGCAACTGGCTCAAATCAGTTGATCGAAATTCCGATTGATGATGCAGGTACCGCTGCGAGTGCTGGGCAGTAATGAAATGATCGAATCTCTATTTTAAAAGCCTTCTGCGGGATGCAGAAGGCTTATTTTAATTGTTATTTGCATATTGTACAATGCCGTCCGCAAGAAGATTCATGACGTTTGTTAAATAAGCAGGATCGGATAACTTTTGATCTTCTTCCACATTTGTCATAAAACCGATTTCAGGCAAGATGACTGGTACTTTAGACCAATTGAATCCAGACATGTCATCCCGGTAAAAAATACCGGTCTGATGAAGCGGGATGTCAGCGGAAACGGCTTGAATGACGTGATTGGCCGCTAATTCACTATCCGCAAAAATGGCGCTCGTATACGAATTTTCTTTTGCTGGAATTAGAACGGAAAACCCGCTCGTTGCCGGATTTTCTGAACCGTCCGCGTGCAGCCGAACGAATAAATCCGCTTCATTGTCATTGGCAACAGCTGCCCGCTCACTATTGCTCATATCAACGTCATTCGTTGTCCGTGTCAAAATCACTTTCATGTCTCTTGCTTCAAGCGCTGATTTTAACAGTTCAGCGGCTTCTAGATTTAATACATATTCCGGCTTTTTCGTGACAATACCTGTCGTGCCGCCCGTTACTTTATATTTCGTTTCAGCTGCGCCCGGTCCGATCGGTTCTTGATCAAGATTCGCTTTCGCCTGATGGCCGGGGTCAATGACGACGAGAAATGGATCAGCAGCAGGAACAGGTACGGGCTCAGGTTCAGGAATACCGACGGCTTGCGTTACGACAGTTTCTTTTTCCAGAGCGGCAGGCTCAATAGACTCAAGTTCCGTCTTAGAGACAGGTTCTTCTTTTACGATCGCTGCGGGTGGTTTAATTGTTTCCGGTTCTCCGGTATCAAAGCTGTTTAAAAGCCCTTGCGATGACTGCGAATCAATGAAAAGAAGCCCGGCTGATACGATCAAAGCGATAAGGACGAGAATCCAGGCACCCCGCTGTTTATTCATACGATTTAATGAACTCCACATTCGCTTTTTCAATCGACGATAAACTGCCGTCATAATACGGATTCGGGCTGTACCAAGACTGGCTGCTAAAATAGTTTTGCAGATCATTGGACTCGAAAATGTATCCGTAGCGTGCATAAATTTCGTTTCGTGCAAGGCGAAGCTGACTGCTGGACATGCCATATAAATCGCTATCTGCAAGGTACGCATAATCACTATGCGGCAAAATGTAGTAGCTTCCGCTTGAAGCAACAGGTACTTCGCGGATCACTTCTTTAATCACGGTTTTTTCGGTTACTTCCTTCTCTTTTTCTTTCTCTTCTTTTTTCGGTTCAGCGGTATCAAGTGCTAATGCCGTTTCTCGTTCTGCGCCGCCGAGTATGACTTCTTCTACGTCTTCTTTTTTGCCGCTATCGGTTGTGCTCACTCCTTTTACCGTATACAAGCCGGCAAGATAAGGGCCGAATTCGCGCGATTCACTCGCTGCATCAATCGTACCGAGTTCACTGTTGTTTAACGTAACCACTGTTTTTATGCCTGTAGATTCCACGGTTAAAAAGTTACCCGGTGTATCGATTACGTGCTGATGAATGATGCCGTATTTTTTGCCTTCCTGTTTCACTGTAAACAATGGGCTGTCCAGCGATTCATTCGATAGAGAGCGTTCAATTTCTGACAGCAAAGATGGATTTTTATCAAGTAAAGCAAAAAGAGCATCCAGTGTCTGGTCATTCACTTTTAGACGCGAATCAGTAGGCATAATGACATTCTTTAGCGTACTCTTATCTTTTTCAGCGAGCGCTGTTGTGAACTGTTCTACTACTGCTTCTTCACTGTACTTTTTTGACATCATTTGATAGCCAGTAAACAATGCAATCGCGATAACGGCAGCGAATGCAAGCAAGAGCGGCATCATTTTGGAACCGGTTTTCTTTCCGCCCGTCTTTCTAGATGTCTTTTTTGACAAATCAGCCCCGCATTCTGAACAAAAAGATTGGCCTGCTTCACTGGCATGACCGCAAACACCACATTTAGACATGATTCAATCTCCTTATAAATTAATACTTTTATACTAATGAATTATATAAAATTTTACAATCTAATTTTTGGATTAGGGTGTTTTGTCATGAAAAAGTGACATTGCTAGCGCATCCATTTTTTCTTTACCAACCTAATGGTAAACTGAAAAAAACGAATAAAGGATTGTTAAATAGATGCTTCTACTAAAAGATGTTCGGAAAAGTAAAGGAAATAATGTGTTTTTTTCTTCTTTCAATTTGTCGGTTTCATCCGGTGAAATAACGGCGATTCAGTGCGGTCATGAGCTACGACAGGAATTAATGAAGATTTTGATCGGGGTGTCCGGTTTGTCCGATGGAGAGATACATATAAATGAAATGAAAATCGTACCGGGTCAAAAAAAATTGTTCCATCAAATCGGTACGGTTTATATACAAGATACACTGTATGAACGGTTGTCGGTCATCGATAATTTGCGGTTTTTTCAGCGGCTTTATGATGGACATGTGAATCTGGATGAACTGATCGCTTTATTCGGTCTAGAAAAAAAGAAAAATGTACGGATTGAAAAGTTGTCGCAATCTGAAAAGGTACGCGTGTTCACGGCAAAAGCGCTCGTTCATGATCCGGATTTGCTTGTACTTGAAGAACCGTTTCAATCGATTGATCTTGAAAGCAAGCATATTATTCAGCGGGCGGTAGAATCGTTTGCGACACGGGGAAAAACGGTGCTCATTTTGGCGAGTTATTTAGAAAATGCGATGGCGCTCACCGACTGCGTCTATGTTTTGAACGAGCACGGGTTGAAACAAATAGAGATTCAGTTGGAAGAAGAGACGGAAATGGAAGCAGTCGAAGAAGAGCGGACGGAAAAACCGGTCATTGTACCGAAATCGGTTCAGATGAAGATTCCGTCAAAGCTTGAGGATAAGCTTGTGTTATTTGATCCGGATGAAATTGATTATGTGGAGAGTATGGAAGGCGCGGCGCAGCTTTATGTGCAAGGGGACCTGTTTCCATGTGCGCTCAGTCTCGCGGATCTTGAGGACAGGCTTGAGCCGTTCGGCTTTTTCCGGTGCCATCGGTCGTACATTGTGCATTTGTCGAAGGTGCGTGAGGTGGTGACGTGGACAAGAAATAGTTACAGTCTCGTGCTCAATAATTCAGAGAAAAGTTCGATTCCATTGTCGAAAGGGAAACTAGCAGCATTAAAAGAGAAAATGGCCATTTAATGTGCTCCATATAGAGCAAAATATACTCCATTCGGGGTTGGTATGATGCTTTTCACCTTGATATTACAGCGTTTATGAGAATATCAAGATATAGTGGAAACACGATCAGCGAAGGGAGCAATTGAGCATGGAAAATGTCATTGAGGTACGAAATCTCGTTCATTATTTCGGGAAAAAGAGTGTATTAAAAGGGCTTCATTTTGAGGTGGAAAAGGGAGAAACATTCGGATTTTTAGGACCGAGTGGATCAGGGAAGACGACAACGATTAAAATTTTAACGTCGCAGCTGATTGGGTCAAAAGGAGAGATTCGGATTTTCGGTCAGCCGCAAGCGGATTTAAAACGAATCGGTATTTTAACAGATAACAGCGGGTTGTACGATCGCTTGACGGTGTATGATAACTTAGTGTTGTTTTGCGATTTGTACGGGACGGACCGGGCACGTATTTCGGATGTGCTGGATGAAGTGAATCTAGCAGCGGAAGGGAAAACGGTCGTGAAAAAGCTGTCAAAAGGAATGAAGCAGCGGGTGACGCTTGCCCGGGCGATTTTACATAAGCCAGATTTGTTGTTTTTGGATGAACCGACATCCGCACTCGATCCAGTCAACCGGACGCGTATTCATACCATTTTACGGCGATTGAATGCGGAAGGGACAACGATCTTTTTGACGACGCATGACATGCAGGAAGCGGAAGAACTATGCCACCGTGTTGCATTTTTGAACGCCGGGGAGATAAAAGCGATGAATTCACCGCAGGCGCTTCGTCTTCATTATTCAGACGAGTCGATTTCTCTTCATTTAAAGGAAAATAAAACAGTTGTTGTGGAACGGAATGAAGCGGGCGCGGCGCAAATTCAGGACTATATCGCGAATGGGGAACTACTGGCGATTCATTCAAACGAGCCAACACTTGGCGACATTTTTATGCAGCTAACAGGGAGGGATTTAGTATGAATGGGTCAATGAAGCGTGTCGGGGCAATTTTCGTCAAAGACTGGAAAGATTTAAAGCGTAATTCGTATGTATTGTTTACGGTGTTTATGCCGGTTGTGTTTGCGGCTATTTTAGGACGAATGGGGGTGGAGAATCCAGGCATGCATATGTTTCCGGTCAATATGGCGCTCGTCATGTGTGCTGCATTCGTACAGGCATCGATGATAGCGGAAGAAAAGGAGAAAAATACATTGCGCGGGTTAATGCTGTCACCGGCTTCAACACTTGATATTTTCATTGGGAAAAGTGTGCTGACAGGTGCTGTGACGATCGTTGTTATCATTCTATCGATCTGGTTGAGTGAAGTTCAATTAACAGGCATTGCGCCGCTTTCAATCGCGATTTTGCTCTCTCTCATTGCGTATATTTCAATTGGAACCATTATTGGTCTTTTATCGAGAAATGTAATGGAAACGGGGATTGTTGGCATGCCGGTTTTGGTCGTGTTCCTTGGTAGCAGCTTCATTATGCAAATTGTTGAGAATGAATTTATTAAGAAGGTGTTATCGTATTTGCCAAATGAACAGCTGTCTAGCATGGCTGTGCAGTTGCACGGCGGCGCGGCGTTTGGCGAAGTGGCCTCACACTTGGCAGTCATTGCGGTGTGGGCCGTCGCGTCCATAGCATTGACAGTCGTGATGTATAAAAAAAGTGCGGCGGACAAATGATTATGAGCCTGGCCAACGTGCCGGGCTCTTTATTTCGCTGGGAAAATGAAGTTTCACTATATAATTCTCTGAAAATTGATGGTGGATTTCTATTCTTTTTATGGTAAAATCAAGTAAGACTATCTTTTTTTAGATGAATAAAATAAAAAATCAGGGAGCCTTATCTATGAAAAAATGTATTATGTCGCTGTTCGCTTTATTTATCGTAATTGGACTTATTCAACCGGCTCAAGCAGCAGGGGGGACGACGTTTTATGACGGAGTGAAGGTGACGCATGCAGATGGGGGCACCGATCAGCCGTTTGCAAAAAATGAGAAATTAATAATTGATCTAGCCTGGTCATATAAAGGCAGTCAGCCAGCTGCGATGACGCTTCCGGACACATTTAAGGTAAAGGAAGATGTGCAAAAAGCGTTGACGACGAAAGATGGAACGAATGTCGGAATGGTAAAAGTAGATGCAGAGACTAGAGTCATCACGGTTGCATTCGCGAATGTATCAGCCATTGAATCTGGTACTTCGGGGAAGATTTTTATCCCTGTTGTTTTCAATGAAGCGGTCGTTACAGCGGCAAGCACGTATAAAGCGGCGTTTAACATTGGACAGGCAGCGCCGGTTGTCGTGAGCATGACAGTAGAGAATAAGGCAGAAGTAGGCACAGGAGCGTTGAAAATCGTGGCCATTGACGCGTTAACGAAAGAAAAGGTGGCAGGTTCAGCGTTCACCGTTGTGAATAGTGATGGAAAAGTCGTGGCGTCCCTCACGACAAACAGCGCGGGTGAAGCGACAGTACCGAGTCTTCCGTATGGCACGTATATAGTGACGCAAACGGCTGCACAGGCAGGATATGCAGTGCCAGCGGATCCATGGAAAGTAGAGATAAATGAAGCCGTTGTTATGAAAGAAGTGACGCATGCGAAGGTAGCCGGTTTAACGGGCGGCTTAACGATTACAGCGGTTGAAAAAGGAACGAAGACACCGATTACAGCGGCGGAATTTGAGCTGAAATCAGAAAATGGTCTATTTTCAAAGACGGTTGTAACGGATGAGAAAGGCACTGCTCTGTTGACGGGACTTGCTTATGGCACGTACACGTTGAAACAGACGAAAACAGCAGCCGATTTTGTATTGCCAACGGAAACATGGGATGTGGTGATCGGCCGTCAGACGCCGCTTGAGAAAACGATAGAAAATCAATTAATCAACGAATATGGTACTCTTTCGATTAAGAAAACAGACGAAAAATCAGGCGATGCGTTAAAAGGTGCTGAGTTCTCACTTTATTATTATACGGGTGATGAGAAGCTTGTCGCAAAAGTTGTGACGGATTATAAAGGAACCGCCGAGTTTGAAAATTTAGTGGCAGGCAAATATACGCTGGAAGAAACGAAAGCACCGACTGGCTATACACGTTCGTCGGAAAAGACCGTTGTGACGATTAAAAGCGGTGAAACGGTTGAGCTAACGTTTAAAAATGCGAAATCATCAACGACTGGAGCTGCGACAACGACGAGTGGTACGAAGTCAGTAGATACATTACCGAGAACAGGTGATGAATCATCGATGATGTATATGCTTGGCGTTATATTGCTAGTAGCGGGCGCGTACATGTTTATGAAAAAAGGGAAGCGTGCGTAAGCAAGGCGATGTTGAGAAAAGTCATTGCGGTCATCTGTATCATAGCAGCGGGGGTGTTAATTGCGGCCCCATTTTTGAAGTACGAACTGCTAGAAGCGAATACGGAAAAGTATGAAGCTGTGCAGTTATCGCCGGAAGAAATTCAGGAAAATAATGAACTGCCGGCCGAGTTTAATATGGAAGTGATTGAGCCGCCATCTGTTTTAGATACGGTGACGAAAGACGTTGAAGTGGAAAAGTCCGCGATTGTTGGGCAAATGGAGATTCCATCTGTTAATCTCAGTTTGCCCATTTTAAAAGGAACAACGAATGAGAATTTGCTTGTCGGGGCAACGACGATGCGGGAAGATCAGTGGATGGGACTTGGCAATTATACGCTCGCAGGTCATCATATGAAGAGAGATACACTGCTTTTCAGCCCGATTTTGCGTGTGGAAAAAGGGGCGCTCATTACGGTAACGGATTTAACATACGAGTATATATATGAAGTGACAGAACTTGAAGTCGTTCATGAAGCCCGTGTTGATATTCTAGACAATACGATTGACCCGGTCATCACGCTCGTCACATGTTATACGCCCGATGAACCCGAAAAGCGATTTATCGTGCACGGTAAACTGATAAAAACAGAAGAGTATGAATAAAAAGAGCAGCATCGAAAGCCATGTGATTAGGCTTTTGATGCTGCTTTTTTGCGTTCAATATTAGTGTGCCGAGTAGGCTGCTTTTTGTGAAGTGCCGAATGTGTTGTATTGTACAGTATAAAAACTTTCTAAGTCGCTCATGACAAGCACCGTACCGCCTGTTGTCGAAGCTGTCTTTGCACCGGCGTCCGTGAGACGTTTTAAGACGGATGAGTCGGCGAAATTTGCGCCTGTTCCGTGAGAAGCGACGGCATAAAGCGGTGCGACTTCGTCAACGAACGACTGTGTTGTCGCTGCTGAGCCCCCATGCTGTGATACTTTTAACACGTCTGCGCTCAAATTGTAGTCCGCGACAAGTTTGTTTTCAACCGATGCACTCGCGTCAGACATAAGCAAAAAGCGGACGTCGCCATGTGTTAACTCAAGAACGATTGATCCGTCGTCTGCATTTTGTGCTCCGCTGTTTGCATTTAACACATGAACGGGAGTGGATGAATCAGCTGAAATGTCGCTGTTTACTTTTGCTTGTGTAAGCGTCAAGCCAGCTGCTTTTGAAGCGTTCGTGTAATCGGTATATTCTTGCGATGTACTTTTCAAGCCAGAGTCAATGATGCGGTGGACGTTGAAGTTTTTAAGTACGTAATCCGCGCCGCCGATATGTTCAGGATCGGGCTGTGTGGCGACGAATGTATGAATGTCTTCGATGCCCATCAAATCGAGTTCTGCTGCAATCGATTCGTCATCCGGACCAGCATCAATGAGCATAACTTCGCCGTTCGGGAATGTGACGAGTGTAGCGTCACCGTGTCCGACGTTTAGAAATTCAACAGATAAGGAGTCAGCGGGTGTGGAGAAAAGTGCCCGTGACAGAAATGCCGCGAATTGTCCACGCGTGACGGCATTGTTCGGTTTGAATGTGCCATCTTCATAGCCGTATGTGATGCCAGCGGCAACGATATTTTGGATATATGGATAAGCGGCAGAAGTTTTGGATACGTCCGCAAAATCAACGTTTGCTGTTTCAGTTAAACCGAATGCTTTTGCTAAAATAATGGCCATTTGTCCGCGTGTAACCGTTTGTCCTGGGCGAAATGTGCCATCTGGGAAGCCGGAAATGATTCCTTCTTCTACAGCGGACTCGATGTAGCCGGATGCTGTATTGGATGTGTTGACGTCAGAAAAAGATGTTTTCCGTTTCGTCCCGTCCAGTTCGAATGTTTTACCGATTAAAATAGCGGCTTGCGCGCGTGTTACCGCCTGGTCAGGTTTAAATGTGCCGTCCGGAAAACCGGTAATAATTTCGGCGTCTGATAAAAAGTCAATATCGTCAAAAAAACGATGTGAGTTAGGCACATCTTTAAAAGAAGCGGCCTGTGCAAACGGGGAAAAAAGACTGAATGTGATGATGAAACTAAGAAAAACGGACAGTGATTTTTTCAATTATGAATCTCCTTTCGGGTATTAAAGGTACGTATAAGAAATTGCTAGACAATCAAATGGGATATAAATGCTTGTGTTTTAAAGAGAAATGATTCCTGCATAGATCTATATTGGGGTATTTTTCTTCCCTTGTAAACTTTTTTATGGAAGATGTTGCATTTTTTTAGAAATACCGTATTATATATATTAATACAGTTAGTACGGTTTGCGCAGAAAGGATGTGGGACGATGTTTACGATAGATACGAGAAGCCGGGTGCCGATTTACGAGCAGCTGACTGAGAAGCTGAAAGAGCTGATTATTCGTGAGGTGATGAAAGAAGATGAACAGCTGCCGTCAGTTAGGTCGCTGGCACAGGATTTGACGATTAATCCGAATACGATTCAAAAGGCGTACCGGGAGTTGGAGCGTGAAGGCTACATTTATTCCATTCCAGGCAAAGGAAGCTTTGTGTCGCCGGTCAAAAACGAGATTAATAGGGAGCGAATGGAGATGTTGAAAAAAGAGCTCGAGCGTATTGTTGGAGAAATTTTGTTTTTAGGTGTACCGAAAGATGAAGTTATTCGAATCATTAACACGATGAAGGAACCGGAAAGGGGCAGCGACGATGATTAAGGTAGATAATGTATCGAAGCGATTTGGCCGCTTTGATGCGGTGAAGGATGTAAACGTTCATGTGAAAAAAGGTTCCATTTATGGATTGCTCGGGTCAAACGGTGCCGGGAAAACGACGCTGCTGAAAATCATATCAGGCATCATTCGGGCGGATCAGGGGGTGCCAACGATTGAAGGCGAATCTATTTTTGAAGCGCCGGACGTGAAAAAGCGGGTGTTGTTCATTCCTGATCAGCCATACTTTTTTCATCAGACGTCGCTTATGCAGATGGCTTCGTTTTATGAAGCGGTGTATGACCAGTGGAATGGTGAGCGGTTTCATCAGCTGTATGAGCATTTTGCACTTAATCCGAATGCATTGCTTTCGCGAATGTCAAAAGGGATGCAGCGGCAGGCGGCGTTTATTTTAACACTATCAGCGATGCCGGATGCGCTTATTTTGGATGAGCCGTTTGACGGGCTCGATCCGGTCGTGCGCCAGCAAGTGAAAAACTTACTGATTCAAGATGTGAGCAGCCGTGAGATGACTGTGCTTGTGTCGTCTCATAACTTGCGGGAGATGGAAGATTTTTGTGACGCGGTCGGCGTGATGCATAAAGGCGGTCTCCTGTATGAGCGTGATCTAGAAGAATTGAAAACGGACATCAGCAAGCTGCAGGTGGCGTTTAAAAAAATGCCGGACGAATCGTTTTTGGCAGGGATGGATGTTGTACATTATGAGAAACGCGGCCGTGTGCTGACATGTATCGTACGCGGGACGGAAGACGAGATTGACCGTTATGTCCGTTCGTATGAGCCGGCCATTTATGATGTGCTGCCGCTTACGCTGGAAGAGATTTTTACGTATGAAATGGGGAGTGTCGGCTATGAAATCCGGAATCTTATCGTTTAATAAAGGGCTGTTCATGCAGCATTCACGCTCCGTATTATGGATTAGTATTTTCTTTTTGTTATCGCAAGTAATCTTGCTCCCGCTCGGGTTGATGATGGTGCTGCGTGATGAACGGGAGTATGAGTATTTTCTGCAGACAGATTATCGCAATGTGCTGTTCGCATTTACATACGCGTTTCAGTACTTGTCGTATCTTGTGTTTCCAGTAATAACGGGGATTGTATTGACTAGTTATATGACGAAGAAAGGTTCGTCTGACTTTATGCATAGCTTGCCGTTTAAACGAGGTACGCAGCTTATGCACGTTTATGCATCCGGCATCGTCTCACTTGCCGTACCGATTTTGATTAATGCGGTTCTATTGCTTATGATACGGTCGTTTATTAAGCCGCTTACCTATTCAATCGGACATTTGTTTGAATGGCTCGGTGTATCACTCTTTATTACCCTTTTTATGTTTATTGTGACGGTCATGATCGGATTGTTTATCGGACCGGCTTTGCTGCAAGGCATTATGGTGTATGGCATTCTCGTGCTGCCAGCAGGGTTAATTAGCGTAACGTTGTACAATGCACGTTACTTTGTGAACGGCCTGGCGGTTGATTCGTATACGTCGAAAGTGATGACGGATGGCATCTTTTTAATCCGTGCCGGTGAGTATGTGAATCGGCCATTTAGTGGGATAGAGTGGGCAATTTATCTCGTGCTTGCGGCCGTGATTGTTGCTGTTTCTTTTTATGTATACAAAGTACGGCCGGCAGAAGCGGTGGATGAAGCGATTGTGTTCCCGTTTTTCCGATGGGCATTCATTTTCGTCTTAACGTATGCGGCGATGTTGATCGGTGGATTGTACTTTAGTCAGTTTTTGGGCGGATCACTTACGTGGACGATTATTGGTTATGTGATCGGCGCGTTTGCTGGCTACACATTGCTGCAAATGATCGTTCAAAAATCATTGCGTCTTGTCTGGCCGTGGAAAGGATTCGTGTTTTATGTACTCGCTATTCTCGTGCTGCTTATTCCAGGCACAATTGCAGCAAAAGCGTATGAAAAAGCGATTCCCGAAGCGAAAGAAGTGGAAAAAGTGTATATCGGTGATAGTGGAGAACCGTTTGAAAACGTATTTTACACAGGAGTAGAAGAATTGAAAAAAACAGATGCTGGCTTCATGAAAGGGGCCGATTCGATCAATGAAGTGCGGAGTATTCATGCGCAGTTAATTGATGCTGGAGTCGGTGTATCTGATTATGAAGGGTATCAGGTTTCAGTTACATACGGGTTGAAAGACGGAAGCCGTATGCAGCGTCAGTATACAGTATCAATGGATGAACTGGGGCGTATAACAGAGGATCTCCGGAAAAATGTTGAATTTATTAAAGCGTCGAATCCTCTTTTTGCGATCGCGACGCCGGAGAAAATGACGTACTTGAGCGGGTATGACAGCACGACAGGCAGACAACTCGCCAATGTGGCGGGAAAAGAAGATATTGAAGCGATCCGATCAGCAATGGAAAAAGATACATTGTCCGGAGAGGCGGATCAGTTTAGTCTGAATGGTGGGGCGAGCGCTGGTACGATTGAATTCTGGATCGGGAAAGAAAATCAGATGCAAGTTTCAGTCAATGTGAATCTGGATGATGAACATACGATTCAAGCCATTCGTGAGCATGTTCCTGGAGGTGAGTCCTTTGCTTCTGCCACTAACGTGGAAAAAGCGTTCATTGTGACAGCAGAAACGGAAGAACAGAAAAAAGAGTTGTCGGATTTTATCTGGCCGGATAATGGAGATGAGCCAAAATGGAGCGACATGCCGCTTCCGTACGAGCAGGTAAATGATACAGCTAAGATTAAACAGCTGCTTGATCCTGCAGGCTTGACAGAAGATAGCAGCCGTCTGCTCGTCTTGAAATGGCAAGAAAACGGTCATATCGGTTATACCGTTTCGGTCGTTGGGTTAAAAGAATAAGAAAATAGGGGCTGTTCCTAGTCGGTTTTCACCGACTTTTGGAACAGTCCCTTCTTTTTTTCATCAGTATATTCTCTTTTGAACATACGATTGGATATATTAACGTGCCATACACTGCGTCATAGACTTAGAGAAGTAACAATCAACAAAGAACTAGTTCTATAGAAATATTTTTGTTTTTAAGAAGCAGGAGTTATAGAGGATGTGCACGAATATATATGGACATTGAAGGGGTACAACGAACCGAATCGTTGATACTACATTTTTCAGAGGGGGAATTACGTTGTTTAAAAAGTTAATAGGAGGGTTACTCTTTCTTCTGCTTATTGGCCCGGGAGCTGCAGTGTACGCTCAAGATAATGGTTTTGCGGAAGGAAATACCTCTAAAAGTAGCGGGAATTACGGAAATGGATTAACAACCGGAGAATTATCAGGTGTTTTGGACACGGACCAAAAAGTGACGGATTTTATTAATAAAAATCGAATGCAATTTGGCGTTCAAAATAAAACGGAGAAATTAAAATTAACAAAGAAAACAACAAATAAAGAAACGAATAAAAAGCATTATTTATACCAATTAACTCACAAAGGAATTCCTGTTTACGGAAGCTATGCGCAAGTGCATCTCAATGCTCAAAACAAAGTGTATGCTTTGGACAATGATGTAGAGATAAAAGATATCAATCTACCTACCTCTCCAAATCTCAGCGGGTCAGAAGCGATTGCTAACTTAACAGCTGCAGTGGAGAAGGAATTGGGGAAAAAGATTGAACTAGAATCCAGTAACGAAATGGTGCAAATAAAAGAACCAAGCGCGAAATTAATTATTTATCCTTCAAATGGCAAAGATTATTTGGTTTACGAAACGAAAATTAGCTTTTTAAAACCAACGATCGGAGAATGGGTCGGCTTTGTGGATGCCCATACAGGCCAAATCATTGAAAAGTATAATGCGCTGAAAGATGCGAATGCAACTGTACCTAGTAAAGAAAAGAAAGCGCCTTTAAGCTATCCGTACACTGTTGAAAAAGGTGAAGGGGACAGTAATAATGGCGGGGTTAAAGAATTAAATATTGTGAAAGAAAACGGATGGTATTACTTGTTGGACACAACGAATCCAATGGCTAATGATGGAGCCATTGTCACTCGTGATGAGTTCAGCCGGGAGATTGTTTCCAGCGATTCTTCTCATTTTAATGATAAGCATGCTGTAGATGCTCATTACAACGCTGACATCGTATATGATTATTATAAAGAAGAATTCGACCGCGACAGCATTGACGGAAAAGGAATGGATATTGTTAGTTATGTGCATGTTCCTGAGTATGGCGCTCCGATGGATAATGCCTATTGGTGGGAGGATGCCATGTGGTACGGAGATGGAGATCAATTGAATTGTTTCAGCTGTGCACTGGATGTCGTCGGCCATGAAATGACGCATGGTGTCACAGAGAAAACGGCAGGCCTTGATTATTGGAAACAATCGGGTGCTTTAAATGAATCCTTTTCTGACATTATTGGATCGCTTATAGACGGAGACTGGGAATTGGGTGAAGAAACAGGGTCTGTAATTCGGGATATGGAAGATCCAAATCGTTATGGCCAGCCAAAACATATGGATGAGTACATGTATATAGAGTGGGATAATGGCGGAGTTCATTTTAATAGCGGGATTCCCAACTTTGCCGCTTATCAGCTGGCGACATCATTAGATCAAAGAGGCTTGGACGGGAAAAAGATTTTAGGTCATATCGCTTATAACTCGTTGAATAATTACCTGCATCCAACTTCTCGATTTTCAGATGCACGGGATGCATTTCTTTTGTCTGTAGATGACTTAACATTCTTGGAAAGTAATCAAAAAGACATTGTAAGAGAAGAAGTGGAAAATGCCTGGGCAGCAGTAGGGCTTCCATTTGGAGAGCAGGCTCTGATTAACTTAGAGGTGAGCGAATCCTCTCTCAATTTAAATGTTGGTGAAACACATCAGCTAACGTTAACAGCTGTTTACTCTGATGGTTCTAGAGAAGACGTAACATCTTTGAGCAACTGGGAGTCAGGCGATCCGGACGTAGCAACTGTGGAAGCCGGGCTTGTTGAAAAAATAAACGACGGTGAAACCATCATTTGGGCATCCTATCAGGGAGAAGAAACGGCTGTTGAAATCGTGGAAACGCCTAATGTAAAAGGAAAAGTGAGCGAAGGCCCCTCCTCTGAAGATATAGGAGAAGGCTTAATGTTTATTGAATCAACAGATGGGGATGAGTACTACTATTTTACTTTAGATGAAAACTCAGAATTTAGTTTTTATCTAAAGCCAGGGGAATATAAAATTACAGCAATGTACTCTTATAAAGATGGAACGGAAGAATATATTGATATTTTGGATCAATCATTTACAGTTGGCAAAGAAACGCTTCAGTTGGATGTCGACATTCCTCCTGTAACGGTTACAGGGAAAATCGAATTTTCTGACCCCGACATTCTTGAACAATATGATGAGATTGGTTTGATTCTTGAAAATAACGGCGAGTATTTGTGGATTGATGTTAAAGAAGAGTCGTATAAAGGACGCCTTTCAAAGGGTACGTATAACGTTGTCGAGGTTTTTGCTTATACGTATGAAGGTTCTTTAGAGGATCTGAGTATCCCGCTTCATGATTCTATTAAAATTAACGACGAATCAAAAGTGATCGAAAAAAATATTAAAGTAAACGGTGAAACTTCTCTTATACACGTAGATCCAGTAAAGGAAAACAGCACAGCTGTAACAGGCGGCACAGATCCAAATATGACAATCGAGATTTCTAATGAATCATCAAAGAAGATTGGCACCGGGAAATCAAAATCGGATGGACATTTTTCTGTTAAGATTCCGAAGCAAAAATTGGGCATGGTATTAACGGTGATAGTCAAAGATGCACATGGGAATCAAACAGCGAAAAGAGAAATTGAAGTTCAAGATGGTACCCCTCCAGAAGCGCCGGTAGTTGATCCGGTTAGTGATCAAAGTATGACTGTAACCGGAAAAACCGAGGCAGGTGCGACAGTGATGCTGAAATTGGGCACAGGAAACGTAATAGGAATGGCTGATGATCAAGGGGAGTTTAGCATTGAAATCGCCAAGCAAAAAGCTGGCGCTACGCTTTATGTAACAGCCGAAGATGAAGCCAGCAACGTAAGCAAAGAAACAAAAGTGATGGTATCCGATGGCACAGCTCCTGACGCGCCAATCGTAGATCCAGTGAAAGAGCTTCAAAAAGCGGTAACAGGAACGACTGAACCAGGTATGACCGTAACGGTCAGCCACAATGGGAAAGTCCTTAAATCTGGAAAATCGGATAAAAAAGGGAAGTTTTCTGTAAGTATCAAGATGCCGGCGAAAGGAAGCAAGCTGTTAGTCACGGCGAAGGATGCGGCTGGCAATGAAAGTGCAGCGACAGAGGCAATCGTTTTAGACGGCATAGCTCCTGACGCACCAAAAGTGACGGTTCCTGTCAATGACAAAAGTGAGAGAGTAACCGGAACAACAGAAGGGAAGGCGACTGTGACCGTTAAACTCGGTACGGAAACCTACACAGGAAAAGCGGATGATCAAGGTACGTTCACGGTGGCCATTGTCCGGCCAAAAGCGGGCACGACGATTTTAGTTACGGCAGCGGATGAAGCCGGAAATGTAAGTAAAGAAACGAAGGTTGTTGTAGCCGATGTAACAGCGCCTGACGCGCCAATCGTAGATCCAGTGAAAGAGCTTCAAAAAGCAGTAACAGGAACGACTGAACCGGGTATGACCGTAACGGTCAGCTACAATGGAAAAGTTCTTAAATCCGGAAAATCGGATAAAAAAGGGAAGTTTTCTGTAAGTGTCAAGATGCCGGCGAAAGGAAGCAAGCTGTTAGTCACGGCGAAGGATGCGGCTGGCAATGAAAGTGCAGCGACAGAGGCAATCGTTTTAGACGGCATAGCTCCTGACGCACCAAAAGTGACGATTCCTGTCAATGATCAAAGTACCGATGTGAAGGGAACAACAGAAGCGAAGGCGACTGTGACTGTTAAACTCGGTACGGAAACCTACACAGGAAAAGCGGATGATCAAGGTGCGTTCACGGTGGACATTGTCCAGCCAAAGGCAGGCACGACGATTTTAGTCACGGCAGCGGATGAAGCCGGAAATGTAAGTAAAGAAACGAAGGTTGTTGTAGCCGATGTAACGGCTCCGGTTGCACCAGAGGTAGATAATATCACATCTAAGCAAAAGGTCGTGACAGGTACAACAGAACCTAATGTAACGGTGACTGTTAAAAATGCAGCAGGAAAAATATTACGTTCCGGAAAATCGAATAAAGAGGGGGATTTTAAGCTTAGTATTTCTCCACAGCCAGCCGGATCTAAGATTTTTGTAACCGCAACAGACAGTGCTAAAAACACGAGTGAAGCAACGGAGAAAATTGTTGAGTAGGTTTTATTGCCTTAAGTATGTAGATTTATGTAAATAGTAAAAAAGCTCACTGGGGATTCCTCAGTGAGCTTTTTTACATCAAATATCTAAATCTTGAGAGTAAACGATTGGAAAACTACTTACTTCATTAGCTTTTGCCACGAACTGGCATGATGGACAGCAATTTGACACTTACATTCTTTCCATACTTTTTTCATTTCTGCTTCGATATAAGCGGGGCTTTTTCCAGAAAAAGAGATGCCTTCTGCTTCCGCGTTCTCGATCGTTTCAATAGCAATTAACACTTCTTTACCGAGCGCTTTGCCGATGTTTAATTCCGTCCGGGCTGCTTCTATGATTTGGTCTGCGCGGTCACGGTACGCCATAATCACTGTGTAATCGGCGGTTTGAATGGCCATTTCAGCAAGAGTCCCGCCGGCCCGGGATGGAATTTCATCGTACCAGAAGGGGATATCGATACCGAGAAGGAATCCGCTGGCTGCTGCTTTTTTCAACAGCTGTTCATATCGATCAATAGCCTGGTTTTGATCGGTTTTCCATTCAGTTGATAAATACGGTTCTACATCAAGATGAATGCCGTCCCAGTCCAGCTCATTTACTTTTTGTAAAAAAAGAGCTAAATCTGCTTCTGTATAATCAGGCGAACCATCAAGCGCATGAACGCGAATATTCTGCTCATGTGCGGCTGTTAAAAAAGAGCGGTACACACTGTCGGCAATATTCGGATCGACTTGAACATACACATCACGCACTCGCTTTTCTTCAAAAAATATCAGCCATTTTTCTTGATCGTCATTGAGTATGGACGCATCCCATATCCATGTTGCATGTTCAGGTTCATTCATACGGCAGCCTCCTATGAGCAGCACGATTATAGCCAGCAACCATCTCGTTTTCACAAAAGAATCAATCCCTATTCGTTGATTTTAATATAAGTATAGAGTAGAGCGTCCTTATGCATCAACAATGAGTCTTTTTGTTTTTTCTGTGACAGTTCATTTTCTACTGGATTCTGATCCATTTTCCTATATAATAGAAAAGATGCATTTTGCGCATAAAAACGACAATGAAAGACTCATTATGATATGATAAAAATCTACGAATTTGGAAGGAAAGAGGACTTTTCAACATGAAGAACGAGAAGAAATTTTGGCTGTTTGCTCTGGCATTTCTTATTTGGCAGCCGGTTATCGACGTGCTGACAAGCGCATCATTGCTTCTACTAAATGTAAACCTAACCGTCGGTGTCATTGCCCGCGTGCTGTTTATGGCTGTGATTGTGCTAGTGCTTCTGCAATTATCCTGGAGGAACCGTCTGGCGAGAAAATATGCCCTGTATTTAATCGGGTTGGCTGTGCTGATTATTGTAAACATGGCGATGAATTACAATGTAAAAGATCCCTATTACATTGCCAGCGAATTGAAGTATTTTAATAAGATTGTTTATTTTCCTATTGTATTTGTTGGTTTTAACATGCTGTATCTTTATTTAAAGAGAGAACATGAGCCATTTAAAGAAAAAACAACCACGTATTTTCTTTACGCCTCGCTCATTATCAGTGCCGTTTTCATCGTCTCATTCGTAACAGGGACAAGCATGTCCAACTATTCCCACACAAAAATTGGCTTCACGGGTTGGTTTTTCGCGGGTAATGAAATTGGTGCGATCATGGCGATTATTTTGCCGCTCACAGCACTTTATGCGATTGAACAGACGGATAAATTGAAAGAGTGGCGCTACTGGATTCCGTTTGTTTTGCTGGCGATTTCCATGCAGTTTCTCGGAACGAAAGTAGGATATGGCGGCATTGTGATCGTCTTAATTGCTACATTTGTCACGATGTTTATCCTCTACATGACGAAAGAGCGGACAGAAAAAGTACGCTCCAATATGTTGATTTCGATCATTTTAATGGCGGTTCTCGCTGTGACGACACCGATCACGCCTGTTTTCCACAATATGTTTGCACATTTAAGCTTGTTGAATATTGATTTGGACTTTGGCCAGAAAGAAAAAGAATACGATCCGGAAACGGGAGAAGAAATCCCATCGGAAGACGATGAAGAAAAGCCGGAAATCACAAATGATCAAATTCAAAATCTCGTTTTCAGTAGCCGTGAAAAATATTTAGCGGACATGAAAGATGATTTTGCGGATGCGCCAATCGGACAAAAATTGTTCGGCATGGGCTTTGCGGGGAATTACGTAGAACCAGGTCCGGGTGTCGGTCCGAAATTGATTGAAATGGATTTCTATGATCTCTTTTTCTCACTCGGTATCGTCGGTTTCCTTTATATGATGTCCGTACCGCTTTATTATGTTGTGAAGTTCGTCCTGTATTTCATCCGAAATATAAAAGAAACGTTTACGATTACGAATGTGATGTACGGCGTGTCGTTTATTTTAGCACTCGGCATTGGAGCTACAGCTGGACATGTGTTAACAGCACCGGCTGTATCCATTTATGTTGCTGCTGTTATGGCATTGCTTATGGTACGTGAAGGAATTGTAAAAGAATAGTATGATGAACCGCTCTGTTGTAACTGACAGAGCGGTTTTTTTGTGCAAATATGAATCTAGTGTAATGATACGTATATGTTTGAAGAAGATGCAGCTGTGAAAAAGATTCTTACCGACAAGTACACACCGGCAATCGAGGAAATGAAAGCAGAAATAGTAGGTTCTACACCGGTTGCGCTTGACGGCGAACGTGCAAACGTATGGACCGGTGAAACGAACCTTGGAAACTTAATGACAGACAGTATGCTCGCCAAAGCGAAAACGATTGATGCAGAAGCGGTCATTGCGCTTCAAAATGGCGGTGGCATTCGCTCGTCAATCAATGAAGGCGACATTACGATGGAGGAAGTCTTAACGGTCATGCCTTTTGATAATTCCTGGAAATCTGATAAAAAGCTGTACTATTTACTTTATATTTTACTTATGAAATGTATTAGTTGTCCTCGATCAACCAACTTCACACCGCTTTTTTTTGCAAGATCGCAGGCGTTTTTTGTAAAAGTATTATTTGTCACAACCCATGCTTCATTGGTCCTGTAATACGTTTTAGCAGAAAAAACTTGTTGAACAGAAGTAACTCCGACTGTTTTACTGTATTTTTTGACTTGCACAGCGATAGATTTCCCGTCTTTTTTTAATAATAAATCTGCACCGTAATCACCAATGAGGTTTACTTTATAGCCCATGTTTTTGAACAGTTCCTCTACATACAGTTTAAATTCTACTTTCTGCATAGTATCAATTTCTTTAATATCGGATTGAAGGAATTTTCTCTTTTTTGCATATTGTCCATCCGACCGAAAATAAACGTATACAGCAACAGAAATAATAATGATCACTATAACGATAAAAATGTCATCTCGAGGCTGAATAACTAATGGAAGAACAAAGTGACTAACAATTAAAAAGCCCATTAGGCCGAGTAAAGTTTTATCAAAAAGTGTGTCTGCCTCGTTTTTATATTTCATCTTAGCTATCTATCTCATCTCCTTGACCTATTTCAGTAAAATCAGTCCATTATTTCATCTTATTCTTCACTGATTTATGTATCTTTATCCAGCGAAGTTGAATAGCCGTATATTATGGCGATTGATGAAGTTGCATAACGGGCATCGACCAGATGTAATTCCTTCATTTCATTTAAGCTGTAGCTTTCACGCGATTCCATCAAATTTTATTTCGATTAGTGAAATAATTTACATTTTTCGGATATTGAGTGTGCTATAACCTTTTAAAACCGATTTTAACTCGTTCCATGGGAACTTATTCTAAATTTGTAAAATTGGATATAAATGGGTTAAAAGCACAGAAATAAGGCCTTACGCATAAAATGAATTGCATTGCATTGAAAAACGTATAAAAGAAAGGTGATAACAATGGCTGACGATAGAAAAGAACCACGGGATGGGTCAGGACCACAAGTGTCGACACTTTCTATTGGACCTAAAGGGCCGAGAGGACCGAGAGGAAACGCCGGGCCACAAGGGCCTGCAGGAGCAGTAGGACCACAAGGACCAGCGGGAGCCGATGGAAAAGTAGGACCACAAGGACCAGCGGGAGCAGAGGGAAAAATAGGACCACAGGGACCAGCGGGAGCCGATGGAGCAGCAGGACCACAGGGGCCTGCGGGGCCAACAGGAGTGCAAGGGCCTGCAGGAGCAGACGGAGCAGTAGGGCCGGAAGGGCCACAAGGACCTATGGGAGCAGCAGGGCCGCAAGG
>NZ_LQWY01000067.1:353537-420465 GCF_001643235.1 Domibacillus aminovorans
AGCAGGGCCGCAAGGACCTAAGGGGGCAGACGGAGCGGAAGGACTGCAAGGACCAGCGGGAGCCGATGGAGCAGCAGGGCCACAAGGACCAGCGGGGCCAATAGGACCGCAGGGAGCCGATGGAGCGGAGGGACCACAAGGACCACAAGGACCAAAGGGGCTAGAAGGTCCGCAGGGGCCTGTGGGTCCAGAAGGACCACAAGGACCTAAGGGGCCAGCAGGAGGACCGGAAGGTCCAGAAGGTCCGCAGGGACCAGTGGGTCCAGAAGGTCCGCAAGGACTTAGAGGTCCAGAAGGACCCCAGGGACCAGTGGGTCCAGAAGGTCCGCAGGGACTTGTGGGCCCAGAAGGACTTAGAGGTCCAGAAGGACCCCAGGGACCTGTAGGTCCAGAAGGTCCGCAGGGACTTGTGGGTCCAGAAGGTCCGCAGGGATCAGTGGGTCCAGAAGGACCACAAGGACCTAAAGGCGACCCGGGACCAGGGGGAGCGGCGAGTACGTTAGATGGGCTTGATTCTACTCAATTTCTGCGCTCGGACACATCAGGCACATTAAATGGTGAGTTAACAATTAGCCAAGATTTAACGGTAGATGGAACTTTTATTCGTTTACCATTAAGCACTGTGCCTCCTGTATCTCCTGCAACGGGCATGATTTTTTACAACACAAACACTGATAAACTGCAAATATTCACAGGTACGAGGTGGAAAACAATATTCACTACGTAAATCATTAGCAAATGACCGTGAAAAAATCTTTAAGCATTACAGAATTTCCAAATGGAAAGTTCCTCTTCTTGAGAAACACGATGAAAGTGAGGCCGAACTAGGCGTGTCTTCTAGCATGTTCATGGTTCGCCCTTTTTTTAAATGTGAAGAGCATAGCTTCCATATTAAGAAATAGTATACGAGAAGGGTCTAAAACGCTCAGGAAACAAAATAATCAATAAAATAAGGGGAAATGTGGTTTCCCCCTTATTGAATCTTGAATAGCTTATATGAAAAGGAGGAAGATGAATGAGTTATTATAAAAACCGCAGATGTGAAATATGTGGTCACGAGGAATGTTGTTGTGACTGCCCGCCAGGCCCACCAGGTCCACGGGGAAAACAAGGAGAAGACGGGGAGCGAGGAAGACAAGGACCGCCAGGGGCACCAGGAAGAGATGGAAGAGATGGAGCACCGGGAGCGCCGGGCACACCAGGAGCACCAGGAACACCAGGAACACCAGGAGCACCAGGAGCATCAGGATTACTGGCCGAATTTGAAGTATGTGAGAAATTTACAAATCCAAATAACGGCACGATTGAGTTAACTTTCCCTCCGGTCCCCGCTACTGGAGCGCCACTTTGTGAACTATCTACTGCAAATATGAATGCCATTACCATCAACAGCACAGGAAGCCGTGTATTCCTTACTGGAACGGTTGGATGGGAGTCGGATGCATCGACTCCAGTGGAATTTATTATTTACAAAGGAAGTATAGCGGCTGCTAATGTGATCTACAGAATAACAGATGACTCACAGGGAAATCAGCGGATAGCGACAGGTTTTACCTTTGTTGACTTGGGGCCGTTTACTGTCGGACAGACGGTTCAATACTTCCTTACGGCTACACAGAAAAAAGCTGGAAATTCCCCTCAAATCGTTGGACCAATTGTATTTACAGGATCGGAAATCTTACCGAACCCGTAATCATTCAAGCAGGCCTTTATGGAACGGGGCCTGCTTTTTTACTTCTGGAAAAATAAGAATCCCATTTTACTTACGATCAAACACGTTTTCAATTTGTTCACATAACATGATAGCATCCCTCAGAAAAGTTTGAGGAAATGTCAGTTTATTAAGAAGGAGGACGTATGAAGAAGCCTGCAATTGTTCTTTGTGATGATCCTTTTATCGCCTGTTATGAGCAAGTGGTGACGGAGATAGAGTGTCTCCAATTGAGGGAATTAGCGCGGAATCAGCTTAAACCTGCAACAATCATTGGGCCATCAGGACTGCAAGTTTCTAATTTCCGTATTTCAGATAGTACCTGGTTTTCTCATGATTCATATGAAATCGTTCGCCAAGTATCCGAACGAATGGCGTCCATCATTGGAAAACCGCTTCATCATGCTGAGAAGCTCCAAATAGCCAGATATAAAGTGGGCGGGAAATTCGGTGAGCATCTGGATTGTTATGATCCCCTCTCTAAAGCAGGAAAACATTATATCGATCAAAACGGACAACGTTTGTATACAGCCCTTCTTTATTTGAATACAGTGAAGGAAGGCGGAGAAACTTTTTTTTCGGAGCTTAATGTTCACGTTACCCCGTCTGAAGGTACTTTATTAATTTTTGAGAATTGCAAAAAGAACACAAACGAATCAAATCCCCTTTCGCGGCATGGGGCAAGGCCGGTGAATGAGGGAGAAAAATGGATCGCCACTTTATGGTTTTGTGAAAAACCTCAATATTGAAGTGAAATGACAACAACAAATGGGCTGTCATCGGGTTTTTTGTTATACGTATGAAAACCGATTATACACTTTAAAACATACAAATAGCTGGAAATAAAGGGTTCTTTCCCTTCATTTTCAGCTATTTTTCATGAAAATTAATTCTGATTATTTCTTCTTTTTTTATGCGAACGGTGGTATAATTCTTCAGATAAAGCGGCATATCCGCCTATAGTCAGCTAAGAATGCAAACAAGCAAGGAGTGGCAAATAAAATGATCGTATGTAAATTTGGTGGAACATCGGTTGCAAGCGCCGAACAAATTAAAAAAGTGGCTGCCATCGTTAAAGATGAACCGAAACGGAAAGCGGTTGTCGTATCGGCACCGGGTAAGCGCTTCGGTGATGATATAAAAGTAACAGATTTATTAATTGCCCTTGCTCATGCTTCATTGCGTGATCGAGATGCAGAAAACGAATTGAAGGCTGTTGTCGATCGGTATGCAGATATTGCGCAAGGTCTCGGTCTTGACGATACCATTGTAAACATTATTGAAACAGATTTACGTGGACGTCTGCAAGAAAATCGTGACAATCCGCCGCTATTTATGGATCAGTTCAAAGCGAGCGGTGAAGATAATAACGCGAAATTAATCGCAGCCTATTTCACAAGCATCGGACTTGAAGCTGAATATGTGAATCCGAAAGAAGCAGGACTTATTGTAAGCGATGAGCCGGGCCGTGCCCGCGCGCTTCCAGAAGCATATGAAAATTTAGCGAAGCTTCGTGAAAATAGCAAAATCGTTGTTTTCCCTGGCTTTTTTGGGTATACAGAAGAGGGTGTCATGATGACATTTGCCCGCGGGGGATCGGATATTACCGGCTCGATTCTAGCATCTGCGGTGAAAGCAGAGCTGTATGAAAACTTTACAGATGTGGATTCCGTATTCGCAGCAAATCCGAATGTCGTCGACAACCCGGCTGAAATTAAACGGATGACATACCGTGAAATGCGTGAATTGTCGTATGCAGGCTTCTCTGTTTTTCACGACGAAGCATTAATGCCAGCATTTCAGCATTCTGTTCCAGTTTGTATTAAAAATACGAACAATCCGTCTGCACCGGGCACAATGATTGTAGCAGAACGTGAATATACGAAAAGTCCGGTCATTGGCATTGCAGCGGATAAAGGCTTTTCAACACTCTATGTTAGTAAATATTTGATGAACCGTGAGCTCGGTTTCGGCCGTAAATTGCTGCAAATTTTGGAAGATGAAGAAGTGTCTTACGAGCACACACCATCAGGCATTGATGATTTGTCTATTATTGTGCGCAGCCATCAATTAACACCGGAAAAAGAAGAACGCATTTTAGAGCGTTGCCGTGAGGAATTACAAGTAGACAAAGCACACATTGAACATGGGTTTGCGATGATCGTTCTTGTTGGCGAAGGTATGCATAATACACTTGGTCTTTCTGCACGTGCAACAGCCGCCATTTCCCGTGTCGGTGCGAATATTGAAATGATCAATCAAGGCTCATCGGAAGTCAGTCTTGTGTTCGGCATTCAAGAAAAAGATACAGACAACGTATTGCGTGAATTATACGAAGAGTTCTTCAGCAAAAGCGCTGTTCTTCAATAAAAGGTGAATGGCCTCCGATGCAGATGCACGGAGGCCTCATTTTTTGCCGGGAAACGGACACAGCTTTAAAATAAAAAGCCTCTGATTTTCATCAGAGACCTGTCAAAATCATTTTAATTTTTCAAGAATACTTTTTCCAGACATGCGCGTTCTATGCGAATCACTATATGTCTTACGTAAGTTGCGTGTCCCCATGCGGTCTTTTACTTTCGGGTAAACGATTGGAGCGATAATAGCACCGTACTTGATTAATTTCTTCAAATTCATCTTTTGTCATCTCCGTTCTAAAAATGTTCATCTACATTAATGTACCCTTTTTAAGCCAGTTCAAACCTTATGTTTATTATAACATATATTTCTTTTTTTCTGTAAAGTTGAAACAAATTGTGGGTTATACATGGTAATATAAAGGAAGTATGAAATGAAACAGGGGGTATCCATTTGAAAAAGATCTTTTCGGTATTTTTAGCATCATTGCTTTTTATTGCAGCCTTTCTGACTCCGTCTGCGGGGGCAGCCACTGCAAAAGAGGATTATGTTGCACTTGGTGATTCGATTGCCGCAGGGCAAACGCCAAACAAAACAATTGGCACGGGCTATACGGATATGATTAAAGCCGGGCTTTCTGAACAAGATGCACTTGGCTCATACACGAAAGAATATGCAACGTCCGGTGATGTAAGCGGAACATTAGTTGAGAAGTTAAAGCGGGCAGATGTGAAAGCCGCTGTTCAGCAGGCTGAACTTGTTACAATTTCCATAGGTGCTAACGATCTTTTAAACCTTGTCAAATCTGGAAACTTAAATCTAGGAACTGCCTCAGCGACGTTGGATCAGATAAAAACAAACCTTGCCAGTAGTATTCGGACGATCCAATCATTGAATCCGAATGCGAAAGTATATGTTTTTGGATATTATTTTCCTTATCCGCATATGGAAGAAGGAGAGCAAAAGTCAAACTATCAGCTAGCCTTTTCCGTATTTAATGGGGGATTAAAAACAACGACTGAGTCCACAGGTGCTGTTTTTGTTGAAGTCGATTCTTATTTTAAACCAGAGTATCTGCCAAATAAAGCCGACGTTCATCCGGATGAAGCTGGTTACAAAGTATTTGCGGACCAATTTTTCAAAGTATGGAAGAATAGCACAATACCAGATCCAGAACAAGAAAAAGCCCCATTTACTGATATTAGTAAACTAGGGTCACAGGCGCGCATTGCGATTATGAAACTAGCAGAAGCAGGCGTCATTAACGGAAACATTGATGGTACATTTGCACCGAAAAGTAACATTACCCGCGCAGAAACAGCGATTATTTTATCGCGTGCGCTTGGTGAAACAGGCACAGCTCCGAATCCAGGATTCTCTGACGTCTCTTCAAAAATGAAGTCGTATGCAGCGATCGCTAAACTTACGGAAGCGGGTGTTTTTGCCAAAGCGCCGAAGTTTAATCCGGATAAGCCGTTAACCCGGGCTCAGATGGCTCGTGTCTTGACGCAGTCACTTAATCTTCAAGCAGGGGCGTCTTCAATTTTCAATGATGTACCAGTAAAACATTGGGCGAACGAAGAAATTAATGCTGTTTATTCTCACGGTATTATGAGCGGTGGAGCAAACGCTATGTTTTATCCTGAAAATAACATCACGCGTGAACAATTTGCCATAACGATGTACAACGTGTGGAGCCATTCTTTTATAGGCACTCCTTAATAATGAAATCCGCAAAGAGCACTCTTTGCGGATTTTTGTTCTGTACATTACAAACACAATATGTTAGTATTTTAAAAGTATAAAAACACAATATATAGTATGCAATGAAAAGCAGGTACCAGTAATGGTTTAAAAGGGAATCCGGTTAAATGCCGGAGCTGTCCCCGCAACTGTAAGTGCAGACGAATGCCAAGCCACTGTGAAAACGGGAAGGCGGCAGGAGGACGACGCACGAGCCAGGAGACCTGCCTGTTTTTCTGAAAGCGACACTTTCTTCGGGGGTTGAGAGGTGGAAGCGGCGGATTCCGTTTGTTTCCTCATTTTACCCATTCAGAGCGATAGCTCAGCCGAAGAGGCTGCATCTATCGCTCTTTTTATTTTTTGCAAAACAGGAGGAATAACATGACAATCACAATCATTCCAGAAATCGAACAGATGCTGAACCATTTAACAGACGAATTTGGCCAGGAAAAAATCGGTCCGCTTCTCCGAGTTAGCGAACGATGGACAGCCAAGCATCCGGGATATAGTGCTTCGGCCTGGTCAAAAGCAATGGTACTCGAATCACTCAGCTTTTTGGATGAAGAAGAGCCATACTGGACATTCGTTGCTGCACGCATCCATCTGGAGGAATCGTATCGCGAGCAAGCGGCCAAGCGTAAGACTTCGGCTGAAGGAGTTTACAAAGATTTCGCATCTCACGTTCAAATTCTAACGGAGAAAGGCTTATACGATCCCCGTTTAACGATCGTTTACACAACAAATGAACTTGAAAAAATAGGACAATTATTGCAGCCAAAACGCGATCAATTATTTACATATATCGGATTAAAAATGCTGATGGACCGCTATGTTGCACGTGATTTTGACAAAACGCCGGCCGAACTTCCGCAGGAGCGCTGGCTCATTATTGCAATGACACTTATGCAAAATGAAACTGAAAACCGTTTAGAAAAAATTGCTGAATCGTACTGGGCGATGAGCAACTTATATATGACAGTCGCAACACCGACATTATCTAATGCCGGTAAGCCGTACGGACAGCTGTCGAGCTGCTTTATCGATACAGTCGACGACAGTTTGCAAGGCATTTACGACAGCAATACGGATGTAGCAACATTATCGAAATACGGCGGCGGCATCGGTGTGTACATGGGTAAAGTACGGAGCCGCGGTTCTTCTATCCGTGGGTTTAAAGGCGCGTCAAGCGGCGTCATGCCTTGGATTAAACAGCTGAATAACACAGCGGTCAGCGTTGATCAGCTCGGCCAGCGCCAAGGAGCGGTTGCGGTCTATTTGGACGTTTGGCATAAAGATATTTTTCCGTTTTTGGATTTGAAATTAAACAATGGCGACGAACGTCTCCGTGCACATGATATTTTCACAGGCATCTGCCTGCCGAATGTGTTTATGGAACAAGTTGACGCACGTGGCGAGTGGCATTTATTTGACCCGCATGAAGTGCGTACGGTGATGGGCTTTTCACTGGAAGATTATTATGATGAAAAACGCGGCCAAGGTTCGTTCCGTACGAAGTATGAGCAATGCGTAAATGACGATCGATTATCACGTGAAACCGTTCAGGCGATTGATATTATGAAGCGTATTATGCGCTCACAGCTTGAAACAGGCGTCCCCTTCATGTTTTACCGCGATGAAGTAAATCGCCGCAATGCAAACAAACATGAAGGCATGATTTATTCAAGTAATTTGTGTACCGAAATCGCTCAGAATATGAGTGCGACGGAATTTGAATCGATTCAGCTTGAAGACGATGTCATTGTGACA
Organism: Domibacillus aminovorans; assembly: GCF_001643235.1. Classification (GTDB taxonomy): domain Bacteria; phylum Bacillota; class Bacilli; order Bacillales; family Domibacillaceae; genus Domibacillus; species Domibacillus aminovorans. The sequence continues at coordinate 361,117 of NZ_LQWY01000067.1, forward strand.
CGCAAAAAGCCCGGTGATTTCGTCGTCTGTAATTTGTCGTCGATTAACCTTGGCAGAGCAGTGCCTGCGGATGTTTTGGATCGTTTGATCAAAATACAAGTTCGGATGCTTGATAACGTAATTGACTTAAATATGATTCCGGTTCCACAGGCGGAGCGGACAAACAGTCGTTATCGCGGTATCGGGCTCGGTACGTTCGGATGGCATCATCTATTGGCACTGAAAGGCGTTCGCTGGGAAGCAAATGAAGCGGTTGAATACGCGGATTCACTCTATGAAAACATTGCCCGCCTGACGATTGAGGCATCGATGGAACTAGCGAAAGAAAAAGGGGCTTATCCGTTATTTGCCGGATCTGATTGGGAAACAGGCGCTTATTTTGATGCGCGGGGCTATGAAGGTTTAGAATGGAAGGAACTTCGCGCGAATGTGCGTGAACATGGGATGCGAAACGGCTATTTAATGGCTGTTGCACCGAACTCATCGACATCGATTATTGCGGGAAGCACGGCGAGTATCGATCCAATTTTCCAGAAGAGTTATTCCGAAGAAAAGAAAGATTACAAAATTCCGGTGACGGTTCCAGATTTGAATTCCGAGACGACATGGTACTACAAGTCTGCGTACTTTATCGATCAGCAGTGGACGCTCCGTCAAAATGCAGCGCGTCAGCGTCATATCGATCAAGGTGTGTCATTGAATTTGTATGTTCAAAATACGATTAAAGCGAAAGAATTGCTTGATTTGCATTTAGCGGCATGGAAAAACGGGTTGAAGACGACGTATTACGTTCGTTCGACGTCGGTTGAGCTGCTCGAATGTGAATCGTGCTCGAGTTAAGGAGGATTTTATCATGACGATGATTGAAAAGCGTAAATTAATGGATAAAGACGCACCGAACCGTTCGACAGCGATTGTGAATGGTCGGTCGTCAAATGTGTTGAACTGGGATGATGTGAAATTTGACTGGGCGTATCCAAAATATAAGCGGATGCTCGGAAATTTCTGGACTCCGTTTGAGATTAACATGGGGACGGATGTGAAGCAGTTTCCGGGTTTGACAGATTGTGAGCGGGAAGCATTTTTAAAAACGATTGGACTGCTTGCACTGCTTGATAGTATACAGACGGATTATGCGGGGAAAGTAGCGGATTATTTAACAGATTCGAGCTTGCAGGCATTGATGATTATTTTGGCGCAGCAAGAAGTGATTCATAATCATAGCTATTCGTATGTTTTGTCGAGCTTGGTGCCGAAATCGGAGCAAGATCGCGTGTTTGATTACTGGAGAAGTGAGCCTGTGCTTGAGAAGCGCAACGATTTTGTCATGAAAGGATACGAATCGTTCGTGGAACAGCCGACTGTGGAAAATATGCTTGAGTCGATTGTGTATGATGTGATTTTGGAAGGATTATTCTTTTATTCAGGCTTTGCGTTCTTTTATCATTTGGCACGCCACCAGAAAATGGTAGCGACGAGTACGATGATCAATTACATTAACCGCGACGAGCAGCTTCATGTTGATTTATTCGTGAAAATTTATCGTGAATTGCTGACGGAATATCCCGAGCTTGATACAGAGGAACGTGCAGCTGACGTGGAGGCGATTTTCCGAGAAGCAGCGGCGCTTGAAGTGGAATGGGCGCGCGAAGTGATCGGGGACAAGATTGATGGCCTCGATGTGGAAGATGTGGAGGCGTACATTTATTTTTACGCGAACGTGCGCTGTCAGCAGCTCGGATATGAAAAGCCATTCCCGGACTACCGGAAGAATCCATTAAAATGGATTAAAGCATACGAAGATGTAGACCTTGGCAAAACCGATTTCTTTGAACAGCGCTCACGTCAGTACGTAAAAGTTAATGTGCAGGATAATGGGTTTGACGAATTATAATAATTTTGACCGGTTTCCATTATGGAAGCCGTTTTTTTTGTGAGTAAACAGCGCATAATATCCCGATATAATCCTTAAATTTGACGTTGGAATAAGGATGAATTTAGCCGGAGTAAAAATAATTATTTTTTCTTTATTCATAAAAATTTTCCATATTATTCATGTTGGTTCGATATTTAATTCTTACACTGGCTAAAGATGCTATTTTAAAGGAGGAATTTTTATTTATGCGCAAGGAGCATTTTTATTTACTTATTTTAGCCAGCAGTTTATTTGTCTCTACCCTCGTTTCCCCCACTTCACCTGCTCTGACAGTAGAAACGCCAGTATCAGTAGAGTCTATGACCGCTTCGTCTATTATGATTACAGAAATTTTGCCGAAAAGCAAAAATGCGACCGGTACTTCAACTGATGCTTTTGAGTTCATTGAGCTTTACAACAACAGCAGTCAGCCGATTGAGTTGAAAAACTACAAATTAATTTACGGATATCCGAACGGGCGTACGACGGATTGGACATTTAAAGAAGAAAAGCAAATTGCACCGGGTAAAACAATGGTTGTCTGGGTAAAAAATGCTGCGAATCCTTCCTTGACATTGAATGAATTTAATACTGAATTCGGCACAACTCTTACGGAAAATCAATTTACATATATCGAATCAGATGGAATAGAGAACTCCGCTGAACACACGCTTTCTGTATCAGATTTATCCAATAATGTTTTTTCAACTGCTGCATATATCAAAGACAATGTATCCGAAAATAAAGGCATTCAATACAAGCCAGGTGATGACGGCGAGAAGATGGTTATTTTAACCGCAGCAGAACCAGCAACCCCTGGAAAAGTAATTAAAGGCCAGATTCCTTCTAAATACGTTGAGAAAGACGCAGTTGCCCCAATTATTACCCATACACCGGTTGAAAATACCTCCTCAGGAAACGATATTGTGATTCGAGCTGCGGTCAAGGATGAAACAAAGATTGACAATGTGAAAGTATTTTACAAAGGAACAGAAAGCAAAAACTGGCTGAAGAAAGAGATGACCAAAGGGGAAGGTGATCAATTTGAAGCTGTGATCGGAAAGGAAGAACTTTTATCTGAAGAAGTCAAGTACCGTGTGGAAGCGTTTGACGGTCAAAATACGGCAAAAACAAAAGAATATACAGTCACGGTGGAAGGAATGGATTATGATCCGCAGCAAGTGCCATCCCTTCTTGTAACCGAGCTGGTTCCGGATTCGGATGATGTAAACAGCCTCGATGGATATGAGTTTATTGAGGTGTACAATAACACGAACGAAAATGTGAATTTAAAGGATTATAAAATTCGTTATCGCTACCCTGCAGAAGGTTCGGAAGCGGATTTAATCTGGAAATCCGATAAAGAAGATGTTGTTTTACGGGCGGGTGAAACTATGGTGTACTGGATTATCAATGCGGGCAACCAAGATAAAACGGTTGAAGACTTTAATAAAGCATACGGCGTTAGTTTAACGGAAAATGTAAATATTGTGAAAGTACATTCGGACGGAATGGCGAACTCCAGCCACCGTGGCGTAGCCATTGTAATGAATACAGGGGAAGATATTTCGGCTGCATATTATTATGATGAACCAAATGTGGATGATACAGATGCAAACAAAGGAATTTTCTACACATTCCCTCGCATGGCGGGTGAAAAAGAAATGAAGAAATACAGCAGTGCAACCGAAGATGCTACACCGGGAACAGTCGCATACGTACAGGTACCGTCTGTGAAGAGATCAGGGGTGTTTGATTCGATGGGGCCAATCGTAGAAGACTTAACCGAGACAGCCCCTATTTCTGCACGCCAAAATGTCACAATAACATTTGATGTTACTGACGACCAGTCAGTCAAAACTGTCCGTCTTTTATACAAAACAGGAGAGGGAACTGAGTATACATCTGTTGATTTAACAAGAGATGAAGTAACCGGTTTGTTTTTTCATACGGTGTATTCACCTGATTTGCTTGGCAAAAAGAATCTGGACTATTATGTTCAAGTTTCCGACGGAACAAATGTGGTTGAAACGGATCCAACAGGCATCCCTATTTTAAATGACAATATAGAAAAAACTGGATTAAATGTGGAGGATGGCTCGGTTTTAAGTAAAACCGCAACGATTAAAGCATTTGGAACCGATTCGCAGCTTTCAATTGACAATAAAGATGTGACAAGTAAAACGGAGCCAGCATTGTCGGCGCAGGTATACTTTGCGTTCGATGTCAAGAAAGTCAATTTGTATTTTAAAAATGGCATTACAATCGGTGACGAAACATTGCACATTTTCGATGACACGATCAATCAATATAAGACGATGACCGTGCCGGTAGACACCAATCAGTTTTCAATGGGGGAAGAAACAAAAATTTCGATTCGTGCGGGCACGAAAGTATCACCATTTGATACAAACTCAGAGGAAAACCGGGACGATTTTTACGTAAAAAATGTTCGCCTTGTCCTTGAAGATGGAACGACTTTATATGATCCCACATACAGCAATGCTGCCCAGGAAATAAGCATTGGCGACAGCGGCAGTGCAAAGCCGGTGGTCGATTTTAGCTTTACATTGCCAGATCAATCATTTACGGCGAAAGCGTATAAATGGGATACCCTGCAGACTTCAGAAGGGAAGCATGTGATTAAAGCGGATGCTGTTGTTCATACGGAGGCCGATGTCATTGTCGATAACAGTGCGCCGGTCATTACATCGTCGGTTGAAGAAGGAAAGGAATATAAAGGGGACTTTACAATTCAAGCAGAAGTCAAAGACGCTCATTATGATGTTGAAAACGTCACCGCTTCATTGGATGGAAAGGAAATAATACTGCCGCTGGAAACCTCTTCGGCTAAAATGGCTGCCGGCGCCCATACCGTTGAGTTTACAGCAGTAGACCGTGCTGGAAATAAAGCGGGAAAATCCATTTCGTTTGCGGTTGTAGAAGAAAAGCCGTATGAACCTAAAATAACGTCACCGGCGAACGGATTGGAAAATGTTAATCCGAATAACGCAAAGCTTCAGGTAAAGGTAACCGATCCGACAAAAGACAGCCTGAATGTTGATTTTTACCGTGGTTTTGAGTACGGGGCAGCTGATGCAGAAGTCAATGTTTATGAAAATAGTGCCGACCGTGAGCCGCCAGCACAAATTTCGCCAGCAGATGAAACAGCCGTAACGGAAAAAGTGAAACTGGCAAAAGCAGATGGAGAATATATTGAAACCTCTTCAATGGAAAAATTTCCGTACCATCGCTTTGAAGTAGCCATTGATCAAAAAGTCGATGCGAATGATGAAATTAAAATGAATTGGGAAGGAAAATCACTCATCGGCCGGAGAGTATCGATGTATGTATGGAATTATATAACAGCGAAGTGGGAGAGGCAGGAATGGAAAATCGCAAAGGACAGTCAAAACTTTACCCTCTCCGGCAGCGTGAAGGGCACCGATTATGTAAAGGACGGAAAAGTGCAGGTAATGGTACAGGATGAAATTTCCTCAACAACCGAGTTTGATTACTCCTTTATCTGGATGTCCGACACACAGTATTATTCAGAAAGCTATCCCCATATTTTTGACCGAATGACAAAATGGGTAGCGGAAAAAAAAGAAACGATGAAATTAAAGTACGTATTCCATACAGGCGATCTTGTAGATGAAACAGATCAGCCGGTTCAATGGGAGCGTGCGGATACATTTATGCGGACGCTTGACAATGCATCGATCCCTTATGGCGTACTGGCGGGCAACCACGATGTAGGGCATAAAACAGGTGACTATAATGAATACAGCAAATATTTTGGCGAACACCGTTTTATGGGGAAAGAGTATTACGGAGAGTCGTATAAAAACAACCGCGGCCATTACGACTTAATTAGTTCAAATGGAAATGACTTTATCATGCTGTACATGGGCTGGGGTATAAACGATGAAGACATTGCTTGGCTGAATAAAGTGCTTGCTGAGCATCCAGACCGCAAAGCGATTCTCAACTTTCATGAATATTTGCTTGTTTCTGGGAACCGCAGCCCGATTGGCGACAAAGTATTCAATGAAGTCGTGAAGAAAAACTTAAATGTCATAGCTGTCTTGTCAGGGCATTACCATGACAGTGAAACGCTCGTTGATAAAATTGATGATAATCAGGATGGCACACCGGACCGAAAAGTGTATCAAATGCTTGCTGATTACCAGGGCGGGCCTGAAGGAGGACAAGGTTTCCTTCGTTTAATGAAAGTAAATCCGATTGAAAACAAAATTTACATACAGACGTATTCGCCGTATTTGGACCAATACAATTATTACAATCCCGTGGATTATCCGGGCAAGGATGAGTTTACGATTGAAACCGATTTAACGCCGAAGGAAAAAGTCGTGGCGACAGATCTGTTTAATGTGGAAGTGTTCACGGATGAAAAAATCGGTTCACAAGCGAACATAAAAGACGGAGGCACAGCGAAAGCAAAATGGAAAAACCTTGAGCGGTCCACGCAGCACGGCTGGTATGTAGAAGTGAAGGATTCTTATGGAGGCGAGGTACGTTCAGACGTCTGGTCCTTTAAAACCGGCTCTCAAGGAATCGGCGAAAGTAATAATGCTGGCAATGGGAATGGCAAAAGTGAAACGCCATCTCTTGTTGACAATGGTCCTGTTATTGATGGGACAGAAGACAGGATTAAAAAGGAGAAAATGCATGAACGGTGACGACGGGACAGGAGGGAAGCAGACAGTGGACGCTTCCCAAAACGCTTATCGACACGATGGCTGGGTCTGCTAAACCACTTGAATTGCAAACGTTTGAAGGGCATCGTGTTACGCTCCCTAAAGAAGTAATCGTGCAATTGCAGAAGGGAGGACAAGAGAGTGTCACTGTCAAGATGAATGTACTGGATAAGAAAGAAGCGTCTCTTTCACCGGGCCTGGTATACAGCGATATACTCGATGTCACGATGAAAGCAGACGCTTATGAAGAAAATGGGGGAATAAATAATAAAAACAGACCTAGGCGGAGCCTTCGTCTGTTTTTATCTTGATCTATATGCTTTTGCTGCTTTTCGTTTGTTCAAATATTTTTTAATGAACGGATAAATAATCGGTCCATATTTAACGCCCATTTTCACGAGGTTTTTCAATGATCCAGTTGAACGTGCCATACTGTTTCTCACCTTTCAGTTTATAGTGTTACTTCAAGTGTGCCCGACACGATGAATTGTTAAACATCACCGTGGGAAAGCTGATATAATGAAGAACAATGAGAACTTTTAGGAAGGGTGTGCATGTATGACGCTTGAAGCGGGAACAATGGTTACATTAACAGTGAAAAATGAACAGGAGTACGGCTGGTTCTTAATGGACGAAGAGGAAAATGCCGTTCTTTTACATCATAGTGAAGTGAGAGAGGGATTTGATCCAGACGAGCCGGTTGACGTGTTTCTTTATCAAGATCATAGTGGGCGCCTGGCGGCAACGATGGATAAACCGCTGATGACACTCGGCGAGTATGCGTGGACGGAAGTCGTTGGAGAGGAAGTCAATAACCTTGGTGTGTTCGTTTCAATCGGCATTTCAAAAGACGCGCTCGTGTCAGAAGATGATTTGCCATATAAATATGAAGTACGGCCGATCGAAGGCGACAAACTATATTGCACACTGAAGCTTGATAAAAATGGACGGCTGTTTGCGAAACCGGCGACAGAAGAAACGATTTGGGATATCGCCAAACGGGCAAACAAAACAGACTTAAATAAAGACTTTACCGGCATCGTGTATCGGACCGGAAAAGCAGGTTCGTGGATTATAACAGATGAACAACACCGAGCCTTTCTACATCCGACACAGCGTGAAGACGAGCCACGCGTTGGACAGGCGGTAGCAGGCCGTATTATTGATGTGCATGATGACGGTTCCATAAACGTATCACTGCTTGGCCGCCGTCACGAACGGCAACTGGACGATTCAGAGAAAGTGTACGAATACTTAATGAGCCGCAGTGGAAAAATGCCGTATTCCGATAAAAGTCTGCCGGAAGAAATTGAGAAGCGTTTCGGTTTGAGCAAAGGCGCATTTAAACGCGCGCTTGGCAAGCTGATGAAAGAAGGCAAGGCCTATCAGGAAGATGGCTGGACATACGAGGGAACGAGGCCGACAATCGAATCGTAGGCAAATAAAACAAAAAGTATCCGGATACTCCGGATACTTTTTGTTTTATTCATGATCGTTTGACAGCTTTAATTTATGAATGAGCGCAAAGAAAAGGCTCAATAAAATGGCAATAACTGTAGCGAGTGCCATACCTTTTAGCTGCAAGTATCCCCAAGTAAATGTTGCACCAGACAAACCGATTACAAGCACAATGGTTGTTAAAATCATATTTGTTGTTTTCGAATAATCGACTTTTGATTCAACGAGCATCCGTAAGCCAGAAACGGCGATAATGCCGAAAAGAAGTAATGAAATGCCACCCATCACGGCCGTTGGAATCGTTGAAATGAGTGCGGCTAGTTTGCCGAAAAACGATAAGAAAACCGCCATCACGGCTGCACCGCCGATGACCCACGTTGAATACACTTTCGTCAAAGCTAGAACACCGATATTTTCGCCGTATGTCGTATTCGGTGTTGACCCGACAAAACCGGATAACACGGTTGAAATACCATTCCCGAACAAAGAAACACCGAGACCTGGTTTTTTCATTAAATCACGATCGACAATGTTTTGTGTGACGACAAGATGTCCAATGTGTTCAGCGATGACGACGAGTGCAGCGGGCGCAATGATGACAATGCTCGTCCAGTCAAATTCAGGCTGGTAAAAGTCAGGTAAAGCGAACCACTTGGCATCTCGTACTGGCTGCAAGTCCACCATGCCAAATAATGCTGCAATCACATAACCAGAGATAATCCCAATTAAGATAGGGATGATTTTCAAAAATCCGCGGAACATAACGTTGCCAATAATCGTAATCGCAAGCGTCAGCATCGAGACAATAATCGTATTGCGGTCTGGTGACCAGTCTGCTGCGCCATCTGATGAGATGATACCGGCCATTCCCGCCGCAACCGGAACGAGCTCAAGCCCAATAACAGCTACGATTGCGCCCATTGCAGCGGGTGGAAAGACGACATCAATCCAGCCGCTGCCGGCCACTTTAATAATGCCAGCAACAACGATAAAGATGACTCCGACGATGATAAAACCGCCGAGCGCCTGATTGTAGCTTCCATTCGCCATGACTAAAAAGACCGGTGATAAAAAAGCAAAGCTGGAACCGAGGTACGCCGGAATTTGCCCCCTGCAAAGGAAAATGTAAATGAGCGTACCGATTCCGTTCATTAATAAAATTGTGGCAGGATTCACACCGAACAAAATCGGTACGAGAACTGTTGACCCAAACATCGCGAATAAATGCTGAAGACTGAGCGGGATCAATGCCGGGATCGACGGCCGTTCATCAATTTGATAAGTACGCAAAAAAATACCTCCTATAAATAACATATAAAACGTAGCCATTATACTTCAAAAAGTGATCATCTGACTATCGATTCCGGAAAAAGACAGAATGAAGTAGTGTCGTGTGACATCATCTTGCTTTCTACAATAAAATGCATTTTTGGTCAAAAAAAGTGGCTTATATTTAAAAAGCGAATGAATAAATGAAAAATTAACAAAATGTTCGTAAATAAAAACAGCGTTTGAAACAGGCAATGTAAGCGGAAACAACGATGGTTTCATTGAAAAGATAGATGAACTGCCCTTGATATGTGCGCCGTGTTATTTTATAATTCGGATATCAATAAAGTACAAAAAAGTACAAATTTTTTAAATTCCTAAAAATAACACGAATAAAGGAGAAAAACGATGACACGAGTGTATAATTTCTCAGCCGGCCCTTCTATGCTGCCTCTTGAAGTATTGGAAAAAGCGCAATCAGAACTTACAAATTACGCAGGTTCAGGTATGTCAGTTATGGAACTGAGCCACCGTTCAAAATGGTTTACAGATATCATTGAAACAGCGGAAGCGGTTCTTCGCAAGTTGATGAACATTCCGGATAACTACAAAGTGTTATTTCTTCAAGGTGGTGCGTCCCAGCAGTTCGCGATGATCCCAATGAATTTGTTTGCAGGCAGTAAAAAAGCAGATTACGTCAATACAGGATCATGGTCGGAAAAAGCGATTGAAGAAGCGCGAAAGTACGGGGAAGTTCGCGTCATTGCCTCTTCAAAAGACAAAAATTTCAGTTATATACCAGAAATTACAGCGGATATGATTGACGCAGAAGCAGATTATGTACATATTACGACGAATAACACAATTGAAGGAACAGTTTTCAATAATATTCCAGACACAGGAAATGTACCACTCGTAGCAGACATGTCATCAAATATTTTGTCAGAAGAAATTGATGTGTCGAAATTTGCTCTTATTTATGCCGGTGCGCAAAAAAATATCGGTCCTGCCGGTTTAACGCTCGTCATTATTCGTGAAGATTTAATCGGTAAAGCAGGAGAATCCGTTCCGGTTATGCTTGATTACAAAACGCATTCAGAAAGCGGATCACTTTACAACACACCGCCGACATTTGGTGTTTATGTGGCGAAGCTTGTTTTTGAATGGTTGGAAGAGCGCGGCGGTATTGCAGCGATGGAAAAAATCAATCGTGATAAAGCGGCTCTTTTATACGATTACTTAGAAACATCTACATTCTTTCGTTCACCTGTACAAAAAGAAGACCGTTCACTCATGAACATTCCATTCGTATCTCCGAGCGATGAACTCGATGCGTTATTTGTGAAAGAAGCAAAAGCGGCAGGTCTTGAAACATTAAAAGGGCACCGTTCTGTCGGTGGTATGCGTGCAAGTGTGTACAATGCGCTGCCAGTTGCTGGTGTAGAGACGCTCGTTGCATTTATGAAAGAATTCGAACAGACTCATTCAACAGAAGAAGGGAAGTAAAAACGTGTATACGATTAAAACATTGAACAATATTGCCGATGTCGGTCTAAACGTGTTTGAAAATGCGAACAACTTTCAAGTAAACGATGAAACGAACAGCCCAGATGGTATTTTGCTTCGCAGTGCGAACTTGCATGATACAGTGCTTGATCACAATGTAAAAGCAATTGCTCGTGCCGGTGCTGGTGTGAACAACATTCCGGTTCAAGAATATACAGAGCGAGGCATCGTCGTGTTCAATACGCCAGGTGCGAATGCAAATGCCGTGAAAGAATTAATTTTGACAACGATCATGGCTGTTTCTCGTAATTTATTTGACGGTGTAAACTGGACGAGAGAATTAAAAGGACAAGGCGATGAGATCCCGAAACTTGTGGAAGCAGGCAAAAAGCAATTCGTCGGCCGCGAAGTGAAAGGAAAAACACTCGGTGTTATCGGACTCGGTCATATCGGCGCACTCGTTGCGAACAATGCGCTTGACCTTGATATGGATGTGATTGGGTTTGATCCGTTCATTTCTGTTGATACAGCATGGAACTTATCACGCAAAGTACAGCGTGCTTTAACGATTGAGCAGCTATTTGCAGCGAGTGATTACATTACTGTTCACGTGCCACTTACAGACGATACACGCGGAATGTTCAATAAAGAAGCATGTAAAACAATGAAAAACGGCGCATGTATTTTGAATTTCTCACGCGGTGAACTCGTCAATGAGGAAGATTTGCGTGCAGCGCTTGAAAGCGGAAAAGTGGGCAAATACATTACAGACTTCCCGAATGAAAATGTATTGGGCATGAAGAATGTAATTCCTACACCGCATCTTGGTGCATCAACAGCTGAATCAGAAGAAAACTGTGCATTGATGGCTGCCCTTCAGATGAAAGATTATCTAGAAACCGGCAACATTAAAAACTCAGTCAACTTCGGTAACATTGAAATTCCGTTCACAGGAAACCGCCGTGTATCCGTTGCACACAAAAACGTGCCGAATATGGTTGGTCAAATTACAGGTGCATTGTCTGATTACAGCTTGAACATTGCGGACATGGTCAACCGCAGTAAAGGTAATTACGCGTATACATTGATTGATATCGATAATCAAGTAAACGGTGAAGTGATCCCGAGTTTAACGGAAAAATTATTAAGTATTCCAGATGTTGTTTTAGCCCGTATTATTTAATAAAACGAACGGTCCTGAATTCATTTTCAGGGCTGTTTTTTTATGCGTAAAATAAGAAGAAAAATATTGAAAATGTTGAAAAAAAGTGAAACCAATTTTCTTGTTTAGAGGTATGATAGAAAGAAGACTAAGAGAATGGGGGAGTCATCGTGAACAATTGGAAAAAGATGATGGCAGCAGCCGTCAGTGCCGCGCTCGTCATACCGGGGGCCGCACTTGCTGAAACACCGGCTGAACAAAAAGAGGCGCAGTATAAAGCGGCACAGCAAGATCAGAAAATGACTGATTCGCGGACACTTGTCATTAAATATTCAAAAGCGCTGCCAAAAAGTGTACATAAAAAAGCAGGTGTCGCAATTATCAAACGTCTGCCTTCCCTTGGGTATGATGTCGTTCAAATTCCGAAATCAAAGAAATTAAGTGACGTACTCAGCGTTTATAAAACGCGTTCCGAAATTGTCGCGATTACGCCTAGTGTGCAATATAAACGATTGGCTGCTATACCGGATCCGAAAAAAAGCAAAATGAATCACCTAGCACTTTTAAATATGGACAAGGCACTTCTATATGCCGGTAAAAATGATGTAACGATAGCCGTTGTGGATGGTGGCGTTGATTATAAGCACCCTGATTTAAAAGCAAATTTACTTGCGCCATACAATGCGGCCGAGCCAGCTCGAAACCCGGTTCGTGATTTGCATGGGACGCACGTTGCCGGCATTATTGCGTCTGTAAAAGATAACGGGATCGGAGGCTATGGTGTATTCCCGAATGCGAAAATCTTGCCAGTTGATGTCTTCAATGGCAGTATGGGTGCATATGATTACACGATTGCAGAGGGCATCGTCTACTCTGTTGATAAAGGAGCCGACGTCATTAATTTAAGTCTTGGCGGCTTTATGCCATCACCGCTCATCGAGGAAGCGGTTCAATATGCGGTTGATTCGGGTGCCGTTGTCGTTGCAGCAGCGGGGAATGAATCAACAGATGAATACGCGTATCCGGCAGCATATCCTGGCGTGATCAGCGTCGGCAATGTTGATGGAGGCAAAAAGCTGTCTGACAGTTCCAACTACGGCGCATCGGTTGATGTGGTGGCACCAGGTGAAAATATTTACAGCACAGCTTATGGCTCAGAATCAGGGTCTAAATTTGCCCGGTTGACGGGTACGTCAATGGCTTCACCAGTTGTAGCCGCAGCAGCCGGTTTATTAAAATCGAAATACCCCGATTTAACGGCTTTTGAGATTGAATATATTTTAGAACAGACGGCGACTGATCTTGGCGAAAAAGGTTATGATTTAACGTACGGTAACGGGTTAATTAATCCGCTCAATGCGTTGAAATTTGATATAAGGAAACTGCCAGATCGTCCTAATGAATCGGGAGAAGAATTGCTTCAAACAGCGAAAGAAGTGACATCGAGTAAACAGACATTTACAGGTGCGTTTACATCACCCGGTACAATGCATTGGTATAAAGCGGATCTGGCAGAAGGCGAGCATGTCCAGACGGTGCTGAACGGAAGTGACAGCTACGATTATGCGATGGAATTGTATTTTGTGCCGGAAGATGGGGAGCCGGAATATGTACGTGATGTAAATGCAACGCGCGCAGGTAAACAGGAAGGTAACTTATTTACAGCAGTAGAATCAGGTACATTGTTAATAGGTGTAAAAGATTCAAACGGCAATTACAGTGCATCAGGTAAGTCATCGTTCACATTGACGGCGGAAAAAGTAGAGCCAATTACACCGGACGAGACATCAGAAGAAAATCCAATTGCGATTACGTCACTTCCATTTGTGAAAAATGATTTCACGCTGTATACCAATGTAGAAGAAGCACCGGATACAGATTATTTTACGCTGTCTGTTGATGAGCCAAAATTGTTGTCTGTCTCGATTTCAGGACTGCCAGGTATTGATTCTGCGGTCTCGGCTTCCATAGCTGAAGAAAGTGAAGATGAGACAGGCTATTACGATGTTGCATACGCGAACAACGGCGCCACTAATGAAGGTGAGACATTGTCATTCCAGGCTATACCCGGAGTCGATTACCATATTAATGTGACGAATGCTACATTTGGTAACGATTTACTTGGAGGATCAATACTTGATTTACTATCGATGGATATTGATGAGGTGAGTGAAGGTTCGTATAGTTCATCTGCTTATCCGTATACGATGAAAGTGGAAGAACGTGAAATACCGGCAGACGAAGATGGATTGCCGATAGAAGCCACACTTGAAGATGAGCTATTAAATAAAGAGATTTCGCCAAGTGAATATGGTGAAATGAAAGAAGATTCATTGATTAACGAAGAAGAAGGCGAAGAAGAAGACAATTATGATACAGTCATTATGGAAAAAGCTATACCTTATACAATCGGTCAGGATAAAAAAGGCTATTTTCAGATGGAGTATGATGAAGATTATTACCGTTTAACGCCTTCAGAGGATGGCATTTACCAATTTTCGATCAATGAAGGCAACAGCCAGCTTGCATCGATGACGTTCATGGAATATGACGAAGAGACAGAGTCACTTGTACCTGTGTACGGCAGCGGCGGCGAAATGGACTTACTGATGGGCTTACTTGGTGGAATGGATAGTTCACCGAAACTAAATATTGCCTTGAAAAAAGGAACGACATACGTTGTACAATTGACGAATAATTTATATAATATTTCAGCAGATCCATATACGCTTAATTCAAAGAAAGTCGCAAACGTACCGGCAGAGACGGATAACGATCAAAACGTACCGGAAGAAGGGCTCGATATTACGGCTGGAAAATCGTATGAAAACTACTTCATACAAGCTGGTGATACCGATTATTACTATTTCGAGAATGACGGAAAAGCAGGTATTTATACGCTTGATATTCTATCATCTGCGCTTACAACTGCTCAAAAAGCAGATATTCCATATGAACTGCGTCAGGAACACATTTTCAGCGGCGCAATTGTGGAAGATACGAATGGGGATAAGGTGATGGATCCAGATGAAATGGAACGGGCTGCTACATTTGGTCCTGATCTGTTATCATTTATTATTGAACCGGAAGTGAATACGTCATTTGCGGCGAAAGAAGAGACGGGATATTTTATAGAAGTTAATTCATTCCTGGCAACGGGTCCAAGCCTGCAACCGTATGAAATAAAAGTCGGCGCGACATATAATCAGTTTGCAGACGGCGATGCGAAAGTCGTCAATCATGTACCGACGAAGCCACTTGCGCTGAAAACAGTAAATGGCCAATATGGGGCGCATGGTTACTTTAACGCGGGCGTTCCATTCGGCGACACAGACCATTTCTTGCTGAACATAACGAAAGAAGGAACGATCTCGCTTTCCTTCACAGCCGGACAAAACTTGGATGGTATTGTGGAAGTGTATGATGAGAAAGGAAAACTCGTCGCCACGTTTGATCGCTACGGCCAGAACGACGAAGAAATTGGTACACTGAAGCTCGGGAAAGGGAAGTATTTTATCGAACTGAGCGAAGCAAACGGTACAGCTTCTACTGCGCCGTATGAATTAATTGTGAAAAAATAAAAAGCAGCCGCTGATCACACGTTGATCGGCGGCTTTTTTGTTGTTGTGAGCGTGATGGAATTGTGCGCGAATCTAAAAAACGAACTGCAGCAGCAGTTCGTTTCATTCTATTTATTACTTAATATTTTCGTTGGCGAGCAGCAGTCCGATCGAGTTGTTTTGTTTCCAGATAGAAGAGAAGTAGACGAGTGGGACAGGGTGATTGCCAACGTAAGGTGAGACTTCAATTGTTAACCCAGGCTTTTGCTCAGACTGGATAAACCAATCGGTGTAGCCGCCACCACTCGGATTCGACTGTGGTGCGACGAGGCTGTAGCCGGTTTTACTGCTCACTTTTTTTGCGATCGCATAATCTCGTGTTTTCTGAGCCCCGGACTGGTGAAAGTGCCAGTAAATAATTTGACCCGAGCTGTGATACGCTGCGCTTGCTTTGAAAGAATGAGCAAGTGTAAAGTCATACATTGCTTTTGCTTCGGGCTCACTTAATGCTTTCGGTCCTTTATAATTTTGTGATGATGGTTTGCCCGGATCACAGCAAATCGTCGACCATGCCGCTGGATATTGACGATTCAAATCAACGCCGCGTACATTGGCTTTCCATGCGGAAAAATTTGTTTTACCGCCATTCATTTTCACAACGGATGCTTCGTTTATCGCACTGCCTGCACCGAGCTGAACGAGTGAGACGCCGTCTGGATTTACCATCGGTACGAAATAAATAGACGATTTTTTTAAGATATTCTGAACAGGATAGCCATTCATTTCTCCGTTTGTTTTAAACAGGTACGCGTATTGGTCAGCCATCTCCATGATGACATTCGTTGTAATATGTTCACGTGCATGATGAGAAGCATTCACCATTACTTCTTCTTTTCCTGTACCGAGTTTTAATGCGTACAAATCACGGCCGTCTACCGACTTGCCGATCGTCTCCAGTGATGCGATGTCAGGGTGCCATAGTACGAGCTCTTTTAAATCTTTCTCCATCTGACTATACGTGATCGTCTTAAATGGATTCACGTAGTTACCTGTATACAACGTAACATCCGATTTACGTACATAAGCGGTGCGGCCGCCAATATCGATAATGTAATAATCTCGGTAGGCAGCAAGCGTTTCAAATAGGACACCTGATTGGAGGCGGGCCATCGATGTTAATATCCCGTTTTTCGAATAAAGTAAATCCGTCGTTTTTCGTGTCATCACACGGTTTTTATACGTTCCGCCTGGCTGGACACCGCCGGCAAGTACCGCCTCATTTAAAAATGTAACGTCTGTTTCTTTTACATAGCCGGTCGTGTTGCCAAACGTAAATGCAACGTAGCCATTTTCAGTGCTGTTCTTTTCCCATACCTCACCTGTTAAAAGACGACCTATTTTCACCAATTCTCCGTTTTGCTTTTTAAATAATTCGGCGTCAACCGCTAACTGAAAATAGTCACCAGAGGCAGGTGTTTCGGGACGTACGACAGAAACGTCACCCCCAGATAAAAATTCACGGGCGATAAATCCATTCACGCCTTGCCAAGTAATCCGAATCCGCTTTTCTTCTATACTGACAACACGGACATTCGTGTTAGCTGGGATGGGCGTTAATATGGCATCTTGTCCACCAGATGGTGGCGTATAAATGTTCGTGTCAGCAATTGTCAGCATGTAAGAAGCGGCACGGGGCATAAGTGGGAGTACAGAAACAGTGATCAAAACAGCGCTCAGTAGCAAAAAAGTCCACTTTTTCATGTTTTCCTCCAATGGTATGTTATTTGTTACCATTTTAACAGAATGATAGATAAGAAGGGGAAAACATGTAAAAAAATACGCGTTCTGCTAGTAATGAAAGCAGAATGCGTATGGATTATGATAAAACGCCTATTAATATATATTTCATTTTATCTGTACGGGATAAATCATTAAACGTCTTCTTTTTTACATGATCCGCATTAATAGGTGTAATAAACGGTCCGCGTTTCATTACTAATTCATGTGGATTAATGACGATTGCTTCGCCTGATTCAACGCCGTCGGTGACTTGAAAAACACCATCGACGGTTAAGTCTGTTTCAATGAGACGGCGTTCTAGTTTCCCTTGTGTGTTCATGATGACCGCATATGTTTTTTGATTGCTTTTTAAAATGGATGTGCCAGGAATCGTGACCGCTTCAAGTGCTTCTGCTGTGACAACATTCACATTAGCTTTCAAACCAGGATACAGGTCAGAAGATTCAATGCCGCTTAGCTGTGCTGAAAACGGATATAAACTTTGGCGTTTTACAGATGGTTCTTCTTCAGGGTATTGACTGACGATGGCAAGCGATCCATCAAATTGTTCGGCTGTTGTATCAACAGTTACCTCAACGCGCTGACTCGTTGCTGCTTTTTGTACTTGCTTTTCATCAAATACACCTTCTACAGCCGGAACAGAAGAGTTAATGATCAGAAGCGGATTGTTCAAGCTCGAATCCACTTTTTTTACATAGCCTTCATTCGTACTTTTGACAATCAAATTACTTTTCTTTGCTTCTTGCGAGGAGATTAATTTGTCATATTTCTTCGTTTCTTCCCGCAGCTTTTGTTTCTCTGTTTCCTGCTGCAGAATTTCATTTTCAATCGTTGTGCTAGCGTCACCCGAGCTGATTATGGTCGTGTTGCTATCGCGATCGATTGTACTATTTGTATTCGTTGAAGTCTGCCTGTTGCTTTCTTTCCTCTCGGCTTGTGACAATAACACGCGCAGCTGGCTTAATTGATTGTCGATGAGTGAAATTTGCTGCTGCGTCTGTTCTTTTTCTACCGTTAAACGGTCGATTTCTTCATCGATGTCTGTTGATGAATATTCAAACAATGAAGTACCCGGTTGAATGGCATCGCCTTCTTTTACGAGCACTTGTTTGAGTGAACCAATACTTTCATCAAAGTAGATTGGATATTCATCGGACGGTACGACAACGCCTTCTGTTGAAAATGATTGGACAACATCACCTGTTGATACCCGGTCCCACTCATGGAGCCATTCTGTACGGTCTGCTTTGCTGTCTTCTTTAAATGTTAAGTATAAGTTTCCTGCAATAACGACAGCACTCGCTGCGAGCCATACTTGTTTTCTTATTTTTTTCAATGTGTTCACCTCTTTCAATTAAAACAAATTCTCGACATGAATGGATGTGAATAATGTCGATAAAATCCAGAATGCGAGCCCCATTAAGAAGACCATGAGAAAAACGAAGGGGGCTCCTTTCGCTTCAGAGGTACGAAGAAAGCGATACTGGATTACGAGAATCCATACTTGGAAAATCGTAATAAAGCTGAAGAAGCGGATGACAATGACATTCTCCGTTGCATACTGGGCGACAACACCAAGTGAGAAAGGAGAGGAATCACGTGGGATCGAGAAAAACACGTTCCACGCAATTAAAAGCGCATATTCAATTAAATAAATGGTTAAGACGATACATTGCAAGCCGACTAATTTTTTAAAGTCAATTTCAAGAAATGTCCAGAATAACAACGCCGGAATGAAAATGAAAAACAATGGAAATAACAGCCCCCATAAACCTGAGCCCGCTGCAAAAAGCACTTTTAGCCATTCATATGTAGACGTATCTGATTCGGCCATATAAGTGGAGACACTCTCACCTTGTATGCCGAGATAACCGGCAAGCAGCGATAAGAGAACACTGCCTAAAAGTAACAGTGAAAATTTTGTCCATAAACCGCGAATTTTCTCGGCTTGAGATAGCTGATAAAGTTGATCAGTAGAGCGAAACAGCCCTTTAAAAAGCTGAAGCCGGTAAGCCATCTTAAAATCTCCCATCAAATAGAATAAACAAAACAAATATCATTCTATATTATATACAACTATGAACACATGAACCAATATAAATCATGATAACTGGTACATTTTAAATTATCTGAATTATTAATCAATTGAAATATGAATGTAACAAAACGAACATCCTAGTGTAATAGTCTTGAAATAGTAGAATGCTACAATCGATCCAGTGTTACAACTATTAGGGGGTAATGTATTCGTGAAAAAAATGGCAATGTCAATTTTAGCTGCATTGATGATCTTCTCAGCTTCTGCGGCTCAAGCAATGGCCGCTACTCACACAGTCCAAAAGGGAGAAACATTGTATAAAATTTCAAATCAATATAAAACGACAGTGGATCAATTGAAAGAATGGAATAACTTATCTTCTAATCTCATTAAAGTTGGTCAGAAGCTGACAATTGGTGAAACAGCGGCAGCAACAAGTACGCCAGCTCCAGCCGAAGAAAATAAAACAACAAATGCAGTAAAAGAAATTACCGTTAAAGCGACAGCCTATACAGCTTATTGCAACGGATGCTCAGGCATTACTGCAACAGGCATTAACTTAAAGAAAAACCCGAACGCGAAAGTAATCGCTGTTGATCCAAACATCATTCCACTCGGTACGAAAGTGTATGTAGAAGGATACGGGGAAGCCGTTGCCGGTGACAAAGGCGGCGCGATTAAAGGAAACAAAATTGATGTTCATATGCCAACGTCTCAAAAGGCAAGAAACTGGGGCGTTCGTACAGTGAAAGTACAAATTTTAAAATAAATTTTTTAAAGGAGGCTGAATAAAAGTCTTCTTTTTCTTTTGCTAATATCCGGTATATTTCAATTATATGACAAATTCGAGATAAATACTTACTTGTAACAGTTATGTCATATTTACACATCTAACCGTAACCTCCTTTTAAAATCATTACGCTCCTAGGCGTGTTACAATGAATCTCGTTAGCGGAAAACGCAGCAGAGCGTTAAGCGCTTTTACATATAGAAAGATCAAGGGCTAAAAGAGCGACGTCCTGTCGTATCCAACTAATGCCTTTATGACCCACACATGTGAGTCTTGCAGTTGTCCCTACAGTCACGGAGAGGTACTAACCAAATTCTTGCGTACGCATGCCCGACATGTCGGCAGGAACAATCCAGGAGGTTTTCCTATGATGAAGAAACAAATGATGGCACTTGCAGCAACGACAGTAATTGGTGGGAGCCTATTCGGCACCGCTGCATCAGCTAGCACATATACAATACAGCCAGGCGATACACTCTGGGGCATTTCACAAAAGAATGGTACGACAGTTGATCAATTAAAAGCAGCAAACGGTCTCTCGTCCGATATGATCTATGCAGGCGATACCATTTCAACAACAGGCTCAAGCAATTCAACATCAGCTTCTTCTAACAACGGTACATACACAGTTAAAGCAGGCGATACATTATTTAGAATTGCATCAGCACACGGCATTTCAGTGAATTCATTGAAATCAATCAATGGTCTCTCATCGGATAGAATTTACCCAGGTGACGTTCTTTCAACGAATGGAAGTGCAGCACCGACAGCCGCAGCTTCAGCACCAGTGGCACAAACGCAGCAGGCGGCTAAACCTGCTCAAACAACATCTGCACCACAAGGCAATACAATCGCAATGACAGCAACAGCCTATACAGCTGATTGCGCAGGCTGCTCAGGGGTTACAGCGACAGGGATCGATCTTCGCAATGACCGCAGCAAAAAAGTCGTCGCCGTTGACCCGAATGTGATTCCATTAGGTTCACGCGTATACGTTGAGGGATATGGTGAAGCGATTGCTGGCGATACTGGCGGCGCGATCAAAGGAAATAGAATTGACCTTCACGTAGCAACAACAGATGCAGCAACCAGCTGGGGTGTACGTACTGTAAACGTCACAATTTTGGACTAACAAATAAATACATGGTGAAAGATGCCTTCCCTCGTTGGGAAGGCGTTTTTTGTTATGCACATTCATCGATTTTTAAGCAAGTGCTGTATATAATAATAGAAAGAAGAAATGAGGAATGACATTGAAACGCTATAAACAACTGGCGGAAAGTGTACGGTTTCGGAGGAAAAGCGGGATATGGGAGCCAATTATACATGATGGGCAGCTGCTGTATGGAGGAGAAGGACGAAGTGCTGTTGTGTACCGTATTCAAGGAACGGATAAAGCATTAAAAGTCTTCTATCCGGATAAAGTGTATATTGCAAAAGAAGAAGCTGAGATTTATCGACTGTTATCTGGCTTGCCAAACTATCCAGAGCTTCATGAATCGGGCGACACGTATATTGTCATTGACTGGATCGATGGGAAAACATTATTTCAATGTTTGGAAGAAGGGATTGATATTTCAGGAGAACTTGTCCAGGAAGCAGATCTGGCACTGCAAGCTGCGCGAAAAAGAGGATTGAATCCATCTGATGTTCATTTGCGAAATATTATGATCACAGAAGAGGGGAGAATCGCGCTTATTGATGTCGCTAGGTTCCGGCAGACGAAAGATTGCATGAACTGGGAAGATATTAAAAATGCGTATACTCATTTTTATACGAAGCCGTTTTTTCCAAAGCGAATGCCGAAGTGGCTGCTGAATATGATCGGTATCATGTATAAAAAACGGCTTCTGCCTGTTCACCGGAAAAAAAACGAAATCATTCAACACCTTTAAAAAACCGCAGAGACGAGTGTGTCACTGCGGTTTGTCGTTACGAACTATTATCGTCTTCGAGTGCGTATTTCACGCTGGCTGCCAGTACATCAGCACCGATTTTAATAACGCGCCGGTCAAATGTCATATTCGGATGATGAAGACCTGGAACGAGATCCGAGCCAAGGCCCATCATGGCTGCTTTAATATGAGGACGTTTAATGGTATAAAAGTGGAAATCATCACTTCCCGGTGTGATGAGCGGTTCAGCAAGCGCTTCGCTTCCGGCTACTTTGATAATCCCTTTGCGCAAAAATGCTTCCGCATCTTTTGATACTTCTGCTGCCGGCGTGAAATCCATCCATTCATAATCAATCTTCACTTCATAAAGCAAGCTAATTTGTTCAATTTTATGTTCAATGGCTTTTTGGAGTTCCAGCAAAATCTTATTTCTCTGTGCGCGTACATCTAGACCAAACTTACCTGATCCAGGAATGATATTTAAACTTTGTCCGCCCGCTTCCAGACGCGTCATTTTCGCCGAATACGGTTCAAAAGGTGAAAAGTTGATTGTATGCAATTGACGGCTGAGTGAAGACATGACTTCAATGGCATTCACACCTTGATATGGCCGGGCACCATGAGCATCATCGCCGATTACTTTTCCGTTTAAAAACGCAACCGCCCCGTGATAAACAGATGGCGCGATTTTCCCGAATGGAACTTCTTCAATCGGCCGGAGATGCATACCGAATAAATAATCGACATCATCGACGACACCTTTGCTAACCATTTTTAAGGCGCCGGTGCCTGTCTCTTCAGCAGGTTGGAAAATAAACCGGACTGTTCCCTGTGTGATTTCTTCTTTTAATTTCAACAACGATCCAATAACAATCGACATATGTGCATCGTGTCCACACGAATGATTGGCGCGGAACTCTCCATTCACTTGTTGCCAGAGCGCATCAATATCTGCGCGTACAGCGACAACAGGAGATCCG
Organism: Domibacillus aminovorans; assembly: GCF_001643235.1. Lineage (GTDB taxonomy): Bacteria > Bacillota > Bacilli > Bacillales > Domibacillaceae > Domibacillus > Domibacillus aminovorans. Next base: position 384,211 of record NZ_LQWY01000067.1, read on the forward strand.
GTGCCAATTTCGGCAATGAGTCCGGTGCAGTCATCAAATGTGTACGAGCGGACACCTTCACTTTGTAACAATCGCGAAATATAAGCTGTCGTTTTTGTTTCCTTCCAGCTTATTTCTGGATGTGCATGCAAATGTTCGAAAATCTCAAGCAGTCTATTTTCAAATATTATGTCCGTTTGAGCCATCGCAAGCCCTCCCCCGGTAATTCTTTCTCTATAGTATAAGCCAAAACAATGCGTTTGGCTTGGGAAATGACTGAAAATCCTTATCTTTTTCCTTTTAATAAGAAAAAACTAATAAAAACAGCTGGTAAAGCGATGATTGCCATTCCTAAAAATGACAGATGCGGAGAAATTTCATATAAATATCCGGCCCCAAATGTTAAGATGGCAACGCTTAGTCCCATGCCAAGAGAGGAATATACACCTTGGGCAGCTGGAATTTCTGATGAATCGAACTCTTCATATAATAATCGGATAAAAGCGTAATGGGCGAGCCCGAATGTTAACGCATGAAATAATTGAGCGAACATGTAAACCGCAACGGATGGAAATAAAAACATAATCGTCCACCTAAGGACAGCGGCGATCGCCGCACCGAAAAACATCGCGGGAACACTCGTATGACGTAAAAAGCGATCGGCTACATTAAAAAAGAGAATTTCAGCTGCAACAGCAATATTTAAAATGACCCCGATCCAGATACTGTCTACATCGAGATGCTGCAAGTATAGAACACCATAATTGTAATAAGCGGCATGAGCACCTTGGATTAAGACGCAAATGATGAGTGCTGTCACAAATCGTTTTGAACGAAATAGACGCCGAAATGGAAGGCGCCGCAGGTCATCGTGTTCACGGAGCGCAGGCGGCGTATAATAAAACGCTGTAGCAATCATAAACAGCGTACTAGCAATCAAAACATATAAAATGGCCGAATCGGTAAAAATAGCGGTTGCGATACCGATGAATAGTACGGCGGCTATGTAGCCGATCGACCCCCATGAACGGCTTTTTCCGTAATGAATGCGGTCTGTTTTCATTAACAATGCACCCATGCTGTCCGCCATTGGCATGATAATCGGATAAATAAAGTTAAATAAAATCATGACAATGAAGAGCGCTATATAGCCAGAAGCTGGAATGAATAGCATGGCCGTTAAGGCGGTAATGATGGTAAACCATTTTAATAGGGTACCTGCTGGATATTTTGCACTGAGTGCCGGATAGGCAAAAAAAGTGGAAACGGCTCTGACAAGAAATCCGACTGCAATGAGCGAAGAGGCCGCTTCAACGGTCATCTCTTTTTCAGAAATAAGCCAAGCGTTCCAATAGGGCAGGAAAACACCCCATGAAAAGTAAAAAGCGAAATATGTGATTGAGAGCCAAAACTGTGCTTTATAAATCATGTCATCTTCCTTTTTTATCGCAGAGTAACGGGCAGTAAAACCTCATCGATGAAAGTTTCACTACTTGCCATTATAGCGAAAAATAATCAATACGCGGGCACAAAATGAAAAAACAGCCCTGACATTCATCGTCAGAACTGTTCCTAATTGAACAGATAAATGGGCTTTAATCATCGAGGCGATCGCTTTTACATGCTTGTTACGCTCTTTTTGGTTCATGTTTGATAAGCGGTACAATTTGCTTATTGTTGGGACACGCCTAGGATTTGTTTTCGGTAATGTCTCAATAATTCATTCAATGGCATATATGGAACCCCTTCAAAAAGTTTGTTCATTTTAACCATAACGGTATTTCAAGTTAGAGAGCGTTGAATGTTCCGAATAGGAATAAAATAAACTATGCCGAAAAGAGATAAAAAAACGAAGGAAGTTGGAGGAATTTGTCGAAATGGTAGATGTTACGTATTATGTGAGCATGGAGGACTAGAGATGGATGGGTCTAAGGATTGTAGAGATGAATTACTTGTTTTCTCAACGAAAGAAAATGCAGAATGCTGTATTCGATTAATGACATTGTTTCAAGAAAACGTCGTTATTGATGCAGAATTTGTGAAACCCTCTTATGACATGGAACGTGAATGGTTGCTTGGGGAAAAAGGTACAATTAAAATTACAGCATCCGAAAGTGGTAATTGGAAAGAATTATTGATCCATTATTGCCTGAAGGAAGGAATTATTACAGTTACTGCTATCAAACCATCTTATTTATCTGTTAGAACAATATCTTCTATTGCCAGCCAGTTTTTTATTCGAAAAGGGAATATGCTTCAGTTTTTATCTGTTCGGTCTATTGGCGAAAGTATCCTATTTAAAAATAAGACTGCTCGTACTGTTTCAATTTATACAAAATAATCAAAGGCAGCCGGCTTTTTTTAGGGGCTGCTTTTTCATTTTGTTATAATGAAAAGAAGATAGTAAAGGGGTGGATAAAATGAAAAGAATTCCCGTTATTTTTTCACTGTTCGCGGTATTATGGTTGAGTGGCTGCTCGGGCCTAGCATCGCCTGCAGAACGGCTTGCGGAATATACGGCTGCCTGGAAGACAGGTGATTTAGACAACATGTACACGTATTTTTCAGCGGAAACGAAAAAAAACATGGATAAAGAAGAGTTTGTAGAACGGTATGAAAAATTGACGAACGACTTAGAAATCAAGCCATCAGATATCGAATTGCCTGATGAAGAAGACGTTCAAAAAGATAATGAACAAACGGCACGGCTTTCTTTTTCAGCAAAAATCAGCACGATCGCAGGCGATATCCCCTTTGAAAAAGAAGTGGTTATGAAGCTGGAAGAAACGGAAGAAGGGAAAGCTTGGGTGATCGACTGGGATCCGTCCTACTTTTTGCCTAAGCTTGAAGAAGGTGATAAAGTACGGATTCAAACATTGAATGGGGAGCGTGGCCGCATTTTTGACCGGAATGGAAGCTCACTCGCTGTAAATGGAACAGCGGTACAAATTGGTGCGACAGCGGGAGAAATGGATGACAAAGGGAAACAGCAGCTCGCTCAATTGCTTTCGCTTTCGGTGGAAGAAATCAATAAACAGTTGACGGAAAGCTGGGTGCAGGACGGTTATTTTGTTCCGCTAAAAACGGTAGCAGAAAAAGAAGAAGCACTCATTGAAAAAGCAACAGCTATCCAAGGAGCAACGGCATCAGCTAAAGCGGTACGTGTTTATCCGTACGGAGCAGCGGCTGCCCATTTGACGGGTTATGTGGGCGATGTGAATGCGGAAGAGATGAAAGAAAATAAAGGCGAGTATAAAGAGGGCGACCAAATAGGCAAACGCGGTCTTGAACAGCTTTTTGAAAAAAAACTTCGTGAAACAGACGGTGTACAAATTTTTATTGAAAAAGAAAAACAAGAACCAATCGTTATCGCAAAAGCAGAGCCGCAAAATGGCCAGGACATGCAGGTGACGGTCCATGCAGAACTGCAAAAGCTGCTATACTCCGAAATGGCAGGAGCGGCAGGGACAGCATCAGCAGTCGATCCAAAAACGGGAGAAGTACTTGCGATCTTGTCATCTCCATCATTTGATCCGAATGAATTTGCGCGCGGTATTGCCGGTGATCGGTATACAGAGCTGCAGGATGATCCGCTTCAGCCCTTGTTAAATCGGTTTGTAGGAGCCTATTCTCCAGGTTCAACCATTAAACCGATTACAGCCGCTGTAGCTATGAAAGCAGGTAAGCTTGATCCAGCGGCGGGTAAAGTAATTGAAGGGCTTCAGTGGCAAAAGGATTCATCATGGGGCCAATACCGCGTCACACGAGTCAGTACATCGACAGCACCTGTTACGTTAGAGTCAGCACTCGTCGCATCGGATAATATTTATTTTGCGATGGCAGCCCTTGATACAGGTGCTGAGCAGATGAAAAGCGGACTGCAAGCATTCGGATTCGGTGAAGAGTTTCCATTTGAGTATCCCCTGCGAGATTCACAGCTTTCCAACAGTGGTGAATTTGATAGTGACATCATACTTGCGGATACCGGATATGGACAAGGTGAAGTATTAACAAGTATGACTCATCTCGCATCAGCATATGGTCCGTTTTTAAACGGGGGCACGATGATGAAACCTGTATTGCTTATGGGTGAAGAACCGTCTGTCTGGAAGAAAGAAGTTGTCACAGAAGAACAGGCAGCGCTCATTCAAAAAGGACTTCGCGGTGTTGTCGAAAAAGGAACAGCGAAAGCGGCAAACATAGAGGGAATGTTGATTTCCGGAAAAACAGGTACAGCTGAAATAAAAGCAGAACAAGGTACGACTGGCAAAGAAAATGGTCTATTTGTTGCTTATGATGCGAATCGGCCCGATTTCGTTCTTGCGATACACGTAGAGGATGCAGCCGAACAGGGCGGCAGTAAATTAGCTGTCGATAAAGCGACCGGTTTGTTTTTAAAATGGAAAGATCATCAATAATTATGAAAATAAAGGGTAATTAATGAAACTTTGTTCCTTATTTCGGCAAATTAAGAAGGAATTATATGAAAAAAAATGAAATTGTGTCGATAAATAGATAGAAATGTATGTAGAAAGCGGGGAGCGATTGAATGAATAAAACGGTTGTTTCGTTAACGACTGCGGCCTTTATTTCGACAGGGGCGGCAGCCGTTGCGGAAGCTTCAGAACTGTACACAGTAAAAGAAGGAGACACGCTATTCAGCATCGCCAATCAGTATAAAATCACCGTCGTTCAATTGATGGAAATGAATGAATTATCGTCTGATCGTCTTTCAATTAATGATGAACTGATTGTGTCAGAAGAAAAACAGGGGGAAGAGACGTCTGCGGCAATTGAAACAGAACGAGCAGTAGAAGAACAGGAAGCGGTAACGAATGAACAGATAGAAGAATCAACGATCGTATCAGCAGCAGCTGTTTCTGCGTATACGGTCAAAAGTGGTGATTCACTCGGCTTGATCGCCTCCCGTTATAAAACAACGGTTGCCTCATTGAAGCAGCTGAACGGTTTAAAGTCGGATGCGATTTATGTCGGTCAAAAACTGAAAGTGAGCGGCACAGCACTAAAACCGGCGACGAGTAAACCGTCTACAACGACAACATCGACCAGCATGTATATAGTGAAAAGCGGTGATTCACTCGGTGTGATTGCGTCTCGCTATAAAACAACGGTTGCCTCATTGAAACAGCTAAACGGCTTAACATCAGGTATGATTTATGTCGGCCAGAAGCTGAAAGTGAGTGGAGAAGGGGCAACGACAAGCCCGCCGACAAGCAAACCATCAACAACCACGACGACAACGGGCACATATGTGGTCAAAAGCGGTGATTCACTCGGCTTGATCGCGTCCAGCTATAAAACAACAGTTGCCTCATTGAAGCAACTGAACGGCTTAACATCGGATGTGATTTATGTCGGCCAAAAGCTGAAAGTAAACGGAAAATCAACACCGTCGACAAGTAAACCATCAACGACTGTTCCTTCTACAACAGGCGGCACGTACATAGTGAAAAGCGGAGACTCCCTCAGTATTATTGCTTCTCGAAATGGAATGACCGTGTCGGCGTTAAAACAAATGAACGGCTTGAAGTCAGACGTTATTTTTGTTGGTCAAAAGTTAAAAGTCGCAGCTGGTTCAAAAGGTGGAACAACAACGGAACCGGTAAACGTTGGCAATCCGTCTTCTTCCGGTTCTTATTCGAGTTCGGGTCTGCTTCGTATAGCCAATTCAATGCTCGGTGTTCCGTACGTATGGGGCGGTTCATCATCGTCAGGCTTTGACTGCAGTGGATTCATTTATTATGCTTACAAACAGGCAGGGAAAAGCGTGACTCGAACGAACACCGAAGGATTTTACAGCCGTTCATACGAAATTTCGAGCCCGAAAGCAGGCGACCTCGTTTTCTTCAGTAACACTTATAAGAAAGGTATTTCCCATATGGGTATATACATAGGCGGAAATCAATTCATTCATGCAAGTTCTTCGCAAGGGGTTACGGTGTCAAGCCTGGACAATTCTTATTTCGCTTCCAAGTTTGATAGTTTTAAACGATTCTATTAAAAAAACGGCCTATCATCTCGATGGGCCGTTTTTTCATCGTTTCATCATCTCTATCTTTTTATGAATCTCTGCCAGATGACTGTCGATATTTTCTTTCGTGATATAAATGCCAAATGAAGATTGAGCATTAGGTCCTTCATTGATACGTTCAGCTATTTTGTCACCGACTTCTGGATAAAAATGATGACCGTCAAAATAATTCGTTAAATCATTGGTAATCTCGTTCGGATACATAAAGTTATAGACGCCGCCGAACACGTCGACAACATCGTGCAGCCACTGTTCGTAATCGTCCAACTGGCCTTCTTCGACGAGCGTTTGAAAAAGAGCCATTGAAATCGGTGTTGTGTATACGATCGTATCTACATCTGGATGACGATCTGTGAAAATCGTTAAATACTCTTTATAGCGCGGGTTATACACGTAATTCGAACCGTAAAACTCTTCTTTGAAGCGCTCGATTTTTTCGGCAGTATTCGCGTTCCGTTCTTCGTCTGAAATGTAACGGGCAAACGCAACGTTGTCATGATTGTAGGCACGTTCTGTCAGCACTTTATTTGCGAGCGACATCCGGAGGTTTTTAATAGAGTACCGGAATGAATCGATCGAGAACACAGTTTTTACCCGATAAAGCGGGTCGTCGAGTTTTTTTTCATAGTTTACGAGTGAAACAGGGCGTTCGCTTTCTTGTACGGATGATTTAAAGAAATCGAGACCGATGATGACCCGTTTAATCGGCTGGTCGCTCTGTCGTTTGGCAAATGCGAGAAACGTGTCGTATTCACGAATAGACAGGTTATTTACCGAAAAATTGTAGACGTTCATATTCGTAAACTTGTTTTGATTAATATAGGTGGAGCGGCTCGATCCTAGTAAAATTGTATCGTATGAAAAAGGTTGGAAAAACATGCGACCTGTTTTTTGCTGGCGTTCGTCAATGACACTTTGATAATCATTAAACTTATGTTTTTGATTAAACGTCCAGAGTGGGTCCATCACGTAATTAAATGACACGATCGTTGTCAATACAAGGCAGACGATCGTGAAGAAAATCAGGATGAATTGTCTCGACTGGTTCAAGCTCATCACACCTTAAAAGTTGAAATAGAGAAACTCGGACACTTGCTGAAGGCGTGTGGCCGAATAGATAAATAGACAGGCCGTCGTAACAGCAATCCATCGCTTCGGTGTAAAATCATCACGCAGCTGAATTGAATTTTTGGCAAATAAGACGATGAACAGCGTAATGATCGTCCAGATGGCGATTTCAATAAAGGGCGCGCCAAGTTCGAAGCGGAAAAGAAGCACACTGCCGATCGGCAAATCGAGGAATTCGATGAACTCTTTTGGCAAAAGTACACCGTTGAATCCAGCCATACTGCGGAGAACCAAGACGGCTGTCTGCAAGTCCGGCGACCGAAAAAATACCCAGGATAGATGGACGAACAAAAACGTTAACAGCCAGGCGATAGGTTTAGATAATGCTCGTCCTGAAGATGCCCAAGCCCGGTTCACCATGCTTGCGACCCCGTGCATTACTCCCCATATAATAAACGTCCATCCGGCACCGTGCCAGAAGCCACTGACGAGAAAGACGATGAAAATATTGAGATATGTGCGTGTGCGTCCTTTCCGGTTGCCGCCAAGCGGAATGTAAATGTACTTAGTTAAGAAGTTGGATAGTGTCATATGCCAGCGCCGCCAGAAATCTTGAATGCTTGTCGCTTTATATGGTGAAAAAAAGTTCCGGGGCAAGCGAATGTTAAAGAGTAGACCCAAACCAATTGCCATATCCGAATAACCGCTGAAATCAAAGTATAGCTGGAATGTATACGCGAGTGTCGTTAGCCAGCTGTCGACGAATGTGAGTGATTCTGACATGGCATAGCCTTTATTTGCCCACGCGGCAAATGTGTCGGCAATGACGACTTTTTTAAATAAGCCGATGCTGAAGACGAATAGCCCGAGTGCAACGTTTTTCGATTGAAAGCGCCGATTATCAGGCGATTGAAACTGGTCCATTACTTGACTGTGATGGATGATAGGTCCAGCGATCAGTTGCGGAAAAAATGTAACAAACAGCGAATAATCTAAAAAGTTATACTCACTCGTTTCTTTCTGATATGAGTCGACAAGATAGGCAATTTGTTGGAATGTGTAAAAACTGATCGCCAGCGGCAGCAGTAAATTTTTTAATTCAATATTTGCATCAAAAAGAAAATTTATATTTTCTGCAAAAAAGTCGTAATATTTAAAGTAGCCGAGCAATACGACATTAAAAAGAATACCAAGTGTTAATATGGTTTTGCGATGTGAATTTGGATGATCTTTGCTAATATAATGGCCGGTCAAAAAGTTAACAGCAAGCGACAGTAAAATAAGCGGCAAGTAAGCGGGGTTCCAGTAGCCGTAAAAAAAGAATGAGCTGATAAGAAGCCAACTTTTCGCTAGAGTAAAATTCCATTTGTTTAACAGAAAATAAATAATGAGAACGATAGGTAAAAAGAGAAAAATAAATTCAAAAGAATTAAAAATCATTGGATCTCCTCCAGAGAGAAACGATTGACGACAGCGTTAATAATACTATATTTTATTTTTTTCGACAATAAGGCAGTAGATGTGAAAAATTCAGTAAATAATAGTTGTAAGTCGATAAAAATATGGTAAAATAAACATGTAGTTTCCGTTTTGTATGTAAAATAACTCGTTTGCAAGAATATGGTTGGTAAAAAGCTGTGAGCATCTGTCCATATGACGGATGCTTTTTCTAGTTTTAAATAAAAAATCCGGCGAAAACTCGCCGGATTTTTTATATTTGTGTTACGTGTACACTCCATTTTGATAAATCAGGTTTTTCTTTCTTAATAAGAGAAGCAGGGAATATAAATGTCCATGGTTTTGTCGTATTGGCGCGCACTTCAAGATTGCCGACATTAAACTGACCTTCAGCTACAGTATCGCGGGCCGCATCGATAAGTTTCAGCGGCAGCTTTTCAATGTTCACATTCCGCTCGTATCCGTTACGGATCAACAATGAAATATTGAGGTTACCATCTTCAAGAAAACGAGCGTTTAAACCGGTGAAATTCAATTCATCTTTTTGTGGAGCACCTAGTTTTTCGACCAATTCTTCAAGTTTTTCTTTTTCAGAAGTTGGGAGAGACTCCTCCCATTTTGGATCTAGGTCCAGCTTATGTTTCCGTGACATTAAATCAAACGCGATCAACCAGTTTTCTTTGCCGAGTGCCACCTGTTCATTAACTGAAGCGGAAGGGAACACAAACGTCCACGGACGGCTTGAATCAGCCGGCAGTGCGCCAAGCTCGTTTAACTGAAAGGTATGGCGTGCTTTTAATTCGTTTTTTTCATTCAATAAAAGCAATGAGACGTCTTCCAGCGAGATCTCTTTTTCGACCGTGTTGCGGACAAATGCGGATACGGCCAGCCCAGTCGACTGTTTTGTCCATTCGATTCCAGACAGTGACAATTGATTCCGTTTTAACGCCGGCAGCTCATTGTTTAAAAATTGGAGCACATACATTTGTTCTTTTGGCACAGTAATGGATGGATGAAGTGAAAGAGCCGTCGTTACTTCTTCTTCACTAGACGCTGCTGCATCACCGGTAATTTCACCGGCGGATATCGCATTTTCACGTCCATCATTTTTCAGATCGGTATCGGGCTTTTCTTTTCGTTTAAAAAAAGACAGCATAGCGGTTATTTCTCCTTTTTCGTCAATTCGTTTAACAGTGCAGCGGTTTTGACAGAAATATCACGAAGCAGATCGCGGTACGTATTTTGGAATAACTGCAATCCTTCACGTGAATAAATACGAATTGGATCTTCTTGTTGATACTGTCGGAGGCCGATACCTTCTTTCAAGCGTGTCATCTGTTCAAGATGCTGAACCCAAAGATGATCAATGCTGGAAATCATAATTCGCCTCACAAAATCATCCCATTTTGGATCGTACTGTTCTTGCAGCCATTCAATATGCGGCTCAGTCACAGATTCGACAGCTGAAACAATTTCTTTTACATGAGAGGGCTCTTCGGGAAGAGGTACGGCACGTCCGCCAAACATCGCCTGCAAATGACCGGATAAAAGATCAATTTTCCATTCTTCAGAAGACACGTCATCAGTGCAATGAAAGTCAATTTCTTCACGGATAGCCCGTTTAATGATATCGATAAGACGCTCCTGTTGCGTATCATCCTCAATAATAGCGTTTCGAAGACCGAAAATAACGCCCCGCTGTTCATTAATCACATCATCGAGTTTTAAGTTGTACTCACGCATCGCAAAGTTGGAACCTTCAACGATACGCTGCACACGGTCCACGAATTCAAGCATCTTTTTATATAATACAAGTCCATCTTCATTCGTTTGCAGTTTTTTCTCAAGCTTCACGAGGTCGTCTTTTGCAAAACGACGGAACATATCATCTTCAAGTGAAATAAGAAATTCACTTACTCCAGGATCTCCCTGGCGACCAGATCGGCCTTTTAGCTGATTGTCAATTCGGCGGCTTTCATGTCGTTCTGTTCCGAGCACATACAGCCCGCCAAGTTCAGGAACTCCCGTGCCGAGTAAAACATCGGTCCCGCGGCCGGCCATATTCGTGGCAATGGTGATGTGACCACGTTGTCCAGAGCGGGAAATGAGCTCGACTTCCTGTTCAACGCTTTTTGCATTTAACAGTTCAAATGAAAGACCAGCTTTTGTGAAGTAATCGGCGATTTTTTCTGACTGTAAAATGGATGTTGTCCCGACGAGAACAGGTTGTCCTGTTTGGTGACGTGATATGACTTCAGCCGTCACCGCTGCATATTTCTCTTCTTTTGTCCGATAAATACGGTCCGGCATATCTACGCGCTGAATAGGGCGGTTTGTTGGCACTTTAAATACTTGCATATTGTATACTTCAAGCAATTCTTTTTCTTCTGTTTTCGCCGTTCCCGTCATACCAGATAAAAATGGATACATACGGAAATAGTTTTGAATGGTAATTGATGCCTGTGTTTTATTTTCATCTGTAATTTCCAGATTTTCTTTTGCTTCAATTGCTTGATGAAGACCGTCACTTAGCGTGCGTCCTTCCATTGTCCGGCCCGTAAACATATCGACGAGCAAAATAGCACCGTCTTTCACGATATAATCAACGTCGCGCTCAAACATGACATGGGCGCGGACGGCTTGAATCATGTAGTGATACAGTGTTTGATGTTCAATTTCATATAGGTTATCAACGCCGAACGCTTTTTCTACTTTTTCAATCCCTTTATCGATCAGGCTGACTGCTTTCGTTTCATCATCGAGTTGATAATCTTCATCACGGATGAATCGTTTTGCGACACGAGCGCCAATATAATGAAGATCGGCTGCCGGGGGCATTTTGCCGGCAATGATGAGCGGCGTTTTCGCTTCATCAATTAATACGCTGTCCACTTCATCAATGATGGCGAAATGATAGGGACGCTGTACACGCTGTGAAGGGTGCCAAACCATATTGTCGCGCAAATAATCGAAGCCGAATTCCGTTCCGACACCGTACGTAATATCTGCTCGGTATGCGGCCTGTTTTTCAGAAGGATCCATCATCGGCAAATTCAAGCCGACAGAGAGACCAAGAAATTCATGAAGAGGCCCAATCGTATCATGGTCGCGTTTGGCTAAATATTCATTGACCGTAATAATATGAACGCCTTTTCCTTCGAGTGCGCGCAAATAACTCGGCAATGATGCGACAAGTGTTTTCCCTTCACCGGTCGCCATTTCGGCAATATTTGCATCTGTCAGCACAAGTCCGCCGATTAGTTGTACGTCGTAATGTCGCATGCCGAGAACACGTCTGGCAGCTTCACGGACTACAGCAAATGCTTCTACTTTAATGTCATCAACGGATGCGCCGCCTGCCAGCTTTTCTTTAAACTCGGCTGTTTTTCCGCGCAGCTGCTCATCGGTCAGTCCAGCTATTGTTGATTCGAGTTCATTAATGAGGTCGACTGTTTTTGTATATGATTTAATCTGCCGGTCTCCGGCACTTTTTTTTCGAAATAACGAGACCATTTTCTTATTCACTCCTCGGAGAACTTTCGATCACCTTATCTTATCAAAAGACGAACTAAAAGAAAATATAAGGTTCTTTTTCTTCATTTTGATGGATATAAAATGCTTTTACCTTTATAATTATTGAAGTTAAGATGAAATTGTAAAAAAATCGTTTTACAAAATATATATAAAGATGCTTCTGAATGAACAGAGGGAGGAAAATATGGTTTTACTTGCCTTTATCATTTGCGTGCTGGCATCGATTGCGATCACGCCACTCGTAAAAAAGTTTGCCGTTGCCATTGGAGCTGTTGATAAGCCAAACTACCGGAAAGTGCATCAGCGGATTATGCCGCGCATGGGAGGCTTGGCCATCTTTATCAGCTTCTTAATTGGCATGGTTGTACTGCGCCCAACTGCACCATTTGAACAGCCGCTGATCAATCCAGCCATTATTATCGGGAGCATTGTTATTATTTTAACAGGTGTTCTTGATGATCGGTTTGAGCTTTCAGCGAAAGTGAAGCTGGCGGGACAGCTGCTTGCGGCACTCGTTGTCGTTGTGTATGGCGGTGTACAAATTAATTTCGTCAACTTGCCATTCGGCGGAACGATTGAATTTGGTTACTTGAGTATTCCACTGACCATTTTATGGATTGTGGCAATTACGAACGCGATTAACTTAATTGACGGTCTCGATGGGTTAGCTGCAGGTGTTTCCACAATTGCGCTGTTAACAATTAGCTTGATGGCCTTTATGAAAGGCGATCTGTACGTGATGAGCGTGGCGTTAATTGTCGCAGGAAGTGCGATTGGCTTTTTGAAATATAACTTTCATCCAGCAAAGATCTTTATGGGAGATACCGGAGCACTGTTTCTTGGCTTCATCATCAGTGTTCTGTCGTTGCTCGGATTTAAAAACATCACGTTCGTCTCGTTGATCATTCCGATTATCATTCTGGGCGTACCGATTTCAGACACCATTTTTGCGATTATCCGCCGGAAGCTGAACAATCAGCCAATTTCCGCACCGGATAAGTCTCATTTACATCATTGCCTGCTTCGGACAGGCTATACACATAAACAAACGGTGTTAATTATTTATGCGATTGCGATGATGTTCGGGCTCGCAGCGATTATCTTCTCCATGGCGAAAGTATGGGGAGCTATTATCCTGATCGGAGTCATTACACTAGCGATTGAACTGTTCGTTGAAAGTGTTGGCTTAATTGGCAACGATTATAAACCGCTTTTGAATTTTGTTAAGGGCGGTACGAAAAAGAATTTATGAATAAAAAAATCCCGCTGACCAGAATTGGTTCAGCGGGATTTTTTTATTCATATGTTGATTCTTTGTCTGTGCTGTATGTGCCGGCTTCTTCTTCTAAGCTGCTTTCATCGGAGGCAACAGAAGAATCCGTATCAAGATGGCGCTGCAGTTTTCCTTTTATGACGTCAAGTTCTGTTTCATCTAGGCGGTAAATGTAGGCACCGGAGCTTGTGAAATCATCTGTACCGGCAAGTGTGAGTGAGTCATAATTGATATGACCGTTTTTACCATATTCAATCAGTGATTTCATTTCACTGAATGTCATATTTGTCCGCATGTTTGCTCCAATGGCTTCTAAAATTTCATCGTATTTGGTGATGGAATTCAACGATAACGCTTTTTTGACGGTCGCCTGTAAAATATCTTGTTGGCGTTTCCCGCGCTCAATATCGTTATCGTATTTACGCGTACGCGCCAGAGCAAGAGCCTCTTCTCCATCTAATGTTTGAACGCCAGGCTCTAATTTAATTTCTCCGTGAATATCGTTGGAATTCTTTTCTTCAATTTCAAATGGAACGTCCATTTTAATACCGTCTAAAGCATCGACAACATCAACGAATGCATAAAAGTTCATGCGTACGTAGTAATCGACCGGAACGTCAAGCAGTTCTTCAACCGTTTCCATTGTTGAAAGAGGTCCACCTGTTGCATGTGCATGGTTGATTTTATAGTAATCACCAAGGTCTGGAACATACGCATAAGTATCACGTGGAATGCTTAACATTTTAATCGACTTATCTTCTATATTCAAAGTGGCTAAAACGAGTGCATCGGTTCGCGTGTTCTTACCGTAGTCACGATTAACGTTATCATCAATCCCCATGAAAAGAATAGAAATATTGTCTTCAAGCGGGTGAACGTCTGCATCGCGTAAGTCTGATTTAGTACGCCCTTCATCCGAATAAGAATCAGTAAAAACCGTCTCGGCTTTCTTATGCAAGTTTGCCGTATATCCTGCCGCCGTAAATCCAACAAGTAAAACAGGGATAAAAAAGGCGAAAAAGAAAATGCGTCGCTTTTGCGTTTTCCGGCGCCGTCGTCCGGATCGTTGATTAGTTGAAGCCATATATTTTCTCCTTTTAATGGTTATTTCTTTTTCGAATTTGAAAACAAAGCTATTCTATATTCTACTATGAAACGACAATTCCGTAAAATTTTTTATTTATTTATGTTTATTTCTGTATATAAAACGTCACCTTCTGTGAAAATAGCTTGTCCATTCGTCAATTCTGTCATTTTTTCACAAAAAACAGTAACATCTTGCTCTTCAACAAAAACATCTACATTTACATTCTCTGCATAATGTATTTCTTTTATTCGATAAATAGAGGTATGCAGCTCATTTTCAATTTTCCCAAGCCATGTGTAGTCAATCGATACGGTCATAATTTTCATAAGGCGGCGCTCGACAATACCGATCGCATTCAGCCCTTCGGACGCTGTTTTTCCGTACGCACGAATTAAACCACCAGCACCAAGTTTAATGCCGCCAAAGTAACGGGTGACTACAATCACGGTGTCTTTGAGTCCACGCTTTTTAATGACTTCTAGAATAGGTACACCAGCTGTACCAGACGGCTCTCCGTCGTCGTTTGCCTTTTGAATTTGATCGTGTTCACCGATCATGTAAGCAGAACAGTTATGCGTCGCATTCCAGTGTTGTTTTTTTATACGATCAATAAATGTTAAGGCTTCTTCAACTGTTTCCGCCCGGCCTACATGAGCAATGAACCGTGACTTTTGAATATCCATTTCAAATTCACCGTAGCCTTTTACTGTTTTATAGGTAGATAGCAATTTATTTTCCTCCAATTTGTTTTATTTATAAAGAAATAGGGTATTAACTATTGTTCATTATCGTAAAGGAAAATAGTCTGGATGAAAAGCATCCTGCCCGGAAATACTTTTAAACAAATCGTAAATAAACTTTAATGTTCGACATTTAATCTAATGATATAATGATAGTATCCTTCCCTGTGAGGTTTTCACCGGGTCTTTTTATCAGTGAATTAAAAAGAACTGCGTATTTTTTCCGCCTTCAAAAGATACAGTACTAAGGAAAATAGGCTGTGTCTTTTGAATAGGTATTTAAAAACCGGAGAAGGGATCATTTATGTCGATAAAAAATGCGGATACGAAACTGCTTGATACGATACTGGATAAAATGGTTGAAACGGTTGATGAAAGTAAAGACCAGATCTTTTCGATTGCTGAACAAAGCAGACGTGATTATGAAACGCTGATGACCGAGCTTGAACTCGTCAAAAGTCATATTCAATTTGCCCTTATTGAGCATGAAGAACTGGAAAGAAAAGTGAAAATGGCCCGTCATCGATTGTCTGAAGTAAGTCGGGATTTCTCTATTTATTCTGAGGACGTCGTGCGGGAAGCGTATGAAAAAGCGCATGATTTACAAATGCAGCTCATTGTGCTGCGTCAAAATGAAAAGCAGTTGTTGAACCGGCGCAATGACCTTGATCGTCGTTTACTATCTGTCCATACGACGATTGAACGGGCAGAACACCTCGTCTCACAAACGGCTGTTGTCCTGAATTATTTAACGCAGGACATGAAGCAATTTGGAAAGGCGCTTGAACAAGCTCAGTCGAAACAGGCATTTGGTCTGCAGGTAATGGAAGCACAGGAAGAAGAGCGGAGGCGGCTTTCACGTGAAATCCATGATGGGCCAGCGCAAATGATGGCGAATCTCCTCGTACGTTCCGATTTAATTGAAAAAATATATCGAGAGTACGGAGTGGAAGAAGCGTTTAAAGAAATACGCGACTTAAAAAAAATGGTTCGATCTGCCTTATATGAAGTAAGACGGATTATTTATGACCTCCGTCCGATGGCACTTGATGATTTAGGGTTAATACCTACCTTGAAAAAGTATTTAGCGACGGTTAATGAGTATAACCGCTCTGAATCTGCTAAGCCTGACATTCAATTCGTTAATATGGGGATGGATAAACGGCTTCCGACAAAACTCGAGGTAGCATTGTTCCGGCTTATTCAAGAATCTGTTCAAAATGCATTAAAACATGCCGATGCGTCGGTTATTCAAGTGAAATTAGAAATCAACAAAGAACATGTACTCGCTGTCGTGAAAGACAACGGCAAAGGATTTGTTGTAAGTGAAAAAAAATCAGGTTCATTTGGTATTATGGGGATGAAGGAGCGGGTTGAGCTTTTGGAAGGGGATATTACCTTTCATTCCAAACCGTCCGAGGGCACAGCTGTTTTAATTAGCGTGCCAGTGCTGAAGCAGACAACGATTTATAGGGGGAAAAGAGAATGACGACGAACATTATTATTATTGATGACCACCAATTATTCCGCGAAGGAGTAAAGCGTATTCTTGATTTTGAAGAAACGTTTGCTGTACTGGCTGAAGGAGACGACGGTGCTGAAGCACTTACACTCGTTGAAGAATATAAACCGGACGTTGTCATCATGGATATTAACATGCCGGAAGTAAACGGTGTAGAAGCCACACGTAAGCTGGTTGATAAATATCCGGACACGAAAGTCATCATTTTATCGATACATGACGATGAAAACTACGTGATGCATGCACTCCAATCAGGTGCGCTTGGCTATTTATTAAAAGAAATGGATGCGGAAGAGCTTGTCGAGGCAGTGAAAGTAGTCGCAGCAGGCGGATCGTATTTACACCCGCGTGTAACGCATAACTTGATTGTTGACTATCGCCGTTTATCAAATGACGATGGAAAAGGAAAAGGGTTCCAACAATCAGAGGTTGTTCGTCCGCTCCACTTATTGACGCGCCGCGAATGCGAAGTGCTTCAATTACTCGCAGACGGCAAAAGCAACCGTGGTATCGGTGAATCACTCTATATTAGTGAAAAAACCGTCAAAAACCATGTCAGCAATATCTTACAAAAAATGAACGTTAACGACCGCACACAAGCCGTCGTCACAGCCATCAAAAAAGGATGGGTTGAAGTACGCTAAGAAAAACCGTCCGCCGGGGCTAGACGTCCGGACCGTTTTTTTACGGTTGTTCATGAAAAATGGCTAGCTCACCTAGGTTCGTTCAGCTGCATAAGATGGAAGGACGAAACTTAAAGGGGGAAATTGAGTAGTGAGTCCATATTACAACCATCCGTTTCGAGGGCCGTACCCATATTATGGCCGGCCACCGTATTATAACCGTCCGCCGTATTATGGCGGTTATGGTGTTTTTCAAAGTCCATTTATTGGCGGACTTTTCGGCGGCTTAGCCGGCAGTCTGCTCACACCAATCATTTACGGACGCCCGCCATACTATCCTTATTACTGAAAAAACGGTTCGCGCCGGTTGAGCGCGGACTGTTTTTCTTTTACAATACATTATAGACAAAGAAAGGACGTGCAATGACGTTGACGTATAAATGGATAACAGCGCTGCTTCTGACCGGCACTCTACTTGCAGGCTGTAGTGACGACGAACAAGATGGAGCTGCCAACTCAGCAAGTGATGGTGAATCAGCAAACACGACTACACAGGAAACCCATACGGCTTCAGATGAACGAAAGAATGCAACGACTGCTGATGAAGAGTCAAATTCAATGGAAGAATCAAATACAAAAACGGAGAAAGTCCCGATTGAAGAAGCAGGAAACGTTCCAGCAGAAGAGAAAACCGCTATTTTAACCATGCTGGACAAGCAAGTCGAATCGTTTAATAATAAAGATATCGACGGCTACATGTCGACGATTTCTGAAACACCTGAATCATTTGATTACACAGAAGAAAAACTATACGTTCAAAAAGTATTCGAGACATTTAATGCGTCGATGACACCACTCAATCCGATGATCATTAAATACGACGAAGAAACGAAAACGGCTAACGTATTTATGAATATGAAATCCAAATCAAAAGATGTCAGCACTGGGAAAGAAGTGAGCCAGACGACGCGCCAGATTATGGTGTTTCAAAAAGAAGAAGCCGGATGGAAACAGATTTCGCTCTTCGCCATGGAATGATGCTATAATGAAAAGAAAAGAGGGTTTTTAAATATGACGAAAGAAATGAATGTAGAAAGTTTTAACCTTGATCATACGAAAGTAAAAGCACCGTACGTCCGCCTTGCGGGTGTAAAAGAAGGAACGAACGGCGACAAAATTTTAAAGTATGACATCCGTTTTTGCCAGCCGAATAAAGAGCATATGGACATGCCAGCGCTTCATTCACTGGAACATATGATGGCGGAATTCAGCCGCAATCACTCGGACAAAATCGTCGATATTAGTCCAATGGGCTGCCAGACTGGCTACTATATTGCCGTCATCAATCATGATGATTACGAAGACATTTTAACGATTATTGAGAAAACATTAAAAGACGTATTAGAAGCGACTGAAGTACCTGCTTGCAACGAAGTACAATGCGGCTGGGCGGCGAGTCACAGCCTTGAAGGTGCGAAAGACATTGCACGTAACATGCTTGCAAAACGAAATGAATGGACAGAAGTATTTGCTTAAGAGAAAAATGGACAAGTTGTCCATTTTTTTTTATAAAATCGACCGGTATAAATTGTACATATAACACAATCCTTACGCAAAGAATCTAAGCATTTCTCACGAAGCGGCACTGGCTCACAAACAATATTGTTTTCAAGAAATCCATCTTCATGTCCATCATAACGAAAAAGGGATGCAAAAAAATAGATATTCAGATAAAATGAGGAAGTATAAACTGAAACATTATTCCGTTATTTCGTTAAAGCGGGACAAATAAAAATAAGGCAGGTACAGAAGATGAAGACGGCAATTTTGACCGACAGTACGGCTTATCTTCCGAAAGAGCTTCGCGATGAATTGAATATATATATGATCCCCCTCAGCGTGATTTTTGGCGATGATGCTTACCGCGAAGAGTTTGATATAACGACAGAAGAATTTTATGAAAAAGTACGTAAAGGCGGCAAATTGCCAATGACATCACAGCCAGTCATCGGTCACTTTGTCGAAATATATGAGGAGATTGCTCGTGAATACGATGCAGTTGTTGGTATTTATTTATCAAGTGGTATAAGTGGAACGTATCAGTCATCGATGGTTGCGGCCAATATGGTGCAAGGACTTGACATACACTCATTTGACTCTGAAATTAGCTGTGCACCACAAGGTTTTTACGTTTTGCGTGCTGTTGAAATGGCTAAGCAGGGGAAAACACCAGAAGAAATTATAGCAAAACTGAATGAAATGAAGCGCTGTACAAGAACGTATTTCATGGTCGACGATTTAAACCACTTGAAGCGAGGTGGTAGACTGACTGGCACACAGGCATTGATTGGCGGCTTGCTACAAGTGAAACCCATTCTTCATTTTGAAAATAAAGTGATCGTTCCATTTGAAAAAATACGAACAAGCAAAAAAGCGCTGAAACGAATCGGCGACTTATTTGAAGAAGACTATAACAAAGGTGATAAACTGCAGGCGGTCATCATCCACGCTAACCGTGAAGCCGACGCCCGCAACTGGATGATTGATCTGAAAAAACGATTTCCGAACGCTGAATTTGGCATTAGCCATTTCGGTCCCGTCATTGGCACACATCTCGGCGAAAGTGCTCTTGCGATGGGCTGGACAAAAAAATGCATGTAGCATGAGAAGCCCCTCCGGGCGGCCTTTTTGTGTTTGCAAAGACTTGACTAAAATAAAACAGTGTCCCGGCGACCGGGACACTGTTACGTTTATTCAGCTAATAAATCAAGCGTATCTTTTGGCAGGTTATCGTCATCAAGTTTCGATGAAGAGTAGTCTGCTGCTGATGCACTACTTTTGACGAGGTCGCCAAAGCCTTGTTCTTGCAGCAACAAAATAATTTGTCCCTTGATCGCTATATTATGATCGACTAAATACTTCGTTTTGGAACGAATCATCGCATCAAAAATCGTGCTTCGTTCAATCCCGTTTTCGGCAAATGCATTTTGACTTAACAGCAAATCCATCAATGTCAGCCAATCATAGTCATTACCGGAGAATACGAGCGACCCGTTAATTTGGTACCAGAGATCACCATTCGAGCGAATCCATTTCGGATGCAAGTTTTCGATACCTGCTTTTAATTCGCGCGCTGTTTTTAAATAGTCAGCGTTGCCTGTCTGCTTATATGTTTCTAGCAAAAATCTCATTTCACCGAGTGCGTGATTAAGAGATACGTGCGTTTTCTTGCTGCCGATTGCGTAATAATCGGAAATTAAATAACTTGTTGGGGTTACTGCAATCGTGTTGCCAAGACTTTTTTGACTTACTAGAAAGTCTGCATAGCGCAAATTCGCATCTGCAAGCTTTGGTACTGCAAGTGCTTCCGCTGTGTTTTTCAAAAACAAGGCCGCATTTTCGTTATGACGCGTATCAATATAAGGAGCCGTTGTGCCATACGTATTTTTTAGCCACGTACTTGTATATTCAGTTTTGAAAATCGGGCTTTTTCCGGCTGTAATGGCACCATCTGAAAATACATCCAGATCGGCTACTGCATTTACAACTAAGTCACGGAAATAGCGTTCTTTATTTCCATTATACGCTGTTAAATAAATACCGCCTTGCAAACGGCCAATATTTCGGCCATAGCCCATTTTGTATCCCGGTTCGATCGACCAAGGCAGCTTCGTGTATGCGCCATCAGCCGTCAGCCAATTATTAATTTGACTGTATTCGAGAATGGTCCGTTTAAACCAGTCATTTCGGTTTGTCGTACTTGCAAACAATGGTTTTTCAGACACAAGTGCCCACGTTTCTGAGATTGCTTTTGACTGAACAGATACATTTTGATGAGCGGTAACAAGCTTGCGCGCTTTATCTGTGTACAAATTATAGCTTTCTCGTTCACTCGAAAGTTCGCGAATAATAGAGCGCTGTCCATTTGCATAATTTGTTTGACGCTGAACAGAAATATAGTTTTTGCCCATCATCACTTCATTTGTCACAGTCGATCCATTTTTCACCGATAAAATACCGGTCGGGTGTGACGTTTTATCAACACCGAACGTTGAATCATGAGATTGATCAACTGTTCCATGCGACGCGTATTTTGCCAATGAGTAATTGTCAGATTGCGAGAATGGCATAATGACGGAGGCAGAATACGTATTGTTACCATTATGAAGGAACTTCGTGAAAATAAAGGTATCTCCATTATCGAGTTTGCGAAGTGTGACTTGCAATGATCCTAATGGCTTGGACGCATTCCCCATATGGTAGTAGTAATGTGTATCAGTTGATAAAATATGTGAATCAGTCGTCTGTTTATTGTATGTAAGCGGAACACCGCGCGTATTCATGCGCACTTTTACATATTGAGAATTAGTAACAGGAATGACGACTTCCTGATTATCGACAGGCTTCGGAATTTCAACGGGATCCTTTGGGTTGCCCAGTAAATCAAGTATTGACATGAGACGATGAACGAACACGGCTGATTCACCGCGCGTCGCAATTTTTGCCGGCTCAAATTTGTTATCGGCTGTTCCACGAATCAAGCCATAAAACGTCATCCGTTCTACTGCACCATAGGCATACAGTCCGATTTTAGCAGCATCTGTAAAGGTAAGCGGCGCACGTTTCATATAGTCGCCTTTTAGCTGCATTGCCCGGTCGAGCATGGCTGCAACATCTGATCGAGTTACAGGTTCATTTGCCTTAGCCAGGCCATTTGCATTCCCGAGAATAAGCCCAGCTTTTTTTGCGGCGGCGATATCATGATAAAGGCGGCTGCTCGTAGGGACGTCTGGAAACGCTGAAGTGCCTGCTGGTAAATCAAGTGCGCGCACAAGATACGCCAAAAATTGGCCTCTCGTGACCTGTTCATACGGGCGGAATGTTCCGTCCTCATATCCTAAAATGACACCCTCGTCCGTTAATGATTCGATTTCTGATTTTGCCCAGTGGTTTGAAACATCACTGAAAGTCTGTGCCGATACTTGTAAAGTAAACGTAAATACAAGTAGGAAAACGACGAGACTTCCTCCAATTTTTCGCATAGTTTCCCCTTTCTTTCTTATAAATATGACAAATTAAATTATAACATACGTAAAATTAGCCTCTATGTTAAATTAAGATGACAATATGACGATCGTTGTCATAAAACCGCAAAATAAGTATACTAATAGCGAAAGGACGTGACATATGACACATGCTTCATTTTTTGCTGGAAGAGAACTCATTGATGAAGAATTCAAGACTCTCCCGGACGAACACATCGCTACCCGTCCCGCTATTCACTTTGATGGCGGACAGCCACGCTGCAATCGCTGCAACAATACGACGAACTTCGCCTCTCATCCTTGTGCCCGGTGCGGCAACATATGCACATATTGCCGCAATTGCATCGAAATGGGCAAAATCTCATCATGCACAACCCTCTATACGTGGATCGGTCCACCGCCTGAACATCACGAAAACGCAGGAACGTTGCATTGGACGGGCACTCTTTCTGCCGGTCAAAAGACTGCATCTAGTAACGTCGAACGTGCCATATGCCATTCGAGCGAACATCTCGTATGGGCGGTAGCGGGGGCCGGCAAAACAGAAGTATTATTTCAAGGAATCGCATCAGCCCTCTTTGCCGGCAAACGCGTTTGCATTGCTGCGCCGAGATCCGACGTCGTGCGCGAACTCGCACCGCGTCTCACGACTGTTTTCCCAGATACACCGCCTGCCGTCTTGTATGGTGGCAGCCCCGACCGCAACACATATAGCCCGCTCGTCATTGCGACTACCCATCAACTATACCGCTTTTATCATGCATTCGACGTCTTAATTGTCGATGAAGTCGATGCCTATCCGTACACATTTGATCGATCGTTGCAATTTGCTGTTCAAAAAGCAAGAAAACCTGAATCGGCCCTTATTTATTTAACAGCAACCCCACATGCAGAATGGCAGTCCGAAGTAAAAAAGGGCAAACGCGAGGCGACGCTCATTCCAGCCCGCTATCATCGTCATCCGCTCCCGGTGCCAAAAACAGAATGGTGCGGCAACTGGAAAAAAACCAATGTACCGAAGAACGTTCTTTTATGGGTAAAAACGAAAGTAGAAGAGGGACAGCGCCTGCTTATTTTTTATTCGCATATTGACACGATGGAGAAAGCATTGCCGCTTTTTAAAGAAATCGATTTGCGCATTGAAAGTGTCCACGCGGCTGATCCGCTTCGAAAAGAAAAAGTCGCAGCGATGCGCCGACAGGAAATTCCGGTCTTGCTGTCGACAACGATTCTTGAGCGCGGCGTAACATTTCCAGGTATTGATGTCGCCGTGATTGGTGCAGAAGATGCGGTCTTTACTGAAAGTGCGCTCGTTCAACTTGCAGGGCGAGCCGGACGCAGCGCTGATTATCCAACGGGTGAGATCCTCTTTTTTCATTACGGAAAAACGGATGCGATGATGAAAGCGATCCGGCAGATCAATGAGATGAACAGACTTGGAATCGAAAGGGGACTCATTGATAGATGAAGTTGTGTCTACTTTGCGAAAATGAGACGGAAATTGAATCTTGGCTCCCTTTTTTCGGAGCAAAAGCCCCTCGCCTTTGCCCGAAGTGTTTGGAGAAACTTGTGAAAATAACCGGTCCGTCATGTCGTCTATGTTCCCGGCCAATGGAGGAGAGCGGCATTTGTTCGGATTGTGAAGGGTGGGGAGAGAGTGTATTTGTGAGCAATCAATCACTTTATGTATACAATGAAGCGATGCAGTCAATCATTGCTCGGTTTAAGTATCGCGGTGATTATGTGCTTGCGTCTATTTTTGCGGATGATGTGCGGCGGATGACATTAGCGGCGGCGTGTGATCTGATCTGCGCGGTTCCTTTACCACCGACGAGACTTGCGGAACGCCGGTTTAATCAATCAGAAGCGCTCATTGAAGCGGCTGGTCTTGCGCACGTTTCGCTCATTAGCCGATCAGAATCGGATAAGCAGTCAAAAAAGTCGCGGATGGAGCGGGTGAATGCGACTCAGACGTTTTATCCGATTGGCGATGCGGCTGGGAAATCGGTGCTCGTTATTGATGATATTTATACGACAGGCGCGACGATCCGGCTTGTTGCAAAAGCACTGATGGAAGCGGGGGCATCGTCGGTCAAATCGATTACGATCGCTCGAAGCGGTTCTTGACAATTTCGTCTTTCCCCATGAAAATAGAACTAATTGACAGGAACAAGAGGTGAATGGCATGAATGAGGTCATTGATTGCCCCAGGTGCGGAGATTTATATATAAAAAATGCATTTCGTGAAGTATGTCCGAAATGCTCGCGCGCAGAAGAAGAATTGTACCAGGAAGTATATGCGTTTTTACGAAAAAGAGAAAACCGTGCCGCGACGATAGAACGGATTGTAGAAGTGTCTGGTGCAACGGAAGAAATGATTTACCGGTGGGTCAAAAAAGGTCGTCTTCAAGCTGCTCAATTTCCAAACCTAGGTTACCCGTGCGACCGCTGCGGCGCGATTATTCAAAAAGGCAAGCTATGCGCAAAATGCATCACCGAAATTGATCAAGAACTGAAACTCCACGACCGGGAACAAGAGTTTAGCCGTACGAAACAAGAACTGCAACAGCAAATGTATCAGCAAACGTACCATACGAAAAAAGACTAAAACCCGCCAGACAGCGGGTTTTTGCTGTTGGCAGGAGATGGTTGTACGTAGATGTGGTGAAATAGGTACGTTACTCCGTGAATGTGTGCGATTATGCCGAAACAGGTTCGACATTCTATGATTGTGAGCGAATCTATAAAAGATAGGTGTGAATCTTTATCTTAGATGGAAGCGATAGAAACGGTCATGCATCCAGTCGGTTAAGAGCCGTATCTGCCTTCGTAACTGCAAGATAGCATCTGGAAAAATGGTTTCTTTTCCCTCAAAGCCATCTGCCAAATGTCCTTCTGCAAAACCACGAAAAATTCCTCATTAAACAATTACACGGTATTGCCGATATAAAGAGCACCATATACAAATTGGAAAGCGGGGATACGAGATGAAAATTAATCAAACACCCGGCATTCATGGGATTAATCCGTATCAGAAGCAGCTGAAAAAAGCGGACGAGGCGAAAACCGTCAGCGCAGCAGCGAGAGACAAACTAGAAATTTCAAAAGCAGCCAAAGAGATGCAAGGCTCCACACGAATACTAGCTGAACGCCGGGAAAAAATCGCGTTTCTGAAAGAGCAAGTCGCAAATGGCACATATAAAACGGATGCCCAAGAGACCGCAAAAGCGATGCTCAACTTTTACGGAAAACAGTAACCGGATCGCCCAGGATACCATTCCGGGCGATCTTTCTTTATGTACACCAATAAGAAAGGAGATATGGATATGAAAATTCAGTCTGACCGCGCCGCTTTGCCGCAAGTGCCGTCTCCAACTACTTCGGTTCAAGGAGAAAGCGCCGCACCGACAGCAGAGATAGCCCATTCAAATAGAACAAATACACCGAATACAACAAAGCAGCCCCCAGAAGTAGCCGCATTCTCAGAACGGGGCATGACGCTCACGAAAGAAGCGATGCAAGCTGTCAACACGTTTATGGAAACGGCACCCGGTACCGAGACGGAAAAATTGGCGACTGTTAAAGCGCTCGCTGAAAAAGGGATCGTGCCTAATGAATCGAAGCTAAAAGCGGTTCACGCCGCACTCACTGGCGTTCCGTTCGGAAAAGAAGCAGCGGAATGGCTGAAAGAGTCCGGTATTCCTTTCCCTGAAAATACACGCGCCACGATCGAAAAAGCACTCCAGCTTGGCCGGACGCAGGAAGCGGTCAAAATGATCAAATCGGCCGAACTGCCGGCTGAAGTCGTCAAGCAAATAGAAGCCATTTTAAAACAAAAAGGTATACCGGCTGAAACGGCCGCCGCGCTGAAAAAAGTGGCTGAGGCGAACAACATTCCGGTCGCCAAGCTGATTGAGCGGGCCGCTGCCACTCAATCGGAAGTACTGAATAATGCCGCGAAACAAAAGCTGATGGAAGCCGTTCAAATATTGTTAAAACAGCAGCCGAACAATACACTTTTAATGGAGCTTGCTCGAAAAGTAGAAAAAAATGCGCCTGTTCAGGACATTGTAAAAGCACTCCGAACATTGTTTATTAGCGACCGGGCTGCGGCGATGAAACCACTCGCAGAAGCGATACAGCTTGCTGACATGGCGTTGTCAAAAATGTCCACGGCACTGCCTGAATCCTGCATCGTGATACCGAAAACGGATCAAATTGAACCAGGACCTGCTCAAAAATCAGCACAAATGATTCAAAAAGAGCCGTCATTTGAACGTGTTCTATCCTATATAAAAGAGACGATGCCAGAATTGAAGCGATCGCTTGAAAAAGCAGAAGTCCTTTTTGCTTCGGGCAAAGAAATGGCTGCACGGGGCGAGCTCATGAAAGCGATCGAACCGCTTATCCCGCTGCCAGCCAAACAGACAGCACCGGTTGTTCCAGATGAATTATTCGCGCACGTACCACCCGCAGCCAAAGATGTGCTCGTCACGCGAATTACCGAAAAAATGTCACAGTCCGCGATCGATTTCAAACAGTTCAAGCGGGACATTACACGCAATTTGCAGACGACGGAGCTGTTAATGGCACAAAAAGCATCACAGCAGGCAAAGCCAGTTATCGAAACAGCGATTAAAACGCTCGATCAAGCCATTTTAAAGAGCGACTTTATGCTGTACACGGATATGAAAACGGAAAAGCAGCTTATGCAGGCATCCGGTCAGCTGGCAGAAGCACGCAAACTGCTCGCAAAAGGGGAAACACAGCAAGCGGCCCGCATCACGGCAGAAGTAAAAGCACTGATCGAAAAAGTAACATTTAAACCGACCGATGCCCGCGTCATGCATATGATCACACAGGAAACAGCAGACACGGCACCACGCGTTCTGGCCGGTGCAATGGCTGGATTATACGAAACACCGACGGCCCGTCACGCATTTGAGCTCGTTCGCGCGGCCGGATTTACCTACGAACACGAGCAGGCAGTAGCGCTTGTCTCGAGAGAAAAAGTAGACATGCCTCCATCTGTTAAGCAAGCCCTTTTAAGTCAGATGCATCAGCAAGCGGCAGACGGAAAACCAGAACAGATGACGACGACGTTAACCGGACAGCAACTGTTAAGCAAAGCAGATCCCGGACTGCAGTCGATGATGATGTCATTGCCGTTTTTACTCGGCGGCCAGTCTGAAAACGTGAACGTCTTTATCCGGTCCAAAAATGGCGGCGATCAAGTGGATTGGGAGAATTGCTCCGTCTACTTTTTATTCGATACGAAAAAATTAGGACCGGTCGGCATTACGATATCGTCAGCTGACAAAAACTTGTCTATTAAAGTACAAAATGATAAACCGGATTTTCAGCAAAAAATGGAGCCGCTCACGGTCGTTTTAAAAGATCGGCTGGCGGACATCGGCTATCGTGTTGGTTCCGTTCAGTTTAGTGAATTTCAAGCGAAAGAACAGGAAGCAACGACGACAAAACAAGAGAAAACTTCAATGGCGAAAGGGTTTGATTTCACGATATGAGCTACTACAACCAGATTAACCGCCGCAAACTGAACGGCCCATCTGCCGCTGTGATTCGCTATGAAGAAGGAAATGCACCGACAGTCGTTGCGCAGGGGAAAGGTGCGCTGGCGGCCAAAATTCTTGAACTCGCAAATCAGCACGGGATCCCGATGGAACAAGACGCATCCTTATTATCTGAACTGCTCGACATCGACCTCGGCGACTCCATTCCGCCGCAATTGTATTCAGTCATCGCCGAAATGTTGATTTTAATTGAAGAAATGGATTCCACATATTAAACTTTGTCGTATTCTGCCGATACAATTAAATGAGGTGGGAAAACGATGGAATGGATCACAAAAGAAATAGTTTACCAGAAAACGCCGCAGCAACTGACGGCTTTACTATATGAAGCGGGGCTGGAACAATTTACAAAAGCAGCCCGGTACATACATCAAGAAAACATTCTTGAAGCGAACCGCTCGATGCAAAAAATTAATGATATATTAGAACGACTTGGCGCAGGACTGAACTACGAAGCGGGCATCATCGCTGATCAGCTGGACCAGGTGTATAACTTCATTGCCGACACCGTCGTGCAGGCCAATTTGAAAAAGGACGCCATAAAGCTTTCAGAAGCAGAGCGGCTATTTCAAACGCTGTCTGACACCTGGAACGAAGCATTAAAAACCGCACCGGTGAGACCCGTTAAACGAAAACAAAATGCGTACGAACAAAACGTCTTCATCGAAGAGCAGCCGACAAATATACTCGAAACGGGGAAATAACCGATGAGAATAAACCATAACATTCAAGCGCTAAACGCATACCGAAACTTGAACAATACGAGCAATGCCACATCAAAGAGTCTTGAAAAACTATCATCCGGTCTTCGTATTAACCGTGCTGCAGATGATGCAGCGGGGCTTGCGATCTCTGAAAAGATGCGTTCTCAAGTGCGTGGATTGGGAATGGCTGAACGCAACTCGCTCGATGCGATTTCACTCATTCAAACAGCAGAAGGAGCACTTTCATCGACGCATGAAATTTTGCAGCGTATGCGTGAATTGTCAGTACAAGCTTCGAATGGGACGCTTGAAGATACGGATCGTGAAGCGATTCAAGAAGAAATCAACGAGCTTACTCATGAAATCGATCGTATTGCGGACACAACGCAATTTAACCAAAAAATCTTATTCAGCGGGAAAAAAGAAGCGTTTGCGGAAGGTGATTTTACAGGAAATCATCCATGGACAAAAACACTTGCTTCAGGTGAATCTTTCACGTTAACGTTTAGCGAGATTCCAAAACCGGGAGACAAAATTGAGATTGATGGCACAGAATATACATTTGTTTCTGGAACGGCAACAGCACCTGATATAAGTATTGATTCTTTTACTACACCTGACGATGCCATAGCAGCCATTGCATCGGGTGTGAGCGATGCAACCAGTTCCGGAAATGTATTAACTATTACTGCTACTTCTGATTATAATGTTGTTTTAACAGATGCTGACTATGACACAGACATACGATCCCTTTCTCTTGCTTTCCAGATCGGAGCAAACGAGTCGGAGATGTTGACGCTGGATTTGAGCCCGATGGATGCGAAAAAGCTCGGTATTGCGACTACTTTTGACAGTGTTAAAGGTAATGCCACAACAGGTGCAGATGTTAGCACAGTGGAAAAAGCATCTGAGGCGATTACGATTTTTGACAAGGCCATTCGTCTTGTTTCCGCAGAACGCAGTAATCTTGGGGCGATTCAAAACCGTCTCGAACATACAGTAACGAACTTACAGACAGCGAATGAAAACTTAACGGCAGCTGAGTCACGTATCCGCGACCTTGATATGGCGAAAGAAATGACACAGTTTACGCGGAATAACATTTTGAATCAGGCTGGTCAGGCAATGCTCGCTCAGGCGAATCAGCTTCCGCAAGGCATTCTTCAGCTTCTTCAATAATATTTGAGGTGAACGGCAATGGAAGTGAACCGAGTAAGCAAAATCGCGCTCAATCGGACGGAACGTAAAGAAGAAACAGCAAAAGCATCGGTGTCATTCACCGATGTTATTTCAAATAAACGTCAAAATGTGGCGCTTGAAAAAATGACCGGCATGATGAAAGAGATTGAAACGCAAGGTGAAAAGTTAGCCGAGCACCGGACAATCGATGACTTGCGTAAATATAAAAAAATGGTCAAAGAATTTATGGAAGAAGCGGTCAACAGCGGTCTTCAATTAGAAGAACAGCGTGGGTTTAACCGGCGCGGCCGGACGAAAGTGTACAAAATCGTTAAAGAAGTCGACAGCCGCCTGACGCAGCTTGCAAACGAGGTCATCAATAAAGAAAAATCACATCTTGATATTTTGAATAAAGTGGGCGAAATTCAAGGACTGCTCATTAACATATATACGTAGGGGGGCTTCCTTGTCATGCTTGTAGACACGCTCGAAAAACAGCTGGCGCTTCATAAAAGTCTTCTGCAGTTGGCACAGTTAAAAACCGATGCCGTTAAAAAAGGCGACATGGATGAGTTAAATCGAATTGTCCGGGAAGAACAGAAGCATGTCGGCGCCATTACGATTTTAGAAAAGCGGCGCGCGAGTGAATCGGATGAAACAGTCAGCGAGTTGCTGCCATCATTGCCGCAAGAGGAACAAGTTCGTGCAGAAGCAGTGCGCGATGAACTGATTGATGTGCTGTCACAGTTAAAAGAGGTAAACGAGCTGAATGTTCAGCTTGTCGAGCAGTCACTTCAATTCGTGCACTTGCAACTTGATTTGCTGGCACCGGCTGATTCTGGCACGTATGCAGCGGACGGAGACAATGAAGGCCCTGCATCGGGACCTTTATTTGACTCGAAAGCATAAGAAAGGAAGAACAATATGAGATCAACATTTATGGGACTCGAAGTCGCCAAACGCGGCATGTTTACACAGCAAAGTGCTCTGTACGTCACTGGTCATAATATTTCCAATGCGAACACACCGGGCTTTTCGCGGCAACGTATCAACTTTCAAACGACAACGCCGTATCCTGCTGTCGGCTTAAACCGTCCGAACATTCCTGGTCAAATGGGGACGGGCGTAGAAGCAGGATCTGTTCAACGCATTCGGGATTCGTTTCTCGACGTACAGTACCGGACGGAAAACACGAAGCTTGGCTATTGGAATGCCCGTGCGGATGCATTGACGAAAGTAGAAGACATCATTAATGAACCAACAGAAGAAGGATTAGCAGCGACGATGACAGAGCTATGGCAGTCACTTGAAGATTTGGCCAGCTCTTCTGAAAACGAAGGGGCACGCGGTGTTGTGCTCGAGCGTTTACAATCGCTTACGGACACATTCAACTATATGTCTGATTCATTAACGGCTGTGAAAAAAGACTTTGGTAACCAAATCGGTGTTACGCTCAGTGCGGCGAACTCAGTTATTCAAAAACTGTTTGATGTTAATGCACAAATTAGCGAAGTCGAGCCGAATGGTTACCTTCCGAATGACTTGTACGATGAACGGGATCGTCTTGTGGATGAATTGTCTCAATATATGAATATATCGATTGAGACAGAAGAAAGCGGTGGCAATGACTCGCCGATTGCAGAAGGTATTTTTAAAATTAGCATAGTCGACACAGCTGGAAACAAAACCGAAATTATTAATAAAACGGAATATAAGCAGTTCAGTTTTAGCGCAAGCCTGCCGGTCACAACCGATGTTCCGGCCAGCAGCAACCGCATTGACGAGATGCATCTCGTCACGCATGATAAAAGTGATACGGCCGGAGCGGTCACACCTATTTCGCTTATTGACAGCAACGGTGCTGTTTCGTTTTCTCAAGGCGAAATTCGCGGCTTAATTGAAGCGTATGGCTATAAAGGAAAAAAAGATACAGACGGCGATGCGACGACGCTTGAAGAGGCGACGGTCGGCACGTTTCAAAATATGATTGACGAACTGGATAAGTTAGCCTATTCATTAAAAGAATTGTTTAATGGCATTCATAAATTAGGCTATGATGCGGAAGGAAATCCGGGAAAAGATATTTTTGTGACGGACACGTCGGCATCTGGATTGCCTTATGCAGGCGCAGCTGGGTCCATTCGCCTTTCTGCGATCACGTCAAAAGAAATCGCGGCGTCAGCTGTCCCAAAAAACGCCGATGGTTCGGTGAATATTGGAGATGGCAAAAACGCGTTGAACCTTGCGAATATCGGCAGTCATCTGCTGAATCCAGGAAATGTGATTGAGTTGCTTGGGACAACGAATACGTACACGATCCCGACCGATTTGCCGATTAAAACAGGCTCACTCAATTCCTTTTATGAAGGCGTGATCGGAAGGCTCGGTGTAGACTCACAGCAGGCGAGCCGGATGGAACGAAACGTAAATGTTTTACTTGGGGCTGTTCAGACGAACCGGGATTCGGTTTCTTCTGTATCGCTTGATGAAGAAATGACCAATTTGATTAAATTTCAGCACGCCTATAATGGTGCGGCACGGATGATTACCATTGTAGATGAAGTGCTTGATAAAATTATTAACGGCATGGGCGTAGCCGGCCGTTAAACGAAGGAGCTGAGAGCATGCGCGTAACGCAATCGATGCTGTCATCGAACATGATGAAAAACTTAACTGCGAGTCTCGCACGGCTTGATACATTAAACACGCAAGTCGGCAGTCAGAAGAAAATTACCCGTCCATCTGATGACCCTGTTGTCGCGATGAAAGGGATGACGTACCGCCGGAGTTTGGCAGAAGTCGAACAATATCAGCGGAATTTCAGCGAAGCGTATAACTGGGTCGAAAATTCCGACTCCGCGCTTGATAAAGCAAAACTCGCGCTTGACCGCATACGTGAGCTCGTCGTGCAAACGTCCAATGACACGTACGATAGCGAACAGCGGGAAGCGGCAAAAGCTGAAGTGGCACAGCTGAAAGAACATTTAGTGGAAATTGCCAACACAAAGTTCGGCGAAAAATATTTGTTCAACGGATCCGCGACAGCGACAAAGCCTGTCAGCGTAACAGCTACGGGCACAACGGTTTCTGATAACGCAGGGAAAATGGAATTAGAACTGTCAAAAGGTGTCTACATTCAAGTAAATATTAGCCCTGGCGAAGCATTTTCTGAAGATCTTTTTTCGACGGTAGATGAAGTTGTCACGGCGCTAGGTGACGGATCAACCGGTGCACAGTTGAGCGGCCTTCTTGATAAACTGGATTCACGTATTGCAGATAACTCGACAGCCCGTGCCAAAATTGGAGCTCGCTTTAACCGGATTGAACTAATGGAATCCCGCATGGCGGAGCAGGCTGTCATCGCTTCACGCATTCTATCCGAAAATGAAGACGTAGATTTTGAGAAAGTCGTCACAGAGCTGACGGTGCAGGAAACGGTTCATAAAGCGGCCCTATCTGTCGGCTCCCGCATTATTCAGCCAACATTGATGGATTATCTCCGTTAAAAGGAGCGTTCACAGATGAACATATCAACCGTTCAAATTCATACAACGAAGGCTCGGCTCGGCATTACCACGACACCGAGCCGCCTGTCGATAGAGCAGCCACAGGCGACGGTTGATATTCGTCAGCCGAAAGCAGAAATGAACATTACGACAACACCGGGCCGCCTCACGATTGATCAAACGCAGGCGTGGGCCGATATGGACCGGAAGCATATTTTTCAGCGCATTAAAGAAGCGGCGTCAGAAGGTAGACAAAAAGCGCTTGAAGGTACCGGCCGCCGGGCTGCAGAAGGCCGCGAACTCGCCGACATTCATAAAGGCGGCAATGCGATCGCCATGCAGGCTGCTAGAAGCAACACCCGCAACTACGAAACCGGCCTCGCATGGGTGCCGTCGCACGGAAGTGTCAAGATCAACTACGAGCCGGGTGACGTTCGAATTGACGCACAGGCCAGGCCAGTTGAAAATCATACACGCGCGAACAAACCGATTATCAACTATCAGCCCGGCAGTGTGAAGGTTCAACTGAAGCAATACCCATCCATTGATTTTCAAGTTGTAAATAAAACTGTTTAAAAGGGTGATGAGTGTGAAAATTGAAACGAAATACCACGATGAAAAAGAGCTTCAGGAAGCCGATATACTAACATTTGCGAACGGATTGCCCGGTTTTGAAGACGAGAAAAAATTCGTTTTGCTCGCTTTCCCGGGAAATACTGTTTTTTATGCACTTCAATCTATCACTACACCGGAACTAAGCTTTGTCGTCACCGATCCATTTTCGTTTTTCCTGGACTACCACATTAAAATCGACGATGCTTCACTCGAAGCACTCGCGATTGAAAAAAAAGAAGACGTCACCCTTTTAACCATCCTGACTGTACGAGATCCATTTGAACAAACTACCGCCAACTTGCAGGCGCCTATCGTCATCAACAAACAAAACCAGACCGGACGCCAAGTCATCTTAACAGGTACAGCGTACGAAACACGCCACGCCTTGTTTCCAAGTGGCGCCGTGAAGGAGGGATAAGCGATGCTCGTTCTTACCCGTAAACCTGGCGAAGCCCTCATGATCGGAGACGACATCGAAATCACCATCGTCTCCGTCTCTGGCGACCAAGTCAAAATTGGCATCGACGCCCCCAAACACGTCGACATCCACCGAAAAGAAATCTACCTCCAAATCGGCGACGAAAACAAATCCGCCTCAGCCGGCATAGAAAACCTCGCCGGACTACTCAAACTCCCACCGAAATAATATCGGATGGGAGTTTTTTATATGAAATGATATAAATGTGAGCGAATCTGGTGAAATAGGTGCGGATCTTAGCTATTGTGTGCGAATCTGCGAAAATAGGTGTGAGTCTCAATTGTTGTGAGTGGACTTTTCGGAATAGATTCTAATCTAGTCCATATAATAGATAAAGAACTTTGAAAGAAAGGAGAATCTACATGAGAATCCACCACAACATTATGGCGATAAACGCGCATCGTATGTACAATTCAGCGCTAAAGCAACAAGCAACCGCGATGGAGCGGCTCTCATCCGGTCTGCGAATTACCCGTGCCGCTGATGATTCAGCTGGTCTTGCTATTTCTGAAAAAATGCGTGCGCAAATTCGCGGACTGAACCAGGCATCCCGCAACGCGCAGGACGCCATTTCCATGATCCAGACCGGAGAAGGCGCGCTGAACGAAACACACGCGATCCTCCAGAAAATGCGCGAACTCTCCGTCCAAGCCACAAGCGATACAAACACCGACACCGACCGTCAAGCCATTCAAAAGGAAATCAATCAGCTCACCGAAGAAATTACCCGCATCGGCAGCACGACCCAGTTCAATACGATGAACCTGCTCGACGGTTCAAAACCATCGTTTACCATCCAAGTAGGAGCGAACGCCCGTCAGACGATGACCATTGAAATGGCCGATATGCGCGCCCGCGCGCTCGGCATTACATCAGCCCGTGGACCGGTCAACGTTACAACGACATCCGGCGCATCAGCCGCCATCACCATTTTCGACGAAGCCATCCAAAAAGTCTCATCACAAAGATCTAAATTCGGCGCCTACAGCAACCGGCTCGAACACACCATCAACAACTTAAACACCGCAGACGAAAACCTCACCGCAGCCGAATCAAGAATTAGAGACGCCGACATGGCGAAAGAAACGATGAACCAAGTCAAAGCATCCATCCTTGCCCAAGCCTCCATGGCCATGATGGTACAAGCCAATCAAATACCGCAAAGCGTTTTACAGATGTTCTGAACGTGAAAGCCCGATAGCACCCCCTTTAGGGGTGGGATGAGAGTGAGGTCAAATACGGAGTACCACGAAGAAACCGAAGGTTTGTGGTACTTCAAGTATTTGAAGATTTCACTCTTTTTTGTCCCTTATTCGTTGCTGTATAGTGACCAAACTGATACGATGTATATATGAATGAATACAGAAGAACAAGCACAACCGTGTCGTTATTGAACTATCATTTTGTGTTCTGTCCTCGATATAGAAGAAAGATTTTTCTGCAAACAGAGGTAGAACAGCGATTCAAAGAGTTGGTACATGAAGTGTGTGAGGAACTGCAAATTGTGATTGTCGCTCTTGAATGCGACAAAGACTATACGCATCTGTTTCTCAACGCACTCCCATCATTAAGTCCTGCCGATACGATGGCAAAAATCAAAGGGGTGACTTCTAAAAAATTGCGTGAAGAGTTTCCGCACCTTCGGCACTTGCCAAGTTTATGGACACGCTCCTATTTCGTTTCTACCGCAGGAAATGTATCCAGCGAAACCATCAAGCGTTATGTCGAACAACAAAAAACAAGGGGGTGAATAACATGTCGCAGACCATCACCGTCAAAGTGAAATTGCTTCCAACAA
>NZ_LQWY01000068.1 GCF_001643235.1 Domibacillus aminovorans
CTTCAAGCAACTCGTAAGAGTTCTAAGTGGCGGGTGGTTCAATTAAAGGATCTTGGATAACAGGCAATAGGTTATCGGCATGAATAGGAACAAAGCTGATTCTTTCGCTGCCCATGTCCACAAATAAAAAGCCTTTGTGATAGTACATTACTTCGTAGGTATCACCCTCATCTAAAGTGACAGTCACATTATGAAACGTATAAGATTTTGTCATTTTGCTCTCCTTTTTTTAGTGAATAGTTTGTGTCTACTGTTGATCAATTGACCCACGGTTCGCCATTAAATCATCTTTCTTTAACCTTTTGAGTTCACATAAGCAAGGATCGACACAACAAAAGCAGCTACTGAAAACAAAAACGTGAAAATTTCAAACATGATTGAATCTCTCCTTTTTGAAAGTGGAGCGGCCACGATCGGCAGCCGCTCCCGTATTGATTAATCGATGACGTATACTTTTTTATCTGCAATTTCAGCAGCAAGATTTTCTTTCAAATATTCAGCGATGCTTGCCATCGCATTGAGCTCCCATGCCGCTCCATCCGCCTCAAACAATGCCACGTTCGGGCCTTCTTTCAATCGCAGGATAAATTCCGATTCAGGCTGTGTCACTTCTACAAACGTTCGGAACGGCTTCAATGTGACCGGATTCGGAACGTTCTCTACACCTACAGACGTAATACCTGTCTTTGCTGTCACACGCTGCGTTATGCCTGTATCCTCCGTTTTAAGGGAATTATCTTCGACGATAGAGCTGATCAGTTTTAATACACTGTCCCGATCTTCGTTTTTAACAAAGCACGCCTGTAGCTGCACATTGAAGTTTTCACGGTCCATATATCGTTCAAAAATGATACTTGGCAGCATAGCTGTTGCTTTTACGTATGTGCGGCGGTCATTTTCATCATTAAGTGCATCGTACACTCTGACTGACCGTGGCGACTCAACATGAATGAGCAATTTCCGCTCATGATCAAAATTAGACTGGACGTAATCAACAAGACCGGACAAACTGCGTAACTCAATTGGCGCTACATCATGTTCACGATCCAGTCGTGTTAAGGAAACAGGCGTATAGGTTTTCCCATCTTTTGTTTCAACGATTTCCGGGCGTTTTAATCCGATAATGTACTGCAATGCTTCTTTCAACATAGTGAATTCCTCATCTCATATAATTTTAGTTTTAGTTAAAGTTGACCCTACGAATCTTGCTTGATTCTCCCTCTTTTTCAGCGGCAGGCGGTGGACTGTCTTCCTCTCCAACTTTTTCGCCGGTGTCTTTCGCGATATCTCCATCGTTATCAATGAACAGCTGGCCAGGTACCCCAGACTTTAATTCGGCACCTTGTACATCACCCACTTCGTCACGACCAATAATCACTTTTGTACCAACGGACTGCATTGGTGCCAGTGACGATTTTGTTTCCACATCGACATAGGCCAAATCCCTTTTTTTATCCGCTTCAAAGGTCAGCTTCACAGTGATCGTGCGTTTTTTCTTCCAATCTGTATTTGGATCAGCTATATTTTCATAGACCTTTTGCATTTCAATGCCTACCTGCTCTGCCATTCCACCTTCTGCAAGCGTATTTAAATCAATCGATTGTTTTGTCATGCTTTCTCTCCCTTTCACAATGAATTAAGTAATCTATCGCAACGCCACGAGTGGCCTTAATTTCCGGACAATGATATTCCAACGCCTCAATTGGAATTGATTTTCTTCCTCCGTTACGCGCTTCAAGCCAATATTCTTCAAAGATGCTGAACGGGACAAAAAACTTTTTGTGTAGCTTGGCAAATTCGATATTGAACTACCCACCACTTATCGATCTTACGATCTGATTGAA
>NZ_LQWY01000069.1 GCF_001643235.1 Domibacillus aminovorans
CAAGAGTTGAATCAAGCGTTGCAATTGGTAAAAAAAGGCCTGTCACCAATGGGAAAATAA
Source organism: Domibacillus aminovorans (assembly GCF_001643235.1). GTDB lineage: Bacteria > Bacillota > Bacilli > Bacillales > Domibacillaceae > Domibacillus > Domibacillus aminovorans. Next base: position 61 of record NZ_LQWY01000069.1, read on the forward strand.
AAATTCCATAATGTATCCATCTCCAAAACAGCGGTTTATCTTTTTCATGCTCATGTGAATGATCACAGCAATGCTCATCTTCAGAAGTTGTGGCAAGGGTATATATTTGCACAATCGTGAGAATAGCAAACGTAAAAATAGCGATATACGAAATATATTCATATTTCATATTAATATATTTCGATATGTTACCCGATGTATGAAGATGTTGAAAGAAATACGTAAAGACTATTAAAACCAATGCACGAAACATTTATTTCCTCCTTCCTTACAAGAGCAGTGAGCCTAGAAATACAAACAGCGCAATAGAACCAATTAAACTAAAAACAAATCGTTTGTTAAATACACTAAGCATCATTAACATATTTTTAATATCAACCATCGGTCCAAAAACGAGAAAGGCCACCAATGCACCTGTTGAAAATGTTCCTCTAAAGGACGAGGCGACAAAAGCATCAGCCTCTGAGCATAGTGATAAAATATAGGCCAATCCCATCATGACCAGTGAAGAGGTTGCCTCTGTTTGACCAAGTTCAATCAACGTAGATGTTTTCAAAAATGTCTGCATCGATGCGGCAATAAAAGCGCCGATAATTAAATATTTACCAACAGAAAAAAATTCATCCACCGCATGACGAAGCATGTCGATAAACTTCTTTAAGAATGTTTGAGAAGCAGACTGATGACTGTGTGTATGAGTATGAGCTGCTTTTTTCAGGAGTTCATTGCCTTTAAATTGATAAGATAAAAGAATACCGATTAAAAGGGCAACGACCAAAGACAATCCCCCCCGATACAGCACCATATCCCACTGATTTCCAAATGCGATATAAGTAGAAAATAATACGACAGGATTAATAATGGGCCCTGTTAACATAAATGGAATCGCTGTATGAAGAGGTACCCCTTTTAATAATAACCTGCGGACAATCGGAACAATTCCACATTCACAAGCCGGAAATAAAGCGCCAATCAGTGTTCCATATAAAACAGCCAGGAAGCGGTTCTTCGGCACTACTTTTGCGATCATTTCTTCACTAACAAACATTTGGATAAATCCCGCGACAAAAACACCGATTAACACAAACGGAAATGCTTCTATTAAGATACTAATAAATATTGTATTTAATTGTAAAAAAGTAGACAAAGTAAGCCTTTCCTCTCCCTTTTTATTCGATTATTTTTTCGTGAGGATTTAATTATATAACTAGAAACAATTGAAGCTCAGTCTTTTATCAAAAGAAAAATTGGAAATACAAAGATACTCAGTACCTGACTAAATCGATACTCTTTCATTTCGCCTTCAAAAATGGGTCGACAGTAAAAAATAGTAGGGAGACAAATAAACTATACCATAATAAAATTAAACCAAACAAACTATGAAAAATAGCAGAATAGATTATTTTTAATCTTTCCGATGCATGTTTAGAGATACGGTTTGCAGTGAACTCACTAATAAATGAGGATAACGTTCCGTAAACAAGAATAACGGGAAATATATAGATAAGAAAAAAAGAGCGGAAACAACAAACTGCAAGAAATACTCCTTCATTGAAAAGTAAACTTAGTTAAAATAGGTAGCTATCCATAATCATTTTACTTATTGCGACAGTATCAAGTAAATCAATAGATGCAGGTTGAACTTGAGATGAAGTGAACGGCTCAATCATAAGCTCTGCCTCTTTTAGTTTCTTTAAAATTGTTTTACTAAAAAGAATCATAAGTAGTACCTCCTGAATAGTTATTAGTTATCCTACGTATTCTTCCTTTAATTCTTTTATTCAAATTTTTCACTAATTTCCAATTAAGACGATCTGTTGAGGTGGAGTTAGTATAGTTTCATGGACACAGTTTAATTAAGTCCTTA
>NZ_LQWY01000070.1 GCF_001643235.1 Domibacillus aminovorans
TGCCTTTTTCTCTAAATCGGAGATTTTAATTTTCATGGGAGTTCTATTAAGAAACGTTATAAAAAACTCCTCTGGCTGCATTCAAGAAGAATTAACATAAGTCAAAGTATGAACAATAAAAAAACGCCCCGGATCTTTAAAATCCGGGGCGTTTTCAATACAATATAATTTACTTTATGTTACATTGGACTTTCATTGATTCATTTACATATGTTAGGGATAGAACATTATTTATCTTACCTAATCATTTCATTTATTTACAATTTACACAAGAGGTTTTTGGATTAATGTAGCAAATTCAAGCTTATGGACATGCTCATCATCTCGTGTAGTTCTACCTTTGACAAAATGTACATGTTTGCCATTGCCCACAGGAATAGCAGGACCTGTTTCTATTCCGACCTCATGATGATGATCCAAAAAATCGGTATTAGTGAATAGTACATGTACATGACTACCCCCCTTAGGGATCACTTCACCTGTAACCCCCGCAAAACGATGATTATGTCTATCGTCCCCTTCTTCAGCTAACTTAGTGCTGGCTACAAATTCATGCACATGTGTCTGTTCTTGCATTTCTTGCTCCTGCCTATGTTTACAATCACTCTTCCTTTTATCTTTGTTGTGATGTGATTTTGAACTCATAAACAAACCCCTCCTTTTTATTAAAGGTTACGATACATACTATTTAGAATTAATCCAATGTATGTTAAAAACAACTCTCCTCCTCAAATCTAAGCGGGGAAGTGCAACATAATGCCATTTATTTCATAAACCAAATTAAACATAAAAAACACCCCTCTAAGGAGGTGTTTAAAAACGGTGCTGTAATTTTTATTTGGAGGAGTAATTAAGGCACTTGGTTCAATCTACGCTGGTAAACTCATTATTGTCGCGGCTGTACCATTAGTGTCCGTTATTATAGAATATCGGGCTTTGAATACAACATAATTGCTTTTATGTTGTATTTGCTACCGTTATGAAAAAAGCTCGATAGGTTCTTTTAAAGGCCTTTTACACTTATCTTTTTTTACATTTATCTTTTCGATGATGATTGTTCTTCTTTTTACATTTATCTTTTCGGTGATGATCGTTCTTCTTTTTGCATTTATCTTTTCGATGATGATCGTTCTTCTTTTTGCATTTATCTTTTCGATGATGGTCGTTCTTCTTTTTACATTTATCTTTTCGGTGAGGGTGTCCCAAGTAATATTCCCCCTTTCATTTTTACTGTCTTACTCTTATTAAAATATGAAAAAATGCTAGATTTGATTGTAGGATTGTCCATATGCTTATAAATAAAGAGGACTTTTATGTACGATGCCCTTCGCTCTAAGGTTGTAGCACCTTGTTTGCTCACTCATCCTTTTTTACATATTACTTTTCTTCATCTTTCTCCCCATAGAAATCAATCACAACAGCTTGAAATTAATTAGATAAAAAATGAAAAACTAAGAAATAAAGAGATAAATAATGAAAAACTAAGAAAAATAGAGATGATTTCGTTTTCATTACCCATGTTATCGTTTTCATTGGCTATGTTTACGTTTTCATTGACTTTGTAAAAAGGACATAAAGGGACGATAATAAAGACATACCAATTAGGAAGGGGATTACTTACATGAATAACGTTGTGACAACCATTACAAAAGCTATGAAATTGTATGGAAAAGAAATGACAAAAGCGTGGGAAAATGGCTCAGTTATTGACAAAAAGAAAAAGTAAAGGCGTATTTTAAGAAATACGAAATGACAAAACAGATCCACGAATAGAAAGGAGATTATGTACATGAGTAAAGTTATTACATCTGTCACAAATGCTATGAAAATATACGGTAAAGAACTTACAAAAGCATGGGAAAACGGCACAATCTTTGAAAAAAAATAAAAATGGCTTTAGAAAACACGAATCTTACAAAAATGAATAAAAGGGTAGGACGGATATAAATGATTTTAACTAACCAACATTATCAAAGTGACCCACCAACCGATTCTCAATCATAAAAAAAGAGAATCGGTTTATTTATGTAAAAGTACTCCTTTTGAATCTGAATCCACCTGTCAAGGGAGGACGGAGTCAGATCATACTCTTCATGAGCGCTTTCTTTGATTTTCGGGTTTGATACTGTCGCACCATAGCAATTACTTTCTAGAATCTCACACTTCAAGCAACCGATAAATGATAAGCGATAGGTAGTTCACAAACTGACAAAATTTAGCGAGCAGAACTATTTTTATAAGGCTATATGTCGAATTTAGTGTACAATAACCTTCAAATTTGAAAGCGCTTTCTTTTATAATGATATTGGGTGGACAGCAAAGGTTGCCATCAAAGCATTCAGCGTAGGCGGGGCTATTGCTATGACAGGAGGATAAAATTCTGTTCTTTTTGCATAAAACAAATAACTATTTTAATGGACAAACAAAAAAGAACAGCTGTCGCTGTTCTTCTCGTTGCCTGGCGGCGTCCTG
>NZ_LQWY01000071.1 GCF_001643235.1 Domibacillus aminovorans
CCTTTTTCTCTAAATCGGAGATTTTAATTTTCATGGGAGTTTAATAAATTACGCTTTTATCATATAAAAGATATCAAGAAATCTTTTTACCAAGAATGATTAGATCTCTCTCAATGCCATCTAATTCTGCAACATTCGGTAAATGTCCCCATTTTTCGAAATTAAAACTAGAAAATAGACGAAGACTAGGTTCATTGTGTCCGAATATAAATCCAAGTAAGGTATTAATTTGAAGTTTAGGACAAGTTTCTATTGCCTTCTTTATAATAAATTTGCCAATACCCTTACCTCTAATATCTTGATGAAGATAAATACTTATCTCAGCAGTTCTATTATAAGCAGGTCTTCCATAAAAAGATTGAAAGCTTACCCATCCAAATGCTTTTCCTTAAAACACATAAAACCAATAAATCAAACTAAATTTCCCATTCTAACTTCATAAATAATTGGTTTTCCATTAACTCAGCAGTAAGGCTCCCGTTCATTTTTTCCATTAAGCTTTTTGCAATCGGTAAACCTAGGCCTGTACCTTTTCCAGTTCTAGTTTGGTCTGCTTTATAAAAACGGTCAAAAATATGATATTAAAGGTAAAATTTAACAACTCGATAAACAAGCTTGTAAACGCAGTTAATAATGTGGAAATCAAAAAGTGGATGGTTAAAAAAACGACAAAGAGGATGGTTGTATCTGACTTTATAAATATTATCATATGAAGTAACATCAAATGTCATATTAATAGTAAAATCTCTTACTATTAATATACGAGGAGAGAATATTATGGAACAAAAAAAGATAAAGTTATATTTAATAACTTCCTTTACCATCTTAATGCTTTTCATGTTATCAGCGTGTAGTTCAGAACAAACAAAAAATACAGAAACAGGGCAGCAAAAAGAACCCTCAATCAATAAAGGAATGGGCTGGACACATGAAAATCCTGTATCACCAAAAGCAGGTGACTGGAAGGGGCTTGAGCTTAAGGATGGAAAGTCTTATAAGGTTGATATCCCGCCTGCAAACGATTCATCCGTTACAAAAAGTGAAGTAGAAGAATTGAAAGAGCTGACAAAAAATCGTACAAAGGAAGACGAGGAATTTATCCGTCGTTGGCAAAATACAGCAAGTCCAAACACTCTTTGGTTTGAAATTACTGAAGAACTAGTTCAGAAATACGGTTTAACTGGACCAGAAGCAGCACGAGTCCATGCTATCGTTTCAGGAGCTATTTATACAGGTCTTACAGCGACATTTGAAGGGAAATACGAATACTTGCGCCCAAGACCAACCGATTTAGACCCTTCTATTACATTACCTGAAGGGATGAAGGTACCAGCTCATCCTTCTTATCCAGCAGGACATACGACAACAGCCTGGTCAGCAGCTAATATCCTATCCTATTTTTTCCCTCACGAAAAAGAACATTTAGAAAAAATAGCGACCGATGTAGCGAACTCTAGAATGAAAATGGGTGTTCATTTTAGAAGTGATAATGAAGCTTCCAAAAAATTAGCAAAGGCGGTAACAACAGATGTTATTGAAAGTTTGAAGGATGACAATGCTCCATTACAATATAAAGAAGTTAAACAAGGATCATCAAGACATTAATATATAAAAGCAGTATAACAATAACCTTCCTTGTTTTATCAAGGAGGGTTATTGTTATCAAATATTGAATTTGTTTCAACTAATCAATTAAAAGAATTGGCTAAGTCGAGTCTTTGTGATATTTGGCTTAATCAAGATACTTGATTAACAAATTTCGAATCGAGTAGGAATCAATAAAGCGATTGATTCAAAAACAAAAAGCAACTTACTTACGCTTGGGATGGAGGATGTTCCCCTATTTTATACAGGCATTATCCTATTCACTAAGGATAGTGCCCTTTTCATTTATCTGCGCAAAACTGCGCAGTTTTGCGATTGCGAAAATGGGGGAAACCTTGTGTAAAAAGACAATAAAGTTATTTAATTTTAAAACCTAAAACAAGCATAACCCCGTTCTAAATTTGAGAGCACTGCAAAACACTTACATTTAAAGGGAGCACCCGAA
>NZ_LQWY01000072.1 GCF_001643235.1 Domibacillus aminovorans
GTAAGCCGGATTCTTATCGACTGTCACGACACGAGGCTCAGAATTATGAAAAGACTGCAAAGCTTTCTTGAAGAACTGCTTTGCAGTCTTGTGATTTCTTGTTTTGCTTAGGTAAAAATCGATGGTATTTCCTTTCGAATCAACAGCACGATACAGGTACATCCATTGACTTTTTACTTTGATATAGGTTTCATCGACTCTCCAAGAGTCATTGGTTTGCTTGAGATGACGACGGATTCGTTTGTCTAGTTCAGGACCATACTGATGAACCCAACGCATGATCGTTGTATGAGCAATGGATAAGCCCCGTACCTCCATCAATTCTACCAAATCCCGAAAGCTCAAGTTGTACCGTAGGTACCATCTTACTGTTTGTAAAATAATATCATGATGATAATGTTTCCACTTGAATAAATGTTGCTTTTCCATACTGATCACGCACCTTTTTTAGAGTAATAGTATCAGTATTTCCAAGATTTAAAGATGATTTGCAACTGTCTTGAAGTTTTTGCACCAGAACCTTTTAATTTTCCCTCTACAAAAAAATGTCTAAGTTTTTTATAATAATACTATAGATTAGTTATGAAAGAAGATATAACATGTTAATTTTAGAATAACAAAGTTATAGAAATACTTTAACTAGCCATATTTCCTTGACGTAAATTTCTAAAAACTATATATTGAATATAACTTAAATATATGCACTAGGGGTGTTATTTAACTGAGATGAGTATTACCTCAAACCCTTTGAACCTGAACTAGCTGAAACTAGCGTAGGAAAGTGTAAACTCTAATACATACTTAAAGAGCGATTATGCCTTATTCTTAATATGTAGTTATTTGTTTTTACGCAACTTTCCTATGGGAAGGTTGCGTATTTTTTATTTTATCTATCATTTTATTATTTAAGTTTCATCAAAATTAAAAATATAGGAGTTGTTATGATGACTAGAACAGTATTAGTAACAGGTAGTAGTAGAGGTTTAGGAGCAACTATTGTAAAGACATTGGCACAACAAGGATTTCAAGTGGTTATCAATTACTATAAAAGCAAAGATGCTGCTGAGAAGCTCGTTTCTGAGATTGGTGAAGAGAATGCTATTGCAATTCAGGCTGATGTAACAAATCGTAAAGAAGTAGATAAATTGATAAAAAAAGCAACGGAATATTTTGGTCAAATAGATGTTGTAGTCAACAATGCATTAGTAGACTTCAAATTTGATCCAAACAAACAGAAAACCTTCACAGAACTCACTTGGGATGATTATCAAAAACAACTAGATGGTACTTTAAAAGCAGCATTTAATGTAGTTCAAAGCGTCATACCTCAATTTATTGAACGACAAAATGGAAGTATTATAAGTATAGGTACTAATTTATATCAAAATCCTGTTGTACCCTACCACGAATATACAACAGCTAAAGCTGGATTAATAGGTTTTACACGTAATATCGCTTCTGAATTAGGACTATATGGTATAAAAGCGAATGTAGTTTCAGGTGGATTATTAAAAACGACTGACGCCAGTGCTGTTACAACACCAGAAGTATTCGATTTAATTGCTCAATCAACGCCATTGAAGAAGGTGACCACACCTCAAGATGTAGCCAATATGGTCGCTTATTTATCTTCGGAAAATGCGAACGGTATTACAGGTCAAAATTTCACAGTAGATGGCGGTTTGACAATGAACTAATAGCTTAAATTACCATAGATAATCCTTCAAAAAAAGGAGTATACAAGACAATTAATAATGATGTATTTTGAGGTGTAAACAAATGACAAAAACTAAAGAAAAAAAACTACACTTAGGTGTTTTGCTGTATGGTTGTGGACACCATCAAGCTGCTTGGTTAATGCCTGACTCAAGCGTTGAACGTATTGGAGACATTTATTATTACCAATATTTAGCGCGGTTAGCAGAAAAAGGTTACTTTGACGCAGTATTCTTTGCTGATAATCAATCATTTCAAGGTAAAGATTCTAGTGATATGCCAGCATTTTGGTTTGATCCAGTAGTCAATTTAACTGCTATTTCTCAAGTGACAAATCATGTGGGATTAGTTTCAACAATTTCAAGTACTTTTTCTAATCCTTTCACAGCTTCACGACAACTATTAAGTTTAGACCATATTACAAAAGGACGTGTTGGTTGGAATCTCGTTACGTCAATGACTGATTTAGAGGCGTTAAATCATAGTATGGAAGAACTACCTTCTCATGACAAACGCTATGAGAAGGCAGATGAATTCGCTGCTTTAATGAATAAGTTATTTCTTTCATGGGACAGTAATGAGTTTCTACATCATCGAGAAGAAAGAAAATTGATAAATCCTTCAAACATTCAGCCTTTTAATCACGATGGTACCTATTTTAAAGTGTATGGCCCATCCACTACGCCAAAAAGTCCGCAAGGCAAACCAGTATCAATGCAAGCAGGGGCATCTAAACAAGGCATTGCATTAGCCGCAAAATATGCCGATGCAGTCTATTCAGTGTCGTGGAACTTAAAGCAAGCAAAAAAATTTCGTAAAAAATTAGATGAACAAGTTAAACAAAGCGAAGACAGCAATAGACATATTAAAGTATTTCCAGGCTTAGTAACCTATGTAGGTCATACTCATGAAGAAGCTTTAGCCAAAAAAGCAGCATTAGATGAGCAATTACCTCTTGAAACAGCTTTAAAACAGTTGAGTTTCTTTATTCAACAAGACTGTTCTAAGTGGGAAATTGATAAAGAAGTACCTCAATTACTCCCAGTAGAAGAATTTACTGGTCCAGTTGGACGTTACGAAACGATACTAGAAATTATTAATGATACACAACCTACAGTAAGAGAATTATTAGGATATCTTAATGCAGGCGGTGGACATCACACGCTGATAGGTACACCCGACGAAATTGTGGATCAGATGGAAGTCTGGTTTGAAGCTGGTGTGGCTGACGGATTTAATCTTATGCCTCCTACATTACCCGGTAGTTTAGAAGACTTTGTTGAACTAATTGTTCCTGAAATGCAAAAAAGAGGTATTTTCAGAAAGAAATATGAAGGTCATACCTTCCGTGAACATTTAGGATTAACATAATAAATCTGGTTCTGGTGCAAATAATTGGGGAAGATATAAAGAGGCGAAAAG
>NZ_LQWY01000073.1 GCF_001643235.1 Domibacillus aminovorans
GATATCCCTCTAAATTAGAGGTTATCACCCCTTATTATTGAAATGATGATTGTTTTACTTGTTATTACCGTCTTATTGTTCATTGCGATTCCGAATGTGGCAAAACAAAGCCAGAACATCAATGCAAAAGGCTGCGATGCTTTTGCGCATATGGTACAAGGACAAGTGCAGGCGTATCGGATTGACAATAAGAAATTTCCTGATTCCATTGAAACGATGGTAACAGATGGATACTTGCGAGAGGATGAAACGAAATGCCCTGGTGGTGGGGATATTACCATTGATGCGGAAGGCGCAGTTTTGGTAAGTGAAACATAAAGAAGGCGGCTTTACGCTGTTGGAAATGATGCTTGTGTTAACGGTGTTTATGGCTTGCTTTGGGGCAGTACTCATTCCGATTTTGAATGTAACGAACGAAGTAAATGAACAGCAATTTTTTAACCAGCTGGAGCGTGATTTGTTTGAAGCACAGTCGTATGCGATTTTGAATAATGTGCATGTTAAGGTCAATTTTTATGAATCGGGGCTGCACAAATATACTATTTCCACGTATGAATATCCTCGTTACATTTTAGTCGAGCGAGATATTCCCGCGTACTTCATTCCTGTAAAGGGAAGTATGATGGATATTATGTTTCAAAAAACGGGGATGACGAACCGGTTTGGCACTGTTTATTTTAAATCAGAAGAGAAGCGAACAAAACTAATTTTTTTAATTGGAAGGGGACGTTTTTATTTTCTGGAAGAGTGAAGAAGGATTTACATTGGCTGAAAGTCTTCTAGCGCTGACCGCATTGTTCGTTGCAGCTACTTTTATTTTGCCATTTTGCATGAAAATTGAAGCTGAAACGTCAAATAGATGGGAGCGTCAGGAAGGAATGAGGAAATTATATGAAGAAGCAGAATCGAGGGTGTATGTACCCGCTTCATTCACATATGAAATGGATACGCCTAATTTTACAGGCCGGATCTTTTGGGAAACAGAGAATGGAAAAGATCAGGCGTGTGTATCAACTACTGATAAAACGGTTTGTGTATCAGAACGATAGGGGCTATACCCTCGCTGAAGCTCTTATTGCACTGACTGTGTTCATGGCATGTGCTGCATCATTTCCATTATTGTATGATGCAGCGTATCGTATTGTAGAAGCAAGCAAATCTGAAAAAAATACGGAATGGGAAATTTTTATTGTACAGCTGCGCAATGAACTGCATCAATCCAGTAACTGGCATATATCGGGTGGAAAACTCAATTACGGAGTAGAAGGGTCCATCACATCGATCAGCCAGTATGAGGATAAACTCCGGAGACAAATAAACGGGCAGGGGCATGAAGTGATGCTGCAAAATGTGAAAAAAGCGACTTTTGCACTCGAAGGAGGGAAATTGTATATTCATGTTACCTTTCAAGATGGAGAAGAAGAAGGAACATCGCTTTATCCATTCAATCAAGCGTCTTCGTAAAAACGAATCGGGGATGATTTATCCCCACGTACTAGTACTACTTTTTTTAATGAGTGCTGCTGCTGTGACGGCAACAGATGCAGCAGTGACAAAAATGAAAACAGCCGATCAGCTGACGGAATATTATGAAATGCGGCTAGTTGAACTGATGGCGGTTAGATTCGTGCTAAAAAACCCGGACACTGCTTCCTTTACAATGAAAACAAATAAAGGAACAACGGATGTACAGCTATTAGATCAATCAGAAATAGAACGAAGCATTCGCATTACGACAACGAGAGGGAAGCGGCAGTTTTATGCTACATTTCTTTATAATAAAGAGAACAATCGACTTACAAAGCGGATTGAGCATCAGTAAATGTCTGAAAGCGGCCGGCAGATAAATAGAGGAGTCCGCCGTTCCAGACAGATAGTCGAATAGCAGGTTCGAAACGGCGGATAATCGCTTCTTTTTCACGTGTATATTCTTCACTGTCATCTGGATTATTTTCATAAAAAGAACGAAGTAATGAAATTTCCTTATCCTGTTTATTTTTTGCTTCTTTTGCCCATTCGTGGTTTTCCTGATTGAGTTCGTTCATTACCATTTGCTGAAGTCGCTTCAGCCCGCTTATAGGAGTAATGAACGGCGATAACACGTAATGAAAGGAAGGGATCGTTTGGGCAAAAGGAACATCGCTTATTTTGGTTAAAAAGTCACGCTGGATCGTTCCACTAATTAGATGAAGAGCGACCGACTCGATTCTCTCTTTTTTACCGTTTGCTTCATACGAAATTAAAAAATGGACGAACAGCCATGGCTCCAGTTGAAGAGGCTTTATGGATGGACATTCTTCATATAGACGGATAAATAGCGACTGTTGTCCGGCATAGTGAAGCAACTGATGAAACCTTGGCGAACCGAAGCTGATGTATTCTTCGTGGGCACGCAGCGGCTGACCGGTGTCTTTTACATAAAAAGAAACAGTCATTGGCGCCCCTTTTTCATTCAGCTGATCTTTATAGTGCCAGTAAAAAGGACGATTCATGATTGCTCGGTCCATCTGTTCGGACAACTCTACAGTAATCGACTGATCGTCTTGATGGGTAATCTGGCACTCGCAGGCTGTGAAAAACTGTTTGAGAAAAGTCATCATATATAATTCACTCCAATGCAGCAGTAAGATTATGCACTTTAATTTCCCATTCACGAATGCTTTTTGAATGATGAAAGGCATCGTGCAAATGCTCTTCCACCCAATTTTCCTCCAAAATATCATCCAGCTTGCCAATCGCTGACTGGAACAAATGAATTTTTTCATGCAACAGCGTCAGCATGCGATCTTCAACGGTTTGCTCATAAGCAAGATGATAAATGTGTACGTCTTGAACTTGTCCGAGACGATGAATGCGTCCGATCCGCTGTTCTAATTTCATCGGATTCCAAGGCAGGTCAAAGTTAATGAGCCGTCGGCAAAATTGTAAATTGAGCCCCTCACTGCCCGATTCTGTTGCAATAAAAACTTGAGCAGGCCCCTTAAACAGTTCAACCATCCAGTCTTTTTTCCCTTTTTTGAAATTACCTTGAAAGGAAACGGCTAATAATCCATTTTCTCTAAAGTAGTGTTCGAGATAGCGCTGCGTTGCCCGGTACTGTGTAAAGACAATTGTTTTTTCAGGGTGTTCTTTCATAATAGCCAATGTTTTTTCCGCTTTCGAATTCATGTTGATCTGTTCGGCTAAGAGGGCGACCTTCTCACATTTCTGTCCAGTTAGTTTTTGAATCGTACTAAGTGCGGCATATTTGCTGCTGCATGCTTCCCGTTGTAATGTGAGCAGGGTCATCGCATTTGGTACATCTTCTTTTAAATAGGCAAGTGAATCGTAAAATGCTTTTTCTTCTTTTGACGGAGTGATCCGGATCGTTTCGACACACCGTTTTATGGGCTGCCGATCCATCTCATCCCGCTTGTTTCGAATCATGACCTTTTGCAGCAGCTCTTTAAAGGCATCCTGATCGTGAATGGACCGCTTTCCTTTTTTAAATCGGTTATTGAAAGATTCGCTATTACCAAAATGACCGGGTTTTAATAATGAAACGAGATGAAAGAGTTCATCAACGTTATTTTGTACAGGTGTCGCCGTTAAAAGCAGGCAGTATGTTTTCATCAAACGGCGGACAAATTGATAATTTAATGTAGCGGGATTTTTCAGACGATGCGCTTCGTCAATAATTACCATATCGAACATCGTATTTGCAATGGCATCCGCATATTTTGGTTGTTTGGCCGAATCAATAGAGGCAATTTGGACACCATTCCACGACCAGTCGGGTTTCTTTTTTTGCACGAGTGCATAAATTTTACACTTATCACGTAGTTCTTTTGCCCACTGATTGACGAGAGAAGCAGGTGTCAAAATAAGGGTGCGCGATACAAGGCCCCGAAGCATGTATTCTTTTAAAATAAGACCGGCTTCAATTGTTTTCCCAAGTCCGACTTCATCTGCTAAAATAGCGGTTCCATTCATTTCTTCCATGACTGTCCGTGCTGCTTCTATTTGGTGTGGCATAAAGTGAATGGAAGGGAGAAAATCAGGTGTCAGCAGTCCATGAAAATCAGTCGGAATAACGAGCTTTTTCGTTTCGGCTGCTAATGTAAAAAGCGGCCAGTTACTAACGACGGGAGCAGAATGGAGCCAGGCGGGTAGTTGCTTTTCCCATGAGTCATCAATTAAAATGGGCGGTTTCAACGTGAAAATACCTCCTTTTTAATCTAGTTGCTGATCGTTACAAAGCATGATACGATAAAAGAGAAATATGAGATCAGTATGTCCGAATGAATAAAATAGTATGAATACATAATGAAACAAAAAGTGTGTTACTTTTACGTAAAAACGGGTAGGAAGAAGGTTTTTGTATGAAAAGAGCAGTCCTGTTATTCTTTGTTATATCGTTAGGTTTTATTTTATTGGCACGTTATCAAGCGGAGGATCCTGAGCCGGTCGAAGAAAAACCAATTGTGGAAGATAAAAAACCTGTTTTAGAAGAACCAAATCGGTTGTTTATAACAGAAAAAACAGATTCATTTGAGCTTGAGTTTGGAACAGGTTGGAAGGTATCACCAAATGGTGAAAAAGAAGCGGCTATTGAAGGACGTGGTCCGGATAGTGTAGAGGAAGGGGAAGGCGTACTCGTTGTGAAAGAGGGAGAAACAACGACACTATTTTCATGGCCAGCGGATGAAAAGCAAGAGACCGTTAAATATGTGGAGTGGAAAGATGACACGCATGTATACGTCATTGTTGGCTTTTCACAAGGCACAGTGACCAAAGGCGGCAGTTTGTATGAATTGAATGTGGAAACAGGGGATACGAAAGAGGTGGTCATATCGAATGACCCGAAAGAAGAAGTCGTCTTAGTAAACGTTGAGGAAGGAACATATACGCTCCACACATATGAAGATGACAATTTTATGAACGGAAGCACTGAAGAGATTCCGTTACCATAATAAAAAAGGAGCATGTTCTGCTCCTTTTTTATTTCGTTTTAATTTTACCTGTCCATTTCTTAAATCCACCTTGCAAATGATAAATATCACGGTATCCTTTTCGATATAGCATCTGTGCAGCACGTCCGCTGCGAAGTCCACTTTGGCAATACAAATAAACAGGTTTGTCGGGACGAATTTCTTTCATACGCTGCTTCATTTGCGTAACGGGAATATTGCGTGCACCGAGAATGTGTCCGCTATTATATTCATTCGGTTCGCGCACATCAATGAGCTGCGCTTTCCGGTATCCTAGCACAAAATCTTCTTGGCTGAGCGGTTTCACCGCACGTTTTTGGGAGAAATACATAAAGAGAGCGTACAAAATCATCGCTCCAAGCACTGCGGCAATAGAATAAAGCAACGTCGTGTTCCCCTTTCAAATAAACTGCTTCTTTCATTATATCTATATGCTCATCAGATGAAAAGAAAATTCTCTTTTAAAAAAGCAGTGTTCACGGCTTTGATTTTTACACTTGATTTGTTAGACTATACAAGGGAATCAACAATGAAAAGAAGGCGTTAATCATGAAGAAAGAAAGATGGGCATTTCTTGACACGGGCAATCATAGCGCTGCGTATAATATGGCGGTAGATGAAGCACTGCTTGATTGGCACAGTAAAGGTAAGATTCCGCCAGTTGTCCGATTTTATGGATGGGAGCCGGCAGCACTGTCGATCGGTTACTTTCAAAAAGCGGAAAAAGAAGTGAACTTTAACGCGCTTCAGGAGCAGGGTATTGGCTTTGTACGCCGTCCAACCGGTGGCAGAGGCGTATTGCATGAGCATGAACTAACGTATAGCGTCATCGTTAGTGAAGAGCATCCTAAAATGCCTGTGGGTGTCACAGAAGCATACAGAGTCATTTCAGAAGGTGTGCTGCAAGGATTTCGGGCACTCGGTCTAGATGCTGAATTTGCCGTGCCGAGAACGGAAGAAGAGAAAGCGAGTTTGAAAAATCCGCGCTCTAGCGTCTGTTTTGATGCGCCAAGCTGGTATGAGCTTGTCGTTGAAGGCAGAAAAGTGGCAGGTAGTGCACAGACGAGGCAAAAAGGTGTGATTTTGCAGCATGGGTCGATTTTGCTTGAGATTGATGAGGACAAGCTGTTTAGCTTATTTCACTATTCAAGCGACCGGACGAAAGAACGGATGAAACGTGCTTTTAAAGATAAAGCTGTTGCGATTAATGCGCTTTGCTCAAACCGTGTGACGTTGAATGAAGCACGTATTGCATTTAAACAGGGATTTGAAAAAGGACTTAATATTGAACTAGAACCGCTCGTTTTAACAGAGGAGCAAGTTTATCAAATTGAAACGATTCAAAGAGAACGCTATGAAAATCGTGAATGGAATTTCCGGAGATAAAAGTTCTCGGGCGGTCGCCTGATTTTTTATCCTCGGAAAATATTTTTATGCGTTTATTTTACAGGGATTGAGCCTGTTCACGACTTTTTTAGTAAAAAGGCGGCTTGACAAAAAAAAGATTCTCACTCAATATGTAGAATATGAATAAAGAAACAAACACAATATATTGTGTTTGTTTTCGTTTTTTCTACTAAAACATGGGTATATGATTTAATGAAACAGAATAATAAAGGAGTTGTTTGCATGCCTGCTACGCCCACAACGCACATGTCGCTAAACGTCGACAGATTAAACAAGGACATCAGCATTTTTCCACAGGTACATCCTGTCACACCGGATATGAAGATTACACACAAAGGTGTTTCCCGTCTCGTCATGATCGACCGTTATTCATTTAAGGATACGGAAAAGATCACTCTGTCTGAAGGCGATTTCGTCGTGTTGACGATTAAGGAAGATCCAAAGTTTCCAGCTCGCGGAACGGGTTTTATTACAGCGATCGACCGTGAAACAAAAAAAGTATCTGTCTTAATTGATGAAGAATACAGAAACGCGATTGACGATCCAAATGAAGCGGCAGAAGGTATTGTACATCGCGGATTTGACGTGATTGAAAAACCGCTTGAAGTGTTTTACGAGCAAATTGCGAAGCGTAATGCAGCCGGTCTTTCATCCGTTGAAAAAACAGACGAAAAACGAAAAGAATGGTTCGATAAATTTTATCATGAACTTGTGAACTTAAACTTTATTCCGGCAGGACGTGTATTGTACGGAGCGGGAGCGGATACGGACGTAACGTATTTCAACTGCTACGTGATGCCTTTTGTCGCTGACTCACGTGAAGGCATTTCAGAGCACCGCAAACAAGTGATGGAAATCATGAGCCGCGGCGGCGGCGTCGGAACGAACGGTTCTACACTCCGTCCGCGCAACACACTAGCCAAAGGCGTAAACGGAAAATCATCCGGCTCTGTTTCATGGCTTGATGATATTGCGAAACTGACACACCTTGTTGAGCAGGGTGGATCAAGACGTGGTAAATCAAATTAAGTGCCTCGTCTCTAAATAAACCTCGTGAATTGCTGGAAACTCTTTGTATGACTTGTTGGCTACAACGCAACTGGAAACGGTAAACGTGAATGCTTGAAAACAACAAGTGGATAAAGACAATCAGCAGCCAAGCTCCTTAAAGGGAGAAGGTTCAACGACCAGCGAAAGCACACTGAATAAGTGGAAGTGAGTAGAGTAGGGATCAAGTGATTCCGAAGTGCGAGGGCACTCTCATAGAGTGTAAGATATGGTCTGAGCTCTAAGGTGACTTAGAGAGTTGATCTAACGAATCAACGCAACAAACTGGCTCAAATGATTATGTTGGCGGACTGGCATCCAGATATTGTTGAATTTATTATTTCGAAAATGCAAAATCCGCGTATTTTACGTTATTTGCTTGAAAATACAGAAGACGAACAAATTAAAAAAGCAGCAAAAGACAAGCTGAACTTTAAGCCGCTTACTGAACGGGAAGAGCAAATGTATCAAGGTGTTGTGAATTACAAAAATATTCCTGGATACGGTGGATTCAGCCCTGAAATATTTAAAGATGCGGAAGAAAAACTTCGTACGGGCGGCACGTACAGTGTGCATAACGCTGAATTTTTGACCGGCGCAAACATTTCGATCTGCTTAACGAAAGAATTCATGGAAGCCGTCGAAAACGATGAGGAATACGATCTCCGTTTTCCAGCTGTGGAAAAGTACAGCAAAGAAGAGATGGCACACTATAATGAAAACTGGCATAAAGTCGGTGACGTTCGCGAGTGGGAAAAAGAAGGCAATGCAATTCGTTTATATCGGAAAATTAAAGCACGCGAATTATGGAACTTGATCAACGTCTGCGCGACATACTCCGCAGAACCGGGTATTTTCTTTATCGACAATGCGAACGAGATGACGAATGCAAAAGCGTATGGACAGCAAGTAGTTGCAACAAATCCTTGCGGAGAACAGCCACTTGCACCATTTTCTGTCTGCAATCTTGCAGCGGTTAATTTAGCCGAAATGGCAAATAAAGAGACAAAAAAAGTGAATTTTGATAAGTTGAAAGAAACAGTTCGTACGGGTGTCCGCATGCAGGATAACGTAATCGATGCGACGCCTTACTTCCTTGAAGAGAACCAGAAACAGGCGCTTGGCGAACGACGTGTCGGACTTGGAGTTATGGGTCTTGCAGACTTGCTTATATACTGTGAAAAAGAGTATGGTTCACCAGAAGGCAATGTGCTTGTTGATGAAGTGTTTGAAGCAATCGCTGTGACGGCGTATGAGACGTCTGTTGAGCTTGCAAAAGAAAAAGGCAGCTTCCCGTTCCTTGAAGGGGAAACGCTTGATGAAACGAACCGTCTGCGCGATGCGTTCATCCACACAGGCTACATGAAAAAAATGCCTGAGCATGTTCGCGAAGCCATCGTTGAAAATGGTATTCGCAACTCTCATCTATTAACTGTTGCGCCAACTGGAAGCACTGGAACGATGGTTGGGGTGTCTACAGGGTTAGAACCATATTTCTCATTTACCTATTATAGAAGCGGACGTCTTGGTAAATTTATCGAGGTGAAAGCAGATATCGTAACGGATTATCTTGCACGTAATCCTAAAGCAGATCCAGATCAACTGCCAGCGTATTTTGTGACGGCAATGGGTCTTGCACCAGAAGCACATGCAGATGTTCAATGTGTGATCCAGCGCTGGATTGACAGCTCGATCTCAAAAACAGTAAACGCACCACGGGGCTACACAGTTGAGCAAGTAGAGGGTGTTTACGAACGTCTATACAAAGGCGGAGCAAAAGGCGGCACAGTATACGTCGATGGCAGCCGTGATGCTCAAGTTTTAACACTAAAAGCGGAAGAAAATAGCTGGGATGAAGAAGAAAAGATCGAACCAAAAGAATTTGAAAATCATGTTGTTCTTGTTGATACGATTCAAGATTTGCGTTCAACAAACGTTACAATCGGTAGCGAAATTGGCAATACTTGCCCGGTTTGCCGCAAAGGTACAGTAGAAGAATTAGGTGGCTGCAACACGTGCACAAACTGTGGTGCCCAGCTGAAATGTGGATTATAATTAAGAAAAAAAGCCGTTCCGGAGCAATCCGGGAACGGCTCTTTTTTTGAGTAAAGCAGCGGAAAATAAAAAAACCGCCAGCATATCTGGCGGGATCATTCGGAAGAAGCGCGCGTTCTGCGTTTCCCTTTATTCCCTTCAATCAAGGTTAAATGTGAGGGGTTTTTACGTCGGATCGGTTTTTTAGTCATCTTAGCTGAAAGAGAAGAAGCACGGGGCGGCGCATATTTTGTTTTAGGGATATGATGCTTTTTTTTTGGACTGCTTTACTGCTTTTGAATACGCGCGCTGTTCAGTATTACCGCCCATCCGTTTTCTCATAAACAAACGGAACAGGAAAATCACAATCGCGACAGACACAATCGCGAACATAAGTTGCTGCAAGAGCTGCCCGGGAGAGGTGATCATCATAGACACGAGACCAATGGCAGCAAGTGCGACAATAATGGACGTTACGACAGTACGAATACTCATTAAAGCGACCTCCCAGAAAGTAGTGTTACTTATATATTAGACAATTTCGTCTAATTTTAATCCTTTTTCGGCGCTTTCTTCGATGGAAATTAATTTTTCCAATGACGCAATTGCGACTTCTACTTGATCATCCATCATTTCTTTCATCGTTAACAGCTGTGATCACAGTCCCAGATACCCCAAAAATAGCTGTCATCCATTTTCATACGCATTAATCACTTTATGCTCGGCACCGTGATATTGGAACAATCGTTTACTAATGAGTGTCATTGAAATGAAGTAAATATAGACGAGCAGCAGTACAATACAAGCTTGAATATTACTCATTTATCAGTTCCTTCCCTCATTCATCTAGAAACAGCATGACAGGTATTAATTATATTTTAGCGATAAAACGGCCAAAATAAAAGCAAGACGTATCAGATGGAGGAGAAAGAATGAAAAACCAAAAAATGTCTAATCAATCAGGCTATTTCAACAGGAAAATTATTCAAACAGGCATTGCATCAGGAAGTCTATTGTTTATAATCAGCTTGCTGGCCTATACTTTTCATTTCTCAAAAGTAAACCCAGTATCGCCTGTTTTATTTTTGCGTCAATCAACAGCCATTCAATACATCATCGCTGCTTTGATCATTATTATCATTTCCGTTGTGCTTTCTTTATTATACTATGCACTATTTAGGAAAAGAACGCCCTTACTTGCAGGTTTTGTTATGGGAATCGTCCTTTTTTTATTGCTTTTCGCATTCATTTCCCAAAGTACACTTAATTTGATTACCGTATTCTGCCTGCTTTTATGTTATTGTGTATTTATTAGCGTATCTGCTTCATGGATTTATGAACGGGGCAGGTAGTCATTTGTGCTCTAAATATGATAAACTGTTTTGTGAAAAGAATAGGCGGGGGACGGGAGAATGAAAAAAGTTCTATTGATGAACGGTGTCAATTTAAACAGACTTGGCAAGCGTGAGCCGCATATTTACGGCTACACAACGCTAGATGAATTGGAAGAGCGCGTGATTGCACGTGGAAAAAAAGCAGACATAGAGGTGATTACGTTCTGTTCCAATTTTGAAGGAGAACTAGTGGATCGCCTTCATCTGGCAGAAGACGAGGGAATTGACGGAATCATCTTTAATCCAGGTGCATTTACGCATTACAGCCACGCCATTGGCGATGCAGTTGCAAGCATTACAGTGCCGGTCGTAGAAGTACATATTTCAAATATTCATGCACGTGAAGCATTTCGTCATCATTCAGTTATAGCTCCTCATGCAGCTGGTCAGCTTTGTGGATTTGGCCTGTATGGCTACGAAATGGCGCTCGACTATTTAATGAATCGGGAGGTCTAATACATGTTGCTACTTGAAAAACTACGTGTACAGTTAGCAGAAAACGGTGTAGATGGACTATTTATTATGAGCCCGTATAACCGCCGCTATGTGACTGGGTTTACCGGAACAGCTGGCGCTGCCATTGTTACACAACATGATGCGGTGTTCTTAACGGATTTCCGCTATATGGAGCAAGCAGCAAAACAGGCAGAAGGATTTACGATTGTCCAGCATTCAAAACCCATTTTACAAGAAGCGATGGAACAGGCGGAAAAGCTAGGCCTATCAACGCTTGGATTTGAAACAGAATATGTTTCGCATCAAGAATATGAACAGTTAAAGAAGCGATTTAAAGGTACACTTAAACCAGTGGCTGGACTCGTTGAAAACTTGCGCTTGATTAAGACGGAATCAGAGATTAAGATATTAAAGAAAGCGTGTGACATCGCGGATGCAGCGTTTAAACACATTCTCGATTTTGTAAAGCCAGGGGCACGAGAAATCGATGTGTCAAACGAACTTGAATTTTTCATGAGAAAATGCGGTGCGACTTCTTCATCTTTTGATATTATCGTTGCTTCCGGTGTGCGCTCTGCTTTACCACACGGTGTGGCAAGCGATAAAACAATCGAATCCGGCGATTTCGTTACGCTTGATTTTGGTGCCTTCTACAAAGGATACGCATCGGACATTACACGCACAGTCGCAGTCGGTGAACCGTCCGCGCAGCTGAAAGAAATATATGAAATTGTTCTTGAAGCACAGATGGCGGCAGTTAACCAAATTCGACCAGGGATGACCGGGAAGGAAGCGGACGCTGTAACGCGTGACATCATTACATCAAAAGGATACGGAGATGCGTTCGGCCATTCAACCGGACATGGCCTTGGACTGGAAATACACGAAAGTCCAACGCTTTCCGTTCGCAACGATAAACCGCTCGCAGCAGGTATGGTTGTAACGGTGGAACCGGGCATTTATTTGCCAGGAATTGGTGGCGTTCGAATTGAAGATGATATTTTATTGACAGACAGCGGAAACGAGCTGCTCACACATTCTGCAAAAGAGCTTATTATTTTGTAATTTCCAGGAGGAACACACATGATTTCAGTAAATGACTTTCGGACAGGTTTAACAATTGAAACAGACGGCGGCATTTGGCGAGTTGTTGATTTCCAACACGTGAAACCGGGTAAAGGTGCAGCATTCGTACGCTCGAAGCTTCGTAACCTTCGTACAGGTGCGATTCAAGAAAAAACATTCCGTGCTGGTGAAAAAGTAGAGAAAGCACAAATTGACAACCGCCGTATGCAATATTTGTATGCGAATGGCGATCAGCACGTATTCATGGATAACGAGTCATACGATCAAATAGAACTGCCAGAAGGACAAATTGAATATGAATTGAAGTTTTTGAAAGAAAACATGGATGTATCAATCACAATGTATGGAACAGAAACACTCGGTGTCGAACTTCCGAACACAGTGGAATTGAAAGTAACAGCAACAGAGCCTGGTATTAAAGGCGATACAACGTCAGGTGGTACAAAACCGGCAATCGTTGAAACAGGTCTATCTGTCAACGTTCCATTCTTCATCAACGAAGGCGACGTACTGATCGTTAACACAACTGACGGATCATACGTATCACGTGCGTAATCCAAAAGGAGTGTACCTAACCGGTGCGCTCCTTTTTATTTGTGGTTTTTCGTATGATGAAGGAAAATGAATAGAAAGAAGGTAGTATAAATTGAGTATGAAAGAGGAATTACAAGCGCTTATTCCGAGATTTCAAAAGAGAGAACCAGCTCTTGATCAGTTAAACTCATTTCCGTTTGATAATATAGAGGATTTGAAGAAAATAGGCTATACGAAAGCGATGATGCTAGAAAATGGAGGTATGTCGCTGCTTGATTTTGTTCAATGTCAGGAACTAATTGCAAAAGGATGCGGGGCAACAGCTCTATCAATTGGCTGGCATACCGGTATATTGATGGAATTTGCAGAACATAAACATTGGAATCCAGCCATTGCTGATTTCTTGAGAGAAGAAGTGCAAAAAGGAAAGCTCATAAATGCGGCAGCGAGTGAACGAAATGCAGGCAGTCCACTTCGGGGTGCTGCGTTTAAAACGACCGCAGTGTTAGATGGCGGTGAATACGTGATACATGGAGAAAAAACATTTACATCGGCTGCACCGGTACTTGATTATTTTTTTGTGTCGGCATCTATTCAAGGGACAGAAGAATCAGCTGTATTCCTCGTTCCTGCTGATTCAAAAGGCATCTCGATTCGAAAAACGTGGGACAGTGTCGCGATGCGCGGAACGGCAAGTCATGATTTAGTTATTGAAAATGTTCGTATTCCGTCAGATTATATCGTTGAGAAATTGGATGGATCAAAAAAGTTACGCCGGAACGGCTCGCTTTTACACATTCCAGCATGCTACATCGGTATTGCGGGTGCTGCCCGTGATTATGCGATCGAGTTTGCAGCAAACTATACACCAGCCTCGCTTGATCAGCCGATCGGTACATTACCGGTCACGGAACAGCTGATCGGTGAGATGGAAATGAAATTAATGGCAGCGCAGCAATTTTTATATCGGACAGCTGAATTGTATGACCACGCACCTGATGAACCGATCAAACCGCAAATGGCTGCGGCAAAATCATTCGTTACAAACACAGCAATTGACGTGACTGATATGGCGATGCGTCTCGTCGGTGCTCGCAGCCTGTCTGAAAAAAATCCGCTTCACCGTTATTGGCAAAACGTTCGTGCCGGGCTACATAATCCACCGATGGACGATATCGCGTACCGGACACTTGCTCAAAATGCGATTGCCCGCATCAATCTATAATACAGGGAAGGACCCGTCATTTTAAATGACGGGCTTTTTATTTTTAAGGCATAGAATAGTACATGCAGACGTTAGTATCGGGGAGCACCATAGGAGACACGAATTTAGTATTTGTTTCTCATGACAAATTCATATTTTGGGATTTTCTTTCATACAGTGTGAAAAGAACGAAAGGAGGCGCTGGTTGTCTTGACGTATGAAGCCATTTTGCCCTATTTGCCAGAAATGGTTGCCCGTTCAGTGACGACTATTTTGAAAAAAGATCCTCGCATAGAAGAAATTAGGCTCAGAACGGGTCAGCCTATTGAACTTTCAGGAGATAAGCAGTATGTTCTTCCCCTCATATTTACGGAAAAAGAACGGCAGGCATTTGTGTATAAATTAACGAAGCATTCATTCTACATGCTGGAAGAACAGCTAAAAAAAGGCTATATCACAATTGCAGGCGGACACCGAATTGGGTTGGCGGGACAGGCTGTGTTAAAAAAAGGATCCGTATATTCCATGACCAATTTGTCCTTTTTTAACATTCGTATTGCGAAAGAAAAGAAAGGAACAGCGCATCACTTGCTGCCTTTTATATACGAAAATGGCTGGCAGAGTACGCTTCTCATAGGCCCGCCCCGCTCTGGAAAAACGACATTGCTACGCGATCTTGCAAGGACTGCCGCTACAGGATTGATAGAGCGGGGCGTTCTATCTTGTAAAACATCTATTGTGGACGAGCGTTCCGAAATTGCCGGCTGTTTGAACGGAGTCCCGCAATTGGACGTTGGAAAGCGGGCTGACGTACTTGATGCATGCCCGAAATCAGAAGGGATGATGATGATGATCCGATCGATGAGCCCGGACATTATTATTGTCGATGAAATTGGCCGTGCTGAGGATGCGTACGCCTTGTCAGAAGCACTAAATGCGGGGATTGCTGTCATTGCAACGGTTCATGCACATTCATATGAGGAAGTGATTCGTAGACCGATTATTCGTACGATAACAGAAAGTGGTCTGTTTAAACGTTACATCGAAATGAAACAAAATCATGAGTGCATCATTCGAGATCAGCAGGGCAGAGTGTTGAAAACAGCTATGGCACTCCGATGAAATGGGCTGGTGCTTTCTTTATTATTCTCGCTTCATTTCTCATCGGCCAGCGCAAATCAAAAGCGTATACAAACCGGGTTCTGCATATTCGTCAATTTGAATCCGCGCTGTTAACGATGCAATCGGCTATACTTTTCGGAGCTGATTCGATTGAAGCGACGACCCGCTTTATTGCGGAGACGATTGAAAAACCAGCTGCACTGTTTTTTCGTGATTTTGCGGAGCAGCTGTCGTCAACCGAAACGAGTGCCACCCGCATATGGACACATACGTTGCAACGGCATAATGACTTCTTTGCCTTGAATCCGTCAGATATCCGCCTCATTGAACAGGCAGGTAATATGCTTGGTTCATGTACACAGGAAGCAGAAGAACGAAGAATTAAACACGTGCTCAAGCAGTTAGAAAAGAGAAGAGAAGAAGCAGTGGCAGAAGAACAGCGTTTTGCTGGCATGGTTCGTGCCATCAGTGTTTTATCTGGCCTGTTAACAGCCATTTTGCTTATGTAAGGCGGGGAATGACATGAATGTGGACGTGGATCTTCTTTTTAAAATAGCCGGCATTGGTATCATTGCTGCTTTCTTGCATACCATTTTAGAGCAGCTCGGCAAAAAAGAATACGCTCAGTGGGTAACACTGTTTGGCTTTTTATATATTTTATTTATGGCTGCTACAATCGTCGGACAGCTGTTTGACAAAATAAAATCTGTTTTCTTATTTCAGTGACAGGAGCGTTTGAACAATTGATATCACCTACATTGCCGCCATTGTACTCGTTGCTGTCTTTTTGGCTGTTTTGCTGCGTGAATACAGTGCAGGTTACTCGTTGCTATTCGTTTTTTTCGTCTGCAGCCTTCTTTTATACGGGCTGGCGGGAGAAATAGCGATCCTCATTGCCTCGGTCAGAAAATTGGCAGCATACGCTGGTGCAGAAAGAATATACGTTGAAACGGTATTAAAAGCAGTTGGTGTTGCGTATATTTCAGAATTTATTGCGAATATCGCAAAAGACGCGGGTCAAAACGCGCTGGCAGCAAAAATGGAAATGGCCGGGAAAATCATTATTATGACACTTGTGCTGCCAATTTTAGCGCTGTTAATTGAAACGGTCATGTCGATGCTGCCAGGGCGGTGAAAAAAATAGGACAAGTCCTCGATCCAATTATGAAAAACGTTGATTTATCAGCAATCGAAGATCATTGGAGTGAGATCAAGCACATATACGGTCCATTTTTGCCTAGTCAAATGGACATAGACATCGATAACTTGGATATTACGTCTTTTTTTTCACTAGAGAATTGGATGGATATGTTTCAGTCTTATATTTTGTTTGAGATCACAGAGAATGTTAAATTGCTGTCGATTATTTTTTTGTTGTCTATTTTGGCATCTGTGTTGAAGACGATGGGACATGCATTTGGTCATCAAACTGTGAGTAAAACAGCGGAAGCAGCCATTTTAATTCCGATTTTTATTCTTGCGATGAACACATTCCGGCTGGCGATTGAATCAGCATCTAATGCAGTCGAAAATATGACGGTGTTTATGACCGTTTTTATGCCGGTGCTTCTGGCATTGCTTGCATTATCCGGTGCTGTTGTATCAGCGGCTCTGTTTCCACCACTTCTTTTATTTATGATGAATATATCAGGTGTTTTAATTGATCAAATTGTGTTGCCATGTCTCGTTTTTTCTGTTTTATTCAGCTTAGTCGGTTTATTATCGGACCATTATAAAGCAGACCGGATTGCTTCATTGCTCCGCATAATCAGTGTCTCATTGCTCAGTGCATTTATGGCTGCGTTTCTCACCGTTATGACAATGCGAGGGATGAGTGCAGCAACGGCGGATGGATTAACTGTAAAGACGGCTAAATTTTTAAGCGGGACATTCGTTCCTGTTGTCGGACGGATGATGGCGGATGCGGCTGATACGGCTTCGGGAGCTGCTTTAATGATTAATAATACAGCGGGTGCAGCCGGCATTGCGATTCTTTTATTAACAGCGATATTTCCTGTCTTGAAAATTATGGTACTTGCTTTTCTATATAAAGTAGCAGCTGCTGTTCTGCAACCGCTCGGGGATTCTGCCGCTGCCTCGTGTCTTGACATCATCGGAAAAACGATGTCGTTTGTCCTCGCAGCGCTTGCTCTCGTATCATTTATGTACTTTTTAATGATGGCTGCGGTCGTTGCGGCTGGCAATGCCGCGTACATGATGAGGTGAACGTATGCAATCCGTTTTTGACTGGCTGACTGGTGTGCTGGCTGTGCTCTTATGTGCTGCTATTATGGACATGATTATTCCAGAGTCGCCTATGCAGAAATACGTGCGTCTTGTGGCTGGACTTGTTATTTTAACGGCTATCATCACACCGGTTTTTGCGTTGTTGACCGGTGTTGACTTTTCTTTTTTACTAGAAAATGAACAGAAGACGACTGTGTTTCAACAGGAAACAGATGATCATCTTAAACAATTGACTGAAATGGAAGCATTGACAGCGAATCCGTATATGAATCAGCAGTTATTGGCAGATGCGGAATCGGCACTTCAACTTTTCCCTTCATGCGATGTAAGAAGTGTGGAAGCGGATATAGAGCAAAGTGAACTCAAACATGTCCTTTTAACGGTAAAAGGAACAGAGGAAAGCTGCCCAGAAGAAAAAATAATTGACTTGTTGTCTCAAAAGTGGAATATAGATGCCGTCCGAGTGAATATGGTGATTCAAAAGGGAGGTTCAGGAGGTGAGTGAGCGGAACCGGCTGTTTTCTTTTTGGAAAAAAGGTAAGGCAGACAAGCCGTTAAAATGGATCGCTGTTATGTTGGGAGGTGGTATTGCTATAATGGCTCTTGGTGATTTGCAGAAAGAAGATTCGGTTAAAAGTGAAGAGCCAAAAGACGAGCCAGCAGCAGTAGAAGTGGATGTGAAAAGCGAATATGAACGGGAATTAACAAACGCGTTAAATCAAATTGCGGGGACGGGACACGTGTCTGTCGTTGTCAATCTTGCGTCATCTGAGCGGAAAGTGCTGGAGAAAAATACGTCATCTTCAACAGGGAATGGCGATGTAACAAAAGAAGAACAGGTAGCCATTATCCGGAATGGAGATACCGAAAATCCAGTTATTTTAGAAGTGCGTAAGCCAGATATTCAAGGGGTGCTTGTCGTCGCGGACGGTGCAGAAAATGTGCATGTGAAAAAACGAATTATGGAAGCAGTGACGCGGATGCTTGGCGTACCGGTGCATCGCGTGGCTGTTATACCCGGGAAAACGGAGGAGACAAAATAATGCCGAAAAAACAAACAGTATGGTTATTTACAATGGTGAGTTTAACGGCGGTATTAGGTGTGTATTATGTGACCGGCCCGGATAAATTAATGCCTGCATCAACACTTGAAGAATCAGTACCGGAATCTACAGCGAAAGATGTGGACGTGAAGGTAGAAGAAACGGCTGGTGATGAGGTTTTTGAATTAATCCGGCTTGAAACAGATGACGAGCGAAGTCGTTTAAAAGAAGAGTTGACTGCTAAGGTGGCATCTGCAGATGTGTCAGTTGAAGCAAAAAATGAAGCGTACGATGATATGAAGGAACTTGATGCACTTACGTCGAAAGAACAAATGGTAGAGACGCTTATTAAATCAAAAGGGTATGATGACGCACTCGTTCGGACAAGCGATGGTGAAGTGAGGATTACGGTAAAATCAGACAGTCATTCAGCGGAAGCAGCAAATGAGATTATCCGGCTTGCGAAAGAAGAGATGGGTGAAAAAATGCCTGTTTCAGTTGAATTTCAGCCGTTTAAGTAGCAAGAAATGCTCGCCTTTGCATAGGTGAGCCCTTTTTCATTCTTATTCTATATTTGCTAATTGACGAAAAAAAGATAGAATGAGAAAAGGAGTTTCCCCATTTTTGAATGAAGATACTCCAGACATTATGTATATTGAAGGGGTGTTGAGGAAATGAAAGTACAAGAAATTAGAGAGTTGATCAAACTTGTGGATCAATCAGGAATCGAGGAATTTGTTTTTGAATCAGCAGGAAGCAAGCTGAAAATGAAGAAATCAACAGGTACGACTACAT
Organism: Domibacillus aminovorans; assembly: GCF_001643235.1. Classification (GTDB taxonomy): domain Bacteria; phylum Bacillota; class Bacilli; order Bacillales; family Domibacillaceae; genus Domibacillus; species Domibacillus aminovorans. The sequence continues at coordinate 19,340 of NZ_LQWY01000073.1, forward strand.
ATGCAGCAGCATCGGAAGCACCGATTGAAAAAAGTGTGCCAGTTCAGGAAGCACCAAAATCTGTACCGGTTGTGCAAGAAGCACCGGCACCGGAAGCACCGAAGTCAGCAGTTGATGAATCAAATTTACATAAAATTATATCTCCGATGGTAGGGACTTTTTATCAATCACCATCACCAGATGCAGATGTGTACGTAAAATTGGGTGAAAAAATTAATGCTGAATCAGTGGTTTGCATCGTTGAAGCGATGAAACTGTTCAATGAAATTGAAGCAGAAGTAGACGGAGAAATCGTTGAAATTCTCGTAAAAGACGGGCAGCTTGTAGAATATGGACAGCCGCTCTTTTTAGTGAAACCGGAATAAGGGGGATTCGCGATGATAAAAAAAGTATTAATTGCCAATCGCGGCGAAATTGCGGTGCGCATTATTCGTGCCTGCAAAGAGCTTAATATTGAAACGGTTGCTGTGTTTTCTGAAGCGGACCGTGATGCTTTGCACGTGCAAATAGCAGATGAAGCATATTGTATCGGACCAACGGCATCAAAAGACAGTTACTTAAATTTCACGAATATCGTCAGCGTGGCGAAATTAACAGAAGCAGATGCGATTCACCCGGGCTATGGATTTCTTGCTGAAAATGCTGATTTTGCAGAGCTGTGCCGTGAATGCAATATCATATTTATCGGCCCAACGCCGGAAGCGATCACACAAATGGGGACGAAAGATGTTGCACGTGATACGATGGAAAAAGCAGGTGTCCCGATCGTTCCTGGTTCAGACGGTATCATTCAAGATATAGAAGAGGGTTTGGAAACCGCTAAACAAATCGGCTACCCAGTTATCATTAAAGCGACTGCCGGTGGCGGTGGAAAAGGGATACGTGTTGCCCGTGATCCAGGGGAACTTGAAAAAGGCATAAACATGACACAGCAGGAAGCAGCAACTGCGTTCGGGAATCCAGGCGTGTATTTAGAAAAGTTTATTGAGGATTTCCGCCACGTTGAAATTCAAGTGCTTGCTGATATGCATGGGAATATAATCCATCTTGGAGAGCGTGACTGTACGATTCAGCGCCGCATGCAAAAGCTGCTGGAAGAAACACCGTCACCAGCACTTGATGAGAAAACGAGAGCATCCATGGGTGAAGCAGCTGTGAAAGCAGCTAAAGCAGTTGATTATACAGGGGCAGGCACGGTAGAATTTATTTACGATGTAAATCAAAGCACGTTTTATTTTATGGAAATGAACACTCGTATTCAAGTGGAGCATCCGGTGACAGAAATGGTCACAGGCGTGGATTTAATCAAAGAACAAATTTATGTGGCATCCGGTAAAGAGCTTTCTTTGACGCAAGAGGAAGTAACGTTTGATGGATGGGCAATTGAGTGCCGGATTAACGCAGAAAACCCGGAGAAAAACTTTATGCCGTCACCGGGCCGGGTTGAGGGGTATTTGCCGCCGGGCGGGTATGGTGTGCGCATCGATTCAGCTGTCTACCCGGGCTACGTAATTCCACCGTACTATGATTCGATGGTCGCAAAGGTTATTGTACATGGCAAAACGCGAGAAGAAGCCATTGCACGTATGAAGCGCGCATTGTCTGAATTCGTCATAGATGGTGTGTATACGACCATTCCGTTTCATCAAAAACTGCTTGAGCATGACGTGTTTATCGGCGGCGAGTTCAACACGAAGTTTCTTGAAACGTATGACGTGATGAAATCCCAATCCTAATATCGGAGGTGCATCATAATGGCAGAACAACAATCAACTAATCAAGTACTAGAAATGAGCAACGGTGAAAACGGCCACGGCCGTATTGAAATCGCACCAGAAGTCATCGAAGTGATTGCCGGTATTGCCGCATCTGAAGTAGAGGGCGTTGAAAAAATGCGCGGCAGTTTCGCATCAGGTGTCGTCGAACGACTTGGGAAAAAAAATCATGGCAAAGGTGTCCGAGTTGATTTAACAGAAGATGGTATTAAAGTGGACGTGTACTGCGTCGTGAAATTCGGCGTCTCGATCCCGCGTGTCGCGCAGCTCATACAAGAAGGCATCAGGCAGACACTCTTAAACATGACAGCACTTGAAGCAGATGAAGTGAATATTCACATTGTCGGCATTCAGTTTGAAACGAAACAGCCGGAACAGGAATACGAAGAAGAAGTATAAAAATGACGCTTCGGCATGTCCGGAGCGTTTTTCGCATGTTTTCGCAAGGCTCGTTTTATGCTATGATCATAAAGGCATTAAATTAAAAGGAGCAAATTATGAATGAATAGACGGACAGCGCGTGAAAAGGGTATCCAGGCTCTTTATCAAATGGATTTAAGCGGGGCGGAAGCATCAGAAGCGATTGAAAACGTGTTGAACGGAGATGACAGCGAAAGCAGTTATTTGTACGATGTCGTGGAAGGTGTGGAACGCAATCTTGAAGAGATTGACAACACAATAAAAGAAAATCTTGAAAAATGGTCATTTGACCGCCTGGCAAAAGTTGACCGGAACATTTTACGTCTTGCTGTATACGAAATGAAACAATCAGAAGATGTACCGGCAAAAGTTGCGATCAACGAAGCGGTCGAATTGGCGAAACATTTTAGCGATGAACGTGCCAGCAAATTTATTAACGGTGTATTATCGAAAATAAATAAATCGATGGAATAAGTGAGGGATTTTTTTATGACAGCAGCAATTATTGATGGAAAAGCAATCGCAAAAGATATTCGTGCCGAATTAAAAGAAGAAATTGAGGCGCTCAAACAGTCGGGTATTACACCGGGGCTAGCTGTCGTCATTGTGGGTGACGATCAGGCGTCTCACACGTACGTCAACAGCAAGGAAAAAAGCAGCAAAGAAATCGGCATCTACTCAGAAGTTCACCGTTACCCAGCTGACTATTCAGAAGAAAAACTGCTTCAAAAAGTGGAAGAACTGAACAATGATGACCGCATTCACGGTATTCTCGTGCAGCTGCCGCTACCAAAACATATTTCGGAAGATAAAGTAATCGATGCGATTGCACCGGAAAAAGACGTGGATGGATTCCATCCAGTGAATGTCGGCAAAATGGTGATCGGTAAAGATTCATTTTTCTCTTGTACGCCATACGGCATCATTAAAATGTTGGAAAAAGAAAATATTTCACTTGAAGGAAAACATGTGGTGGTGATTGGACGAAGTAATATCGTCGGTAAACCGGCAGCGCTTCTTTCATTGATGCACAATGCAACTGTGACGATTTGTCATTCCCGCACAAAAGATCTTCCAGCGATTACACGCCAGGCAGACGTTGTGATTGCAGCAGTCGGTATTGCCAATTATGTTACAGCAGATCATATTAAACCAGGTGCTGTTGTCATTGATGTTGGAATTAATCGCAATGATGCCGGCAAATTATGCGGAGACGTTGACTTTAACAATGTGAAAGAAGTAGCAGGCGCGATTACACCGGTTCCAGGTGGCGTTGGTCCTATGACGATCACGATGCTTTTATTCAATACAGTCAAATCTGCTAAAGCAAAAGCAGCAAAAATAAAGTGAACAGCCGATTCATGAAACTGTCTTTCCGATCATGCTATAATCGGAAAGACAGTTTTTTATTTGAAGAAAAAGGTGAACAGAAATGGAAGCCAATCAATGTTTGACCGTAAAGTCATTAACTAAATATATAAAGCGGAAATTTGATGCGGATCCGTATTTGAAAGACGTAGCCGTAAAAGGAGAGATCTCCAACTTTAAGCAACATTCGAGCGGACATATGTATTTTACGTTGAAAGACGATAGTGCGCGCATTTTGGCCGTTATGTTTCTTGCAGCTAATCGGTCATTGAAATTCCAGCCAGAAAACGGCATGCAAGTCGTATTGACAGGTGATATTACCGTTTATGAATCGAGTGGACAATACCAAATGTATGTGAAAAAGATGCAGCCGGATGGTGTCGGCGATCTTTATTTTGCCTATGAACAGCTAAAAAAGAAACTAGAGCAAGAAGGATTATTTCGCGTCGATCGAAAACAGCCAATCCCTGCATATCCAACATGTGTAGCTGTCATTACCTCGCCGACCGGGGCTGCTGTACGTGATATTATGACGACGATGAATCGGCGATATCCGGCTGTTGAAATTTTGATTTATCCGGCACTAGTCCAGGGAGAAAAAGCGTCCGCTTCGATTGTATCGCAAATCGAGCGGGCCAATTCCGATAAACGTGCAGATGTCATCATTGCCGGTCGGGGCGGCGGATCGATTGAAGAACTATGGGCGTTTAATGAAGAACTGGTTGCCCGTGCGATTCACGCATCACGCATACCAGTGATTTCAGCCGTCGGCCACGAAACTGATTTTACGATTGCTGATTTTGCAGCAGACTTACGGGCTCCGACACCAACTGCAGCAGCCGAAATGGCAGTACCGCACGTGGAAGAAGTAGTCGAACGTCTGTTATCAAAGCAAAAACGGCTCACCCGGGCAACAGCCGAGAAGGTTCGCGCATCACGTAATCGTCATCAAGCAGTGATGAATGCCTATATAATACGTCATCCACAGGCATTATACAGACAGCAGTCTGAACAGGCAGATAGACTGCAAGAACGGTTGATCCGCAACACGCAATCGATTTTTGACCGTAAAAAAATAGCAGCTGAGCATGCTGCAGCCCGGCTTCAGCGAATGGGCCCCGAGCAGCGCATTCAAATGGGAGCAGCGCAATTAAATAAAATAAACCAGCGTATCCGTTATGTAGCAGAATCAGCAGTGGAAGACAAAAAAAGCCGTTTTGAAAGAACGATTTCACTGCTTCATGCATTGAGCCCGCTCAAAGTGATGGAAAGAGGGTACAGTTTAACATATCATGATGATACATTAGTAAAATCCGTACAAGATGTGAAAGCGGGCGATCAAATCCGCATTAGACTGGCGGATGGCACGTTGAACACACACGTTCAATCAATCGGAGGGAAAGATGATGAAATCTGAAGAATTAAGCTTCGAACAAGCGATGGAACAGTTGGAAAAAATTACAGCCCGCCTGGAAGAGGGTGACGTACCGCTTGAAGAAGCACTCGAAGAATATAAGCGCGGTATGGAACTATCCGCACTTTGTCATACTAAATTAAAAAAAGCCGAATCGGATCTAGCCAAGATTGTGACAAAAGAAGGAGAAGAACCGTTTCAATTGGATGGTGAGGAACAATGACAAACATTAAAAGGTATATTGAGGAAAAGTGCTTCGTTTTTGAACCGTATTTACTCGAACGTGTGGAAATGCTCCAGGCACCTGAATCAATTAAAAAATCAATGGCGTATTCATTGAAAGCAGGTGGAAAGCGAATTCGGCCGATGTTGTTGTTGGCGGTGCTGGAAACGTACGGTCAAAAGGCAGAAAAAGGACTCGATGCAGCATGTGCGCTTGAAATGATCCATACATATTCGCTTATCCACGACGATTTGCCGGCGATGGATGATGATGCACTGCGCCGGGGCCAGCCGACAAACCATAAAGTATTTGGTGAAGCAACGGCGATTCTTGCAGGAGATGCACTGTTAACATATGCGTTTGAACTGATTGCATCGTCTACCGTTCAATCTCCAGAACATTCGATCAAACTCATTCAAATGCTAGCCTCTGCTGCCGGACCTGAAGGAATGGTTGGTGGACAAATGGCTGATATGGAAGGCGAACGAAGAGTGTTGTCGCTGTCTGAACTTGAGTACATACATCTACATAAAACAGGCCGTCTTCTTGCTTTCAGTGTGATGGCTGGTGCGTTAATCGGAGGAGCGGATGAACGGGAAACCGCACTGCTTGAAAAATATGCCCGACATATCGGTCTTGCGTTCCAAATTCGCGATGACATTCTCGATGTGGAAGGAACGGAAGAAGAAATTGGAAAACCGGTTGGAAGTGATGAGTCCAATGAGAAAAGTACATACCCGTCACTTCTCTCCTTGACGGGAGCGAAAGAAAAGCTGGCAGAAGAATTAAAAGGGGCTTATGATGCACTTGCATCACTCGGTCGTCCTGCACCGCTACTCGAATCATTTGCAAGTTTAATTGTGGAACGTACTACGTAATATCGGAAAATGGTTAGCATCTGTAAACATATGCTATAATAGCGATACATTTCAACTATGATCTGAAACAGATATGAAAGTGAGTTGATCCATTTGGATCTTTTATCGATTGCAGACCCATCTTTTGTGAAAAAAATGAACGTACATGAAATGGAACAGTTAAGTGCAGCAATCCGAAAATTTTTAATTGAAAAACTGTCTGTAACAGGCGGTCATATTGGTCCAAATCTTGGTGTAGTCGAGTTGACTGTTGCGCTCCATCACTGCTTTACAAGCCCGAATGATAAATTTTTATGGGACGTCGGCCATCAATCGTATGTTCATAAAATTTTAACAGGCCGCGCAGACAAATTTGATACATTGCGCCAGTATAAAGGGCTGTGCGGTTTCCCAAAAATAGTGGAAAGTGAACATGATGTGTGGGAAACAGGCCATAGTTCAACGTCGCTTTCTGCTGCAATGGGTATGGCCATTGCCCGCGACTTAAAAAAAACGGATTCACACATTGTGCCTATCATAGGGGACGGTGCGTTAACAGGTGGCATGGCGCTTGAAGCATTGAATCATATTGGCCATGAAAAAACGAATATGATTGTTATTTTAAATGATAACGAAATGTCGATCGCACCGAATGTCGGTGCGCTGCACGGCATACTTGGGCGTATGCGGACAGGCGGCAAATACAACAAACTTAAAGATGAATTCGAATTAATTTTAAAACGTATTCCAGCTGTTGGCGGTAAAGTTGCAAATACAGCAGAACGTTTAAAAGACAGTTTAAAGTACTTACTCGTCCCGGGTATGTTTTTTGAAGAATTAGGATTCACATATCTCGGCCCAACGGATGGTCATAGTTTTGACGACTTAATTAAAAGTTTAGAACAGGCGAAACGGACAGAAGGACCGGTACTTGTTCATGTCATTACGAAAAAAGGAAAAGGCTATAAGCCGGCCGAAACAGACAAGATCGGTTCATGGCACGGAACAGGGCCATATAAAATGGAAACGGGTGCGATCATTAAAGCAAAAAATGAACCGCAGGCATGGAGCGCACTTGTCAGTGAAACGGTGCGTGAAATTGCCCGTACAGATGAGCGAGTTGTCGCAATTACACCGGCGATGACCGTCGGATCTAAATTGCTCGGTTTTGCAGAAGAGTTTCCAGATCGAATGTTTGATGTCGGGATTGCAGAACAACATGCGGCAACGGTTGCAGCAGGACTAGCTACGCAAGGAATGAAGCCATTTCTGGCCATTTACTCGACATTCCTTCAGCGTGCATACGATCAAGTTGTTCATGACATTTGTCGTCCGAATTTAAATGTATTTATTGGCATCGACCGATCCGGACTTGTCGGTGCAGATGGAGAAACCCATCAAGGCGTATTTGACATCGCGTTCCTGCGTCATTTGCCAAATATGGTGCTGATGATGCCGAAAGATGAAAACGAAGGTCGTCACATGGTTAATACAGCGATTCAATATGACGGTGGACCGATTGCAATGCGTTTCCCGCGTGGCAATGGTCTCGGTGTTGAGATGGATCCTAAGATGATGACGATCCCGATCGGTTCATGGGAAGTGTTAAAAGAAGGAACAGACGCTGTCATTTTAACATTCGGTACAACCATTCCGATGGCGATGGAGGCCGCTTCGGTACTCAGTGAACGTGGTATGGATGTCAAAGTAGTAAATGCTCGGTTCATTAAACCGTTTGACAAATTGATGATGGACGATCTACTCAGTCAAAATATACCTATCTTGACGATTGAGGAAGCCGTTCTTGAAGGTGGGTTTGGCAGTGCAGTACTTGAATATGCGCATGAATCAGGCTGCCATGGTGCCGTCATTGACCGGATGGGCATCCCGGATCGGTTTATTGAACATGGAAGCGTCAATAAACTGCTTGAAGAAATTGATTTAACGGTGGAGGAAGTGGTGCGTAAAATGGCAGCACTCGTGCCCGAAAAACAAGAGGAAAGAGCATAACGATGGCAAAAAAAGAACGAATTGATGTATTGCTTGTTGAAAAAGGGTTAATTGAAACGAGAGAAAAAGCGAAACGAGCAGTTATGGCAGGCATCGTGTATTCAAATGAAGAACGAATCGATAAACCTGGTGAAAAAATCCCTATTGATGCACCTCTTGAAATAAAAGGAAAAACAATGCCTTACGTCAGTCGCGGCGGTTTAAAGCTTGAAAAAGCATTGAGCGTATTTGATGTGACCGTACAGGATAAAATTTTAATTGATATCGGTGCATCAACAGGCGGTTTTACCGACTGTGCATTGCAAAACGGTGCAGCACTTTCGTATGCACTCGATGTTGGCTATAATCAGTTGGCGTGGAAGATGCGGCAAGATGAACGGGTTGTAGTCATGGAGCGGACGAATTTCCGCTACGTGAAGCCGGCTGATTTGTTGAAAGGAATGCCACAATTTGCGGTGATTGATGTCTCGTTTATTTCGCTGTCCCTTATTTTGCCCGTGTTAAAAACACTGCTCGTGCCGGGAAGCGACGTTGTAGCGCTTGTTAAACCTCAATTTGAAGCTGGCCGCGAACAAGTCGGCAAAAAAGGAATTGTACGTGATAAAGCCGTTCATAAAGCAGTGATTGAAAAAATTGTAAATCTGTCTTTGCAGCTCGGCTACGTAGTCGTGAACCTTTCGCATTCACCGATTACAGGCGGTGACGGCAATATTGAATTTTTACTGCATATTCGCTGGCCAGGTGAAGACAATGACGGTTTTGTCAGTTTGCCGCTTACACCTGAACAGGCCGTAGATGCAGCGCATAATGAATTTAAAGAAAAAAGCTGATCAAGATCAAATTATGTTCAGCTTCAAGTGGCCGGCTCTTTCATTGAATAAGAAGCCGGCTTCTTTTTATATACTTTTCAAGACGAATACAGTATGATGATGTATAAACAAGTATAATTATACATTATGAGGTGAGTATCATGAATAAAGGACAACGACATATTAAAATTAGAGAAATGATTGCGAACAACGAAATTGAAACACAGGATGAACTCGTTGATTTGCTGAGAGAAGCTGGTTATAACGTGACACAAGCGACGATTTCACGTGATATTAAAGAACTACATCTAGTAAAAGTGCCATTAATGGATGGCCGTTATAAATATAGTTTGCCTGCAGATCAACGATTTAATCCGCTGCAAAAATTGAAACGGTCACTTGTTGACTGTTTCGTCAGCATTGATTCAGCCGGCCATTTTGTCGTTATGAAAACATTGCCTGGCAACGCTCAGGCGGTCGGTGCATTAATTGATAATCTGGATTGGGAAGAAATTATGGGTACCATTTGCGGCGATGACACCTGTTTGCTTATTTGCCGTGCACCAGAACAGACAGAAATCGTATCTTCCCGTTTTTTAGAAATGCTTTAATAAGGATGTGACGATCGTGCTTCAAGAATTATCGATCCGCCATTTTGCAATTATTGATGCGCTTGAATTATCATTTGAACGAGGATTAACCGTTTTAACAGGGGAAACAGGCGCAGGAAAATCAATTATCATTGATGCATTACAATTGTTAACCGGTGGACGAGGCTCCGGTGAATTTGTCCGGCATGGTGAGAAAAAAGCAGAGATTGAAGGGATGTTTACTTTGCATGAAGACCATCCCTGTTTTCATGTCTGCCGTGAATTTGGTATTGATGTAGAAGAGGAAGCGGTCATTTTGCGCCGTGAAATTTCCGCTGCTGGAAAAAGTGTGTGTCGTGTGAATGGTAAAATGGTCACGCTGTCAATTTTACGTGAAATTGGTTCTCGTTTAATGGATATTCACGGCCAGCATGAGCACCAGGAATTAATGAACGCGGGGAGTCATCTTCGTTTACTGGATGATTTTGGTGGGGCAGCGATTCAACACGCAAAAGAGCAGTATAGAAACATTTATAATCGTTATGATCATTTACAGACAGAAATACGTCGTCTCAGTGAAAATGAACAAAATTTAGCTCACCGTCTTGATTTAATTCAATTTCAATTCAATGAAATTGAAAAGGCAGAATTGACAACAGGTGAGGAAGAAAAATTAGAGTCAGAAAGGCAGCAATTAGCCAACTATGAAAAGTTATATGCTGCGTTATCGGAAGCTTACAATGCGCTGTCTGGCGATGGAAAAGCACTTGATTGGCTTGGACTGAGTGTAAACGGACTTGAATCTGCATCAGGCATTAATGATGAATATAAACCGCTTCATGATGCTGCTGCCAACAGTTTTTACGTTCTTGAAGATACTGTACGCGATGTAAGTTCTATTCTCGATACACTTGAATTTAACCCCGCAAGGTTGAATGAAATTGAAAGCCGGTTAAATGAAATCAATCAATTAAAACGAAAATATGGAGCGACAATTGATGATATTTTACAGTACGGTAATAAAATTGCCGAAGAAATGGATCAGTTGATGCATCGTGAAACACATGTGAGCCGTTTGCAAAAAGAATTGATGGAAATAGAAGTAACCCTTACAGAAGAAGGGAAAAAATTGTCTAAACTGCGCCATTCATATTCGGAAAAACTGGAAGAAGCGATTCATCGTGAACTAAAAGAGTTATATATGGAAAAAACGGTCTTCAGTGTGCATGTTCAGTCAGAAAATGGACAATTTAAAAAAGATGGCATAGATCAAATTGAATTTTACATGACGACTAATCCAGGCGAACCGCTTAAACCGCTTGTGAAAATTGCCTCCGGCGGTGAAATGTCACGTGTTATGCTAGCAATGAAAACGATCTTTTCCAAACATCAAGGTGTCACGTCGATTATCTTTGACGAAGTGGATACAGGTGTAAGCGGTCGTGTTGCGCAAGCCATTGGCGAAAAAATTTATAAAATTGCCGTTCATTCGCAAGTGCTTTGTATATCTCATTTACCGCAAGTGGCTGCTATGGCTGATACACATTTATACATTCAAAAAAGCCATGATAGAAAGCGAACGAGCACAGTCGTAACTCCGCTTAATGAGGATGAAAAAGCAGTAGAAATTGGAAGAATGATTTCCGGTGTAGAAATGACGAATTTGACAAAAGAACATGCGAAAGAATTACTTACATTATCCGCAAAATTAAAAAAATCAGCTGTTTGAAATGACATCCATCTTCACCCCATATTACCGTTATAATCACACCTCCCTCCGGACAAAGTAACAGGGCAAGACAAGAAGGAGGGAGTGGTATGACGGTAAGAAAAGCATCGTATCAATATCTTTTTTCATTTTTGTTGATGTTATCCGTTTGGGTTGGCCAAGGGACAGTCATTCAAGCAGAGCAGGCAGAACAGGACCTGTTACAGTCAGCGGGCTTCCCGGCAGCACAGGAAGAGCGTGAACGCATTTTTGTCGTACCAGGTGGTCAATCAGTCGGTCTCCAGTTGCAGACGAAAGGATTGTATATTGTCGGATTTCATTTTATCGGTACATCGGGTGGCAAACAATCACCAGGAGAGTCAGCTGGACTTCTGCCGGGTGACGTCATTGTGAGTGTAAATGAAAAAAAAATAACCGAGCCGCAATCAATCCGGCCACTTGTTCAATCAGCAGGCGAACAAAATAAGCCGCTTCAATTATCAGTGCTGCGCGGAAAAAAGAACATTCAGATGGCGGTCACACCGATAAAGGATGCAGAAACAAATACGTATAAACTCGGTGTATACATTAAAAATCGGACAGCAGGCATCGGGACATTGACATTTTTTGAACCAAAATCAAAAAAATATGGTGCACTTGGTCATGTCATTAGCGATGTGCAATCTGGACAGCCATTTTCACCAATAAAAGGAACAATTCATCCAGCTCAGATTACTGGTATTCAAAAAGCAACAGAAGGAATTCCTGGTGAAAAAACAGCCATTATTCCGGATGGGAAAAAGTGGGGAACTGTAACGTCGAACACATCATTCGGTATTTTTGGTCGTCTTTATACAGATATTGATGGCGAGAGGCTTTATCCTGCTGCTCATCCGGATGAAGTTGTTGAAGGACCAGCTGAAATTTTGACAGTAACCGAAAATGAAACCGTTGAAAGGTATAAAGTGTCGATCACACGTACTATTCAGCAGACAAAACCAGAAATAAAAGGGATGATTATTAAAATGACCGACACTCGCTTAATTGGCAAAACAGGCGGGATTGTGCAAGGAATGAGCGGAAGTCCAATCATTCAAAATGGTCGAATTATTGGAGCAGTCACCCATGTATTTGTAAATGATCCGCTTTCAGGTTATGGTGTTCATATTGACTGGATGTTAAAAGATGCAGGAATTATTTAAAGAGGGGGCATTTGCCCTCTTTTTGACGGAAAAAGAAGCGAAAAACGTCGAAAAATGACATAAAATTGTGTAAAATATATATTTTCAGTTTTTTAAAGGTTTTCATTCCTCTTTGTCGAAAAATCCATTAGAATAGCTTTAGTAAGGTTAAAGTGGATGAGGAGGAAATAAATGTGGGTGAAATTAAAGTAGCGATCGTGGATGATAACAGGCAGCTCGTTCAGCTGCTCGAAGAAGTCATTTCAAGTCAAGATGATATGACAATCGTAGGTACAGCATACAATGGACAGGAATGTTTAACAATGCTTCCAGAAATAGAGGCGGATGTATTAATTCTTGATATCATTATGCCGCATATGGATGGACTTGCCGTTCTGGAACGTTTAAGTGTCAGTGAGCAGGAGAAACTGCCACATGTTATTATGCTGACAGCATTTGGACAAGAGGATGTAACGAAAAAAGCCGTTGAATTTGGTGCATCTTATTTTATGTTAAAACCATTCGATATGGATAGCCTAATTAGTCAGATCCGACAGGTGAGCGGAAATGAAAACCCAGTTCAACATATGGAACATCGGGAGAATGCGAAAAAACCAAAGAAAAATATTGATGCGAGTATTACGGCCGTTATTCATGAAATTGGTGTGCCAGCTCATATTAAAGGTTATTTATACTTACGTGAAGCGATTACGATGGTTTTCAATGACATCGAACTACTCGGATCGATTACGAAAGTACTTTATCCAGAAGTTGCTCGTAAATATAACACAACACCGAGCCGTGTTGAACGTGCGATCCGCCATGCAATTGAAGTGGCTTGGAGCCGGGGGAATATGGAATCTATTGCTAAAATGTTTGGCTATACTGTGTCTGTCACAAAAGCAAAACCAACGAATAGTGAATTCATCGCGATGGTCGCGGACAAATTAAGGATTGAATATATGGCTTCATAACGCAGTAGTGACGGTAGTTTAATCGTCAGGATAGCGGACACTCATAACCGATAAACTGACGGAACGACCCGATAAATAACCGCGGGGTTTACCGTTAAATTATGCGTTTCTCTTTATCACAAAGGGAGGCGTTTTTTTTGTTCAATGAAATCGATTTTCAAGTCGACAACATCATGCTTTACTGCGATTCAAAAAACCTTACGCGTAAAATGAAAGCAAGCTATGGGCAATCGCTACGGCTGTTCATTGCATACCTACGCGACTACCATTCCGTAGATGAGCCGAAATCAATCAAAACGGCCACATACGCACTTATATACAGTATCTACGTGAGCGCGGAAAGTATACCGTCGTTACGAATAAACAATCCCAAACAATTAATAACCCGGATGTGTGTGCCGATAAGCGATACAACCATCGCAAATTACCTCCGCAATATCAGAGTTTTTTAAAATTTCCTCGTTGAAAAGCACGAGTTAAAGGAAAGCCCAGCTGCCAAATTACCGAATATCAAACTGCAGCGAAAACAAAAGAAACTGATGACACGACAAGAAATAAAGCGCCTGATGCAGACGTCTGACTATCGGATAGAATATACGTTCTACTATGGCTTCATAAAGGAGCCGCTTAAAATGATCAATATTATAATTAATAAAGTGCAGATATCAAATTGTGCAAAATTCTAAAATAGGGAGCAAGAAGACAATATCATTCCTAAGACAAATACGGTTATTAATAATATGTATGAGGCTTCGCCATGCCGACCATAGCCGCCTATCATGGCGATGAAATCGAAACGCATTAAGAACAAAATTGCAGGTTACTACAACGGCACGCTCGACCGGATGCTGGACCGCCTATACTTAACGGAGGTATTAAACGGATGACAAAACGTAAAAAGAAACGCAGCAAACAGCCATCGCAGGTGCCGCTACTGGATGAGCGACATTACAATGGAGTTAATGATCAAGCCGTATTATGATAAGAAACGTGGCTGCAATCGCTGGCTAAATCGCTCAGAAATTGCGGAGATCATCGGAGTCTCAGCGTATGCAACTTTATCGATGGAAACAGCGTAAGGACTTCCAGGGTGAAAAAGACAAGCGTCTAAAGCAACACATCAAAACGCTTATCCCGAAAAAGCGGGGTCGGACACTTGCTGAAATGGCGCTGGCAGGCGGTGCAAAGGCATTCTAGTCGATTATTTAAGCGTTTATGGGTGCTTGAAGGATAGTTACAAATGTCATTTTTACGGAAGTTTTCGAGGCTGGGAATTATACTCTATTGCACAATTTACCTGTATCGAGCCTCTGACAGACGTGCCCTCGAAACATTTTGAATGTCAATTATCAAGCAGGGTCCCCCCTCCGTCTTGCTATCGAAATAACACGTTGTCAGCCTTCCGATTTCGTCATATTTGGGTGTGCAACAGTGTGCATTTTACCACAGGGTGGTCGCCATACGGATGGGCTGAAAAACTCAGAGGGTGCCGTTTATTTCCGATTTTGGCGATCATAAGGGGATTTGGCGAGCTGTTAAAACTCCACAAAAGGGTCATAACATAATATTTCCAACCTCCATTGTTCATACTAAAGAAAAAAACTGAGGTGGATTTTATGTCCTGGTTTTACGATCATTTTATCAACACTATGTTCTTCATCATTTCTATGTTTGGTATAGCGATAATAATAACTGCTATCCTTGCTTATACACCTAAGAATAAAAAGAAACAGAATTAGTTAGAAAACCCACTAAAAGGGTTTCCTGTAAAAACTCTTTTAGTGTCATAACTCAAAAGAATTGAAACAGTTCGGAAGATATAATAATATCAGGGTGTCATTCAGTGTCTTAACTTAGTGTCATAAGTGAGCGCCGCAAAAGGAGCGATTTTAATGAAATACGGATATGCACGGGTATCAACGGTAGGCCAGGACTTACAGGTGCAGCTCGACATGTTAGAAAAGGAAGGCTGCGATAAGGTTTATTCGGAGAAGTTTACCAGAACGAAAGCGGATCGACCGGAGTTTCAAAAGGTACTAGCGGCGTTAGAAGCGGGAGACACGCTGGTCATAACGAAGCTCGACCGTTTTGCCAGATCAACGTCAGAGGCGCTTACAACCGTTAAGGAACTGTTCGAGCGCAGTGTAAAGGTACACGTATTAAACATGGGGCTAATCGAGAATACGTCAACAGGCCGCCTTATTTTTACGATTATGAGCGGGTTCGCCGAGTTTGAACGGGATACGATCTTGGAGCGTACGCAGGAGGGCAAGGCGATAGCCAAGCAGCGCCCGGACTTCCGTGAAGGCAGACCGCCGAAGTATACGAAGAAGCAGTTAAACCACGCATTGCAGTTACTCGAAACGCAATCGTATAAACAGGTTGAAGACTTAACGGGAATATCAAAGAGCACATTGATTCGCGCGAAAAAGGCAATGCAAGCGAAAGTTTAATTAAATAAAAACGTAAAGGCTGAATGGTTTATGCCGGCGGCCTTTTTCATGTGTATTCGTTGACTCTCCAT
Organism: Domibacillus aminovorans; assembly: GCF_001643235.1. Classification (GTDB taxonomy): domain Bacteria; phylum Bacillota; class Bacilli; order Bacillales; family Domibacillaceae; genus Domibacillus; species Domibacillus aminovorans. The sequence continues at coordinate 35,193 of NZ_LQWY01000073.1, forward strand.
AGCGTCCATGCAGTGTACCTTTACATCAGCCGTTCACACTTGATAAATTCTAAAATCAAAATGAGGGTGTTGGGTTTATTTACCACTTATATAAGTATCGCAGTTCAGTTTGCTAATCGATATAATTTGTATATTACATATAGAATTGGAGCGGTTAATGTGGCTTTAGAAGATATAGTAAAAGGGACGAAAGAAAAATTAAAAAATGGGGAACCAATTTATTACCGAGAAAGTAGTGATGGAGAATATAAATCATGTCCTATGGATATAGAAGCAGCAACTGTATTTTGTAATAGATATATGAAATACGATCCAGAAGCAAAACTTGTATGGGAATACAGGGTTAACGAGGATGATTTAATCGTAAAGAGAGTAATAGATATGGAGATTATTGAACATGTATTTGGAGAAAATGTGAAAATAAAACATGGATACGAATGTCTTAGAGAAGAACTAGATAATTATTTAAAATAGAATTAATAGAAGCTAAGCGTTTAAATGTAGAAATGAAACGACATGTATCGACATAATGTCGAATTTTCTTGTTCGAAATAACTTGTCATCTACTTTCGGGTTAGTTACAATCAAGGCAACGAACACTTGACGATAAACTGCCGGGTGTAAAACCGATAAAGAGTGACGTATAAAATCGATTATGTGAGTAATCAAGCCTTTAATTCGTAGACTGACGACCAAGCAAAACCAACGAATAGTGGATTCATCGTGATGGTCGCGGACAAATTACGAATTGAGTATATGACTGCATAAAAGTCTAAAACAGTGATAAATCCATTATCTAAAAGAGCGTAAAATAAAATGGACGTCGATAACTCCATCGCAACACTTTCAATTTCTTGGTTTAGTTAACTAAGAAATTGAAAGTGTTTTTTTGATGGGAAAAACATAACCTTGACGTATATCAAGGTTATGTTTTAAAAAAGATCATTTAATTGGAAAGGCTGTTTCTGATACAATAGATTAGCAGGCGTTACCATCTTTATAGTGGACAAGAAGAAGCAATCAGAAAGGCCAAGAACAAGAAAAGCGGTTTCAACCAAACATCTGATTGAGACCGCTTTTCGTTATTCTTTATTCTGAAACTTTGGTTGCACTTTATCTTGCTTCCGGTCACGTCTAAAAATAAAGCCGGCGACAAAACCGAGACCGCCGAGAAACAGCAGCAAACCGGCTATAAACTGCATCCATAAAAAAGGAAATGGAGGCTGCAAAATACCAAAAAGCATGTCGCGCATTAATTTAATCCCCACTCCGGCAAGAAAGCCAGGAACGACGAGAATAAGTAAAGCAATGATGCGGATCATTGATCAAAACCCTCTTTCAAAAAGTCTTATTCACAAATCATAACGCACCCGTATCATTTGTCAAGAAAGCCTCGTCAACGTTAAAACAACAAAAAATTCACTTATTACATGACATAGTTTTTAAAACCGTATACAATGATAATAGGATATATATAAAGGGGCGAATAAATGTGGTAAAAGAATACGATCTTGTCATTTTAGGCGGAGGAACAGGTGGCTATGTATCAGCAATTCGCGCCGCACAAGCTGGGCTTACAACAGCCATCGTCGAAAAAGAAAAGCTAGGCGGTACATGCCTTCATAAAGGCTGTATTCCGACGAAAGCTTTGCTTAGAAGTGCGGAAGTGTTTAGAACAGTTAAAGAAGCGGCTGTGTTTGGTATAGAGACAGAAAATACATCGCTTCAATTTACGCATGTACAGAAAAGAAAAGAAAAAATTGTTCAGACGTTATATAACGGGGTACAATCATTAATGAAGAAAGGTAAAATAGACATATACAGCGGTGTTGGTAGATTACTTGGCCCATCTATATTTTCACCGATGGCGGGCACGATTTCCGTTGAAATGAACGATGGGACAGATAACATCATGCTTGTACCTAAACAGGTCATTATTGCGACCGGTTCCCGGCCGAAAACATTGCCAGGTTTTGAAGTGGATGAAGAATGGATTTTATCGTCGAATGAGGCACTTCAACTTAAAAAAGTGCCATCGTCTGTCATCATTGTTGGCGGAGGTGTGATTGGCATTGAATGGGCATCAATGCTTGCTGATTTTGGTGCAAACGTAACAATTATTGAATATGCAGACCGTGTGATCCCGACGGAAGATGAAGATGTTTCAGCTGAAATGGCCCGTTTGTTAACGAAGCGAGGCATACGGATTATGACCGGTGCAAAAGTGTGCTCGGATACAGTGGAAAAACAGCAAGGTGTGATTCGGGTAGAAGTGGAAATGAAAAATGGCCTACAATTAGTTGAAGCAGAAAAAATGCTTGTTTCTGTCGGCCGTGCTGCAAATATTGAACACATTGGACTGGAAAATACAGAAATTATCGTTGAAAATGGATGTATTCAAGTGAATGATAGGATGCAAACAAATGAATCTCACATTTATGCGATTGGCGATGTGATCGGCGGGCTGCAGCTAGCACATGTTGCATCTTATGAAGGGATCACAGCAGTGGAACATATAGCAGGAGGGGATATTCATCCGATTGATTATACGACAGTCCCCAAATGTATATATTCAAGCCCTGAAGCCGCGAGTGTTGGATTGACTGAACAGGAAGCTAGAAAAAAAGGGTTTCAAGTGAAGACAGGTAAGTTTCCGTTTCAAGCGATTGGGAAAGCACTCGTTTTTGGTGAAAATGATGGATTTGTGAAAATTGTTGCGGATGAAAAAACGAATGATCTACTCGGTGTTCATATCATTGGTCCGAATGCGACAGAGCTTATCTCAGAAGCAGCACTAGCACGCGTTCTTGATGCAGCAGCTTGGGAAGTGGGCACGATGATCCATCCGCATCCAACATTGTCTGAAGCGATTGGCGAAGCAGCGCTGTTAGTCGATGGCAAAGCCATTCATATGTAAAAGGAGAATAAACATGGAAAATAGGCATAAAAACATAGGATTATCTGATGAAACAGTGCTTGCGATGTATGAAACGATGCTGCTTGCGCGCCGGATCGATGAGCGTATGTGGTTATTAAACAGATCGGGCAAAATCCCGTTTGTTGTATCTGGACAAGGACAGGAAGCTGCACAGGTCGGCGCTGCATTTGCACTCGACCGCAGTCAAGATTACATATTGCCATATTATCGGGACACTGGCATTGTGCTGGCGTTTGGCATGACGGTTAAAGAATTAATGCTGTTCGTATTTGCCAAAGCAGAGGATCCAAACTCTGGCGGCCGGCAAATGCCCGGTCATTACGGACAAAAGAAAAACCGGATCGTCACAAATTCATCGCCAGTTACGACACAGGTGCCTCATGCAGTAGGCATTGCGCTCGCCGCAAAAATGGAGAAAAAAGACTATATATCATTCGTTACGTTCGGTGAAGGATCATCCAATCAGGGGGATTTTCATGAAGGAGCGAATTTTGCAGGGGTTCATAAGCTCCCGGTTATTTTAATGTGTGAAAATAATCAATATGCGATATCAGTGCCGGTAGACAAGCAGCTTGGTTCTGCCAAAGTGTCGGATCGGGCTATTGGATACGGGATGCCGGGATATACAATTGATGGGAATGATCCGCTTGAGGTGTATCAGTATGTAAAAGAAGCGGCGGACCGTGCACGACGAGGCGAAGGGCCGACATTGATTGAAACGATGATGTACCGTTTGACACCGCACACATCCGATGACGATGATCGTTCGTATCGTACGGCAGAGGAAGTGGAAAAAGCGAAACTGGAAGACCCAATGATTACATTCCGTACATATGTGAAAGAAACGGGTGTATTAACGGATGAACGGGAACAGCAAATGGAACGTGACATCCAGCAATTGATCGACGAAGCGACCGATTATGCTGAACAAGCGCCGTATGCAAAACCGGAACAGGCACTCGACTTTGTTTATGCCGAAACAGAACAGGAGGGGACTCGATAATGCCTGTTATTTCTTATATCGATGCCGTTACAATGGCGCTCCGAGAAGAAATGGAGCGCGATTCGAATGTGTTTATGCTTGGAGAAGACATAGGGAAAAAAGGCGGTGTTTTTAAAGCGACACAAGGATTGTATGAACAGTTTGGGGAGGAGCGCGTACTCGATACGCCGCTTTCAGAATCTGCTATCGCAGGTGTTGCGATTGGTGCAGCGATGGTTGGGAAACGGCCTGTTGCTGAAATGCAATTTGCGGATTTTATCATGCCGGCTGTCAATCAAATTATTTCAGAAGCCGCCCGCATTCGCTACCGGTCAAACAATGATTGGGACTGCCCCATCGTCATACGTGCCCCATACGGTGGAGGCATTCATGGTGCGCTTTATCATTCGCAGTCCGTTGAAGCGATTTTTGCTAATCAGCCAGGTTTGAAAATTGTCATGCCGTCAACACCGTATGATGTGAAAGGATTGCTAAAAGCAGCGATTCGTGATGAAGATCCGGTCCTGTTTTTCGAACATAAAAAAGCGTATCGATCTATAAAAGGAGAAGTGCCAAATGACGATTATGTGCTGCCGATTGGAAAAGCGGACGTGAAACGAAAAGGGGACGATATAACCGTTATTACGTATGGATTGTGCGTTCACTTCGCCCTGCAGGCTGCTGAAAAGTTAGCGAAAGACGGGATCGAAGCGGAAATCGTCGATTTGCGCACGGTGTACCCACTCGACCAAGAAACAATCATTGAGTCAGCCGCGAAAACAGGAAAAGTATTGCTTGTGACAGAAGATAATAAAGAAGGAAGCGTTATAAGCGAGGTGTCGGCGATTATTGCAGAAAATTGCTTGTTTGATCTCGATGCGCCGATTCAGCGGCTTGCGGGACCTGAGATACCAGCTATGCCATATGCACCGACGATGGAGAAATATTTTATGATGAATCCTGAAAAAGTCGAGAAAGCAATGCGGGAGCTGGCTGAATTTTAACTGTTTGTCAGAAAGGAGTTTTTCAACATGGCGATACAATATATAACAATGCCGAAACTTGGGGAGAGTGTCACAGAAGGAACGATTACAAAATGGCTCGTGACACCTGGCGACCATGTAAATAAATATGATCCAATTGCAGAAGTATTAACGGACAAAGTAAACGCGGAAATTCCGTCATCATTTACAGGAGCCATACAAGAAATTGTAGCGAAAGAAGATGAAGTATTGTCTGTTGGAGACGTTATTTGCACGATTGAAACAGAGGAAGTACAAGCTGTCCAAACGCAAGAAGAAGTCACTCAACTGGAAAAAAAAGCTGCAATAGATAATCGTGCCCGTTATTCACCTGCTGTCTTAAAACTTGCACAGCAGCACGATATTGATTTAAAAGCAATGAAAGGGTCAGGAAAAGGCGGCCGGATTACACGAAAAGATGTGCAGACACTTATTGATGCTGGTGGACAGCCGCAATCTGTTCAAGCATTGCCTGCTCAAACCCAGCCTGTACGAAAGCAGCCACGCCTTGCCCAAACCCAGCCTATTGTTGTACCAAACATACGAAGTGGTGACGATGACACAATTATTCCGCTTGATAGTGTGAAACAAAGTGTTGCGGCTAATATGGTGCGAACGAAACAGGAAGTACCGCATGCGTGGATGATGGTTGAAGTCGATGTAACAAAACTCGTTGGATACCGTGATTCCATCAAGAAGTCATTTAAAGAAAATGAAGGCTATAATATCACTTATTTTGCTTTTTTTGTGAAAGCTGTAGCTCGAGCATTAAAGGAATTTCCAGAAATGAATGCTATGTGGGCAGGTGACCATATCGTCCGTAAAAAAGCCATTAATATTTCGATTGCAGTAGCAGCTGATGATAAATTGTATGTTCCTGTTGTAAAGCAGGCTGACGAGAAATCGGTGAAGGGCATTGCAAAAAATGTAGTTGACCTTGCGAAAAAAGCACGCTCAGGTGTATTGTCATCAGAAGATGTCAATGGCGGTACATTTACCGTGAACAACACCGGTTCATTTGGTTCCGTACAGTCAATGGGTATTATTAATTATCCGCAAGCGGCGATTTTACAAGTTGAATCGATTGTGAAGCGGCCGGTTATCATCGATGGCATGATCGCTGTGCGCGACATGGTTAACCTTTGCTTATCAATTGATCACCGTGTGCTTGATGGTCTTATTTGTGGGCGTTTTATGCAGCGCGTGAAAGAATTGCTCGAAAATGCGTCGGAAGAAACGATGCCAATCTATTGAAAAAAGGTGTTTTCTCAAGCGAGAAAACACCTTTTTTCATTATTTAAATAATCCAGCGATGGCATCTACAATCGACTGAAGGAAGTCAAGAATGGACTGAAGAATGCCTTGTCCTTCTTCTGAGCTTTTAAAGCTGTTCCATTGCTCTTTCGCTTTATCAATTTGCGAATTGACTTGATCCCAGTTAATGTCCAAGTTTTTCATTTTATCAAACAATGATGCGAGCTGATCTCGTTGCGCGTCGCTTAGTTGAATGTTCAATTCATTTGAAATATTGTTAATGATCACTTTAATTTCCTGAATAGTTTGTGGGTTTTGTACGGCGATTTCTTCCTTAATCCGTTCGATTAGATTCGTTGCTTCTTCCTGACCGATCTCATCGCCTAGTTTCGCTGTTGTGACCATTTCTTCATTTGCGACTTGCTTTTGCTCTTCCGGAATTTTTTCACCGGTTGTCGACTCATATGCTTTAATAATTCCAGTTAACGCAGCCGTACCGGATACATTAAACGGCGCAGTAATATAAATTTCTGCATCTTTTACGCTCGCTGTTGTCAATGCATTTGTATACATTTCTTTTGAAACCCACGTAATATTTTTCGTCTCGACATTTAAGCCGGCACCAGACTCAGCTGTTGTAATTTTACTAGAAGAAATCGCTTTCGTTCCGATTTGTGCTTTTGGAATGTAATCACCTAAATATTGATGTTCTTCTGCATTTGAAACAGTAATGGTCTGCACATCAGCAGGTACATCCATTTCTGTCAGCAGCTGTTCTTTTTGAGCGGGTGTCAAGTTTTCGCCAAGTGTCACAATGATGTCACCGGGTACGCTATCCGCTGAGACGACGGTCCCTAAACTGAAAATGGCAATAATAAGCAGGCTAAATAGTTTTCTCATTTTTTCGCTCCTGAATAAAAAATTGCTCTTTTTTAAAAAAGAGTTACCAATAGAATAGCATGTCCCTCATAAATTTTCACGTTTTGTCCCGTACACATTGCCTGCTCTATACCGTTTATAATACAATTAAGGAGAAATAAATATGTTTCTTTTTCGTGAATGCTTCAAATTGAAAACGATTTCATTAAAAGGGGTGGAAGCATGAAAGAACAGACCTTTTCGGCTGTTACATTGGAAGAATGGAAACAGGCTGCACAGTTGTCGTTAAAGGGGAAGCCATTGTCTAGCCTGTATACAAAAACGGCGGAAAATATTGAATTGAAGCCGCTTTACACGAAAACTGATGTAAAAGGGGTACAATCCTCGCTGCCAGGGGAAAAACCATTTACGAGAGGATTTTACCGTTTAGGAACATTTCCAAAACCGAAGATAGAATTAGCCATTGACCCTGTATCAGAAGGCGCAGCAGCAGGTATTTTTCCGTCAAAAGAAGTGTTTGAACATATACATAATCAGTCAAATATTACAATCAACACTGTACCTTATCACATGGCAGGCGCAAATGCTGTACAGGAACTGGCTGTTGCTTTATCCGAAGCCGTCTTTTATATGAAAATGGCAGCTAATAAAAATGAAACGGTCTCGAAAATGATTGTTCATTTCGCTGCAGGACCACGATTTTTTACGGAAATAGCGAAAATTCGCGCATTCCGGACGCTCTGGTCAGCAGTCATGGATGTATACGAACTAGATGAACAATCGAAGCCGGCAATCAGTGTGGAAACGAGTGAACAGACGTTATCGGCGCTTGATCCACACGTTAACATTTTACGTACGGGCAGTGCTGCGTTTTCTGCTGTGCTTAGCAATATAGATTACCTGCATGTCTTACCGTTTAATCAAGTGACCGGAAGTGCAACAGAGCTGTCTGAGCGAATTGCCCGTAATATTCCGCTGATTTTGAAACATGAAGCACATCTTGATAAAGTGATTGACCCAGCAGGTGGTTCTTATTACATCGAGTCGTTAACGAATGAAATCGGCCGTATGGCGTGGGATGAATTTGCCCGGATAGAAGAAGCGGGCGGGATTGAATATGCACTTAAAGCAGGGATGATTCAAAAAGAGATAGCGGCTGTACAGGTGAAACGGGAAAAAGAGATAGCGATCCGCAAACAGTTATTAATAGGTACGAATATGTATGCAAATATGACCGAAAAAAATGAATTTACCCAACAGAAAACAAAGAGATCAAACATGAAAGGCGAAAAAATTGTTGCGCTTACGCCAAAAAGATTGGCAGAGCCGATTGAGCAGCTTCGTCAAAAAGCAGCAGCGATCGAACAAACTGGAAAGTCTGTAAAGGTAGGCATTATTTGCCTCGGTAAGTTGAAAACAAACAAACCGCGTACAGATTATATAATGGGTATACTCGCTGTTGGCGGCATTCAGTCGGTACTGTCTGAAAATATTGAGACAGTGAAAGAAGCCGTCCAATTTGTTGAAATGAATGACTTTCCATACTACTGCATTTGTGGAGCTAATTCAACGTATGAACAATTTGGACTGGAACTGATAGAAGAGTTAAGAAAAGTGTCTCGGTCAGCAATCATTGATGTGGCTGGAAATTGGCAGGTGACGGGGGTAGATGGCTCCATTTCGGCTGGAGATGATATTGTGGAAAAATTATTGGCACTGCTTTCATTATTTGAAGGGGGGTCCGAACAATGAATTTAAAAGATTATAATCCATTTAAAAAAGGGGCCAAAAAACCACTTGATGAATGGAAAGCGGCGCTGGAACAGGATGTGAAAAAATCATTCGATGATTTGTCATTTGAAACGAATGAATCGATATGGCTGCAGGCTATTTATACAGAAGAAGATATAAAATCACTTGACCATATAAACGATTATCCGGGTATTGCTCCTTATACACGTGGTCCGTATCCGACAATGTATGTGAACCGTCCGTGGACTATCCGCCAGTATGCAGGTTTTTCAACGGCGGACGAAAGCAATGCGTTTTACCGGCGCAATCTGGCAATGGGCCAAAAAGGACTGTCCGTTGCGTTTGACTTGCCGACACACCGAGGCTATGATTCGGATCACCCCCGTGTCGTTGGCGATGTAGGGAAAGCGGGTGTAGCCATTGATACAGTGGAGGATACAAATATTTTATTTGGCGGTATTCCACTCGATCAAATGTCGGTGTCGATGACGATGAACGGAGCGGTTTTACCTATTATGGCTTTTTACATCGTTACAGCTGAAGAACAGGGCGTGACGCGCGCAAAGTTGTCCGGTACGATTCAAAATGACATTTTAAAAGAATATATGGTACGAAATACGTATATTTATCCACCGGAAACATCGATGCGGATTATTGCTGATATTTTCGATTATACATCAAAAGAGATGCCGAAGTTTAACTCGATCTCTATTTCTGGCTACCATATGCAAGAAGCGGGCGCAACAGCTGATATTGAACTTGCGTATACACTTGCGGATGGTCTTGAATACGTACGGACCGGGCTTGCTGCGGGCATTGATATTGATTCGTTTGCGCCGCGCTTATCGTTTTTCTGGGCGATCGGTATGAATTATTTTATGGAAGTGGCGAAATTGCGTGCGGCCCGCCGTATATGGGCGCAGCTGATGAAGCCGTTCAACCCGTCCAATGAAAAATCAATGGCCCTTCGTACGCATTCGCAGACGTCGGGATGGAGTTTAACCGAGCAGGATCCGTTTAATAATGTTACACGCACATTAATTGAAGCACACGCGGCTGCGATGGGTCATACACAGTCATTGCACACGAATGCTCTTGATGAAGCGATTGCGCTTCCAACTGATTTTTCGGCGCGCATTGCCCGCAATACACAATTATTTTTGCAGGAAGAAACCGGGATCACAAATGTTATCGATCCATGGGGCGGCTCATATTACGTAGAAGCGCTGACGAATGAATTGATGGAGCGCGCGTGGGCTCATATTGAAGAAATTGAAAAACTTGGCGGAATGACAAAAGCAATTGAAACGGGACTTCCGAAAATGAAAATTGAAGAAGCAGCAGCACGCCGTCAAGCTAAAATTGATTCCAGTGAAGAAACAATCATTGGCGTGAATAAATATCGTCTAAAAAAAGAAGACCCAATTGATATTTTAGATATTGACAATACAGCGGTCCGTTTGAAGCAAGTGGAGCGAATTGAAAAAACGAAAGCAAACCGTGATGAAGTAAAGGTAAAAGAAGCGCTAGCCGCCATTACAGCGTCCGTACAGTCCGGTGTTGGCAACTTGCTTGCACTCGCAGTAGCAGCTGCAAGGTTACGTGCAACTCTTGGGGAAATTTCCGATGCCGTTGAAGCGATAAGTGGAAGACATAAGGCGGTGATCAGGTCCGTGAGCGGTGTATACAGTGCCCATTTTTCCGATTCACAACAAATGGCGCTCGTCCAGCAACTAACAGCGGAATTTGAAGAGCAAGAAGGGCGCCGTCCGCGTATTTTAGTCGCCAAAATGGGACAGGATGGCCATGACCGTGGGGCGAAAGTAATTGCAACAGCCTATGCAGATCTCGGCTTTGATGTCGATATCGGTCCGCTTTTCCAGACGCCAGAAGAAACAGCGAAACAAGCAGTAGAAAATGACGTTCATGCAGTTGGCTTTAGTTCGCTTGCAGCTGGTCATAAAACATTGCTGCCGGCCTTAGTAGAAGAACTGCAGAAGCTTGGCCGTGATGATATCGTCGTGTTTGTCGGCGGTGTCATTCCAGCACAGGATTATGACTTTTTAAGAGAAAAAGGAGCAGCGGCTATTTTTGGACCTGGTACTGTTATTCCGGTGTCTGCACAGGTCATTTTAGAGAAAGTGTATGAGCGGCTTGGCTACGAGGAAGTGACAGAATGATGGAAGAACATCAACATGTAAGAAAAGGTGTGATGGCTGCGCATGATGGCATGATAGCGCCACCGCGGAAAATGTTCCGTAAAAAAAAATCAGTACTGCCGGATTTAAATGTGATGGTAAATGGTATCGTGAAAGGTTCAGTAAAAGAACTGGCGAAAGCGATCACGTTTATTGAAAGCAATGCAGATGATCATTACAAGTACGGGCAAGACCTACTGCAAAAGCTATTGCCTTATACAGGAAATGCAATTCGGATCGGGATCACGGGTGTACCGGGTGCCGGGAAGAGTACATTTATCGAATCATTTGGGATGAGGCTATGTGATGCGGGCCACCGCGTCGCTGTGCTCACCATTGACCCGAGTTCTTCTATTTCAGGCGGATCTATTTTAGGAGATAAAACGAGAATGGAGCAACTTGCCAAACACCCAAATGCCTTTATACGGCCGTCTCCATCAGGCGGCACACTTGGAGGTGTCCACCGTAAAACGAGAGAAACGCTTGCTTTATGTGAAGCGGCTGGATTTGACGTGATTTTAATCGAAACGGTCGGCGTCGGACAAAGTGAATTCATCGTCCGCAGCATGGTCGACTTTTTTATGCTGCTTGCACTGACTGGAGCGGGAGATGAACTTCAAGGGATGAAAAAAGGCATTATGGAGATGGTGGATGCTGTCGTCGTCAATAAAGCGGACGGCACAAATAAGTCCCTTGCTGAGAAAACGAAGCGGGAATACAATCAAATTTTGCATTTTTTGCAGCCGGCAACGAAAGGATGGGAATCAAAAGCGTATACGTGCTCAGCATTGAAAAATGAAGGAATCGATACGATCTGGACGATGATGAAAGAATTTAGAGATGTGACGGAAAAAAGCGGTGTTTTGATAGAGCGCCGTCGCTATCAGACGAAAGAATGGCTCCATACTCTTATTATGGAAAAACTCAAAAATCATTTTTACCGTCATCCATACGTCAAAGAACAGATAGGCCAGTTAGAGCAGGATGCAATGAACGGGGATATTCCACCGTCGCAGGCTGCAGAACAATTATTTAAACAAGTGTATGGAACAGAGTGAATCTATTAAGATGTTAGATCAAAAGCGAAACGTTCTGTTGCTGAGCTTTGAAGCTGCCAGCTCACGTCCGATGTATTAAAAAAGACCATCCGGATCAATCCGGATGGTCAAATACAGGGAGTGTAAGGGTATGGATTCAGTTACCTTATTACTTTACCCGCGAACGAAAAAGTTAAACATGCATTTTTTATTCTCGATTCATTTACTTCGTACAGTAGTCTATAATGTTAAAACGTATTTTATGAATAAATCAAGGAATGCCTGGTCCATTTCATTGTAATAAACGATATTTTCACTTATGATATATCTACTAACTAAATAAAGGAGAGATTAAATATGGGAATGGATTTTAATTTTTTCATGAACGATGTAGTCCGTCAGGCGCGCGATGAAATTAAAGCGGCTGGCTATACAGAATTAACAACACCTGAAGAAGTAGATGCAACGTTGAACGAAAAAGGGACGACGCTTGTGATGGTCAACTCTGTATGTGGTTGTGCAGGCGGCATTGCGCGTCCGGCAGCGGCACATGCTATCCATTACGATAAGCGTCCAGATCGTCTTGTGACGGTTTTTGCAGGACAGGATAAAGAGGCCACGGCGCAAGCGCGTAATTTCTTTACGGGCTATCCACCGTCTTCACCATCTTTTGCGATCATAAAAGATGGTGAAGTGAAGGCGATGGTCGAACGTCATGAGATTGAAGGGCATCACCCGATGTCGGTCGTTGAACAATTACAAACACTTTTCGATGAGTATTGTGAAGAAATTTAAATAAGAATGAAAGCCTTGCCCGGTGCGGCAGGGCTTTCTTAAGTAGGAGTGGGAACGATGATTAAAGTTGGCTACCGCACCGCAAAAACAGCAGTCGGCATTGCCGCTTCCATCCTGCTTGCTGAATGGATCGGACTTCATAATGCGATGTCAGCGGGGATTATTACGGTTTTATGTATTCAAAATACGAAGCAGCGGTCGCTTCAGGCAGCGTGGACACGTCTCGTCGCTTGTATGGTGGCCCTGTTTTATTCAGCCCTGTTTTTTGAGATGGTTTCGTATCATGCGATTGTGATCGGAATCATTATGATCTTCTTTATTCCAACGACGGTCGCTCTTAAATCACAGGAAGGCATCGTGTCAAGTACAGTCATTATTTTGCATTTATATGCAGCCGATCAACTTACGGCAGGACTCATTTTAAACGAACTCGGTATTATTTTAATCGGCATCGGTGTGGCACTCTTATTAAACTCCTACATGCCGAGTGTCGAGCGCAGCTTAGTTCAGATGCAGGAGAAGATAGAGCGCTTATTTGAACGGATTATTGAAGAGATTATTCTTTATTTGCGGACGAATGATCATTCGTGGGACGGGAAAGAATTGACGGAAACAGCCGACCTTCTCAAAAAAGCAAAAACACTCGCTTTCAAAGATGTTCAAAATCATTTCACACGGAATGACAGCCTTTTTTATCAATATTTCACGATGCGTGAAAAGCAGTTTGAGATTATTGAACGCATTTTATCCATTGTCGTGACAATTTCCCACCGGCCGGAGCAGGCGGACATGATTGCGGATTTTATGGAAGACGTAAAAGAACACATTCATCCAGGCAATACGGCATACGTGCATTTGACACGACTCGATGAAATGAAGCATGCATTTGAAGAAATGCCGCTTCCTGTGACACGTGAAGAATTTGAAGCACGGGCAGCTCTTTACCAGTTTGTGCGGGAGATGGAGCAATATTTGCTTATTAAAGCCCGCTTTCGTGGCATGAAAAAAGAGCGGCTAAAAAAGCACGCCCACACTCTACATAAACATCGTTAACCCAAATATCACGGTTGATGCCAGCATCGCAAATAGCATTAAATACACAATAATCTTTTGAAACGTTTTGTTGCGCATGTAATTCTTTCTCCTTTACATCCGTTATTATCTATTATTGTACTGGTAAACGGATAGACATGCAACTGAAGAGAACGGTCGAAAAAGAGGATTTTGTTCAACATTTGTCGAATCAATTTAGGCTGTTTTAGTATTTATATTAAAGGGGTAATGGAATGAAAAAAGTGGATCATATCGGGATTGCGGTCGCATCACTCGACGAATCGATCTCATTATACACAGAGCAGCTTGGCATGACACATGTGAAAACAGAATTAGTAGAATCGCAAGGTGTCAACGTAGCATTTATTGACGCGGGCAATATAAAGATTGAACTGCTCGAACCAACTAGTCTTGAAAGTCCGATTGCGAAATTTATTGCAAGTCGCGGCCAGGGAATGCATCATATTGCTTATAGTGTGGAACATATTGAAGACCGTATTGCTGATATAAAAGAACGGGGAATCCAAATGATTAACGAAATACCAAAACCGGGCGCAGGCGGGGCACAAGTCGCATTTATGCACCCAAAATCAACGGGCGGTGTATTAATGGAGCTTTGTGAAAAAGGAGAGGAAGCGTAATGTCGGATATTTTTGACAGCATTCATGAGCTGCAGGATAGACGTCGTGAAGTCGAGCTTGGCGGCGGTGACGAACGAATCGACAAACAGCATGAAAAGGGCAAATTAACCGCGCGTGAACGAATTGAATTATTGGTGGATGAAGGTTCATTTATTGAGTTGAACCCATTTATCGAACATCGTAATACAGACTTTGGTTTAGATGGGATAAAAGGGCCCGGCGACGGCGTTGTAACCGGTTATGGAAAAGTGAATGGTCGTCCGATTTACTTGTTTTCGCAGGACTTTACTGTTTTCGGCGGCGCACTCGGTGAAATGCATGCGCAAAAAATAGCCAATGTCATGGATTTGGCGGCTAAAAATGGAACTCCCTTTATCGGGTTGAATGATTCCGGAGGTGCGCGTATTCAAGAAGGGGTTTTATCACTTGATGGCTATGGACATATTTTTTACCGGAATGCGATCTATTCCGGAGTCATTCCGCAAATATCGGTTATTCTAGGACCGTGTGCAGGTGGAGCCGTTTATTCACCGGCGATTACCGATTTTGTGTTTATGGTTGATCAAACGAGTCAAATGTTTATTACCGGACCGAAAGTAATTGAAACGGTCACCGGAGAAAAAATTTCCGGGGAAGATTTGGGTGGATCGAAAGTACATAATGCAGTGAGCGGCAACGCGCATTTCCGTGCGGGCACGGAAGAAGAAGTTTTGGAAAAGGTGCGTGCGCTTTTATCTTATTTATCGCAAAACAACGAAGAGAAGACACCGGTTGTGAATGCAATGTCTCATGAAAGTGATTATCGTGAGGAACTAACAGATGTCGTGCCGTTTGACGGGCTTCGTCCATATGATGTGCGTAAAGTACTTGAGCATGTTGTTGACGAAGAATCATTTATGGAAGTACAAAAAGAATTTGCGAAAAATATGGTGATCGGCTTTGCTCGTGTCAAAGGGGAAACGATTGGTCTCGTGTGCAACCAGCCGAAATTTATGGCGGGTGGACTAGATATAGATTCATCAGATAAAGCGGCGCGATTCATCCGCTTCTGCGATTCATTTAACATTCCGATTATTACATTTGAAGATGTGTCGGGGTTTTTCCCAGGTGTGAAGCAAGAACATGGCGGTATTATTCGTCATGGGGCAAAAATTTTATATGCGTATTCCGAAGCAACAGTGCCGAAAATCACGGTTATTTTACGAAAAGCATACGGTGGCGCTTATGTAGCCCTTAACTCAAAATCAATCGGTGCAGATCTGGTATTCTCATGGCCAAATGCAGAAATTGCTGTCATGGGGCCGGAGGGAGCAGCGAACATTATTTTTGCCCGTGAAATAGCAGCGAGCGATAATCCAGAAGCAACGAGAACAGCGAAAATTAACGAATACCGTGAAAAATTTGCCAACCCGTATGTCGCAGCGGCACGTGGTATGGTAGATGATGTCATTGATCCGCGTGAAACACGTATTAAAATTATACAGGCATTAGACATGCTGCGAACGAAAAAAGAAGAACGGCCGAAGAAAAAACATGGAAATATTCCGTTATAATCGTGAATCAGTCGAAAGAACAGTTTCTACAGGCTGATTTTTTATACAAAAACGTTTATAATTAAATTGGCAGAAAATTTGGAGGTGCAGCGTGGTTAATGAAGAACGTTTATTGAATGAATTTCTGGAACTCGTTCAAATCGATTCGGAAACGAAACACGAGCAACTGATAGCCGAATCGTTAAAAGCGAAATTTACTGCACTCGGCGTCGATGTATATGAAGATGATACTATGTCAAAAACAGGTCACGGGGCAGGTAATTTAATTTGTACATTGCCAGCTGTGAAAGAAGGAATCGATCCGATTTATTTCACGTCACATATGGACACAGTTGTGCCTGGCAAAAATGTAAAACCGATCGTAGAGGACGGCTATGTGAAAACGGATGGTACGACCATTCTTGGTGCAGATGATAAAGCGGGTTTAGCTGCAATGTTCGAAATGATTCGTCTGTTAAAAGAACGAAATACTGCGCATGGTATGATTCAATTTATCATTCCGGTCGGGGAAGAGTCGGGTCTTGTTGGGGCAAAAGCACTTGATCCTACGCTCGTAAAAGCAAAATACGGTTTCGCACTTGACAGTGACGGCGATGTGGGCAATATTATTGTAGCAGCACCAACACAAGCAAAAGTGACGGCACGCATTTACGGAAAAACAGCACATGCAGGTGTCGCACCGGAAAAAGGTGTATCTGCGATTACGATGGCGGCTAAATCTGTTTCTCGTATGCCGCTTGGCCGCATTGACGAAGAAACGACAGCGAACATCGGCCGTTTTGAAGGTGGCCAAGCGACGAATATTGTCTGCGATTATGTGCAGATTTTAGCAGAAGCCCGTTCGCTTGAACCGGCGAAAATGGATGCACAGACGCTTAAAATGAAAACGGCATTTGAAGAAGTTGCTGCTGAAATGGGCGGCCGTGCCGAAGTTGATGTGGACGTGATGTACCCGGGCTTTAAGTTTGGTGCTAACGACCATGTGGTAAAGATCGCGCAAAAAGCGGCAGCAAAAATTAATCGCTCGTCTAAGCTGCTCACGAGCGGCGGTGGGAGCGATGCGAACGTCATCGCCGGATTTGGCATTCCGACTGTGAACCTGGCTGTCGGATATGAAGATATTCATACGGTCAATGAAAAAATGCCAGTGAAAGAACTCGTTAAGCTCGCTGAAATGGTGACGGCAATCGTTGAAATTGTAGCAGAGTAAAAAATTTATTAGAGAAAGAAGGATTTATTTTTATGACGAAACAACAAATTGGTGTAATTGGACTTGCCGTAATGGGCAAAAATTTAGCGTGGAACATTGAAAGCCGTGGTTATACAGTGTCTGTTTTCAATCGTTCATCTGAAAAAACAGATGAAATGCTAAAAGAAAGCGAAGGAAAAAATATTGTACCGGCTTATTCAATCGAAGAATTTGTTGCATCGCTTGAAGTACCACGCAAAATATTACTTATGGTAAAGGCCGGTGAAGCAACAGATAAAACAATTGATCAATTGAAGCCTCATCTTGAAAAAGGCGATATTATTATCGATGGTGGTAATACATTCTATAAAGACACACAGCGCCGTAATACAGAGCTTGCAGAACTTGGCTTTCACTTTATTGGTACAGGCGTATCAGGCGGCGAAGAGGGCGCTTTGACAGGCCCATCTATCATGCCTGGTGGTCAAAAAGAAGCGTATGAGCTCGTTGCACCGATTTTGAAAGGCATCTCAGCAAAAGTTGAAGGCGAAGCGTGCTGTACATATATTGGCGGCGACGGAGCGGGTCACTATGTAAAAATGGTTCATAACGGTATCGAGTATGGCGACATGCAGCTGATCGCAGAAGCGTACTCATTATTGAAAGATGTACTTGGGTTATCTGCAGAAGAGCTTCACACTGTATTCTCTGAATGGAATAAAGGCGAACTTGACAGCTACTTAATCGAAATTACAGCCGATATTTTCACGAAAAAAGACGACGACACGGGTAAACCGCTTGTTGACCTTATTTTAGATGAAGCAGCACAAAAAGGAACAGGGAAATGGACGAGTCAGAGTGCCCTTGACCTTGGCGTACCGCTTCCACTTGTTACCGAATCTGTATTTGCCCGCTTTATTTCTGCATTGAAAGAAGAGCGTGTAAGAGCTTCAGACGTCTTAAACGGACCGGAGCGTGCATTTGACGGCGACCGTGAAGCATTTATTGAATCTGTCCGCCGTGCGCTTTATATGGGTAAAATATGCTCGTACGCACAAGGATTTGCGCAAATGAAAGCAGCTTCTGAAGAATACGGATGGGATTTGAAATACGGTGACATCGCGATGATTTTCCGCGGCGGCTGTATCATCCGTGCACAATTTTTGCAAAAAATTAAAGAAGCGTACGACCGTGATGCTGCACTTGATAACTTGCTTCTTGATCAATATTTCAGCGCTATCACAAATGAATATCATTCGGCACTTCGTGAAACGATCTCAAATGCCGTATTGAATGGTGTCCCTGTACCGACATTGTCATCAGCAATGGCATATTATGACAGCTACCGCAGTGCTGTATTGCCGGCTAACCTTATTCAAGCGCAACGTGACTACTTTGGTGCTCACACATATCGTCGACTTGATAAAGAAGGCACGTTCCATACTGAATGGATGGAGAAGTAATAAAGGAATTGCTTTTCGACCAATGATATAGATAGGCGGAAAAGCCTTTTATATCAACATCAACGATTTATGCCGCTATTTTAAGTGGTACAGTTTGCGCTCAAATAGACTAATACAGTTTTTTGAGTGGTAAAGTTTATAAAAACACAAAAAAGCACCGTTTTGCGCGGTGCTTTTTTCTATGCCTGCTTATTCTGTTCTTGATGTACTGAAGAAAAAAGAGCATCGAGTTTACTCGCAGCACGTTCATCCGCTTCCTGTAAATATTCATTGTTGTAGAGATATTCGCATGATCCTATTTCAAGACCGATCCTATCACTCTCGGGTCTTTAGTGGATGCTTCTGACAGGCGCGTTGCCACTGAAATGGCGTTATTTCTGCTCGTTTATTTTGATATTTATAGGAAAAGTTAGTATAATTTTGAATAATCAACACGCGTGATATATATTTAACAAATCATGAAACGTTAAACGATCTTTACGTAAACCATTTATTGTGATCTCGGCGGCAATATTATTTTTACATTAGTCCCGTTGCCATTATCACTGTCTATTTGAATCGTTCCGCGGTGATTTTCGATAATCTTATAGCTAACCATAAGACCAAGACCCGTGCCTCTTTCTTTATTAGAGTAAAATGGTTCTCCTAAATGACCGATCATTTCTTTTGGGATGCCTCTTCCTTCATCTCTTACTTCAATCGCTACAGAGCCGTCCAGCAATAAAGATGTTGTAATATACATGCTTCCTCCGGAGGGCATTGCTTCGATCGCATTTTTGAAAACATTAATCATCACTTGTTTAATCTGCCCCGGCTCACAGTAAACAAGGGGCAATGAATCTCCCAAGGTTGTATTCATTTCAACTTTATGTAATAAGGCTTCTGGCCACATGAATTGAATAATTTCTGTTAACACTTCATTGATATTGTGATGAGCAAACTTTATTTCCTCATACGGATTGGCAAGCATTAAAAACTCTGTCACAATTGACTCAACCTGATCAAGTTCTTTGAGGATGATCTTGTTATAGAAGTTATTGTCATTTGATTCCTGGGCTAGCAGCTGAATGAGACCTTTTACTGTGGTTAACGGATTTCTGATTTCATGGGCAATCCCAGCCGCTAATTGCCCCAATGCTCCCAGCTTATCTTGTTTTTTTAACGCCTCATCTTGCTTTTTCCACTCCGTTATATCTTGAGCGATACCGATATTTCGGGTAATCTGTCCATTTTCATCAGCGAGAGGAGTCACTTTAATCCGAATCCACCGCTCCCCTATTCCTGAATCATCTTTTAGCTTACATTCTAATTCTAGAGGGACGTCGTCGAAAGGAGCGGCATAAACCTTTATCAGTTTTTCCAAGTCCTCTTGATAAAACTGATCTTTCATGACATACGGGTTTTCACAGAGCTCTTCACTGCTGATCCCCCATAACCGTTCGAAAGAGGGGCTAACATATAGAAATTTACATTGCGTCATATCAAACAAGGTAATGACCTCATTAATATTTTCTGTTATATCCAGAATAAGTCTTTCCTGACAAGTGATCAAATCATTTTGTTGTTCAATCATCATGGTTGTTTCCATTAATTCAGTAAGATCTTTTGTTATAACTGATACAGCGATAACTGTTCCATCCCCATCTAAAATCGGAGCGATAATTAGGGAGACTGGAATAATCGATCCATCTTTTTTCATCCTAAACGTTTGAAGATGAATTATTTTTTTCCCGTTCCATATTTCTGTCTGGATATAGTCGACTTCATGATAAAGATGCTTCGGAATAGTTGGACAAAACTCCCCTAATAACTCCTGCTTTTTCCATTTATACAAATGTTCAAACGCGGAGTTCACGAGAAGCATACGACCCTCCATATCACAAATGGCCGATGCATCGTCCATTAGATCAAAAAAGTGACTAAGTCCAACGCTATTTGCAATGCTTTCCCCAAGATTATCAGAACTTTCTTTAACAAGCTGGCCCATCCCTTGAACCCAGCCTTCCTTTGTTGCTTTTGCATGGCGCCAAAGCAGTGAAATATATGTACCGTCTTTCCGGCAATATCTATTTGTATAAGGGGGGAAAAATTGATTGTCTTGAACAGCACAAAACAACTCATTTGATTTATTCCGATCATCTTCATGAACGAGTTCTAAGTAATTCATGCCTGCCACTTCCGACAAATCATATTGCAATGCTTTTTCTAATGAGGCATTTATGTATTTGATCCTACCTTTTGAATCGAGTAGGATCAATAGCTCTTTCGATAATTCCGCAAACCACGAAAACGTTTCTTTCAGCGTCGAAATTTCCATACCGCCCTCATTCTGTAAATTTTCCATATGTATTGTCTCCCTCTAAGGTATATTCAGTTGTCTTTAAATTTAATATTAGCAGATAGTGCAAGAAAATTAATCAGAAAATTCCGTGTTTTATATGTTTAATTATGGAATGAATGTATAATTTGAAGTGTTTATAAATTGTGGGAAGGAGGCCCTTTTAAATTAGCAATAAAGCCGATACCGCATACGTCGTGTTCATTAAAAGGATCGTATAAGCCCTATTTTTCTGAATAACTGTAAAAATTCATGTTGTACACCTTCAGGATTTAATTCATTTTCTCTTTTAATATTTATTGTAAAGATGATAAATGATACAATCAATATATTATTATTGAGTTTTCAATCTCATATTGATATGAATTGGAGAGAAGAAGTAAATATGGAGATGCGCCAAATTAAATATTTTATGGAAGTTACAAAAGAAGAGCATGTTAATGGACTTTTTGTTTTGCCAATTTTCTTTGTTCCAGTCTTTGGAACACGCGTGTTGATGTCGAATCTTTGATAAAGTCATTGATAAATTGATCAAAGTGGCCAATACGGATTAGCCGTCTGTTTATCAGACCGTAACCTGCCTAAACCTGGCAATCATTTTAATTGAGGACTTCATTCTGTGTATACTAGCGTGATCCTGTTCAAATTGGATATAAATGATTCATTATAGTATAAAAAAGAGTCCAAAAAGCAGGTGCCAAATGAGCACCTGCTTAAAAATTAATTACAGACATCTACGCCAAGCATATCTAATGGCCACCAGAAGAAGCCGTCTTGCTCAAGTAGTTCATCTGCGGCTTTCGGTCCTGTCGTGCCGGCCGGATAGTTTGGATACGCTGCTTTTTCGTTTCTCCATGCTTCGGCAATGACATCAACAAAGCTCCACGAAAGGGCAACTTCATCCCAATGTGTAAAGTTTGTAGAATCACCGCGCATGGCATCGTGAATCAATTTTTCATACGCTTCAGGCGTATTCATAATATCTGTACCGCTATTTGCATAGCTAAGCTTTACGGGATTCGTTTCCAGTTGATGACCGGCACGTTTCGCATTTAGATGAAGTGTGATGCCTTCTTCCGGTTGAATATGGATCACAAGTAAATTTGGTTCCAATTCTTGCTCATCTGGACGATAATATAAATTCATCGGAATGTCTTTAAATTGAACGACAATTTTTGTGGATTTCAGCGGCATTCTTTTACCGGTACGAATGTAAAAAGGGACACCTGCCCAGCGGAAATTGTCAAACATTACTTTACCGGCAACGTACGTTTCCGTATTGGATTCCGGATTGACATTTAACTCTTCACGGTAACCAAGCATGTCACCGTTTTCACCAGGTCCGTATTGTCCGCGGACGAAGTATTCATTGACAGTTTCGAGTGTTAACGGACGCATAGATCGAAATGCGCGAACTTTTTCGCTGCGAATATCGTCATCTTGAAGGCTGATTGGCGGTTCCATCGCAAGAAGAGAGACCATTTGAAGCATATGGTTTTGAACCATATCTTTCAATGCACCGCTCGTTTCATAATAGCCTCCGCGTTCTTCTACGCCGAGTGTCTCACTTGATGTAATTTGAATGTTGGAAATATACCGGTTGTTCCACAGCGGTTCAAATAATGCGTTAGCGAAACGGATCGATTCAATGTTTTGTACCATTTCTTTTCCAAGATAATGATCGATCCGGTAAATATCTTTTTCATCGAAAGAACGGCGAATTTGTGCATTTAATTCTTGTGCTGATGGCAAATCATGGCCAAATGGCTTTTCAATTACAAGACGGCCGAAGCCTTCCGTATCTGTTAAATTATCCTGTTTTAGATGATCGGCAATCGTGCCGAAAAACTCAGGAGCCATTGCCAGATAAAATAGGCGGTTGCCTCCGAGTGAATACCGGTTATCAAGCTCATTGGCAAGCGTACGCAATTCTATATACGAATTGGAATCGGATACGTCATGCGGTAAATAATAAAAATGTGAAATGAATTCCTCTATTTGGTCTTGATCCGTTGTCAATTCTATAACCGATTTTTTTACGTGTTCACGGAAAATGTCGTTATCCCATTCACGGCGAGCTGTTCCAATAACAGCGAATCCGGATGCTAAGTGTCCTTTACGATACAAACGATAAAGAGATGGATATAATTTACGTTTTGCCAGATCTCCTGTTGCACCGAACAGGATCGTCAGAGCAGATGGCGTTTCAGATTTATTCACGTTAATACCCCCGCTTTTAAAATTCATATTTTATATTAT
This sequence comes from Domibacillus aminovorans, assembly GCF_001643235.1. Lineage (GTDB taxonomy): Bacteria > Bacillota > Bacilli > Bacillales > Domibacillaceae > Domibacillus > Domibacillus aminovorans. The sequence goes on from NZ_LQWY01000073.1 coordinate 58,546, forward strand.
TACTATTGCATTTTTTCACAAAACAATGAAAGTGACAAGTATTTTTGTTTATTATAAGAATAAGACCACATAAGATGCATATAAGGAGTGATTACCATCGAAGTATTATTTCTTGGAACCGGTGCTGGTGTGCCCGGTAAAATACGCAATGTTACATCCATTGCACTAAAAATGTTAAATGAACGCGGCGCTGTCTGGCTTATTGATTGCGGCGAAGCAACGCAGCACCAGATTTTGCATACGACACTAAAACCGCGCCGCATTGAAAAAATATTTATTACTCATTTACATGGCGATCACATTTTTGGCCTGCCGGGTTTGCTTGGAAGCCGTTCATTTCAAGGCGGAACAGAACCACTTACGGTATATGGTCCGGCTGGCATACGCATGTTTGTTGAAACCGCACTTCATGTCAGCAAAACGCATCTGCAATATCCCCTTTTCATTGAAGAAATTGAGGAAGGCATCGTTTTTGAAGATAATGGAATGACTGTTACGTCAGGAAAATTGGATCACGGCATTTATTCACTCGGTTACCGGTTTGCTGAAAAGGAAAAAGCAGGCGAGCTGCTCGTGGACCGTCTCCGGGAAGACAAGATTCCACCAGGTCCTATTTATAAACAAATAAAAGAAGGAGAATCAGTTACCTTGCCAGATGGACGAATAATTGACCCGGGGCGTTACACGAAAGAACCACAACCTGGGAAAATCGTCACGATTCTCGGAGATACGAGACAGAGTGATGTAGCTGTACGCTTGGCAGAGGACGCTAATTTGCTCGTTCATGAAGCCACATTTAATGCGGAAAATGAAGAGATGGCCCATGACTACTATCACTCCACAACGAAGCAGGCGGCCGAAACGGCACTCCGCGCAAGAGTGAAAAAACTATGTTTAACCCACATTAGTTCCCGCTACACGATAGAAGACGCGAGACAGCTATTAAACGAAGCAGAAATTCTTTTTCAACCGGTTGTGATCGCACAAGATTTAATGGAAGTGACAGTCGATTAACGTTTGTACGCTTCACCAAGCTGTTTTGACTGGGCTGCTGCTTCCTTCACACCAGCTGCAATCGATTCCTTCACATGATGTTCATCAAATGTTCGAATCGCTGCTTCTGTCGTTCCACCAGCGCTTGTAATTGCTTTTCGAAGAGCAACTGCTTGGCCATTGGACTCAGAAAGCATGTCGGCTGCACCGAGAAGTGTCTGGATTAAGAGCGATTTCGCTGTGTCGTGATCAAGACCCAGTTCTTCACCTGCTGCCTGCATCGCTTCAGCTACATAGTAAATGTAGGCAGGACCGCTTCCAGAAATGGCCGTCACGGCGTCCATTTTTGATTCTTCAACGGTAATCGCAAGTCCAATTGCTGAAAAAAGGTCGATTGCCGCTTGATGCTGTTCAGCTGTAACGTGTTTATTTAGTGCAATCGCTGTCGCTGATTTTCCAACGGCAGCGGACGTGTTGGGCATTGAACGAATGACAGCACATCTATCTCCAATGGCTTGTTCCATAAAATCAATGCCAACACCAGCAAGTAAACTAATCACGACTGAACCTTCATTTATATAGGAACGAATAGCTTCAAGGCCCGATAAGACATCTTTCGGCTTCATGGCCAGGACAATAGCATCAGCGTCTTTCAAAGCTGTTTCTACGTCGTATCCTGCTTGAATGCCATATTGAATCGTTAATTCTGTTAGACGTGCACTATTGGCCCGGTTGGTCACATACGTACTTTCTGCTTGAAGGGCACCGCTTTTCAATGCGCCGGCAATAATGGCTTCAGCCATAGACCCAGCTCCGATAAAAACTACTTTCAACGTCATTCCTCCTGTTGCCTAAACAATTTGAGTATTCAAAGCGATTATCTCGGAAAAGAAGCATTTCTGTCAAGAAAGAAGTGGGTTATGAATGACAATTCATTCTAGAACAAGTACACTATATATAATTAAATTGTTATTTTACAAAAGTGGCAGGTGGACATAATGGGAATTAAGACATATGACAAGATTATTAAAATAACAGTACCTACTCCTTTTCCGATTGGCGACGTCAACACATATTTAGTGAAAGGAGACCGGCTTACTTTAATTGATGCGGGTATAAATACACCGGAAGCAAGAGTTGCTTTTCAATTGGGATTAGCCGAAGCAGGCTATAAAGTATCTGATATTGAGCAGGTCATTTTAACGCACCATCACCCCGATCACATCGGACTGCTTGATGATTTTGATGTGGACATTTACGGCCACACATACTGTGGAAACTGGATTTCATATAATGAATCCTTTTTGAACTGGCGCCGTGAATTTTTTATCGATCTCTTTCATGTATTTGGTGTGCCGAAAGAGATGATTCAATTAGCGAATAACCTTGATAACACGCTGAAGTTTGGGTGTGAAAAAAGTGTGCTGACAGGAGAGTTAAAAGAAGGAGATGAGTTGCCAGCATTACCAGGCTGGCGCGTGTTAGAAACACCTGGTCATGCGCAAAGCCATCTTGTCTTTTACCGGGAAAAAGATGGTTTTCTGTTAGCAGGCGATCACGTATTAAAAACAGTATCGTCTAATCCACTTCTAGAACCGCCTTCTGCACGTGGAGCGGAGCGATCAAAGCCGTTACTCCAGTACAACAATTCGCTGCGGAAAGTCAAAAATATGGATATTCAGCAGGCGTTAACAGGTCATGGAAACGATATAAAATCTATCCATTCGTTAATTGAACGCCGATTCGTACGACAGTATGAGCGAGCGATGCTTATTTTGTCGATGTTAAAAGAAAAGCCGATGACCATTTTTGAGGTATGCATAAAGCTGTTTCCAGAAGTGTATAAAAAAGAAACAGGTTTGACGCTATCGGAAACGGCGGGCCAGTTTGACTATTTACTCGAACGTGGAGATATTCAAGTTGAGTCGATCAAAAATGGCGCCATTTATTACCGGGGGTGACAAAGGTGAGAAAAATCGTTGTCATTACGGGTGCGTCATCTGGTCTAGGGACAGAGCTCGCAAAAGAAGCTGTTTCTTCGGATTACTCGGTTGTATTAATTGCCCGGCGGGTGGAACGTTTGGAACAAATCAAGAAAGAAATAGAAACGTCGCCGGACAGCGTGCGAATTTATCAAGCGGATGTGACAGACCGAACTGCCTTATCTGCTCTATTTACTGAAATCGGACGCGTTGATGTGTTAATTAACAATGCAGGTGTCGGCTATTTTGCATGGGCTCATGAAATGAAACCAGAAGAAACGGCGCAAATGATTAATGTAAATGTTATGGGTTTAATTAACTGTTCAGAGCTTGTTATGCCGCAAATGATCGAACGCAAGAGCGGCCATATTATTAATATTGCCTCACAGGCAGGAAAGCTGGCGACACCAAAATCGGCTGTGTACGCTGCGACAAAACATGCAGTTCTAGGCTATACGAACAGCATTCGCATGGAACTAGGCCGATCGAATGTAAGGGTAACAGCCATCAATCCAGGACCGATTGCAACACCGTTTTTTGACAAGGCAGATCCAGAAGGCACATACGTGAAAAATGCAAGTAAGCTTATGCTAGACCCCGCTGATGTGTCGAAAAAAACAATAGCGGTTATCGGCCAACCGGTGCGGGAAGTTAATATACCGAAATGGATGGCTGTGGGCAGTTTCATTCATTCTTTATTTCCTGGAACCGTCGAACGGATGGGACGAAAAGCATTTTTCCAGAAATAAGAAAGAGGAGCTGATGCTGAAGCTCCTCTTTCTATCGTTCAGGACTCAATTCATATTTCATTAAAAAGTGATCGATTGCCTCTTCATATTGCTCCGGATTTTCGTTGTAAGACTGTGCATGAACACCGTTGGGTGCCATGTACAATTCTTTCGGTCCATTTTTTTCTTTAAACAGTGCTTCAGTCATCTCAGGCAAAATAAAATCATCATCTTGGCTGTGAATAAACAGCACTGGTTTTTCAATATTCCTTACCGCTTTAAGAGGCGACAATTCAGATAGTTTATAGCGGGCGCGCAGCCAGACGGTCCATTCGGCAATCGTCATTAAGAAGCGTGGCGCCCAGCCAATTTCCCTATTCATCTGATGCTGTATTTGTTTCCCGAATTCAGAAAATGGACAGTCGGCCACATAAAAGTCAGCACGGTCTTCTACCGTGCCGGCATACAAAAGGAGCGTAACAGCCCCCATTGATTCCCCGTGAATGCCGAAGCGGACATGATCTCCTTCACGACGGATTAATTCGTCCACAACCGCTTTTAAATCTCTTTTTTCAAAGTGACCGTAACTCGTAAATGTGCCTTCTGATTCCCCGTGCCGGCGGTGATCATACAAAATAGCGTTAAATCCACGTTTTAAAAATAAATTCATATATTTAATTGAATTTATTTTATGTTCAGTGACACCGTGGCAAAAAATTACATACGAGTTTCCAGGGTTTGGCGTAATAAACACACTTTTTAATCGAATGCCGTCTGCCGTTGTGATCCATACATCTTCTTTCGGTAACAGATCATATATATGTCGATTGAAACGGCCGGCTTTCGTTTCTCGTTCAACGATTGAAGCATCCGCTTTTTTCCTCATATATAAAATACGGTTAGACATATAGATGCCTGCACCAGCTGCTAATAATATAGCTGCGGAACCGCCGGAAATGACTGTTTTTTTTATAGTCGATGTGCGTCGTAATTGGCTATTTTTACTGTATCTTGAATCCATTTGTACTCTTCCTCCGTCAGCGCGGTTTCACGTACCGCACGAGCATTTTCTTTTAGCTGTTCGATGGAGCTAGCACCAGCGACGACCGCACCGGCTGCCGGATAGTGCAGCACGTAGCGAAAAGCAAGACCGTTTAATGTACGTTCAGACGGACGATCACGTTCAAGTGTCGTTAAAATAGACGTTAACTCTGCCTCGTCATACCAATTCAATCCTTTTTTTGCTGCTTTTGAAAGCTTCTCGCGCCAATTTGCGCTTAGTAGACCGAAAGCAATCGGACCGCGGGCAACGACACTGACGCCATTCTCTGCTAAAATGGGAAGCACCTGAATTTCAGGACGGCGGTCTAAGATGCTGTACTGCATCATGACGCTTGAAATGGAAGACCGTTTTACATATTGATTAATAACTGTCGGACGGATCGATGAAATGCCGTATGTACGGATGAATCCTTCTTCCTTTAGTTCTTCAAAGGCTTCAATAGTCTCATCAATCGGATCATCAAGTGTGCCGCCGTGTAGCTGATACAAGTCGATATAGTCAGTACCAAGCCGTTTCAAGCTTTGCTTCGCCGCTTCTTTAATGTGTGCTTTAGAAGGATCCCATGTCCAGCTGTCTTTTGAATCGGTCCAGCGGTTTCCCGCTTTTGAAGCGATGACTACTTGATCACGAACAGATCGAAGTGTTTTCCCAATGAGCTGCTCGTTTACCCCGAAATTGTAAAGGTCAGCTGTATCAAAATATGTAATACCTTCATCGAGAGCGGCGTTTAAAATTGCTTCAGCATGGTGCTCTTCTGTGCCGATGGACATGCAGCCGAGTCCTAGTTCACTAACGATGATACCAGTGTTGCCTAATTCACGTGTATTCATTTCAATCACCTACCTTTTTTTGTAGTGTATCATAAGGAGGAAGAAAAAAGAAAAGAGGATACTTATGCATAAATTTGAAGAAAAAACGATTAAAACAAACCCCATTTACAGAGGAAAAGTGATCAGCCTGCAAGTCGATGATGTATTATTACCAGACGGAACAGAAGCGAAGCGGGAACTCATTAAACATCCGGGTGCCGTCTGTGTGATCGCCTTAACAGATGACAAAAAAATCATTCTCGTTGAGCAGTATCGCAAAGCACTTGAACGACCGCTTGTTGAAGTGCCAGCAGGGAAATTGGAGCCGGGTGAAGTTCCGGAATTGTCAGCAAAACGAGAGCTTGAAGAAGAAACGGGCTATCGTCCCGGTCGCATCACACACGTGCAGTCATTTTACACATCGCCAGGATTTGCAGACGAAATTGTTCATGTGTTTCTCGCGGAAGACCTTGTAAAAGTAGAAGATGGACTCACTGTAGACGATGATGAATTTGTCGAATTAATGGAAGTGACGATTGAAGAAGCAGAGCAGCTGTTAAAAGAAGACCGTATTTATGATGCGAAAACGATGTGGGCTCTGCAGTATGTCCGATTAAACGATCTGGTATAATTGGTTTCCTCCCCTCATATAGTGGGCAAAAGAGAGGGGAGGCCTTCATTTATGTGGACTGCCATCAATCATCACATTCAAAAACGGGCAGCACTTTATCTTTTTACAGCGGTACTTCTCATGACAGGGACCGTATTTGGTGCCCTGATGGTGAATAGCATGATGCCGCTTCAAAAGTCAGAGCTTTATTCATACGTAAAAGAATTTTTTACACAAGCATCTTCCGGCAGTGTTGCGAATCCTATTGATTTATTCTGGGAAAGTGTAATTCATAACATAAAATTTACGGGTGCAATGTGGGTCGCAGGCATATCGGTAATTGGTTTGCCGCTTATTTTTATTTTGCTATTTTTAAAAGGAGCTGTTACCGGTTTTTCCGTCGGTTTTCTTATTCAGCAAATGAAATGGGACGGGCTCTGGCTTGCCCTTTGTACCATTTTGCCCCAAAATATGATACTTATTCCTGCTTTTTTATTTACAGCCGTGATGTCGGCATCTTGCTCAATCCGTCTTCTACAAAAATTAACGGTGCGCCAAACTGTTCCGCTGCCTGTAGCGAAAAGTATGATGACGTATCTCGGATATGCAGGTGCCGTTACGGTGGCGATTCTTGTTGCAGCATTTATTGAAGCATTTGTGTCCAGCCAACTAATGAATGTTCTTATAAATAAATTCTTTTGATTCATAGCATCATTTTGTTATAATGAAAATTATATAGGCGAGGGAGGGGACAACAATGGAAAGCCGGATTGACCGTATTAAAAAACAGCTGCATGCAGCAAGCTACAAATTAACACCGCAGCGCGAAGCTACTGTGCGTGTTCTTCTTGAACATGAAGAGGATCATTTAAGCGCTGAAGACGTGTACCTCCTCGTTAAAGAAAAAGCGCCTGAAATTGGGTTGGCTACAGTCTACAGAACGCTTGAACTATTAAACGAACTCAAAGTAGTAGATAAAATAAACTTTGGAGATGGCGTCTCTCGCTATGACCTCAGACAAGAAGGCGCAGCACATTTCCATCATCATCTTGTTTGCATTGAATGCGGCGCAGTGGATGAAATTCAAGAAGACTTACTTGATGATGTGGAAGAAATTGTTGAAAGCAGATGGAATTTTCAAATTAAAGATCATCGCTTGACGTTTCATGGCATTTGCAGCAGATGCCACACGAAAGAAGATGATGAAAAAGAAGATCTTGAAAAACAGCATGTTGAATAAAACCTTTCGATTGAATTCGAAAGGTTTTTTATAATTAGGGGTGATGATATGAAAGAGCATATGAAAGACTTTCTTCATTTTTTAATTGTCGAGAAAGGGTTGGCGGACAATACAATTGCCGCGTACCGGCGCGATCTTGTTCACTACACGGACTATTTAGAAAAAGTTGAACAGCTAACGATAAACAATGTGAAGCGAGTACATATTTTACACTTCCTGGAGCAGTTAAAAGAGCAGGGGAAATCGTCAAAAACGATTGCCCGTCACATATCTACGATCCGTTCATGGCATCACTTTTTAATACAAGACCGCGTAACTGATCACGACCCGACCCATCATATTGAAACGCCAAAATCAGGCCGATCGCTTCCGAAAGTGCTTAGCATGGATGAAACAGAAGCACTTCTTTCAGCATCGGACGTATCGACACCGCTCGGCATGCGTGATAAAGCAATGATGGAACTCATGTATGCATCCGGTTTACGCGTCAGTGAATTAACATCATTAAATAAAGAAGATGTACATTTGATGATGGGATTTGTCCGCTGTACGGGAAAAGGAGATAAAGAGCGGATCGTTCCGACAGGACGCCATGCGCTTGAAGCAATGGAACGATATTTGCAACATGGGCGGCCAGAGCTTGTGTCGAAAAAACATAGTGACGATGCACTATTTTTAAATCATTATGGCAAGCGGCTGACGCGACAAGGGTTCTGGAAAATTATTAAAGCACTAGCGAAAAAAGCGACGATTGAAAAAGAGATGACGCCGCACACACTCAGACATTCATTTGCAACTCATCTTTTAGAGAATGGAGCAGATTTACGCGCTGTGCAGGAAATGCTTGGCCATGCAGACATTTCAACAACACAAATTTACACACATGTGACAAAAACAAGGTTAAAAGATGTCTATTCAAAGTTTCACCCGCGTGCCTGAATTCTTTCAGGCGCTTTTTGTAAATCTAAAACAGATCGATTATAATAACAAGGAGAAGTCAGACTTCTGACGATGAGCAGTTTAACCGGTGGAAGGGTAAAAAATAAAAACAACTATAAGGAAGGGGTATGATGAAAATGAAGAATCATCGATTTAATCGGATTCACTTAATTGTGCTTGATTCAGTAGGGATTGGAGAAGCGCCAGATGCAGCACAGTTCGGTGATGAAGGTGCTGACACACTTGGCCATATTGCAGAGCGAATGGGCGGATTAAACATGCCAAATATGGCATCACTCGGCCTGTCAAATATAAGAGAAATTAACGGAATTGCGAAAGCTTCGCCGCCGCTTGCTTTTTATACAAAAATGCAGGAAGCGTCAACAGGTAAAGATACGATGACGGGTCATTGGGAAATAATGGGTTTGAATATCCAGACGCCATTTCAAGTATTTCCAGATGGTTTTCCAGAATCATTAATTGAAGAACTTGAACAAAGGACAGGCCGGAAAGTGATCGGCAACAAGCCGGCGAGCGGAACGGAAATCCTTGATGAACTTGGCAAAGAACATGTAGAAACGGGTGCGCTTATTGTTTATACGTCAGCGGATTCCGTGCTGCAAATTGCTGCCCATGAAGATATCGTGCCAATTGATGAATTGTATCGCATTTGCGAAACGGCTCGTGAGATGACAAAAACGGGTGATTATATGGTCGGCCGTGTGATTGCCCGTCCATTTATTGGAGAACCGGGAAAATTTGAAAGGACCACTAATCGCCATGACTATGCGTTAAAACCATTTGGCCGTACCGTCATGAACGAATTAAAAGACGCGAATTTCGATGTCATTGCGGTCGGGAAAATTGCCGATATTTATGATGGAGAAGGCGTGACAGAAGCGATTCGGACGAAATCCAATATGGACGGAATGGACACGTTTATCGACGTCGCAAAAAAAGAATTTAACGGTTTGTCGTTTATAAATTTAGTTGATTTTGACGCACTTTTTGGCCATCGACGTGACCCGGAAGGCTACGGCAGGGCACTTGAAGAATTTGATGCACGTCTACCAGAATTGATGGATGTATTACATGAAGATGATTTGCTCATTTTAACAGCAGATCACGGGAATGATCCTGTACATGCCGGAACGGATCATACGCGCGAATACGTACCTTTGCTCGTTTATTCAAAGAAGTTCTCAATTGGAAGCCAATTAGCATTGCGTACAACATTTGCGGATATTGGCGCGTCTATTGCGGATAACTTTAATATCAAAATGCCTAAATACGGAAAAAGTTTTATGGAGGAATTACGATGAACTATACAGCTATTGAGGAAGCGGCGCAATATTTAACGGAGAAACTAGATAACAAACCGGAAATCGGCATGATTTTGGGTTCTGGTCTTGGTGTACTGGCAGATGAAGTAGAACAGGCTATGTCGATTCCATATGAAGAGATTCCTCATTTTCCGGTGTCAACGGTGGAAGGACATACAGGAGAGCTTGTCATTGGAACATTATCTGGTAAAACGGTAGCCGCAATGAAAGGACGCTTTCATTATTATGAAGGCTATTCATTTGAACAGGTCACATTCCCGGTACGCGTTATGAAAGAACTTGGCATTGAAACGATCATCGTCACAAATGCAGCGGGTGGTGTAAATGAATCATTTAAGCCAGGCGATTTAATGCTTATTGCGGATCATTTAAATTTAATGGGTGGCAATCCACTGATCGGTAAAAACGATCATCGTCTTGGCGTACGTTTTCCAGATATGTCTGAAGCATACAGCCGTGAACTGCGCAGCCTCGCCAAAGAAGCGGCAGCAAAAATAGGCATATCTGTTTGGGAAGGTGTGTATGCAGGGAATACAGGACCGGCGTATGAAACACCAGCAGAAGTTCGCATGGCACGCGTTCTTGGCGCAGATGCGGTCGGCATGTCAACGGTACCTGAAGTGATCGCTGCCCGTCATGGCGGGATGAAGGTTCTCGGTATTTCATGCATTTCCAATATGGCATCCGGCATTCTGAATCAACCGCTTACACATGACGAAGTAATCGAAACGACGGAAAAAGTGCGCGTTGACTTTTTAGATTATGTAAAAGAAATCGTCAAATTTCTATAAAAGGTGTGATTCCAATGAGAATGGTCGATATTATTTATAAAAAAAGAAACGGCAACGAATTAACAGAGGCAGAAATTCAATTTTTCATTGAAGGCTATACAAAAGGAGTTATTCCAGATTATCAAGCATCTGCGCTCATGATGGCGATTTATTTTCAAGGAATGCTCCCACGTGAAACAGCTCTATTAACGAAAGCAATGGTGGATTCGGGTGAATCGATCGATTTGTCAGCGATTGAAGGCTATAAAGTCGATAAGCACTCAACGGGCGGTGTAGGAGACAAAGTCACATTGATTGTCGGACCGCTCGTCGCATCAGCTGGCGTACCGGTCGCAAAAATGTCAGGTCGCGGACTCGGTCATACAGGCGGCACGCTCGACAAATTGGAGTCAATTGACGGCTTTAACATTGAAATGACAGAAGAACAGTTTATCGGCAATGTGAATAAGCATAAATTAGCCGTTACCGGACAGACTGGCAACCTAGCGCCTGCTGATAAAAAACTGTATGCACTACGCGACGTGACAGCGACAGTCGAATCGATTCCGCTTATTGCCGGTTCGATTATGAGTAAAAAACTAGCGTCAGGTGCAGACAGTATTGTGTTAGATGTAAAAACAGGTTCCGGGGCATTTATGAAAACGCTTGAAGATTCAGAAGCATTGGCGAAAGAAATGGTCGACATTGGTAACAACTTAGGAAAAACAACGGTTGCGGTCATTAGCGATATGAACCAGCCGCTTGGGTTTGAAGTCGGCAACGCGAATGAGATTAAAGAAGCAGTCGCCATTTTACAGGGAGCAAAAGTAAAGGATCTGCGGAGCTTGTCACTTGAAATTGCAACACACATGACCGTACTCGCCGGCGCATACAGCGATTATGACGAAGCATATGCAGCACTGGCACAAAATCTGGAAAACGGCAAAGCGTTTGAAGTGTTCCGTCAGTTTGTGATCGCACAGGGCGGCAATATTGCTATGATTGATGATCTGAACAAGCTTCCACAGGCTGCTCATCATATTCATGTTACATCGGACAAAGAAGGGTACGTAACTGAAATTGACGCCGAATCAATTGGTACCGCAGCCATGTATTTAGGAGCAGGACGTGCGACGAAAGAGGACAGTGTTAATCATGCAGTCGGTATTACATTAAACAAAAAAATCGGTGATATCGTGAAAAAAGGGGATGTCCTCGTCACGCTGCATGCCGATACAGCGACACCGGATAATTCGATTCAAAAAGTCAAAGAAGCATACTGTTTTAAGGAAGGACATGTAGAACGGCCAACATTAATATACAAAGTGATTCGGGGCTGACATTCGTCAGTCTCTTTTTTTATGTCGAAAATTAAGGTGTTTTTCCTACTTTTGTAAAGGAGAAGGATAAAAGGGAAGAAAAATCGAAATGGAACGTATCAGCATGAAAAGGAGGAATGCAACGTGGTAACGATGACGGCAGAAGTAACGGGGAAAGTTTTATGTATCCGGCTTGGGGGAGAATTGGATCACTATTATGCGGAGCAAGTAAAAGAGTTCGTTGTGTCGGAAATGGAGACGCACCAAACGCAGCATTTAATCTGGAATTTAGCAGGACTCAATTTTATGGACAGCTCTGGACTTGGTGTCATTCTTGGCCGTTATCGTCAGGTGAACGAAATGGGCGGCAATGTGACGGTATGTGGATTGTCTACGCAAGTAAAGCGGCTTTTTCAGTTGTCAGGCTTATTTAAAATTATGTATGTAGAGTCAACTGAGCAAGATGCATTGCGCAGATTGGGGGAAGAACCATGCAAAACGTTATGAATTTGTCCTTTAACGCACTCGGTGAAAATGAAGGATTTGCCCGTGTAGCTGTTGCGGCATTTGCAGCAAAATTAAATCCGACAATGGACGATCTTGCAGAATTAAAAACGGCAGTGTCAGAAGCGGTAACGAACGCGATTATTCATGGTTATGACAGCAATCCTGGAGGTATCGTCTACATTACTGCTACGATCGATGATGGTGAAATTGATGTTATAGTCCGTGATGAAGGGCGTGGCATTCATAACATAGAAGAAGCGAAAGAGCCATTGTTTACAACGAAACCGGAAATGGAACGAGCCGGTATGGGCTTTACGATTATGGAGCATTTTACTGATATGCTTAATGTGGAATCAAGCACCTCGACAGGTACAATTGTCCGGTTTAAAAAACGGCTTGCCGGAAAGCGTGTCCGTTGTGTGTAACGGAGCGTCCGTCGTATGAAACAAGCTGTTCAGCTGTCTGATAATGAAGTGAAATCGCTCATTGCAAAAAGTCAGTCTGGGGACACACAAGCGAGAAACAAGCTCGTTGAATGGAATACAAGACTCGTTTGGTCAGTAGTACAGCGCTTTTTAAACAGGGGGTATGAAGCGGACGACTTATTTCAAATTGGCTGCATCGGTTTGTTAAAGTGCATTGATAAATTTGATCTCTCATACAATGTAAAGTTTTCCACTTACGCGGTGCCGATGATCATTGGAGAAATTCAACGTTTTTTACGCGACGATGGGGAAGTAAAAGTAAGCAGACGGTTAAAAGAAACGGCGGGGAAAATAAGACGTGAACGTGAAGAGTTTACCGGCCAATTTGGACGCCCACCGACCATTTCAGAGCTGGCAGAACGGCTTGATATTTCAGTAGAAGAAGCTTTAATGGCACAGGAATCAGCTCGAAAGCCCGCGTCGATTCACGAAACGGTGTATGAAAATGAAGGAGAACCGATTACACTGCTCGATCAGCTGGCTGCACCGGATGTGCAATGGTTTGATACGCTCGTTTTAAAAGAAGCGGTGGAAAAATTAAATGAGCGGGAACGGCTTATTATTTATTTGCGCTATTACAAAGACTGTACACAGGCGGAAACAGCCGCACGCATAGGTATTTCACAAGTACAAGTGTCGAGGCTGGAAAAGCAGATTATTCGCAGTATGCGTAATGACATGAATAAAAAGTAAGGAGCACGGGGAAACTCCGTATAAAGCGGAGGTGCTAGATGTGGATGAAACGATATATATTAGCTTAAAACGCCACATTCGTCTCGATCAGCGGTGCATTTCTTTTTTTGATGTGGCAGATGTGCAGGCGAACGAATATATGCTCCCTGTGCTTGAAAAGATTGTTGTGAAAAAGGTGTCTCCTTCAGCGGGAAACATTGTTGTTGTGACGATTCTAGACGTCATTGATGCGATGAAAGAAGCGTTGCCGGACGCCAAAGCGGTTATTGCGGGTGATACAGAAGCAATTGTCAGTCTGCAAAGTGCTGAGGTGCCATCTCCACTTTGGAAAGTGATATTTGTTTGGATTTTGCTATTTACTGGTGCGGCACTGACGATCATGAATTTTCATGAAGATGTGTCGATGCAAAAAGTGCATATCATGCTGTATGAAATCATTACCGGAACGAAAGTTGAAAAACCATTAATGTTGCAAATACCTTATTCAATCGGTCTTGGTCTCGGCATGATCCTCTTCTTTAACCGGCTTTGGCAAAAACGGTTGAATGAGGAGCCGGGGCCTCTTGACCTGGAAATGTTTAAATACGAAGAGGATATCAATGGGTATCTCGCAGCGAATGAAAAGGAACAGAAATAAAATGGAAACCCCATTTCTTCTTTTTTTAGGACTAGCAGGGGGACTTGCAACTGGTGCCGGCTATGTCGCGTTCATTACAGTACTTGGCGTCGTTCCACGTCTTATGTCTGCAACGAAAACAAAACCATTTATTCATGTATATGAACTGGCGCTCGTTTTGGGTGTTCTTGTGGGAACGTGTCTGCATATCTTTTCCGTGCAGTTATCGTTCCCTGCTTTTACGACCGCATTTATTGGTTTATTTAGCGGTTTATTCATTGGAATGGCCGCGGCTGCTTTAACGGAAGTATTAAACGTGTTTCCGATACTAGCCCGCAGAATCGGTGTATTTGCGAAAGTCAATCACTTAATGATGGCTGTGGCGATTGGGAAAACAGTCGGTTCGCTTATTCAATGGATCTTTTTTTCGCCGCTTTGAAAGGAGGCTGTATGATGACCATTTATCCGAATGAGATCGATACATATTTAGAAAAAGAAGCAGGGCTCAGCAAAAGTTTTGATGTTGGTGTCAGAAAACTGATCATTGCCGATGAGCCGCTCCATCTTTATTTTGTTAATGGGTTATGTGAATCACGATTTATTATTGAATTGATCGAGTCTCTTCTGGCGATTGAGAAAAAACGAAAAGAAACAACAGCAGAACTTGTGAAAAATCATCTTGTCAATCAATCGGTTGAAGAAGTGACCGACCAAACGAAGCTGCCGCTTTTTTTATTGTCCGGTCTCATTGTGATTGCAGTACCAGACGGGTTATTTGCGGTAGATGTGCGCAGTTATCCAGGGCGTCAGCCGGAAGAGCCGGATACGGAAAAAGTGGTGCGAGGCTCGCGCGACGGCTATGTGGAAAACATTATTGTGAACACGGCACTCACGAGACGGAGAATTCGAAACGGCCAACTGCGCTTTGAAATGATGAAAGCAGGTACCGTGTCTCAAATAGATGTCGCTGTTGGTTATATGGAAGGCACTGCGAATCCAGAGCTTGTGAAAAAGATAAAAACAGAAATCGAAAAAATTGATGTTGACGGTGTTCCAATGGCGGACAAAACGATTGAGGAATTCCTTGTCAAGCAGCGCTATAATCCGTTTCCACTCGTTCGTTATACAGAACGGCCCGATATAGGTGCAGCCCATTTACTGGAAGGACATGTGCTTTTGTTCACTGACACATCGCCAGCTGTTATGATCATGCCCGCTACTTACTTGCAGCATTTACAGCATGCAGAAGAGTATAGAGAGCTTCCAGCAGCTGGTACTTTTATTCGAATGCTTCGTTTTATCGGTGTTTGGCTGTCTCTTTTTTTATTACCACTATGGTTCTTATTTGCGGAGCATCCAGACATGCTGCCGAAAGCACTCTCATTTATCGGACCGAATGAAAAAACAAACATTCCACTTGCTGTGCAAATTTTAATTGCCGATGTGGGTATTGAGTGGCTTCGCATTGCGGCGATCCATACGCCGCAGCCGCTTTCGACCGCGATGGGACTTGTTGCTGCCGTCATGATTGGCCAAATCGCGATCGACACCGGTCTTTTTGTCCCGGAAGTCATTTTGTATACGGCGCTTGCCGCCATAGGTACATTTTCAACACCAAGTTATGAACTAGGGATTGCGAATAAAATGGCACGAGTCTTTTTAATTCTCGCGGTTGTTTTTTTCGGGCCGGCCGGATTTGTGATCGGCACTACACTCATATTGTTGTTTCTCGTCCGTTTGAAGCCGTTCGGAACGCCTTATTTATGGCCGCTTATCCCGTTCGACGCTAAGTCCTTAGGGACGATATTGATTCGCAAACAGGCACCGGAACAATCAGGAATACCGGAAATTAACCGGGCACCTTCTGATTGACCGGTGTTTTCTTCGTGTATTGAGAAGGCAGTCAATGTATGGTATAGTACTTTTATTCTGATGCTGAGTCTTAGCATAATGTTAAAAGATCGGGGCGATATGATTATGCATACATATGGAACGGCGGCCGTCAACACGCGCGGCCATTTAGAAATTGGGGGCGTCGATGTTGTTGAACTGGCGGCACAATACGGAACACCGCTTTATTTATACGATGTGGCGCTCATTCGTGAACGTGCAAGAGGATTTAAGCAAACATTTGATAAAATGGGTATTACAGCGCAAGTAGCGTATGCAAGTAAAGCGTTTGCTTCTGTTGCGATGATGCAGCTGGCCGAGCAGGAAGAGCTGTCGCTTGATGTCGTATCCGGTGGGGAACTGTATACCGCTCAAAAAGCTGGATTTCCGGCAGAACGTATTCACTTTCACGGAAATAATAAAAGCCGCGAAGAATTAGAAATGGCGTTCGATGCTAATATCGGTTGTATTGTCGCCGATAACTTTTACGAACTGGCATTAATTGATGAAATTAGTCAGTCACGCAAACAAAAAATGAGCATTTTGTTGCGTATTACGCCAGGTATTGAAGCGCACACACATGATTACATTTTAACTGGACAGGAAGATTCAAAGTTCGGTTTTGATTTAAACAACGGGCAGGCAGAAGAAGCACTTGTGATGGCCGTGGAGAAACCGTTCATCAACGTGCTCGGCTTACATTGTCACATCGGTTCACAAATTTTTGAAACGACAGGCTTTACACTGGCAGCGGAAAAAATTATCGGGAAATTGGCAGATTGGAAAGAACGTCTCGCATTTGAATCGACGGTTTTAAATCTTGGCGGTGGCTTTGGCATTCGATACACGGCAGAAGATGATCCGCTTGAGCCTGCTGCGTATGTGGAAGAAATTATTCGTAAAGTTCAGGAAGAAACGAAGCGGTTTGGCATGACCATGCCGGAAATCTGGATTGAACCGGGCCGTTCACTTGTCGGGGATGCTGGTGTTACCATTTATGAAACAGGTTCGGTGAAAGATGTGCCGAATGTACGCAAATACATAGCGATAGATGGCGGCATGAGCGACAATATCCGTCCGGCTTTATATGAGGCAAAATATGAAGCGGTCCTTGCTAACCGAGTAAACGATCCGATAGAGGAAATTGTATCCATCGCCGGGAAATGTTGTGAGTCAGGTGATATGCTTATTTGGGACTTGCCGCTTCCAAAAGCAGCAGCAGGTGACTTATTAGCTGTGTTCTGTACAGGCGCATACGGCTATTCAATGGCGAATAACTATAACCGTATCCCCCGTCCGCCTGTTGTATTTGTCGAAAATGGTGAAGCGAAGATCGTTATTCGCCGTGAAACATACGAGGATCTGATTAAACTGGACTTGCCGCTTCAATTGCCACAGATGAGTTGAAGGGATGGTACAGTGATGAAAAGTAATGTGATTTTGCTTATTTTGCTAATGTTGATGGCGCTCGGTTGGGGCGTATATTACTGGGCTTTTATTGTGAATTAAAGGAACTACCTTGCGAACGTAAGACCGTTTTAGTAATATAATAGGAGTGACGAAATCATGCAGGTAAATCCTGCTAATTGAAGAGGGATTTTATATGCTGATTCGATATAAAAAGTCGTTTAAGAAGATTGCGATGGGACTGCTTTCGTATATGCCGCGGGAAAAAGAATTGAAAACGCTCAAGGAAACGATGGAGTGTTACGAATCAAATGATGACTGGCAGTTGTATTTATGGAAAGTGGATGAAGACATTGTGGGCGTTGTTGGCGTCGTAATCGAGCAAAAAAAAGTAGAGATTTTACACATTGCGGTCAATCCGTCTTACCGCGATGAAGGAATTGGAACAAAAATGATCGGTGAAGTTAAAAAAGCGCATCCGGATTTAAACGTAGTACCGGGCGAAATGATAAGCCGTTTTTACGAAAAGTGCACAAAAGAAGCCGGTAAAGGCAGCCGTTTATAACGGCGCCTTCCCGGCTTTTTTTAATTGGATCGCAAGCTTACGTGCTTGGATGACATCAGATCGGTCGCGAAGCTTATGTTTTTCAGATAAAAACTGTTCATTTAGCTCCGGTTGAAACGTTTGGGTGAATTGGTCAAGTTCATCAGTTAACAGCCCATCTATAATCGGAATCGGCAGCGGTGAAAAAGGCATGCCGTTTTGAAGGCGATTAAGCGATTTTTGAATCACTGCTGTAAAACGATCGGCATCGATGCCGAGACGGGTAAGTTCATGCTGTCTTTTTGAAAAACAATCTATCGCTTTTTCCGCCATTCGCTTGGCTCCATTTACGTTACCGCGACGGTAATGGTAAAGATAGACAGCCGATTGAATTAAACCTACCCAGACGGAATCACGTGCACCGTCTGTTTCTTTCCAATGTTCTTCGAGCAGTTCATGACATTCAAAGTAATCACGGTCAATATGAAAATGTGCCAAAAAAGCAAGATACGGCACAGGATATGTGTACATTGTTTTCCCCCAGTCAACTAGTCGGATTTAATTTAGTTTAGCACGGTTCATTCACATCCTCAACTAGAAAATGTCGAAAGTGAATGTGAAATATACTATACTTTAGTTTATGCAAAAAAGGTACCGGGAAACAGGAGATAGGAAATGGAATATAAAGTAAAGATTGATTCCTTTGAAGGACCACTTGATCTGCTTCTTCATTTAATCAACAAATTAGAAATTGATATATACGATATCCCAGCTGCAGAAATTACAAATCAATATTTATTATATGTCAACACGATGCAGGAGCTTGAACTTGATATAGCGAGTGAGTACCTCGTCATGGCAGCGACGCTTATTGCGATGAAAAGCCGTTCACTTTTGCCGGATCATTCTTCAACAGACGATGAATATGACGAAGAGGAAGATACGGGTGATGAATTGATGCACCGTCTTATTGAATACAAAAAGTATAAAGAAGCGGCTGTTAAACTGCAGGAATTGGAAAAAGAGCGGACAAAATTATTTTCTCGTTCGCCGGCTGATGCACTGTTTGCTCCGGTCAAAGAAGGTCCACTTAATGTGACGATTTACGATATGCTCGGTGCTTTTCAAAAAATGACACGCCGCAAGAAACTTTCTGTACCGAGACAGGCGACTGTCAGACGGGAAGAAATGTCTGTAGAGATCCGAATGAAGATGCTGATGAAAACATTGCATGATGCGAAGGTACCGGTTCTTTTTGAAGACTTGTTTCAGTCGCATGAGCGGGAGGAGCTCGTTGTCAGTTTTTTAGCCATTCTTGAGTTAATGAAACAAAATGAAATTACCGTTATGCAAAAAGGAAGTTTTGCTCAATTGTATGTGGTGTCTGGAGGAACAACGAATGACAAATGAAAGTATTATTGAGAGCCTTTTGTTCGCTGCTGGAGATGAAGGGCTGTCAGCAGAACAAATGGCTGATGTACTAGATGTGGATGTGCAAACTGTTCAGCATGTGATCGAGCGGATGGCTGAGGCGTTCTTACACGATGACATGCGGGGTGTAACGATCACAACGTACGGTGAGGAATACAGATTAATGACGAAAAAGGAAAATGCTCCGTTTATTCAGGCGCTGGCTGAAAAACCGTCGCCGAAAACATTGTCGCAGGCCGCACTCGAAACGCTGGCGATTATTGCATACAATCAGCCAGTGACACGCATCGAGGTGGAAGATATACGCGGAGTGAAAACGGAACGACCGATTGCGACGCTCGCTGCCCGTGGATTAATTGAAGAAGCGGGTCGTGCGGAAGGAGCTGGCAGGCCCATTTTATATAAGACAACGACTGAATTTCTCGATGCCTTTCAATTAAAAAACCTCGATGAACTCCCGCCACTGTCAGAAGGAGAAGTCCAGGTTCAACAGGAAGCAGATTTATTTTTCGGCCGATTTGAAGAAGCGATGGGCGAAACGACAGAAGAATAATCATGAACGCGTCTCTTTTTTCATACAGTAGTGGAAAAAGGGAGGAGCGGACAAATGAAAAAAAAGCTGTTGGTGATCGTCGCATCCATTCTTTTCTGCATCGCCGCTGTTCCATCTAAAGCCGATGCCGAACCGTCTGTTTCAGCGCGGAACGCTGTATTGATGGATATGGACAGTGGTCGTGTGCTCACGTCGAAGTCTGCACATGAACGGCGGTCCATTGCAAGTATTACGAAAATCATGACCGCACTTCTCGCAATCGAGTCCGGCCGTATGAACGAAAAAGTAAAATTCAGTGACCGGGCACTGCAAGTGGAAGGATCGAGTTTGTATTTGGAAAAAGGTCAGTCGCTTACGCTTGAAGAACTCGTATATGGTTTAATGCTGCGCTCTGGAAATGATGCTGCACTTGCGATCAGTGAATTTGTCGGTGGCAGTACGCCTAAGTTTGTTGCGATGATGAATGAAAAAGCAAAACAGATTGGCATGAAAAATACCGTTTTTATGAACCCGCACGGTCTCGATGATCCGCGTCATCAGTCCACTGCCTATGATATGGCATTGCTGACGGCAAAAGCGATGGAAAGCCCTGAATACCGCAAAATTGTTGGAACCGCTTTGTATAAAACGAAAAGCAGCCCGGTGCGCGTCTGGGAAAATAAACATCGTCTTGTCAGAGATGGTGGGATGATCACTGGAGGCAAAACAGGCTACACGAAAAAGACAGGCCGTACACTTGTCACAACCGCGAAGAAAAACGGCCTTCACCTTGTTGCTGTAACACTTGATGCACCAGATGACTGGCGTGATCATCAAGCGCTTTTTGATGAAGGTTTTACAGAATATAAACGGATTACTGTCGTGGAAAAAGAACGATTTACTGTGCCGGGTGAACATGACTTTTTTTATGCGAAAAAAACAGTGCGTTTTCCGTTAACAGATAAAGAGAAAAAGACCGCTTATGTACGCATCGTGTTGGAACAGAAAAAGAAAGATGGCAGGGCGGAACTTTGGATTGGCAAAAAAAAACAGCTTGAAGTCCCCATTTACCGGTCTGAAAACTCTAACCAGGACGCATCATTATGGACGAAATTGAAGGAGGCGATCCGTTAATGGTTAGTGCAGCCTTTGCTTTTTTACTATTATCAGGCTTTGTTTTTGCAGCAGTTAACGGCACGATGGCAGATGTAAATACAGCGCTTTTTCAATCGATGGAGCAATCGATTCAACTCGCTCTATCGCTTGCTGGCGTCATTTTATTTTGGACAGGCGTCATGAAAACAGCTGAAGCAGCAGGGCTTGTCCGCTCTCTTGCTACCATTGTTCAGCCCATCCTTCGCCGTCTGTTTCCAGACATTCCGAACAGTCATCCTGTGTTTGGTCTGATCGCCTCTAATATGGCGGCGAATTTTTTTGGGCTAGGCAACGCGGCGACACCGATTGGCCTCAGAGCGATGCGAGAGCTGCGTCAATTAAACGGAGATAAAGACTCAGCCAGCCGTTCTATGATCACGTTTCTCGCATTAAATACAGCGGGTGTTACGCTCATTCCGACGACGGTCATTGCCATTGGTTTGAAGCATGGCGCAACGAATCCGGCTGATATTATTTTGCCAGCTTTTCTGGCGACCTTTATATCTGCCTGCTTTGCGATTGTGATCGATCGACACTATGCCCGTAAGAGGAGCGGATAATGGCCGTCTGGCTTATTCCGGGAATCATTGCTTTTGTTATTGCGGCAGGGGTGTACCGGAAAGTGAACATTTATGACACATTAACAGATGGTGCAAAAGAAGGACTGCATACATGGATAGCGATTGTGCCGCAATTAGTCATCATGATGGCAGCAGTCGCCGTGTTTCGTGCGTCCGGTGCCGCCGCATGGCTAGCTAGTCTCTTTGCGCCGATTACATCACTATTTGGCATCCCCCCTGAAGTCGTACCACTGGCTATTATTCGACCGATTTCCGGATCCGCTACACTGGCCATGCTTGATCAGATTATGCGTGAATTCGGTGCGGATTCATATATTGCAAAACTTGCGGCTGTTATGCAGGGAAGTACCGATACAACGTTGTACGTGCTGGCTATTTACTTTGGCGCAGCCGGTATAAAAAAAACGGGCGATGCGCTGAAAATCGGGCTGCTCGCAGATGCTGCTGCGTTTATATCGGCTGTTTTTGCCGTCACCTGGCTTTTGTAGCCAGGTCTTTTTTTATTCTGTTTTCTTTCTCTTTTTCTCTATTTGTGCCATAATGCTTAGGGTATTGAAGACACAATTAGAGGTGAAATAGATGGAACGATTGCAAAAAGTAATTGCACAGGCAGGCATTGCGTCGCGAAGAAAAGCGGAGCAGCTTATTGAAGAAGGAAAAGTGACCGTCAACGGAAAAAAGGTTACAGAACTTGGCACAAAAGTTGGATTGAATGATGAAGTAGAAGTAGAAGGTGTACCAATTGAGCGCGAGCGAAAAGTCTATTATTTATTTTATAAGCCGCGCGGGATTATTTCAGCAGTGACGGACGATAAAAACAGGAAAACGGTCGTTGATTATTTCCCGTATGTGGAAGAACGTATATTCCCAGTTGGCCGTCTTGATTATGATACATCGGGTTTACTTCTCATGACAAATGACGGTGAATTCGCTAACTTAATGACGCATCCGCGCTATCAAATGGATAAAACGTACATTGTGAAAACGGAAGGCATTGTAGAGCGGCATTTGCTGAAGCGCATTATGTCGGGGCTGCAACTCGAAGATGGAAAAACGGCACCAGCAAAAGTGAAAGAATTAGCTATTGACCGTAAGAAGAACCGTTCGCTTCTTGAAGTGACAATTCATGAAGGGCGAAATCGCCAAGTACGCCGCATGTTTGAAACAATAGGTCATCCAGTTCAGAAGCTTCGGCGTGAGCGATTTGCGCATTTAACGCTACACGGACTGAATGCAGGTGAATACCGTGAGTTAACGGCTCATGAAGTAAAACAACTGCGTACGCTCGCTGAAACAGGTAGCCTGCGCTAGTTCATAAAACGTTCACATAACAGAGAGGCGCTATTTTCTGCAAATACGACAAGTAATGATATAATGTACGTAGTTTTCAAAGATGCCGGCAGTGTTAAAGAAATAAGTGGAGGTTGGCAGTCAATGGATAAAAAGAAAAAACGGCTGTACATACGTACAGCCATTCTCGGTGTGCTTGCGGGACTCGTCATTTACACGCTTTACACAAATTTGACGAAAGACTCGCGCGGTACTCTTGAAGCGGGAGACAAAGCGCCTGATTTTGTGTTGACTGATATGAGTGGTGAGCAGCACCGCCTATCGGATTATGAAGGAAAGGGCGTCTTTTTAAACTTCTGGGGCACATGGTGTGAACCGTGTAAAAAAGAAATGCCGCACATGGAGAAAATGGCGCAGGAGTATGCGGGCGAAGTGGAAATTCTCGCAGTCAATGTAGGGGAGTCAAATTTTCAAGTACAAAACTTTGCCGAGCAGTACGGGTTGACATTCCCGATTGCCATCGACAAAAGCAAAGAAGTGATGAACACATACGGGGTTAATCCGCTTCCGACAACGTTTATGATTAAGCCGGACGGGACGATCGATCAAATTGTCATCGGCGGCTTGATTGTAGAAGATCAGGTGCGGGCGCTGTTTGAACGGGTGAAACCATCATCATAAAGGGAGTTTTAGTATGGGGAAAGTAAAGTGCGAATGCGGGCATGTGAATCCGCACGGCACAATTTTGTGTGAATCGTGCGGCCGCGCGCTGACAGAGGAAGCAAAAAAAGAGAATCTTGTCGATATGCGCTATGAAGGAAGTGCCCGCCGCTCACAAACGTACAACAAGACGATTATTGATAAAGTGTGGAACTTTTTCTCCTCTGTCAAAGTGGGTATATGGATCATTGTTTTGATCCTTGTCGCTGCATCATTCGGGACCATTCTGCCGCAGGAATTTTACATTCCATCGAATGTAGAGCCTGAAGTCTATTATGAAGATGTATACGGCTGGTTCGGGAAAATATATTATATGATCGGATTTCATGATTTATATAATTCAATTTGGTTCTCAGCGCTCATTGCGGCGCTTGGCGTGTCGCTCGTTATTTGTAGTCTTGACCGGGTCATTCCGCTGTACCGCGCTTTGAAAACGCAACGTGTTGACCGGCACGAGTCATTCATGAAGAAGCAGCGTCTTTTTGCGGAGCAAACAGGTTCGCTGCAAGAAGCAGACATGGAAAAAGTTCGTGCTGAACTGAAAAAGAAACACTATAAAATTCGAGAAAAAAACGGGTCTCTTTTGGCAGAGAAAAATCGTTTCTCGAGATGGGGTCCTTATGTCAATCACGTCGGGCTCATTCTTTTTTTAGTTGGCGCAATGCTGCGCTCGGTACAAGGTATGTACGTAGATGAGCTGCTTTGGATTCGCGAAGGTGAAACGCTGCAAATTCCGGGTACGGACGGAGAATACTACGTGAAAAATGACCAATTCACGCTTGAAAATTATGAAGAAGGTGAAGATCCGGAAGTCTTTAATGAAGCAATTAATCGCGTAGGCACAGTAGCGAAAAATTATCAGACAGATGCCATTCTTTATCACGATGAAAACAATGGTCTGCCGGGTGCAAAACCTGAACTTTCAGAAGTGAAGCATGATGATATACAAGTGAATGAGCCGATGAAATTCGACAACTTTGCTGTGTATCAGACAAGTTTCCGCCAAGATGAAATGAAGGCGATGCATTTTGCGCTGACGAATAAAGTAACAGGCGAAGAATTTGGTGAAGTCGTCGTTGATTTGTTTGATCAGCAGGAAATGTATGATCTCGGTAATGGTTACAAAGTGGAGTTGCTTGGCTATTACCCTGATTTTGACGGTTTTACGGAAGAAGGAGAGCCGACTTCAAAATCTCCATTGCCAAACAAACCAGCTTTTCTCTTTAACATGATTTCACCTGAAAAGCCGGACGGCGAAGTAAGTTTTGTTGAAATTCAAAATACGATGGAACCGCTTGGTGAAACGACTTATAAAATGGCGTTTAAAAACCTGGAAACGCGTGATGTATCCGCATTGACTATCCGTAAAGATTTAACTTTGCCTATTCTTAGTATCGGAGGCATCATTTTTATGATTGGGGTTATTCAAGGCGCATACTGGAATCACCGCCGAATCTGGATTCGTGAAAAAGATGGATCTATTTATACGGCCGGTCATACGAACAAAAACTGGCACGGACTGAAGCGGGAAATTCATACGATTTTAGAGGGCACAGCGGTTCCAGAGCCGGAAGATAGACAAACGGATTAAAGAGGAGGGGGCAAAAGCTCAATGTCAGATTTAGCAGGACTAAGCAGTACGCTGCTGTATGCAGCATTTCTTTTATATTTAGTCGCGACCATTTTTTTTGGCGGATCGATCCGCCAAAAAGGCCTTCGTGAAAGCGAGGGGTTAAATCGGTGGGGGAAGCTGGCCATTACGGTTACAGTCATTGGATTTGTAGCACAGTTAGGGTATTTTTTCACACGCTGGGCAGCAGCAGGGCATGCACCGGTCAGTAACTTATTTGAATTTACGACTTTCTTTGGCATGATGGTTGTCGGGGCATTCATTCTGATTTTCTTTATTTACAAAACGGCTGTGCTCGGTCTGTTTGCTTTGCCTGTCGCCATTATCATTATTGCTTATGCAAGCATGTTTCCTCGTGAAATCAGCCCGTTAATTCCGGCGCTTCAAAGTAACTGGCTGCATATCCATGTGACGACAGCTGCATTGGGACAGGCAATATTATCGATTAGTTTCGTTGCCGGTATCATCTACCTTGTGAAAAATATCGACCAGTCAATCAGCACGAAAAAAACAAAATGGCTTGAAACGGTTATGTTTTTTATCGTAACAGTTGTCGGCTTTATCATTGTTACGACTGGTTTTGCGCTTGCAGATTACAGTGCAACATTCGAATATGTCAATAAAGAAGAGGCAGCAGACGTACAGGAATATAACGTTCCAGCACTCGTCGGACCGAATGAAGGTGTACTTGTAACAGATGGGAAAATGAATCCGCTCGTTGACATGCCGGCACTTATTAATGCGAAAAAATTAAATACGGTGCTCTGGTCACTCGGTGCGGGCATTATTCTTTATCTGGCGATCCGCCTCATTGCGAGAAAACGGGTGGCAGCCATTATGCAGCCGCTTGTTCGTAATGTAAGCTCTGATTTGCTTGATGAAATTAGTTATCGATCTGTCCTAATTGGCTTTCCAGTTTTTACACTGGGGGCACTTATTTTTGCGATGATCTGGGCGCAAATTGCTTGGACACGTTTTTGGGGCTGGGACCCAAAAGAAGTGTGGGCACTTATTACGTTTTTATTTTACGCCGCATTTCTTCACCTCCGTCTATCAAAAGGGTGGCACGGTGAAAAATCGGCCTGGCTTGCTGTGATTGGTTTCGGTATTATCATGTTTAACCTTGTCGCGGTTAACCTTGTTATTGCCGGCTTACATTCATATGCAGGATAAGAAAAATGTCTCTGCTTTGGCGGAGGCATTTTTTTGTATTATAATGAGGGATATCGCGTGTACTTGGGAGGGGAATATCTTTGGAAAAAGAAATGAGAATTTTAGTGGTGGATGATGAAGATCGTATTCGCCGTTTGCTTCGTATGTATTTAGAGCGAGAAGAATATGTGATCGATGAAGCAGCGAATGGGGAAGAGGCGCTGGAAAAAGCGACAGCTAGTGATTACGATTGTATCTTGCTTGATTTAATGATGCCAGGCAAAGACGGTATTGAAGTGTGCCGTGAGCTTCGCGAGACAAAAACAACACCGGTCATTATGCTGACAGCTAAAGGAGAAGAAGCAAACCGTGTGCAAGGCTTTGAAGTAGGCACAGATGATTATATCGTGAAGCCGTTTAGCCCGCGTGAAGTCGTTTTACGAGTAAAAGCACTTTTACGCCGTTCGTCGCCAACAACATACTTGCAGGCTGATACGAAAACAAAAGATTTAATTGTCTATAAACATTTAACGATCGATAACGATGCCCATCGCGTAACGGCAGACGGGGAAGAAGTGAATTTAACACCGAAAGAATATGAACTTCTTTATTTTCTCGCTAAAGCACCGGATAAAGTGTTTGACCGTGAGCATCTATTAAAAGAGGTGTGGCATTATGAGTTTTTCGGAGATTTACGAACAGTGGATACACATGTAAAGCGGCTCCGTGAAAAGCTGAATAAAGTATCGGAACAGGCAGCTAAAATGATTGTCACGGTCTGGGGTGTCGGCTACAAATTTGAGGTTGGAAATGAATGAAAATATGGCGAAGTGTTGTCGGGAAGCTCTGGGCTACGATCCTGCTTCTCGTTTCATTTGTTCTAGCTTTTTTAACGATTTTACTGCTTGAGTTTTTCGAAAACTATCACATTACTCAAGTTGAGCAGCAGCTGGAAAATACAGCAGAAAAAATTGCAACGGTCATTGCTGATCATGAAAATAAAGCGACTGGTTTAGAGGTCGCGTGGGAGCTTGTAGATGATCCGGCGCATGTCATGATTGCTGAAAACGAAAATGTCTATCATTATTCGCCTGTTGAAACAGATGAAGCGAAATTAAGCAAAGAAACCATTACCGGTGATCCAACGTTGTCAGCCGTTTTTGAGGGCCGGCAAAAAGTGCAGGCAGAAGTGCCAATTGACGAAGGATCGAGTTTAGACAGCCGCTATGAAAATTCATTTATTGTCGGTGTGCCTTTTGAAATGAATAACGGGGAAAATGGAGCTGTCTTTATTTACCAGTCGCTGCAGGTAATGAAAGAAACGACCGAACAGACGACAAAACTTATTTTGGCTGCAGCGGGTATTGCCATCGTTTTAACAACCTTTTTTGCTTTCTTTCTATCCACTCGTGTCACAGCACCGCTTCGAAAAATGCGGGAAGCAGCAACAGAGTTGACACAAGGGAATTTCGATATGAAAGTACCCATTTTAACGAATGATGAAATCGGGGCACTTGCAACGTCCTTTAACAAAATGGGGTACCAGTTGAAAGGAAACATTCATGCGCTTAATCAAGAAAAAGAACAGCTGTCGAGTATTTTAAGTTCAATGGCGGATGGGGTTATTACACTCGATCAAAACGCAAAGGTGCTGATTACAAACCCGCCAGCGCATCAGTTTTTACATAACTGGCAATTTGAAAACAAAGCGAGCGGCAATGAAGCCGAAGTACCGACACTGTTAACTGCTTTATTTGAAGAAGCGGTAAAAACAGAAACAGAGCAGGAAGGCGAATTGACGATGCAGGGCCGTTCTTATGTTATCATCGTCAGTCCGCTTTATAATGACGAATCTGTGCGCGGTGCTGTGACGGTCGTCCGAGATATGACGGAAGAGCGGCGTCTTGATAAATTACGTGAAGACTTCATTGCCAACGTATCCCATGAATTACGTACGCCGATTTCAATGATGCAAGGCTATAGTGAAGCCATCGTCGATGATATTGCGTCTACAGAAGAAGAAAAGCGAGAAATCGCACAAATTATTCATGAAGAGTCGCTGCGGATGGGGCGTCTCGTTAATGAACTGTTGGATCTTGCCCGCATGCAGGCCGGCCACATGACGCTAAATAAAGAAGAGGCAGACATTGAGCCGTTTTTGATCCGTGTGACCAATAAGTTCCAGGGGATTGCAAAGGAAAAAAATATTCACCTGTCAGCGGAAACGAGTTATTCTCATGCGCCAGTATCGATTGATGAAGATCGGATTGAACAGGTGCTTACAAATTTAATCGACAATGCGCTGCGCCACACGCCAGAGAATGGAAACGTGAAAGTCGTGCATGAATTAAAAGAACTGTATCATGTCATTCGCGTCGAAGATTCCGGTTCTGGTATTCCGGAAGAGGATTTACCATTTGTCTTTGAACGTTTTTATAAAGCGGATAAAGCCCGGACGCGTGGACGTTCAGGAACCGGACTTGGTTTATCGATTGCAAAAAACATCGTTCATGCGCACGGCGGTACGATTAAAGTACAAAGTCATCTTGGACAAGGTACCGTTTTTTTCTTTACCATTCCAAGACATGCTTGACAAAACAATTCCAAATCTGAGATAATAAACTTCAAATTTAATCAATTCATCTTCGGGGCGTGGTGAAATTCCCGACCGGCGGTAATTGGAGCTCAGTCTCCTTAAGCCCGCGAGCCGATAAGGCAGGATCCGGTGCGATTCCGAGAGCCGACAGTATAGTCTGGATGGGAGAAGATGAAGGTATGCTGGCGTTCAAAATGGTGCATGATGGACGTTTATTTGAGCATGACTTTTCTCCCCTTAGGCCTCCTGCTTAAGGGGATTTTTGCTGTTCGGTATACCTTCCTTCTGGAGAGATGGATCATAAGAAGGGGAGAATTAAATATGAAGAAGAACAAAGTACGTGTATTAACGATGCTGGGGCTGCTTTCAACATTATCTTATTTGTTGATGCTGATCAATTTTCCAATCCCGCCATTTCCACCTTTTTTAATGATTGACTTCAGCGATATTCCTGCACTGATTGCCGCTGTTGTCTTCGGTCCAATTGCGGGCATTACAGTCGAATTTTTGAAAAATGTATTGAATTTTATTATGATAGGAAGTCCAACTGGCGTTCCGGTTGGCCATCTCGCCAACTTTGTGGCAGGTGTTACCTTTATATTACCTGTCTATTACGTATATAAACGATTTAAGTCTAAAAAAGCGATGCCTTTTGCGATTTTAACGGGTGTTATCTTCATGTCTGTGATCATGAGTGTGCTGAACTACTATGTCATTTTACCGGCGTATACACTGTTCCTCGGTTCACCGGCTATGAGCGGTCCAGAAATGCGTCAAATGGTTGTCGCAGGTATCTTGCCATTTAACATCGTAAAAGGAATGATCGTTGGTATTGTGTATTACATGATTTTTGTCCGCTTGAATAGCTGGACGAAAAAACAGCTGGCGGCTTAATGAAAAAAATGGCCCTGCTTCTTTAAGAAGCGGGGCTATTTTTTCTATTCGAATTTAAGTGCATCACCGTCAAATGATTCATCAGCAATTTTGATTGAGTCTGTCGGGCAGCCTTCAAATGCGTCCTGCATGTCTTCTTCGAGAATATCAGGAACGATAGCAGTACCTTCGTTGTCATCTAAAATAACGAATGCAATGCCCTCGTCGTCATAATCATAAATATCGGGTGCTGCAGCGCCACAAGCGCCACAAGCGATACATGTGTCTTTATCGACAATCGTATACTTTGCCATGAATGGACCTCCTATAAAATTTGTCAGTAAGCGTCGACTAAACACTTCTACCCTTCATTCTAAGTCCGATTAAATGACATTTCAATACAAAACTCTTTGAATCCATAATGAAAAGGCTTACAATATAAAAAAAGAACCAAAAAGACAAGAACGCATGTTTTGTGGTACAATAAAGTAAAAAGGAAGAGGTGATGTGTGTGAGGTGTTTAGAGGCGGTTATGGTAAATGCTATAAAGGCTGTAGAAGGAGAACGCACATCATCGTCTGTTTATCATTTACTAAAAGGAAAAAAATCCGCGCAGACGATTCAAGATGCGCACTTATACCAATTAACGAAATGGTTTCATACTGCTCCTTTCTTAACGCTCTCTTCATTTGAAACAATGATGAACGGCCTTATAAAAAAAGCGTATATAACGGGTGATTTGCAGCGCCCATTTGTTACACAAGAAGGAGTAGAAAATATGAATCGCCTTTTTCAGCAGACAGGTTCGTTTAACGAATTGTCGGGATGGCAATTCTCTGGGACGGCCTCTGTTTTTTTTAGTCGACTACAGCTGCTTGTTCAGGTAGCGTCACATCTTACTTACGGTGATTCGTCTTACTATCCGGTGACACGTGATGACAGAATCCTTGAATGGGTGAAGAGATTTTTAACCTATATGCCATGTTCAAAAAAAGAACTCTCACCCCGTCTGTATAGTGAACTTGATTGTCTCTTTCGACAACTTCCAGAACAGCCTGAGTGTATTGTCATCCGTTTTTCGGGTCATAAACAGACTGGTAAAACGATTGCGCAAGCAGCGGAAAGGCTTGAAATGGAAGAAACAGAATACTGGTTCCGATTTCTTCATGCTCTCCATTCGATGATCAAAAATATAACAGAATCAATGTCGGGGACCCCTTTGCTGCAGGCGGTCGTGATGGATATACATGATCCGGTGACATTGACAATATCGGCACGCCAGACAGCGGATCACTTGAAAAAAGCGATGACAATAGATCAAATTGCTGCAAGCAGGCGGCTAAAAAAAGCAACGATTGAAGACCATATTGTTGAACTGGCGTTGAATGATCCATCATTTTCGATCCGCCCGTTTATTGAAGAAGAAAAAGAAGCAGCGGTCATTGAAGCAGCAAGGCTCGTTTCAAACCGTCAATTAAAGCCATTAAAAGAAAAACTACCGGATCATTCTTATTTTCAAATCCGACTCGTACTGGCGAAAGAAAGCGGGAAATCGGTATGAACGTAGAAAATGTGCTTCATGAGAGATTTGGTTTTGCAGAGTTTCGTCCCGGACAGCGTGAGACGATCGAGTCGGTTTTATCTGGACAGCATACATTAAGCATGCTGCCAACCGGAACGGGAAAGTCGCTCTGTTATCAGCTGCCAGCCTATTTACTTCCAGGGACGGTCTTAATTGTATCGCCGCTTCTATCGCTTATGCAGGATCAAACGGAACAATTAAAGATGCGTGGGGAAAAACGGGTTATTGCGTTGAATTCATTTTTGCAATACGAAGAAAAAACAGCGGCACTTGCGAATCTGAACCGGTACAAATTTATTTTTTTATCACCAGAAATGCTTCAATTGCCGCAAGTGATTGGGGCACTGTGTCCGCTAACTGTTTCGTTATTTGTCGTGGATGAAGCGCACTGCATTTCACAGTGGGGATATGATTTTCGTCCGGATTATCGTTTATTGGGCGACGTTCGTCATGAACTTGGCAGCCCGCTGACGCTTGCGTTAACCGCAACGGCGACAGAAAAAGTACGACAGGATATTAGGGAAGGCCTTCATCTGCCGACAGTAAAAGAATGGGTATTTTCTGTCAATCGACCGAATATTGCTTTACAAGTAGAGACGCTGCAAAATCAGATGGACAAGCACCAACGGCTTATTGAACTCGTTACTTTTTTTAAAAAGCCGGGAATCGTCTATTTTTCAGGACGGAAAGCAACGGAAGAAGCGGTCATTCAATTAAAACAGGCGGGTATTGTAAGGGCCGCTTATTATCATGGCGGGATGGAGGCAAGTGACCGCCTGCTTATTCAACATCAATTTTTAACGGGTGAACTAGATGTTGTATGTGCAACGAGTGCATTTGGGATGGGCATTAATAAGGAAAATATCCGATTTGTTATTCATTATCATATGCCGCCGCAAATGGAGTCTTATTTACAGGAAATTGGGCGGGCAGGACGTGATGGGAATCCGTCAATTGCCATTCTTTTATATGCTCAAGGGGATGAGTCGCGTCATGAGTTTATCGCAGCGATGGAGTTTCCAGATGACGGACAGATTAGGCAGTTGACGGAGTATTCGGTGAATCCGCGTGATATACAGCCGCCGCTGTCTGAGACGCAAGAGCGTTTTGCTGTTCATTATAAACAGGAAGCAAACCAGAAAAGACTGAATGCTGCTGTTTATATGAAAGAGAGACGGAATCATTTACTGACACGAAAAGCGGAAAAACGCAATGAAATGCTTACATGGATTTTTTCTTCAAACTGCCGCCGGGCCGACTATATGCACTTTTTTAATGAAAAGCCGCTTAAGCAGCCGCACTGCTGTGACTGCTGTGGCATTGATCTATCCATATATAAAAACAAATCGGTGAGCAGGCGCAGTGAAGAACAGCTAAACTGGCGCAATATGCTAGCTCAGTTACTGCCGGGAAAATGACCTATTAACCAGCACGTTCTTGTCGAGTATAATAAGAATAGTCAATTGCTTTTTACGATTTAGCCTGGGGAGGAACCGTTATGAAGAAAGACCCATATCGTGAAATGGCCGAACAACATAAACAGCCGCTTGAAAAAGTGCAGAACAAACAACAAGAAGATAAAGGGACACCACAGCGGCCAGTGAAAGAAAAAGGCGAAAAAAAGCGTCATTATCCGCTTTTAACAGCTCTTCTTATCTGTTTTATTGCATTACCTTTTCTGGCGGTGTATGTATATAAAGAAGACAAACCGCCTGTAGAACGAGTCTTTACGGAGCAGCATGATACAGTGAATGAAGAAACAGCACAAGATGCAAACTAAAAATAGTTTATAAGATTGAAGGGAAGCTCATCATGTTGAAACAACTTATGCTTGCGGCTGCCCCTTTTGCCGCAGCCGGTCTTTATATGTGGAAAGAAGCATTTTACAATGAAGTAAAAGAAACTGTGATAGCCGACAAACGATTTCCGGAAAAGGCGCCGATCGCGCTTTTTTTTATTTCAGATATTCATCGCAGACTGATACATTCATCTATTATTAAACGTGTACAAGGACGCGTGCAGGCCGTTATCATTGGCGGAGATTTATGTGAGAGCGGGGTTGAAGACAAGAGGATTCGGGAAAATATAAAGCGGCTGTCTTCGATCGCACCGCTTTATTTTGTACCAGGCAATAATGATTATGAAATAGAGTGGGGCCGTCTTGCCACTATTTTTTCTGAATGGAATGTGACAGTGTTGAAAAACGGGTCCGCTGCGCTGGCACCGGATGTATATGTACTCGGTACAGACGACTTGAGTAAAGGAAAGAGCGACAAAGGGGCCCTATTTCAAAATGTTCCATCACATTCGTACAAAGTAGTAGTGAGCCACAACCCAGCGTTTATCCGGAAGATTCAACAAAAAGACCGTGTGGCCATCCTGTTAAGCGGCCATACGCATGGTGGACAAATTCGATTCGGGCCATGGGGATTATACGAAAAAGGACAATGGAAAAAAGTGAATGGGATCCATGCGCTCGTGTCAAATGGATATGGTACGACAGGCATTCCATTTCGTCTAGGCGCCCGAGCAGAAACGCATCTTATCACTATTTCCCGGTCAAAGGAGACGTTCTAAATTTAACATGCCGTGCAATGACTGTATGACTACCGGGAAAGGACGAACATCATGAATGAAGGAAAATACAACATTAAAGCTGTTTCTACAATAACAGGTATTCAGCCGGGTACGCTGAGAGCATGGGAACGTCGCTATCACATTTTAGAACCGGTTCGCAACGATGCAGGTCACCGATTGTATACAGAAGAGCATATTCGTAAGTTAAAATGGCTCTCTGAAAAAGTACAGCAAGGTTTGACGATCAGTCAGGCAGTTGCCATCTTTGATCAGCACGAAACAGAACCGGGATCTTATACTTATGTTGAAGCGGCAGAAATGAGTCAGCAAGAAGTACTGTTTGAGGAGCTTTTACAGGCGCTTCTTCGCTTTGATGAAGTGAAAGCACAGGAACTCATTAATAAAGGATTTGCACTATATACGATTGATCATGTGACCATTCATATTCTCGCGCCCCTTCTTATTCGAATCGGAAAGCTATGGGGAGAAGGCGAAATTACGACAGCACACGAACATTTTGCAACCTCGATTCTTCGCTCACGTATCGGTATGGTCATGCATTCATTCCCGCACAATGGTGTTTTACCAAAAGTCGTCGCTGTATGCGGTCCAGGCGAGTGGCACGAACTTGGACTGCTTATTTTTACATTGTTCGTCAGACGGCTCGGTTATGAAGTTGTTTATCTTGGCGCGAGCCTAAAAGAAAAAGAAGGGGATATTTTTACCGTGATCGATACAGTGAAGCCGAAATTTTTGTTTTTTTCTTGTGCAAAGTTTGACAACATAGCGCCGACAATCCAATTAGCAAATAAATTGAAAGCAGCTTATTCAAATATGGAAATTGGCATAGGCGGTTCGGCAATGAACGGACCGTTGCCGGATGGAGCAGAATCTTATGCTGTCGGCGAGACGCAGCAAGAGTGGAATCAGTGGATGAACAGCCGGCTGTAAGAGTGTCTAATTGAATTATCCCTCTATTTTTTCTACAATGTAGAGTAGAGAAATATAGGATAGGAGCGATTGTGATGAAAAAAGAAGACTGCATTATTGTCGGAGGTGGCCCATGCGGGTTAGCAGCGGCAATTGCATTAAAGCAAATCGGCAAAAACCCGCTCGTGATTGAAAAAGGAAACGTCGTGAATGCTATTTATGAATATCCGACCCATCAGACGTTTTTTAGTTCTAGTGAAAAACTAGCGATCGGTGATGTGCCGTTCATTATTGAAGAGCGGAAACCACATCGCAATCAGGCCCTCGTTTATTACCGTGAAGTCGTAAAATTAAAAGAACTGCGTATTCACCGATTTGAGCAAGTAACCAGTGTTGAGAAGCAGGAAAATGGGTTATTTCATGTACATACGTCAAAAGAAAAATACGAAACATCATATGTTATTATTGCAACGGGCTACTACGATCACCCAAATTACATGAAGATTCCAGGTGAAGAACTTGGCCATGTTTTTCATTATTTTAAAGAAGCCCATCCGTTTTTTGATACAGATATCGTTGTCATCGGCGGGAAAAATTCAGCGGTGGATGCGGCATTGGAGCTGCACAAAGCAGGTGCAAGAGTAACGGTCATTTATCGGGGCAGTGAGTATTCACCGAGCGTGAAGCCGTGGATTTTACCGGAGTTTGCTGCGCTTGTAAGAGATGGAGAAATTGCCATGGTTTTTAATGCAGAAGCGAAAAAAATTACAATGGACTCATTTACATATGAAAAGAATGGTGACCTTGTCACAATCAAAAATGATTTCGTTTTTGCGATGACAGGCTATCACCCTGATCATTCATTTTTAACGAGAATGGGAGTGGAGATTGATAGAGAAACAGGACGGCCTAATTACGATGAAGAAACGAAAGAAACGAACGTAGACGGTATTTTTATTGCTGGCGTTATTGCAGCGGGCAATGATGCAAACGAAATATTTATTGAAAATGGTCGCTATCACGGGGGTGAAATTGCGACAGCGATTGCAGAAAGAGAAAAAGGCGGGGCTTAATGCCCGCCTTTTTTTATGCGAAAATGTATGGTAATTCTTCTTTGCGGCCGGAGGATAAGGCAGTTAGTAATTTTAACCGTGCTTTTTGGCCGTTTAACCCGCCTGCAAAAAGTGCACCTGCTTCTTTTAAAGTACGGCCGCCGCCTTCATAGGAGTAGACGGGCTGGACAATGCCGCTGACACACCTAGAAGCGATGACGACGGGTACGCCGGATTCAATTAGTTGGATGACGGCCTGTGCAGCGGCAGGAGGCAAATTACCTTGACCAAGTGCCTCAATGACGACGCCATCACAATGGCTGAGCTGCTTGATAAGAACATCGTCCATGCCGATATATGCTTTTAATAACGGAATGGTGAAATCAATTGATCCGATATCGAACGTTTCTGAAGCGGCAGGTGTACTGAAAAAATGGGCGCCCGTTTTCAGTACACTACCGATAGGTCCGGCGTCAAAACTTTGAAATGCGTTAAGGTTACTCGAATGTGATTTTGTCACATACTGGGCGCTGTGAATCGTTTCATTCATCACGACAAGGACACCTTTATTTGCCGATTGATCGCTGACCGCTGTTTTGACTGCTGCGATCAAGTTGGAAAGTCCATCTGCACCGATTTCATTGCTTGAGCGCATTGCACCGGTGATGACGACTGGAATGTCAACTGAAAGGGTTAAGTCCAGAAAATAAGCTGTTTCCTCCATCGTATCAGTCCCGTGCGTCACAACGACTCCATCTGCTTCGGTCTGCTCGATGAGTTTTTTTAAGGTCATCATTTCGTTCACAGTCATGTGAGGAGACGGGATTTGAAACGGCTCTTTTACCGTATAGACCGCATCGACATCTGGGATCTCAATGACGTCTGCGATAGGATTACCGCCATCTAGTTCTACGCCGCCCGTTTCCGCATGTTTTTTCATCGAAATCGTCCCGCCTGTATGAATGAATAAAATGTGTTTTTTCGACATAACGTGCACTCCTTATTTTCAATCTGCATGTCTCATGATACGATGGGAGAAACAGAAAGAAAAGAGGAAAAGCGTATGCTCCCGATTCTTTCAGCGGGGATTGCGCCAGGTCTTGCGCTTCTCTGTTATTTTTATTTGAGGGACCGTTATGAAACAGAGCCGGTAGCCACGGTAGCTAAGGCGTTTTTATATGGCGTCGTTATTACGTTCCCGGTCATGTTTTTGCAATATGTGCTTGAAGAAGAACAGCTTTTGTCCGGTGGGTTTTTGCAAGCGTTTTTATCTGCAGCCATGCCGGAAGAGTTTATGAAATGGTTTATTTTATATTATTTGATTTATAGTCATACTCATTTTGATGAACCATATGACGGCATCGTATATGCGACGAGTGTGTCTCTTGGTTTTGCTACAGCGGAAAATGTGCTTTATTTAGCAGTACACGGTGTAGAACATGCATTTTTGAGAGCGCTTTTGCCAGTATCAAGCCATGCATTATTCGGTGTTATTATGGGCTATTATTTTGGTCAGGCGAAATTTGGAAAGATTCATTTGGAAAAGAACATGCTCTTTTTGGCCTTTCTGCTTTCCTTTTTACTGCACGGATCATTTGACTATATTTTATTTATTGAAACGACATGGATGTATTATATCATTCCATTCATGCTGTTTTTATGGTGGTTTGCGCTGCGAAAAGTAAAAAAAGCACATCTATTAACGGAAATATACCATCGGACGAAAGCGTAAAGACGCGGCGAAAAGAGACTCTCTCTTACCGCGTCTTTTTTGTGCATAAAACAGTGAATCTCGTGTCACACTACTAGCATATTGAAGCATATTGAAACAGGAAGGTGACACATATGAAAAAGTGGAAAAAAGCCGCTGTAGTTTGTATGACATTGATTCTTCTTTTGACAGCTCATCATGTAGGCGCGTTTTCCAATCAGATCATTCAGCGTGGAGCAGAAGGAGACGATGTCATTGAATTGCAGGCACGGCTTCAGTATACGGGCTATTATCGTGATTCAATAGATGGTGTATTCGGCTGGTCGACCTATTGGGCGCTGCGAAATTTCCAAGAATCATTCGGCTTGCCGGTTGATGGCCTAGCCGGGACCGCAACGAAAAAAAAGCTGGAGAAGGCATCGAAATATGATGAAGCACACGTGAAAAGCCAACTCCGTAAAGGCCGGTCGTTTTCCTACTACGGTGGCGCTGACACGACATCGCAGTCCGTCAATTCACCGCCCGGTTTTTCGCAAAATGATATTCAGTTGATGGCAAATGCCGTATACGGAGAATCACGCGGGGAGCCGTATGAAGGGCAGGTAGCTGTTGCAGCTGTTATTTTAAATCGAATAGGTAGTGAAAGCTTTCCAAACACAGCGTCGGGGGTCATTTTTGAGCCGGGTGCGTTCACGGCTGTAGCAGACGGTCAAATTTGGCTGAAACCAAATGAAACGGCTAAAAAAGCTGTACTCGATGCGATAAATGGATGGGACCCGACTGGTGAAGCGCTCTATTATTTTAACCCGGATACGGCAACGAGCGCATGGATCTGGTCAAGGCCGCAAATAAAAAAAATCGGTCAACATATTTTCTGTGAATAGGAGTGAAAACGATGCGTTCATTTACAATAGCTGCTCTTACTTTGTTGCTTGCTGTCACGGCTATATGGGGTTTTTCACAGTACCGGCAAAAAGAAGCCATGTACATTGAAGCGGAAAATGGCTATCAGCAGGCGTTTCATGAACTCGTCTATCAAGTCGATGTTATTCATGACCGGACTGGCGAAGCGCTGGCTATGAATTCAAAAGGGAATTTAACACCGGCGTTGACGGACGTATGGAGGCTTACCTCTGAAGCGCATAATGCGATTAGCCGGCTGCCGCTCGGATTTATGCCATTTTCTAAAACAGAAGAGTTTCTTGGTTCAAGTGGAGATTTTACGTATAAAACAGCTATTCGCGATTTGGATAATGAACCTTTAACCGATAAAGAGTATAACCAGTTAGAAACGTTGTACAGCCAGGCAGCCGATATTCAAAAAGAATTGCGGACCGTACAAATGTCTGTACTTGATAAAAATTTGCGTTGGACCGACATTGCACATGCAACAGCGAAAGGCGATGAACCAACTGATAATACCGTTATAGATGGATTCAATACGATTGAGAACAAAGCATCCGAATTTTCAGAAGCAGATGTCTCTCAAGCAGCTCAGGTGAAGAAATCCATTTCAGACGATGAGTTAAAGCGGCTGAAAGGGGATAAAGTGACGAAAGAAGAAGCGGCATCGATTGCAAAAGACTATTTTGACATTGATGCGGAAGTGACAACTGTGGAGAAAAATTTGAAAGGGGCAGCCATTCCGTTTTATAATGTGGCCGTTATCGGAAAAAATGGAGAAGAAGCCAGTATGGATGTGACGGAAAAAGGCGGCTATCCACTTACTTTCAACGTGAATAAAACGAGCGGAAAAGGCAAAATCAGCCTTCATGATGCATCTAAAAAAGCCGCCACCTTTTTAGAAAAACATGGATTTGACAACATGGTTATGACAAATAGTGCCCAATATGACCATACGGCCGTATTTACATTTACGACGAAGCAAGGTGATGTATTGATTTATCCAGAGTCAGTGACGATCAAAACGGCACTTGACAATGGCGTTGTCTCTGGATTAGAGGCACAAAACTATTGGAAAAATAAGCGTGAAAGAGATATTGGATCGCCTACACTAACGTCGGATGAAGCGAAAAAAGAACTTCATCCAAAGCTGACTGTCATGGAAACGCAAAAGGCGATCGTAACAAATGAAGTGGGAGAAGATGTACTATGCTATGAATTTTTAGCTGAAAACGGGACGGCTTCTTATCGCATTTTTATTAATGCAAAAGATGGAAAAGAAGAGCGGATTGAGAAACTTGCCGAAGCGGAAGCAGGGTATTAATTAAATAACGTCCATTGCATTCCAAAGTCGTTTCTATTATAATTTTTTCCGGGTAGATGCTTTAGGTCAAAAGGCATACTTATTTGGGAAAAGTGAGTGGTGATGGAAATGCTTGAAGCTGGCTTGACAATGACTCTTGAACCGTATGAAAGTGCAAACGATAAAGAAGAATATCGATGCAGAGTCGTAGATATTGAAGGTGGGAAAATCTTCATTGATTATCCGGTAAATATAGAAACAAATCGGACGGTCTTTTTGCTTGATGGGATGCAGTTGGCTGCCAGTTTCATTGACCCGGCGTCTTCTTCCGCTTTATATATGTTCCATACGGAAGTAATCGGCAGAGTCGAAAAGAAAATTCCAATGCTCATGTTGCATGACCCAAGCCCGAGTGATTATCTTCGCGTACAAAGAAGAAAATTCGTTCGTGTTCAAACGGTGATCGATGTCGCTGTACAGTTTGAAGGCTATCCCTCTTTTAAAGCGGTAACAGAAGATATGAGCGCAGGGGGAGCAGCAGTTGTATTGCCACATTCAACTATGGTAGAGGAAGGGGAAACGGCACGTTTATATGCTGTGATTCCATCGAATAATAAAGAAAATCATTATCTTGAACTGAGTGCTTCTCTCGTACGGATTCAATCGGATGAAAAGAGCGGGCGCAGCATTGCGTCCTTTCAATTTCAAAATATTAGTCATATGGAACAACAGGTATTAATGCGTTTTTGTTTTGAGCGACAGCTTCAATTGCGAAAAAAAGGTTTAGAATAAGAGCCCTGAAGCGGGTTCTTTTTTTGTATCCATACATAACTATGTTAAAATAAAAAAGAACTTTTTGCATAGAGGTGACAAAAATGGAGAGAAAGATTCAAATTGCGATTGACGGGCCGGCCGCTGCTGGAAAAAGTACAACGGCAAAACTTGTGGCGTCGCGGCTTTCTTATATTTACATCGATACAGGTGCGATGTATCGATCAATTACGTATAAAGCGTTACAAAACGGCATAAATTTGGAGGACGGAGAAGCGCTTGGTGAGCTCCTTGCTGGAACGGAAATCACATTGAAACAAGGAGTAAACGGTCAAAATGTGTTTCTCGATGGTGTGGATGTAACCGATTCAATCCGAACAGATGCTGTGACAAATAACGTGTCCAACGTGGCTCGTCACA
Organism: Domibacillus aminovorans; assembly: GCF_001643235.1. Classification (GTDB taxonomy): domain Bacteria; phylum Bacillota; class Bacilli; order Bacillales; family Domibacillaceae; genus Domibacillus; species Domibacillus aminovorans. The sequence goes on from NZ_LQWY01000073.1 coordinate 99,693, forward strand.
GTGAAGTCCGCCGTGATATGACGATCCGTCAGCAGCAGCTGGCTGCAAAAGGCGGTGTCGTTATGGATGGCCGAGATATTGGGACGAGTGTTCTTCCCGGCGCAGAATTAAAAATATTTTTATTAGCCGGCGTGGAGGAGCGGGCAAAAAGACGTCATGCAGAAAATCTTAAAAAAGGATTTTCGTCAGATTTGGAGAATTTAAAAAGAGAGATTGCTGAGCGCGATCGCATGGATACGGAACGAGTAGAGTCACCGCTTAAAAAAGCGGATGATGCGATTGAAATCGATACGACATTCATGACAATAGAGCAAGTAGTGGAAGCGATCATGGCGAATGTGATTGAGAGGATCGGATGACGGTGGTAACACTTTATACAGTAGCAAAAACAGTGGTTAAACTAGCATTAACGCCTGTCTACCGTATTCAAGTCTTAGGAATGGAGCATTTTCCAAAAGAAGGCGGGGTTCTTTTGTGCGCCAACCATATCGACAATCTTGATCCACCTGTTGTTGGTATAACATCGAAACGTCCTGTTCGGTTTATGGCGAAGGAAGAGCTGTTTAAGACAAAATGGACAGGCAAACTGATGCGCGGATTAAATGCTTTTCCCGTTAAACGTGGAATGAGCGATCGTGAAGCGCTGCGAAGCGGTTTGAAAATGTTAAAAGAGGGGCAAGTGCTCGGTCTGTTTCCAGAAGGCACCCGTTCCAAAAATGGGCAGCTCGGAAAAGGGCTTTCCGGTGCAGGTTTTTTTGCATTGCGCACAGATGCAGCGGTTGTGCCATGTGCGGTCATCGGTCCTTATAAAATAGGTCGCAAGCTAAAAGTTGTATACGGTCCGCCCATTGATATGAGTGAACTCCGCGCGAAAAAAGCCTCCGCTGAAGAAGCGACAGAAACCATTATGAATGCAATCGGCCGCTTGATTCAGGAACATTCTGTGTGAGCTTTCAACTTGACAAATCCGCTCGTTTGTAAGAAGTTAGAAGAGAGAATTTTTTAAAAAATTGCAGCAGTTTTGTATTGAGGAGGATTACATATGACAGAGGATATGAACCAGGTAGAAGTGAACAACTACTCCGTTGGTGATAAAGTGAGCGCCACGGTCGTGAAAGTCGAAGAAAAGCAAGTCCAGGTGCAAATCGCGGACAGCAAGAAAGACGGCATTATTCCGATCAGTGAACTGTCAAGCCTTCACGTAGAAAAAGCATCGGACGTCGTCAAAGAAGGCGACGAGCTAGAGCTGCTTGTTACAAAAGAAGAAGATGATCTTTACGTTTTATCAAAACGGAAAGCAGACGCGGAAACAGCATGGGAAGATATGCAGCGTCGTTTTGAAGATGGTGAGATTTTTGAAGCGGAAATTAGAGAAGTCGTCAAAGGCGGCCTCGTTGTCGATCTTGGCATTCGTGGATTTATTCCTGCTTCACTTGTTGAAGATCACTTCGTTGAAGATTTTGAAGATTATAAAGGTAGAGTGATCAAGCTTAAAATTGTCGAACTTGAACAGGATAAAAACCGGTTGATCTTATCACATCGTGCTGTTCTCGATATCGAAAAAGCAGAAAATAAACAAAAAGTGCTTGAAGACATTCAAGCAGGCGATGTGCTTGAAGGGAAAGTACAACGTTTAACAGACTTTGGCGCATTTGTTGATATTGGCGGCGTTGATGGACTTGTCCACATCTCGCAACTATCTCATGAGCATGTTGAAAAACCATCTGATGTGTTAGTAGAAGGTCAGGATGTAAAAGTGAAAGTGCTTTCGATTGACCGTGACAGCGAGCGTATTTCATTGTCAATTAAAGAAACACTACCTGGACCGTGGGAAAATATTGCGGGCCGTGCACCGATCGGATCAGAGCTTGAAGGGACAGTGAAACGTCTCGTCTCGTATGGTGCTTTTGTAGAAGTATTCCCGGGTGTGGAAGGACTTGTGCATATTTCACAAATCTCTAACCGTCATATCGGTACACCACATGAAGTGCTTGAAGAAGGGCAGAATGTAAAAGTAAAAGTGCTGGATGCCAATGAAGAGGAGCATCGTCTTTCTCTTAGCATGAAGTCGTTTGAAGAACATGAACCGGAAGAATCATATGATTCATATGAAATGCCAGAAGAAAGTTCTGGATTCCAAATTGGCGATATTCTTGGTGATCAATTAAAAGACTTAAAATAAGATGGTGATGAATAATTGAGCAGAGCGGAGCGAAAGATTGATCATATACACTATGCGCTTTCAACGGGACAAAGCCGTGGTACCGGACTGGATGATATTCAGTTCGTTCACCGCAGCATCCCAGGCTCCTCTGTCAACGACATATCGCTTTCAACCGAAATTGGCGGACTTCAATGGAGTTCGCCAATTTTTGTGAACGCGATGACAGGCGGAGGCGGAACAACAACAGCTGACATTAACCGGCAGCTAGCAGAAACGGCTGCAACATGCGGAATTCCGATGGCGGTAGGATCGCAAATGTCAGCGCTGCGTCATCCACAAGAACGAGATACATTTACGGTAGTAAGGAAAGTGAACAAGAAGGGACTTATATTCGCGAATATTGGATCAGAAGCAACACCGGAAGAAGCGCTGGCGGTGTGTGACATGATTGAAGCAGATGCTCTGCAAATTCATTTAAACGTGATTCAAGAATTGGCCATGCCAGAAGGAGATCGCAATTTTCGTGGAATGGCTGAGCGTATCGAATTGATTTCGAAGCGTGTGCCCGTTCCAGTGATTGTGAAAGAGACAGGGTTTGGCATAGGACGTGAAACGGCTGTGCTGTTAAATGAACTTCCTGTGGCAGCGATTGATACAGGCGGTTTTGGCGGGACCAATTTTGCAATGATCGAAAATCAACGATCTGAAAAACCAATGTCGTTTTTTAATAACTGGGGTCTTCCTACGGCAGCGTCTATAGTAGAAACGGTAATAGGAGCACCGGGGAAAAGAACCATCGCATCGGGAGGCCTTCAAACAGCTGAAGATGCAGTGAAATCACTAGCGCTCGGTGCATCAGCAGCAGGTATGTCTGGCTTTCTATTAAACATTTTAATAAATGATGGTATAGATGCATTAATTGAATATGTGGAACAATTGAAGAACGATATGCGGATGATGATGTGTGCACTCGGTGCAAAAACGATTGCAGACCTTCATCATGTGCCGCTCGTTATTCACGGTGAAACACATCATTGGCTGAGGACTCGTAAATGTGAGCCTGATCGATTTGCGGTGAGAATTCCACCGTCATTTGATTCATGAAAGAAATATTGGTAAAATAAGATGATGACTGAACCCCTTCTCACGGCAGAAGGGTTTTCTTTTGAACAAAATAAATAAAACGGGAATAAATGAATGAACCATTGAAGGGAAAGATGCAATAATGAAACGGACCGTAGCCATCGTCGGCAGACCAAACGTCGGGAAATCGACGATCTTTAACCGCATTGCTGGCGAGCGCATTTCGATTGTCGAAGATGTGCCTGGTGTAACGCGTGATCGAATTTACAGCTCTGGAGAGTGGCTGACACATGAATTCAATTTAATTGATACAGGCGGAATCGACTTGAGCGACGAACCATTCCTTGAGCAAATTCGGCAGCAGGCGGAAATCGCCATTGATGAAGCAGATGTTATTATCTTTATTGTCAATGGACGTGAAGGTGTCACATCAGCGGATGAAGAAGTGGCAAAAATTTTATACCGATCGAAAAAACCAATCGTACTTGGCGTCAATAAAATTGATAATCCGGATATGCGCAGCGATATATATGATTTTTATTCGCTCGGTTTTGGTGAAGTTTATCCGATTTCCGGTTCACACGGAATTGGTCTAGGTGATCTTCTTGATGAAGTAGTTTCACATTTTCCTACTGGAGAAGATAAGCCGTACGATGATGACACAATTAAGTTTTCATTGATCGGTCGTCCAAATGTGGGTAAGTCATCACTTGTGAATGCGCTTCTCGGTGAAGAGAGGGTCATCGTCAGTGATATTGCCGGCACAACGCGCGATGCGGTTGACTCGCCTTATACGTATAACGGGCAGAAGTATGTATTGATTGATACAGCGGGTATACGTAAACGTGGAAAAGTATATGAAACGACAGAAAAATATAGTGTATTACGCGCGATGCGTGCAATTGAACGCTCTGACGTTGTCCTCGTCGTCTTAAATGCGGAAGAAGGCATCCGTGAGCAGGATAAACATATTGCCGGTTACGCACATGAAGCGGGACGAGCAGTAGTCATTGTTGTGAATAAATGGGATGCAGTTGAAAAAGATGAAAAAACGATGAGTGAATTCGAAGAAAATATTCGCAGTCATTTTCAGTTTTTGGATTATGCACCGATCGTGTATTTATCCGCGAAAACGAAAAAACGTATTCATACGCTCATGCCATTTATTGACCGAGCAAGTGAAAGCCATTCAATGCGTGTTCAATCAAGCGTGTTAAATGATGTCATTGCGGATGCAGTCGCGATGAACCCTGCGCCGGCGGATAAAGGGAAACGTCTTCGCGTGTACTATGCAACACAGGTCGCAGTCAAGCCGCCGACATTTGTTGTTTTTGTCAATGAGCCGGAACTGATGCATTTTTCGTATATTCGCTTCTTAGAAAATCGTATTCGTGATGCCTTTGTGTTTGAGGGGACGCCCATTCATATTATCGCACGTGCGAGAAAATAATCAGAAAGGCAGGGGTTCATGTGACTGAGAAAATTGCCGTACTTGGAGCAGGCAGCTGGGGAACGGCGCTTGCGCTCGTTCTTGCAGACAATAGGCATGACGTCTTTTTATGGACGGAAAATGAAGAGCGAGTGAATGAGATAAACATGACTCATATGAACAGCCGCTATTTGCCGAATATTAAGCTGCCTGAAAACATTACGAGCACAACATCTTTAGAAGAGGCGCTTGTAGATGTTGGCGTTGTGGTGCTCGCTGTGCCGACAAAGGCAATTAGAGAAGTGGCTGCCGAAGTCGTAAAGGCAGCTACAACGCCTGTCACGATCGTTCACGTATCAAAAGGAATTGAACCAGATTCACTTTTGCGTATATCTGAAATGATTGAACAAGAAATACCCGCAAATGTGCTTCGCGATGTGGTTGTGCTGTCCGGTCCTTCTCATGCAGAAGAAGTAAGCTTGCGTCATCCGACGACCGTGACGGTTTCCTCAAAGTCGTCCGAAGCTGCGGGGAAAATACAAGATTTGTTTATGAATCAGCATTTTCGTGTCTATACAAATCCAGATATTATTGGTGTTGAAATCGGTGGTGCGCTGAAAAATATTATCGCGCTTGCTGCTGGTATTTCAGATGGTATCGGTTATGGCGATAATGCAAAAGCGGCCTTGATTACACGAGGCCTCGCTGAAATTGCCCGGCTTGGGACGAAAATGGGAGCCAATCCGCTCACATTTTCGGGCCTTGCCGGCATCGGCGACTTAATTGTAACATGTACGAGTGTACATTCACGTAACTGGCGCGCCGGCAATATGCTTGGAAAAGGCCAGAATCTTGCTGAAGTACTGGAAAATATGGGCATGGTCGTTGAAGGAGTACGCACGACGAAAGCCGCTCACCAGCTGTCTGCAAAGTATGACGTGCAAATGCCAATTACAAATGCGTTGTATAATATTTTATTTAAACAGCAGGACCCGAAAAAAGCCGTTGATGAATTAATGGCCCGTGTGAAAAAACATGAGCTGGAAGATTTAATTAACGTGCTCGGGGCGAAACAGGACGAGTTACTATAAACGAAAGGACGAATCGGAATGTCAGCATCAATGCTCAAAATGTGGATATCATTTGCCGGAATGGGGCTGATGATCGTCGCCATTTTCTCGATATATGTAAGCCGCTATAAAATAAACAACAGAGCTATAAAAGGTGTGACTGCACTTTTTGCTTATTTGTGCATGGTCATTGGCGGTCTTATTGTGGCTTATGTGGTATTAAGCGGTCCGACTGGTCTGTAAAGGAGTATCGTGCGATGAAGAAAAAAAATCAAACAGTTGTTTTTGTGATGATGACCGCGGTATTATTCTTAAGTGGCTGTTTATATCCCGATGAAAACCGCAGTCAAAATCAAGTGCCATACGAAGATCAATTGGAGGCTGTGCAGGAAGCAGTTGATCAATTCCAATTGGAACAAGATGGGATTTTGCCGATTAAAACAAAAGAAGACGACCCGGATATATATGAAAAATACCCGATTGACTTCAGCAAAATTTCACCGCAATATATGGAAGAACCGCCAGGAAATGCGTTTGAAAGCGGTGGTATTTACCAGTATGTTCTTGTGGATGTAGAAACCGATCCAACCGTTAAATTAATTGACTTACGCATTGCCGAGCAAATTCAAAGTATTAATATTCGATTAATTGCACATAAGTATCCGCCATTTAAAGAGACACTTGCTGATAACGTGTATTCGATTGATTTTAAGGAACTTGGTTATAAAGAAGAACCACATGTGACTAGTCCATATTCACAGAAGCAATTGCCGCTTGTTATGAGTGGTGATGGAACGTTGTATATTGATTATGCGGCCGATTTATATGCCGTACTGCAGGAAACGAAGGAAAAGCTAGAGCCAGGTGAAGATATCCGTTCATTACTCGTGAAATCATCACCGTTCGTACCCGCGTACTCTGTCCCGTACACAGTGGACGATCAGGGAGAGCCTATTTTTATGAACGGCAGGAAGTCTGACTAACTCAGTCAGGCTTCTTTTTTTCATAAAGACAGGCACACGTTCATACAATGTATTGTTGACGGCGGACGGGCCGTTAAGTACGGAAGGGGGCTCCTCATGGAAAAGGCAGAGCTGATGAAAGATATAGCAGAGCGAACGGAAGGAGATATTTACTTAGGCGTGGTTGGTGCTGTTCGGACGGGAAAATCAACATTCATTAAGCGTTTTATGGAACTGCTCGTCTTACCGAATATGGACAGTGAATCAGAGCGGCGTAGAGCACAGGACGAGCTGCCGCAAAGCGCATCCGGTAAAACGATCATGACGACTGAACCGAAATTTGTTCCAAGCCGTGCGGCTGCAGTGCAGGCAGGCGGTGTACAAGTAAACATCCGGCTCGTTGACTGTGTTGGCTATGTTATTCCGGAAGCGATAGGGTATGAAGATGAACATGGCCCGCGCATGATTCAAACGCCGTGGTTCGATGAGCCAGTCCCTTTTCATGAAGCGGCTGATATCGGAACGCGCAAAGTGATTGAAGAGCATTCGACAATCGGTGTTGTGGTCACAACAGATGGATCGTTTGGCGAAATAAGACGGAGCGTATATGTAGAAGCGGAAGAAAAAGCGATTGAAGGGCTCAAAGAAGTTGGTAAACCGTTTATTGTCATTATTAATACGGCAAGACCCGATCATGTAGAAACGGCACAGTTACAACAAGAATTAAGTGAGAAATACGATATTCCGGTACTGGCAATGTCTGTGGAAGCGATGACAGAGTCGAATGTGCTGCACGTGCTGCAAGAAGCGCTGTTTGAGTTCCCGGTCCATGAAGTGAACGTACACTTGCCTTCCTGGATTATGGCACTTGACGAATCACACTGGCTGCGTGACCGTTATAATGATATGGTCAAAGAAACAGTGAAAGATATTAAGCGACTTCGCGATGTCAATCGTGTCGTCGATCAATTTGGCGGCGGCGAGTATATCCAATCAGCCGTTTTAACTGGGATGGACATGGGCCAGGGGGTTGCAGAAATTAATTTGAACGCACCGGACGGTTTGTATGAAACAATCGTCAATGAAATTATTGGCGAACCGCTGCGCGGCAAAGAACACTTGCTGGAAATTATGCAGCATTACGCCCGTATTAAAGAAGAATACGGACAGGTGGAAGAAGCCGTGAATATGGTGAGACAGACGGGATATGGTGTTGCGGTGCCGTCGCTTGCGGATATGCGCCTTGAAGAACCTGAAATTATTCGTCATGGTTCAAGATATGGTGTCAGAATAAGAGCGGTCGCACCGTCCATTCATATGATTAAAGTCGATGTAGACTCAGAATTCTCTCCTATTATAGGGACAGAAAAACAAAGTGAAGAACTTGTACAGCACGTCATGAAAAACTATGATGAAGATCCATTGTCCGTTTGGGAAAGCGATATTTTCGGGCGCAATTTAAGCTCGATTGTCCGTGAGGGTATCCAATCAAAAGTATCTCTTATGCCAGACAATGCACGCTATAAATTAAAAGATACACTTGAGAAAATCATTAATGAAGGATCGGGCGGCATGATTGCTATTTTACTATGAAAACGGTCAGGCTCTCGATCTCGAGAGTCTTTTTTGTATGAAAACGGTGAAATTGAACGTTTGAGGGGGATTCTACTTGATATGACCGAACACATGTGATAATCTTTTAACAGAATTACGGTAAAACATTGATACAACAATGTTTATCGGGTCCTATCCAGGAGGAGGTGAATGGCATGAATAAAACTGATTTAATCAATGAAGTGGCAGAAACAGCAGAACTTTCAAAGAAAGACGCTACGAAAGCGGTGGATGCTCTTTTCGATGCCATCCAGAACACATTGGCAAAAGGCGACAAAGTACAATTGATTGGTTTCGGAAATTTCGAAGTACGCGAACGTTCTGCACGTAAAGGACGCAATCCACAAACAGGTGAAGAAATCGAAATCGCTGCAAGTAAAGTACCTGCATTCAAACCGGGTAAAGCTTTAAAAGATGCAGTTAAATAAGTACATAGCCAATTGAGGCTGTAGATGGGACTGCTCTATTAAGGGCGGTCCCGTTTTTTATGAACAACTTCTCTTTGCCGGACAATGAATTGGTATGCTAATATGTATAACAGTACATAAATAAACGCATTGAGCATATACAGGAGTGATTAGAATGGATAGAGTAGATCATGCCAAAATTCAAGAGGCTGTGCGCCTCATTTTAGAAGCAGTGGGAGAAAATCCGGACCGTGAAGGCCTACAGGATACACCAAAAAGGGTAGCGAAAATGTATGAAGAAGCTTTTTCTGGTCTTCATACGGATCCAAAAGAATATTTTGAAACGGTCTTTGAAGAGCAGTATGAAGAGCTTGTGCTTGTAAAGGATATTCCGTTCTATTCGATGTGTGAGCATCACCTCGTCCCATTTTTTGGCCATGCCCATGTCGCCTACCTGCCAAAAGGCGGAAAGGTAACGGGTCTTAGCAAACTAGCTCGTGCTGTTGAAACGGTGGCACGGCGCCCGCAGCTGCAAGAACGGATTACAAATGAAGTTGCAAATGCCATTATGGAAATGCTGGAGCCGCATGGTGCGATGGTGATTGTAGAAGCAGAGCATATGTGTATGGCGATGCGTGGCGTGAAGAAGCCGGGTGCGAAGACAGTGACGACAGCAGCACGAGGCCGCTATGAAAATGATTCACAGCTTCGGACAGAACTCCTTGCGCTCATTCGATCGTCATAATGAGCGACTTATGGTATACTGTACTTGTTTTTAATTGAACGGGAAATAAAAAAACAATGATTTGATTTGAGATTGAGGGGTTTTAGAGATGGATGAGTGGCAAATTGAACAGAAAGCGCTAGTGGAGGAAATTAGACGGACGTGTTCACAGTCATCTTTGGTCAAAGTGATCGGTGCTCCCGACATTAACTCTCTGCGGGTATCTGCTTTGATGCTGGCATTTACAGACAAGGAACGAACAACACTTCAAGTACGAAAGCAAATGACAGCTGCTATAATCATTCAACTGGCCCTTGATACGCACGATCAGATTGCACCAATCTTGACGGAGATCACGCAAAAGGATCAGTTAATTGCCCTAGCAGGTGATTATTTCAGCGGAATGTACTACCGGACACTGGCAGAAGCGGGATGTATTCATTACGTTAGTATGTTGGCTGAAGCTGTTAAACAAGTAAACGAAATGAAAACAGCGCTTCACCAGAAAGAATGTACGTCATCAGCAGATGTGTTCCATACTGTACGCGTGATTGAATCGAATATTATTCGTGCTGTCTGCGTAGAAAATGAGGCGGATGATAATTTAATTGAAGCGATGTCTTTATTATTGACGGCGGAACGTCTTCGTAATGAAATGGAAAATCCATTTATTGTATACGGTGTGCTTCTTCATATGCTCAATCATTCCTCCCATGTGATAGATGAAATAAAGAGCTATTTATACGAGCTTGAAAGCAGTATTCTTATGCATATACAAAAGCTGGATAAGCAGACAGCAGCCGTTGTACAGGCAGAATATGACCGTATATTTGACCGTGAACTTCGATATGCGGAAGAAGGGTGACGACATGCAGCAATCGAAAGAAGAAAAAGTCCACCATGTGTTTGAAAAAATCTATGGGAATTACGATAAAATGAATTCTGTCATCAGTTTTCAGCAGCATAAACGGTGGCGCAAAGAAACAATGAAAATCATGAATGTGCCGGCCGGATCTTCAGCGCTTGATGTTTGCTGCGGTACGGCAGACTGGACGATGGCTCTTGCCGAAGCAGTCGGTAAAGAAGGCACTGTTAAAGGGATCGACTTCAGTAAAAATATGCTGCGAGTTGGCGAAGAAAAAGTGCAGGCGGCACATTTGGATCAAGTAGAGCTTATTCATGGCAACGCAATGGAACTGCCGTTTGAAGATAATACGTTTGATTATGTCACAATCGGTTTTGGTCTTCGCAATGTGCCAGATTATATGCAGGTGCTCAAAGAGATGAATCGTGTGTTAAAACCAGGCGGCATGGCCGTGTGTCTAGAAACGAGTCAGCCGGAGCTGCCGGTTTTCAAAGAAGGATATACATTGTATTTCCGCTATGTGATGCCGGCAATTGGCCGTTTGTTTGCTAAAAGCTATGATGAATATTCGTGGCTGCAAGAATCTGCCCGTCACTTTCCTGATATGAAAGAATTGGCACGGATGTTTCAGCAGGCGGGATTTACAAACGTACGCTTCAAGCCACATACAGGAGGCGTGGCGGCGACACACTATGGGAATAAACAATAGATCAAAAGCCGGGTGAAGAAAAGAATGAATATTAAACTGATCTATTCGCTTATGAAAGCGGATATTGATTTAATCGAAAAAGAACTCGAACGCGCGGTGAAATCTCACTCTCCTATATTAGAAGAGGCATCTGTTCATTTGCTCAAGGCAGGTGGAAAACGAATTCGTCCGGTTTTGCTTTTGCTCGGCGCGAAATTTGGCGAATACGATATTCACCGGATAAAGTATGCCGCTGCCGCACTTGAATTAATTCATATGGCTTCGCTCGTTCATGATGATGTCATCGATGACGCGGTTATACGGCGTGGAGAAAAGACGGTGAAAGCAAAATGGGATAACCGTGTTGCCATGTATACAGGGGATTTTATTTTTGCAGCAGCACTTGAATGTATGGCACAAATAGATGATCCGGAAGTCCATCAAATTTTGTCACATACGATGACAGAACTGTGCATTGGCGAAATTGTACAAATTCAAGATAAATACCGGTATGATCAACATTTGCGTGACTATTTGCGCCGAATCAAACGGAAAACGGCGATTTTAATTGGTACTAGTTGTCAACTCGGTGCGATTACTGCAGGAGCGCCTGCTCACGTTCATCGTAAACTGTACGAGTTTGGCTATAACGTAGGGATGTCATTCCAAATTACCGATGATATACTCGATTTTACTGGTAGTGAAAAAGAACTAGGGAAACCGGCCGGCAGTGATCTTTTACAAGGGAATATTACATTGCCTGTTTTGTATGCAATGGAGCAAGATGAACTGCGCAGCCGCATTGTAGATGTTTCCGCCCATACAGATAGACGGGATATTAATGAAATTATTTTCTTGTTGAAGCAAAGCGATGCAATCGAACGATCAAATGAATTAAGCCGCCGTTATTTACACCGCGCACTGGCTATTCTAGATGAACTTCCACCGGGACGTCATCAAAATTCGCTCCGTGAAATAGCCCACTTTATAGGCCGCAGAAAATATTGATTTTTTCCATGAAAGCGTTGTAAATTTACAATGAAAATGATACGATTCATCATGTCCGCATGAAAGCGGTATACATAACTTTAGGAGTGATGAAAGATGGAAAAAACATACTTAATGGTTAAACCGGATGGCGTACAACGCGGATTAATCGGTGAAATTACAGCACGTTTTGAGAAAAAGGGATTCCGTCTTGTTGGAGCAAAACTAATGCACGTATCACGCGAAACAGCGGAAAAGCATTATGGTGAGCATAAAGAACGTCCTTTTTTCGGTGAACTTGTGGATTTCATTACATCCGGTCCTGTTTTTGCGATGGTGTGGGAAGGCGAGAATGTCATCGCGACTGCGCGTCAAATGATGGGTGCTACAAACCCGAAAGATGCAGCACCAGCAACAATCCGCGGTGATTATGCAGTAAGTGTTGGCAAAAACATCATTCATGGTTCTGATTCTCCAGAAAGCGCAGCTCGTGAAATCGGTATTTTCTTTAAAGAAGAAGAACTGACACACTATCAAAAGTCTGGTTCTGAATGGGTATATTAATTTTGAAAGCTTTTAGCTGTTTTTGAGGCTGAAAGCTTTTTTTGTGTGAAAATGATACCACTACTTTTCCTAAATTCAGCTATAATAAAAGGTAGACTGAATCGACTTGGGAAAGGGTGAGTGAAATAGACGATTACGAAAAGTTTGTTTCGTCCATTAAAAAGAAAACAGGAATTGACCTTTCTCTATATAAAGAAGCTCAGATGAAACGGCGGCTAACGTCACTTTATGAAAAAAAAGGCTACCAATCATTCTCGGCTTTTTTCGACGCATTAGGCAGTAATCAAGATATGATGAATGAATTTCTGGACCGGATGACGATAAATGTGTCGGAATTTTACCGAAATAGGAAACGTTGGGACGTGCTGGAGAAAAAAATCTTGCCGCGCCTTCTCAAAGAAAACAGCCGCTTAAAAGTATGGAGCGCGGCATGTTCGACAGGAGAAGAGCCGTATACAATGGCCATGGTGTCTTCGAATGTTATGCCACTGTCCGCGGTAAAGGTGCAAGCAACAGACCTTGATCAGAACGTGATTCAAAAAGCGAAAATAGGTGTTTATTCCGAGCGCTCATTGGAAGAAGTACCGGATGCAGTGAGGAAAAAATTTTTTCGAGAAGAAGGACAGTATTTTAAAATAGCTGATGAAATTAAACGTACAGTAACATTTAAGCAGCAAAATTTGCTGTCCGATCGATTCGAATCAGGCTATGATTTAATTGTCTGCCGGAACGTTATGATTTATTTTACAGAAGAAGCAAAAGATAGGCTGTACCATAAATTCAATTCAGCACTACGTCCCGGCGGCGTTCTGTTTGTCGGCAGTACAGAACAGATTTTTAATCCGGAGCGATATGGGTTTGAAGTAGAAGATACGTTTTTTTATAAAAAAGGGTAAAGCAGGGGCCGTAACGGCTTTTTAAATTTGTCACAAATAAACATGGAATTGTGATAAAATGCTCAAAAACAGTCGTTTCGGCTGTTCCACAAAAATAAAATATGATATAGTAGTACATAACCGCTTTAACGTACTGAAGGGAGAAGGAAAATGAGATATTTAACAGCAGGGGAATCACATGGCCCACAGTTGACAGCGATTATTGAAGGGCTGCCAGCGGGAATGGAGCTTTTAGCCGAAGACATTAACATTGATTTACTGCGCCGTCAAAAAGGGCATGGCCGCGGACGTCGTATGCAGATTGAAAAAGATTTAGTCGCGATCAAATCCGGGGTGCGCCATGGTGCAACGCTCGGTTCTCCAGTTACGCTCGTTGTTGAAAATGATGACTGGAAACATTGGACAAAAATTATGGGCATTGAACCGCTTGAAGGAGAAGAAGCGGCTGAGGAAGTGAAGCGTCAAATTACCCGTCCCCGTCCGGGACATGCGGACCTAAACGGTGGTATTAAATATGGACACCGAGATATGCGAAACGTACTTGAGCGCTCATCTGCACGTGAAACGACAGTCCGTGTAGCAGCTGGTGCTGCAGCGAAAAAGCTGTTGAAACTGCTCGGTATTGAAATTGCATCTCATGTCATTGAAATTGGTGGCATCCGTGCAGAAAATATTCAATTTAATACAATTCAAGAGCTGCAAGAGCGCAGCGAAGAATCGTCTGTCCGCTGTTTAGACGAAGACGCAGCGCAGAAAATGATCGAAGCGATTGATAACGCAAAGAAAAATGGTGACTCAATCGGAGGCGTGGTGGAAGTCATCGCAGAAGGAATGCCGATTGGCGTAGGAAGTTACGTGCATTACGATCGAAAGCTTGATGCAAAGGTCGCAGCAGCCATCGTTAGCATAAATGCGTTTAAAGGCGTGGAAATAGGCATTGGCTTTGAAGCAGCCCATAAATTTGGCAGTGAAGTGCATGATGAAATTACCTGGAACGAAGAAAAAGGCTTTTACCGAAAAACGAATCGCCTTGGCGGATTTGAAGGCGGCATGACAAATGGAATGCCAATCGTTGTACGTGGTGTCATGAAGCCGATTCCGACGCTTTATAAACCGCTTGAGAGCGTAGATATTGACACGAAAGAAACGTTTACTGCAAGCATTGAGCGCTCGGACAGCTGTGCGGTACCGGCAGCAGCCGTTGTGGCAGAAGCAGCGGTTGCATGGGAGCTTGCACAGGCCATTTTAGAGCAGTTTAACGGTGACCGGATGGATGCCCTTATTCGGCAGATTGAGGATCATAAGCAGTACGCAAAGGAGTTTTAATGAATGAACCAAGTGATGATAGAAACAGTGAACAAAACATATCCTGTCATCATCGGTGAGGGAGCGATCAATGCGATCGCTTCTTTCATCGACGAAATGAAACAAAAGCCGACGCGATTATTTATCATTGCAGATGAATTGGTGCGTACGATTCATGGAGCACGTCTCGAGTCAGGATTGCCTGAAGGGATTCCAGCTGACTGGCATAATGTACCGGCGGGAGAATCAGCGAAATCATTCAGCGTATTTGAACAGTGTTTAACACGAATGCTCGAATGTGCACTTGACCGTCGTTCACTCGTCGTTGCATTTGGCGGCGGCGCATGTGGGGATCTAGCTGGCTTTTGTGCTGCAGCGTATATGCGTGGCATTCCGTTTATTCAAGTGCCGACAACGATCTTAGCGCATGACAGTGCAGTCGGTGGGAAAACAGCTGTCAATCATCCGCTCGGTAAAAACATGATCGGCGCATTTCATCAGCCAGAAGCGGTTATGTACGACACGCTGTTTTTGCACTCGCTGTCTGAAAAAGAAACGAGAAGTGGTTTTGCAGAAGTGATTAAACATGCATTAATCGCTGATGTGGAACTATATCATGACATTCGCGCGAACGTGAACGATGTAAAGGCCATCGCTGGTTCTTTTCTGGAACATAGCTTGAAGCGAGGCATTGAAATTAAAGGGGCGATCGTGAAAGAAGATGAACTTGAAACAGGCGTGCGTGCGTATTTAAACTTTGGTCACACGTATGGTCATGCGATTGAATCATTATCAGGCTACGGCAATGTAGCACATGGAGAAGCGATTGCTTGTGGAATGATTTTTGCCCTATATGCATCAGCATCAAAAAATGGTCTGTCGTTCGACATTCCGTCCTTTGCTGTATGGCTAAAAGCGATAGGCTATCCAGTTGAATCGGGAATAGCGTTTTCATTTGATGACATATACGACGTCATGACGCGTGATAAAAAAGCGTTTGGCGGCACGGTTCGATTTGTTTTATTAAATAAAATTGGTCACCCATACGTGACGGATATGACGAAAGAAGAATTGCAGAAAATAGATGAACAATTTCGAAAGGAGGCCGTGCATTGGTAAGAGGAATTCGCGGGGCCATCACGGTGAAACAAAACGATGGTGCAGAAATGATAGAAGCAACAGAACGTTTGATTACGGACATGATTGAACAAAACAAGATTGAACCGGATAGTGTATGCTCGGCTTTTATTTCAGCAACAGATGATCTAGATGCAATGTTTCCAGCACGTGCTCTTCGCCAATTAAAAGGATGGGAATATGTGCCTGTCATGTGTATGCAGGAATTGGCGATAAAAGGCGGCTTAGAGAAATGCATTCGCATTATGATGCACGTGAACACAGAAGTCGCGCAAAAAGATATTCGCCATATCTATTTAGAGGATGCAGTCGTTTTGCGTCCAGATTTACAGCAATCAACAAATTGAAAGGGGACCGCAAATATGAAATGGAAAGAGCAGATGTTATCATTAAAAGCTTATCAGCCAGGACGGACGACAGACGATGTAAAAAAAGCATATGGATTGAAAGAAGTTGTGAAACTGGCATCGAATGAAAATCCATTTGGATCATCAGAAAAAGTGAAAGAGTGCATTCATGCATATGCTGATTCGTTCGCGATTTATCCGGATGGCTACACAGGTAGTCTACGCACAGTGATGGCTGAATTTTTACAACTCGATGAAAAGCAGCTTATTTTCGGCAACGGTTCCGATGAAATTATTTTAATGATTTCCCGTGCTATGCTAGAACCAGGTAAAAATACGGTGATGCCGACGCCAACATTTCCTCAGTATCGTCATAATGCCGTTGTTGAAGGCGCGGAAGTTCGTGAAATTGAGCTTTTAGAAGGCGCACATGACCTTGATAAGATGGCTGATGCGATTGATGAAAACACAGCAATTGTCTGGCTGTGCAGCCCGAATAATCCGACTGGCATACATATTACAGACAACGAGCTTCGCGCATTTTTAGACCGCGTACCACAAGATGTATTCGTTGTGCTTGATGAAGCGTATTATGAGTATGTTACAGCAGAAGATTACTTCGACGCACGTGAAATCATCAAGCAATATAAGAATGTGATCGTTCTTCGCACATTTTCAAAAATTTACGGTCTTGCGGCATTTCGTGTCGGTTACGGCTTTGCGGATGAGTCATTAATCGCGCAGCTTGATCCTGTTCGTGAACCGTTCAATGTAAACACACTTGGACAGCAGACGGCAGCAGCAGCTATCAGTGATCAATCATTTATTGAGATGTGCAGCTCTGAAAACAAAGCGGGCTTAGAACAGTTCTATGCATTTTGCAAGGAAGAAAACTTAGATTATTATCCGTCTGAAGCTAACTTCATTTTGATCGATTTTAAATGTGATAGCGATGAACTGTTTGAATATTTAATGTCAAAAGGCTACATCGTCCGATCGGGTGCAGCGCTTGGCGTTCCAGGCACTGTCCGGGTAACAGTCGGTTCAAAAGAACAAAACGAAGGCGTCATGAGAGCGATGAAAAGCTTTTTGACAGAAACTGTGAAGAGATAGAAGGTGTACTCGCCTATGAGGGGAAATGTGTTTATTGCAGGCCTTGGCTTAATTGGTGGATCACTTGCTAAGGCGATTAAAAAAGCCCATCCACAGGCACATATTATCGGATTTGATTTACGCGAATCCGAACTGGGGCTTGCGGACGCGCTTAATATTATTGATGAAAAAGCGGCCTCATTTGAAGCTGGTGCAGCTACTGCAGATTTAATCATTATTGCTGTGCCTGTTTTGCAGACGGAGTATATGATTGAGCATCTGGCATCACTTCCACTAAAAAAAGGTGTATTAATTACGGATACAGGCAGTACGAAAAGCCGTATTATGAAGCGGGCACGTGTATTAGAAGAGAAAGGCATTGCATTTATCGGCGGCCACCCAATGGCGGGATCGCATAAAAGCGGTGTTGCAGCAGCAAAAGAATTGCTTTTTGAAAATGCGTTTTATTTGTTGACGCCACCAAAATCGGCAGAAGAAAAGAATATGGCTATTTTAAAAAAATGGTTGGAAGGCACGCGGGCAAAAATAATGGAAGTAACAGCAGAGCAGCATGATGAAATGACGGGTGTCATTAGCCACTTTCCGCATATTATTGCCGCTTCCCTCGTTCACCAAGCGCGAAAATTTAACGATGAAAACCCGCTAATTGAACGGCTAGCAGCTGGTGGATTTAGAGATATTACGCGCATTGCGTCATCTAATCCAGAAATGTGGAAAGACATTTCGCTTCATAATAAAGAGATGTTGCTTACGCTTCTGGCGGACTGGCGCGATGAAATGAATGACGTCCTTTCTATTTTAGAAAAAGAAGATGCGGATGGGTTGTATCGTTATTTTGATGATGCCAAAACATTTCGTGATTCCTTGCCGATTCGTTCACAAGGTGCGATTCCTTCTTTTTACGAGCTGTACGTGGATGTACCCGATTATCCGGGGGTTATATCGGAGTTGACTGCCTATTTGGCTGAAGAGCGCATCAGTATTACAAACATTCGCATTATGGAAACACGCGAAGATGTATTCGGTGTTCTTGTCATTAGTTTTCAAAATGAAAAAGATCGCTTACGTGCAAAAATCTGCATTGAGCAAAAAACGACGTACGACTTATATTTAGCATAAGAGAGGGTATGAACAGATGAAACTGAATTTCGGACAACCGTCTCTTGGCGGGAGAATTGAAGTGCCTGGCGATAAATCCATCTCGCATCGCTCGATTATGTTCGGTGCGCTTGCAAATGGAAAAACGGTCATTCGTCACTTTTTAAAAGGGGAAGACTGTTTAAGTACAATTGATTGCTTCCGCAAACTTGGCGTAGAGATTGAAGAAACAGACGAAGAAATTATTGTTCATGGGACAGGATGGGATGGATTAAAAGAACCGTCGTCGATTCTCGATACAGGTAACTCGGGGACGACAACACGTCTTATGCTGGGCATTCTTGCAGGATTGCCGTTCCATTCGGTCATGATTGGCGATGAATCGATTGCTAGACGCCCGATGGATCGTGTAACGGTGCCGCTAGCATCAATGGGAGCGGATATAGCGGGACGCGATAATGGACGGTTTACGCCGCTCTCCATCCGAGGCAGCAAGCTAAAGACGATAGAATACAGGCTTCCTGTCGCGAGCGCCCAAGTAAAATCAGCTGTTATTTTCGCCGCACTGCAGGCAGAAGGTGAATCCGTTATTATCGAGCCAGAAGCGACGCGTGACCACACGGAAAAAATGATTGAACAGTTTGGCGGTATCGTCCGCCGTGAAGGAGACCGCATCATCATTAAAGGTGGTCAGTCTTTTAAAGGAACCGATGTATACGTACCAGGCGATATTTCTTCTGCAGCGTTTTTTATGGTTGCTGCTGCCATTGCTCCAGATAGCGAGATTGTTCTTCTGAATACCGGATTAAATGAAACGCGTACTGGAATTGTTGATGTATTCAAACAAATGGGTGCCGATATGACGATTGAAAAAACATCTTTTAAAGGCGAAGAAATTGGCACGATTACAGTCCGTACATCCAAATTAAAAGGAACCGAAATTAGCGGAGCACTTATTCCTCGCTTAATTGATGAAATACCGGTTATAGCGCTTCTGGCTACGCAAGCAGAAGGTGAAACCATTATTCGCGATGCGGAAGAGTTAAAAGTAAAAGAGACGAATCGGATCGACACGGTTGTCGATGAGTTGAAAAAACTCGGTGCAGACATTGAAGCGACCGATGATGGAATGATCATTCGAGGGAAATCGAAGCTGCACGGTGGATCTGTTTCTTCTCACGGTGATCACCGTATTGGTATGGTCATGGCCATTGCAGCACTTATTGCAGATGGAGAAGTCAAGCTTGAGAATCCTGAAGCTATTGCGGTATCTTATCCGGAATTTTTCGAACATGTGAATCAGCTGATCAAATAACGTCCTCTTGTCGAGGACGTTTTTCCAGTTTATAAAAAGAAGGAAATGAACAAAAAGAATAGAATTAACAATACAAGCGAAAAAGTTGATGATTTGAATGTGTTTGATTAAAATAAAGAATCAAGAAAAGAAGTTTGATGAAAGAAGAGGCGAATATGTATGATAAATGCAGAGAAAATGATTGCACATCTTGAACAGGGAGACATGGAAAAGGCGTCTTCACTGTATGAGAGTGTACTTGCCTCAAGCGACGCAGAAGAACAATTCATGCTGGGTGAGCAATTGCTCCAGCTAGGTTTTTTAGATGAAGCACGACAGCTTTTCATGGTTCTCCTAGAGTCATTTCCGGGAGAAGGCGAGTTGTCGCTGCTATTAGCCGAGACACTGGTCGAGATGGACCGAGAAGAAGAAGCGATGAATATTCTGGAGGAAATTGATGATACCGATCCGTTTTATGCACGCTCGCTGCTCGTTCTGGCAGACATCTATCAAATGCAAGGGCTGTATGAAGTAAGTGAACAAAAATTATTGAAAGCGCAGCGTGTAGAGCCGGACGAGCTAATCATAAATCTTGCACTCGGTGAATTATATTTGGAAGAAGGCAAGTTTTTGGAAGCGGTGAGGCAATATGAGACGCTTGCTGAAGCGAATGAAACTGAGATCGCTGGCATTTTGATTTATAAACGATTAGCCGAAGCATACAGTGCCGGCGGAGCGTTTGAAGAAAGTCTGCCGTTCTATAAAAAAGCGCTTGATTCAAAAGTGGATGTCGACACGCTCTTCATGTACGGTTTCACTGCATTTCAAGCAGGACAGTATAAACTCGCGGCGATTAAATTAACAGAAGCAGCTGAACTGGACCCGGATTACCATTCTATTTATTTGCACCTTGCCCGTGCATATGAAATGGAAGAAGAAATCGACTTAGCCCTTGAAGCGGCAAGATCCGGCCTTGCCCGTGATACGTACCAAAAAGAATTGTATTTGCTTGCCGGCAAACTGGCATTGAAAAGCGGAATGGAAGAAGAAGGAGAATCTCATTTACGCGAATCGTTAGCCCTTGACCCAGAATATACGGAAGCGGCACTTGCGTTAAATGCGCTTTTAATGAAAAAAGAACAATACGCGGGAGTGCTTGAAATCGTCTCGATGTTCCGTGAATCAGGCAGTGCAGAACCTCTTCTTTTATGGGATGCGACGCGTGCGGCCGAGCGTCTGGAAGAATATGAAGAAGCCGGCGAACTGTATGCACAGTTGTTCCCTATATTAAAAGAAAACACGGAATTTTTATCGGAATATGGATATTTTTTACTTGAAGAAGGACGTCGTGCTGACGCGCTTGCCATATTCGAAATGCTTTTAAAAGAAGAGCCGCAAAATGATGAATGGATAGATTTAGTCGATCGTCTTAAAATGGATGTATACTAAGTGATTGGGAGTGATGGTAATGACTGCCCCGGTTTCTGCTCATGAGAAAAAAGATTTTATCCGCTGGTTTTTAAATCATTATCAGTTGAAAAGAAGAGAATCCGTCTGGATTTTAAACTATTTAATGAGCCACGACCAGCTGATGGAAAATGTGCACTTTGTCGATGATGCCCAATATTGCCCGCGCGGCATGATTATGTCTGCACACTGTGTAGACAGCGCGCCGTTTCGTTTTTTTAAAGACAATATTATGACAACAGACGCGGAGAAATCGTTTCATGATATACGTTTAAATAAAGAAGAAGACATTTTTATTGAATTGAAGTTTAACGGTGCTCCTCAGTCGCACCAATACGCAGCCGTTCGAGAAGAAAATCCTTTTATGCCAAAGCAGATGAGGTTAACAGAAAAAGAAAAAGAACTGGCAGAACAGTTTTTGAAATGGAGCGTCTATGAATTTCAACGGGATAGGCTTAATGAAAAAATTGATGAAGCGCTTGATTGCGGAGACAAAGAACAATTTTTACAGTTGACTGATCAATTAAATGATCTAGCAAAACACATCAAAACGTCTGATAATTAAACAGGCGTTTTTCTTTTGCCATTTGCCCCGCACTCATGTTTGCAACAGCAGAAAAGGGAGTGTATGATAAAAAAAGAGGTGAAAAAAATGAACTGGAACGGGAAAGATACAGCTCTTTTTTTGCAGCAAAAAGAGTATATTGACACGGCCATTGTACCTGTTGTGCCAGCTGACTTTGGTTCGGGTATGATTGGGGCAGCGGAACAGTATGAATTTATTCAACTGCTCGTCACATTTCTTGAAAAACAATTTAAAGGGCGTTTGCTCGTCACACCGCCGCATGCCTACTTGCCGGATCGTGATGAATTGGTAAGCGATGCTGCTGAGTGGACAGGAAGGCTGAAAAAGGTTGGATTTAAACATGTCTTCTTTTTCACATCAGATAGTCGATGGAGAGAAAGGGAACAAGAAACGGGTGCGGCTGTTATTTGGGTGCCGTCTGTACCACTTGGTGATATGGAGGAAAGTGTGAAATATTCACTCATTGAAAATCAGGCGAAGCAAATTGTCAATATTATTGTACAGAAATGGCAGGAAAGTGTATCATAATTCAAAAAATCGTCACAACCTAATATCTGTTTTCATTCCGGATGATATTGACCTGTTACGCTGTATAGATTATCATAATGATGTCCTAGTTTATGTTTATGCTCATACACGGTCCGTCGAGGGCGAAGCTTATTGTATAGAGGGGGGAAAAGAATGAGTAAAAAACAACCTGTATCAAGACGTCAGTTCCTGAACTACACACTAACGGGTGTAGGCGGTTTCATGGCAGCAGGGATGTTGATGCCGATGGTGCGTTTCGCTGTAGATCCAGTGCTGAAAGGAGAAGCAGCCGGCGAATATCATCCGACACAGCAAAAAGTATCTGAATTAACGGATACACCTGTACGCGTCGACTTTTCTTATGAGCAAACCGATGCATGGTACACATCTGAAGTAACGCACACCGCCTGGGTATACAAAAATGACAAAGGCGAAATTGTTGCATTATCACCGGTGTGTAAACATCTTGGCTGCACAGTCAGCTGGGAAGGAAACGATCATAAAGACAAGTTTTTCTGTCCATGTCACAATGGCATGTACGAAAAGAACGGAAAGAACATACCAGGAACACCACCGCTTAAACCGCTTGATGTTTATCCAACAGCTGAAAAAGGCGGCTTGCTGCAACTTGGCAAACCGGAGGCAAACAACGTGTAAAGGAGGCGTAATAAATGCTTAATAAAATTTATGACTGGGTTGACGAACGTCTCGATATTACGCCAATGTGGCGTGATATTGCTGACCATGAAGTGCCTGAGCACGTAAACCCGGCCCATCATTTTTCGGCATTTGTATACTGTTTTGGCGGTCTGACGTTTTTTGTCACTGTCATTCAAATTTTGTCAGGTATGTTCTTGACAATGTACTATGTGCCAGACATTAAAAATGCATGGGAATCTGTTTATTATTTACAAAATGAAGTTGCTTTTGGTGTAATTGTACGTGGTATGCATCACTGGGGTGCGAGCCTCGTTATCGTTATGATGTTTTTACATACGTTACGTGTATTCTTCCAGGGAGCGTACAAAAAGCCGCGTGAATTGAACTGGGTTGTCGGCGTACTTATTTTCTTCGTCATGCTCGGTCTTGGTTTCACAGGTTACTTGCTTCCTTGGGATATGAAAGCACTATTTGCTACAAAAGTAGGAATCGAGATTGCGGCTTCAACACCGCTGATCGGTCATGAACTGAAAGTATTGCTTGCTGGACATCCTGATATTATCGGTGCGCAAACGTTAACTCGTTTCTTTGCGATTCATGTGTTCTTCTTGCCGGCGGCTCTTCTTGCTTTAATGGCAGGTCACTTTATCATGATCCGCAAACAAGGTATTTCAGGACCATTGTAAAAAATAAATTAACCGTTATTTTTTAAAAAAGAAGGAGGGGACACAATGCATCGTGGAAAAGGGATGAAGTTCGTCGGCGACTCACGTATACCGTCAGAACGAAAACCAAATATACCAAAAGATTATTCGGAATATCCGGGCAAAACAGAAGCTTTCTGGCCAAACTTCCTTTTGAAGGAATGGATGGTCGGGGCCGTATTCCTAATTGGTTATTTATGCGTAACAATCGCTCATCCATCACCGCTTGAGCGTGTAGCAGATCCGACCGATACAGGCTATCTTCCACTGCCTGACTGGTATTTCTTGTTTCTTTATCAATTGCTTAAATACACATATGCTTCGGGTCCATACAACGTAATTGGCGGTTTTATTATTCCAGGTCTTGCATTTGGAGGCTTAATGCTTGCTCCGTTTATCGATCGTGGACCCAAACGCCGTCCAACGCAACGTCCATTCGCGACAGGGTTTATGCTGCTTTCATTTGCAGCGGTTATTTACCTTACTTGGGAATCAGCCGATGCAGTTGACTGGGAAGCGAAAGAAGCAATGGGAGCCATCGTAGAAGAAGCAGAGATTGACACAAATTCGGATGGATTCAAAATTTATCAAGAAAACGGTTGTATTAACTGTCATGGTGATACATTATCCGGAGGGGCAGCTGCTCCGTCACTCGTTGGCACCGGATTGAAGCCGGAAGAAATTGCTGAAATAGCGAAAAACGGTCGAGGTGGAATGCCTGCCGGAATGTATAAAGGCAATGAAGAAGATCTCGTTAAATTGTCTGAATTCATTTCAACGCTTGAAGCAAAATAATAAAAAAGAAAGGACTGCCGGATTTGTTCGGTGGTTCTTTTTTTATGGAGGATTGCCGATGCTGTACTTCTTTTTGTCAAACCGTTCGTTTATGTGGACACTGTTTTTGGTCAACTTAGTAGGTACTGTTTACGGATATATTTGGTATATGCCTCAGCTTGAGCAGACACCGGCGATTTACCTGCCGTTTGTGCCGGATAGCCCGACAGCAAGTTTGTTTTTTACGGTAGCCTTGTTCGGCTTGCTGATTGGACGCGGGTGGGGTCTTATACAGGCACTCGCTGTCATGACGCTATTTAAATACGGGATATGGGCCGTTGTGATGAATATATTGACATTAATCGTGACGGGGCACCTCTCGTGGCTCGGCTGGATGCTTGTCGCCTCTCATTTCGGTATGGCGATACAGGGACTGTTATATGCACCATTTTTCAAGGTGAAAGTCATCCATCTGATGATTGCGGCTACCTGGACTCTACATAATGAAATCATTGATTACGTATATATGCAGTATCCCGTTTATTCACAGCTTCATTTGTACATTCAAGAGATTGGCTATTTTACATTCTGGCTTAGCATTATATCGATTTTTGTCACATGGTACATGTGCGTCAGATCAAGCCGGACAACCTGGCGATAAGTCATCATCTTTTCTCCATCCACCTGCATATACTATGACATGTGGATGGGGGGAGTGGAGATGGATAAAATCATCGTCTTTATATGGAGTTTCCTTCTCGTATTTGTTCCAGTGAGCGGCGCCGAAGAGATGAAGCCGAAAGAAAAAGAACAGCTCGTTCATGTAACGGCGCTGACCGGCGGTGTGATCATTGCGGCACTTGTATATACAGGAAGAAAAAAGTATAAAGGAATGAAAAAAGAAGAAGTGATGAAGCGTAAACATTGACGTATAGGGGAATAGATCGGTACAATAATAGTAACAAAATACGACATTACACATGGAGGTAGACAGAAGTAAATGAGTTTTCTACTATACTTTGCGATCATTATTATCGTACCATTATGGGCGCAATTTAAGGTGAAAAGTACGTACAAAAAATATTCACAAGTACCGGCTTCCACAGGTATTACTGGCGCACAAACAGCGAGACGTATTCTCGATGACAATGGATTGCAGCAAGTAAACGTAGTGGAGACACGAGGATTTTTGAGCGATCATTATAACCCGATGACGAAAACAGTTCATTTATCATCAAACAACTTTCACGGTCATTCGATTGCTGGTGCCGCTGTCGCAGCGCATGAAGTCGGTCATGCCATTCAAGATAAAGAAGCATATGCGTTCCTTCGTTTCCGTCATGCACTTGTCCCGGTAGCGAATATCAGTTCAAACTTATCATGGGTGTTTATTATGATCGGTATCTTTTCCACAATGACAAACATGCTGTTGCTCGGTATTGTTCTAATGGCAGCGGGTGTATTGTTCCAGGTAATCACATTGCCGGTAGAATTTAACGCTTCCAACCGTGCAATGAATCAAATTGTTTCATCCGGGATTATCCGGAATGACGAAGAACGGGAAGCACGGAAAGTGTTAAATGCTGCTGCGATGACATATGTTGCCGCTGCAGCAGTTGCCGTACTTGAACTTGTGCGATTGATCTTAATGTATACAGGTATGCAGCAAAGTGATGATTAATCAAAAGCACCGGAATCTTCATGATTTCGGTGCTTTTGTCATTGGATCGGCTGTTTGTTTTCATCAAGCGTGAATCCTTCGCCAAATACGTCATGAACGACTGTAACGGATACAAATGCATGCGGATCAACAGCGTGAATCATATTTTTTAATCGGACAATTTCATTTTTGCCGACGACACAGTAAAGCACATCACGCGGTTGTTTTGTGTAGGAGCCGTATCCTTTTAAAATGGTAACGCCACGCTCCATCCGCTTGTTTATTTCAGCGGCAATCTCCTCATTTTGATTGGAAATAATCATCGCACCGCGCGCTGCATACGCCCCATCTTGCATGAAGTCAATGACGCGTGCACCAGTGAATACGGCGACAAGCGTATACATCGCTTCTCGGTAATCAATGTAGGTGAGGAGAGAGGCAAGGATGACGCATGCATCAAAAATAAACATTGTTTTCCCCATGCTGATCTGCCGGTATTTATGCAAAAGCCGTGCGATGATATCGACGCCGCCGGTTGTGCCGCCATAGCGGAACGTAATACCGAGCCCGACACCGATAAAAACACCAGCAAATAAAGCTGCAAGAAACAGATCGTCATGAAGTGGAATGTGAAACTGCCAGCGCTGAAAAATCCACAAAAAAAGTGAGACGCTAAACGTGCCGATGAGTGTGTAATAAAATGACACACGTCCGAGCAATTTCCATCCGATAAAAAAAAGCGGAATATTCAACAAAAGGTTAGAATATGCCGGATTAATATGAAAAAAGCTGTATAATAAAAGCGTAATACCAGTGAATCCGCCTTCTGCAAGATTGTTTTGCATGTTAAAATGAACGAGTCCGAATGAAAAAATAGCCGAACCCAGTAAAATAAATAAGATATTTTTGAAACGCATGCTAAACAACATAAAATCCCTCCTTCCTTTTATTATAACGATAAGCAGAAAAAAATTGCGCCGTCCGTTTATAATTAGTAACATAGGTAAAGAAAGTGGTGAATAAAGTGGAAAAATCAATGCGAAGCATGCAAAAAGAAGTCGATGATTATATCGGCCAGTTTAAAGAAGGTTATTTCAGTCCACTCGCGATGATGGCGCGCTTGACAGAAGAGTTAGGTGAGCTTGCGCGTGAAGTAAACCATTATTACGGGGAAAAGCCGAAAAAATCGACAGAAGAAGAAAAGACGATTGAAGAAGAACTCGGCGATGTTTTGTTTGTGGCGATTTGTCTAGCAAATTCGCTTGATATCGACTTGCAGACAGCACATGATCGGGTTATGAATAAATTCCAGACGAGAGATAAAGACCGCTGGACGAAAATCGAGGAGGAACAACAATGAGCAGTATTCGTGTCATTATTGCAGGTCCACGAGGCCGCATGGGAGAAGAAGCAGTAAAAATGGTGATGGACACACCAGAATTTGAATTAGTGGCAGCGCTTGATCGGAAACACGGCGGCGAAACGTTGTCAGATATCGGATTTAAAGGATCAGACGCACCAATTTATACAGATGTACGCGACTGTTTTGCAGATCAATTAGCCGATGTATTAATTGACTTGACGACGCCTGAATTTGGCTATATACATACGAAAGCAGCGCTGGAGCATGGTATTCGTCCCGTTGTTGGTACAACGGGATTTACTGATGAACAGCTTCAGGAGTTAAAAGAGTTATCAGAATCAAAAGAACTTGGCTGCATTATCGCGCCGAACTTTGCCATAGGTGCCGTGTTAATGATGAAATTTTCACAATTGGCTGCAAAATACTTTGACGACGTGGAAATCATTGAATTGCATCATGACAAAAAATTGGATGCGCCGTCTGGTACAGCGGTGAAAACAGCCCAAATGATTAATGACGTGCGCGAACCGAAGCGGCAAGGCCACCCAGAAGAAAAAGAAACGATTCCAGGTGCGCGAGGGGCGGAAATGAACGGAATGCACATTCATAGTGTTCGCCTGCCGGGATTAATTGCCCATCAGCAAGTATTATTTGGTGCAGATGGTGAAACGCTCACAATCCGTCACGATTCATACAATCGGGCGTCCTTTATGTCCGGCGTAAAAGTGTGTGTCGAAACGGTCATGAAAACGAAAACGCTTGTGTACGGCCTTGAAAATATTCTTGATTAATGGAGGGGTTTATTTATGAATATTGCACTTATTGCACATGATAAAAAGAAAGATGCTTTAATCGAGTTTGTTTCACTTCATAAAGATGTATTTGGTTTGCATTCATTATTCGCGACTGGTACGACCGGTACTAGAATTATGGAGGCAACCGCTCTTGATGTACATCGTTTTCAATCAGGGCCGCTCGGGGGCGATCAGGAAATTGGTGCCCGCGTTGCCCGTGGCGAAATTGATTTTGTTTTTTTCTTCCGTGACCCGTTAACAGCACAGCCGCATGAGCCGGATGTAACGGCGCTCTTGCGTCTTTGCGACGTATATGCGGTTCCGCTTGCGACAAACATTGGAACAGCGCGCGCAATCGTAAATGGTATTTTAGCAGAGATGAGTGAGGGAACGGCAGGCGAATAAGATGAGACTCAACATTGGTATAACTTGCTATCCAACTGTCGGCGGCTCGGGCGTTGTAGCGACGGAGCTCGGAAAGCTGCTGGCAGAAAAGGGACATAACATTCATTTCATTACATCGGCCGTTCCATTCCGTCTGAACCGGATGTATCATAATATATTCTTTCATCAAGTGGACGTCAATCAATACTCCGTTTTTCAATATCCACCATATGATATTGCGCTTGCCAGCAAAATGGCGGATGTCATTGAACGGGAAAAGCTCGATATATTGCACGTTCATTACGCCATTCCGCATGCGGTTTGTGCGATTCTAGGAAAACAAATGGCGAAATCAAACGTAAAAATTGTGACAACGCTGCACGGAACGGATATTACGGTGCTCGGATCTGATTCATCGCTCACGCAGGCAATTAAATTTGGCATTGAACAGTCCGATGCGGTCACCGCTGTGTCTCATTCACTTGTAAGCCAGACAAAGGAACTGATTGCGCCTGAGAAAAGCATTGAAACGGTGTACAACTTTATTGATGAACGTGTCTACCGGCCAATGGAATCGATTTATCATTTGAAAAAAGAGTATGGCATTGAAGACGGTGAAAAAGTCATTATTCATGTGTCGAACTTCCGGCCAGTGAAGCGGGTTACAGATGTTATCAATGTATTTGCCCGTATTGCGGAGTCAATGCCTGCGAAACTTTTTCTCATCGGCGATGGCCCTGAAATGACAGTCGTCTGCCGGCTTGTCGAAGCGCTCGGACTTGAAGGGCGTGTCCTTTATCTTGGCAAACAGGACAATTTAGCAGAACTGTATGCGATTAGCGACTTGAAGCTGCTTTTGTCTGAAAAAGAAAGCTTCGGTCTCGTTGCGCTTGAAGCAATGGCGTGCGGTGTGCCATGTGTCGGAACAGACGCGGGCGGGATACCAGAAGTGATTGATGATGGGAAGAATGGTTTCATCCGTCCGATTGGCGACATTGAAGCGATTAGCGAAGCGGCTATAGCACTGTTAACGGATCAATTGTTGTATGAAAAAGTAAAAAACGAGGCCATTAAAACGGTGAAGACACGTTTTCATTCAGCGGATATTGTAGAGCAATATGAACGGGTGTATGATCGTCTTTTAAAGGAGAATGATTATGATTGACGATCCTTTTTTTAAAGAAGCATTCCCGATCTTGCAGGCGCTTGAATCGGCCGGTTATGAAGCGTACTTTGTGGGAGGAGCAGTTCGAGATCTTTTTTTAAATAGACCCATTCATGACGTAGATATCGCAACATCCGCCACACCGGATGAAGTCAAAACCGTCTTTCTTCACACAGTAGACGT
Organism: Domibacillus aminovorans; assembly: GCF_001643235.1. Classification (GTDB taxonomy): domain Bacteria; phylum Bacillota; class Bacilli; order Bacillales; family Domibacillaceae; genus Domibacillus; species Domibacillus aminovorans. The sequence continues at coordinate 129,708 of NZ_LQWY01000073.1, forward strand.
TGGGATTGAGCACGGAACCGTTCTTATTCTGCTTAATGGTCACAGTTTCGAGGTGACCACATTCCGCACAGAATCCACGTACAGTGATTTTAGAAGGCCGGATGATGTCCAGTTCGTTCGGTCGCTGCAAGAAGATTTAAAGCGCCGTGATTTTACGATGAATGCCATGGCTATGACGTCCAATGGGCAGTTTATCGATCCATTTAATGGAAGGGAAGACTTGAACAACCGAATGATTCGGACCGTTGGAGATGCATCAGAGCGATTCTCAGAAGATGCCCTCCGTATCATGCGTGCCGCCCGATTTGTCAGTCAGCTTTCGTTCGAACTTGATTCGGACACGAGGCAGGCAATGAAAGAATATGCGCCGCTGTTGTCGCACATTGCGGTTGAACGAAAACTGAATGAAATGGATAAGCTATTCGCCGGCTTAGCTAAAGAGAAAGGATTATCTGTCCTCATTGAGACAGGCCTTTTTCTGTTTCTACCTGGTCTTTCCAGTCAAAAAAAAGCACTTGTCCAAATGAAGGCAAGAACGTTAAAGTCATTAAACGCGGATCAAATGTGGCTGCTCATCGCTTATGAAGCAACTGACAGACACGTAACAGACTTTTTGCGTAACTGGCGCATGTCAGCGAAACGGATTAAACGAATTGAAAAAGGTGTTCGTACATTAAGAAGAGTGCGTGCAGAAGGCTGGCACGATGTTCTGTTATACGAGGCACAGCTTGAAGCAGCAGTTGACTGTGCTGAAGTAGAAGCAGTGCTTGATGGACGTGAATCAAAATCAACAGACGTCATTGCCCACTGGCAAGCACTGCCGATCAAAGACAGGGATGAACTAGACATAACGGGTTCTGATTTAATGGAGTGGAGCGGAAAACAACGAGGCATTTGGATTAAAGAATGTCTCATATTATCCGAAAAAGCGGTTGTGAATCGTGAAATTGAAAATAAGAAAGAACAAATAAAGGAGTGGTTGCGGTCGTGCAATCTTCTGTAAAGCATACGTTACTTGAAGCTTTTTCAAAAGCGGACGGCGAATTCGTATCCGGACAAGCGCTTGCTGATATGATCGGCTGCTCACGCACAGCGGTTTGGAAGCATATTGAATCACTTCGCCAAGAAGGATTCGAACTCGAAGTGGTCCGAAAAAAAGGGTATCGTATTACGTCCAAGCCAGATAAAGTGAGTGAAAATGAATTACTGATCGGACTTGAAACAAACCGTTTAGGCAAGCGGATTGTCTTTAAAGAAAGCGTGGAATCAACACAAAAAGAAGCGCATCAAATTGCGGAAGAAGCAGAAGAAGGCACGCTCGTCATCGCAGAAGAGCAAACAGAGGGAAGAGGACGGATGGCGCGTCCATGGCAGTCGCCAAAATATACAGGCATCTGGATGAGTATCATTTTAAAACCGGAACTGCCTCCCTTTAAAGCGCCACAGTTTACGCTTATTACGGCAGTCGCCGTTACAGAAGCAATTCGTGATACAACAGGTGTCATGCCGTCCATTAAATGGCCGAATGACCTGTTGTTAAACGGGAAAAAAATCACTGGTATTTTAACTGAATTGCAAGCAGACTCTGATCATATCCGCTCGATTATCATCGGCATCGGTGTGAACGTGAACCAGCGTGAATTTCCGGAAGAGCTTGCTGATATTGCAACATCGATTGCGATTGAAAAAGGGGAAACGGTCTCGCGTGCAAAAATTGTTCAAGCAATTATGAAAAACCTGGAGACGTATTACGATGAATATATGACGAACGGATTCAGTCTCATTAAAGAGAAATGGGAGTCATATGCCATTTCAATCGGACGTCACATTATTGCACGCACCGTCACGGGGACAATCCGTGGTAAAGCGCTTGGCATTACCGATGATGGTGTTTTGAAATTGGAAGATGAAAATGGAATCATTCATGATATTTATTCAGCCGATATTGAAATCGAACAGTAAATTATCGTAGTCAAAAAATACACACCCTGTTATAATGAACTTAAATCAGGCGGTATCAAGTGAGCTGCACCGGTTAAACAAGTGAAAATGAAATCTTACTTAATAAGACGTAAACTGCCTTGATCCATATGGACAGGGACAGAGGGTCGAAACATTTAAGCCGTATTGAACGGGTCCTTCTGCCTTTTTGCTGAGGACCCTTTTTATATTGTTTCGTCACCTCTAATTTAAAAGGAGGGCGAACAGATGAAAAGCACAGCCAATTTTATCCAAATGAAAGAAAATAATGAAAATATTGCCATGGTCACCGCCTACGATTTTCCATCAGCAAAACAAGTACAATCAGGTGGAGTAGATGTTGTTCTTGTCGGTGATTCATTAGGTATGACCGTTCTTGGCTACGAGTCAACCGTATCGGTGACGCTTGAAGACATGATTCATCATACGAAAGCAGTAAAGCGTGGTGCACCTGAAACATTTACGATTACCGATATGCCATTTATGACGTATCATGTGAACAAAGAAGAAACGATGAAAGCGGCACGAAAACTGATGCAAGAAGCAGGAGCAGATGCGGTAAAAGTAGAAGGAGCCGGTGATATTGTCGATCGTGTTCGTGAGTTAACGGCTGCGGGAGTACCGGTTTGTGCCCATCTTGGTTTAACGCCTCAGTCTATCGGAGTGATGGGTGGATATAAAGTACAAGGGAAAACAGCTGAAGCGGCCCATCGTCTCCTTGCTGATGCGAAAGCGATGGAGCAGGCCGGTGCGTTTATGCTGGTACTTGAGTGTGTGCCGCATCAAGTGGCTGAATCTGTCTCAAAAACGCTGCAAATACCTGTTATCGGCATTGGTGCGGGCGCCAAAACAGATGGACAGGTCCTTGTCTATCATGATCTGATGCGCTACGGTGTCGGGCGCACGGCAAAATTTGTGAAAAGCTATGCGGATTTTGATAATCAAGGTGTACCGGCTATTCAGTCGTACGTGACAGATGTAAAAGCCGGCGTTTTCCCGGCTGCTGAACATGCATTTACGATGAATGAAGATGAACTTGATCAGCTGTATGGAGGTGTGCAATCATGATAGTGATCTCAACGGTGGCGCAAATAAAAGACGTTGTCCACATGGAAAAAAAGAACGGACAGACCATCGGTTTCGTGCCGACAATGGGGTTTTTACATGAAGGACACATCACATTGGCGAAACAGGCGCGGAAGGAAAATGATGTTGTCATTATGTCTATTTTCGTCAATCCGCTTCAATTCGGTCCGAATGAAGATTACGAGCGGTATCCACGTGATCCGGAACGCGATACAGTACTGGCGGAAAGTGCGGGCGTTGATTACTTGTTTATGCCATCTGTTGACGACATGTATCCAGACGAGCCAGCAGTCGTGTTAACGGTGAAAAAACGGACGAACGCATTATGCGGATTAAAGCGGGAAGGTCATTTTGACGGTGTCGCAACCGTTGTCTTAAAGCTATTTCATATAACTGAGCCAGATAAGGCGTACTTTGGTAAAAAAGATGCACAGCAGCTGGCGGTTATTTATGGTTTAGTCGATTCCCTCAATGTGCGTGTTACGATCGTTGGTGTTGATACAGTACGAGAAGAAGACGGACTTGCGAAAAGCTCGCGTAATGTGTACTTGCTGCCGGAAGAACGTGAAAAAGCGCCGGCGATTTACAAGGTTTTATCTCATGTGAAAGAAGCACTTGAGGCTGGTGAAACAAACGTGGGCCGTTTAAAAGAACAGGCCATTCATTATTTGAATGACCATTCAGGCGCGGAAGTAGAATATGTAGAAATTCTTTCGTATCCGGAGCTTGAACCGGTGCGTGAAATAGAGGGAACGATCATGATAGCGGCGGCTGTTCAATATAAAAATGCTCGGTTGATTGATAATGTCATCTTAACTGTGAAAGGAAGAGCGTCATGTTTCGAACAATGATGAACGGTAAAATTCACCGTGCGACAGTGACAGAAGCAAATTTAAACTATGTCGGCAGCATTACGATTGATGAAGATTTACTCGATGCAGCCGGTATGATGGCAAACGAAAAAGTGCAAATCGTGAATAATAATAACGGTGCGCGTCTTGAAACGTATATCATTCCAGGCGAGCGGGGGAGCGGCGTTATCTGCTTAAACGGAGCAGCAGCGCGTCTCGTGCAGCCAGGGGACACCGTGATCATTATTTCGTATGTGATGGTCGCGGAAGAAAAAGTGAAAGATCATAAACCAAACGTGTTGATTATGGACGAAAACAATCACATTGCGGATATGCTACATCAAGAGCCGGCCGCAACCATTATGTAACCTTTCAGACCGCTGTGCGTGAAGCGGTCTTTTTTATGGTAAACTGAAGAGGAATTTATTAAAAGGTGTGTTTGCCGTGATCAATGATTTACGATTTGTGGTGGCTGATTTTGAAACGACCGGTCATTCTTATGCAAGCGGAGGCCGCATCATGCAGGCGGCATTCGTTGCCATTGAAAAAGGAATAATAACGGAACAATATGATACATATTTAAACCCGAACGCGCCGATTCCACCGTTTATTCAAGAGTTGACAGGGATCGATGAGGAAACGGTAAAAGATGCGCCGCCATTTTCAGCGAAAGCTAGTCTTTTTAACGAGTGGATGGATGCGTCCGTTTTTGTCGCACATAATGTGACGTTTGATTTAACGTTTTTAAATAGTGAGTTTGCCGCCGCCGGTTACCCATCATTTGAGGGGCTTGTAATCGATACGGTGGAACTATCAAAAATTGTACTGCCGACATCGGACAGCTATAAGCTCGGTGATTTGTCTGAGCAGTTTCAGTTGAATCATGGACAGCCGCATCGTGCCGACAGTGATGCCTATGCAACAGCACAGCTTTTTTTGCAGTTAATGGAGCGGCTTGAGCAATTGCCGCTTGTGACGATTGAGCAGCTTGCAAAACTGGCCGTTGGACTGAAAAGTGATATTCACGTCCTGCTCACGCGTATTGCTGTGCAGAAAAAAAAGCGTATTGAAACGCTGCCAGCAGAATGGACGGTATACAGGGGCCTTGCTCTCCGAAAAAAAGAACGGCCAGTAAAGCGGAAGGCGGATAAGTCGATTTCATTTCCAGAAGAAGTGGAAGCAAGGTGGGCGTTATTAGCTGGGGTACCTGGCATGGAGCGCCGTCCTGGTCAGATGGAGATGATGAAAGCGGTGCAGAAGTCGCTTGAAAGCAGTGTCCACACAGTCATTGAAGCGGGCACTGGAACTGGAAAGTCACTAGCTTACCTTTTGCCAAGTGTGTATAAAAGCAGGCAGTCAGGCAAGCCGGTTATCATTTCAACGTATACTGTTTTATTGCAGCATCAGCTTCTTGAGCGCGAGCTGAAAAAAATGCAGACGATGCTTCCATTTGATGTGAAGGCAGCCGTGTTAAAAGGAAAACGTCATTATCTTGACTTGTCGCGGTTTGTGCGGGCGCTAAGAGAACGAGAGACGAATTACGACCGGACGATCGCGAAAATGCAAATTCTTGTCTGGCTGCTTGAAACGATGACAGGAGACGGAGATGAATTAAATTTGTCTTCAGGTGGACTTCTTCTTTGGGGAGAAGTGTGTCAGGCAGATGATTATATGAATAAAGCGAAGCAGGCGTGGCGTGCACATGACTTTTTTGGGTACGCAAAAGAGGTAGCGACAAATGCGGATATAATTGTCACGAATCATTCGTTTTTAATTGCTGATATGAAAGCAGAGCGTCCGCTTTTGCCAAACAATGGGCATGTTATTGTCGATGAAGCACATCAGTTTGAAAAAGCAGCACGTGAACGGCTCGGAAAAGAACTATCACTTTCACAATTGAAATTTTTGCTTGGGAAAATGGGTACGCCGGATGAGAAGAGGCTACTTTATCAGATCATGAGAATAGAGAAAAAGCATCTATCTGTTCCGTCTTCTGTTGAACTAACGAAGCGGATGTCATCTGTTTTAGTGGAAGCGGAGGAGTGGTTTGCCTTGATAGGGGCTTTCTTCGGACAAAAAACGAAATGGATGGCACAGTCCAAAAGACAGTTGGCAATTGATGAAGAGAAGCGCCAAACGGCCGAATGGCAGCAAATCGAATGGGGAGCGGAGCGTATTTATAAAGATCTTTCGTTGTTCACTGAAGAATTATCGAAAAAAATAGCCCCTATTGAACAAATTCGTGGACAGATGCCTGCGCGTGATGAGTTGTTTGTCGATGATACAGCGACACTAATCGAGCGGTGCCGCCAGTGGAATGAGTGTTTGTTTGAACTTGTATTTCGCCCGGATGATCGCGAAGTTGTCTGGATGGAAGGCGACGTTCGGTCTTTATTAAATACATTGACTATGCGCACACAGCCTGTTCACGCAGGCGTGCTCATTAGCAATTATTTGCTTGAACGTAAACATGTCGTGTTTACGTCGGCAACGTTGACCGTTGAAGATTCATTTCAGTTTTTTGCACATGAAATTGGCTTGTCTGCGTTTTCATATGATGAATACGTGTTCAAATCGCCGTTCAATTATGCGGATCACTGTCGAATCGTCATTCCGAATGATGTGCCGGAAGTGAAAGATGTGGACAGTTTAGCTTATGCGGCTGCAGTGGCCAATTATATTATCGCCGCAGCAGAAGCAGCCGGTGGACGAATGCTTGTCTTGTTTACATCATTTGATATATTAAAAAAAACATATGATTATATTCGAGAAACAGAACTGCTGGCCGATTATGCGATTATTGCGCAGAGCATTACGAATGGAAGTGTTACACGTCTAACGAAAAATTTTCGTCAGTATGACAAATCGATTTTGCTCGGAACTGGCGCTTTTTGGGAAGGGATCGACATTCCAGGTGAAGATTTATCTGTCTTGTTTATCGTTAGACTCCCGTTTGCACCACCGGATGATCCATTTGTAGCGGCTAAAAGCAAGCAGTTGAAGGAGGAAGGGAAAAATCCATTTTCCGCGTATTCACTTCCGCAGGCGGTTATCCGCTTCCGGCAAGGATTCGGACGTTTGATCCGCACGCAGTCTGACCGGGGGATTGCGGTTGTTTTTGACCGGCGCATTGTATCAAGCCGGTATGGAAAATCCTTTTTACAGTCGATCCCAGGTGTAGCGGCCGTTGAAGAAGATATTGCCGGTACAATGGAGCTAATTGAGAAGTGGCTCCCAAATGAAAAATAACTGTATAAAGAGTGGATATTCCTGCTATAATGCCAACAGGAGGGGTTGTAATGGAGTCGAAAATTGATGTACTGTCGACCGTAACGGTTGAAAATAGCGGTGATTTATATAAGCTCGTGGATACGTTAAATCGGACACTGAAGCGTGAAAATTTAATGTTTGGTCTGGCGCTTGATGCAGAAGACGAAACGAAAGCCGTTTTCACCATTTATAGAACGTAAGAAGCGATGAATAAACGAACAAACTTTAAAAAATGGCTATTAATAATCGGAGTTCCGATCCTTGTTGTTGCGCTAATAATTGGAATCATGTATAATAATGCACAAAAACCGTATGAAAAAGAAAAAGCGACCGCTGTACAGGAAGTGAAGGAAAAAGCTGCTCTCACAGAAGTGGAAGAGGTGTATCTGTACAAGAGTACGGATGTCTTTTATGCGGCGACAGGGAAAGATGAAAACGGCAAAAATGTCGCCGTCTGGATAGCGCAGGATGGCAAGTCAGAACCGATTATTAAACCACTTGATACAGGTGTAACAGAAAAAGAAGCGCGTAATCTCTTCAAGAAGGAAGCGGGCAATGCAGAGATTCTTTCGCTCACACTTGGCATTGAGAAAGAAACCCCTGTCTGGTTGTTCACGTTTGAAAATGAAAAAGGTAATTTGAATTACTACTATTTATCGTTTACGAACGGAAAATGGTGGAGAAAAATCGAAAACATATAATAGAATGGAGAATTCAAATGGATGTACAATTAGCAGAACGAGTTAAAGCACTTACCCCTTCAGCAACGCTTGCCATTACAGCGAAAGCGAAAGAAATGAAAGCGCAAGGAATCGATATCATTGGTCTTGGCGCTGGCGAACCGGATTTTAATACGCCAGATCACATTATTGAAGCAGCATATGCATCATTGAAAGAGGGACAGACAAAATATACACCGGCGGGCGGCCTTGCGGAACTGAAAGATGCTATCATTAGCAAATTTAAAGAAGATCAAGGTATTACATATAAACAAAATGAAATTATTGTAACAACAGGTGCAAAACACGCGCTTTACAACCTTTTCCAGGTTATTTTAAATGAAGGCGATGAGGTCATTATTCCAACACCATACTGGGTTAGTTATCCGGAGCAGGTAAAGCTTGCAGATGGTATTCCAGTATACGTAGACGGCAAAGAATCAAATGATTTCAAAATTACGCCTGAACAATTAGAAGCAGCGATCACAGATAAAACCAAAGCAGTGATTATCAACTCGCCATCAAACCCAACAGGCATGCTTTATACAGCGGATGAACTAACAGCACTTGGTGAAGTGGCACTCCGTAAAAATATTTGGGTCGTATCCGACGAAATTTATGAAAAACTAGTATATGGCGACAACAAACACATTTCGATTGCAGAATTGTCTCCAGAGTTAAAAGAGCAGACGATCATTATTAACGGTGTATCAAAATCTCACTCAATGACGGGATGGCGCATTGGCTATGCTGCGGGTAACGCAAAGGTCATTAAAGCGATGACAGACCTTGCAAGCCATTCTACATCAAATCCGACAACAACATCCCAATACGGTGCCATTGCGGCTTATACAGAGACTCAAGCGCCAGTTGAAGAGATGAAACAAGCATTTCAAGAGCGCCTGAACATTATTTATGAAAAGTTAACAGCTATTCCAGGTGTTACATGCTTGAAACCACAAGGTGCATTTTACTTGTATCCAAATGTGACAGAGGCGGCGAAATTGACGGGTCATGCAAGTGTAGATGACTTTGTTACGGCTCTTCTTGAAGAAGCAAATGTAGCGGTCGTACCGGGAAGCGGCTTCGGAACGCCTGAAAACATCCGTCTTTCTTATGCAACATCACTTGAATTGCTTGAAAAAGCAACACAGCGCATTGCAGATTACGTTAACAATAACAAAAAAGGGTAACATTATTAGCAAAGCTGTCCATTCGGGCGGCTTTTCTTTTTATGTGTCAGCTAGTATAATATGAAACAATGCCAGTGAAAAAGTTTTCGAGGTGGAATGGAAAATGAAAGAAAAAGAGCTATTAATGAACTGGATGGAAGATGGGATGACAAGCATTCCGAACGTTCTTCTCCAAAACTATAAACGGCTGCAAATCGATGAAAAAGAGATGATGGTGTTGTTGCACATTTATTCGTTTACTCAAAAAGGCATATTGTTTCCAAGTTTTGAAAACCTTGCGGAACGGATGACGATTTCGTCTTCCGATTGTGCAGCTTGCGTAAAAAAAATGATTCAAAAGCAAGTGGTGGCTATTGAACAAGGTGATCAGACCGGCTATGAATTTTATTCATTAAAACCGCTCTGGAACAAGATTGCTGCTCTTTTTGAATCTGATGCACGCGGACAGTCATTGCAACAGGCGATGACAGCAGAAAAAGATTTATACAGCTTGTTTGAAGAAGAATTTGGCCGGCCGCTCTCAGCAATTGAATGTGAAACGCTGGCGCTCTGGATTGACCAGGATGCACACGATCCGTCGGTTATTAAAGCGGCTCTTCGTGAAGCTGTGATGTCAATGAAGCTGAATTTCCGCTATATAGACCGCATTTTATTTGAGTGGAAAAAGCAAGGCATTAAAACAGTGGATCAGGCGCGCGAGCAAGGGCGGAAATTCCGTAAACCAACTGGAACAGAGCAGGTAACACGTTCTGAAAATGCTGTTCCATTTTACAATTGGCTTGAGCAGTAAGGAGAATTTGATATGCTGACAAAAAAAGAAATTCATCATTGTCTCGATACGTTTGGCGAGATGTTTCCAGATGCGCATTGCGAACTGAACCATGCGAATCCGTTTGAACTTGTCATTGCTGTTCTACTATCTGCACAATGTACAGATGTACTCGTCAACAAAGTGACGAAAGGGTTATTTGAAAAATATAAAACACCGGAAGACTACATAGCGGTGCCGCTCGAAGAACTGGAGCAAGACATTCGCTCGATCGGCTTGTACCGAAACAAAGCGAAAAACATTCAAAAATTGTCGCATATGATGATTGACGAGTTGAATGGGATTGTTCCGGAAACACAGGATGAACTCGTAAAACTTCCAGGCGTCGGCCGTAAAACAGCAAATGTGGTGGCATCCGTTGCATTTGGTGTACCGGCGATCGCGGTTGATACGCACGTGGAACGCATCTCCAAACGACTTGGATTTTGTCGTTGGAAAGACAATGTGACTGAAGTGGAAGCGGCATTGATGAAGAAAATTCCGATGGATGAATGGTCGGTGACACATCACCGGATGATCTTCTTTGGTCGCTATCATTGTAAGGCACAGTCTCCGAACTGCCCGGAATGCCCGCTTTTAAATCTATGCCGGGAAGGGAAAAAGCGAATGAAGCGGAAGGCTGGCGCGTGAAGAAAATAGTCATATTGCCGGAGTCGCTCCGTTTTTTTTCAGAAGAACAGCATATATCGCTCCCAGAAAAGCTTGATGAATATCCTTATTTTTTGTATGAATTAACCGGTGAAAAAACACCGTGGCTAAAAGAGCAACATGGGCTGCCAGAGTTGTTGCCGATATGGGAACGACTTGTAGCTGCTGTGAAGGAAAAGCACCGCCAGCGTCAAAAAGATGTGCAGGAAGAGATGAACGCTCTGCTGGCTCTTTTTTTCATGGCGCTATTCTGGGTGAATGGCTCGCCAGCAGCTCCTGCTGTCTGGAAGCAAAGAGAAGCGGAGCTTAGCATAAAACCGATTAATTTTCGCGAACGATTTCAATTTATTGTCGCCGGACCTTACACATATGCGGCGTTTCGACAGTTGGTCGAACTGATGTCTGAATTACGGAAGGCGGCAGCAGTAAATGCCATTCGTAAGCGATAAAAAAGCGTCTATACGGAGCAAATGCTCTATATAGACGCTCTTTTGTTTTTTATTCTGTTTCTGCGGGTTCCCTAATACTGTTACTTTGCGTACTGCCGCTGTTGTTTCCATTACCATTACCATTATCAGTAGGTGTTTCCGGTACTGTAGTTGGTTCCTCTGGTGTTTCTGGTACTGTAGTTGGTTCTTCTGGTGTTTCCGGTACTGTAGTTGGTTCTTCTGGTGTTTCTGGTACTGTAGTTGGTTCTTCTGGTTCTATAACAGGGTTTTCTGGCTCCACGGTTTGGCCGCCTGGAATGGTTACCGATGTAGAAGCGGAGTCAACGCTTTGACCATCAACAATCGCTGTCACTGTAATCGAGTAGGTCTGACCGGGCTGCCCGCCGCCAAATACGGTAGAAAATCCGCCAATCGACTGCGTTTCAGCTCCGTTCGTCACGCTAAATGAGGCGCCACTGCCGCTGAACGACCAAGAGACAGAGATATTGCCGCCCGCGTCAGCTGAAGCACTTAATCCGGTTACTTCACCAGATGTTGTCTCTTCTTCCTGCTTTGGTTTTTCTGTATCATCTTCAACAGGCTCTTTTTTCGGTTCTTTTTCTTTCACTTTTTGTACTGTCCGTTTCGGCTGTGCACCGCGCACGAACAACTCATAGACTTTATCACTGTCCGATACACCGTTTCCAGCAATTTGGGCCGGATTGGATCCTTTAACAATAGCCAGTTCAACGACGCTGTCCGGTTTTTCAAAGTCTTCCGTTTCTACATCAGATGATATTTCCGTCATTAACTGTTTAAACAATTCTTTTGCAATTTGCTGGCTTTCTGTGGATAAATATTCTGTCCGGTTTTCATATCCTGTCCAGACAGCGGCTGTATAATTCGTCGTGTAGCCAACAAACCAAGCATCCGGTGATCCACTGTATGGGATGTCATACTTTGCTAATTCGTCTGCTGTATAGTTTGTTGTTCCTGTTTTACCGGCAACAGGGAGACCCGGGATATTCGCTGCTCTTCCGGTTCCATGGTCCACAACGTCTTTTAGCATATCCGAAATCATGTAGGCCGTGTAATCACTCATGGCTGATTCTGATTTAAATTCGCTTTTAATTTCCGTACCATCCGGAAGCGTAATTTTTGTCACGGTATGCGGCTCATTGTACGTACCGCCATTGCCAAACGCGGCATATGCACCGGCCAATTGAAGAGGGGAGATCGCATCTTCGCCGTCATTAGCACCGATCGCATACGATTCATATTCGTTCTTCATATCAATGCCGAGTCCCGACAGGAATTTAAATGAATCTTCAAATCCGACTTCCTTCAACGTACGAACCGCTGGCGTATTTTTCGATCGTACGAGTGCTTCGCGCATCGTCATCATTCCGGCGTACGAACCGCCGGCATTTCCGACAGATGGTCCGCCATTGGAATAATTGAGCGGGCTATCGTCAATTTGTTCATACGTCGACCATTTCAAATGTTCAATTGCCGGCCCGTAATCAATGAGCGGTTTAATGACGGATCCGGACTGACGCTGAGAATCAACTGCATAGTTCCAACCACGCTGTACTTCTTGGTTTCGACCGCCGCCAATAGCGCGTATTTCACCAGTTTGTGTATCTGTGAGGGCAATCCCAGCTTGGAACAATTCATTCGGATAGTTAATGAATTCATCGCTGTTTAACAATTTATTCATATACAACTGTGCGTCTTTATCGAGTGTTGTTTCAATGATTAAGCCGTCTGAATACGCATTGTAGCCCATTTTATCTACTTCTTCAACAACGAGGTCAACATAGGAGTCATATTCTTTTGATACCTCTGATTTGTTCACTGGTTCAATTAAAGAATCAGTAATGTCTTGATTTTGAGCATCTTGCATTTCTGACTGCGTAATTTTATCGTGTTGATTCATAAGTGAAAGAACGATGTCTTTTCGTTTTTCTGCATTTTCTGGGTGCTCATTGGCATTATAATTATTTGGACTTTGTGGCATACCAGCAATGTAGGCGGCTTCCTGCAAGGTCAATTCACTTAACTCTTTGCCAAAAAAGTAATCAGCAGCAGCTTTAATGCCATTTATTCCTTTAGACATATACACTTTATTTACATACATTTCAAAAATCTCTTCTTTTGAATAGGCTTCTTCGAGTTTATATGCAAGCCATGCTTCCTGCGCTTTCCTTTTCAGCGTTTTGTCATAATCTAAATATGACATTTTCACAACCTGCTGAGTAATTGTACTGGCGCCCTGGGAGCCAAATCCTTCTGTCACATTTTTCACAACGGCGCCGGCAAGCCGGATGGGGTCTATCCCTTTATGTTTAAAAAAGCGAGCATCTTCTGTCGCCAAAATAGCGTCGCGCATGAGAACAGGAATGTCCTTATATTGGACATAATCGCGCCGCTCAGAGCCAATATTCGTAATAAGATCGCCGTTCATGTCATTAATTTTCGATGAGATAGGATCGCGAAGCAGCGCATCATCCAATTCCGGTGCATCCTTTACAAAGTAAGCAAACAATCCCGCGCCTCCTGCAAGTGTTAAAAAGACAAGCAGTACGAGCGCAAGTAAAATACGTTTAATAATCGACTGCTTTTTATTAGTAGGTGTTTTTTTCTGTTTCGGTACTTTTCTTGAATGAGCCGTTTTTTTTCGTTGTTGGCTCCTCTTTTCAGTTCTCGATTTGTATTCCTCAGACATGTGTCTTATTTCCTCACTTTCAAAAGTTAAAAATATATGCTTTCGACCGCATCCAAATAAGGGATTCGAGGCGATAATCCGAGCTTGAGAGGGGTACCGCACGAAATGAGTTCTTTTTTCGCAATCGATTTGCGTCCACCCTCAATCATTCGGCACCAGAACGTATACAGCACTTGAAAAGGTAGAAAAAAGAGCTCGTCCAATTGGGAAAAGCGAATGATGACAAACGCAATGCCCCCGTGTGACTCTACCTGTTTCATATGACTGATTTGATGTTCGTGAAAGTTTTTGAGCGGGAAAGACGACGCAATTTTCGTTTCTTTCGCTTCAAAATCAATGTACTTTCCTTTGTATACCCCGTTATAATCCGTTGTGGACGCCTGTCTGAAATAAGCTTCTTTAATGACAGCTGCACTTCGAACCGGATAATCGACGCGGACAATTTGGATGGGGACAGGTTTTTTGTGAATGACCGCAATCCCACGATTTAAATAGTACGAATTCGTCGTATTGATATCCTCTTCAAGCGTCATGCCCCGGTTGCTGAAGGTGGTGTCTTTCAGTGGCTTTTCAGATTGATTTAGACGTGCCGGATACGTATGTTTTTTGCCATTTGGGTAGCGGATAGCCATCTTTTTTCCCTCCTCTTGAATCCATACATATTGTACCACATGAATGAGCAAATCGCCTGTTTGGAAAGCCTTATTGCTTTTTTCCCATTAAGAATTGAATAATCTACGTAATTCGGCTACTATAATAGTAGCTAGCATATGCATAAGAAAGCCAGGCCATTTCTATAATAATTGTCGAAATCCTTCTTTCTTTGCCGGGTGATAACTTGTTTTGTCGACAAGGAAGGGATTACACAAAGAAGTGCGAATACCTATCATTATCACAGCAAAGGGGTGGAGACGATCATGACAAAAGAAGAATGGATGGAACGATTAGCCGAGATTGAACAAGAGACGCTGGAACTGGAAAAACTCGTACACACAAAAGTAGCAGCTGAACGGCATCGACAGTTATTCGGAATGCGGGTGCAAAAAGAACGCATTCAAAACAGGCTGTTACTTGTAGAAGAAGGCGCTCGCTTTTTATGTGGCGAACCGGACATACCTTCTTTCATGTCTACGTTAAAACCAGCGGCAGGGTCAATGTAAACGAAACGGGGTAGTAGGAAGTGCAGTTGATTGAACAGACGAAAACACTTCAAACGCTTATCCATAAAGCAAAATCAATTTATGAAGAGCGGAGAGAAACAAAGGAAGTAGCTGATTTTTTCAGTGTTGTGAAGCCATTTGCTGACGAAATGGACAAAGTGGCCGATGCATGGGAACAATCCGCGCTCGACTGGCTGAAAACAAATCCACAAAAATATGTACATGCGGCTCAAGTGACACAAACGGCGGATAATGCACGCCGCGTCGGTGCATACGCACATTTTTTTGACACTGGCAAAGCAAAATTTATTCAATCGGCAGATTCCGCGTTATACGTGCTTGAATCGCTTGAAAAAATATTGAAACAAGATGGAGCGCTATAAGGCGTTCTTTTTTTGCTTTCAAAAAGAGCGTTTGTTCGTTAAACTAGCATAGTAAGAGAGGTGTGAAGGTCGATGAAGAAGAAAACACTTTCAGAATTAATTGCTGAATTACGAAACAATGAACATATTATAAATTGGCATGAGATCGAACCGGAGGAAGCGAAAACGAAACCGATCCCGGAAATGGTCGACGAGCGGATTCGAAAGGCCCTTCAACAAAGAGGTGTCGGGGAGTTATATACGCATCAATATTCCGCTTTTGAGACGGTCGTGAGTGGAGAAAATATTGTGGCGGTAACACCGACTGCTTCAGGAAAAACGCTTTGTTACAATTTGCCCGTTCTGCAATCGATCGCTGAAAATGAAGTGAACCGGGCGCTATATATTTTCCCGACAAAGGCGCTTGCTCAGGATCAGAAAAGTGAATTAAATGAAATGATCAGTGAAATGGGCATCGATATTAAAAGTTTTACGTACGACGGAGATACGTCGCCTGCGATCCGGCAGAAGGTGCGAAAAGCGGGTCATATTGTTATTACGAATCCGGATATGCTTCATTCGGCTATTTTGCCAAACCATACGAAATGGGTTCATTTATTTGAAAACTTGAAATACATCGTGATCGATGAACTGCACACGTACCGCGGTGTCTTTGGCAGCCATGTAGCGAATGTAATCCGGCGATTGAAGCGGATATGTTCTTTTTATGGAAGCAGTCCAATCTTTATTTGTACATCGGCGACAATTGCGAATCCGCAAGAACTGGCGGAACAGCTAACGGGCAATCCAATGAGACTGATCGATAATAACGGGGCGCCAAGAGGAAGAAAGCATTTTGTCTTTTATAATCCGCCGGTCGTGAACGAGCCGCTCAATATTCGAAAGAGCGCTACGGTGGAAGTGAACAATATCGCAAAAGAATTTTTAAAGAATAAAATCCAAACGATTATATTTGCGAGAAGCCGGGTGAGAGTGGAGATTATTTTAAGCCATATTCAAGAACTGGTAAAAAAAGAGCTAGGTCCAAAGACAATTCGAGGGTACCGCGGCGGTTATTTGCCGAATGAACGTCGGGCTATTGAAAAAGGACTGCGTGATGGGGAGATTTTAGGCGTTGTCAGCACAAATGCATTGGAGCTCGGTGTCGATATCGGGCAGCTGCAGGTGTGCGTGATGACGGGTTATCCAGGAAGTATTTCCAGCACATGGCAACAGGCCGGGCGAGCTGGACGAAGGCACGGCGAAGCGCTTATTATTATGGTCGCAAGTTCTACTCCAATCGATCAATACGTCGTCCAACACCCTGACTACTTTTTTGAGCGTTCACCGGAATCTGCACGGATCAATCCGGAAAATTTGATTATTCTTGTTGATCATTTAAAATGTGCCGCTTATGAATTGCCTTTTAAAGAAGAGGAAGAATTCGGACCGATCGAAGTCCGTGATATACTGGAATACTTGCAGGAAGAACGAGTACTTCACTACAATGGGGGCAAATATCATTGGGCACATGAATCATTTCCTGCAACGAATATTAGCTTGCGTTCTGCTTCTCAGGAAAATGTGATCATTGTGGATCAATCCGATGTGGGGAACGTGAAAATTATCGGTGAAATGGACCGGTTTAGTGCGATGACTCTTTTACATGATGAAGCTATTTATTTGCATGAAGGTGCGCAATTTCAAGTTGAAAAGCTGGATTGGGCGCATAAAAAGGCGTACGTCCGGAAAGTGGATGTGGAATACTATACAGATGCGAATCTAGCTGTTCAGTTAAAAGTGTTGGAAATTGATCGATCGATAGAGCGAAGCACGACAGCTATTCATTATGGTGATGTGACAGTAAACGCACTTCCGACGATTTTCAAAAAAATCAAGCTGTCGACATTCGAAAACATTGGCTCTGGACCGATTTCACTGCCGGAAGAAGAGCTGCATACGAGTGCAGCATGGCTGGAATTAAAAGAGATCAGTCCGGAATTAAAAGAAAAGACGCTTGAGCAATTGCTGATGGGGATTGCGAATGTGTTGAATCACATTGTGCCGATCCATACGATGTGTGATCGGAATGATATTCACGTTGTCTCGCAAATAAAAGCAACACATACGGGACTTCCGACAATTTTCTTATACGATCATTATCCGGGCGGCATTGGTCTAGCTGAAGATGTATATAAGAGATTCGATGAAGTGAAAGCTGCTGCAAAAGATTTAATTGAAAAATGCCCATGTCAGGATGGGTGTCCTTCTTGCATTGGCATGGAAATCGACGGAATGAATGCAAAACGAAAAAGTATCCAACTGCTTGATCAATTTTAAGGAAGGAGTACTGACGGATGAGTATGACCAAAAAACTGCAACGGATGAAAAAACATCTTGTGCGGGAAGAGACAGCGGTACCGATTGAAAAGCAGCAAGAGAACATTCGTCACTGGGATACGTGGGAAGCGGCAGGCGCAAACGTATTCCATTTTGAAGGCGAGTACTGCATTACCCGTGAAACGCATTATTCACTTGATTATAAGCATGGCCATTACACATTCCTTGATGCAAAAAAAACGATTCAGGACTGGTCTTCTTTTGACGGCGCGCATCCGTTGTCCGCAAAAGGATTTTCTTCGTCGGATTTGTATTTTTTTGATACGGAAACAACAGGTCTTAGAGGATCAGGCAGTGTTATTTTTTTGCTCGGAACGGCTCGCATTTCAGGCAACCATGTAACAGTAAAGCAGTATTTCCTGCCGTCACCGGGTAATGAAACGGCACTCTATGCGAAGTTTTTACAAGAAACAGATTATACGACACTTGTAACCTATAATGGGAAATCTTTTGACTGGCCACAGGTAAAGTCACGCCACACATTTGTGCGTGACCGAGTGCCGGCTCTTCCCGCATTTGGTCATTTCGATCTATATCATGCATCGCGCCGATTATTTAAACATACAATGGAATCGGTCAAGCTCGTCAATGTAGAAAAAAACATTCTTGGCATTGAGCGGATCGATGATGTGCCGGGGCACTTAGCACCAATTATTTATTTTGATTATGTGGAGCGTGAGGACCCGGAAGGTGTATTGCAGGTAATGAAGCATAATGAGCGTGATATTCTCAGCCTGCTTACACTGTATACACATATTAGCCGGCTTGTGCTAGATGGCTCGACCCGAAATGACGATCGCACAGCCCTTGAAATCGCTAAATGGTTTGAATCATCCGGCAACGTTGAAGCTGCCCGAATGGCCCTTGCGCAGTCAGCAGGTAGGGGGCAAGACGACGTTGCGCTTGACGCTGCCTACAGACTGGCGATGCAATATAAGCGGAGAAAATCGTTTGAAGAAGCGAGAGCGTTATTTGACCGCGTCCGGCAGTCCCGCAGTAAGCGGGCATTCGATGCATCAATTGAGTTGGCCAAGCTGTATGAACATAAATGGAAGGAAATAGACGAAGCGATTAAGATAACCGAACAGACACTTAAAATGGCGACAGATGAAAGGGTAAGAAAGGAAGTTGAACACCGTTTGACACGGCTAGAAAGAAAAAAGTCGAAATATCTTAAAAACTAATGTCATTTTGTTGTAACATGATTGAAAACATCGTAAAATAAAGAGTACCATTTTAAAAAGAGAAATTATAACTATGGGGTGAATGACAGGTTGAATCGTGCGATTTTTCTATTATTTTTTGTGTTTATCGGGTTGACTGCATTTGTGTTAACGAATTTAAAAGATAGTTTCTATGCTTTTTTGTAAAAAGCAATAAACCTTTAGACGACCTGTTTCCTAATTGACAAACGGCACTGTTTTTGAAACAATTAACGTATAAAAACAGGAATCGATGAAGGTGGTGCAAGGCAATGTTGTCAGAGCAACTTAAGCTGACCGGGAAAGATATTCTCGAAAAAGAATTTAAAACATCCATGCGCGGATACAATCCGGATGATGTGGATCAGTTTTTAGATCTGGTCATTAAAGATTATGATGTATTTCAACAGGCAATTGAAGAATTACAGCAGGAAAATTTACGTTTGAAAAAAGAAAACAGTTCCATCGCTTCCCGTCAAAGACAACCGGAGCCGCCGATACGCGCGCAGCAACCAGTAGCGGGATCAACAAATTTCGACATATTGAAACGTTTGTCGAATTTAGAGCGGCACGTATTTGGTGATCGTCTTAACAACGAATAAATACTCGTTGCATTTGGACCGTTCATCTATTATAATAAAGGAACGAAAATGAATAACGTTCGGGTAATCGCTGCAGTCCGAGCGGCTGCAGAGGAAAGTCCATGCTCGCACAGTGCTGAGATGCCTGTAGTGATCGCGCCTGGCGAAACCATAAGCCAGGGCAGCATTTTAATGCTGACGGCAGGGAAAACACCTACGTCCTCGTGGATATGGTGTGAATACTTTGAAAGTGCCACAGTGACGGAGCTTTATCAGAAATGATAAAGGTGGAACGAGGTAAACCCCGTGAGTGAGCAACCCAAATTTTGGTAGGGGCACTTTCCGGACGGAACTGAACGAATGGAAAGGCAGAAGCATAAGTTTCTGCAGACAGATGATTGCCACCGGAGTACGAGGTCACACCCTGGCCGTTTGTAGTACGAAGGAACAAAACATGGCTTATAGAACGTTATTCAGGGTTCAAATATACAATACTCGGCTCTCCTTATTAGGGGAGCTTTTCTTCTATTTAACAGGAGAGTCGCCTTCAATGGAACAAACAGAAAGATAGCGAACTCTATCCTGAATGGTTGACGATTTTAGCTGTGGCGGATGACAAAGGACTTGTAGAGCAGTATATTGGTGTCTTCACAGATATAACGAATCAAAAAACGGCGGAAGAAGAGTTAAAGAAAATGGCACACAGCGATCCGTTGACGGGCATTGCAAATCGATATTCATACAATATTGGTCAGTTGGTGCTGAGACAAGTATGTCGTGATTTGAAAACGTTGGAGCAATTTGGATTTAACAAGTTTTCGCTGGCCGTCAATGTCTCGCCGCTTCAATTTTTACAAGACGACTGTGGCATTATAAGTGATGAGAATGTGCCCGCCCGTTTTCTTGAACTGGCAGTGACCGAAAGTACGGTCATGCTGGACGCGAAAAAATCTGTGCAGCGGCTGACAGAGCTGAAAAGTATCAGATTTAAATTGTCGATTGATGATTTCGGCACCGGGTACTTATCACTTAGTTATTTAAGGCGTTTTCCTATAGACCATTTAAAAATTGACCGCAGTTTTATTCAGTCCATAGACCAGTTTGCAGAATTAATTGATTTTCTTTATTTGGATTTAACGGAAGAATACGAATGAAAAGAGGATGTTATGACGTATACAATCATCGCGACAGCTGCTATGGGTTTAGAGGCGCTCGTTGCTAAAGAAGTAAAAGAGCTCGGTTATTCGCCACGAACGGAAAATGGCAAGGTATATTTTGAAGGAGATGCGACGGCAATTGCCCGCTGCAATATGTGGCTGCGGACGGCAGATCGTGTCAAAATAGTGGCCGCCGAATTTTATGCGAAAACGTTTGATGAATTATTTGAAAAGACGAAAGCGATTGAATGGGAACAATTTTTGCCGAAAGATGCATCGTTCCCGGTGCAGGGGAAATCGGTTAAGTCAACGTTGTTTAGTGTATCTGACTGTCAGGCCATCGTCAAAAAAGCAATTGCAGAACGATTGAAGCATGTGTATAAAATGGAGGCGTGGCTGCCAGAAACGGGTGCGCATTTTCCACTGGAAGTCGCACTCTTAAAAGATAAAGTGACAATTACGATCGATGCGAGCGGTGCAGGTCTACATAAACGAGGCTATCGGGTCGGACAAGGAGAAGCACCGATCAAGGAAACATTGGCTGCTGCACTTATTCAGCTGACAAACTGGTACCCAGACAAGCCATTTGTTGATCCATTTTGCGGTTCGGGTACGATCCCGATTGAAGCAGCACTGATCGGTCAAAACATTGCGCCTGGTTTTAACCGGGATTTCGTGTCTGAACAGTGGGCGTGGATAGGTGACAATGTATGGAATGACGTCCGAACGGAAGCAGAAGACAAAGCAAATTATGATCAGCCGCTTGATATTGAAGGGTTTGATATTGATTCAAATATGATCAGTATCGCCAACAGCAATGCATTTGAAGCAGGGCTTGGTGATTTAATTAACTTCCGGGTTAGAGATGTTACACAGTTTGAAACAGATAAAGAGTATGGCGTCATCGTTGGCAATCCACCGTATGGTGAGCGACTAAGCGACCGTCCAGCTGTTGAAAAATTGTATGCAGATATGGGATATAAGTTCAAATCGCTTGATACGTGGTCTATTTACATGCTTACGTCGCATGAACAATTTGAAGAAGTATATGGCAAGCCAGCGACGAAAAAGCGAAAACTATTCAACGGGTTTATTCGCTGTGATTACTATCAATATTGGGGCAAGCGCCCGCCGCGCCGCTCTGAATCTGAATAAAGCGGAGTGATCAGAAACAGTGGTGATTGGTCAGAAATCCAGAAGATATAAAAAGCGCAAAAGCGGTGCCAGGCCTGCTTTTGCGCTTTTTATATGGTATTACCAGAACTTGAATCCTTTTGATCCGAGTGGACCGCCGTTGATTATGTCCATAATTGGAACTGTGTATGCAACTAAGATGAGCGCAACTAATACAGTAATCCAGACTTTCCAGTTTTCGAGAATCTTCGGTGTTTTTTCAGCATCTTTATCGATTGCACCAACAGGGAATTCTTCATCGCCTTTTGGTGCAAACCAGCATAAGTTCACGAAAATGATCAAGACTAAAATGATGCCGAGGAACAAGATTGTGCCGCCGACGGCCTGTGCGATTTGATACGGAATCCATTCGAGTGCCTGCTCAGCATCGCCATATGTTGAGTAAGACGAACGACGTGGTGCCCCGAGAAGACCGACCCAATGCATCGCGCCGGACATAATCGTCATCCCAAACGTCCACGTAAATGCTTGTATAATTGCAAGTTTATTCATTTGTGGCGTTAAAATGCGTCCTGTTAAATGTGGAATGAGCCAGTAGGCAATCCCAAAAAACGTTAATAAAACAGTTGTTGCAACGGTTAAATGGAAATGACCCGTCACCCAGATTGTATTGTGAATCACCTGATTCATTTGATAAGAGGCGTTGATAATACCACCGGCACCAGCTGGAATGAACGCGGCCATACCGATAAATGGAACAACGAAACGTGCATCACCCCACGGCAGCTTGTGAAGCCAGCCGAACAATCCTTTACCACCGAGTTCACGTCCACGCAGCTCAAATGTGGCAAACATACTGAATGCGGTCATGAGCGACGGAATGATAACCATAAAGGTTAAAATAACTTGTACGAATTTCCAAAATTCTGTAATACCAGGTTCTGTTAGCTGATGGTGAATACCAACCGGAATCGAGAACAATAAAAATAAAATGAATGAAAGACGGGCAAGTGAATCCGAGAAAATTTTACCACCGATCACTTTCGGGATAACTACATACCATGCCATGTAAGCGGGAAGGAGCCAGAAATATACGAGTGCATGACCGAAATACCAGAACAGTGTACGTGTAATTGCCACGTCGACACGTTCAATGAACCCGAGTGACCACGGCAAAAGTTGAAGCAATACTTCTGCTGCGACGCCAAGTGTTGCAACGAACCACATGAGGGAGTTGGCAACGACCATATACGTTAAAAGCGGGGACATTTCTCCTTTGTTTTCTTTGCGCCACTGTGCATACTTTGCCAATTGGGCAAAGATGACGAACCAGCTGCCAACGACGATAAATGTTAAACCGAGATAAAAAATCCAGTGTGCTTGCAGCGGTGCATAAAATGTATATAAAACCGTTGCTTCATTTAATAAAATCATCGTTGCTGACATCACAGTACCTAGCAGCATAATCCAAAAACCAATCCAGCTAGCCAGGCGCTGTTTCGCTGTAAATGTACCAGATGTACGGCTGACAGCAGCAGCTTGGAAACCGAGAATGAAAAATGTTGTTAAGACAAGTCCAAGCATGACGCCGTGAACGGTTAATACTTGATAATAACCGATATTTGCTGGAAGCTCGAAACGTCCAGAACGGACAAATACTTGTAAAAGTCCCATCAATCCGCCAATGGCAAGGGCCGCAAATGCAACATACATATGGGCCATCGCGAGGCGTGCATCGCGTTTATCTACGCATAAAAATGTGCTGTTATTCATTTACATCCACCACCTTATACATCATTTTCATCGTGTGATGCCCTGTGCCGCAATACTCGTTGCATACGACAAGGTATTCACCTGTTTTATCCATCGTTGTGACATATTCACTTACGTAGCCCGGTTCGAGCATCATGTTAATATTTGTGCCGGCCACTCCATATCCATGCACAACATCTTTCGTTGTAGCGATGATTTTTACAGTTGAACCAACTGGAATCTCCACTTCAGTCGGCATATACATGAAAGCAGAAGCGACGACGACAAGTTCGTAGTCCCAATCTTTACCTTCTACTTTTTTAAGGCCAGGTTCATTAAATGGAGCGACTTTGTCCACTTGTTCATAGTTAATCGTTTTTACTGAACTAGGCGGCTGATGTCCTTGGTGGAACGCACTAATCCCAACGATGACGAGGAATAAGACAAGCGAGCCGATTCCAAACGTGAGCCACCACTTTTCATAACGGTGTAAATGCATACGTATAATTCCTCCTTCAAACAAATTAGAAACGATCAGTGAAAATAGAAAAGACGACCATCCATGAAGCGATGATAAAAATGCCTATTCCAAATACGGCGTATAATGTTCCTTTTAATGAGTGCTCTTCTTCCCGAAGTTTGTGATTACGTTTTCCAGAAGCCATTCTAAATCTCTCCTCTCTTGATCGTCTTATTCCCCGTTAACACTATCTTAGGTGTGTAAAAAAATAGATTCTGTGAGAAAAATCACGAATTATCTTTTTATTGTGAAAAAAATGTGAAATAGTGGTGAATATATGTTAACGAATAATCAGAAAAAATAGAATCTTAACGTTCGTGTTTTATCTTGATTTTTTCGTGCTTTCTGCTAATATATAAAGCATAAATGAACTATACCCGCTCATATAATCGTGGGATTTGGTCTGCATGTTTCTACCGGACTATCGTAAATGGCTCGACTATGAGTGAACAACAGTGCGGTTCGTCCGTTCGCAGCCTGAGGGGCATTGTTCACTCTATTCAATAAAGAGAAAATCATGCTTTAGGCTTTTTTTTATGTCTGAAGATATAAATAGGAGGAAGAAAGAATGAAACGTCTTCAGGAAAAAATGAAACAGGACGGACGCGTTTTGTCCGAACATGTTTTAAAAGTAGATTCTTTTTTGAACCATCAGATCGATCCTTTGCTCATGAAAGAAATTGGAGAAGAATTTGCCAATCGTTTTGCATCAGAAAAAATCACAAAAATTGTTACACTTGAATCTAGTGGCATTGCACCATCTGTTATGACGGGTCTCGTACTCGGCGTGCCAGTCGTGTTTGCTCGTAAACGGCAGTCGCTGACGATGACGGATGATTTACTGACAGCCAATGTGTATTCATTTACGAAAGAAACGGCGAATCGTATTGCCGTATCAAATGCCTTTTTATCGGTGGATGATCATGTGCTCATTATTGATGACTTTCTTGCCAATGGCCAGGCAGCCCTCGGATTAATCGACATCGTTCGTCAGGCGGGCAGCTCCATTGCAGGTGTTGGCATCGTTATTGAAAAATCATTCCAGAACGGCGCCCAATTGCTCGAACAAGAAGGTATACGTGTTGAATCATTAGCGCGTATCGGATCGCTTAAAGAAGGGGAAATCCAGTTTAAAGAAGAGGGGCCGCAAAAATGAAGCCCTCGACGTTTAAAACGGCATCCCTTGGCATTCAGCACGTTCTAGCGATGTATGCAGGCGCGGTCCTTGTTCCATTAATCGTAGGTGCAGCGATCGGCATGACGCCGAAACAGCTGACGTATCTCGTATCGATTGATATTTTCATGTGCGGAATTGCGACATTGCTGCAAGTATGGCGTGGCAAATGGATCGGCATCGGACTTCCTGTTGTTCTTGGCTGTACGTTTACCGCTGTCAGTCCGATGATTGCAATCGGGACAACGCACGGTATTAACTATATATATGGTGCTATTATTGCATCAGGCATTTTTGTTTTACTTATCGCTCCTTTTTTCAGCAGGCTCGTCCGCTTTTTTCCGCCGGTTGTGACAGGTTCGGTTGTGACGATTATTGGCGTGACACTTATTCCGGTTGCGATGAATAATATGGGTGGCGGGCAAGGCAGCCCAGACTTTGGTTCAACCGAGAATATTACCCTTGCATTTACGACGTTGGCTATTATTATTTTGATGTATCGCTTTTTTGACGGTTTTGCTCGTTCCATTTCTGTGCTGCTCGGTCTTCTTATCGGAACGGTTATTGCCTTCTTTATGGGCAAAGTCGATTTTGCTCCCGTTATGGATGCATCTTGGTTTCATGTCATTCAGCCGTTTTATTTCGGCGTCCCTGCGTTTGAATGGTCCGGTATTTTAACGATGATCCTCGTGGCGATGGTGAGTCTTGTTGAATCAACAGGTGTTTACTTTGCCGTTTCAGATATGTGTGATGAAGAAGTCACTGAACACGATTTGGCGAAAGGATACCGTGCAGAAGGAATAGCGATTATGCTCGGTGGGATTTTTAATGCATTTCCGTATACGGCTTTTTCACAAAATGTCGGTCTTATGCAACTGTCGGGTGTGAAATCAAGAACCGTTATTTTTTACACAGCCGGCTTCTTGATTTTCCTTGGCCTTGTGCCGAAAATCGGTGCATTCACGACGATTATTCCGTCGAGTGTGCTTGGCGGTGCGATGCTGGCGATGTTCGGAATGGTGATGGCTCAAGGAATTAAAATGCTCGGAAATGTCGACATGGGTAAGCAGGAAAACTTACTGATTATTGCCTGCTCAGTTGGGATGGGGCTTGGTGTGACAGTTGTCCCCGAATTATTTGCAGGTCTGCCGGACGGTGTGAAAATTTTAACGGGGAATGGAATCGTCGCCGGCAGTTTGACGGCGCTTGTCCTTAATGTACTGTTTAATGAAATCGGCTGGAAGCGGACAGTGGATGTGCCCGCGAAAGAAAAAATGTCATAAAACAACTGATGGAAAATATCCCCATGTTTTAAAGACATTAAAATGTCGTAACGTCATCTCCATTTCTTACATGAAAAGAAATGGAGGTGACGTTTTTTGTGTTCAAAAAGACTTACAAAGAGAAGTGTATCAAATGAATAATTGGAATTTAATTGCTTTTTTATCAGCAAAGAAATCTGAAGGATTACGAGCGCCAACAATAAAAAGTTATGAGGAACATTATCCTGATGTGATGTTAGTAGCTGAGTTAACATCTCCTATTATCAGAAAATATCTTGTGTATATGAAGGAAGATCATTTCAATTATAAGACAAAAACAAATGATTTAAGCATCCAGACGGTCAATGCTAGACTCAGATTTTTGATGAGATAGCCGTTTATTCGGCTATCTTTTTTCTTTTCTATGGTGAATCTGGTGAAAGTCCACGATTTCGGCGCCTTGAAATTTAACATCGTTGGCACCGATATTGGATTATGTATGCAACTTCTTAATTTCTTCAATTACTATTGAGCTGAACAATTTCATCGGCTCCAATAATACTCCAGCATTCTGATGTTCAATTTCTTCATTAAAATCATTCATAAACCAGATTGAATCCGGAAAGGCTAAAAAAGCAGTCATTAAAAAGGAGTGAGCACTGTGGGACAAAATCATCAATTTTTAAATATTTTGTATAGTTAAAGGAGGAAATATGATGGGTAAATTTAATATTTATATTACAGTTTGTTTGACCATTCTTACATTGATAGGATGTAATAATAAAGAAAGAGTGGCTGAAAATGAAAAAGTAGTCGTAGAAGAGACAAGCGATAAAGCAATAGAGGAGAAGGTTGCTGGAGATGAAGAATTGCAGTTGGAATTGCCTAGGTCTGCAGCAATACGAATTGCAGATATGAAGCAAATCGATCAAGCACATGTGATCATTCAAGGTCACAAAGCTTATGTTGCTTTAGTTTTAAATGATACAGCTGAAGCAGTTCCAGTTCCTATAGAAGAAAAAATTTCGGACCTGTTAATGGATGGAGATCCACAGATTGAGGAAGTATTTGTTTCAGCAAAACCTGAATTCGTAAAGAATATGGCCGAGTTTGAAAAAAGACTTACTGCAGGGGAACCAAGTAAAGATTTTATTGACGAATTTGGTAATACAGTTCGAAAAATATTCCCAAATACTTAAATAAATTCAGATGTAAAAATGTATGAATAAAATAAACGAAAGGTCGTGCTAATTTTGAGCAGGACCTTTCGTTTATTTTTCTGGTTATTATGAAGTATTTGAAAAACAGGTGAAAGAAGCCAGAATTAGTATTTCAATTCTGGATAGTGCCTTGCCGGAGTTTAGAGATTCAAGCAATAATTGAATGAAATAGAACTGGTGTATACTACAAACACTTAGAAAAGGGGGTACAGTCACTTCTAAAAAAATCAGTAACTTCAATCATATTTTGATTATTTTAATAGGTAGCATTTAAATGTCTATTTTTTTAGTTCTAAAGTTATAGTAAAAAATACTGACAAATGAGGAGATCTACAGTAAAATAAAGTGAAACTTCACTCAATGGGGGTCTTACTGCCTGTTAATGTGGGATAAAAAGAAAAAGCGGGGTGTGAATATGAAAAACACACAACTAGATAAAAATACGGTCATTAAAGAAGTGTTGAATTGCGCCATTGAATCCATCCGGACGGTCATTCCAATCGAAGCGCAGGTGGGACGACCGACATTATTAACGGAGTCATTTAGCCATCATGCAATAGGTGTTTTTATCGGGATCACCGGTGATTTGCCGGGCCGCCTAATTTTAGAAGGATCAGAAGAATCGTTTTCACGTTTAGGGACGAAGATGTTTGGCATGCCAATCGAAGGTGAAATGGTTGAGTCATTTGCCGGTGAAGTTGTCAATATGATCGCGGGCAATATGGGTGCCGCATTGTTTACAAAAGGAATTACGATTGATATTACACCGCCAACGATCATTGTAGGTGATTCGAAAATTTCCGGATTCAAGCAGGCGATCAAGCTGCCAATAGCGTTTCAGGAAGCCGGGGAATACGAGTTAGTTTTAAATATTGAAAAAGGCTAACAGCAGTTGTCGAATTCCATATACATAAACATATTTAAGTATATATAAGATGGCATTGAATAGGCTGTTATATAAAATAGACATAAAGTCTTTCGTGTGAATCGTAAGGGGGATTTCGTTTTTGCCCTTGCGTGATGTTTACTCATGTATACATCTTTCTGATCGATGATGAATAAGGCATCTTTTTTGGTTGCAAAAAAAGAAAATGGGTGTTAGGATATAAATAAGGATGAAAATCATTATCAACTAAGAGAGAAGGCGTTTGAAATGATCTGGTTATTTGTGACGGCGACAGTAGTAACGTATGGTGGAGTAATGAAATTTGTGCTGGATCGTACGGCAAATCAAACAAGTACGCCTGTATTTAAAAAATAATAAATGACAATGAATATAGGGATACAGTGAAACAGGTGCACACCGCTTTCATTGTATCCTTTTTTATTTGCCAAAAATCATATACAATAATGAAAAAAAGGTGTACGCATCGAAGGGACGGAACAAATATGGAAGCACCGACAAAAAGTCACACGATGGAAACAATTCGGGCACGCACAGCGAGGCTTTATGAACAATTTATACATAATGAAGACACTGAACGGGCGGAAAAGGCCGAGCTCTTTTTACGTAAAATGAATGATCATGAATTTATCGTCGCGTTTTGCGGCCATTTTTCAGCCGGCAAATCGACGATGATTAATGAATTAACAGGTGAAGCACTTTTACCGTCAAGCCCTATTCCAACAAGTGCCAATCTCGTTAAAATTAAACCGGCCGAAGAAGACTTTGCTAAAATTAACTATCATAATGGCCGTCCGCTCTTATTTAAAGCGCCATATGACATAAAGCATGTAAAAAAGTTCGCAAAAGATGGCGATGAAGTGGCATCCATTGAAATCGGACATTCGTCGTCTCATTTGCCGCCTGACGTGACCGTGATGGATACGCCGGGCGTTGACTCGACAGATGATGCACATCGTATCTCAACTGAGTCTGCGCTTCACCTTGCGGATATGGTGTTTTACGTGATGGATTACAACCACGTACAGTCAGAATTGAACTTTATTTATACGAAAGAACTGTTGTCGCATGGGGTGAAGTTGTATTTAATTATTAACCAGATAGATAAACATAAAGAAGAAGAATTATCGTTTAGTGCGTTCCGCCAGTCTGTGTATGATTCATTTGCAAC
>NZ_LQWY01000074.1:0-422 GCF_001643235.1 Domibacillus aminovorans
TTTTTCTGTTTATTCATTTACACAAGATATTTTACGCTCTCCTTGAATTTTTTAAAAAATGGACTAAATCCATATTCTAATAGTATATTTTTCGACACTATATGATAACAAAGTGCGTACTTTATTTTCTGAAAATTAGGATATATAATGACTGTAGTACCAATCTAATCAAACTAACAAACTATTAGAAGGAGTGACATATCCATGAAATTACAATTAGCACTTGACCTTGTCAACATCCCAGAAGGTATCGCTGTCGTTAAAGAAGTAGAACAATTCGTTGATGTCGTTGAAATCGGCACACCGGTTATTATTAACGAAGGCCTTCGTGCAGTAAAAGAAATGAAAGAAGCATTCCCTAACTTAACAGTTCTTGCGGACTTGAAAGTAATGGATGCAGGCGGTTATGAAGTAATGGTAGC
>NZ_LQWY01000074.1:458-14916 GCF_001643235.1 Domibacillus aminovorans
TGTGTACATACAGGTTACGATCTTCAAGCTGCAGGTGAAACACCTTTTGAACAACTTAACACAATCAAAAGTGTCGTGAAAAATGCGAAAACAGCAGTAGCAGGCGGCATTAAATTGGAAACGCTTCCGGGTGTTATTGCAGCACAACCGGATCTTGTTATCGTAGGCGGCGGCATCACAGGCGCAGACGACAAAAAAGCAGTTGCGGCAGAAATGCAACAACTAATCAAAGCAACGGTTTAATCCTATGCAAACGACGGAATATACTCAAATCGTTTTGCAGGAGCTTCAAAAGACAGCGGGCCTTATTAGTGATGAGAGTGCGGAACAGTTGGTCAATGGCATTTTAAACTCTAAAAAAGTGTTCGTCGCAGGAGCCGGCCGTTCAGGCTTCATGGCGAGATGCTTTGTTATGCGTATGATGCACATGGGACTTGATCCGTATATCGTTGGAGAAACAGTGACACCGAATTTAGAGGAAGGTGATATTTTTATCATCGGCTCTGGATCTGGCGAAACGAAAAGCCTTGTAGCGATGGCGGAAAAAGCAAAAAGCATTGGCGCGACAGTTGCTGCCGTGACAATTTTTCCGAACTCAACAATTGGCAACTTAGCTGATATCGTAATTGAAATCCCTGGTCAGGCGAAATCTGGTGCAGATACAGGAAACAAAACGATTCAGCCAATGGGCTCATTGTTTGAGCAAAGCCTCTTGTTATTTTATGATTCCATCATTCTTCGTTTCATGGAGAAAAAAGGAATGGATTCAGACAAAATGTACGGACGTCACGCGAATCTAGAGTAGTATGAAAGAAAGTTATTAATGTACCAACATCCTTTTGAGTAATGTGTAAAAGTTGAATATATAGTCAAACACACATTATATGAGGTAATATCAGTCACTCATTTTGAAAGTATTCTTTTTATTATCAAGACAAAACTTATCAATATCTTAGATCAAGGAGAAATGGTATGTCGGAGGTTATTCGGAAGTCTGTTGCGTTACTCACTACCATTGTACCAACTGAGGATAAAGAGGAGTGGAGTGCGACTGAAGTAAGCCGCCATCTTGATATCCCTATTCAAACGGTGCATAGACTGCTTTCAAGTCTTGCTGAATACGGTTTTGTATTTAAGAATAATGAAACCAAAAAGTTTCGCTTAGGTTTAACTTTGATGCAATTAGGTCTCTCGATACGGGATAATTTATCAGTTCGAAATAGTGCACTTCCGATTATGGAAAAGCTGGTGAAGAAAACCGGAGAATCCGTGTACTTAACTGTTCCTGAAGGTACTGAAGGAGTGCTTGTTGACTGTCTTAATAAGGATTTGCTTTCAAAAGAGACTGATGTGATTGGGATGAGAACCCCATTGTGTGTTGGTGCATCTAATAAAGCTATTTTGTCTCATTTAAGTAGAGATACAAAACAGCATATTATACAAACACTTATCGAGCAGGGCGAAATAAGTGATGTGAATAAATTGGAAAACGAATTAAAACTTATTGCGAAGTGGAAGATTGCCAGCTCCGTTGGAGAAACGATCAAAGGGACTGGCAGTATAGCCGCCCCTATTTTTTCATGGGAAGGTAAAGTAGTTGCTTCCATTAGTATCGTTTGTTCGGAAACAAATTTCACGGATCATCAAGCTAAATATATGATGAGTGAAGTGAAGAAAGCTGCAGGGGTCATATCTGAAGAATTAGGATGGTTAAAATCCAGTTGAATTTTAATCACTAGACTTTTATAGAAAGTTTCAATGAATAGGTATCCTTATTTTTCTTGATAAGAAATAGCATGTTTTCAGAAGCATAGTACGACTCATAGAAAGTAAATAAAAAACTTAAACAAATAGGAGTGTCAAACATGACTAAAGTATTGAGCCAAACACCAGGAATCCAGATCTTTAAAGCAGCAGATTTAGACAAAACGTTTCCAAAGCTAGATGTAGGTACAATCATCGGCCAACCAGGAGTAAACAGCAAAATCGTTGACGTACCGGTAACAGAAACGTCGAACCCACTTACAATCGGCTTCTTCTCAATGTCACCAGGGGAATCATTTGATTTCTTGTATGACGTTGTAGAATATAAAGTCGTTACAAAAGGTAAATTTGTTATCCTTGACAAAGAAGGCAACAGATATGAAGCAGAAGCAGGAGATGTGATCCTCTTCTCACCAGATTTCCCAGTTGTTTTTGATGGTGAAAGTGATGGAGAAGCAATCTACTCGAAACATGCTGCTGCTCTTCCAGCATTTATGAAATAAATAAAATATAAAGAGCTATTTTAGGCAGTTTGTGTCCGATATTCATATGGGCTCAGGCTGCCTAATTTTTTTAGAAACGAATGTAACATTTTATATAGTCTCAGTCATCTTTAAATTATATGGCGGAATGTGTATTAAAGTCTTTCATACTATTCACATTCTTTTTTTTCGTTGTATAGATAGATGCCACTGTTTTTTGTTAATGCTGCCTCTTCACATTGCTTCTCTGTCGTTATATTATGTTTATTTATCTATTTTGTACTACCTGCTCCGGGATATCTGAGTTACTATACATAGTAAGCTAATAGGATATTGAGGCATTTCTTAAGCCACAAATCAAAAAGCTTCTGTGTAAGGACAGCACTTTATCTCCATGATTTATGTTGAATGAGAGCGCTATCATAAAATAAAAGAATGAAGGCAGAGGGGGATTTCAATGAAAAGGAGCTTTAGCTTGATTTTCGCAATGACTCTTATTTCATCGTTTGTCTTGATAGGTTGTAGCAATTCTAGTGGCTCTATAGTACCTACTAGAGCTATCGGAACAATTAAGTTTGCTGATGGGGGCTGGGATAGTCTTAGTGTACACAACGAGATCGCAAGAATTATTATTGAAAATGGTTATGGTTATAAAACAGAGTTAATCCCGGGATCTGAAACAGCTTCACTTTACGCGATAAGTACAGGAAGCATGGATGTTTTTATGGAGGTATGGGCGGGAAGCTACCCGATAGAATATAAATCGGCCATTGAAAATGGTGATATTATAGAAGCATCTGTAAACTCAGAAAGTACGCGGCAAGGCCTTTATGTTCCAACCTATGTTATTGAAGGGGATCTAGAGCGTGGTATTGAACCGATGGCTCCTGATTTGAAATCGATTCATGATTTACCTGAATATTGGGAAGTTTTCAAAGATCCTGATGATCCCAATAAAGGACGTATTTACGGGGCGAATCCGGCATGGAATGCTAATAAAGTTTTTCGAGAAAAAATGAAAAACTATGGGTTATACAAAACATTCAATTATTCTGAAGCAGTTACTCATACAGCATTAAATAAATCATTTATTAATGCATATGAGAAGGGTGAGCCATGGGTAGGCTACATATGGACACCGACATGGACTGCCGGATTGTATGATATTACCGAACTGAAAGATGCGCCATACAATGAAAAAGATTGGTTAAATGGGTACCGTACGGAGTTCCCTTCACAAAGATTAACGATTGCCGTTCACAGTAAGCTACGAGAACAAGTACCAGAAGTTTTTGCGTTTCTAAGCAACTACTCTATAAGCAGTGCCATTACGACTGACTTTTTAGCTTACATGAAGAAACATGATACAACTACACATGAGGCGGCTGTATGGTTCTTAAAAGAATATGAAGAGGTATGGACAACGTGGGTTCCTAGTAATGTAAGTGAAAAAGTGAAAGCGAAGCTTCAATGAAACATTATTAGGGGAAGTCCTATTTTATCGTTTAGAAGGTTATAAATGTAAAGATTAACTTGGAAGGAGGCAAATAAAATGAACCAACAATTTCCTGTTTTAGATTCCCGCCAAAAAGAGCTACTAAGAACACTGCTAATAGCGAACAAACCTGTTTCTTATAAAGAGCTATCTGAAATGTTTAAATTAAGTACAAGAACGATTCAAAGGGAAATGAAAGCGCTCAAACCTATCTTAGATGCCTATGAATTAAAAATAGGGAAACAAATTAGAGATGGTTTTGAATTGAAAGGAACAGAGGAAGGGAAGAAAAAGTTAAAAGAACACATAGAGCAGGCCAAAACGTTATCCGCTTACTCTCCAGAAGAACGGCAGGATGGCATTACTTATGATTTATTGCTTTCTAAAGAGCCGATTAAGCAATTTGTGTTTAGTAAAAAGTACGGGATTACGGAAGGGACCGTTAGCTCTGATTTGGACAAGGTGAGTATTTGGCTTGAAAAGGGAGGGATTACACTCATTCGAACACCGGGAATTGGCGTATATATCGATGGGCAGGAAAAGCAGCGGAGAACGATGTTATCCAGGTTGCTTCACAAAGATATAATGTTTGAGGAATGGCTTGAACTTTTCCATAAAAAGACGGAAACGGAAGAAGGAGAAGTACAAAATCAGTTAGGCATGATGATTCGAAATCGTTTACTAAAGTTTGTTCAAATTCATAACATCTTGGATGTTGAACGTGTTGTACACCAAGTCTTAAAAGAGCAAATAGATATCGAATTAACGGACCGGAACTATGTAAATCTAATTGTTCATCTAATGCTTGCGGTCGAGAGAATAAAAAGCGGAGAAGTTATTCAAACATCCAACGTATCTAATTTATCTCAAAATTATGAATTTGATCGTTTAATCTATTCACTTGCAGAAAAAATTGTCGAACGACTTGAAACCGTTCTTTCCATTTCGATACCTAAAATTGAAGTGAATTATATTGCTTTACATCTATCAGGGGCTCGCCTTTCTAACGGAAAGGCAATGATGAACTATGAAAGAGAAGAATTTACTTGGATTGAATTAACACAAAGCTTTATTCGCGCAGTGGAATACTATTTAGACGAATCGTTCGAGGGTGATGAACTCCTTTTTGAAGGGTTAGTTTCCCACTTTGCTCCTGCTTTTACCCGTTTAAAATATGGACTTCAAATACATAACCCGATGCTTGAGAAAATTAAAGAAAGATATCCAGAAATTTTTTCTGCTTGTAAGAAAGCATGTGAGTTTTTAGCAAATAAAACAGGCAGCCAAATTCCAAACGATGAGGTCGGTTATTTGGCGATGCATGTTGGAGCTGCGCTTATTCGAAAGAAAGATACTTTGAAGAGCGAGTATAAAGCCATTGTTGTATGTTCTAGTGGACTTGGAACATCAACATACCTTGCATCAAGACTACGTACTGAAATGCCGAATCTTAAAGTAGAAGCAGTTGTCTCGATGAATGAGCTTGAAGGGGGTCTGCACGAAAAGGTGGAAGTTGATATTTTGATATCGACGATAAGTCTTCCTTTTGTGAAAAATAAAAATGTCGTCATTGTAAGCCCTTTTCTCAAACAAGAGGATCTATCAAGAATTCAAAATGCCCTTTTCAAAGTGAATAAATCACAACCAATTCAAAAGACAGTACAAGATATTAATGGGAAATCACCTTCCGTCATGTCCCTTGCAAAATATGGAGAAGGGATGATTCAAATTTTGCGCAATCTAAAAGTTTATAATGATGTTTATATACGACCACCTGTTACTATTCCGAGCATTCTTAATCAGGTCAAGGATGTTGAAGAAATAAGTGATTTTGGGAAATTTTCTAAAGATCTTGAAAAACGTGAGCAGCAAGGCGGGTTTGTAATAGGTCATTTAGCGATGATTCACGCTAAGTCAGAAGGAGTAAATAACTTACTTGTTATCGTTTTTCGGATGAAAGAACCTATTTCGTGGCCTTTTGCTGAAGAAGAAGAAGAACAGTCTATTAATACGGTACTCTTATTGGCGACACCTAAGGAGGCTCCAAAAGAGCATATAGAAATGATAAGTGAAATTAGTTCCATGTTAATAGAGGAATCGTTTGTTAACGTATTAATAGAATCTACGGCGGATTCCGTGAAAAGTTCGTTGGAGGTTGTATTATCGAAGGCATACGAAAAGAAAGCAGCGCGTTCCTTAAAGGAGATTCAGGATAAATGAAGAAACTAGGCCAATTGTTGAGTGCCATCGTTTATCAGAATATTGCTGTCATTATAGTCGCAGGAATCATTCAAGGTATATTTGGGGTTTATGGATGGTGGTATAATGATAGAATTTTGCTCTTACTGAATCCTATTAATAACATTCTTTTGCCTATTTTATTAGGCTATACAGGTGGTCGATTAATAGGAGGACAAAGAGGAGCTGTTATAGCATCTATTGTGACATATGGATTAATACTATCAAGCTCTGCGCCTGCCATCTTAGGTGCAATGATTATCGGACCATTGACAGGTTGGGTGGTAAAAAAGCTTGATCATGTTGTAAAAAAGAAACTACCTGGTGCCGGTTATGAATTACTCATTGGTAATGTCTTAGCTGCGATGATTGCTACTGTACTCACGATTATATGTTTTTTTTATGTTGGACAAACATTTTCTACTGTCGTGGAATGGTTAACAAAGCTATTAGAAACTATTATTTACTCCGGTTGGCTTCCACTAACGGCAACAATTATTGAACCAGCAAAGGTCTTGTTTTTAAATAATATTATCAATTTCGGTGTATTAGGATCACTTGGGATTCAACAAGCAGAAGAGCTTGGTAAATCCATATTTTTCTTGTTAGGGGCAAATCCAGGTCCTGGGCTAGGCGTTCTTCTTGCCTGTTGGTTAAAAATGAAAGCTGAGCAAAGAAAGGGAGCAAAACTAGCTGTTTTTATCCACTTTTTTGGTGGCATACAGGAAGTTTATTTCCCTTATGTTCTAATGAATCCTCTCCTTATTCTCCCACTTATATTAGGTAGTATGGTTGGGGTATTTACGTTTCAAATGTTTGATGTCGGTCTTGTAGCCATTCCATCGCCGGGCAGTATCTTCTTGTTTATCGCTCTGGCACCAAAAGAGGATGTGCTATTCATCATTTTGGGTATATTACTTTCAGCTATAGCCACCTTTTTTTGCAGTATGTTTCTTTTAAAACGAGTACCAGATTCTCCTCCTTTACAGGAAAACGGTGAAGATATAAAAATTTATGGTGTAGAGAAGAGTGAAAAACCAGTCAAAAAAGAAGAGACGGACAACGTTATTCTTCCGCCTTTGAATAAGGAAAGAGAAGAGACAGAAAATATTTCAGCATTTGCCAATATAGATAAGATTGAAAAAATCTTTTTTATTTGCGAAGCAGGAATGGGTTCAAGTGCAATGGGAGCTGCAATGTTAAAAAAGAAGCTCAAACAAGCAAATATGACTATAGAAGTCGGAAATGCATCTATTAGCGAAATTCCTGAGTATGCAGACCTCATTATTTGCCATCAGAAGTTCCTTTCCGTTGTTCAAAAAACGGTACCAAATAAAGCCTGCTATCCCCTTAGATCTTTCACAGATATGAAAGGTTATGATGAACTGGTGGAGCGAATAAACCATTTTGTATGATATCCATTTTCCAAAATGAAGTTAAGTTCAGACATAAGTTGTTTGGCATATCATCATGCAAGTTAGCAAGTAATACAGGTGCTGTTTACTTATCAAAATCTTTTATCTTCGTGTTAGAACCAATTTTGTCGCATTCGATATGCGACAAAACTTAAGGAACTAGAGCGAGTAAATGTCATTTAAGAATGCTAGAATCAAATTAGAAAAAGAATTCAATGTTAAAACTAATATTTATATTAGTGGTATTACCTCGCTTTTCTTTATGGCCATTAAGCAAGAGAGGTAGGAAATTAGGATTGAATACGTAGTAGAAAACTAATACTAATTATTGGAGTGGAAAAAATGAGCAGAGCAGAAACAAAAGATAATTATACGTACTTAAGTCAAAAACCAGGTTTGCAGTTAATTAAAGTTGGAAGCTATGACATGAAAGAATTGAATACAATATTAGGTATCCCAGAAGTGAAAAGTCAAATCCTTGATGTTCCAGTTACTGCAAACGAAAATGCAGCAACATTAGGATTATACGCAATGCAAGAAGCTACAAAAGGTTTCGATTTTAAATATGATTTCTTAGAAATTAAAACGGTTGTTACTGGGAAATTTGTTTTAAGCGATGACCAAGGAAACAGTTTTACAGCAGAAGCAGGCGATGTTGTGATCATCAACCCTGGTACAACTGTTACTTTCCATGGTGAGAGCGATGGTACAGCGGTTTATGTAGCACATAGATTGCCAGAACCTACATTTGCATAAGCGATAATTTAACTAGACTTAAAAGTCAAATTATAGACGTTCCCGTTTGCACAAATGAAAGCGCTGTGCAAACGGGTTACTTCTCTCTTTAAAAGTCGGAAAACTTTGAATAGGATTATAATTCAATGGAAATAAAGGTTGTTTTATAAAAGAAATCATTCACTTAATCATCAAACCTCAAAAAGAAAGCGCTTCCTGTATATGGTAAAGCAAACATAAACCAAACTTAATTCGGCAAATAATGAATATATAATCTCAAGTTAAATACAAGAGGCCAAATTTCCTTCCCAATCTAAAAATAGAAAGATTTCATTTATGTGTTCTTATATTGTATGAAATGAAAAGGGGTTGTTAAATAATGCATACGGTCAATACCATGAGCTATCAAGATTTTGATTTTGAGGTGAATGGACAAAAAGCGTTATTAGAAGATATTTTCCCAGGTTTCAACGAATACGACCGCATTGGGGTCGTCGTCAGAGAATCAGGGGGTGGGATAGGTGCAAGTGCTTTGTTGATGTCAGCGCTTACACGGTTTTATGATTTTTTCCGCCCGAATCTAGGTGTCGAGCCTGGACAGCAGTTTATTTATCCGGAATTCTTTATCTTCCACGTCGGAAAAAAACATATGTCTCATTATTGGATGGACATTTGGCCTCCGCATAAAGAAGTATTGATAGAGGAGGACGATCCTGAACAAATTTTGGAAGCGATTAATGACCGCGGTATTACCCGGCTGCTCGTTGAAGACATTGATCCTTCACATCCGATTTATTTAAGAGAAACACTAAACAGTGCAAAACATCGTATTGTCAGCGCATTGGTTTATTCTCCGACCGGCCGTGTTGACAACAGTGATGTCAAGATTACCAGTTGTGAAGCAGCTGAAAAAAATGTTGTTGGCTCTATCCGGATTTCAGAAGAGCTTTCGAAAGAAGCACTGGATCAGTTGGAGGAAAGACGCGAATCGCTTAAAGTAAACGGGCGAGTTACTGAAACATACCGCCGTATTGACGTCGCAGAGGCTTTGCATAAGCTGACGGAGAACACGGAACCGGGCGCAACGACACGCAGTTATTTTGCCTTGCTTGAGATGGAAGAAGAGATGGAAGTGTGATCGTACCGTCAAATAACGAAGAGGATAAATCTATCAATATATCTTTATCCTCTATTTTTATCTGATAATTCTGAATAGTTAAATAATTATTTAGATAAAAAGTGATTTTAGCATTGCTACTATCAACGATGTGATTACAGCAATTAAATACAAGGTGAGTATATAAACTTAGGCCAAATAAAAGGAGACACTTTTATTGCTTAAGATACGACAAGGAGATGAATAACATGGCTGGAGTTCCAACTAATTTGGGTAATCAAGAAGGTCTTAGTGAAAAAGAATTAATGAAAGATGATTATTCATTAAGCAAAGTACCTCCTGAAAAAAGAACGATGGGCTTATTAAGTGTTGCAAACATCGCTTTAGGTATTTCTACAGCCATCTTCTTTTTTCAAATGGGAAGCGTCATGGCCATTCAATTTGGCGCGATGAATGCGTTAGTCTCAGGAATATATGCAGCAATTGTTGCTGGAATAATAAGTACCATTATTATTTATTTAGCCGCAAAAACTGGAATGAATGTAAACTTATTATCCAGGGGCGGAGGATTTGGCTTTATAGGCGCTTCGTTAACTTCACTCATTTATGCTTCAAACTTCATAATGTACTGTGCATTTGAAGGTATTCTCATGGTGTATGCCGTGAATGAATTTTTACCGTTTATTCCGATGTGGGTGTTAATTGTTTTCTTTGGATCTGTTGTGATTCCTTTAAACTGGTTTGGGATTAAGCAACTGGACAAAATACAAAAATGGACATTGCCGATCTTTATCGTTATGTTGGCGATCGCTTTGATTGTATCATTCAATAAAACGTCAGCCTACGAAGGGAATTTTTTAAGCTTTATGCCAGAAGGTGTTCAATTTGGAGGAACGGCTCTACTTCTTTGCATAGGCATGCAAAACGGATTATTAGGTCTGATGGCGTTGCTTGCATCAGATTATGCCAGATTTCTTAAAAAAGATGACGTTAAAGTAGGGAAGTATATCATCGGATTTTTCCCACAAATCCTTTGCTTTTTCATCATGGGTCTTATTGGTATATGGTTTGGCGTTCGTATGGCTGAAGGAAATCCAGGGGTTTATATGGTTCAACTTCTAGGTATCGGAGGCGTTTTCTTTACAATATTGACGCAGGTTCGAATTAATATTACAAACTTATATAGCGGTTCATTGTCTTTATCAAACTTTTTTGAGAACGTTTTTAAATTTAAACCAGGAAGACCGTTTTGGGTTGTCGTATCAGGCGTAACGTCCATCGCTTTAATGCTGGGCGGAATATTAGATCATTTAAGTGGTGTGCTGATCGCGCAAGGGATCTTTCTTATGG
Source organism: Domibacillus aminovorans (assembly GCF_001643235.1). GTDB lineage: Bacteria > Bacillota > Bacilli > Bacillales > Domibacillaceae > Domibacillus > Domibacillus aminovorans. The sequence continues at coordinate 11,055 of NZ_LQWY01000074.1, forward strand.
CATGGGCCGCCATCTTAATCAGTGATGCATTCGTCGTTAAAAAACTATTAAAGATTGGGCCTACTTATTATGAGTACAGACAATCGAATTTGTATGGATGGAATCCAGTTGGCGTCGTCGCTTTCATCGTAGCCAGTCTATTAGGTTCCATTGCTGGATTCGGATACATGGGCGCATTCTTAGAAAATACATCTGCATTCTTCTCCTTTATCATAGCGTTTGTGGTCACGATTATTATGGCCGTTGCGACAAAAGGAAAATATTATGTTAAAGAAGAAGCAAAAGATGTTCCAGCTGAGGAATATATTGCATAAGTAAATGACATCAGTAGATTAGGACAAAAGCCGTCTCAAAGAGGAATCTCTTGAGGCGGCTTTTGTCATTTTGTATTGGTTATATGTAATTCCCTAAGATATCCTCTTTCCAATCGTGAATCGCATGTTGTTCCCGTTCATAAATTTTCTGCATATAGATCATCGTCGTCTCAATTTTTTCATGACCTAAACTTCTCATAATTTTGTAAATATCTACTCCCGACTTGTGGGATATAATCGCAAAGCTATGTCTAAAGACGTGAGTAGTGATTCGGTTGACTCGGCTATCTAAAAAGGGCAGATGGGTGCGTTCAATAGCTTTTCCTAAATATTGTGCCAAATAAGACGGTGAAAAAGCCTTTCCTGTACTTGTAGGAAATAGTGGCCTATGGTCTTCTTCCGAAAATCGTGTCGTCAATAATCGAGCAGCCCGGTAGCGATGAATACTATCTACTACTTTTAATTTAAGAGGAATGGAACGATTCTTATTTCCCTTTCCCGATACGGACAAGTAATATCCTCCGAATAAGCTATCATATTTCACATCAGATACTTTCAATCTGCAAAGCTCCTCATTTCGCAATCCGGTCGCTACTAGTGTATGCAACAGACCAAAAATGACTGGATGATTTTCTTTCCTAAAAAAATCTAATAGCTGAATGATTTCACTAGGCCCCAAATCGCGGTTTGGCCGGTCATCCTTTCGCACGGTCGCACTCAGCAGTCCTTCATGTAGTGGTTCCTGTATATAACCTGACTGATAAAGAAAGAGGAAAAAACTTTTCCAGATGACTGTTTTACGTGCAATCGTAGCCGCTGAATAGGCACCTTTCTTTTGAACATGCGGGCTATCTTCTACTACCCATTTTTGATATCGGCGCAGATGACGTTTCCTCATACTTTTAAACAAAGAATTATTCACGATGTTTTCGAGATCCAAATTCATTTCGTTTGCGAATTTAATCAACTGGCTAATCATCATCGCTAATTCCCGTTCATACTCTCGAATCGTCCGATCACTTCGATTTTTATTTTCATCGATATTGGTCTGCCTATATAAAAAGTAATACAGCATTTCCCGGTCATCGAAATCTTCAAATGGAGGTCGTTCATTTTTTTCAGCCTGCTCTTTTATAGATAAAAGACTTTCATATGTTTTTTTTCGATTAACTGAAAAAAGATCAAATGATTGATTTGCAACTGTCAATTGATTCATCAACGCATTCATTCCTTTATTAATTAATAGTGAATACATTTTGTTTCTTATAAATAAAATAAATATTAAAAAAATATAGAAATCATTTTATATTGTATTATATCATTATTTAAATTTTTTATATTAAAGAGATCTATATTTATCGTAATCATTAAAAAATAGTTTCTTTGTTTAGTTACCTGTTATCTTTATTTTTAAAATAAATAAAAGTAATCTACTTTTTTATTTTCATTATTATATAATTGTTTTATTATTTATAATTTAATTGATACTTAAATATTATTCACTATAGAATAAGAAAATAAAATAAAAAACAGATAAAATTTAATAAAGGAATAAATGATTTGAAGGAGTGATTAAATGTGGAAGATAGAAATGATTATTACACGACTAAAGAGGTAGCCGCATTACTTAACAAAGCAGTGCCGACGATTTATAAATATGTAAGGGAAGGGAAACTAACGCCGTTGCCCGATCATAAGTGGCGAATGCAAAGTACTCGCTTATTTCCGAAAGACCAGGTAGAAGAACTGAAAGAAAAACAGGGAAAAAAGTTTGGCTTGACGACATCGGAAGCTGCAGACTATTTAGGTATTACCCGATCAACACTTTTCCGATTTATAAAAGAAGAAAAGATCCCCTCCGTAAAAGGGACTTTGCGCGGCCGTGAAGTTTCTTATATTAATGAAGAAGATTTACAGCGGTATGTGAAGGAGAACTTCGATTATTTGGAACAGGAACGGATTAAAAAGCGGACTTTCTACGATAAGAAACAAAACATCGCTTTTTATCAACGGTTTTCATCTCCTGAGATTGAGGAGGCTCGTTTAATTTGGGATGAAAAAGGAGAATGGCAATTCCTTCTGCTTCCTTCAAGGAAAGTAGTGTCTTATAATGAAGGGATTTACAAATATGACCTTTGTCCATATTATAGCCTGACCTATGGAAAAAATCTTACCTCACCAGGTTTCGCTAAAGTAACATTGCCTTTAAATCATCCGTTAACAATGCAATTTATAGATCTTGTTTATCAACAGTGTGATCTATCTAATGTTTATATTGATTTGAATGAAGCTTTTCCCCATGAAATGTCCGAAATGAGTCTCTTACTTAAAAATACTATTTTTGATAATACGAATGAGACAATCAGTCAATATGTAAAGATGCATCTAGTAGAAGGTTCCATACAAATTAATAGTGAAAGTATGCGTATCGAATCCGATGAAGTAATTTTTACACTGCATATGTCAAAAATGTTGAAGGATCAAATTAAAAGATCTGCGGAAGAACAAAGAATTAGTATGCAGGAGATAGCAAATCAAATATTGATGGAGCACTTTGATCTACTAAAACGACGTGAAAACTAAAATATCGGTCTTGGAAATAAAACTGAAGTAATTTCAAGATCATACTAACGTAATGAATCCTTATCTTTTATATTGGTGAATAATTAAAGACTCTGAAAAATAGTTATATAATAGAAGAAACACGTCAAAAAAGAGCATTTGCTAAATAAGCAGATGCTCTATCAATAGAAACAAGGGAGTTTTTATAGATTTCCCTTTACTTCAGGTTTATACACGTATCTCTTCAAAAAATCATTGTATATAAGAGATATAATGTCCATATTCATTGATAATAGTGCGATAGATTAGTTATTAATTTCATAATAATGAAATGATAAGTGACTTATATAGTAAATAGTTTTAAATTTTTATTGACTTTATAGTTCATTAAATGATAAAATATTTTTTGTCGCTTGTTTCAATGTTTTTGAACGAAATTCACTTTCAAAGTGAATAAAGATTATTGGCAAATAATAGTTTCGTCAAATATTTATTGACTTTATATCTTTAAAGATGTTATATTAATCATCCGCTACTACAATATAGCGGCTTTAAGTAAAATAGATAAGAATCTTTAACGAAGAAATATTTTCTAAGAATAGTAATTTTGAAAAATGCTATTGACTTATGAATCGTTAAATGATATGATTAATTAGCTGTCGTTGATAACGGCGATTGAAATTGATCTTTGAAAACTGAACAAAATAAACGCCAACGTTAATTTTTAACATGTTTTATTTATGAGCAAGTCAAACACTTTTTGGAGAGTTTGATCCTGGCTCAGGACGAACGCTGGCGGCGTGCCTAATACATGCAAGTCGAGCGGATCTAAAGGAGCTTGCTCCTTTAGATTAGCGGCGGACGGGTGAGTAACACGTGGGCAACCTGCCCTACAGATTGGGATAACTCCGGGAAACCGGGGCTAATACCGAATAATATCGAAGATTTCATGATCTTCTTTTGAAAGATGGTTTCGGCTGTCACTG